>NZ_JACOOQ010000009.1 GCF_014287815.1 Clostridium lentum
TTATTTTCATATATTTTTAAGAACCCATGCCAGTGATCTTCTAGTATTATTTTTATTTTACCTTTTTTCATATGTAAAAACCTCTAATTTATAATTAATAAATTTAACATATTTAAAGGCTGAATGCTAGATAACATATAACTTTCAGCCATCGAAAATTTTATACTTTCCTGTACTTTAAAAAAAATAAAGACTACATTAAATTATTAATTCAATGTAGTCTTTATATATATTACATAGTTAACTTCTTATTCTTTAATACAAGTATAACATCTGATTTCTTAGCTAATTCCTTACTATGGGTAACAACTATTACACATTTTCCATGCTTATGTGCACTTGTTTTTAATATTTCTATAATTTCATCTTCTGTTCCACTATCTAAATTTCCTGTAGGCTCATCTGCTAATATTACTGGCGAATCTGCAACTAATGTTCTTGCAATAGCTACACGTTGTTGCTGTCCTCCTGACAATTGTAATACATTTCTATTAATTTCATCATCTTTTAATCCTAAATCATTTAATATTGATTTATCAGCTTTTGGATTAACTATTTTTAAATTTTCTAGTGGTGTCATATAATCTATTAAATTATAATTTTGAAAAATTAACGAAATATTATTTTTTCTATGTTTCTCATATCCCTTTATTTTTATATCTTCATTATTATAGAGAACTGCTCCACTTTTCGGCTCATCTAATCCAGCTAATAATGATAATAATGTTGATTTTCCTGAACCTGAAACACCTAATATAGTGTAAAATTTACCTTTTTCAAATTCCATACTTACATCACTTAAAACACTTTTTCCATTTTTATATGAATAATTTACTTTATTTAATGCTAAAATTGACATTTATCTCCCTCCTAGCTCATTTTTGATAATATTTCTTTTGGTTTTAATTTAATTATTGATGCTGATGATAGTAATACTGAAATTATTATAATACCAGTTCCTAAAATATACACATAAACTACTTCTTTAGCATCTACTTTTACATCAATTTCACTTACAGTATGAGTTAGCAAGTTACTATTAGGATCATTTCCTAAGTTAAATCCTCCAAATCCACTTTCAACATCTTGTACAGCTTGTTTACTTGCTTGATTAACTATTGCATTACCTATATTTTGTGAAATTACCTTACTTGAAAAATATGATGCTCCGAAAGCTAATACACTTATAAGTAATAATTCAATAATATATTGTGAAATAACATTAAACTTTGATACTCCAATTGAAAGTAATATTCCAGTTTCATGAATTCTTCCTTGAATCCAAAACGCTAAAATTAATGATAATACAACTACTCCTACTACAAATGCTCCAACTAAAATTATATTTACAATCTTACCTAAAGTATCGAATGACTTAGTTAAAGCTAAGAATGTATCTTGACTTCTTACTATTGTGTATTTATTCCAATCAGCTGAAATTTGCTTAACCTTTGGCAATACATTTTCAGCTTTATCACTTGTGTTAAATATAGCATTTGTATACTTAATATTTCCATCAGAGTATCCATATAAAGTTTTTAAAGTGTACATATCTGATATTATAAGATTTTCTGAAAGCTCTGTTTTATGTCCTGATCTTTCAGTATTTGCACTTTCAAATATTCCTACAATTTCAAATTCATATTCATCTGGTGACATTGAAGATACATTATAATCAACATTATTTTTAGTTCCTTTTATTTTATCTCCAACTTTTAAATTATTCTTTTCAGCTAAAGCCTTATGAATTAATACTTTGTTTTTATCACTTTCAACAATATGTCTTCCTTCTACCAGCTTAAATGATTTACTTATAAATTTAGTATCAAACTCTGTAGATGTATGACCTTCTACTGTAAAAAGTTTTTCATATTCAGAATCATCTTTATATTGAACTACATTCTTTTCTGCATCTATATGATTAAGATTTTTAAAATCTAATGCAGCTCCTTGAATTACTCCATCATATCCTTTAATTCCATCTACCTTTGAAATTTTATTAACCAAACTTTCTGGAACAGAATCATCCAAGTTTGATGCAAAATTAGATTGAACCTCAAATCTATTGTCTATATCTTTAATAGAATTTTCCTTTGCTATAGTTGCAGCTTTTTTAATTGAAATCCCACTTAAAACAGCTGTTGCTATTCCAAATAATATAAATAACATAATAAGACTTTTCATTTTTTTTCTTGTTATATATAATCTCGCTCTTTTAAATACATTCATTGTTTTTTCCTCCTCACTTAACTTAATCACATTTTATCAATGTAATATGAAATATTTATGAAATTAAATAACAATGTATATATATTTTTTAGTGCGACAGCTCTTTTTACTTAAATAATATTTTTATTATTAAAATCTATTTCAAATTTCATTCCATTTTTAATTGGTTTAAATGAATAAGTTAATTTGGTAGTTGTCAATATTTGCTGAACTATATATAATCCTAATCCATTTCCACCACTACTCTTATTTCTATCAAACTCAACTCTATAAAATGCTTCAAAAATATGTTCTAAATGCTCATTAGAAATAGGTGTACAGTCATTTTCTATAATAAGTTTATTATTTTTTATATAAATTCTTATTTCTTTTCCTTCATCAGTATAATTTACTGCATTAGAAATAATATTAGAAATAGCTTTTGTAAATAATTTTTCATCTATACTAATATTAAAAGAATCTTCTAAATTAATATTAATATTAATTTGTCTTGATTTAGCTATTAATTTATATGTATCTACTATTTCATTTACTATTTGTGATAAATCTATTATCTTTTCATTTTTATTATCTAGAGTATTAAGCCTTGAAGTATCTAAAATTTCTTGTACCATCTTACTTAATTGATTTACTACTTCCTTACATTTTTCTAAATATATATCATGATTTTTATACTTTCCAACACCAAGTATCATATTCTCAAGCATTATATGCATACTCATTAACGGTGTTTTAAGTTCATGTGATGCACTTCTTAAAAAATCCACTTTAATTTTTTCAGATTTACTTACATTTTCTATTTCCTCTTCTAATGATAGAATTGTATTTAATAAATTTTCATATAAATTATTTATGTTATATGCTAATATACCTATTTCATCTTCCGTTTCTACTTTGCAAAAAGCTCTCTTATTTAAGTTTTCCATTTCTTTTGTAACATCACAAATTTCTTTTATTGGAGTTGTAATTTTTTTAGAATATATATATGATGCTATTAATGCTATAAATAAGCTTACTAAAATAGAGTATGGTAATATTTTTAATATAACGTCTCTAGTTTCTGTAAATGCCTCTAAATCCATGGCCATTTGTATATTACCATTTATATCATTTATTGTCTTAAAGCTTTTACTTTTTATTATTGATGAATTATTTATATTAATATATTGATTAAAATCCTCTTCACTTTTAGAACCTGTGATACCTTCTTCATAATCTTTTATAATACTATCACTTTTTATATCTGGAAGTACTATTGTTTCATCACTAACTGAATTTTGATCTAAATATATATCAACATCTTCATGTCCTTGAAAAGTTTTCTTTTCTTCATTTAATGTTAATGAAATTTTAATATTATACTTTTCTGAAAAATTTTCAGCTAATTTAAATGACTTTTCTATATCAGCATCAACTTTATTTATTTCTTTAATTAAATCTTCAATAATATTATCGCTTTCTTTTTCTTTATTACTTATGTATACCTTTGGCAATCCTAAGTATATTAAAATATGTGAAATTATAATTATCATACTTATTAAAGCCATTGTAAATATGTATGTCTTTGAAAATAATTTTAATTTTTTCATTACATCTCCTCAAATTTATATCCAATTCCTTTAACTGTTATTATACAATCCAACTCTAATTTTTTTCTAATATTTTTAATATATACATCAATTACCCTATCATTTGGTGATTCTTCAATATTCCATATATTATCTAATATTTGAGTTCTTGTTAAAACTTTTCCACTATATTTTAATAATAATTCCAATAATTTTATTTCTTTAGGTTTTAAATCTATATTGTTACCGTTCTTTTTTGCTGAATATCCTTCAAAATCAATTTCAATATCTTTATAATACCATTTTTTACTTTCATCATCTTTTAATCTTCTTCTAAGTAAAGCTTCTATTCTTTTATGTAGCAATATTATTGAAAATGGTTTTGTAATATAGTCATCTGCTTTTTCATCAAAACTCATAATTTGAGTATAATCATCACTCATTGCGGTTAGCATAATTACAGGAACATTACTTTCTTCTCTAATTTTATTTAACACAATAAATCCATTGGCTTTTGGTAACATTATATCTAAAATTACTAAATCAAATTTATTTTTATTAAATATTTCTATTGCTTGCATTCCATCTTCAGCACTTATAACATTGTAACCAACTTCTGATAAGTATTCACTTACCCCTTCTCTTATATCCACTTCATCTTCAACTATTAATATATTAACTTTCAAATTTCTTCACCTCATAAAATATAATTATTAAAGTTTAATTTATGATATATATGGCAAAATTAAATTAAATTCTGTTCCTTCATTTAGTTTACTTTTTACTTTAATTTCCCCACCATGAAGTTTTATAACTGATTGAGTTAATGATAATCCTAGTCCAACTCCATTATCTGAATATGTATTAATTCCTTCACATCTATAAAAAGGTTTAAAAATTTCTTCATACTCCTCTTCTTTTATACCTTTTCCAGTATCTATAATCTTTACTTTAATAATATTATAATCCTCACTACATAATATATTTACAGTTCCATTAATTTTGTTATATTTAATAGCATTTTCAATTACATTATAAAATGCTCTATATAACATAATTTCATTTCCCTTTATTTTACTCTTTATATTATTTGTATTTAATTTTAATTGTATATTTTTTTTATCAGCAATAATATCCAAGTCATCTACTATATCTTCTAATATTTCACTTATACTAACACTTTCATTTAAAGGTGCATTCTCTTGCTTTATTATATCTAACATTGTTTCTATTATTAAGTTCATCTTTAATATTGATTTTTCTACAATTGCTAATGTTTTATCATATTCTTCTATGCTTTTACAATTGCTTCTTTTTAAAACATCTATATTAGTTTTAATCACAGCTAATGGCGTTTTTAATTCATGGGCCACGCTAGAATTAAATCTCTTTTGGGATGTAAAAGCATTTTCTAATTTTGCTATCATTTTATTAAAAGAAATTGTAAGTTCCTTAATTTCATCATTAGGGCCTTTAACACTTAAGTTAGAAGTTAAATTATCCTCATTTATTTTTTTTATATTTTTATTTAATTCCACAATTGGAATTAAAGCATTATTTACTACAAAATAAGTGCACATACCTCCAATTATTACTACTAAAATAAATGTTGTTATTGAAAGCCAGTAAATTCTTGATGTTGTTTCCTCTATAGCAGATTCTATTGATATATTATCAATTTCAGCTTTAAAATCACTATTTAAATCTATTTTAACATCTCCTGTATTTGAATTAATTACTCCTTTTAACTGTGGAACTGTATGCCTTACATCATAATTAATACTAAAAACAAGAATTCCACTAGTTATTGTCATTATTAATATAGTAAATAATGTAAGCTTCCATTTTAATTTTATCTTTATATTATTCACTAGTGTCTCCTCCAAATAAATATCCTACTCCCTTAATAGTTTTAATCATATTTTCATTGCCACTAACAGCTGTTAATTTTTTTCTAAGAGAATATACATGAACTCTTATTACTGTTGTGAAAGGATCTGCATTTTCATCCCAAACATGATTTATTAATTCTTCTGAGCTTATAATTTTATCTTTATTTTGAACTAAATATTTTAAAAGTGAATATTCTTTTAGTGTTAAATTAATAGCTTCATCATCATATGTAACCTTATGTTTCGATAAATCTATGGATAATTTTCCTTCATTTATAATTGAAGGTTTACTGGCAAATTCTCTTCTTAGAAGAGCTCTTATCCTTGCTGTTAACTCCAAAAAATCAAATGGCTTCACTAAATAATCATTAGCCCCTAAATCTAAACCTTTTATTCTATCTTCAATTTCTCTATTTGCGGATACAATTATCACTCTTGTATTTATATCACTTTCTCTAAGTTTTTCTAATATATAAAATCCGTCTACACCTGGAAGATTTATATCTAAAACTAATAAATCATATGTGTTCACACTTAAAAATTCTAAAGCCTCTTCTCCATCAATTGCTACATCAACTGCATAACCTTCATTTTTTAACCCTCTCTGTAAAGCATGTACTATATCAGCTTCATCTTCTACAATTAATAATCTCATAACATAATTTCTCCTATTTTATTTAATAAAATAACTCCATATCATTCGATATGGAGTTATTTATTAATTATAATATAAAAATTATAATTATACTACAGGGGTTTTTAATATTATTATAAATATTTTTATTTTTTTGTTTATTCAAAGCCAGCAGCTTTTACTTCTTCTCTAAATTTTTCATCAAATCCAGTTATATCTACCTTTTGTCCATTAACTGTTAATCCTAATCCATTTTTTAAATTTGCTAAATCTTCTTCACTTAATTCAAAAGAAATATCCTCATCACTTCCTTCATTGCTATATGAACTACTACTTGAGTTATTATAAGAATTATTATATTTATTGCTATATGAATTACTATACGAATTACTATTTGCAATTTCTTTATCAACATTATTCTGTGTATTTCCATTACTGCTATATGAACTTGTAGTTTTATTATTTGCTTTGCTTACTTCTTTATTACTTGCTCTACCTCCTACAAAGCCTAGTAATCCTACTATTGCTAATGATACTACTCCAAATATTACTGATCTTTTCATAATTTATCATCCTTCCTTACTCAAAAACTTTTCTGATAACTTAACTCTTTTAATACTTTTAAACTGTCTTGTTTTTTTAGTTATCCTTTCTATGTTTTTATGATAACAAATCCAATGTAAAATCATTGTTAATTTTAAAAGAAATTATAATTTTTTAAATTTAATATTTACTAACTCATTTTTGATAATATTTCCTTTGGTTTTAATCTAATTATTGACACAGAAGATAATAATACTGAAATAATTATAATTCCACTTCCTATAACATATACATAAATTAATTCTTTAAATTCTACCTTTACATCAATCTCATCTATAGTACGCGTTGCTAAAGACGAATTAGAATCATTTCCTATATTATTTCCTCCAAAACCATTTTGCACTTCTTGCACTGCTTGTTTACTAGCTTGATTAATTATTGCATTCCCTATATTTTGTGAAATTGCTTTACTTGAAAAATAAGATGATCCAAAAGCTATTAAACTTATGATTAATAATTCAATAATATATTGAGATATAATATTAAATTTTGATACGCCAATAGAAAGTAATATTCCTGTTTCATGAATTCTTCCTTGAATCCAGAATATTAAAACTAATGAAAGTACTAATACTCCTGCAATAATAGCTCCAATTAAAACAATATTTATAATTTTATCTAAAACCTCAAATGTCTTACTTAAAGCTAAAAAAGTATCTTCACTTTTTTCTATTGTATACTTGCTCCAATCTTCAGAAATCTTCTTAACTTGTGATATTACATCTTCTACATTACTACTTGTGTTAAATACAGCATTTGTATATTGAATATTTCCATCTGAGTAACTATATAACGCTTTCAAAGTATTAATGTCTGATATTATAAGATTTTCTGGAATTTCTAATTTACTTCCTACACTCTCATCATTTTCACTTTCAAAAATACCTACAATCTCAAGTTCATATTCATTTTTAGAAATACTTGTTGCTTTATAATCTAATGTACTCTTAGTTGCTTTTAATATATCTCCAACTTTTAAGTTATTTTTCTCAGCTAGGGACTTATGTATTAATACTTTTCCATTATCTGTACTAACAATATGTCTTCCTTCAACTAATTTAAGTGATTTACTTACAAACTTAGTATCAAGTTCTGTAGAAACATGTCCCTCTACAGAAAAAAGATTATTATATCTTTCATCTTTATATTGAATTGTACTTTTTTTAGGCTCTACATAATCAAGTTCCTTAAAATCTAAACCTGCACCTTGAATCATTCCATCATAGCTTTTTATACCATTTACATTTAAAATTTTATTTATCAAACTTTCAGGAACTGTTCCATCAAAATTTGTTCCAAGATTAGCTTTAACTTCAAATTTATTAGCTATCTGGCTACTTAAATCTTGTTTAGTTAAATTTGTTGCCTTTTTAATTGAAATACCACTTAAAACTGCAGTTGCCATACCAAATAATATTAATAACATAATAATACTTTTTACTTTTTTTCTTGTTATATATAATATTGCCCTTTTAAATATACTCATATTGTATTCCTCCTAGATTAATTACTTCAAGAATATTATATATATTAAATATGAAATATTTATGAAATATACAATTTATTTTTACTTTATTTTTTATAAAAAATGATAAGGTCTATATTTTAATAAACCTTATCACCTTTAATATATTTTATTAGATTCTCAAAATAAATTTATTTTTTCTTATTTTTACCTAACAATAAACTACCTGCTGCTATAGTAAATGCTCCTATATATCCTAACAAGCTTCTTTTTCCTGTTTCAGGTAATTTATCTTTTTTACTATCTTCCATTTTTATTTGATTATTTAAATTTTCTTTGTTATTTGGTCTGTTATCATCACCCGGTTTACTCTCATCACCTGGTTTATTTCCATCACCTGGTTTATTTTCATCACCTGGTTTATTTTCATCACCTGGTTTATTTTCATCACCCGGTTTATTTCCATCACCTGGTTTATTCTCATCACCTGGTTTATTTTCATCACCTGGTTTATTTTCATCACCTGGTTTATTTTCATCACCTGGTTTATTTTCATCACCTGGTTTATTCTCATCACCTGGTTTATTCTCATCATCTATTTTAGATATAACTTCCTCTAATTTTGATTCAAATACGCTTACATTATCTAATTCTTTTGATATTCTTAATTCTATGTATGCTTCATCATTAGATTCATTTTTAATAGTTCTTACAACTCTTGAAACCAATGATGTGTTTTTAACTTTTATTTTATAAACTATAAAGTCTCCATCTATTCGTTTTTCTTCTAATAATGCATCTAATTCTTTAATGCTATTTAAAAATCCAGTAAATTTTTCTAAGCTTATATTTTGTACTTCCATTTGTAATGGAGATTCTTTTTCTCCTGAACCTGTTATAGCTGAAACAACATTTGTATCTATAATATTAGTAACAAAATCTACTACATTGTTTTCATATTCTTCTATATTTATAGTAAAAGTATCAATTTTATTGCTACCATCTTTAGTTTTTGCTGTTATAGTTACTTGTCCCTTTGCCTTTGCTGTTACTTTAACACTATTTCCTGTAACTTCTATTGATGCTATGCTCTCATTATTTACTGACCATTCTACTTCTTGTATATCTGCCTCTGCATTTACAATTGCAGTAAATACTTTATTACTTCCTACATATAAACTATTAATTTTATTATTTATAGTTATACTTTGTGCCAATGAACTACCTTTTTTAACAATTACAGTTATTGTCTTAATTGCTGATGCACCTTTACTATCTGTTACTTTATATGTAACTTCATATGTTCCTGCTTCTTTCATATTTACTGTATTCTTTATTATATTTGCTTCAGTTAATACGATTTTTCCATCTTCATCATCTTCTGCTGTAACTCCTGCTAATGGATTAAATTCATCTCCAACCTGTAATACTTTATCTTCTGCTTTTATTGTTGGTACTTTATTTAACTGTTCAATCCTTGGATTTACTGTTACTGTTATTGTCTTAACTGCTGATGCGCCTTTGCTATCTGTTACTTTATATGTAACTTCATATGTTCCTACTTCTTTCATATTTACTGTATTCTTTATTATATTTGCTTCAGTTAATACGATTTTTCCATCTTCATCATCTTCTGCTGTAACTCCTGCTAATGGGTTAAATTCATCTCCAACCTGTAATACTTTATCTTCTGCTTTTATTGTTGGTGCATGATTTAGTTCTGTAGAATTTAAAATCCACTTTGCATATAGTGTTACATTATGCGCTGGTACTTTATCTGTTTCGAAGTCCCAAGGATTTTCGCATTGCTGTTCTTTATACCATCCAGCAAATGTATATCCAGCTTTTGTTGGTTCTTGTGGCTTTTTAATCTTTTCATCAAATTTAGTGCTTTGTCCTTTTACCTCACTTCCACCTTGTGAGTTAAATACTACATCATAGCTATTTTTTGTCCACTTTGCATATAATGTTACATTACTTGCTGGTACTTTATCCGTTGCGAAGTCCCAAGGATTTTCGCATTGCTGTTCTTTATACCATCCAGCAAATGTATATCCAGCTTTTGTTGGTTCTTGTGGCTTTTTAATCTTTTCATCAAATTTAGTGCTTTGTCCTTTTACCTCACTTCCACCTTGTGAGTTAAATACTACATCATAGCTATTTTTTGTCCACTTTGCATATAATGTTACATTACTTGCTGGTACTTTATCCGTTGCGAAGTCCCAAGGATTTTCGCATTGCTCTTCTTTATACCATCCAGCAAATGTATATCCAGCTTTTGTTGGTTCTTGTGGTTTTTCAATCTTTTCATCAAATTTAGCGCTTTGCCATTTTACCTCACTTCCACCTTGTGAGTTAAATACTACATCATAGCTATTTTTTGTCCATTTTGCATATAATGTTACATTATGCGCTGGTACTTTATCTGTTTCGAAATCCCAAGGATTTTCGCATTGCTCTTCTTTATACCATCCAGTAAATGTATATCCAGCTTTTGTTGGTTCTTGTGGCTTTTTAATCTTTTCATCAAATTTAGCGCTTTGTCCTTTTACCTCATTTCCACCTTGTGAGTTAAATACTACATCATAGCTATTTTTTGTCCACTTTGCATATAGTGTTACATTACTTGCTGGTACTTTATCCGTTGTGAAGTCCCAAGGATTTTCGCATTGCTCTTCTTTATACCATCCAGCAAATGTATATCCAGCCTTTGTTGGTTCTTGTGGTTTTTCAATCTTTTCATCAAATTTAGCGCTTTGTCCTTTTACCTCACTTCCACCTTGTGAGTTAAATACTACATCATAGCTATTTTTTGTCCATTTTGCATATAATGTTATGTCATCTTCCTTTACACTATCATTTTCAAAATCCCATTCAGTTGTAAAGTTTGTATCTGTATACCAACCTTCAAATGTATACCCGTTTCTTATTGGATCATCAATTTTATTTATTAATGTATCTTTTCCTACTGAAAAATAGGCTTTATTTATATCTACGTTATCTTTTTGATGACCACCATTAAAATCAAATGTAACAACTGATTCTTCATTATTATACAATTTAATTACATGAATAAATTCTTTACCAGTTAAAGTATCTGTAAGTATAATTTTATAATCTCCTACAGGTAAGTTTGGATTATATATTTCAATAATCATTTCATTTTGCATTTCAGAAACTTCAAGATACATATCATCTTCTGATACTTCTTGTCCATCTACCCCTAAAATTTTATAATCAAATATTGGAGTGTATTCTAGTAAATTATCATTTATATCTTTAAATACTAAATTATAAACTTCTTCTCTATAATTACTTAAATCAATTCTATTTTCTCCTTCTATTTCCACTTTATCTAATTTAGGCTTATCTGTAACTCTAGTAATCCATTGTTTTTTATTATCAACATTTTCACACTTTAATTCATACATTGTTTGATTCCAATATGGCTTAAACATTACTTGTCCAGTAGAATTATTAGATGCAGAAATATATTTATGATCTACTAATATCATTCCTGAAGTTTGTGCATCATTTCCCTCTGTTCTTAATTCAAGTGTTCCATTTAATGCACCTTCTACATTGATTGATCCACTTTCAGAAAAAATTATCTTTGATGAATTTTCACCTAAAAGGTTACCTTTAATATCTAATGTATTTGTTTTAGATGATATATCTAATTTACTATCTCCTAATAAACTTAAACTTCCATTAACTTCATCAAAATTAGATTCATCATTTATTTTAATACTACTATTGTTTAATGTAATGTCTTTAAAACCTAAAATAGTTGTTCCAGCCATACCATTATGGTTATTTAAAGTTAAATTAGCTTGCCCAAGATTACTTGCTTTCTTAAAACTATTAGCAAAAATATTTCCAATACTAATATTAATATTTCCATTTACACCACCATTTACTCCATTGGCATAAATATCTTCTAATATTTTAACTCCACTATTTAGCTTTAATGTTACATTTCCAGTATAATTCCCTGTATAACTTCCAGCATAAATATTTTCAAAAATAGTATTTTTTCCTGTTGTATTATCTACTACTAATTCTGAATCATTATTATTTATACTTTCAGATGAACTACCATATACTGTTGGCCAACTCTTTTCTGTTGAACTTTCAACTGAAACATTATTCATAACTAACTTATGACCATTTAAAAATATTCCTCTATTATCTACAGACACTCCTGGAAAAGACCATGCAAAATTTTTCAGTACAACATCCGCTTCTAATTGAAATGAAGTTCTAGAGTTTAATGTAGCATCTGTTCCTT
Organism: Clostridium lentum; assembly: GCF_014287815.1. GTDB lineage: Bacteria > Bacillota > Clostridia > Clostridiales > Clostridiaceae > Clostridium > Clostridium lentum. The sequence goes on from NZ_JACOOQ010000009.1 coordinate 12,683, forward strand.
CCATACCTTCAATAGTAATATTTTTTTTACATATAAATGGAGCTGCTCCATCACTTCCTTGCCCAAGAATAGTTACATTTCCATTTAAAACAATTGTATCTCCGTCCTTTGCTTGTTCATAAGCAGTACTAAAACTTTTATATGGATTACTTTCAGATCCATTTTCTACTCCATCATGAATTTGTTTAACATATATTTTTTTCCCAGTACTTTGATGATTCTCTAATAAAACACTTTTATTAAATTCATCATTACTTGTAATTAATTCTGAGGCATTAGCTATAGTTATATTGTTAGCCAAAACTGTAATTACACTTGATGCTGCTAATACTTTTTTACTATATTTTTTCATATGATTAATTACTATATATCAAAATATAATTTATATTTTGATATATAGCCCCCTTTCTTATAATTTAAACTATATATACTCAATATTTTTATATTCGTTAAGTCTAACAATATCTGAATATTTTTCTATAGTTAATTTTTAGCCACTCGTTAATAATCTTTATGCTATGCTTACCTGTACTCTGTTATCAAGCTCATTATACCCCATATTATGTTTAGGTTATAAACTTACATATTCAATTTTTATATAATATTTTAACTTGGTAAACTTATTATAAATTCAGAACCCTTATTAATTTCACTATAAACTTCTATTTCTCCTCCATGAGCATTTACTATTGATTTTGCTATTGTAAGTCCTACTCCAACGCCTTTCTCATTAGCACCTCTTGATTTATCTAATCTATAAAAACGTTCAAATATATTCTTGTATTCACTTTTTGGTATACCAATTCCACTATCTTTAATACTTATATTGATACTATTATTTTTCTTAAAAACTTTAATATATATCGAATTATTTCCATTATTATATTTAATAGCATTAGATAATATATTTATAATTACTTGAGCAAATTTTTCTTTATCAATTAATGCCTCTATATTTTCTAATTGATATTTAATTACTATATTTTTTTCTAGAGCTTTACCTTCATAATTATAAGCAATAGATTTTATGTAATTTTTCAAATTAACTATTTCTTTATTTAAATTATCTTTTCCACTATAAAATTTAGCTAACTTTCTTAATTCATCAACAAGATTTGTAATTCTTTTTACTTCTTCATTTATACTATTAAGCCTTTCATTAGTAGGTTCCCAAATCCCTACAATAATTGCATCTAAATGACCTTTTATACTTGTAAGTGGTGTCCTTAGTTCATGAGCTATATCACCAGTTAATTGCTTTCTTAAATTTTCTTGATCATTTAACTCATTGGATAACTTATTTATAGAATTTATTAAATCATCAATTTCCATTATATTACTCTTGTAATTTAATTTATTTTTATAATTTCCCTCACCTATATATTTTGTCATTTTTGAAACCTTAGAGATAGGTTTAGCTATTGATCTGGATATTATTATTGAAATTATTATAATACTGGATATTGAAATAACTCCTATTATAATTATAATCCTATTTATAGCATTAAAAAATTCAACATCATTTTCCATATAATAAGTAGATGCATAATGACCTATATACGCATACCCCACTAAAATATTACTCTCATCATCATTAATATCAACTTTTAACTCTTCAAAATAATTATCCCATTGCTTTTCTATACTCTTCATATTTTTGCTTATATCATTTAAAGTTTTATCTGATAATACTTTTTCATCTTCAAATACACTCCATACCTTATTATCATTTTTATCATATATTTCAATTGCAATACCTTTTCTAATAGCTTCTATTCCTAAATTCTCTATAAACTCAGTATTCCAACTTTCATTTGTATATAGGTTTTTTAAGTCAAATTCAATTAAGTGATTTACTTCTACTTTATTGCTATCATCAACATACTTTTCAAAAGAATCTTTAAAAATTGTATTAACAAACAACTTTATTGATAAAATTGTTGCAATCATAATAAGTGTGAAAGATATTATAAGTTTGCTATTTATTGACTTTAATTTACTTTTGTAATCCAAACCTATATCCTACCCCATAAACAGTTTGAATTATTTTAGGATTCCTTGAATCCTCTTCTATTTTTTGTCTTAAATTTTTTATATGGCTGTCTATAGCTCGATCACCTTTTTCATAATATCCCTCAATAGTACTTTCTAGTAACTTTTCTCTTGAATATATTTTTTTAGGATTATTTATTAATGTAAGTAATATTTTATATTCAGTATTTGTTAATATAACTTCTTTTCCCTTAACCTTAACTTCATGAGTTGAAGTATTTACTTCTAATTCTTCCCCATACTTTATTATTTCATTGTCATAACTAGTAATATTACATCTTTTCAAAACTGCTTTAACTCTCAATATTAATTCACTTATATTAAAAGGCTTACAAATGTAATCATCGCACCCTAAATGAAATCCATCAATCTTATCTTCATCTTCAATTTTAGCTGTTAACATAATTATAGGAACTTGTGATTTACTTCTTATATATTTACATATTTCTTCCCCACTCACATATGGAAGCATTCTATCTAATATTATTAAATCATATTTTTTTGAATTTATTTTATCTATAGCACTTTTACCATCATAAGCAACATCTGCATAATATCCTTCATTATCTAAAAAAGCCTTTATAAATTCACATATTTTTTCTTCATCATCAACTATTAATATATTAGTCATTGTTACCCTCCAAAAAGTTTTTTCTTTTATTTTATAACTATTTTTTTATAACATTTAAAAAGTTGCCCTTAAATATATCTTAAAGACAACTTTTTATAACTATTATATTCCTAAAAGTATTTTTGCAAAAGTAAAATAAACAATTAATGCAAAGGCATCTACTATTGTTGTAATAAGAGGACTTGCCATTATTGCTGGGTCTAAGTTTAGTTTTTTTGATATTATAGGTAAAATTCCTCCTACAACTTTAGCTAACACTATAGTAAAAAATAAACTTACACATACTGTAAGTGAAACCATAAATCCTGCACTAGTAAAGAAATATAACCTTAAGAAATTAACTGATGATAAAATACTAGCAACAACTATACTTACTTTAAATTCTTTAAATATTACTTTAAAAATATCTTTTGTTGTTATTTCTCCAAGTGCTAATCCTCTTATAATCAACGTAGATGATTGAGAACCTGAATTTCCACCAGTATCCATAAGCATTGGAATAAATGATGCTAATATTACTACTGATTGAAGAACATCTTCAAAGCCTTGAATTATTGCTCCAGTAACTGTTGCAGATATCATTAATATTAAAAGCCATACTATTCTATTTTTTGCTAATGTCCAAACTGAAGTTTTTAAATATAGTTGTTCAGTTTTCTCAATAGTATCCATCTTTTGTTTAGATTTTTTATCTAAATGTTGACTTAATTCACTCATTTTGTTTTCTTGAACTGCTCTTAATAATTCTTGTGCCATAATTTCCTCCTTTAGAGTTCATATATACACAAGTAAATTAGTAAGATTATTTAAATTTAAAACATTGTGCCATATATGAACTACTTATCCTATTTAATATTTTTATTTCATTATTTCCTAGAGGTATATCATCCATATAAATCACACTCCTTAATCAGTTTACTTCTTAAGTTTACAAAACAATTGTGGAGAAATTATGAGCTTTTCATTTTAATTCTAGCTGATTTTTCATCTATATTATACAACCTGCTAATACCATTATTGATTAAAACTATTCCTAACATCTTTATTCATAACCTATACTACTAATATTTACGTATAGATAACTCTTTGGAGTTTAAAAATTTCTTTCTTACAAAGTTATGACATAAATTTATTGCACTTTCTATATTTTGAGTCAAATTCCCCAAAACTCTTAATACAAATCCACTTACTTCAAGTTCTGATATTCCAAAATAAATTGGCAAATTTAAATTATTAATATTATTTCTTAAATTCTCAAGAATTTCCACATTAATATTTTTATTTATTACAAGTAATGTTCCAAAGTTTTGATATCCTTCAAAAAAGCCTAATTTAGTAACATCATCTTCTTTTGGATTTACTAATAAATTATCTAATAAAACTATTTTATTATTTACATATACCTTTGTTTTTAACTGTACATTGCTATATTGAAATTCTTCTCCTTCTTTTGACCATCCAGATGTAATTCCATCACTATATATGAGCGTTGCACTTTCATCCATATAAATATTGTTTACCTGCTTATAAATTGCATCTTTATATAATATTACACTATCTGTTATATACTCTAAGATGCTGTTTTTCTCTAAACTTATTAACGTTTCTTGTTCAGTTTTCTCTCCATGTATACATTTATATACTTTTGTAGAGGCTTGAGTTGTTATAATTGATCTTGCATCTTCCTTTAGATTAATGCTGTATTTATATTTTTCACCTTCAACATATCCTCCTCCAAGGCCAACTATAAAATAAGTTGAAATTTTTTCACTATCAAGATGAATGGTTGGAGATAATTTTATTAGACCATCAAATCTTTTTTCACTTATAACAGTTTTATCATTCTTTTTCTCCAATACTATTTCAAATTCTCCTGCATACTTACTGTTACTCATATTAATTAATTCCTTCTAATAAACAATTCTTTTTAATCCACAACAAGACTTCATTTACACCTTCATCCTTTTTTAAATTAGTAAATATAAAAGTCTTTTCCTTTCTAAAGGTTAATGTATCTCTTCTCATAACGTCTAAATCTGCTCCAACATAAGGAGCTAAATCTATTTTATTAATGATAAATAAATCACTCTTTATCATTCCTTGCCCTGCTTTTCTTGGAATCTTTTCTCCTTGTGCCACATCAATTATGTAAATAGAAAAATCCACTAAATCTGGACTAAATGTTGCCGCTAAATTATCTCCACCACTTTCTAAAAAAATAATATCTAAATCATTAAATCTGCTTTTAATTTCTTCTATAGCAGCAAAATTCATTGATGCATCTTCCCTTATTGCTGTATGTGGGCACCCACCTGTCTCTACTCCAATAACTCTATCTTCACTTAACACAGAATTCTTCACTAAAAATTTAGCATCTTCCTTGGTATAAATATCATTAGTAATAACTGCAAATTTATATTCATCTTTTGCTAATCTAGTTATTCTTTCTATTAATAAAGTTTTTCCACTTCCAACAGGACCTCCTACCCCTATTATTACTGGTTTTTTCATATATCTCACCCTTTACCATATAACTAATTTTAATTTTCTTTTTTGATTTTAAGACATAAATAATCTAAACTCTAGTATTTCATGATTTATCTGAGCTAATTCAATACCTGGAATACTTGCACCAAAAAAACTATAATCTAAGTTTTTAATTTTTTTATATAAAACTTTAAAACTCTCACTGCATTTTTTTAGAATTATCTGACCATCTTTTTGTCCTAATGGTATAGCTCTGACACCATTTTGAATAAGTGTTGAAATTGTACTATACATATGAAAAACTATAGCTTCCTCTTCATTAAAATTTAAAGAATACATAAGTAATCCAAACACTATAGCTGGATGACCAAAAGCCTTCTTTCCATTTATTTTTTCTTCATACTCTTTTAAAATGTCACTATCATATAAATCAAGAAATAATTTAATCATTCTGCTGGCTATAAGCTTTGATCCATTTCTAGTTTCTTTAGCTATGGTTTGAACTGTAAGCATTCTATCAAGTTCTAAAATTTTTTCCCATTCATTCTTATTCAAATATTCATACAACATCCTAATTGCCAATCCATCACTATAAATAAATACATTGTTTAAAAACACATCAAGGTATTCTTTTAAACTTTCTGCATTTGTAATCTTGTTATTTCTCAAATAACTCTCCATACCATATGAATGATTAAAGGAACCTATAGGAAAGTTAGAGTCACATATTTGAATAACACGCAATACATTTATAATATTATCTTCATTACTTTTAGTGTGTGTGTGCAAATTCAACATGTTTAAATGCCTTTTTTAAAATTATATTTTCTCTAGAATAATTAATATTATCCCTTTTTAATTCTTCCTCTACTAACCTATCATATTGAATTATCATTTTATTATCTTCAAATTGTGCTTGAAGATGCCTATTACCTAAAGCGTGTGCTATTACTCCCATTTCAGTTATACTTGAAGGTTTAATAATTAACACATCTTCACTATTAGCTTTCACAACTATAAGTTTCTTATCTTCATTATAAAGAATATCACCATCTTTTAATTTTTCGTTATTATCTAATGTTATTCCATACTCTCTGTTATGGTCTGAAGTTACTCTTAAAATTCTTTTAAGCATATCTTCACTATTTAAATATATTGTTTCAACATGATATCCATTTAAATCATCTATTTCATTAATATTTCCTATTATCTCATGAAAAATCATTTCTCAATCCCTCCTATAAGATTTAAAAATTATATTAAATTTATTTTTAAACTTAGAATAAGAAGTATCTTTGTGCCAATGGTAATTCTTTTGCTGGTTCACAAGTTATTAACTCTCCATCTACAGTGACATCATAAGTTTCTGGATCAACACCAAGCTTTGGAGTTGCATTATTTAATTTCATATCTTTCTTTGTTAAATTTCTTATTCCGCCTACTGGTAATACTAACTTTTGTAATCCTAATTCTTCTTTTATGCCATGCTCATATGCGTATTTAGAAACAAAAGTTGCAGAAGTTGGATATTTTGCTTTTCCATATGCAGCAAAACAATCTCTATAAAATTCTGGCTGACACGTTGGAATAGATGCATTTGCTTCTCCTATTATTGATTTATTTACCATACCACCTTTAATTACCAGATGTGGTTTTACACCAAAGAATTGTGTATCCCAAAGTACTAAATCTGCCATTTTCCCTACTTCTATGGAACCTACATATTGTGATATTCCTTGTGCTAATGCTGGATTTATTGTATATTTTGCAATATATCTTCTCACTCTATTGTTATCATTTTCTTCAGAGTCACCTTCTAATATTCCTCTTTGCTTCTTCATCTTACTTGCAGTTTGCCATGTTCTAGTGATAACCTCTCCTATTCTTCCCATAGCCATTGTGTCAGAACTCATAATACTAAATACCCCCATATCTTGTAGTATATCTTCTGCTGCAATTGTTTGATGCCTTATTCTAGAATCTGCAAATGCAATATCTTCTGGAACTTTAGGATCTAAATGATGACATACCATCAACATATCTAAATGTTCTGCAATTGTATTTATAGTAAAAGGTTTAGTTGGATTAGTTGATGCTGGTATTACATTAAGTTTAGAAGCCACTTTTAATAAATCAGGTGCATGACCTCCCCCTGCCCCTTCTGTATGATATGTGTGAATTGTTCTTCCTGCAATTGCTTCAATTGTATGTTCTACAAATCCACCTTCATTTAAAGTATCAGTGTGTATTGCAACTTGAACATCATATTTATCTGCTGTTTTTAGAGAGTAATCTATTGCAGATCTTGTTGCTCCCCAGTCTTCATGAACCTTAAGGCCACAAGCACCTGCTTCAATTTGCTCTGCTGTAACCCTTATATTAGCTCCACTACCTTTTCCTAAAAAGCCAAGATTTATTGGAAAGCTTTCTGCAGATTGTAACATACGATGAATATTCCACTTTCCTGGTGTTGAAGTAACAGCATTAGTTCCATCAACAGGACCTGTTCCTCCTCCTATAAGTGTTGTTATTCCACCTTCCAATGCAGCATTAACAACATCTGGACTTATATAATGTACATGAGTATCTATCCCCCCTGCAGTTATTATCCTCCCTTCTCCAGCCAATGCTTCTGTACTTGGTGCTACTATAAAATCCACATCATCCATAGTATACGGATTACCACCTTTGCCAATAGCTAAAATCTTTCCATCACGAATACCAATATCAGCTTTATATATTCCTGTATAATCTACAACAGTAGCTCCTGTAATGATAAGGTCTGCAACCATAGGATTTTCTCTGCTTTCAATTGCATTTTGTCCCATTCCATCTCTTAAAACCTTACCACCTCCAAATTTACACTCATCACCATATCCTGTATAATCTTTTTCAATTTCAATAATTAAATCTGTATCTCCTAACCTTATTTTATCTCCCTTTGTTGGTCCAAATAATTCTAAATAACGATGTCTATCAATTTCAAAACTCATTATTCTTTTACTCTCCTTCCATCTAAGTATCCGTCAACTAAATTACGCAAACCGTAAACTCTTCTAACTCCACCAATATCTATTAAATTTATTTCTTTTTTATCTCCAGGTTCAAATCTAACTGCAGTACCAGATGGAATGTCTAATCTCTTTCCATAAGCTTTTTCTCTATCAAACTTTAAGTAATCATTTACTTCGTAAAAATGATAGTGAGAACCTATTTGTATAGGTCTATCACCGGTATTTATCACCCCAAGTTTTATTGCTTCTTTTCCTTTGTTATATTCTATAGTTCCTTCTTTTATAATAAATTCTCCAGGTATCAATTATGTCTATCTCCTTTCTTAACGTATTGGATCATGTACTGTAACTAATTTAGTCCCATCTGGAAATGTTGCTTCAACTTGAACTGTATGAATCATTTCAGGTATACCTTCCATTACATCGCTTTTACTTAAAATTTTTGTACCATAGTCCATTAAATCTTTTACTTCTCTACCTTCTCTAGCACCCTCTAAAAGCTCATTAGTAATTAGCGCTACAGATTCAGGATAATTTAGCTTTAAGCCTTTCTCTTTTCTTCTCCTTGCAACATCTGCAGCAACAACAATCATAAGTTTTTCTCTTTCTCTGTCTGTTAAATGCACTTGTTTTTTCCTCCCTTTTCATATTACCTTATTAAATATTATGTATTATTTGTAATTTTCTAATTAAGATACATAAATTTAAAAATTAGCATAAAAAAATAAAAAACGTTAAATATATTTATACAAGATTTCACTTACTAAGTACATTTAACATTTTTTAATGAATTTATTAATTATATTTTTATAAATAAGTTTATATCCCATAAAACAACTGAAAAAAACCATATTTATAATATTACATCCTAAAGAATATCTTCTTTTTTTCTTATTTTATTAATAAAAAAATAAATTTACTTACCAATGTATTTTAGATTACCTTGTGTCTATAAAATAAACCCACAAAAATCATGATTTTTGTGGGTTTCATGTATAGAAGTGATATAATACTCACATTTAAATATTGCTATCTTGGAATACACATTGGTCTATTAGTAATAGGATCAGGAATTACTATACTATCTATACCAAATACATCTTTTAACATTGTTTCATTAAATATATCATGTACTTTACCTTTTGAATATATCTTACCATTTTTCATACAAACAAGATTATCTGCATATCTAGCAGCTTGATTCAATTCATGTATTACTATAACTATTGTTTTTTTAGTCTTTTTATTTAAATCTTTTAGTAACTCTAAAATTTCTATTTGATATGCTAAATCTAAATAAGTTGTAGGTTCATCTAATAACAATATATCTGTATCTTGAGTTAATGACATTGCAATCCATGCACGTTGTCTTTGTCCACCAGATAATGAATCTAATTTCCTATCTTCAAATTCCTTAAGTCCAGTTACCTCAATAGCCCAATTTACTATTTCTTCATCTTCTTTTGATCTTCCTCCAAATAAACTTTTATATGGATTTCTTCCAAAATAACAAAGTTCCTTTACTGTTATACCTTCTGGTGCTATTGGTCCCTGCGGTAAAATTGCTAACTTTTTAGCTAATTCTTTAGGTTTATAATCATGTATTGATTTTCCTTCTAAAAATACATTTCCTTCCTTAGGAATTAATAGTCTACTCATTCCACTAAGTAAAGTAGATTTTCCACAACCATTTGCTCCAATTAAAATGGTAATTTCACCTTTTGAAATAGATATATCAATGTTATTAACTATTATTTTGTCCTCATATCCTAAAACTAAGTTTTTTATATCTAAGCTCATTATAATTACTACCTTTCTAATTAGATTTTTTTCTTAATAACAAATATAAGAAATAAGGTGCTCCTATTATAGCTGTTACTATTCCTACTGGAATTTCACTTGGTGCAATTATAGTTCTTCCTATAATATCTGCTGTAATTAAAAGTATTGCTCCAATTAAACCACTTAATGGAATAACTAAAATATGTTTATATCCAACTAAATTTTTTGCTATATGTGGTGCTACAAGTCCTACAAATCCTATAGTTCCACTTACACTTACACTACTAGTTGTAAGTATTATTCCTATTAATAATAAGCCAACTTTTAATAAACTTACCTTTTCACCCAAATTAATAGCTATATTATCACCTAATGATAATATATCTACTTTATGTGCTAATACTATAGCTAATGGAATAAATATTACTACATAAGGTGTTAGTACTTTTACTTCATTCCAATATCTTCCCCATACACTTCCTGTTAACCATAAAAGAATAGTTTGTATATTTTCTGAATTGCTTATATTTAAGTATTGTATTCCTGCATCAAATAATGCACTTATAGCTATTCCCATTATTACTATACTAGTATTTTTGAAATTTGTTTTTTTAGTTAGTATATAAATAATAGTTCCTGCTAAAAGCCCTCCAACCATAGCCCATAAGGATATAGGTTCTTTTAAACCTAGACTTATTGCCATACAAGCAAAAAAGCCTGCTCCTTTTCCTATCCCAAGTACATCAGTAGATGCAAGTGCATTTCTAAGTACACCTTGAAAAATAGCCCCTGCTACAGCTAAACTCATACCTACCATTATACATATTAATAATCTAGGTATTCTATACTCAAAAATAATGAAAGAGTATTTTGAAGTTGAATTATTAAATATTGCATTAAATACATCTGTTATATTTAATATCTTACTTCCAAAGAGTAAGCTTATAAAAGATACAAGCACTAACATTATTATATTTATAGTAAATATTAATGTATTTTTACTTTTCACTTACTCCACCTCTTTTCATTTCTTTATTAGCTAGTATTATATAAAAAACTGCTCCCATAAAAGCTGTTACTATTCCTACTGGTGATTCATAAGGATACTTTAAAATTTTAGATATTATATCTGATAATAAAAGCAAATTGGCTCCATATATACCGCATAATATAAAACTTTCTCTAAAATTTCTTGCTCCTAGCTTAATTACTATATGAGGAGTTATTAATCCTATAAATGATATTGGTCCTGCTATTGCTACAGAAGAACTTGATAGTAAAATTACTACTATAGTTGCTATACTTTTTATTACTTTAATATTTTCTCCTAAGCTAATTGCTATGGCATCCCCCATTTTTAATGTATCCATTGAATTTGATATTTTAATTATTAAAAGTATTGATATAATAAAACATGGTAATAACTCCACTATATGTGTAATTTGAGCATGATGAACTCCTCCAATCATCCAAAACAGTAAATCTGATGTTTTACTATCATTAAATAGCATTATAAATTTTGTTATGGAGCTTAAAAATAACTGTATACTTATTCCTACTAATGTTACTTTTAATGGTGATAAATTTCTAATTCTCCCTATTGTTTGAACAGTTACCCCTACAAATCCTGCTCCCAAAAAAGATGCTAATATTTTTGTTTTATATCCTAATGCAGGAAAAAATACCATTACTATAACTACTGATAAAGTAGCTCCTGCATTTATTCCTAAAACTTGAGATGATGCAAGTGGATTTCTAGTTAAGTTTTGCATAATTAATCCAGAAATAGCCATAGATGCTCCAACTAATATACATAATAATACACGTGGAAGTCTAATAGTTGTTATTATTAAATCCTCTTTACTTCCACTATAATCAAAAATAGCACTTATAATATCCTTAAAGCCTATATCACTCATTCCTATTAAAATGTCTATTAATAAAAATACCCCTATTGCTAATATACCTATAGTTGAAAATATTAAAAATTTATTTTTATTTATAGACTTCACTTGCATCACCATCCTATCATTTAATTATTATCTAATAGCCATTGTGACATTTCTTTAGTTAATGTATTTATTGATATAAATCCTCTATATTGTGTCCAAGGACCTCTTGCTATCGTTGTATATACATCTCCATTTTGTATCGCTTTTAATGATTTATATAATTCTGTATCTTTCCATTCTTTGTATATAGTTTTATCTATATCTTCTCTCATATATACCATTATATCTGGATTGATTTCTACCAATTGTTCTAAAGATAATGATACTTCTTTATCATTATTTTCAATTGCATTAACAAATCCTGCTTTTTCCAAAACTTGTCCTACAAATGAAGTTGAAGTATGTGCTGTGTATTCATCATTTTTAGGTGATACTGTTAATATTTTTTTATCTCCTAATTTTTCTTGTGCTTTTGCTTTAACATCTGATAATAATTTTTCTGTTTCTTCTATCTTAGTCTTTGCTTTATCTTCTTTTCCAACTATTTTTGCTATAGTTTCAAAGTTCTTTATGTATTCATCATAGCTTGATCCAATACTATCTAATACTATTGTTGGTGCTATTTTGCTTAAATCTTCATATATTTTGCTATGTCTAGTTGTATCTGCTATTATTAAATCTAAATCTAATGTACTTAGTTCTTCTAAATTTGGTTCTTTACGATTTCCAACTGATACGTATTCTATTGATTCTCCATTTGTTATATCTGTTACTTTAGTTTGCTCTCCATCGTCAGCTATAGCTACTGGATTTACTCCTAAGTTATAAAGTGAATCTAAAAATGATAATTCTAATACTGCTACTTTTTTAGAAGTATCATTTAAAGTTGTAGTTCCTAATTTATGTTCTACTACTATTTGATTTTCGCTTTTTACTTTTTCTTCATTTGTTTGTGTTCCACACCCTATAAGTGCTACACTTCCTATTATCATGCTCATTAATACTGATTTTTTTATTAATTTATTTAGTATCATATCTGATATTCCCCCTTCTTTTTTTATTGATTTTTATTATCACTTGAATTATATTATCATTTTCGCCTTATTTCGTCAATATTTTCATATTTATATTATATTTTTTATTGATAAATTATAATATAAAGTATAAAAAGAATTAAATAGTACAAAAATGTCTTGTGCTACTTTGGTCTTATGTCAATATTTTGGACACAAAAAGTCAAAAAGTAAAAAATTTAAAAATGATATTAGTAAGAGAGACGATATGACTTATAATGCTGAGGATGATTATTACATATGTGCATATGGAATATTATTATTCACATATTCATTTTTCTTCTGTTTTACTTTAACATCTCCTGCCAACCCTACAGTTTCTAAACTATAAAGTGCTGCAAAAGACATTACACCCCCTACTCCAGCACCATTTGCATAAAAATGCACACCCCCTAGTAAAAATTCAACTAAGAGATGTGCATAAACACTGAAAAAGCCTAAAAACAGTCAAAGTGCATATTAAAAATAATTAATTTTACTATTCTATATATTATTATCTATTATCAAGCATAAACATAAATTGTGATGTATAATTATCAACTTCATCTTCATATACTAAAGTAATTGTATATATATATGAGTCAAAATTTGTAGTATCTATTGTTACAACTCCATTTTCATCTACACAATCTTTTATATCTAAAGTAGTATATTCATGTGTTTTATTATGCTTCACTATTACTGATTTTGGTAATAATTTTTCACCATTTCTATTTATAACATCCAAGTTTACAATTGCTTTATTATCTTTTGAATAAATACTCCCTGGCATTAATCCACCTAAAACATTTGCTTTTAAATCTTTTAATTTTTTAAGATTTTTAAGTGGTGATAAATCTCTTATTTCATTATAGTCTATATCTAATGATTCTAAGTTTATGGCATGTTGTAACCCTTCTAAACTTTCTACTTGTGATACTTTTAGTGAAGTAAGTTTTCTCATTTGTCCAACTGTTATTTCACCTGATATTCCAAGTTCTTTTTGTATACTAGCTTTTAAAAATTCATCTTTTATTTGCACTGTTTCATTTAAATTAACTTCTACTAATGAATCCATAGCTTCTTTTAATTTTTCAATAGCTTTGTCTATTGTTTCTTGATTAGCTGAACTTAAAGCTTCTTTACCAACATTTATTGCATTTTCTAATCTTTCAATAGATTCTTGAGTATAATTATTTAAATTTATATTTTCAGCTTTTGTTAAAACTTCTTCTAATTTAGCTGTATTAAATTTTGCTATATTTCTAAATCTTGCCTCTGCCCAGTCTGCATGATCCCAAGTAATACCATTAGTTGCTGAATCTACTACTAATTTAACTTCATTAGAGTTTCTAACATCTACCATTAAACGTTGTTTTGGTGAATTTGATTTCATAACATCAGTTTCTGCTTTTAATTTACCATCTACATAAACCTTAAATATAACACTTGATGCACTTTGATTTGATACAAATTCATCAAGACCTACCCAAGTATCAAATATATCATATCCTGTTGAATCATATACTATTTCTGAATAAGAATGAGTTCCTATACCCTTTTTAAAAGTATCATAAGTTCCATTTTCATTTAAAAGTTTTATAGGTTGTTGTCTTACTGATTTATCTTTACCTATAGCCCCTGAACCTATTATTGCTGATTTCCATTCTAAATCAGATACATAAGTTTCTTCATCTGTAATTGCTACTTTTCTTGTAAATTCAGTTGTTAAGTTATCACTGTCTGTTACAGAATATACAACATCAAATATTCCAACTTTTCCTTTTTCATAATCTGTTTTTACATTTATTTTAGAAGTTAAGTTTCCATCTTCATAATCAGTTGCTGTTATTCCTTGAAGTAAATCTACTTCCTCATTTACATTAAATACTGCTAAATCTTTACCTTCTATTACTGGTTTTGAATAATTTTTATATAATTTAGTATCTGCCCAAGATGCAAAATCTCCTACTAAGTTTCCATCTACATCATCAGCAATTAAAGTAAGTTCTTTAACTCCTGTAACATCTAATCTTACATATTCTGCAGGAGTATTTGTTTTTATTACATCAGAAGTATAAACTTCTTTTCCATCAGCAAGTATTCTAAATCTTATTGTTGTACTTCCTAAGTTATAGTTTTTATCTGTTCCCACATATGTTGTAAAATAGTTGTAATTTCCATCTAAATTATATACTATTTTAGCATTTGTTGCAGCACCAATACCTTTATCAAAAGTTTTAACAGTTCCATCTACGTTAAGTTTAATCTTATTAGTTGAGCCAACTGCCATATCTTTAACAACACTTCTCCATCCAGTTGTAGCTGACTCCCAATTCATATCTGATAAATATTTGCTTTGACCATAAACTACTATTGTTCTTTCCTTTGTAGTTATATTTGAATCACTATCAGTTACTGTGTATGTTACTTTGTATGTTCCTACTTTGTTTGGTGAAAATCCACCATCATTTACTACTATATTTGAAGTTATGTTGCCATCTTCTTGATCACTTGCAACTACTCCATCCATTAAATTTAATTCAGTATTTTTCTCAATCATTGTAAATTCTTCAAATGTTAAAGTTGGGAATTTAGCTTTTATTATTTTTTCAGCGTTATCCAATTCAACTTTGAATAATTCATATGCTGGATGATTTTTAACCTCTTCTCTTAAAGCTTCTAATTTTTCTAAAGTATTATAGCTTTGTGCTACTTCTGTTTTGTTTTCATCTGTAAATAAACCAGCCATTTTATCTGCTAATTTATCTTCTTTATAAAATGCCACTTCACCGAAACTTGCCCATTCTCCACTTGCTTTTACAAATTTAAACTTCACTCTTCTTGCATTTACTTTGCTCATATTAAATTCAACAGTATCGCTTATTGCTCCAGAATATGAGCCTTGTCCTGCTAAATAGAAATCATCTCCTGATTCACTTTCTGATACATATATTTCAAATTCAGTAGCAAAACCTTTGTTATTTCCGTCACGTCTTGATGCATATGCCATCTTGCTTATTTCTTGAACTTCACCTAAATCAAATGTTACTTCATTTTTAAATGAACTATTATTTGGAGAGTTTGTCTCCCAATGAGTATTTATTTTTCCATCTATTGCATTGCCTATTACACTGTTTCCGTAATTTCCTGCATTATTTTTTGCAGATACTATAGGTAATTTAAACTCTTCGTTATATCCATCTAAATTTGAGAACTGCCCATACTTAGATTTTGTAACTGTATAATCTTCAGATACTGTAACATATATTTTTTTACTTGTTACATTGTTATCTTTATCAGTTACTTTATATACAACTTCAAATTTTCCTATTTTATCTTTTTCAAAATTATTTGATTCAATTTCAATTTTTGATGTTAAATTTCCATCTTCCACATCAATTGCTTCAACACCTTCTCTTGGATTGAAATCTTGTCCAAGTTTTAAGTTTTTATTTTCTGCTATAATTTTTGGTTTAGCATTATTTGTAGTTAATTTTGGATTAGCTATTAGTCCATGGTCTGCTGTATTTCCATTTTCAGCATCAGAAACTTCAATTACAAGCTCTTTAACACCTGATACAGGAACATTTACATAAGCCATGTTGTCATAATATCCTAAAACATCTGTAGATGCTAAAACTTTACCATCTGCTATTATTTTAAATTTGATACTTGAATTATTATTTGGTTGTATTGATGATTGATCAACTCCAAGTAATGCCTCAAATGTATCATATTCTTTATCTGATAAATCATAAGTTATCTTACCATTAGCATGTATTCCAAAACCTTTTTCAAATGTTTTTATATTTCCATTTACTCTACCTTGTATATTAGAGTTTCTTCTTGGAGTCCCCCATGCTGTTGATACAGATTTCCACTCAAAATCTGATAAATAATCATAGTCACTTACTACTTTTACATTTAATATTTTATTAAAAGTTACATCATTATCTTCTACTGTATATTTAACTTGATAGTTTCCATGCTTAGTAGTATCTACATTACTTTCAAATTTAACTTTTGATGTTATGTCACTTCCTAAGTGAGTAAATCCTTTAACATAATCCATAGCATTAAATTCTTCATTTAAATTTAATGTTATAGTTTCTTGTTGAATACTGATGCTTGGTGTTAATGAATTTATTTGTACTTTATCACCTGTTGATAAATTTTTTGCATAAGGTATTACTTCATAATTTATATTTTCATTTGCATTAGTTACTTCTGAATCTATATAAGTTCCAGATGTAGTAAACCCTATCACTTTTCCATTTTTCACTATTTCATAACCAAGGAAATCATCTTTTACTTCACTAGCAATACTCATGCTTAGTTTTATTCCAGAATTTGATTTTGATAATGAAACTTCTAAAGAAGTATCTTTGTTTTCAAATCCATTTCCTTCATAGTTCATAGCACTAGTATTTAAATACCATATTTTTTGTCCTACATTTGAATATTTCTCTTTTAATCTATTTTTACATTCATCTGATAATTTAAATCCATATTTGTCAAAATAATTACTTAGATTCATACCTATAATTTCTGATGAATATTCAGCAAATAAATCTTGCTTTTCTTGTGTAGTGCTAGGATTAGGTTTTCTCTTTCTATATAATGCTTCTAACTCTGGCCAATAAGTATTTTTCTTTATTTGTATTTGCCAAAACATTCCTAGTTTTTCAGAATAATCTAATTCTTCGTACGTTTTTAATGATTTCTCTGGTGCTAAATACTCATATAATTTATCATATTGTACTCTATCATTTAATCCATTTTTTATATAAGCATTATTTGCCCACATATTATTAGTAACTTCGCCCCACTCTCTTGCCTTTATATCCATTTGGTGTCCGGCTTCATGAAGCATTCCCCAAAGTACACTGTTTATACTACTTTCATCAGTTCTTAATACAATTTCTTGTATATGTCTTTGAATACCTATATGATCAGTATATGCATAAGCTGCACCATAAGGTTGCATTAACCTTACTGCTGTTCTAACATTTGTAGAATCATTATTTGGATCGCTAGTATCATCTTTTAATCCAGCAAAATCAAATGCTTCTTGGAATTTCTTATTCCAAACATCTACACTTTCTTCAACATCTACGTTTTCATTTACATATACTTGATATGCTGCTTTTGCAGTTCCTGTGTATAATACTCTTTTTGTACTGAATTCATATATATCAACTGTATTTTCAGGATCTTTATCTAGCTTTTCTTTATATTCTTTTAATAATTTTAAGAATTTTTCTTTATCATCTCCTGGTTTGAATGATGGGAAGAATTCTCCACCTTCTATACGTACAACTGGGGCTTTTCCTTGTTGTTCAGGTGTATATTTGTTTATTAAATATACTGCTCCACCCTTTGTAGATTTCATACTCCATGAGTCACTATATATTTCAGGTACTGTTATAACATTCATACCCTTTTGTAATTGATACTCTTTTTTCCAGTAACCAAATCTACCTTCTTGCTGAGTAAATGCAATTGTTGGAAGTGGTGCCCCATCTTCTGCATCAACAAAAACTCTAAATACTTGTCCTGGTTTTGCCACTATACCTGTAGATTGTAAGTCTGTACCAAAAGTAGACATTTTTAATTGATTTCTTGCTTTTGAATGTGTATCACCATATTGCGTTAGTGTAAAAGTTCTATCTGAGTAATCTTTATCACCTTTTAAAATTTCTTTTGCTAAATCTATAGAATATACTAATTGTTCTTTTAAAGGATGATTATTAAGTTCCGCTTCTAAATTATTTATTACATCTATATTGTTATATTCATCTTTTAACTTTGTCATTGTACCATCTGTAAAAATATTATTTATTATTTCAGATAGTGTATCCTTTTTATAAAGCATAAACTCTGAGGCAGATGCCCAATTTTGATTAGCTTTTTTGAATTTAAACTTTACTCTTTTAAATTCTGTTTCTTCAAATTTTATTTCTACTATATCTCTAGTAGAATCTGTATATTTTCCTTGGCTTACTAAAGTGAAATCATCTCCATTGTCTGTAAGTGAAGAGTATATTTCAAATTCTTCAGCAAAACCTTTACCTTTGGCACCATCTTGTCTTGCACCATATACTATTCTATTTAATTTCGTTACTTCATCTAGTGTAAGTATTACTTCATTTTCAAAGGTTTCACTGTTAACTTTTCCTGTTTCCCAATGAGTACTAAAGTTTCCATCAATAGCTTTATATATGTTTGATGATGAATATTGTCCTCCGTTATTAGCTATTGAAATTATTTTAGAATTATCTAATTTAAAAGCTTTATTATACTCTTCTAAATAACTACTATTAAGTAAATCAAACTTACTTACTTTAGCTTGATTTAATTGTATATTCCCATTTTCTTCATTTGATATACTTCTAGATAATTTGATGTCTTCTTTTATCTCACTAGCAAAAACATCTATAGTTTGTGCTGAAAAGTTAAAAGTGGTTGCTAACATAATTAAGGCTGATAGTTTTCTTCTGTGCATATTTCTCCCCCAAAGTAATTTATTGTTTCATAAGTACATTAAGTTGATATAAAAAAGCTACTCTAAAGAGTTTACCTATTATTTTTACACGTCATTCTACCATTATATACATATTTGGTCAATATTTTGATAATCCAACTAATTATTAATCTCTATACAGTGGGAGTGTTTTTATACACCTAAAACTTATTTGATCTGCCATGATATTTACGCCCTTCCATTCACATAATTGCCTTAAAATTTTTCCTATTTCCGCTTTTTGTTCTCCATATATTTCTTTTCTCCTAAATTTAAGTGCAAACACTAAATGATACTTACAATTCCATTTAGTATGTGCTAAACTATTAGTATCCATATTATTATATTGTCCCTCCTTTTGTTATTTAAATCTGGCCGACGAACCTTAAAGTATTAACAAAAGGAGTTTTTTTAACATACTGAATACTAAAGCTTTTCTAAACAACCTTTCATAGCAAGGTGTTTTCTTTATACAAGAAATAAGCCGTGAAAAATTTTCACGGCTTATTGTTGTGGAGGCGAATCACTACCTTTAAAATCCACCTATATGATTTATTTAAATCTCTTCATCCTCTTCCTCTTCTTCTGATGCAAATTCTAATGAATCTAACTCTTCTTGTACTCGCTCTTTAATCTCTTCACCAATAGTTCTTAGAAAATCTAGTTTCAGTTCCACAGACCACAGGCTATCAGCTATATTTTTATTGTAAGCATCTAGTACCATAGGCAAGAGCGCATTTATTGTATATAATGCCAAAATATTACTTTTTTCTTGACCAGTATATACACTAAAATTCCCAAAATAATCATCTTCATAAAGCTTTATAGTATTATCTTCATTTATCTCTATAACCACTATATTCCCATTATGTTGAAATTCTGGTCTTAGTGATTTTAATTTTTCAGAGCTAAATATAACTGCTAATGTCCCTAATACAGCTAGTACTCTTCTTCCATTTCCTCTACAATCATTGTTCCCATTACTTCCAAGATAGCCATATAAACCACTAATATTAACATTAATATTATTATATAAATCAGTATTTGGATAATCTCTTAATCTCTTTAATAACCAATAAAGGAAATCTTCTTTTATATTAAATGATGATTCCATAACATCCTTTAACTCTTCAGAATCAAAGGCATGTTTAAATATTCTTGATACTGTTGTCGGCGCACTAAATGTTATAATAGATATACTTCCATGCTCTTCAAATGCAATCATATTACTCTGATAAACATTTACTCTTTCTTTTCTATCTTTTAAAAGCCCCTGAGAATCATGCCAACTCTTTGCCCTTCTAGCTCTTTCAATATATATATTAAAAGAAATATATCTATATTCGTTATTTTCAATTTTAATATTTCTGTCTAAAATTTCAGTGTTTCCTTCAATATTAGAAGTAACAGAATATCTAGGAGGTTCACCCTGCCAATTATCAACTTCCAAGGTTCTATTTATTTTTACTAGACACTCTTTAAATTTATCTAACGTATCTATACCTTCAATTTTCCACTTTTTTAATGTTAAATTCACTCTCTATCTCCCCTAATTTATATATTTCTACCCCTTATATCATGATTATCTAATACTATATCCATAAATAAAAATTTCATAAATATAAAGATTAATTTATTAATTATATTTACTTTACTCCCTATAGAGAAATCTGTCTGAATTGATTTATTTATTAAATATTCAGATTCAGCAGTTACTTCTAATAATAAGTACATCTCCTTACTACTCTCTTTAATATCTAAAGCTCTTTCTAAATTTAAAGCTATGTACATGGGTCTATTCATATCCTCTAGAGAATCGCAATTAAAATCTCTCTTATTTTTCACTTGATAATTAATATTTTCCGGAATATATATCTCTATTACACTGCCACCTAAAATCTTTATTAATTTCTTTATCCAATTCCATTTATAATCTACTTGAACTTTTATTTCAACAATCTTTGTTTTTTCTCTATTAATAGGTATAAATAACTGTGGAGTCCTATCTCTATTTGAGATATTAACAGTTACTTTAATTAAATTTAATCCCTTCAATATTATTACATTCAAAATCAGATTTAATATTGCTGTATCTACTGCTATTTTTGCACTTGTAGAACTAATATTTTGTATAATATCTGGATTTAAAATACCGTCAATACATGGTAATATAATATCATTAAGTATACTATGACCTGAAAAATAAACAATTAAAATTATTATAGGGGATACTACAATATTAAGCCACTGTATTATTTTTCTCTTCACAGTTTATCCCCCCATAATTTTAATATAAACATTTATTCACAATACTCAAAATATCTTCCTCTTTTACTTCTAAATCAGCACTTAATATCCCATATTTATCTATACATAAATATAATGCCTTGTTTCTATTTTTCATCATTCTAACTTCAATTGATTTAACGAAAATCTCCTCTTCATCATAGCACCATTCTAATTCTTCTATTATTTTATCAATTAAACTGTATTTATCATTATCTAAATTAGACACATTAAATTTATTAATATACTCTCTTAAATACTGATGACTCTCTTCTAAATCCTCTGTAAGATTGATTTTCTGTATTGATAGATTATAATATAGTGAGTTTTCTAATATCTTATAAAAATCACTATTTGTTAGTATATACTTCTTTAGTCCTAATTCCTTTTCTATCCGTTTTATCTTTTTTCTATATGCATGTGAGTATTGATAAGGTATACAAACTATATTTTTTTCCTCAGTACAAATTATTTTTTCTCCAATAATATTATATAATCTATCTAAGGTAATTTTTTTATTGTCATTAAATAGTTTAAATAAAATAAATTCGACCACATTTTCAACTCCTTTAAGATTATATAATATATTTAATTATATAATCTCTTTACATTTTTTGCAATAAACAATTTAATACCCACTATATATCTATATTCTAACCATTAAAATAATATTATATCGACTCTAACTCCTCTTAATTTATATTAGTGTTAAATATAAATTATTGTTTCTAATAATTCATATATTCATATTTAATTTTATCCAACCCTTATATAGAAACTATTACTATATCTCTCATATAAGTTATATCTTTTAATCTTACTTATAACCTTGGTGTTAGTATAAAGTAGTGGAGACATTAAGTCGAACTAAATAAAATAATATTTAGTTAAGAAAGATGTGTCCATTATGAGAAAGGGCAGAAGATACGATCAAGAATATAAGGATATGATAGTAGAGTTATTTAAATCAGGAATGAGCTTAGCAGAGCATCGTCTGTGAATATGGCATTGCAAAATCAACAATTAACGGCTGGATTAAAGATGTAAAAGAAATTAAAGTAGATGAAAATGAAGTTATGACATTAAAGGAAGTAAAAGCTTTAAGAAAAGAAATGGCAAGAATTAAAGAGGAAAATGAAATATTACACCAAAGGTGGGCTTTAGCCAAAAAAGCTATGGCCATATTTGCAACAAGAAATTAGATGAAGTTATAGAATTTATAAATAATAATAAAAGCAAACATGATATTAAGACTATGTGTACCGTTCTAGGCGTAGCCAGAAGCACATATTATAAATCTTTTGAAAAACTAAATATGCAAAAGAAAATGAAATATTAGCTTATAATTTATCTGATAGAATAACTTTAGATATTGCTACAAATACAATACATAAGTTAATTGAAAATCTAATGTAAAACTTGCTAAAGATGTTTTTATTCATTCAGATCAAGGAAGCCATTACACAATTCCGACATTTCAAAAACTTTTGAAATCCAAAAAACTTGGACAATCTATGTCCATATTAGGAAATCATTGGGATAATACACCTCGAGAATCATTTTTTGGACATATGAAGGATGAAATAAACTATAAATCATGCTCAACTTTAGAAGAACTTCAATTAATTATAGATAACCGCAGTATAATCTGTGCTTGAGAAAACAAACCAATGGAAAAAGTACATTTATTGCATCTAGCTGCTCCATTATCTTTCTTCTACTAACTTATCATCTATAGTTAAATTTACTGAATCAATTTTCTTAAGTAATAAGTCTCTTTTATTTATTATATGGTTCATTGTTCTTACTTCTAAAAATAAATAACCCTCGACAACACAATCTGTATTGTCGAGGGTTTCATGGTGGAGGCGATGGGTGTCGAACCCATGTCCGAAAGCAGACCAGTCTAACTTTCTACGAGCGTAGTTTGTGAATAAAATTTCGGTCCTCAGTTCGCTCACAAACAAACTCCTGATTCCCTAGCTTCATAAATACCCCTTTAGCTCAAAGCTTTGCTAAACTTCGTTCCCCACTTTAATGACACCAGTAATCCTATGCGTGGGCACACAGGGCTGATGAGCAGCGTTAAATTAAGCTGCTAATGCAAAATTATCTTCTGCGTTTATATTTAATGCATACTTTATTATCGAGGTGACATGCTTGCCTCGGCTCGCTTATCAAACCCATCTTACCCCCGTCGAAGCCAAAACGCCCCCATGTAGTAATATGATATGATAGCTTACTTACCATCCATATTAAGTTTTAAATCCTAATAAGTTTCTTATTAGGATTTAATTATAATTCATTTAAAATTTATTGTCAACTTTCAGTTTTATCTCTACAAAGTTCCTCATATTGATTATTTATTTCATTATATTTTCTAATTAAGTCATTATACTTAGAGTTATTTTTCTTTCTTACTTTTTCACATATCTCTACAAGATAATCATAGTTCTCTATAACTTTATTTACTATATTTTTATCAATTTTATTATCATCTGCCATAGCTTTTAATATATCAAGAGTTTTATCTTTAGAGAACTTTTCTTTATAAGGCCTCTTTTCCATTAATGCACTTGAAATATCAGCTACTGCCAATATCTTAGCTTCCATAGGTATTTCTTCATCTTTAAGCCCATATGGATACCCAGTTCCATCTAACTTTTCATGATGCATCTCTGCTATTCCTCCTACATATTCCAATCCAAGTTCCTTTAAAATCATACCTGTATATATAACATGTTCTTTCATTATTTCCATTTCTTCATAAGTTAATTTATCTGACTTTTCTAATATTTCTATAGGAGTAAATAACTTCCCTAAATCATGACAAAAAGCTGAAAGTAAAATAGTATCCATATCTTCTCTTACTATTCCTAAAAGCTTATATAAATTATACGTAATTACTTCTACAGTTATAGAGTGTTCTAATGTACCTCTACTTCTAAAATTATTACATTGTATTATCATCTTGATAAACTGCTCTAACTCTTCTTTTGATATTTCTATAGTGTCTAAATAATTATAAAGTTCACTCAAATATTCTCCACTGCTTATCTTCTTATATAAAATATCATCTTCATTTATTTTTGAAAAAATATTACAAACTTCTATAGTAAACTCTTCATCAATATGGCTTAATAATTTTCGCATGTTTAAACTAAGCCCGTTTATATATATATTATCAATATCATTTAATATATTAAACAAAATAGCTATTTCTTTATATCTAATACTTATTAAAGAATATTTATCATACGGAAGATGATGATATAAACATATCTCAGCCATATCTGTAGAATAAACAGTGTAATTTTCTAAAAATATATATCCGAATACTGAATGATTACTCAAATCTGCTGTTACAGATTTATCATGTTTAAATTTTTCTTCTAATTTACAAGCGCCAATATCATGTAAAATGGCTATTTGCACCATTTGATTTATTTCATCTTCACTGTATTTGCCTTGTTCTTGTAAATATTTTAATAATATGTATGCAACTCTGTGACCGTGTAGAAATAATTCTTCATCTGTTCCATTAAGAATATAAATAAATAATCTTAGTACATTTCCTAGAACATACTTTTTCATTCTTCTACTCCACCTTTTCCCCTCTTATATAATTCCATAACACTCATTATAAATCAATCTCTCATATTATAATTTTTCGTCTACAAATACTATTTTCTTTAACAACAGTATCAAAGATTAACAGATAATTTTTATAAAAAAAGTGATAAAAGCTATACAAACCTAACAACTTCTATCACTTCATAATTTATATTATATTAATATTTATTGTTTTTGACACTATTTTACGCTTCTTCTTTAATTCCCATAATAAAAGTAGCAATAAAAGAAACTGCTCCTGCAATAACTAATCCTATACAGTAATTTAGCATCGTATCACTAGTTGTAATAGCTATAGCTGGTAAAGCTGTAACTTCAACTGCTGTCATTTGAACTTTAGTAGCTACTACATAAGCTCAAGCTGCTGCTCCACCAATGGCAGCTCCAATTAAATCCTGTTGTTGCTATAAGTCCTAATTCTATAGCATGGAAGCTGTGGTGTATACCTGATTAAATATTTACTAGTATAAACTTGCAATATCTCACTTTGTAAAACCTTTTCATAAGTTTCAAAATAAATTTGCAATACAAGGTATCGTTCCCATATTTTCAAATATAAAATTTACGTCTTACTATTATTTCATTATGCACTATTTCTTTCTATAAGTATATATGAAAGCTTAATATTTTTTTTAATAGTTTTTGATGTTTTTATACTACTCTTTAATAATTCCAACATTATTTCTGCACTCTTTCTACCTGATGTCTTGTAATGATAGTGAATTGTAGTTAATTTGGGTGAAACAACTTCTGAAATCCTAGTATCTCCAATACTCACCACTGCTACATCCTTTGGTATATTTAAACCTTTATCTTTCAAACAATCTATGGCAGCTATAGCTAGATTATCCGTAACTGCAAAAATCGCTGTTGGTGTATTCTTTTTATTTATAAGCTCATTAGCTAATTTATAACCACTTTCATAAGAGAAATCTCCCACTTTTAAATTTTCTATATCCATCTCTATATTATTTTCTTTTAAAGCTGCTATATATCCATTTTCTCTCTCAAGACCAACAGATCTATCTTCTTCATAAACCCCTATGAAACCAATATTCTTATGACCTTTTCCTATAAGATACTCTGTCATATATTTTGCAGCATTAAAATCATCATGATATACACAAGGATAGTTATCCATATACTGTGCCACCACAACTATTGGCACATTTAACTTATCCATAATCTTCTTATGTTTTGGAGTTATTTTAGTTCCCATGAATATTACGCCATCTACTTGATTATTTTTAAAAATATTTAAATATTCAAATTCTTTTTCCACTGAAAGGTTAGTGTTAGCTATCAGTACATCATAATTATTTTCCGATAACACTTCTGTGATTCCTTGTACAACTCTTGGTGCTGTTTCTGTAGATATCTTTGGCACTATTACTCCAATAAGATTTGTCTTACCAGTCCTTAATGATTTAGCATAACTTTGTGGCATAAAACCAGTCTCATCAATTACCTTCTTTATTTTTTCCCTGGATTCTGCTCCAACATAGCCATTATTTAAGTATCTTGAAACTGTAGATTTTGATACGCCTGCTAATTTGGCTATATCAATTATATTTAATGTCATTTCTTATCCCTCACTTTATATATCAGCAGGATATATTCTAGTCCTATCTATCTCCTACACTTATCCATTATTACTATTATAGTATATATTACTATAAATATATACTTATTTTTATAGTAATATATACTATATGGTATTATACTCAAAATACTAAACATCCTATATAAAAAATATAAAAACTAATCATCTACATTATTTGTATCACCTGTACTATTCTCCCGATATAATGCAGTGGTTCCTATCAAATTAAAAATATATGCTATTTCTTCTAATACAGCTCCAATAAATATTTCTTTATTTGCACTTTTAGTAACTAAAAAATCTTCAGTATCTAAATTATGTGGTAATCTTTGATACTTTGTCCAATAAATCGGTGTTAATATAGTTTGTCCAAATAATTCTAATTGAGCTGCTAATACTGCTGTAGCATCAACATTAATTCCCATATCTTCAAATTCATCTGCAACTTCATTAATTAGCTCACTTTCTTCTTTATCACCATATTGGCCAGCTTGAAAAATTTCATTTCTCCTTTTAATTCTAAATTGTAATATATTTATCCCTTGAACTGAAGCTGTATATTCTAATAAATATCCTAATACTAAAATTAATTGAGCTTTCCATTGGGTCTGCAATAATTCTATATCTTGCAAATCTTGTAATGTATAATTATTGTATTTATTAATTGTTTCTTCAGAATAACCAGTTTCATTTCTTCCAGCATTTTTGTCTTTTTTATATTTATTATGGGATATATGACACACCCCCTATTCTCGTAAAGTGAAATAAGTATCTTAGCTAGTCCTATATTTTATAATATACTTAGCTTCATTTTTGGTGATTTTATGATAAAAAAAAACAGATGTACCTAAAATTTTTTCTAATACATCTGTTTTTATAATTATCTATTTCTCTCTTTAAGTGCTCTTTCCATATCTCTCTTATGGGCTTTTTCTAACATAGAATCTCTCTTATCATAATTCTTTTTACCTCTACATAATCCTAAAGCCACCTTAACTTTTCCCTCTTTTAAGTATAGAGATAAAGGAATTAGCGTATATCCTTCTCTTGCTATTAATCCATTGAATCTAGCTATCTGCTCTTTATGCAAAAGTAACTTTCTTTCTCTTAATGGATCAACATTAAATATATTTCCTTGTTCGTAAGGACTAATATGCATGTTGTAAATAAAAACTTCACCATTTCTTACATCTGCATAACAATCCTTTAAATTGCATTTACCAGCTCTAATAGATTTTACTTCAGTTCCAACTAAAGCTATCCCTGCTTCTATAGTCTCCTCTACAAAATAGTCATGACGAGCCTTTCTATTTTCAGCTAAATTGTTTTTGTTTTTAACCCTTGCCACTTTTTCCACCCACTTTATTTATTACGTACTTTTTCTTTTATTATAACAAAATAATAAACATTTGAAACTAAAATTAACGCAGTGCTTATTAACTTGTAGTTTAATTAGCGTAGCGTTTAACTGCAAATAACTTCTATATAATTATTTACATGCCTTCATCTTCCTCTTTTTGACCTTCTTCTTTTGGTCCAAACTCTTTCTTGATTTCAGCAATTATTGAAGCCGTTCTTTTACTTGGAACTATTTCTTCTTTTTCTCCTTCATTCTTAACTATATCAAAGAATATTTCTCTGTTATCAATATCTACTCTGCTACATCTTACTTTTACCGCATCACCTAATCTATAGATATTCTTAGTTCTTTCACCAATAAGCATTAAATGTGCTTCATCATATACATAATAATCATCATCTAAATCTGTAATATGAACTAATCCTTCAATGGTGTTTGATAATTCCACAAAAATACCAAATGAAGTTACAGATGAAATTATTCCATCATATTCTTCTCCAATTCTATCCATCATATATTCAGCTTTCTTTAAATCATCAACTTCTCTTTCAGCATCTTCTGCTAACCTTTCCATTTCAGATGATTGTTTTGCTGCTTCATCTACAATAACTGCAAGTCTTTCTCTTCTTTTATCATTTATCTTACCATTTAGATTTTCCTTAATTATTCTATGAATTTGTAAATCAGGATATCTTCTTATAGGAGAAGTAAAATGACAATAGTATTGTGCTGCTAAACCAAAGTGTCCTGCACATTCTGGTGAATATCTAGCTTGCATCATACTTCTAAGTAAAAGTGTACTTACCACTGTTTCTTCTGGTTTACCTTGAACCTTTTCTAAGATTTCTTGGAGAGCTCTTGGATGTATCTCTTGTGAAGATTTAATTGTATATCCTAAGTTATAAATAAAATCTCTAAATCTTTGAAGCTTTTCATCATCTGGCTCTTCATGTACTCTATAAACGAACGGTAAATTCTGCCAATACATATTTTCAGCAATAGTTTCATTACATACAAGCATAAACTCTTCTATTATTCTATTAGCTATTGCTCTTTCATATGGTTTTATATCAATTGGACGTCCAAGCTCATTAAGAACTATCTTTGATTCCTCAAAATCAAAGTCAATTGCTCCTCTTTTTCTTCTCTTTTCTCTTAAAATTAAACACAACTCTTCCATAGTCTTAAAGTCTTCTATTAAATAATCATATTTATTTAATAGCTCTTCATCAGCTTTGCCTTCTAATATTTTAGTTACATCAGTATAAGTCATTCTTTCATTTGTTTTAATTACTGTTTCATCAATTTCATGAGCTAGAACTTTACCCTTATGGTCTATTTCCATAAAACAACTTAATGTAAGTCTATCTACATTTGGATTTAATGAACATATACCATTTGATAATTTTTTAGGAAGCATTGGAATAACTCTATCTATTAAGTATACAGAAGTTGCTCTTTTTAAAGCTTCTTTATCTAGTGGATTTTTTTCTCTAACATAATGTGAAACATCAGCAATATGCACCCCTAATCTATAATTGCCATTAGCCAATCTTTCGATAGATACAGCATCATCTAAATCCTTGGCATCCTCTCCATCAATAGTGACCATTCTTAAATCTCTTATATCTCTTCTTCTAGCAATTTCAGCTGGATCTATTTCTTCTGATATTCCTTCAGCATATTTTAAAACCTTTTCTGGGAATTCTTCTGGAAGTCCGTGCTTTTTGATTATTGTTAATATATCAAGACCCTTTTCACCCTTTTTACCTAATACTTCAGTTATTACTCCCTCTGGACTTCTTCTCTTATCTGCCCATTTAACAACTTTGACTATTACCACATCTCCATGTTTTGCTCCATTGCTATCTTTTTTAGAAACAAATATATCTTGTGTAAGTCTTGTATCTTCTGGTACTACAAATCCAAAGTTTCTACTTTCCTCGTAAACTCCAATAACTTTTGTATTTGCTCTTTCTAGTATTTCAGCAACTTCTCCTTCTCTTTTCTTGCCATTTAAATCATCTCTCGTAATTTGAACTAATATTCTATCACCATTCATGGCACCATTCATACATGAACTTGGTATAAATACATCATTTTCACCTTCATTTTCAGGAATTAAGAACCCAAATCCCTTTTTGTGTACCTGTAATTTTCCTGTTATTAATCCCATTCTCTCTGGAACTGCAAATTTATCCTTCTTAGTTCTTACGATAAGTCCTTCCTTTTCCATTATCTTTAAAGTCCATTTAAAATCTGTATATTCATTCTTGCTTATATCAAAAACAGCTACAAGCTCTTGAATATCCATTGGCCTGTAAGCTTCTTCTCTCATGAAGCTTAACAATGTTTCTTTTATTCCCATATAAATTTATTCCTCCATTTTTATATCTATATTTTATTCATGTAAACTTATATTCTTTAATATATTTTATCCTACTTTAATTATTAACAATAAAATAGACCACTATACTTTATAGCGATCTATGTATAATCTATTTAACTACGTTTAAAGCTATTGTATTAATAGCAAATAATAACATTGAAATCATTGTAACCTTTGCTAATAATGCTTCTTTTGTTCTTCCTTTATTTTTAGCAAAGAAAGTTTCATTTTTACTTCCTTGAATAAGTCCACTTAAAGCATCAGCTTTACTTTTTTGCATTAATATTGATACTATAACAATTAATCCTACTACAATTTCAATTGCAAATAAAATTTTAGTTAACATGGTGCACCTCCCATATGTAATTCCTCTTAATTATGTGGTTTAATCATACCATAATAAGTTATAAATTACAAGCAAGCTACATATTCTGTCATTTATTTTCTTTACTTTTCATAACTTAAAAGGCATTTCTTAAAATTGAAATGCCTTTTTAAATTACTTCAAATTAAAAAATGCCTTTTTACCTCTATATTCAGCAACATCATCCAATTCTTCTTCTATTCTTATTAATTGATTATATTTTGCTACTCTTTCAGATCTAGCAGGGGCACCAGTCTTTATTTGTCCAGCATTTACTGCCACAACAAGGTCTGCTATAGTTGTATCTTCAGTTTCACCACTTCTATGAGAAATAACTGCTGTATAACCAGCTCTATTTGCCATTTCTATAGCATTTAATGTTTCTGTAAGAGTTCCTATTTGATTTAATTTAATAAGTATTGAATTAGCAACTCCTCTATATATTCCATCACTTAATCTATCTGTATTAGTAACAAATAAATCATCGCCTACTAATTGAACTCTATCGCCTAATCTATCAGTTAGTAACTTCCAGCCTTCCCAATCTTCTTCTGCCATACCATCTTCAATTGAAATTATTGGATATTTATTAACCCACTCTTCAAAGAAATCTACCATTTCAGTGGCACTTAAAGTCTTGCCTTCATTTTCTAATACATATTTACCATCTTTATAATATTCAGATGAAGCTGCATCTATAGCAATAAAGATTTCCTTTCCTGGTTCATATCCTGCTTTAGTAATAGCTTCTAAAATAACATCAATTGCTTCTGCATTTGATTTTAAGTTAGGTGCAAAACCGCCTTCATCTCCTACACCTGTTGAATATCCTTTATCATTTAATGTTTTCTTTAAAGAATGATAAATCTCTCCACAAGCTTGAACTGCCTTATCAAATGAATCAAATCCTACTGGCATTATCATAAACTCTTGTAAATCTACAGAATTATCTGCATGTGAACCACCATTTATTATATTCATCATAGGTACTGGAAGAACTTTAGCATTAACTCCTCCTACATATTGATATAGTGGTATTCCTAAATAATTTGCTGCTGCATGTGCCACTGCTAAGGAAACTCCCAGGATAGCATTAGCTCCTAATTT
This sequence comes from Clostridium lentum, assembly GCF_014287815.1. GTDB lineage: Bacteria > Bacillota > Clostridia > Clostridiales > Clostridiaceae > Clostridium > Clostridium lentum. The sequence continues at coordinate 44,921 of NZ_JACOOQ010000009.1, forward strand.
TCCCTTATTGCTAGTTCCATCAAGTTCTATTAATATTTTATCAATATAAGTTTGATCAAATACGTTACATCCTATTAATTCTTCGCTAATAGTATCATTAACATTTTCTACTGCCTTTAAAACACCTTTTCCCATGAAATAGTCTTTGTTCCCATCTCTTAATTCTACTGCTTCATAAATACCTGTAGATGCTCCTGAAGGAACTGCCGCTCTGCCCATAGTTCCATCTTCAAGATAAACTTCTACTTCTACAGTTGGAAAACACCTTGAATCTAATACCTGCCTAGCAACTACATCTACTATTTCAACATAATTTTTCATGAATATTTCCTCCTTTATGTAAAAAATAATAATCACTTTAAACTACTTCATTATTTTTTTCATAAATATAAAATAATATTCATAAATTTATCAACATGAAAAATGGACTGTTCGTTTAACAAACAGTCCATTTCTTTATTATTCTTCATTGCAGTACTCTTCAAATTTCATTTCCCATTTCTTTGCACTTTCATAATCAATTTCTCGCATATACTTTAAAAATATATCTAAATAATCTATTCCTTTTAGCCCCTTCATTAAATGCCTTGGAAATGAAACTTTTCTTGTATAACATTGCTTTGGGTCTATTACTTTTAAATTTTCATTTTCATCAACATATATATCTCTGCACCTTGCATCTAACTTAGAAAACTTTAATCTTTTCATTTCATTGATAAGTTTGTATAAATTCAGCACAAGTTTTTTAGACATTCCATTTTCCTTAATATAGTGATCAAGTCTCTTTCCTTGAACCATTTCTCTAAGTATATAATATCTATCACACCTAAAAATTCTTGGAAAATATTTAGACCTTTTTACTTTATATAATATTTTAGCTTCTTCCCTGCATATATCTTTATTAGTAAATATCTTAACAGCTTTATCTTCAGGAAGTTCATAAACTATTCCATTATGACCTTCCCCTAAAAATTTTGCTTCTCTAAAAAGTTTTTCTAATTCTTTATCAAAATTAGCTGAGTATGCATATGTCCTAACCATTATACCTACCTAAAACGAAATACTTACTTACATTATACTATTCCTATCTACTATTTATATTTACTTTTTATTCTCTAGTTTTATACTTAGATACATTTTCATCAATGATATTACTTATCTCATTTATTTCATAAACTACACTTTTAACTTCTTCAATAGATTCTGTTTGATTTTGTATTATAGCATTAATTTCCTCTATATATGCTGATTGCTCTTCTGTTATTTGTGCAGTATTATCAACATTAGTCATGACTTCTTTTTGGTTTTCATTTACCTTTTTAATTTCATTACCTACTTTATATATTTCAGATATAAGATTTTCAGAAGTTTTTACAATTTGCTCATAATCACCCATAGTTTTATTAATTTGTTCATCTGAATTTTTAGCAATTGTTAAAGTTTCTGCTACCTCTCCTCTAACATTAGATACTAATAATGATATTTCTTTTATTATTTCTTGTATTTCATTCACTGATTCCGATGATTGATTAGCAAGTTCTCTTACTTGATCTGCTACAACAGAAAACCCTTTGCCTTGTTCTCCAGCTCTTGCTGCTTCTATTGCTGCATTTAATGCTAAAAGATTTGTCTGTTCAGCAATTCCCCTTATTGTATTTGTAATATTATTTATTGAATTAAATTTTTCTGATAAGTTTACAATCCCTTCATTTAAATTTTCTGCACTATTTAAATTAGCCAGTATATTTTCCTTGATATTATTAATAAGCTCAATAGATTCAGAATTTTTACTTTTAACTAAATCACTCATATTTAATAATTCTTTAGACATACCTTCAATATTAACAATTCCATCAGCTAGGTTATTTAATTCATCAACCATATTAATCATATCTTTAGCTTGTTCATTAATTCCTTCAGTTATATTTTCAATACCACTCTTTATTTCACCTGCTGATTCTGATATCTTATCCATTTCAATTTTACATTCACTATTCTTTTCATTAGTTTCTTTAACTATCTCTTTAAGATTATTTATAAATATACTTTGCTTCTCATTAATAGTATTAAAACTATTAATTAAATCTCCTATTTCACTTCTTGAAGTATTTTTAATAACTCCACTAAAATTACCTTCTGACAGTAGTGCTGCTTCTTTTTGCAATCTTTTTATAGGATTAACTATTAAAGTCAAGCCAAAATATCCAATAATTATAGTTATTATTACTGAAACTACAAAAATACTTATTGAAGTTTTTAAAAGAATATTAATACTATTTAAATGTTGGCTTTCTGGAATAGCAATAACATATATCCAATCCATTCCTTCTATAGTATTATAAGCAAAATATTTTTTAACATTATCGTAATCTACAGATTTCACAATACCTGAATCATTCTTTTTTATATCATTTACAAAATTCATTAAACTTCCCGAATTTATAGATGATAATTCTTTTTTACCTGTCATAAATTCTTCATTTTTATGTGTAATTATTATTCCATTTTTATCCACTATAAATGAATAGTCCTTTTCTCCCATAGACTTTTTACTTATTATTTCTTGTAAATTATATATATTTATATCACTAGCCAATACTCCAAGTATTTCTTCTGTATTTTCTGAATTTTTTATAGGTACTGAAATAGTTATTATAATATTTCCTGTTGCAGAGTCTACATATGGATTTCCTATTACTGTATCTTTTTTGTCAAATGCACTTTTATACCATTCTGTTTCTAATGTATTATAATCAGAATCAGGTATCCAATCATCACTCCCAATATATGTACCATTAACTAAAGACATATAAAATGTTAAACCTTTTTCTTCTCCTTGTTTTTTTAAATAATTTTTTATAAAAGAATTTTCAAAATTATTCACAACAGAAATAGTTCTAGACATTTCCTCTAATACTCCTATTTCTTCATTTAACCACTCCTTTACCTCATCTGAATATTGCTTAGATGTAAGCTTGGCCTTATCCTCAACTTCTTTAGATACACTTTTCTTTACTGTTATATAATTAAGTAATGTTGATGTAAATAAAATTATAGCAACTAACATAACTATTATAAAAGTAATAATAAATCTTAAACTTATTGTCTTCTTTTTCATTTAAACTCTCCTATAAATTAAGTAACTTCTCTTCTTATTATCGGTGAGTAACTATTTTTATTTATAAAAAAATATTAATTTAACAAAAACATAATTAATTTTGCTAAATTAATATTTAAATTCATTTATCTTTCATTACCCCAAAATATAGTTGCAATAGTTCCTGGTCCTCCATGACTTCCTATAACAGTTCCTATATATTGTATTTTTATTTCTTTAAAATTTAATTCCTGTAAAATTATATCTTTTAATGCTTGAGCTTCTTCTAACGCATCACCATGCATTATATATAGTGTTTCACTTTCTATATTTAACGCTTTTTCTTTAACAACTGTAGCTAAATATTTTAGTGCTTTCTTTTTTCCTTTTATTTTCTCTGTAGCTTCAACAGCTCCATTATTATCTATTTTAAGTATAGGTTTTATATTTAATAACGATCCTACCGCTGCTGTAGATGCAGATATTCTTCCCCCTCTTTTTAAATGTTTTAAATCATCTACTAATATAGAATGAATGACTTTATTTTTATTTTCTTCAATCCATGTTGTAATATATTCTAAATCCTTACCTTCCTCTATCATATCGCAAGATTTTTTTACTAACATTCCAACACCCATACTTACTGATAAACTATCAACTACAGATATTTTCGCATTAGGATTTTCTTCTAATATATTATTTCTAGCCATATTTGCACTATTAAAAGTTCCACTTAAAGCAGAAGATAAACCTACATATAATATTTCATATCCTTCATTTAATAACTTTCTAAACTTTTCTTCAAAAGTATAAATATTTATTTGTGAAGTACTAGGCATACTACCTTCCCTTAATTTATCATAAAATTCTCTATATCCTAAACTCTTGCCTAAATCATCTTCTATATTTTCACCATCTAAATTTAATAATAATGGAACAAACTCTATGTTATTTTTTTTTACAAAATCAATACCTAAATCACAAGATGAATCTGTTACTATCTTAATAGTCATAATACCCTCCTAAAACATTAGATTGTTTCTTTAATATTATTATATCAATTTTAGTTCTATTGTCAAATATTTTGATTATCAAAGTTTGTCGAAATATAAAAGAGTAAGATATTTTAATAAACACCTTACTCTTTTATTATTGTTATTTAGAAATTATTAAATTTTCTCCTGTCATTTCAACTGGAGCTTCTAATCCCATTACATTTAACATAGTTGGAGCTATATCAGCTAATTTACCATTCTTTAAAGTTTTACCTTCAGTATGATTTGAAACCCATATAAATGGTACTGGATCAGTAGTATGCGCTGTAAATGGCTTACCATTTGAATAATCAATCATAACTTCAGCATTACCATGGTCAGCTGTTATAAATACAGTACCATCTAATTCTAATACTTTATCTACAACTTTTCCTAAACATACATCCACTGCTTCAATAGCTTTTTTAGCAGCTTCTAAAACTCCTGTGTGTCCAACCATATCTGGATTTGCAAAGTTTAAGATAACCATATCATATTTCCCTGAATCTAATCTTGCTATTAATTCTTCAGTAACTTCTGGTGCACTCATTTCAGGTTTTAAATCATAAGTAGCAACCTTTGGAGAAGCAATTAACGCTCTATCTTCACCTTCATTTTCTTTTTCAACACCACCGTTAAAGAAGAATGTTACGTGAGCATATTTTTCAGTTTCAGCAATTCTTAATTGATTTAATCCCTTGCTTGCAACATATTCCCCTAAAGTATTAGTAATTGTTTGTGGGCTATAAGCAACTTCAACACCTTCTAATGTCTTATCATATTGAGTCATAGTAACAAATACTAAATTTAAAGTTTCTCTCTTAAACCCATCAAATACCTTATCATTAATAGCTCTAGTTATTTCTCTAGCTCTATCTGGTCTAAAGTTGAAGAATACTACTGAATCTCCATTCTTAATTTTACCATTTTCGTTTACTACACATGGTAATACAAACTCATCTGATTTATTGTCATGGTAAGATGCTTCTAAAGCTTCCACAGCGCTAGTTGCTTTTTCACCTTTTCCTAGAACCATAGCATTATATGCAAGTTCAACTCTTTCCCATCTATTATCTCTATCCATAGCATAGTATCTTCCAGATAAAGTAGCTATTTGTCCTACACCTATTTCAGCCATATAGCTTTCTAAATCTTTAACAAATTCAATTCCTGAACCTGGAGCAACATCTCTACCATCCATGAAACAATGAACATATACATTTTGAACTTCTTGTTCTTTAGCTAATCTTAATAAACCTTTTAAATGATCAATGTGAGAGTGAACTCCACCATCAGATAATAATCCCATTAAGTGTAAAGCTGCATTATTCTTTTTAGCATTATTCATTGCATCTAAAAGTGATTCATTTTTAAAGAATCCACCATCTTTAATTTCTTTAGTAATTCTAGTTAATTCTTGGTATATAATTCTTCCTGCACCTATATTTAAGTGTCCAACTTCTGAGTTACCCATTTGTCCATCAGGTAAACCAACTGCCATTCCACTTGCTTGTAATTCACTATGTGGATATTTAGCAACTAATTTATCAAAATTTTCTTTTTTTGCTGCTTCAACAGCATTTCCATCGCCTTTTGGAGCTATTCCAAATCCGTCTAATATCATTAACATTACTGGTTTCTTAGCCATAATTCCCTCCAAATATCGTAAATCATTTTTTATACAATAAAACAAATTATTGTAAAGTTCATCAATTAATGCTTTAAATAAATTAAAGATAATAAATTTATCTATATTTATTATCTTTAATTTAATTCATAATTATTATACTATAATTATATGTGTATAACAATAAAATAGCTATTTTTGTAAATGTTTATATATGAATTAATAATTTTTATCTTTTTCTTAATTTACACTAATATACAAAAGGAAGCCCTAAGGCTTCCTTAACTTTATAATTAGTAGTTAACTATTTGTGCAAAATCAGTAGCAACTAAGCTAGCTCCACCAACTAAAGCACCATCTATGTCAGACATAGCCATTTGAGCTTTGATTGTTCCTGGCTTAACTGATCCACCGTATTGGATTCTTATCTTGTCAGCAACTTCTTTTCCAAACATTTCAGCTAAAATATTTCTGATAGCCATAATTGTTTCGTTAGCTTGTTCATCAGTAGCAGTTTTACCTGTTCCTATAGCCCAGATTGGTTCGTAAGCTACAACAACCTTTTCTGCTAATTCTGGTGCTAAACCTTCTAAATCAGCTTTTATTTGAGCTCCAACAACTTCGTTAGTTGTTCCATTTTCTCTTTCTTCTAAAGTTTCTCCACAGCAAAGGATTGGAGTTAAGTTATGAGCAAATGCAGCTTTAACTTTTTTGTTTAAGGCTTCATCAGTTTCGTTAAAGTATTCTCTTCTTTCACTGTGTCCTAAAACAACATAGCTAACTCCCATAGCTTCAAGCATTCCTGGAGCTATTTCCCCTGTGAAAGCTCCTTTTTCTTCAAAGTGCATATTTTGTGCAGCAACTTTAATGTTTGACCCTTCAACAGCTTTTAATACTGCATCTAAGCATACAAAAGTAGGACAAACTACTACATCACAAGTAGCATCCTTTACTAATGGTTTTAATTCATTTACTAATTTAACAGCTTCTTCTGGAGTATAGTGCATTTTCCAGTTTCCAGCGATGATTGCTTTTCTCATTATTTTCACCTCATATATAAATTATCAATTATTAATTATTAATTTAAATAATTATTTATCATTTAAAGCAGCGATTCCTGGTAAAGTTTTACCTTCTAAGAATTCAAGTGAAGCTCCACCACCTGTAGAAATGTGAGTCATCTTATCTCCAAATCCTAAGATGTTAACAGCAGCAGCTGAGTCTCCTCCACCGATAACTGTTGTAGCATCTGCATCTGCCATAGCTTTAGCAACTGCAATTGTTCCTTTATTGTAGTTTTCAAATTCGAATACTCCCATTGGTCCGTTCCATATAACTGTCTTAGCATCTTTTACTGCATCAGCATATAAAGCTTCTGTCTTAGGTCCAATATCTAATCCCATGAATCCAGCTGGTATGTTTTGATCTTCTGTTACAGTAGCTTCAACATCTTTAAATTCAGATGCTATTCTATGATCTACTGGTAATAAGAATCTAACTCCATTAGCTTCAGCTTTAGCTATCATTTCTTTAGCATAATCTAATCTATCATCTTCACATAAAGAAGTTCCTATTTCATATCCTTGAGCTTTTAAGAATGTATAAGCCATTCCTCCACCAATGATTATTGTATCAACTTTTTCTAAAAGGTTGTTGATAACAGCAATCTTATCAGAAACTTTAGATCCACCTAATATAGCTACGAATGGTCTAACTGGATTGTTTACAGCTTCTCCTAAGAACTTTAATTCTTTTTGGATTAAGTATCCACATACAGCTGTATCAACGTAGTTAGTTACTCCTACAGTTGATGAGTGAGCTCTGTGAGCTGTTCCAAATGCATCGTTAACATAAATGTCACATAAAGAAGCTAATTCCTTAGATAATTCTTCTCCGTTCTTAGTTTCTTCTTTTCTGCATCTAGTGTTTTCTAATAATACAACATCTCCGTCTTTCATATCAGCAACAGCTTTTCTAGCGTTTTCTCCAACAACTTCTTCGTCTCTAGCGAAAACAACTTCTTTACCTAACATTTCGCTTAATCTTACAGCAACTGGTGCTAAGCTCTTAGATGCATCTTTTCCTAAGTGTGAGCAAAGTATAACTTTAGCTCCATTTTCAATTAAGTATTTGATTGTTGGAAGAGCTCCTACTAATCTATTTTCATCAGTTATAACTCCATCTTTTAATGGTACGTTAAAGTCACATCTTACTAAAACTCTTTTACCTTTAACTTGAACATCTTCAATTGTCTTTTTATTAAAGCTCATTCTTTTCACCTCATAAATTTTTATAGTTTTATCTATAATTTTAAAATAGGCCCGGTCTTATAAGTATGCCTTAGAGACCGGACCCTGTTTAGGATCTTATAAGAGTGCTTTTATAAGCATCTAAATCCATATATAATTATCTATTAAAATTAAGCTAATTCAGCGAAGTATTTAATAGTTCTAACCATTTGGCTAGTGTATGAGTTTTCGTTGTCATACCATGAAACAACTTGTACTTGGTATAATCCTTCTCCGATTTCAGATACCATAGTTTGAGTTGCATCAAATAATGAACCGTATTTGATTCCGATGATATCTGAAGAAACTAATTCTTCTTCAGTGTAACCGAATGATTCATTTGAAGCAGCTTTCATAGCAGCATTGATTCCTTCTACTGTTACATTTTCACCTTTAACAACAGCAACTAATATAGTAGTTGATCCAGTTGGAACTGGTACTCTTTGAGCAGATCCGATTAATTTTCCGTTTAATTCTGGAATAACTAATCCGATAGCTTTAGCAGCTCCAGTTGAGTTAGGTACTATGTTAACAGCACCAGCTCTAGCTCTTCTTAAATCACCTTTTCTTTGAGGACCATCTAAGATCATTTGGTCTCCAGTGTAAGCGTGAATTGTTGACATTATACCAGATTGAATTGGTGCAAAGTCATTTAAAGCTTTAGCCATTGGAGCTAAGCAGTTTGTAGTACAAGATGCAGCTGAGATTATGTTATCTTCAGCAGTTAATATATCTTGGTTTACGTTGAATACAACTGTTGGAAGGTCATTTCCAGCTGGAGCTGATATAACAACTTTCTTAGCACCTGCTTCGATATGAGCTTGAGATTTAGCTTTTGATACGTAGAATCCAGTACATTCTAATACTACGTCAACACCAATTTCTCCCCATGGTAATTTTGAAGCATCTGCTTCAGCGTAGATTCTTATTTCTTTTCCATCTACAGTGATTGAGTTTTCTCCAGCAACAACTGTATCTCCTAAAGCGTATCTACCTTGTGCTGAATCATATTTTAATAAATGAGCTAACATTGATGGGCTTGTTAAATCGTTGATAGCAACTATTTCATACCCTTCTGCTCCAAACATTTGTCTAAATGCTAGACGTCCTATACGTCCAAAACCATTAATTGCAACTCTTACCATTACAATTACCTCCTAAATAATAAATATAATATATTTAAAATAAAAATTTTAAAACAACATTAATTTTGAGCTTTCATCAGTTCCACTATCTTATTTGCTGCTGCTTCATCAGTTACTAGAACTGCATTACTATCATTCATTTCAGCTGCTATTATAGCTTCTACTTTATTTTTTCCAGCTGCTACAGCAATATGTGTATTAATTTTTTTTGCATCATTTATTTTTATACCAATGGTAGTATTTTCAGATACAACTTTTGAATTTTTATCAAAATAACATCCATACGCTTCGCCTACTGCACCATTTTTTTTAAGCTCTTCAATAAATTCTTCAGATGCTCCTCTTTTTCCTGCCATATGAATAGCATTTCCTATACCATATATAAGTATATCTGCTTTATGAATGCAATCTATGACATCTTTGATTTGCTTTTCTTTTAAAAGCCCATCTAAGACTTCTAAACTAACATTTTCCGGAATATGAAGCAATTTATAACTCCCATTAACTTTTTGTGCTAAGGCAGCTGCCAAAGTATTAGCTTGGCTTTCAACTTTTCTTCCCATTCCTCCTCTTGCAGGCAAAACAAGAACATTGGAGACATTATTTATTTTAGGGAAAGCTTCAACTAATTCCTTAACTGTACTTCCACCTGTAATAGCTATTATACTATCATCTTTAATAATATCTTTTACATAATTAGAAGCAGCTTTTCCTAATTCTTTTAATACATACGGATTACTTTCCACATCTCCCGGAACAATTATTACATCTTTTAATCCTAAAGATGTTTTAATAAATTCCTCAACGTCGTTTAATCCTTTTATCTCATGCATAAAATCGTTTAATTGTTCTACTACTCTGATACCCTCTTCAGTAACAGTCATTCCCAGAGTATTTATCTCAATTAAATCCTGCTCTTTTAAAAAGTTAATCTCAGTACGCACAATTCTTTCACCTAATGAAAGTTCTGATGCTAAAACCCTTCTACCAATTGGCTGGTTGAAATATATAGTCTTTAAAATATTGTATCTTTTTTCTAAGATATCAACCAATTCAGGAACTATCTTTTTCTGAACTGATAATATTTCCTGCACTTTTAGCCCTCCTTTTGGTCTTAAAGCGTCCCACTTATAACTTTTTGTGTCCCGCATATATTATTATAAAACAGAATTTAGAATTTTTAAACCCTTTATAGTAAAATTTTATATATTTTTTTATTATCTAACTTCTTCTTTCTTTTATTAGAAGGCTAATCTCCATTTACCCTCTATATTTTGCCACGGTTATTCTAGATATATGTAATGTATTTTCTAACAGTATAAAAAAAGCCTCATGGCTTTTTTTTATTTTTCAAAGAAAAATATTCCACAAGGCTTAATTCCAGAGTGAATACCTACTGTACACCCTACTTTAGCATCTATATAATTTATATTTTTTTCTTGGAAGTATATCTTTAACCCTTGGTATACATCTTCATTTAAAAGTTCTAATAATACTATTGGCGAGTCAAAATCAACATCAGTACTTTCAAAATCTGATACTAATTTCTTTAAAGCCTTTTTACTTCCTCTAACCTTATCTTTAACAGACATTTTACCATCTTTTATTTCTAAAATTAGTCTTAAGCCTAACACACTACCTATTGTTCCTGCAGTTTTTGATAGTCTTCCACCTCTTACAAGGTTTTCTAATGATTCAAAATTTAATGAGCACTTAACCTTAGGTATTGCTTTAAGAATTCCCTCTTCAATTTCTTTTATTCCTAAACCTTTATCTCTAAGTTCACAAGCTTTTAATACTAATAATCCTAATCCTGATGTAACATTTCTAGAATCAATTACAATAATATCATCACTTTCTAACATATCTTTTGCTATACATGCTGATTGATATGTTCCACTCATGTCTGAAGATAATGTTAAGGCTACTATTTTATACCCTTCATCTAAATACTTTTTAAAACTTTTTTCAAATCTATTAGGAGTTACTTGAGCTGTTGTAGGTAAAACACCTGTAGCATCAATTTTATCAATCATTTCCTTCGTGGTAATTTCTATACCATCTAAATAACTTTCTTCTCCAAAGTTGATTAATAACGGTAACACTTCAATGTCTTTTTCTCTTATAAGTTCTGCCGGTAAATCTAAAGTACTATCTGTTATAATTTTAATTTTTTCCATGAACAGTACCCCCATTTCTTATTTCATATTTGGAAAATCCATTTGTCTTAATGCTTCATAAGCTATTGTACACACTGTATTGGATAAATTTAAGCTTCTTGTACTCGTCTTTATCATTGGTATTCGTATACCTTTATGCGCATTATGCACTTCTTCTGGAACACCACTTGATTCTTTTCCGAACATAATAAAATCTCCTGGCTTATAACTTTCTTCATTATAGAATTTTCCTCCATGAGTTGTAGCTAGAAATATTCTTTGTTCTCCATACTTAGCCATAAAATCTTCATAAGATTCATGCACCTCAAGCTTTAAGTCTTTCCAGTAATCTAATCCAGATCTTTTAACTGCCTTGTCATCTATGCTAAATCCTAAAGGCTTTATTAAATGTAAAACAGAATCCGTTAAAACACAAGTTCTGGCAATATTCCCAGTATTTTGTGGTATTTCTGGTTTATATAAAACTATATTTAAATTCAATGAATTCACCCTCCAAAAAGTAAAATGAAAGTCTCTTACTTTAATATATGTATGTATCTATCTATAAATTTTATAATACTATATGATTATTTATTAGTCAAAGCATTTTACAGAATGTTAATTTTAATTAAATTTATAATTTCTCTATTTAAGTCCTTATTAACAACAAAGAAAAAAGGGTGCAAAAAACTCACCAAAATAAAAAATCGCTGTATGTATTAAACTTACAACGATTTTTTGTATAATTAATTATTTTAATTTTCTGTAGTAGTTGCTTTTTTAGTTCCTACTTTTACCACAGTATTCATCGGTGCATAATAATCTGATGAAATAAACTCTCTTGACACTTCAACACCATTTGAATATGTAACTAAATATGCTTTTGATCTATATCCAGCCATACCATTTACAGTTGTAACTCTACTTCCCTCTGCAAGTGTATTATCATTAACATATTCTGTAGTATAATCTAGCTTTTCTATAACTTCATTTACTAACTCATAAGTGTTGTTTCCAAAACTTTCTTTATTTCCATAGATATTAAATACTATAGTATTAGAAGTCATATATCCTTCAATATATATAGGGAAATCATATGTATTAACAAATCTGTAGTCTATCTCTCCTTCATAAACAGTTGCATCTAAGCTTGGCTCTGCATAACTTACCATCATTGAATGGTTATATCTTAATGAAGATTTTAAATTAGCTCTCATGGCAGCTCTATATAGTATAGTAGAAATATTACATACTCCACCACCATATTCTTGTACTACTTCACCAGCTACATAAGCTCCAGCTTGTTGATAACCATTTTCTGGTGTAGTTTTTCCTATTGCTTTATTATAACTAAACTCTTCACCTGGCATTAAAAGCGTTCCATTAACTGAATTTGTAGCTATCTTCATATTGTTAACTCTGCCAGTTGCGTTATTCACATAACTACCTGAAAAACTTGATACTACACCATTAATTTTTTGTAATTCTGCTGATGTAACCCTTGGTACATTTTCCTCAAGTTCAATAACAATAGCTTTTCCTGCAAAATTATCTGGAGAAATACTTTCTTTTATTTTATTAACTAATGCATCCACATCTATCTTCTTTCCAACAGTTTCATTAGAAATTGATATAGCACCTGCACTGATATTTATAGTAGCATCCTTTGGTTCAATCTTTACTGAATTATTTATTTCATTGGCAAATTCAATAATTTTACTTTCATCATAAACTAATACTGTTTTCATTTGATGATTTACTCCATTTTTAATCATTGAATTTTTTTCAAATAACCCTTCACCTTTTCCATAAGCTAATGCTTCCTTAACAATACCATCAACATCTATTGATGAATCTATGTCATTATAGCTTAATTGAAAATTCTGCTCTCCTACCATAACATCTATTACTTTATTATTAATTTGCGTCATTAATTGTGATTCTAAAGTTGTCTTAGCTTCTTCAGCAGTCTGTCCTGATAAATCCACACCATATATACTTACTCCTGAATAAATCCTATTATCCCAAGAAGCAACTTTAGTTTTTATACTAAATATATACCCAATAGTTGCAGCTAAAATTATTACTAATACGGAAGCAGTACAAATTATAATTTTCCTTTTATCAGTTATAAACTCACTGAATTTACTTTGATCTTTAGATTCTATATTATTCTCTTGCAAACAATATACCTCCCCCATCTTTCAATAATACGAAATACTATAAAAAATGTATTTTTATAGTACTTTTACTATTATAGTATATTATTTTGTCTAAAACAACAATGAAAACTTTCCATGTGTTATGTGAATTCAATGAAAATGTAAAATATACTTGATTTTATTATTATATAAATATACTTGATTTTATTGTTATATTCAAAACAGCATAAAAACCACCTGAAACAGATGGCTTTTATTACATAATTATACTTTAACAGTTGCTCTTTTTACAGAAACTTCACCATCTTGATCAAATGCTTCTATAGATATAGAAATATTTCCCTTTACTGTGAATGGTAACTCATTTATTCCAATTGAAAAACTAGTATCATTTGCATCTACTGTTCCTATCCAATAACCATTGGCAAATATATTGTAACCAAGCAAATCAAAGTCTGAATTTTGAATCCAGCTTATATTTATTACATTACCTTGTCTGCTGGCTTGTAAGCCTTTAACCACATCTGGTGGTGTTAATAAGTCTATGTTGTTAGGCCCCCAGTTTGCATCTACTTTATTGCTTACACCTGCAACTGTTGCACTTTCACTATATTGCCATATTCTCCACCTTGTCCATCCTCCTACATCTGGCGGTACTTTAGGATTTCCAGATATAGCAGTATATAAAGCTATCCAAAGAGGCATATTTTTTAGAGGATATCCTCTGCCTTCAATATAAAAATTATTATATAACTGTACAAAAAATACTCCTGTATAAAGCATAAGTCTTCTTCTAGTGGACTTTTCAAATCTCTTCCTAAATCTATCAATCCAATTAATTAAAGCTGTAGTAGAAATAGATTTATCTGTAGGTGTTTCTACATCTACTACTGGAAATAAATCTCCATAATCACCATCACCAAATCCTTGTTGCAATACATTAATAAAACCATCGCATTGAGCATCTGCTGTATTCAAATCATAGCTAGGCACTGCAAAATGATATGCTCCTACAGGAATACCATAATTTCTTGCCTTAGAAGCAAAATCAATAAACTTTCTATCAGTTCTAAATCTCCCTGAAGCTGATCCTGATGATCTTAGATATAAAAAATCTACCGTCCTTGCCAAAACTGCAAAATCTACTCCCTGAGTATACTCATTTATATCTATACCAAAAAGACTTTTATCAGTTCTATTTTGCATAGCTCCTCCGTACATAAAATTTCCTTACTTTATAGCTTATTAATATTTTTCAAAATAGTTTCCTATTTGGTAATAAAAATCTTTTATTAGTGAATTTAAAACGCACCTCAATCTTCTGCTATTAAAAAAGAAGCAGTTACACTATTTAATGTAATTGCTTCCTTAACATCTTAACTCACCAATCTTCTTAACATTCTAAACTGCTCTATTTACCTTTAAAGATGTTTCTATTATTAAATCTAAGAACTCTGAAAAGCTATATCCTTCTCCCTTTGCACTTTTAGGGAAAAGACTTGCAGCAGTCATTCCTGGAAGTGTATTAACTTCTAATATATAAGGAGTTCCTTCTTTATTAACTATCATATCTATCCTTGAATAAACTTCACACTTAAGTGCTTTATAAGTTTTTAATGCCATTTCTTTAACTTCTTTATATAAATCTTCTTCAAGTTCCACAAGCACTTCATCAGCTCCATTTTCTGAGTATTTTTGTGTATAATCAAAAAAATCACTTTTTGGCTTTATTGCTATAACCGGAAATAGTTTATTATCAAATACTGGACAAGTAATTTCATTTCCATCAATAAACTCTTCTATCATAACTTCTGTATCCCACTTTAATCCCTCTTCTACAGCTTCTTGTACCTTTTCTTTATCATATATCTTAAAAGTAGCAACACTTGAACCACCATTAGTTGGCTTTATAAATACTGGATAACCAATATTTTCTATTGCCTCATAATCTATTTCCTCTACTGATTTTACATTAAGCCATCTTGCAGTTCTTATACCATTGGCCTCTAAAACTGTCTTTGTCAAATCTTTATCCATACATAAAGCAGAAGTTAATGGTCCACATCCTGAATATGGTATATCTAAAGTCTGTAATACTGATTGAACTGTTCCATCTTCACCAAACTTACCATGTAATGCTAATAAAGCAAAATCTAAATCCTTTACTTTATTTATTATATCTACCTTTTCATCAATAACAACTGGTATTACCTCATATTTATTTTTATCTATATTTTCAATAATTGATTTTCCACTTTTTAAAGAAATTTCTCTTTCTGAGGATATCCCTCCCATGATTACTCCAACTTTCATCAAAACTACCTCCATATTATAAAGTTAAACAATGCATATATTTCATTAACGCACTTAACTAATTATATCATTATCTATATCTAATTAGAAGTTTACATAAATATAAAACTCTACTACATAAAAATATAGAGTTTTATATTTATTTTAATTTCTTTTTATTTTCTTTATAATATATACATCTAGATGTAAATGGACATTCATCACATTTAGGATTTCTAGCTGTGCAACATCTTCTACCATGAAAAATAAGCAAATGATGTGTAAGACTCCACTCCTTTTTAGGAAGCTCTTTTTGTAGTTGTTTTTCCACTTCTAAAACATCATCTGAATCTGCTAGTGCAAGCCTATTGGATACTCTAAAAACATGTGTATCCACTGCAATAGATGGCACATTAAAAGCATTAGATAGCACCACATTAGCAGTCTTTCTGCCAGCACCAGCCAATGTCACCAGTTCTTCCATAGTATCTGGTACTTCTCCATTATATTTATCTTTAAGTTGGTTACACATAATCATTAAATTCTTTGCCTTATTTCTATATAAACCAATTTGTTTTATATGATCTTCTAGTTCATTAATAGACATGGTAAGAAATGTATCAACATCTGGATATTTTTTAAATAATGTCTCTGTTACTTCATTTACTTTTTTATCAGTAGTTTGTGCTGATAATATTGTTGCCACCAATAGCTGAAAAGGTGTTTCATAATTCAATTCACATTTTGCATCTGGATACATTTCCTTAAGCTTTTCTAATATAAATTTTGTCCTTTGTTTCATCATTAATCACTCCAATTATTTCTTCTTTAAAATTTCAATATAATTATTTATATACGGAGATGGCCCCTTAAACTCTTCAATATCATAATTTTCATTGTGCATTTTAATTATAGCATTTCTTCTTATAACATTCTTTCCTCGCCAACCACAAGAAGTTTTAGCTATCTTTTCTTTAAATATTTTATTATCCATATTAGCAAACATATATGTATCTTCATTCATATACTCTAATGTATTAAACTCTTCTAATACATTAATTTTTACACCTTCGTTATATGGACATTTAAGTTGACAAAAATCACAGCCAAATACATTGCCTTTCAAAAGCTTAATCTCCTTATCATTTATATCTTTTTTCTGAGTAATGTATGAAAGACATATATTAGGATTAATTCTATTTTTATTTATTGATTTTGTAGGACATTCTTTTATACATATATCACATTTACTACATTCATCAAATTGCCTTATATCTTGAAAGTTTCTAACTTCATTGCATTCTATTTTTGCATTAGTTATTATTTCTCCTAAAAATACATATGAACCATATTTTTCAGTGATTATCATATTATTTCTACCAATAAAACCTACACCAGCTAAATATGCTATATATCTTTCAGGTAAATAATTACTATCAACAAAAGATATTGCTTCCCATCCTAAAGAATTTATGTAAATACATATTTTCTCTAAATACTCTTTTACTACTCTATGATAATCTCCTCTTTTAGTATATATAGAAAATCCATTATTATTTTCATTGACATCTTCATGATAATAAGGGAAAGCTATAGATATTATAGTTTTCCCATCTTCCATATAAACCTTAGGATTTATTCTCTTTTCAATTTCTTTTTCTTCAAATTCATTTTCTAAATTATTTTCTTTTCTATACTTATAGAATTCTACCAATTCTTCAAATCGCCTACATGGTATAAACCCCAGCGTATCTAAACCTAAAGAATTACAGTATCCTATGATTTTATCCTTTATCATGCTAAATCACCATAAATTATATATTTTTCTTTTTATTCCCTTACGCTGGCTTATATCTATAATTGCATGACTTTCACTAGCCTTTACAATATTTCTAGCTGGAATGCCTACTGCTGTAGCACCTGCCGGAACATCTTTTAAAACCACTGAATTAGAGCCTACCTTACTATTATCTCCTATATTGATAGGTCCTAATACTTTAGCTCCTGCACCTATTACAACTTTATTTCCCACCGTTGGATGCCTCTTGCCTTTATCTTTACCAGTACCCCCTAAAGTAACTCCATGATATAAAGTTACATCATCACCAATCTCTGTGGTTTCCCCAATAACAACACCCATTCCATGATCTATAAAAAGACCTTTTCCAATAGTTGCACCAGGATGTATTTCAATCCCTGTAAAGAACCTTGACAATTGAGATACTATTCTAGCTAGTAAAAATAGTTTTTTATTATACAAAAAATGTGCAATTCTATAAGCAATTAATGCATGAACCGAAGGATATACTAAAAAAACTTCTATCTTACTTCTAGCAGCAGGATCATTTTCCATAATCCTGTTTAAATCATACTTTAAATTATCAAACATTTCTTCTCATTCTCCTTTTTAGAAGTATATGCTGCTTATTTTTTACTTATCCGTATATTCCCATTGATATATATTTTTCTCCTCCATCTGGAGCAATGGCTAATACCTTCTTGCCTTCACCTTCTCTCTTAGCTATTTCCATAGCTGCATATACTGCTGCCCCTGATGATATACCAATTAGAACACTTTCTTTTTCTGCAAACTCTACAGCAGTTCTTATGGCGTCATTATCATCAACAGTCATCACTTCATCGATATATTTCCCTTCATAAATCCCCGGTATAAATCCCGCTCCAATACCCTGTATTTTATGAGCTCCTGGATTCCCTCCTGATATAACCGGTGAACTTTTTGGCTCTACAGCCACTACTTTTATATGCGGATTTAGCTCTTTTAATCTCTTTGCTATACCTGATACAGTTCCGCCTGTTCCTACACCTGCTACAAATACATCTAAATCCTTTATATCTTCATATATTTCATTTGCTGTTGTTTCATAATGCTTTAATGAATTAGCAAAATTCTCAAATTGCTGTGGCATAAAGTATCCGTACTTTTCTACCATTTCTTCTGCTTTTTCAATGGCACCCTTCATTCCCCTTATGCCTTCAGTAAGAACTAACTCAGCACCATAAGCACTTATTAAGTCTCTTCTTTCCTTGCTCATTGTATCTGGCATAACTATTATCACCTTATACCCTTTCAACTTACCAATCATAGCTAATGCTATACCAGTATTACCACTTGTAGGTTCCACTATTACTGATCCTTCTTTTAAAAGCCCATCTCTTTCTGCAGCTTCAATCATACCAAGTGCTGCTCTATCTTTAACACTACCGCCTGGATTATACTTTTCTAATTTCACAAACACTTCCGCTGCATTTTCTACATTGAAATTATTTAACTTTAGCACTGGTGTCTTTCCTACTAGTTCCAAAACATTGTTATAAATCATACTATTTCCTCCTTTAAATATAAAAAACTTCGTCTCTAAACTTAGAGACGAAGTAATAATCGCGGTTCCACTCTAATTGAATTTTAAATCAATAAATTCCAACTCAAATACAGGTACAAATAATACCCTTTCGCTATAACGGACGATTACCGTAGAATCTTACTTATATTTCAGATTTAAACTCCAAAGTGCACTTCATATAAACTATAGGTGAAGAGATTCCAGCCCCCTCTTCTCTCTTAAACCATCATCTATACTACTTTTCTTTTTCATCGTTTTAATTCCGACTATTTAACTATCCTTTATATATTATTATATGACTTTGCTTTTAAATGTCAATGAAATCTATTTATTTTTTCTCTTCCAAATAGGATATAATATCTCATCAATTAAATCATGAGTATTCACAACACCTATAAGCACTTCATGTTCATCTACCACCGGAATAGACATTAAATCATATTTTGCACATTTTTCTATTGCCTCATCTATATCTAAGTCATATCTTAAAGCGTTAGTCTTTTCATTCATAATTTCCTTAACCTTTGTTTCAGGTTTAGTTAAAATTAAATCCTTTAATGAAACAACTCCTATGACTTCTTCTTTTTCATCTTTGATGAATATACTATTAAATTCATCATCTTCATATTCTGTTTCTCTTAATATTTCTATTATTTCACCTATAGTTATATCTAAATTAAAAGATATAAAATCTTTACTCATAATACTTCCTACAGTTTCATCTTCATATTGTAAAAGTTCTTTAACTTCCTTGGCATCTTCAGTTTCTAAGTTAACTAATATCTTTTCTCTTTCATCATCATCTAAATCATCTAAGATATCAGCTATTTCATCATTAGGCATATTTTCAAGAACTTCTGCAGCCTTTTCTTCACTAAGATCTTTAATTATGCTCCCTTTATACTCTGGTTCAATTTCTTCTAAAGTATCTGCTGCAAGGTCTTCATCCAATGATTCAAATACAAGCTTTCTTGAACTATCATCAAGCTCTTCTAAAATATCTGCTAAATCTGCTGGATGCAGCGTTGATAATTTCTTATAAGGAACAGCTATCTTTAAATTATTGTTTATCATTTCCAATGATTCAACATCATCCCACATAATAACTCTATCTTCATAATCTTTATTGATAACTTTATAAATAAATTTTCCTACGCCTTGGCATCCCATTCTTCTAAATTTAGCTAATGGTCCTGTTTCAACAGCTATTACCCTATATTCTCCTGCAATTTCAGCAAGCCTTAAATCATCAACTCTTACCACTTGCTTTCCATTTATATCTACTATTTTCTTATCTAATAGATTTTCAGATAATAGATATGAGTACGTTCTAGGTAAAATTTCTTTACTTCCTCTAGTAAGTATCTTTACCTTATTATCAGAAGCATAAAAATTAATGTTTCTAAATTCATAGTGAAAAGTATACCCATCCTTCTTAACTTTATAGCCTATTACTCTTGGATATCCTTCATCTGTAGTTACATAGATATCCTTTAACTCACCTAAAACATCATCAAATTCATCATATATTTTTTTACCTAAAATATTTGTAAATAAAAATACTGACATTTTCTTCATAAAGCTTCCTCCTATATTATCAGAGGAGCTTATTTAATAAATAGCATTCCCTCTAATAATCCCTATTCAATTTTCTAAAATTATTCCTCTGAGGGACACCCTCCATTTAAATTCACCACCATTATTTAAAAACTCATTTTTATACACATCAAAAAAGCCCATAAAAGGGCATTTTTCATATACTTATATTATATTACACTAGTTTTAAAAGGCAACTATTTTTTCCTTTTTACTTATGAAAAATTCTTCCTAATGGTTAAACTAATTAAAAGTATCTATAGATTGTAATACTACTATTAATAAACTAATTTCACCAATAAAAGGATAAGGAAATATCTTTATTCCCCCTAAGAACAATATATACTCTATAACAAATACTACAGTTGAAAAAGTCAAAAGCTTCATACCTAAAGTATTACTGTATGGCTTATCTATATTTATTAAGGATATCACTGTAACCATGGCCATAACAATTAAATATATAAGGCTTGGAATCATCGTATCTTTAAAAATAACTACGTAGCCAAATTCAGCATCAATATAGCTCTTTAATCTATAAAAGGATATCAAGAAACAATATATTCCTATCATTGATATCATCAAGATAAAATTATAATCAAACCTCATTCTTTCATTTCTTAAAAATATATATAATGCCCCCATTGATAATAACGGAATTGTAATTATATCCATCATTGACATGGGCTTTAAAAAATACATTATTTCCTGCTTTTCAATTAAAGATAACAATAGTAACGTAATGTTTCTCAGTAATAAAATAGTTAAAGTAATAATATAGTATTTCCTAATCTTAACTGGACATCTTTTTCTTGCTTTCATAATTAAATAAAATATTATAGTAATTATAAATAACAAAAGACATAAATAATAAAAAGCCTTCACATTTATTTCCTTCCATAATTACTGTTATTTATAACTATTATTTTTTTTTATATTTTATTCTACATATAATTACTTAACACCTAAAATTTTCAGTCCACCTTTTATACATTTAATTTCTAATGGGAAATCTGGTCCTTTTTCTCCATCAATATCAGTAACTATATCTTCATGACATTCAACCTTTAAATAATCTGTCTTAAAATATAACACCTTATTTGAATCTAAGTGTTCACCTTTAAGAACCTTAATAAATAAAGGTAAAAGCTCATATATCTGCACAGCCTTAAACATTATTATATCCAATAAACCATCACAAGCATCTGCTCTCATAGCCAGATTAAAATTCCCTGCCGTAGCCCCATTGAATACTAATAATAAATACATTTCGCCTTCAAACTCTACTTCTTTTGATGAAATATTTACATGAAGCTTTCTAAAATTAGGTAACTCTTCTAACCCTTTTAGATAATATGCTAATTTACCTATAGTATTTTTTAAATTTACATCTGTCTTTTGAGAAACATCAGTAAATAATCCTGTACTAGCAACATTTACAAAATACTTATCATTAATACTTCCTAAATCTACTGATTTGACTTCTGAAGATAATATCTGTTTACATGCTTCTTCTACATCAGAAGACATCCCTAAAAACTTAGAAAAATCATTGGCTGTTCCAACCGGTAATATACCTATTGGTAATGATATACCACTCTTGGCCATAGCATTAACAACTGAATCAACAGTCCCATCTCCACCAGCTATTAATATGTATTTATAATTTCCATCTTTTATATCACTTAAGCCCACTCCTACATCTTCTCCAGCTGTGATTCTATATGGAACTACCGTATATCCAGCCTCTTGATGAAGACTTATAACTTTATCTAATTTTGATAATATAAGATTTTCACCTGAATATGGATTATAAATAAACTTTACTTTCATAACACTATCTCTCCTACTACCATTATTTTTAAATTATATCACGATTTCTATACTTATAAAATAAATAACTTGTAAATATATTGCTTTTTGCAATCTATATTTTATAATACATATATTTTCAGTATTAAATTGTGAATACTTTTGTGCTATAATTATATTTTGACATAGAAATTATTTAGGAGTGATTAAAATGAGAAAAAGCTGTGTTCCTAATATATTTACCTTTATTAATCTATCTTTTGGAATATTATCAATTATAGAAACCCATAATGGGAATTACAGACTCGCTAGTATCTTTATTATTGCAGCTGCTTTAGTTGATAGATATGATGGAAGAATCGCTCGTTTTCTGCAAGTAAGCAGTGATTTAGGAAAAGAATTGGATTCTCTAGCAGATCTAGTATCCTTTGGTGTAGCACCATCAATTCTTGTATTTTTATTATTTGACTTAAACTCATATGGCCCATTTGGAATCATAGGAATTATTATTTTATTACTTTTCCCAATATGTGGTGCATACAGATTGGCTAGATATAATGCTGTTTCCTTTGATGGAGTATTTACAGGCGTTCCAATTACTGTTGTAGGATGCTTTATAGCTATTTTGGCATTATTATCATTTAAATATACTATTGCACCAACATTACTAGTAATATTGATGCTTATTGGTTCATATTTAATGGTCAGTAATTTAAAATTAAAGAAATTTTAGTTTTATAACATAATTAAAATAAAAAAGAATTCAAATTGCTGAATTCTTTTTTATTTTTTAGTTTAATATACTCTTTAATTAATTATCATCGTCATCAAAATTAACAAAATTATCCTCCCTATTTTTAACCTGTCCTATATTAGAAGAATTATCATATAACAATTCATCATCTATTTCAGTTAAAATATCCTTTTGAGTGCTTTTATTCATGATATAATTTCCTAAAACTGAACAATATTGAAAATAAGATTCACCACACTTATCAAGAAGAGTTATTAAATGATCTATAGTTTCTCCTAATTTATCTGCTCTTTTTACAGCATCTTTAACATAACTGGATTTAGCCTCAGGAATATTGTTTAGTTCTGCTGCTCCAGCAATTAGTAGCCTATATGAGTCTGTTACCTTCTTTAATAATTCAGATATATTGTATACTTCTCCATAATAACTCTTCATCATTTCCTTATATTTCATTTAACTCTCTCCCTATTATTTATAAAATTATTCATTAAATAAAATATTCGTTGCTTTTATTTTCGATACAAATACATTTTTCTAGTTACTTTTTCTTTATAAATAAACAGGCTGCATCAAAATCGTTGACACAGCCTGTTTATTAATTTACTATAACCTTTCGTTCATTATCACAAGTTAATTCTATTTGCCTACCTTCCTTTGTTTTTGTTTTTAAAACTATCTTATGACCCCATAAATCAAATAGATATTTTATGGTTTCTTTTGCATATAATAGTTCTAGTTCTCGTCCATCATATACATGCTCTAAAGTAAGAGTACCATCATTTCTGTTAAAATCAACTATTCTGATATACGGTATTCCCCCTACTCCACAAGTATCTGATATAGTATCTCTTATACTCTTCCATCCATCTTCATCAGATACCTCTTCTACCACAAATTCAAAATTTTTCTTAGCATATTGGAATAAGTTTAATTCCTCACATAAATCTTGTGTTAAATATTTTCTTAAAAAAGAATTATCTCTTTCTAAATATCTCACTTCAAACATCTTTTCTCGTCCATATCGCTTTTCAATGTCTTGGAACACTCTAAAACCTATATAGTAAGGATTTAAGCCTCCTAAAATAGGTGCTATAACATCATTGTGCCGCTTAATAAACTCAAAGTGTAAACCTGACTCTAATTTAAGCTCATTTAATATAGTATAATGCCAATAGCTTGCCCAGCCTTCATTCATTATCTTAGTTTCTATTTGTGGCAAGAAATATTCGCTTTCTCTCTTAACTATCTTTAATATATTCTTTTCCCAGTCTTCTAGGGAAGAATATTTAATTATAAAGCCCATGACATCATCACAAGGCTCTAAAGGTATCTTATTCAAGTTAGGAAGAATAATTTCCTCTTTTTCATCAAAGGCTCCCTTATTATCCACTTTGCTATTATACTCATCAATTAAGGCTTTTTTGATTTGTTCCTGAGTGAGCTCCTTTACACCTACAACTCTTGGTATTTGAAATCTCAAAGCATGAGCTGCATCAAGAATCTTTTCAACCTTATCATATCCTATATTAGGATCATTAATATAATCTCTGATTATATCTGCATCAAGCTTAAACATTTCAATGGTATAATAAGCTTTAGTCCCTTCTCTAAATAGTCTATTATTCTTAAAAAAATCATTGTGACCATACACATGAGCCATGGTCAATATTTGTAATAACAAGGTATTTTCCCTCATTAAATAACCTAAACATGGATCTGAGTTTATAACCATTTCATAAGGTAGACCTGTTAAATTAAATGAATATAAAGTCTTATTCTTTTCATATGCCTTACCATAACTCCAGTGAGGATATCTAGAAGGCATACCAACATAAGCTTCATACCCTATCATTTCATTAAATCCTATTATCTCAAATTCTTGAGGATAATAATCAAGTCCAAGCTCCGTAGCCTTTTGTTCTATAATCTTATTCCATTTTTCTAATTCTCTCACTGTATATTCCATGGCTACTCCTCCCTAAGCTCTTTACTTAACATCAATTTCAATGCATCCCATAAATTTTTCTTTTCTTTTACCACCACAGAAATGAAATTTTTATTGGTTACTTCTTTACTAAACCTATAGTACATTGTAGTTGAATAGGTTGAAGGAAGCAATTCAGCATAGCCTACCATATTGCTCACTTCACAAAGTTCTTTAAGTGCTGTTATTGCCCTTTCATTATCTTCTGACCAATTGTCACCATCACTAGCATATACAGGATATATATTCCACATTTCTGGAGGATATTTTTCCTTAATCAAGTCTAAAGCTACATTAAGTCCGCTGGATATATATGTTCCACCTGATTCAGCTTTATGGAAAAATTCATATTCATTTACCAGCTTGGCTATTGTTGTATGAGATACAAATTCAAAAGCTATATTATTATATTTTCTCTTTATAAACCTAGATAATACAAAGAAAAATGATCTTGCTAGATATTTCTTAGTACTATCCATAGAGCCTGATACATCCATGATAAATATCATCACAGCATTGCTTTCTTTCTTTGGTTTCATTTTTACTCTATAATATCTAAGGTCATCTTCTCTAAAAGGAAATCTATCTATATCCTGCTCTAAGCCTGCTTCTGCTAAAGCTCTCTTTTTACCTTGCTTTCTAGCTGTTTTAGCTATAACAGTCTTCTTTTTAGCAAGTCTTGGATTAATACCATGTCTTGCATATCCTCTTTTTCTGCTGGCGCTTTCAGAAAGAATCTGTGAATATTTCTTTCTATCTAAATTTGGAAGCTCCAAGTCTTCCACTATATAGTCCATTAATTCTTCCAAAGTGATTTCAGTTTCATAAACATCATCACCTTCACTGTTTCCAGCACCTTTCTTACCTTTTTTTCCAATACTTTCTGCCGAACCTATCTTGTCTCCTCTTTTTTCTTCTCCTGTACCAGTAGCAACACCTTTATTGTTGTTTCCAAATACAAATTGATATTCCTTTATCCCTCTAATAGGAATCTTAAATTTTTTATTTTTCGTTTCCCCTACAATACTTTCTTCAGAAAGGATATCACCTAAATTTTCTTTGATAGATTTTTCAACTAATTGTCTATGACGTCTTCTATCTTCAATGCTTCTATCGTGTTCTACTGGATTTTCACTATTATCTCGAAAGATAGCCATCTTTATCAATCCTTCCACAAATTGTTTGCTGCATATTTTAATATGACGTCACAACAGTGTAGACAATATCCATTGTTCTTCATTTCTTCAACCATAGCATCATACTTTTCATTTTGCTCCTTATCTCTTACTCTTGTCTTAGTTATTATTCTAGACAAATCTTTTACTGATGCCATAAGCTTCTTTTCAATGGCTTCTTTTAATGGTTCATATGAAGTATAATCTATTTTCATGCCATTTCTTACTAAGTAGAACATATAAGATGTAACATCTGCTCTAAATCCCTTGCTAGATGCTTCAGATACACCTATTTGTTCTTCTATATTTCTCATGAAGTCTTCATCTGGATTTAATTCTTCTCCTGTTGAACTATCCTTTATCTTAGTCTTATTTACAAATGCTTCTGCATTATCTATATAATTATTAAATAGGCTTTCAGCTTGTTCTCTAAATGAATGTATAAAGGCCTTTGTTATTTCCTTTTCCAATACCTTATTATATTCTTTTCTAATAGTGTCTTGAATAAATCCTAAATATCTCTTTTTATCTTCTGCTGAAGCATCCATCTCTTTAATAGATTTAATAATGCTCTCCATTATGCTTAATGGATTTATACAATCATATTCTGAAATAGATAAGGCATTATCTATTGCTTTTACAATAAATCTAGTACTGATACCTTTCATACCTTCATAACTTCCAGCTTCTTCTCTTAATTCCTGTATATCTATCCTCTTAGTAGTTCCTTTTTCCACAATATCCTCACCATTATAAAGTTTTAACTTTGTCATAGGATCTACTTTAGCTGAAGGAGATAATCTTGAAAGTATAGCAAACATTGCTGCTATTTCTATGGTATGTGGAGCTATATGAGCTTTAAAATTACTTCTCTTCAATATCTTTTCATATATCTTCACTTCTTCATCAAGCTCTAAGCAATATGGAACTTCAATCTTTACAATTCTATCTAATATAGCTTCATTAGTATGATCTGATTTAAACTTTTCCCATTCTGCTTCATTTGAGTGAGCTACAATAAGTCCATCAAAATAAATCATTGAACCTTTTCCTGGTGATGGAATTGATTTTTCTTGAGTAGCTGTTATTATAGTGTGTAAGTATTCAACATCATTTTTAAACACTTCAATAAATTCTACCAACCCTCTGTTACCTACATTAAATGCACCATTTAATGAGAATATCCTTGGATCGTCTTCAGGATACATATCCATCTTAGATATATCAATTGATCCTGTTAAAATAGATGTATCTTGATTATTAGGATCAACTGGAGGCACTACACCTATTCCTTTTCTTGATCTTATAGAAAAATTCTTTCTTTCAACAGGAACATTTTCATATTCCCCATTAAATTCATGAATAAGCCTATATTTACATACTGGGCATAAATCTCCTTCAATTTGTGTGCCTAACATTTCATTAAATTTTCCTCTTAGATGATTAGGAACAAGATGTAAAGGTTCTTCATGCATTGGACAGCCTTTTATAGAATAAATAGGATCACAGCTTACTAAAGCTAATTTTAATGCTTCAACCAAAGATGATTTACCAGCACCAACAGGTCCTACTAAATATAATACTTGCCTTGCCTCTTCACCTTTCATTGATGCAGAATGAAGATAATTTACCAATTTCATTAATACTTTATCAATACCAAAGAAATCATCTTTAAAAAATCCATATCTCTTTATAGTTTCATTTCCATAGATTTTTCTTATTTTAGGATTCTCATCCCCCTTTAGTACCTCAACACCTTCACTCATAATCCTTTCATATAATCTCTTATGAGAAAGCTGTGCAATATCTGGATTAGCCTTCACAAGTTCTAAGTAATCTATAAATGTACCTTCAAATTTTTCTTTATTTCTACTTTCTCTATCTGTTACAATAAATTCTTTGAAGTTCATAAGCACTCCCCCCTTTACTTTAATATATTAATTACCAAACGTAATATATTACTCTTTTTATCTTTTTAGATTAAATAAAATATAAACGTAGCCAAACCATGGGCTTATTTATGGATAAATGCTTACTTTGATTTAACCTGCACCAATTATTATTTATCAATAAAATCAAACAGCGTTTAATTAAAAAATAAATAAGATAGTAGTAACAATTAGCTTCTACTATCTTATTTATTTTTTAAAGCTCTAGTTTTGGTGTTTTTATAAGGCTTACATCCATTGGACCTATGGTTTCCACTTCCTTCCCATCAATAAGGAATTTTACACCATCCACATTAAAACATTCATTTAAACATAATGTATTTACAATTGAATATATTTTTACTTTAACAGCTGCAGAAGAGCCTGTTTGACTATCATCAAAATCCTTGCTTAAATCTACATATGCTATTTTATTCTCTATTTTTATTGAATTAACTTCTGTTTCTTTTGGTATACAACATTTTTCAGTATCTTTTAATGCTGTAATAACATTTTTTAATTCTGAAATATCTACATTTTTCTCTTCAACTACCCATTTTGAAATATTATCATCTGGTACATAAAGTTCTATTAATTTCTCACTTTTATAGCTTTCCTCTACATTGTTAGAATTAACTGCTTTACTTTCTAAGCAACCTACAAGATTAATGCATAGTAATAATATACCTATTAAAAATTTTTTAAACATACTACCTCCTTAATATTATTTTCTATAATTACCACTATTTCCTTTTATGCCATTATTTATTCATTTAATATCAAATTTTAAAAATAACCTAGTAGTATATATTATGCTATTTTCTTTAACAAATGATAAGGAGTAATATTATGACCAATAATGATTTTAGTGTCAAAATATATAATATCGTTACTAGTAGCACCTCCTATAGTATTTTCAATCCTATTTCAACAGTATTAAAAACATTTAATATAAAATTTTTGTAATATTATAATATTGGCTCACAACCTATATTAGTTGCGAGCCATACATGGATTTCTACTTATAATTATTTATTATATCTAATAGTTCCTCTCCAAATTTTTCATATTTCTTTTCTCCCATTCCTCTTATACCAAGAAGCTCTTCCTTATTCTTAGGTAATATATTACTTATTTGAATTAAAGTAGCATCTGAAAATATTATATATGGTTTAATTCCTTCTTTAAGAGCTTTATCCTTTCTCCAATTCCTTAACACATTAAATAAATCTTTATTTAACATTACTTCTTCTTCGCTTTCATTTAGCTTAAATAAAACCTTCATTTCAGATTTTAATATTTTCAATGACTTCTTATTTAGCTTAAGCATAGAATATGTACCTTCTTTTAAATCCACATAACCAAAATCTATCAATGTCTTTATTATATCCTTAATAAATCTGCTACTGTACTCTTTCATTATTCCATAAGTGGTCAATTGATTTAATTTATCATTAACTATCTTAGGTCCTGTCATCCCTCTTAAAACATCTACCAACACAGCAATTCCATATTTTTCTCTGCTTCTATATACACAAGATAATATTTTTTGTGCTTCTATGGTATAATCACGAATTTCTTCATCTTTTAAACAATTGCTACAGCTATTGCAATAATTCCTTGCATTTTTTTCACCAAAATAGTTTAAGATAAAATACCTTAAGCACCCTTTGCTTTCACATAAATTTATCATTTCTTGTAACTTTCTTATCTCTATTTCTTTCCTATTTAAAGACGATGTCGTATATATAAGATATTCTAAAGTACGCACATCACTTCTATTATATAAAAGATAGCAATTGGCATTTTCTCCATCACGTCCGGCTCTTCCTATTTCCTGATAATAACTTTCTATATTCTTTGGCATGGTAAAATGTATAACATACCTTACATTTGATTTATCAATTCCCATACCAAATGCATTAGTAGCTATCATTAAATTGATATTTTCCTTAAGAAATTCTTCTTGATAATATTCTTTTTCTTCATCTTTAAGACCGCCATGATATTTTCCTACTATATAGCCTAAATCTTTTAGGTAATTATAGAGCCCTTCTACTTCTTTTCTTGTTACACAATATATTATTCCTGAGCTATCTTCTTCTCTAATTATATCTTTAACAAATTCTAGCT
Organism: Clostridium lentum; assembly: GCF_014287815.1. Lineage (GTDB taxonomy): Bacteria > Bacillota > Clostridia > Clostridiales > Clostridiaceae > Clostridium > Clostridium lentum. Next base: position 75,472 of record NZ_JACOOQ010000009.1, read on the forward strand.
TATCTTCTTCTATATATAAGTGTATATTTAAATTTTCCCTATCAAAACCACCAATATAAATATAAGGATTGCTAAGCCCTAATAATTCAAGCACATCTTTTCTCACCACCTCTGTAGCTGTAGCAGTAAATGCTGTTATTACTGGTCTTTTATCAAATTCATTAATAAACTGTGCTATTTCTCTATAACTTTTTCTAAAATCATGTCCCCACATTGATACACAATGAGCTTCATCTATAGCTATTTGACTTATATTAAGATTTTTTAATTTTCTTTTAAAAAAATCATTTTCTAATCTTTCAGGTGCTATGTATAATAATTTAACTTTTCCTTCATAACATTTTTTTATTATGTCATTTATATCATTTAAGCTTTGAGTACTATTAATATACTCTGCTACAATACCATTTTCATTTAAACTGTCCACCTGATCCTTCATCAATGATATAAGTGGTGATACTACTATTGTTATTCCTTTAAATATCATTGCAGGTATCTGATAACAAATTGATTTTCCTCCCCCAGTAGGTAATATACAAAAACTATCTCTACCTTTTAATATATTGCTTATTATTTCATACTGTCCTTCTTTAAATGAAGTATATCCATAGTATTTATTTAAAACTTCAAAAATAATATTCATACTTTTAATCACCACCCTTTTACTTATTTACTTTATTTATTAATTTTATCATATTAAATTATAATATAAACTTATACTATAAATAATTTTTATAACTATTTTGTAAAAAAGTGTTGACCATATAAGCTTTTTATATTATACTGACATTGTTCTTGCTGAAGTGGCGGAACAGGCAGACGCACAGGACTTAAAATCCTGCGGTAGCGATACCGTACCGGTTCGATTCCGGTCTTCAGCACCAAAAAGAAGTTCAATTTTGAACTTCTTTTTTTGTTTTATTTAAAAATTTACTATTTAGCCTTTATAACTTTATAAAAGTCCTCATCTAAACAATTACCAACTGCCACCAATACATCGCCTTCCTTTATTATAGAAGATCCTTTAGGAATTATTATTTCACCTTCTCTTTTTATCATAGCTATAAGTATTTCTTCTGGAATATTAGCATCAATTATACTTTTATTTATAAGATTACAGCCCACATCAACTTTTAATTCCATAACCTTTGTATTTTTCTCTTCAACATAATCATTAAATGTCTTTAATACAGGTTTGTTATTATCTAAAAGTTCTAAACGCCTTGCTATTATAGGTATCAAAGTTCCTTGAACTCCAACAGACATCAAAGCAATAAAAAATATAATATGATATATATCATTATTTATATTAACCTCATAATTTAAAGCAAATATGGAAAAAACTATAGATGCTGCACCTCTAAGACCTACCCATGATATAAATAGCTTTTCCCTAGTATTAAACTCAAACCTTCTAAGCACTAAAAAAACTGATATTGGCCTTGCTATAAAAATTATAACAAGAGAAATCACCACTGACTTTCCTATTACTTTAGGTAGTTCTATGGGACTTGATAAAAGTCCTAAAATAAAAAATAATATTATTTGCATAATCCAAGATACACCATCTAAAAAGTGTACCAAAGTCTTCTTATGAGGTATCTTACTATTACCAATAATTATTCCACTGATGTAAACACTTAAATATCCATTCCCTCCCATCCATTCACTCAATGAATATGAAATTATAGCTATAGCTATGATAAAAATAATGTAAAAGCTTTCTATTTCAAAATTTGCATGCCTAATTAAATATATAGAAGCTATTGCTATCACAGCTCCTACAATAATTCCAAAAACTATCTGACTTACTATCATTGGTATAAGCTGCATTACTGTACCGTTCCCCATTATAGTAAGAATAATCAAAGTTAACATATAAGCTACTGGATCATTACTACCACTTTCTACTTCCAAAAGCGATGCTAAAGAACCTTCCAAATTTAATTTTTGTGATCTAAGTATAGTAAAAACTGATGCTGCATCGGTGGAACTCACCACTGCACCTATAAGTAAAGATTCTAATAAAGATATTTTAAATATTAAATATACAAACAATCCTGTAATAAAAAAAGTTATGATAGTTCCTAAAGTAGACATTAAAATAGAAGGTACTGCCTTTGGTCTAGCCATACTCCAATTAGTTCCAAAACCACCATAAAACATTATAAAAACTAAAGCTATTGATGCAATTTCTCCAGTTAGTTGAAAGTCACTAAAGTCAATTCCTATTATTCCAAATATCATGCCTAAAAATATAAAAATCAAAAGAAGAGGCACTCCAAACTTGTATAAAACCTTACTAGAAGTAATACATATAAGAAGTATCAAACCACAACATAACATTAGTTGTACCATATGTTCCTCCATTGTTATTGCTATTTATTCATTATATTATCTATTGACTCTTTAATTGCAAAAATTAAATTATTTTTGATAAAGATGAGATTTTCAATACTCTTAAGTACCATAACCTTATTTAAATTTAAAAAAGAAACTCCCTATAATTACTTATTGGAAGCTTCTTTTATTAATTCTAAATATATTTTTCTATTTCATTAACAGTCTTTTCTAGAGACATAAAAATTTCTTTAACTTCTTCTAACTTTTCTGAATTTTTATTAGATATTGAAGCAGTATACTCTGAATTATCCATAGTTTCTTTTGATAATATAGAAATATTTGAAATACTATCACATACTTTTTCACTATTATTTAATACCAATCTCATCATATTGGTTACTACATTTATTTCACCTTTAACAGTATTCATATTATCTTGAATTTTGTTAAATGCATCATTTGTGTCATAAACCAACTCTTGTTGTTTTATACTTTCTTTTAATAAATTTTCAACTTGCATAACTGATACCTGAGTTTCATTCTTTAATTCTGCTAAGATACGCTCTATATTTTCTGCATTAGTCTTACTTTCTTCTGCTAATTTCTTAATTTCTGTTGCTACAACTGAAAACCCTTTTCCTACTTCTCCTACTCTAGCAGCTTCTATTGATGCATTTAAAGATAAAAGATTGGTTTGCTCTGCTATACTAGATATAATTTCTGTTATATTTGCTATATTAGAAAATTTATTTTCTAAATTTTTCATAGATTCATTTACTAAATTGTTTTTCTCATTAACAAATTTACTTGTTTCTAGTAATGTTTTAACCTTTTGTATTCCTGTATTAATAGCATTATCTGCATCCGTTGAATAATCTTCTACATTTTCACTTGCTTTAGTTGCATCTTCAATTTTATTTTTAATATCTTCTATTAAAGAACTTTCCTCTTCTATTTCCAATACAGTTTTTGATGAACTTGATTTTATTTCTAAAAATGATTTATTTAATTCTACATTGCTATTATTAAAATCATTCATAATTTCATTTAGTGATATAAAATTTTCTGATAATATTTCAACTATTTTTTTCATATCATCTATTAATTGTTGTTGTTGTAAATTTTTATTACTTATTTCCTCTAATGTTTTTGCTGTAATTTCCTCAGAAGTTTTTAAACTGCTTGTTACAAATAAACTTACAGGTATAAACCCAATAACACTTGCAATTACTATAATAGACTCACTGGTATTTCCTTGCGAAATTAACATATATACATATATTGCTATTGTAATAGAACACCATGTACACATAAATCTTATTAATTTTACATTTTTACATAAAATTATAGAGATTATATAAACAAATGCAATTACATATGTTACTACAGTTTTGGTTGTTAATAATGTTATTGAGTATATAATACAATATATAATTGAATATATCCACGGAATAGTTTTACTCAATTTATTTCTCTTATATTCTATAATAGCTACTAAATTTGTTATTATTATACTCCCAGTAATTAATAATAAAAATTCTTTACTTCTATCTCCAACTGCATACTGGCTTAATGAACCACCAATATATAAAGCACCTAAAAATAAAAATATCCCTATAATAATTCTATTAATTTTTTTATTCATAGAATTATTTCCTCCTTTATACTATATTAATAATTAAAATCTCTTCTAAAATATTTATCGAAAACTATCTTTTTTTCTTTATTATAAATTACAAAAAGATAGTTTTGCTAATTTATATAATCAGCAAAACTATCTTTACTTAATCAATTTATAAATGATTTTATTTATTTTTTCCTCTTCTTTTTGAATGTTAATAATCCACCTAAAGTTAAAATAGTAGATCCAAGTCCTATTATTCCAAGAGAATTAACTCCTCCTGTTTTAGGTATTGATTTATCATCTTCCTTATTATTTTTTTCTGAAGATTCTACACTAACTGGTATTTCTTTTTTATCTGATGTATCAGGCTTCTCTTCTGGAGTTTCAGGTTTTACTTCTGGAGTTTCAGGTTTTACTTCAGGAGTTTCAGGTTTTACTTCAGGTTTTACTTCTGGAACTTCAGGTTCATTTGTAGATTTATATAAATCTTTTAATACAGTTACTACTTCTACATTATTCTTTGGAACCTTTATTTCTATATAATTTTCATCTGATGTTTTATTAAATAAAGCTCTTATAAATGATATTTTCTCTTGTAATTTTATTTTGAAGATAATATTTTCACCATCTTCTTTTGGTTCATCTACAAATTTAAAATTATAATCTTCTTTAATGTTTTCAATTAATTTATTTATATTTTCTACACTAGAAGTTTCTAATACATTTATTTCTTTTGGAGACTCTAAAGTACCTTCCCCATTACCTAATTCTATATTATCAGCTATCATTTTAGCTTTAACAGTTACTGTTATAACTAAATTAGATTTATTTCCACTATTATCTACAGCTTCATAAGTTATAGTATACTTTCCTGCAATGTTAGTATCTATTGATTCAACAATTTCATTAGAATCATATTTTCTTATAACCTTTATAACTTCAACTTCACCATCTATATTATCATTTGCCTTTATTTCAGGAATTTCATATTTTTCTCCATTTTCTAGTATTACTTCTGTTTTACCAGCATAATCAAATATTGGAGCTTCTTTATCCTGTGGTTTCTCTGGAGTTTCTGGTTTTTCTTCTGGCACATCCGGTGTTTCAGGCTTTTGATCTGGTTTCACTTCAGGTTTTACTTCAGGTTTTACTTCAGGTTTTACTTCTGGAACTTCAGGTTCATTTGTAGATTTATATAAATCTTTTAATACAGTTACTACTTCTACATTATTCTTTGGAACCTTTATTTCTATATAATTTTCATCTGATGTTTTATTAAATAAAGCTCTTATAAATGACATTTTCTTTTGTAATTTTATTTTGAAGATAATATTTTCACCATCTTCTTTTGGTTCATCTACAAATTTAAAATTATAACCTTCTTTAATGTTTTCAATTAATTTATTTATATTTTCTACACTAGAAGTTTCTAATACATTTATTTCTTTTGGAGACTCTAAAGTACCTTTCCCATTACCTAACTCTATATTATCAGCTATCATTTTAGCTTTAACAGTTACTGTTATAACTAAATTAGATTTATTTCCACTATTATCTACAGCTTCATAAGTTATAGTATACTTTCCTGCAATGTTAGTGTCTATTGATTCAACAATTTCATTAGAATCATATTTTCTTATAACCTTTATAACTTCAACTTCACCATCTATATTATCATTTGCCTTTATTTCAGGAATTTCATATTTTTCTCCATTTTCTAGTATTACTTCTGTTTTACCAGAATAATCAAATATTGGAGCTTCTTTATCCTGTGGTTTCTCTGGAGTTTCTGGTTTTTGCTCTGGTACATCTGGCGTTTCAGGCTTTTGAGCTGGTACATCCGGTATTTCAGGCTTTTGATCTGGTTTCTCTGGAGTTTCTGGTACATCTGGTGTTGTATTATTCTGAGCTTCCTTTACAACTACTATTATCTCTAATGTAGCTGTATTTCCAGCACTATCAGAAGCAGTATATACAACTTTATATTTTCCAGATATAGTTGTATTTATACTTTCTACAACTTCATCGTCTTTAGTTATTATCTTTGTTACTGCTACATTACCTTCAACATTATCATATGCTGTTACTTCAGGCTCTACATATTCACTTCCATTTTCTAAAACTATAATTTTATCACCATTATACTCAAATACTGGTGCTTCCTTATCAGCTTCTAATACTTTAACTTTAACAATCAATTCTGATGATTTATTACCACTTGAATCAGTTGCACTATATGTTATTGTGTATAATCCTTCTACATTTGAATCTATATCTTTTACAACTTTACCACTTTCATCTTTTATTACATGTGTTACAGTAACATTTTTATCTAAATTATCCTTTGCCTTTACATCTGGCATTTTAAATTTAGAACCATTTTCAACTATCAATTGTGATGCACCATCATAAATAAGAGTTGGTGCCTTTATATCATTTTTAGTTAACTTATAAATTTCATTTTCAAATTCATCACTATTTGGCACTCTTACTGAAATATAATGTGACTCTTCATCAATATTAGCAGTTCTTAATAATTTAAATAAGCTACTCTTCTCTTTTAAAACTAATTTATATTCAATTTCACTTTCACTTATAGTTTCTTTATCTTGTAGCATAACTTTATATTCGTCTTTTGCAAGATTTAATAGTTCCTTTAATGAATCAATATTTTCTGTTTTATATATTACTGGTGATTCTTCTGTTCCTTCTCCACCAACTACAGTTATATCCTCTGGTAACTCCTTGAAGTCATGTGATACACTAAATGTAAATTCATCAAATGCTCCACTACCATCAACTGCACTTACTGTAACAGTTGCAATACCATATCCTTTTGCTACTAACTTAACACCATTTTCAGTTTTTTCAATTGCAATAACTTCTTCATTAGAACTATTCCATTCTATTTCTTTATTAGTTGCATTATCAGGTGTAACTGTTGCAGTTAATTCAATTTCATCATCACTCTTTATATAATGATTTAAGTTTTCTTTATTGTTTATAGTAACATTTGTTGCTAATATTTCAACATATTCTGTAATAACAATTCCACCTGTACTATTATCAATCTCTTTAGGAACTCTTACTTCTAAATATACTGTTCCAGAATTTCTAAATACAGCTTCCTTTTTAGTCATTTCAAAGCTATATTGAACATAATTTGAAAACTCTTTCTTAGTGCTAGTTATCTTATAATCTTTAGTTGCTTTACTTAATTTTTCATTTAATGAAGTTATTCCATCAGCATCTATAACTTGTACAGCTATTGATTCTTCCTTTGATGAACCTTGTCCACTATTAGGTAATTCTGCTGTACTTCCATTACTAACAACAATCTTTCTTGTAACTGTAGTTACTGCATTATCTGCATCTATTACTTTGATTTCAGCATCATATCTACCTTCTCCATTTATCTCTGGAACTGTAACACTTGTTGTGTAACTTGTTTCATCAGTTATATTAATTCCACCTAAAATCATTTCTTCTGTTACTACTGTTCCACTCTTTATAACAATAGCACTATCATTCCCTGATACTATTGGTGCTCTATTAACTCTTACTGTTCTTTGAAGCTTAGTAGTTTTGTTTCCTGAGTCAGTTACAGAATAATTTAATTTATATTCACCTGGTACTGCAGTATTTACTTTTCCATCTATAGATAATTGTGAAGTTAAATTTTCATCTCTATCATCAGTAACAGTTACTCCTGCTTTTGGATTAAAGCTTTCTCCTATATTAATAACCTTATTATCTGCCCCATTAATTACTGGTGCCTTATTAACTTTAACAGATACTTCTCTTTGTACTTCAGTAGTTTTTCCATACTTATCAGTTGCAGAATATGTTAATGTATATTTTGTATCTTCTTCTGGATTTAAGTTTAAATCTCCAGTTACATTTACTTGAAGATTTCTTCCTTTAGCATCTGTTGCAGTTACTCCTTGTAATAAATTAAATACTGTTCCACTTTCAATTTCAACTTTTTCAGCTCCTGTAATTGTTGGTTTTTCAAGTTCTGTATTATACTTTACATTTACCATTAATTTAATAGGCTCTGATTTTTCACCCATACTATCAACAGCATAAACTTTAAATGTATGTGTTCCAACTTCTTCCGAAGTAAATTCTGTTATAAGTGGTTGAGTATCTTCTTTACTTTCGTCAGTTACATTAGTAATATCTCTTACTTCTAAAGTGACTTCATCATTATCTTTGTCTGTCTTTTTTAATCCTTCTATTTCATTAAATACTAATTTGTCACCATCATATATATCTATAACATCTTTTTCTACTGTTACTTTTGGTGCTGTATTTAAACTTAAGGATTTTTCATTATAATTAACTGCTAAATTAGAATATTCTGTATTATCTTTTGCAACATATTTGAATAATTCATTAGTATTAGGAATTATATTATATGTTCTGTTATTAGAATCCTTTGCTTCTATTTCTAATGTAAATAATTCTACTTTATTTCCTGTTTTAGGTAATGCACTATCTGATGTAATAATAACATTTAAAGTATTGTCTGCTTCGTTATATGTATAATCTGTAAATATGCTATTCTTAGATGGCTTTTCACTTTCACTAGTTTTTGCCTCTACTGTTTTTGTAAGTAAATCAGCTATTTTATATGTTCCATCTTCATTAGATTTTATCTTTACATTTCCATCTAGCTTAATACTAAATTGCATAGATTTAGCTATATCTTGAATATTATCTAAAGATACCTTTACTGTATTACTAGTTAACTTTTCAACATCAAGATATACAGCTTCTTCTGAAGCTCTGTAAGTAGCTGCCTTCATTATCTCCGGAGCGGCATATATAACTGCCGCCGTCGAAGATATAGCTAATGCTGAGGCAATTGCAACTTTAACTCTTGTCCTTGCTCTCTTCATAAGTTATTCCCCCATTACTATTATCTATTTTCAAATGCTTTGTTCATTAATTCACCATTTATTTCCATTACTGTTGTATTTTCATTTTTAATTGCTCTTGCATTAGAACTATTAAACTCTATTTCAGGTAATGTGTTTAAATCACTTGGTAATTCATATAAGAACGTATCACTTACTAATCTTTGACCTACTGGTGCTCCATTATTATCTAATTTATTGTATCTGTAAAGTTCAGCTTTAATTGAAGTTCCTTCTATATTATCTACCTGACCTTTATCGCTCTCTACTTTTCCTTGATTATTAGGTTCTATCCAATAAATCCAAGTTCCTTTTGCCACTTCTGAAAGCTCTGAATTTTCTGGTAATGTAGCTAAAAGTATAGTATTTGCTTTTATTGCAAAGTTTTCATCATTTTCATTTAATACTAAAGGTATATTAAATGCAGGATTTCCTCTATACTCACCTGTTACAATTATAGACCCCTTTGGAATAACTTTGCCAGATTCATATTCATAATCAGATTTTAATCTACCAATTCCATTTTTAGATAATTGTTCATTATTATCTGTTCCAATTTCTATATTATCACCAGCAGCCGTTAATAAATCTAACTCTGCTATTGATATTTCAGAATTTCCTTTAGCAACTAATTTAACATATCTTGCATCATATGACCAAAGTTGTTGTGCTTCTGTTTTACCATCTTCGCTAAAATATACTGTTTGAGTAGTCTTAGTGTTGTCAAATGTTCCACTGCTTGCTAATGTCCATCTATTTCCATCTAAACTTGTATACACTTCATATTTTGATATAGGTGTATATACTTTTTCTGTATTTCTACTGAATAGATTTCTAAATGAGAATTTCTTAGCAGTATTTTGTGGTGCTGTGTAAGTTAAACCTACTAATGAATTATTTTTATTTAAATCAATAATTACATATGGATCTTCTCTTCCATCTTTCATACCTTGGAACACTGTATCTGTATTATTGTCATTGATTCTCTTTATTACACCATGTTGCATTGTTCCATGACCACTATGTTCATCTCTTTCATCTTCATCATTAGTTGTATTAGTACTTAATACCCAATCAGTTTCAGAAATACTTCCATTGTGAGCTATTTTAAGTTCTCCTATAACTGTTTCTTCAGTTTTATTTAAATCATAGTCATAAGCAACAACCTTATATGCTACAACTCTATTATTTAATGTATCTATTGAATCAACATAAGTTGTTACCCCTGATTCACTTGTTCTGTCTCTTTCAACAAAACCTACTGGCGATTCCACAATACCTGTTGCTGTTGATTCTTTTCTTATAATTTCATATCCTAAAATCTTATCTGAATCTTTTGTTACACTTAAGTTTAATGGAACTTCCTTTTGATTTAAGTAAGATTTAGAAGTAATTTGATTTCCTTCATTATCTGTTCCAAAGTTTGCTACTACTGCTGTGTCATTAGTCATAGTTTCAGTATTAGATGTATCTAATCTTCTTCTTCTTGCTTCATCATTTAAGTAGTATATAGCTCTTGTTTCTTTTTCATACTTCATTTCATCTAAATACTTATTAGTATTAGGGCTTGCTAATATTCCCCACTTCTCAAAGAACTCTCTTAAATCCTTTTGTGCTGCATCAGAAGCTCTCATGATAAATGTTTGTTCTACTGCATCATATCCTTCTTCCTTTGGTGCTGCTGCTTTCATTCTATTAGCTCTATATAACTTAGCATAGAATGAATCATTATTTGGATCTGTATCTTTATTATTTTCTAGCATTTTATAAGTTTCATTATTATCATATGCTAAATGTAATTGCCAATACATTCCTAGTTTTGCACCTATATCACTGGTTGCTCCAACACTACCTGATGTTACTTTGTCATACATTGTAGTATAAGTTCCATTTTCAAGTCTTGAATTTGCATTTCCATTAAATGTTTGTACAATTAACCCTAAAATATTATTTGTAACTTCAGCTTGAGTTAATCCTGCTACATCTTGAGTATGTCCAATTTCATGAGATATACCCCATCCATATAAACTACCTTCATTAGGATTAGTTATATTTCCTGTAGCATTAAATTTAAATGGTACACCTTGTACTAATCCAATACCAGAGCCTGCATCTATTCCAACATGATGAGAAGATGCATACATAAATGCTCCTGTAAACATTCTTTGATATTTTATATTTATACGGCTTCTTGGAGCTCTATGTTTGTTAAAGTATTCTTGTTCTGTTAATCCATCAATTAAACTAGCAGTATCAGATTTATTATTATCTATTCTTCCATTATTATTAAAGTCAATAGCTGTTTCTGTTACACCTTTTAATGAATATGAAATTTCCATAAGTTGTTCCCAAGCTAAAAGTGCATCATATAATCTGTCAACTTCAGCATTTTCATCTCCATTAAGTCCTTGTGTAATACCTGTTAAAACTTCTGTTGCGCTAAGAGTTAACATTACTCTTTCACTTTCAATTTCTGTACTATTTAATACAGCTGTCTTTTCATCATATTTGTATTGATTATTTTCCTTATCTTCTACTGTTGGGTAAAGACTTGGTAAATCAGATACATATAATTTAAGATTTCTTATGTATTCTCTTATTAAATTCTTAGCTTCTTCTTGTTTGTTACTATCAGTTATTATATTATTTACATTTAAATGCGGAATCTTACTTCCACCACTTACACGCACATTTATTTTTTGTTGTTCATACCATCCTGAAACAGGTCTTATATATACATTTCCACCTTTTTCAACATCCATATTAAACTTACCACTTGGTACAGTTACTTCATTTTTACCATTTCCAATTTGTACAGTTCCTAAGTTCCATGTTCCACTTTCTGCATAGTTTTGAGTAAATAATACTTCATATTTGGTGTGTGCTCGTCCTTCTTCAGTTCCTACATAAATATTTATAGTTTCACCTGGTTTAGCAACAACCCCCAATGATTGCCATGCATTTGCTTGACCTAAATTTGGTGAAAAATCAAGTATACTTCCATCAATAGTTAACACTTCTTTATTTAAATTTACATCATCTAAAATCTTTTGTGCTATTTCTAATTCATCTAAAATATTTTTTTGATTTGGATGGTACTCTAAGCTAACTGGATCTATAGCTTTAGCTCTTTCTACAAGTCCATCAATCTTCGCTTGATTTACTTCATCTTTTAATACAAGCTTTAAGTCATCTGCAAATAATCCATTTACCTCATCTTCTAAGCTATCATAATTATAGAATTTCATTTCTGATATACTTAAATTACGTCCTCCTGCAAGATTAAGCTCAACTTGCTTTGCTGTTACAGGCTTTGGTAATTTTACTTCTACATAATTAACTCCATTTTCTGCTCTTTTACTAGAAACTCTAATATCGTTAAGTTGTATTACTTCAACTGGATTATTATATGTTGTATCATCATTTGAGTATACTCTTAATTTAGCTTGCCATGGTAGTGGGTATTTAGAAGTATTTTCTAACTTTGTAGCAAATCTTATAGTATCAAATGTATATTCCTTATCAAATGTTACTATTGGAGCTCTTTGTCCATAATGTACTCCTGAATCCCAATCATTAAGTACCCATGTAGTTGAGTAATCATTATCAAATATACTCATACCATCATTATTTGAAAGTTCTAATGCACCACTTCCTTTTACTGTAACTTTTTCTATATGAGTAACCTTACCATCTTCAACAGTATTTATTAATCCATAGTTTGTAAACTTAGGTGGAACTATTGCTGTTGTCTTTCCTAAATAAGTTTTCGATAATCCACCTGTACCATGATGATTTGTTGCTGTCATCTTAATTTCATATGTTGTTTGATCTTCAAGACCAGTTATTTCATAACTTGTACCTCTTATTAATTCATTTGAATCAGTTTTTTGTTCAGGTTTTAAGTTATAAGCTCCATCTGGTACATCATTAGTTGTATTACTATCTACATATTTAGGATCATTTGGATCATTTGCCTTTATCCATGCACCTGTTCCAATTTTTCTATAATATAAATCATAGTCTTTAGCTTTTTGATGTGCTTTCCAACTAACTTTTAAGCCTTTATATGTTCCAGTAACAGTTATTCCTTCTGGACCTTCCGGTGCCGTTTCTGGTATAACTTGTAATTCAACAATTGAATCCGCACCAAAATAATTTTTATTTGCTACTTCATCTTTTGAATTTGTATCTAAATTACCTGATGTAGAATTCCATGCATGTGGCATATAGTTATTATCAACATTATCTGGTTTACCATCTTTATCATTTACATTAGTTGCTAAATTTGTTTCTCCTGTTGCATTAGCATCATAATCATCTTGCTCATCTTTATATCCACTTGCCCAATCCTTACCATTTAGAGATTGAATACTAAATCTATAAACACTATATGGTTTTACTTGAGTTATGTTTAATGTATTTTCGCTTGTTTTATAGTGATTAGTTGAAACTACATTTCCATTTTCGTTAAGCTCTTCAACTTTTATTTCATATCCTGTTACGTTTGGTTGGTGATCCCATCCTATAGTCATAGCTTCATTTCCAACAGCAGTTGAACTTGTAAAGCTATTAATTACAGGTATATTCATATTTGGTTTTGGTAATTCTTTATATACATTATTTAAAAATTCAACCTTTGCAATTTCTGTTAAATTTTTATTACTTCTACTACCAGTAACATTTATAGTTATTTTACTAACGGCTACTTGCTTTCCTAAGTCAATAACTATTTCATCCATTGCTTCACCTGAAGCTGTTCTAGCTAAACTTTGTTTTACATTACTTTCATCATATTTGTATTCTACACCATCAATAACAACACTTCCTGATGCTGGTCTTGTATTTCTAGGTGCCTTTATCACCACTTGCTCCATGTTTATAGTATTTTCTGCAGCAGTTCTTAAAGACGCTGCTTCTATTTCTGAATCACTTGTTGAACCTGCTAAACTCATTGGAATACTTATTGGATTTTCTTCAGATATTTCTGGAGCCTCTTCACCATCAACTGTTTTTGTTGATAATGATATTTTTGAACCATCACCTACTAAAATATTCTTTATATCTTGTCCTTCTCCTATAGAAACTTTAGTATCATCTAACTTAACATCTACAGCTTCTGGATTTATAATTGGATCAGTATCAACTACTTCTGCTGTCTTAACTGTTGCTCCTATATTTCCATGTATGTAAGTTAAATCTGTTATGTCAACTTTTGAATCTCTATTTATGTCATATGTAGTAGTATTTGTTTTATTTTTCATTTCTGCTTTAGCAGCTTCATAATCTTCTTTTGTTACAGAGTTTACTCCATTAACATCTCCTGCTAAAAATACACCTGGATAATATTCAACATTAGCTTCTGATTCATTCTCTGAATTATTATCAGATAGTACTATTCTATTATCGCTTGTCCCTATCTTAACTCTTTTTGATGATTTTGTTATATCAATATTACTAACATTTGCTGTAGTATATCCTGCTCCTTCAACTTTAAGAGAATACTGTCCTAAATCTAAGTTAGTAAATGTTAATTGATAAAAATTTAATTCTTCAGCATCATTTTCAATTGCTATTCTCTTTCCATTTAATGCTTGAAGAGTATAGTTAACATTCCCTATTGTTCCTTGCAAATTATCATTCCCCAGTTGAACTTGGCCTACTTCTTTATCATCTTTCATTAAAGTAACTTTTATATTTGTTTTTGCTTTATCAGTGTTTTTTATTGGCATAGCAAAATTCATGTCTAATTCTAACTTACCAGTTACACTCACCTTTTTATTTGAATCAATACTATCACTTGGTTTTTGCTCATTATTATCTTTTTCTGATGAATTATCTTTTGAGTCTTCCTCTGAATTTGAATTATTGTCATCTCGTTCATTAGAATCTTGATTTTCTTTTGATTCATCATCATTATTTTGGTCATTTACTGATTCTTCATCAAAAGATTGAGTATTATCATATTTAGTTTCATTTGATGAATCTTCAGCAGAAACATTACTTATCAACTCAGTTTTATTATCTGCAAAAGCTGCAACTGGACTAAATTGAGTAGTTATCATAGCAGCAGCTAAAATGCATGATATTTTTCCTTTATTCATAATTTCCCCCTAGTTGTAATTTTAAATTATTTACATTTTTAAAATTTTATATTTCACTTTATTGGTAAATAATTTTATTTTCGTAATTTTATTATATATTATTTTTTTAATATCAAAAATAATTTTTTCGCGAATTTATAAAATAATTAAACGAACAATTAAAACCAATAGCTTTATTTAATATTTAATTATAATTAAATATTAAAAATTTTTAATTATATTTTAATCTGCACTTTATAAAAAAATAAATTATTCATAATATAATTAACTTAGAGGTGAATAACAATGAAAAAAATTACTATATCTACAATTATACTTAGTACTTGTTTAGGTTTTGTTGGTTGCTCTAATACAGTTGGATTGAATAATTCATATGAATCAAGTACTACAACTTCATTAAATAATTCAAGTGAAAATACTAATAGCAACACTATAAATACTAATAATATACCTTATTCAACTAATCAAAATTTACCTACTCAAAATACGATTAGTTCTGATGAAGCCAAACAAATAGCACTACAACATGCTAACTTATCAGATAATCAAGTTACTTTTATTAAAGTATCTCAAGATTATGATGATGGTATTAAGAAATATGAAATTGAATTTTACTATAATAATACAGAATACGATTATGAAATAAATGCTTACAGTGGTGAAATATTAAAATTTGACTATGATGCAGAATACTATAATCCATCTAATACTATTTCTTATTCAAATTCTCAAAGCTCTTCTACACAAAATTTAATAAGTTCTGATGAGGCAAAAAATATAGCATTGCAACATGCTAACTTAACAGATAATCAAGTTACTTTTATTAAAGTATCTAAAGATTATGATGATGGTATACATATATATGAAGTAGAATTTCACTATAATAATAGAGAATATAATTATGATATAAATGCTATTAACGGCACTATATTATCGTATGAGCAAGACTAAAATACTAATATTAAATTTTTTAAGTTACTTAATATCTCCTATAAATTTTTATTTTTCTTGATTTTATGATAAAATTAAGTTTTTAGGAGGTATTCTTCATGTCTATAAGTAAAGATTTTTCAAAAGGAAGTGTATCTAAAAATATTTTAAAATTAGCAGTTCCTATGACTTTAGCTCAGCTCATTAATATTCTTTATAATATTGTTGACAGGATGTATATTGGAAGAATTCCTAATGCATCAAGTTTAGCTCTCACAGGTGTTGGAATAACTTTTCCTATTATAACCATAATAATGGCCTTTGCTAATTTATACGGAATGGGTGGTGCTCCACTTTGTTCCATTGAACGTGGAAAAGGAAATAATGAAAAAGCAGAAGAAATTATGGGTAATTCTTTTACTTTATTACTGATTACTGGATTAATGCTTACTATTGTTATATTAATTTTTAAAAAGCCCCTACTATATCTTCTTGGTGCAAGTGATAATACCTTTTCTTACGCTAATGATTATATAACAATTTATCTGTTAGGTAGCGTTTTTGTAATGATCAGCTTAGGTATGAATAGCTTTATTAATTCCCAAGGTTTTGGTCGCATTGGTATGATGACTATTTTGGTAGGTGCCATAACTAATATAATCTTAGACCCAATTTTCATCTTCCTACTACATATGGGCGTAAAAGGAGCTGCTTTAGCCACCATATTTTCACAGTTTCTCTCTGCCATTTGGGTATTTCGCTTTTTAAGGAGCAATGATGCCATACTAAAATTAAAAAAGGCATATTTTAAAATAAATATTATTCATTTTAAAAATATAATTACCTTAGGTTTATCAGGATTTATTATGTCCATAACTAATAGTATTGTTCAAATGGTCTGCAATGTTACTCTTCAAAGTTACGGTGGTGACTTATATGTAGGAGTTATGACTGTACTTAATTCCATAAGAGAAATAGTTATGATGCCAGTGAAGGGTATTACCAGCGCATCTCAACCTGTTCTTGGCTTTAACTTTGGTGCCAAGAAATATATACGAGTTAAAAGCGCCATAAAATTTAGTTCCATCGCCTGCATAATTTATACTACTTCTATTTGGTTTATATTAATGATCTTTCCACAATTTTTTATTAAGATATTTAATAACGAAGCTAATTTAGTTGCCTTGGCTACTCATTGTATGAATATTTATTTCTTTGGTTTCTTTATGATGTCCCTGCAAATGTCAGCTCAATCAACTTATGTAGCTCTAGGGGAATCTAAAAAAGCAATTTTCTTTTCACTACTTCGTAAAATAATAGTTGTGGTTCCACTTACTATATTACTTCCTAGATTATTTAATTTAAGTACAAATGGAGTATTTTTAGCAGAACCTATTTCTAATTTTATTGGGGGAATAGCTGCTTATTCAACAATGATTTTAACAGTTTGGAAACATCTTAGCATTGAAATTAAAAAATAAAATGAGTACATAATGCCTTAACATCATGTACTCATATTTTTTAACTTCTTTCCTCTAAAATTTCTTCAAGAATTTCTGCTGCATCTTCTACACAGCCTCTGCATGGACGTAATACTATCCCAGTCCCTATCCCTTTTAATTCCCTGCACATTACAGTGGAGTTTTTTTCTTTAAATCTCCTTTCTATTTCTTGTAACAACTCAATATCATCTTCATTCCACTCTGCTGGATCCTCCATATTTCTATTATCTTTTATAAAGTTAGCTATAACATATGCTCCCATTACAGCTCCACATACCTTATAAGCTCCTCCACTATATTTTCTTACTATGACTTTCATTGTTTCTTCATCAACATCAACTACATCACAAAATGCACAAGCAACAGCTTGTGAACATGTATATCTATTGCTATGTAGCTCTGCAGCTTTTGCTTTTCTATCTATCATATGCAATACCTTTCACCCTCCATAAATTATACCTATATTTAAAGTATACTTAAAATTATTATAGTTGTCATCTTTATAAAAAGTGCCCATTTTCAAAAATTTTCAATACTTTTTAATAAGTCAATTTTATTTTAAAATTTCTCTTATACGATTCGTATTTTCTTCTACCCATCTACATAAGCGTCTACCTTTAATTAGCTGCTCTCTTAATACTTTATCAGCAGTGATATAGCTATTATTAATTCCTTCATTATATCTAACTAAAAAATGAATAATCACATCTAGCCTACGTAACATAATCAAATATGGCATTACTTTTATTTCATCATCAGTTAAAGAGATAAACTTCTTATATCCTGTCATAAAGTTTGTTATATTATCAAATTTAACTTTATCATCTTCATCATTGGCAATAGCTTCTGATAAGCATATGGCTAAATCCATACATCTTAAATCTCTAGCAGTAAACTCAAAATCAAGAATTGCACAAATATTTCTTTTTTCATCTTCTAGCACATTAGAACTATTAATATCACCATGAATAAACTGATGAGGAAGCTCTCTTAATATTGGTATTATGTCTTTAAATTCAATAAAATATTTTTTCAATCCCCCTAAAATACCTCTTTCATTCTTAAAATCCTCAGGAGGATTATCACAAAAATCTATTACATCTTTTAAGGGGCATGTAGGATACGATTTTTCTAATTCATAGCAAGGCTGGTAGCTAGATTGTATTTCTATCTTTACTTGAGATAATTCTCTAGTTATTTCTCCTACAGCCTTACCAAGACTATAAAATTGTTTTTTATCTTTCAAATAAGGATTATTTCCTTTAATGGCTTTGGAAAGAGATGCTAATTTACCATCAATACTTAAAGCTACTGTATCGCCCTTAAAATTAACTTTAGGATTAGGTATAACAAAAGAAAGATTTCTTCTATTTAATTCCTCTAATATCTTATGCTCAAAACCTACTTTTTTCTTATCATTATGACTTTCATATATCCTCAAGACATATTCTTCTTCATTTATAACTAAAAACTTGGTGGTATTATTCATACCACTATTTCCATCCTTTACACTATAATTTATATCATTAAAATACTGTTTTAAAATATACTCAATATATTGCTCCTCCAAAACACTTCCTCCCTTTCTTTCATATTAATTATAAACTATGAGATTACTTCTTGAAAATTTATTCTATACCTTATGAATTAATCCTATCACTTGAAGTTAACTCCATAGCAAGTATTTTTATAAATTTAAAACATTTTACATACTTTGTCGATTGTTGCATAATTACCAAGGAAAACAATTACAATTTTAGAAAATTCTAAAGCTTAGATTTTTATTTATAATAAATATTAAATTTTTACACAAGAAAGGATAAACACTATGGCTAACATTGGAATATTTGACGTTTTAGGCCCAATTATGATTGGTCCATCATCTTCACATACAGCTGGTGCTGCTAGATTAGGTAAAATAGCAAGAACTATTGTTAACAAACCTATTAAAGATGTAACATTCTTACTTCATGGTTCTTTTAAAGAAACTTATAAAGGACATGGGACAGACCGTGCATTAGTTGCTGGTATCTTAGGAATGATGCCTGATGATGAAAGATTAAGAGATGCTCTTTTAATTGCTGAGAAAGAAGGATTAGAAGTACACTTCTTACCAGCAGATTTAGGACAAGTTCATCCTAATACAGTAAAAATCGTTATGACAGATTGTGATGATATTAATTGGGAAGTGCTTGGCTCATCTATCGGTGGTGGACTAGGATAACAATGTATCAGAAGAATTAATAGCTGCAATCAAAGCAGTTGAAGGTGTAAACCGTGTTATTTTAATAAATTCTTTAGGAGGTAATTAATAATGAAAATTGCTAGATCAGGTAAAGAACTTTTAGAAATCTGTGCTGCTGAACAAATTTCATTAAGTGAATATGCTATTCGTCAAGAAATGGAACTTAAAAATGTTTCTCGTGAAGATCTTTTTGCTCAAATGAAAATAACTCTTGATGCAATGAAAGAATCAGCTACTGCTGGTAGAGAAAAGAAGGTTTACTCTTTAAGCGGGCTTATAGGGGGAGATGCTTACCGTCTTCAACAATACTGCAATACTGGAAACTCATTAATGGGTAACGGAATTGTTATGGCTATGGCTATGGCTATTTCTTCTTCAGAAGTAAATGGTGCTATGGCTTCAGGTGCTGTAGTTGAACTTATGGGTGGAACACCAAAGATGAGTTTAGATGCCGCTGCTATCATCTTTAAAAATGTATTAGGATTAGTTTGTGACCCTGTTGCAGGTCTTGTTGAAATACCTTGTGCAAAGAGAAATGTCTCTGGTGCAATAAATGCTTTATGTACTGCTGATATGGTTATGGCAGGTGTTAATTCAAAGATACCTTTTGATGATGCTGTTGCTGCTATGTACAAAGTTGGTACAGGCTTACCTGAAGAATTAAGAGAAACTGCTTTAGGTGGATGTGCTATTACACCAACTGGTAAAGCTCTTCAAGAAAAAGTTTTTGGTAAAAAGGAAAATTAGTAATAATTTTATATATATTCTTTAGAAAACAAAACTCTATTTAAATATTGAAAAGAAGCTTCCTTTCCACGGAAGCTTCTTTTCAATAAATATTATGCTAACAGTTCTTCTTTTCCTTTATAAATATTTACAAATTCAGATACTCCTTCTAATACCAGTTCTAAACCTAATATCACTACATGTTCTGCTATCTTAGAAAATGGATCAAATATTAATATACTAGATAAAACAAATTCAATTATAGCTTTACTCATTGGAAAAATAAACTTTTCTTTCCTAGTAAAATAGTATAATCCTTCGTTTAAATAATTAGTTGCCTTATTTAAGCCTTCTAATCCCCAAAATACACCAACAATAAATAATGCATCACTTTGTCTTATAATTATTCCTATACCTATAGCAATAATAACTATTGCCCTTTCAATTTTTTTTCCTTCTAAAGTGGCATATTCCTTTGCTCTTATACCTTCTATGAGCATTATTATTCCTTTTATCAATAATATAGCTCCACAAAGGCTTGGAATCCATTTATAAATTTGCTGATGATTAACAATACATATAACTCCATTTAATATAATTAATATTGCTGATATGTATGCCCCAATTCCTCTTTTCATAGCTCTCACCTTTCCTTCTTCTTTTATCATTTAATATTTGCTATATATAATTCAATTATTTTATTAGAGAAAATCCTCTTTCATTATCTCCTGAAATATCAAGTTCATTAAATAGGCTCACTATTATCCCTTCATATTCTGCCGCACTTTTAGACTTTCTTATACGCTTAGCATACTTTTCACTGTCTTCAAAGCTATGAATCATATAAAACCAAAACTCTTTCATTTTATATAAAGCATTTTTATCACCAGAAAGAACTTCTTTGTATCTAGCATATATTTCATCATGAAAAGCTCTTAGAGTATCCTTATGTACTATAGATTTTTCTTTTATTTCTCCTATAAGTCCTGGATTAGCCATAAGTCCTCTTCCTAGCATAACTGTATCAATACTTGGACATTCAGACTTAAATTTCTTAAAATCTTCCACTGAAAAAATATCACCATTATAAACTAAAGTGTTCTTGCTTAATTTTATTGCATCCTTAAAAACCTCCATATTAGGAGTATTTTTATAAAAGTCTTGTCTTATTCTTGGATGAATTATTAGCTCTTCTAACGGATACTTATTAAATATTTTAATAAGCTCATAAAATTCATTTGGTGAATCTTTACCTATTCTTGTTTTTAAAGATATTTTACAATTTGTTTTTGAAAATATCTCTTCTAAAAACATATCTAATTCTTCTCTTTTAGCTAAAAATCCTGAGCCCTTAAACTTAGAAACCACAGTTCCTGATGGACATCCTAAGTTTAAATTTATTTCATCATAACCAAATTCATTTAACTTTTCTGTTGTGCTTAAAAAATAATCTGCATTATTAGTAAGTATTTGAGGAATTACCTTAATATTTTTATTGTGTTCAGGCTTAATATCATTTAATTCTTTTGAGGTAAAACAATAATTCATTGTTGGTACTATAAACGGTGTAAAATATTTATCTATTTCTTCGCCAAAAAACTTATTATATGTATTTCTATATATGTATCCTGTAACACCTTCTAGTGGTGCAAAATAAAATTTCATCCTATTAACTCCTCATTTTAAGCATTCTAATAACTTTTTTGTTTCATTATAGGTTATTGAATAAACAAAATTTGTAAAAATAAAGTTATCCCTTATGTGATATAATAATTTCACAAAAAACATAAATACATCACATAAGGAATGACTAGAATATGATTATACCATTAAATATTAAAATCAAAAATACTTATTATAAAATTTTTAAAGCTATTAATATTACATTTGCAAGATTAAATTCAAACACTGAAAATACTAATAGTGCCATCTTTATAAAAAGTATTCAATTTTATCGTAGTAAAATATATTTTTCCATTTCCTTGATATATTTTCCTAAATCTTTAGGATTATGAGCATCAGAAGCTGTACAAATTTCTACTCCTTCCTTTCTCATAGCCTCTAGCATATCATAGTTCATACCTAAGGGCATATTTCCATAATTAATAGAAAGTCCACTACTTTCTTCTATATACATATTATTAGCCTTAATCTGCTTTGCTAATTCTACATACATTGGATAAAAACCACCTGGTGGAAAAGCACCAAAACATTGCAATGCATTTGGATGGGCCAATCCATCAAATAATTTAGATTTCGCTAAATCTATAAATAACTGGAAATAGCGTTTATATATCTTATTCATATCGTAATCTTCACATTTCCACTTCTGCATCTTATGACCAAATGCCCATCCATCAATAAAATGAACTGCACCAACCATAAAATCTAATGGCAGTTTTTCCTTCCATACTTTTATTTGTTCTTCATGTTCTGGTGAATAACATACTTCAAGTCCAAATTTCATTTTTATTGGAAACTTATATTTTTTCATCTCTTCCACAAATTTAATATATTCATTAATATTACGTGCTTTTTTCACTTTATTTCCATACCAATTATTTTGATATGCATTATAATTCTTCATTTCATCATATAAAAAATAAAATTCCTTAAAAACGAAAGTATGCTCTAAAAAATATACCTCTTTGATTTTTCTTTCAATGGCCTTGTTAACAAATTGATCTAACCATTCCTTTGTATATGGCCCATTTTCTAAATGTACATGCACATCGATCATCTTTTTCTCCCCTTTAAAATTATTAAGCCTACACTAAATTGTATAATTTTTAATATTTTTTATTACTTTACTTATTACTTCAGAATTAAATCTAATTATTATTATATTACTTACTCTTTTTTATAAATATTTATTAATTAAAATGCTCCTTATATTGTAAGTTCAAATACTATTATATGCTCTCATATCTTCAAAAATGAATCCAATATTAATATAATATTTTTACTATTATCATAATAAAAAACATCTACCTAATTTAGATAAATGTTTTCATTGATTGACTAGTATTTAAGATATGTTGTATTATCTGGTACTCCTGACACTGATACACTATCACCTTCATTAAGAGAATTGATAATTTTCATATCTTCATTAGAAATTTCAAAGTCAAATATATTTAAATTTTCTTTTATTCTTTCCTTATTTGATGATTTTGGTATAGGAATAACTCCTCTTTGTACATGCCATCTTAAAATTATTTGGGCTATTGTTTTCTTATATTTCTCTGACAGACCTATAATTAACTCATTGGAAAATACTCTTCCTCTCATTATAGGACTCCAAGCTACTAATTGTATATTATTATTTTGACAATACTGAAGCATTCCTTCTTTATTACTTAATGGATGTATTTCTATCTGATTTACCATTGGCATTATTTGTGCAGTTTTCTTAAGCTCCTCTAAATGACCTATTTTAAAATTACAAACACCAATTGCTTTAACTTTTCCGCACTTATAAAGATATTCTAAAGCTCTCCATGTTTCTGCATTTAATTCATTAGGCCAATGTATAAGATATAAATCTAAATACTCCACTTGTAACTTCTTTAATGATTCATTACAAGCTTTTATAGTGTTTTCATATCCATGGTCATAATTCCAAATTTTTGTTACAATGAATATTTCCTCTCTATCAATTCCACTATTTTTTATCCCTTTGCCAATGCCAATTTCATTGCCATAAAATGAAGCTGTATCAATTTGCCTATATCCTACTTTTAAAGCATAACTAACTATTTCTGCTGTTTCATCCTCATTGCCTGACTTATATGTTCCAAATCCAATGGCTGGCATTTTAATATTATTGCTTAATTCTTTTATTTTTTTATTCATCATAATAACTCCTTACTTTTTTATAATATTCGTAATTTTACTCTCCAAATCCTTCATATTCATAATAAATACTTTGATTTTTTTCAGTGCTTCTATTTAAAATAAAATCAGGTAAAGTATCATTAAAAATAAAATTATTAAGTATTAATGCATTTTCATATCTATCCATTCTTAAAGCCATATTTCCATTAACTTCTTCATCAACACAAAGTTCTTGCACTGGTATACTTAATTGTTCTGTTTCTAAGTTTGAAAATTTTGAAATAGTATACGCCATATTCAGACCATCCATAATCTCTATATTAGTTCTAAGATAATCTAACATCTTATTTGCTATAGAAAAATACTTAATAACATCAGTTTTTTGTAATTTTTCTGCCACTTTAAAAAGTACTTCCCTCTGTCTTTCAGTTCTTTCATAATCATCGCCAACACCTTTTCTTATTCTTGCATAAGATAAAGCCTGTTTACCATTTAAAATTTGTAAACCTGCTTTTTCCACTGGGCAATCGCCTCCCCCAGTAGCTTGACCTATATATTTATTTAATTCATGTAATTGATATTCCTTCACATCAATTTCTACTCCGCCTATTTGATCAATTATAGCTTCAAAACCAGCAAAATTTATCATTATATATTTCTCTATATTTACATCAAAATTATACTTTATAGTCTCCATCACAAGTTCAGGTCCCCCTAAACTAAAGGCTAAATTCATCTTTTCTTCTCCATAACCAGGAATGTAAACTAATGTATCCCTGTATAGAGATGTTAATTTTACTTTCTCCTTATTACTATCTAAAGTAGCAATAATCATAGAATCTGATCTTTGATATTTTTCATCAAAATCAATTCCATCAACGCCTACTAATAATACATTAGTAATTCCCTCAACTTCTGTATACCCAATAGTTTCTTCTTTTGTTTTAACAGGTGCTTGTAAATGTTCTGATGTTAAAGGCTCTGTTTTCTTATATATATTAGCTCTAATATACATATATCCCGCTCCAAGGACTACCACACAAATTATAATTACTGAAAAAACAGCTATAAGAATCTGTTTATATTTATTTTTACATTTTTTATTATTTTTCATAATGTACCTCTAATATTTTAATGCTTTTATTTTATTTTACTTTATCTAACCTTTTATCATTAATTAAGTAACTTTGCATAAAATAATAACATAAAACAACTTCTTATTCAATTTTAGCCTAAAATCTTTGTAGATAAATAATTTTTTTAATTACAGCACATACTAAAAAAAATAGTTATGGAGGTTTTATAATGTTTAAAAATAAATTATTAATAAGTGAAGATAAGAAAGATATAGTAGAAATAATATCAACTAATGGCTGTGAAATATGTTGTGATAATAAACCTATGAAGGAATTAGTAGCTAATTCTACAAATGCAGCACAAGAAAAACACGTTCCACAATTTCAGATTAATGGAAATATTGTAAAAGTAGATGTAGGTAGCGTTAAACATCCTATGGAAGAAGCTCATATGATAGGTTGGGTTTATATAGTTACTAATCAAGGTGCTCAACGTAAATTTTTAAAAGCTAATACTGATCCTGTTATTGAATTTGCTTTATGTCCTGATGAAAAATTACAAGAAGTTTATGCTTACTGTAATCTTCATGGACTATGGATGACTAAAGCTCAATAAAATTATATTTAATTAGTAAAAAAGTGGCTTTCGCCACGCTCCCTTCGGGAATTTAATTTTAAGTATTCTAAAAGGCATAGAACTAACATCGGTTCTATGCTATATTTTTCCTATTAATTAATACTTTATTCCGTAT
>NZ_JACOOQ010000010.1 GCF_014287815.1 Clostridium lentum
TTATTTTCATATATTTTTAAGAACCCATGCCAGTGATCTTCTAGTATTATTTTTATTTTACCTTTTTTCATATGTAAAAACCTCTAATTTATAATTAATAAATTTAACATATTTAAAGGCTGAATGCTAGATAACATATAACTTTCAGCCATCGAAAATTTTATACTTTCCTGTACTTTAAAAAAAGACTGCCATATGGCAGTCTCTTATATATTTTCACTAAGATTATTACTTAATTCATTTTTACTTACATTTCTCCAGAATACAACAGCACTTAATAATATTCCTAAGCATATTACTGCATATATCCAGAATAAACTATTGCCTATACTTCCCAATAGTATTATTGCTGATCCGCATAAAGCAAGAATTGGATTTATAATACCTCTAATTATACTTTTAATTTCTTTTTTAATACCAAGCTGTAATACCTTAACATATAGTAAAGCATATAATACATAGCTCATGGTAATTGAAATTTCTGATATATCAGAATTAGGAAGTAATCCTGTTTTTGTAGTAAAATAATGTACTGCAAGCCAACTTACACTTATTATAAAACTTACTACTGTAGAATTAATTGGCATTTTAGTCTTTTCGTCAACATTAGCAAATATTTCTGATTTAGGAAACATATTTCTTATGGCTAATGAATATGGTAATCTTATTATTCCCATTATTAAGCCATTAACTGTTCCTATTATAGATATTATTACAAATACTAAAACAATTTTTGAACCCCACATACCAAATAAATTATTAGCTGCTAAATCAACATGTGCATCGCCAAGACTCATTATTGTTTCAGGTCCTACATAAATACTTATACCTACAAAATATAATAAATAAACAATAAGTATAGAAATTGGTGCAATAATTAAAGCTTTTGGTAAATTCCTTTTAGAATCTCTTACTTCATGTCCAATTGTAGTAGAAACAATCCAACCATCAAATGAAAATGCTATTGGTGCAATAGCTGCAATCCATCCTGTAGATTTTACTGCACTACTTAATTCAACTGATGTTATTGATGATGGCTCACCTAAAATAATACCTGCAATTGCAATTAAAATTAAAGGTATTAATTTTATTATTGTAGATGCATTTTGGAAAAGCCCACCTAACTTTGATGAAAGCCCATTTAATATATAAATCATTACTATTACTATTAATCCAATTAGTATCTGAAGTTCTAATGAACCATTAATTCCAAATAATAAACATATGTAAATCCCAGCAACATAAGCTACTACAGCTATTAATGTTGGAAAATATAAAAATGTTTGGAACCATCCAAAAGCACAAGCAATTGATTTATTATATGATTGCTCTGCATATGCTATTAATCCTCCTGCTTCTGAGTTTCTTGCTGCTAATTCTGAAATAGTTAAACTTCCAAATATTATTGCTATTGCTGCTATACAAAAAACTAATACCCCTAATGCTATACTTCCATTGGTAGCTACAAGGATATTATCACTTTTAAAGAATATTCCTGAACCTATTACAACCCCAATAATCATTGCAATGGTCGTAAATAGGCCATAACCTGTTTTTTTCATATTGTTCCCCCTTTAATTTTCATTTGTTAATATTTTAGAATAATTTTTTATAATATAACATATTTATACCTACTTAGTAAATATAAATTATAAAAAATTATTCTACTTAAACATTTTATTTCCTGATTTTGCAAATTCCTGTAAATATATATAGCATTTTATATCAAATTTTACATCTTTTATTAGAAGTTCTTGTGCTTCTTTTTGTGATAATAAAATTGGTTCAATATCTTCGTCTTCTTCCATATATGCTTTACTTATGGTACCTCCACAAGTACAAAAAACTGAAGTAACAGATTCGTCAGTCATACCAGGTGATAAAAATAATTGTCCTTTAACTGTATTTTTTAGGATTTCTATAACATCTAGCCCTGTTTCTTCTTTTAACTCTCTTGTTATTGCTGTTTGAGGACTTTCTCCTTTATCTATAAGCCCTGCTGGCATTTCATATATGTAAGAGTTTATTGGCACTCTAAATTGTCTAATAACTACTATTTTTTCTTCTTCTTTATGAAAAGGTACTATTAAAACTGCATCATCTTGTAATTCTTTATTATTCAAATAAACCCCTTCTAGATTTTCCTTTTCTTTTCTTGAAGCTATTATCCAGTTTTTTATATTGCCACCTTTGTTACTATATTCAGCATTATATAGATTTAAAAATTTTGTTTCTGCTAATGTAGTAAGTTTATTAATTTTACTCATATATATTTCTCTCCTTTATATAGCTTACTAAAATAATTTTACCTTATTATACCTTATAAAATCTATATAGAAAGAAAAAAATATAGTATAAAATTACTATATTTTTTTCTTTATCAACTTATAATTTTTTCAAAACATTCTTTTCTTATATCTTTGCATGCTTTAAAACCTGTTTTTGTTGTTTCTTTATCTTCATCATATAATGATAGCTTTCCTAAAGTATCACCTTTATGTATATCCCCAAGAAGAGCAAATACTTCAATTTCAATTTTTTCATTTTCTTTAAATCCATAAGCAAAATCATTTTCCTCTAAGACTGATGCAAGTTTTATCATCCCCATTGATTCAACTAAATTTTTAGTATAATCATTTTTAAAGATATATTTGCTACATACATGATTGTATATTTTTTCAGTTTGATTCCATCTGTCAGCACAATTCAATACTACTATTATTATGTCTTTACCTTCGTGATTTACAGAGGTTACTAAACATTTACCAGCTTGACCTGTATAACCTGTTTTTACTCCATTCGCATTTGGAATCTTCCACAAAATCTTATTGATATTTTGATAATCTCTGGTAAAACCATAAGTTTCTTTTGTGATAGTCTTTGATCCACAAATTTCTCTAAATAATTCATTTTTCATAGCTTTGGATGCTAGTATAGCTAAATCATAAGCAGAAGAATAATGTTTTTGGCTATCAAGCCCATGAGGACTTTCATAGTTAGAACACATTATTCCAAGACTATTGGCAAAATCATTCATTATCTTCGAAAACCCTTCGATAGATCCTCCTATATCTTCAGCAATAGCAATAGCAGCATCATTACCTGATTTAAACATAAGACCAAAGATAAGTTCTTTCATCTTTATATTTTCACCTTCTGAATATCCTACTTTAGATCCTCTTATACTAGCTGCATTCTTACTTATGACAACTTCTCTATCTAAATCACCATAATTAATAGCAATTAAAGCAGTCATTATTTTGGTAGTACTTGCCATAGGAACAATCTCAAAAGCATTTTGTGCAAATAAAATTTGATTTGTTTCACCATCAATGGCAATAGCACATCTTGCATCTACCTTTAGATTGTCTATTAAATATCTGTTACCTTCAAAGTTATTAGCTTTTTCCATATTAACCACATCATCTTCTAAGTCATCTTCTTCAATATTTAACGAATATACAGGACTCATTAATAAATCAAAGGAAAATATAGTAAAAAACAAAATGCAATATATAACTTTGGTTAATTTCATAAAATCACCCTCTAGTAAAATCCATTTATGACAATAGTTTTTTCAAAAAAGATATTTTTACTCATCTTTTTTGAAAAAATATTAAGTATAATTTTTCTTATAAAGGAAATAATATAAAACAATGTTAGGAGTAGGTGCTATGATTGTTTTATTAATTGTATTTTTGCTTTTATTCTTGATTTTTATGCCAATTCCTTTAAAGATATCTATAAAATATTTAGAAGATTTTTATGAAATAAAATTTTATAAAATAAATTTGCTTTCTTCTGATGGCGGAGTAATATATAAATTCATCAAGGATGATAAGGTAAAAAAGTATGATTCTAGTGATAATGCAAAAGAAGAATCAAAAGAAAAGTATCGTGAAAAGTTGAGATATAAAAAATTATCTATAAAACTATTATTTAAGAATCTATCTAATAATAGTTATAAGCCATATCTTAACATTAGTAGCAATATTGATTTTTCTGTTAATGATGCTGCAGGGACAGCTATAGTTTATGGACTTTTAAATTCATTAAACCCAATTATCTTTAAATTATTATCATCCTTTTTTAAAATAAAGAACTTTAATAATAAATTTAACCCAATTTTTAAAGATAAGTACATTATCAATATATCAATTATGTGTATATTAACTATAAATATTGCAAAAATTATATATATGTTATTTTTAATAAAAAAAAGTAATATACCTATTCGAGGAGGTGTCCTATAAAGGGGAAATAATATGGCCAATAAGCATGAATTAGAAAATTTAATGAGAAGTACTATGGAAAATTTACGGGATATGATTGATGTGAATACCGTTGTAGGAGATGTAGTTGAATTACAAGATGGAGGATGTATCATTCCAATATCAAAAGTAACCTTAGGATTTGCTTCTGGTGGAAGTGAATTTGGTGAAAAGGAATTGACTACAGAAGAAAGTGAATATCCATTTGGAGGTGGATCTGGTGCAGGAGTAAGTGTAAAACCAGTGGCATTTTTAGTTATTAAAGATGATTTCGTTAGACTTTTAAATGTAGATCATGATTCCACTATGGATAAATTAGTTGATTATATACCCCAAATTTTTGATTTCATTAAGACCTTTAATAAAGATTCCACAAAAGAAAATAAAAAATAATGAAAGGAAGATTATATATTCTTCCTTTCATTATTCTTCAATTTCTTCTAATGCTGAACTTAATAACTCTAAAGAATTATTTTCATCGCTATCTTCATATAAGTCAAGAGAAGGCAATTCATTCAATGATTGTAAACCAAATTGTCTTAAAAATTCATCTGTCGTTCCATATAATATAGGTCTTCCTGGAACTTCAAGTCTTCCAACATCCTTTATCAAATCACGCTCTAATAATCTTTGTAATGCAGATTCTGATTTTACACCTCTGATTTCATCAATATCAACACGAGTTATAGGTTGCTTATATGCCACAATTGCTAAACTTTCTATAGAAGCTTGTGATAATGATTGTCTCTTATTCTTTTTAAGCATCTTTTGTATGAATTCTGAATTTTCTGGCTTAGTAACAAATTGATATGAATCATCTATATTAATAAGCTTTATCCCCCTACTTTCAGCTTTAAACTCTTCAGTAATCTCATTTAAAATTTCCCTTGTAGTCTTTCTATCCAGCTCAAGGTTGGTATAAATATCTTTTATATTTAGTGGCTCTCCAGCTACAAAAAGCATTGCTTCAATAGCAGATTTTATTTTGTTTTTTCTTGAAGTTTCTGCAAATTCGTATTGATTAATGTCTATATTGCTCATGTTCTACTCTCCTTTTCATTAGTATTTCTTTAAAATTACCTTCTTGATAAGCAATAATAACTCTTAACTTAATTAATTCAAGTAATGCTAAGAATGTTACAACAATCTCTAACTTTGATTCACTTTCTTTAATAATAGTTCTAAACTCAATAATATTTGTATTGTTAAATCTATCTAACAACTCCTTCATTTTATCTTCTACCTTATACTTATCAGTATATATCTTTCTCTGTACCAAATTGATATTGTTTTGTTTATTATGGTATGTTTCTAAAATATTATTATATATATTATATAAATCAATTAGTGTTAAATTCTTAAATATATCATCATTAGACTTAGGTGATTTTTCATCTTCAATAATTTCTGGCTTTTTACTATATATTTCCCCAGAGTTTATATGTCTTTCTTTAAAGAAGTTTGACACTGCCTTTATTTGCTTATATTCAATTAGCCTTAGCTTAAGCTTATTTTCAATATCCTCTTCATTTTCATCTTCAACTTTAACTTTTGGCAATAAACTTTTAGACTTTATTTCAATTAAAGTTGCAGCAATTACGATAAATTCAGAAGTTATTTCTAAATCCATTTCCTTCATTTCATCTAAATAACGTAAATATTGATTAGTAATTTTATATATCTCAATATTATATATATCCATTTTATTTTTCCTTATAAGATGTAATAATAAATCAAATGGACCTTCAAAATCAGCCACTTTAATTTTTGGAAGTTCCATACAAATCCACCCTTCACTTATTTTAGTTCAATTTTAATAATAGCAAGCTAAAGTAAAAATAACAAGCAGACATTAGTGTTCTTTCAAAAATCTATCATTGGGCTCAGAACATTTTTCATAACAAGCTACTTTAAGTTTTAGTCCATCATCATTAATTACTTTTCCATATACTATTATCCAAGTATCTTCATTTATAGTTTCATCCATATTTATAAGAGGAATCTTAATAATCCTTGAATCATATTGACAGCACGTAAGCATTTCTCTAGCTAAATATAGTTGGGCTGGATTTTCTTTATCTTGATATATAAATCCTTTAAAATAAAGCATATCTCCTTCATAATTATCAATATTTTCTGTAATAAATAAAATATCATTGAAACTATCACTTATAACTTCATCTTTATCATCAGCATAAGCAAAATACAAAAGAAAAATTATTACAAAGAATATTAAAGGGAAAAATTTATTAGTAATATAAATCCTACTTGGAATTGTGAAAATTTTAGGAAACTGACAAATAGAAAACAGAACCAAAATTATAACTGAAATTTTAAAAAATATAAGCATATGTCCATTAATAAAATTTTGTATTTCATCACTTTCTATTAAGACAATCATTAATAAATCTAAAATTACTAGCAGCATAAACAAAATTAATTCATCATAATTTATTCTTTTCATAATTCCTCCTATAAACTTATAAAGGAAAGACAGATAGAAAATGCTGTAACTACCAGCAATATTGTAATAATTAATATAGTTGCAAATTTCCTTTTAAATAAGCCTAATGTCAATATGGCATTCTTTAAATCCATCATTGGCCCTAGTATCATAAAGGCACTAACTGCTGGAATTCCAAAATTATTTAGAAATTTACTGCCAACAAAAGCATCCGCTTCTGAGCATAGGGATAATAAAAAAGATATATCTAACATTATTATCACCGCTAGTATATTGTTAAAAGTATAGTCATTTAAAATTTCTTCGTTTATAATACTGCCAAAGATACTTGAAATAAATGCTCCAAGTATTACATATACGCTTATGTTTAAAAATTCATTTGAAGCCTGACATACTATTGTAATGAGCTTATCTAATTTTGATATATAATACTTTTTATTGCTACTGCAGCAGGTACAAGATAAATCAAGATATCCATCAGATATAATACTTTCTATAGTAGAATCTTTAAAAATATATGTTATTAACATTCCAACAATAATGGAGCATAATATGCCTCCTACAACTCTTATTAATACAATGGTAAGGTTAGCTTCAAATGCATAATATGTTGATGTAATAACAAATGGATTTACTATTGGTACTGAAAGCATGAAGGTTATTGTAATTCCAATAGGAACACCTTTCTTTATAAGACTTCTAGCAACTGGTACTATAGCACATTCACACATTGGAAAAACCAATCCTATAAAAGCAGCCACAAGAAAAGCTAATCCTCTTCTTCTAGGAACAATCCTTTTTATAATATCTTCTGAAATATAAAACTGTATAATTGTTGAAATAATAGCTCCTATAACTATAAATGGAAGTGATTCAATAACAACACCTAAAAAGCTCCAGCACCAATGTCTAAATAAAATCATTAATTCACCATCTCTTACTAATTAATTAAACCTTTTACGAAAATTCATCTTAATCTTCCTATACTTATTATTTAAAAACAGATTTGATTTTCTCAATTCATTAAGTATAGCACTATTATCATCACTAAATAATATATGACCACTATAGTTTATGGAAGAAATAATATGGTATATTTCATCTATTTCTTTATTAGTTATTTCTTTACAATTATTTATCAATATTAAATTGCTATTTTCTATATATGGTATAAATAACTCCGATAAGTTCTTAAAATAATATAAAAATGTCCTTCCATTAATAATATAATATACACATTTTAATCTACAATACTTATTAAGAGTCTCTGCATATGTCTTATAAAACTCTTCCATAGTATAAGTTCCATTATACTCAATTATAATTTTGTAAGGTTTATACTGACAAATAGCTACCTTAATCTTTGAGGCTATCAAAGATATATCATCGTTAAAATAAATAACTTTATATTCTTTTGAGTTTTCTTCTATCTTGCTATGTCCATCTTCTGTTAAAATTATAAATGTATCTTCATCCTTTATCTTTGTTAATTCATTTAATGCATTTATAAAGGCTGTTTTACCAGCCTCTATAAAGCCACATACTATTTCTAAATCAGCTCTCATTATCATACCTCATTTAAAGAAATACTCTAATTCTTTCTTATTTATATTCACTCCTATAAAGGAGATTATGTTTTCCTCATTATAATCTATCTTTTCAATATTATATTCATTTAAGGAAAAATCAAACTGTCCATATTGTCCATTTAAAAGTTGTACTATCCCTTTAGCTCTAAGAATAGTTCCAAAATTTTTACTTGAAGCAATAAATTTAAACTTACTGCTCAATTCATCAGGTGATATTTTTCTATTTAGCTTTAATGTGAAGCTTTGAAAAGATTCATTTACTTTTTTAGTAGATACCTTTCCAATACCTGATTTGATATTTTTTAAGGCAATTTTACTCATAGGAAAATTTTGAAGCATATAGGTACTATTGATTTTATCTTTTAAATTAGTCTTATCCCAAATGCAATCTAAAATCTCTGCATTAGAATTAATCTTTATTATTTCATTCTTAACATGATTAACTGTATTTTTATCAGCTAATTGTATCCTACTTAATACAATTAGCTGCGCATATTTAATTTGATCTATATAGAACCTTCTGAAATTATTCATATACATATCAAACTTTAAACAATCAACTATTGTAATAACATTATTAATACTACATAGTGCTTTTAAATCTTCATCCTTAAAGGTTTTAATTATTTCACTCAGCTTAGCTATTCCTGTAGGCTCAATAATTATACACTCAAATTCATAATTTTTATTTAACTCCATAAGAGCTTCTTTAAAATAACCTGTAATTTCACAACAAATGCATCCAGCAGTAATTTCTTTAATAACAGCCTTAGACTTCTTTAATATTGAGCTATCTATATTAACTTCACCAAATTCATTTTCAATAATAACAATTTTATCTTCATAGAAATCATCATTTATTAACTTTTTAATAAAACGAGTTTTTCCTGCTCCTAAAAATCCAGAAATAATATCAACTTTTTTTATCACAGTATTCCATCCATATAAATTAATCAATTCACTCATAAATAATTTTATGAACTACAAATATAAATTATGAATTTTCATTAAATAAAAAAGTCTTAAGGAAGAGGATTCCTAAAGACTTTTTTATTGACTTTATATTATCTTAGCTACTAAATTATTTTCTTGTTCATATACAGTTACGATATAAGAAACAGCAAACCCTGAAATATGACCTCTAATGTATAACTTAACTCCATCATCATCAAAACCTAGAAATTGTGCATACATGAAATTAAAATATAGAGGAGTATCTTCATAAACACCATATTGGTCAACTTTAAGGCTATGTAAATCCTTTTCTATTTGTGCTCTATCATTATCAGTCAGAGGAATTACTTCACCATTTTCATTGCTGGAAACTAGGAAATCATATACATCTTCACTTCCCAGTAAGTGCTGTGATACTAAATCTATTGCAAAATCTATTTCTTTATATTCATTTTTTACATAATTGCTACTATTAACTATTTCATCATTGACATTAAAACCTTCATATCCCTTATTTCCAAAGTAAGTATTACCAAGGGCATTAAATTCAGTATATGCTTCTTCCACCACTCCACTACCATTTTCCTCGGTAGCACCTGTATTTTCATCTATAGTAACATCTATTCTATCTGTGGATTTATCGCTATTTTGATCGTTATTAGATGTATTTTTATAGCATCCTGTAAAAAGCATCGAAGCTAATACTATGTATGATATATACTTTAATCTTCTATTCATCCCATCACCTCCAATTAGATTATATCATAATAAATATTGTATAATATATCTCTTTTGTTAATGATTAAGATAAATTTCATAAAAAGAGTATCTTAAGATACCCTTCATTATGTACTATATTCCTTCCTTAAATAAGTTCTTTAAATTATATTTTATATTTTCAAAGAAGTTTGCTTTTTCAACATCTCTATCGCAATACAGCTCAACTTCCCCTATTTTTTTATCACCTACAAGAACTTCACAAATACCAATAATTTCTCCTTCTTTATAAGAATCTTTTTCAGAATTTTCAGAATTTAATGTAATTTTATTTTCAGGCTCTCCAGTAGTACCCTTTTCAAGTACTATAGTCAAGTCATTCTTTGCTTTTGCTATGAAATATCTATCAGTATTTTTACCTAAAAAGATTTTTTCTACATCTTCATCTTTTGAAAAGATTTTTTTGCCTTCATATTTTGAAAATCCATAGTTCATAAGCATACTAGCATCACGATTTCTCACTTTATATGTTGGAGCACCCATTATTACTGCTAACATTCTTACACCATCTCTTACAGCTGTAGCAGATATACAATACTTAGCTTCTTCTGTATAGCCAGTTTTTAGTCCATCACATCCATCAAAAAATCTTACAAGTTTATTATGATTTACCAGTTCTATGGGACTTTTTCTTCCTTCAGATATGGTTTCCATATATGTACCTGTATATTTTAAAATTGAAGGATGTTTTAATAATTCTAAAGACATTATTGAAATATCTTTAGCCGTTGTGTAATGACCTTCTTCTGGCAACCCATTGCAATTTTTAAAATTCGTATTTACCATACCTAATTCTTTTGCTCTTTTATTCATAATGGAGACAAAATTATCTACGCTTCCACCTAAATATTCAGCCATAGCAACTGCTGCATCGTTTCCAGAAGCAATTGCAATTCCCTTAAGTATTTCTTCTACAGTTCTAACTTCTCCAGTATCTAATAGCATTGTACTTCCACCCATATTTTTAGCGTTTTCACTACAAACTATCTTATCACTTAATGTAATGCTTCCATTATCAACTGCTTCAATAGCTAAAAGCATTGTCATTATTTTAGTAACAGATGCTGGTGCAAATTTTTCTTCAGAATTTTTTTCATAAAGTACAGTACCGCTAACAGGCTCTACTAATAAGGCTGATTTTGCATCAACATTCATTCCCTCCTCATAAGTAATAGAAGATAATATGCTATACTCTTCACCAATATCTACTGACTCACCTATACTTGCATATACAAATGTATTAAATGATAATAAAGTTAAAATAGCAAGAGATATTGTCTTAATTAGCGTGTTTTTCATCTTTCTTCCTCCTCTCAAGCTTAGTGTTACCAAAAGAAAAAAAAATATAATAGAAAGAACTACTTCTCTCTATCATATTTTTTAAATTTAACTTATTACATTATATATTAAAGGAATATTATCATTAAACTCTGCGCTTATCATAATATTTTCTTTTATCTTCATTTCAATTTTATTATTATCTTCTTTATTACTATGGATATAAGCTATAACATCACCTTTATTTACTTTATCTCCACGTTTTTTGTTTAAAACTATCCCTACTGTTAAATCTATAATACTATCCTTAGTAGCTCTTCCAGCTCCTAGCTCCATAGCTATTAGTCCCATTGCTTCAGTATTAATTTTAGTAATATATCCATCATTTTCTGCTGTTACAGGAATTATGTACTTTGCTACAAGGAATAACTCTGGATTATCTATTGGTGATACATCACCACCTTGAGCCTTGATAAACTCTTTAAGCTTCTCAAGCCCTTTTCCGTTTGATATATTTTCCTTTAAAAGTGCTTTACCTTCTTCAAGACTTGAAACTTTTTCTGCACAAAGAAGCATATTTCCACCTAAAGTAAGTGTTAATTCTAGTAGATCTTTAGGTCCATTGCCTTTTAATAGCTCAATAGCTTCTTTCACTTCAAGAATATTACCAATGGCAAAACCAAGAGGCTGATCCATATCTGAAATAACTGCCACAGTTTTTCTTCCAACTTCTTTCCCTATACTAACCATTTCACTTGCTAACTCTTCTGCTGCTTTTGCTGTTTTCATAAAAGCACCATCACCAACTTTAACATCTAGTACGATTGCATCTGCCCCTGAAGCAAGTTTCTTACTCATGATACTTGAAGCAATAAGAGCTGTATTATCAACAGTAGCTGTTACATCTCTAAGAGCATAAAGTTTTTTGTCAGCTGGTACAAGGTTACCACTTTGTCCCATAATTGCAATATTAATATTATTGACATTATTTATAAATTGCTCTTCCGTCAATTCAACAGAAAAACCATTAAAACTTTCTAACTTATCAATAGTTCCACCTGTATGGCCTAGACCTCTTCCAGACATTTTTGCTACAGGTATTCCAAGAGATGCCACTAGCGGAGTTAAGCATATTGATGTCTTGTCTCCTACTCCCCCTGTGGAATGCTTATCAACCTTAATTCCTTTAATCTTAGATAAGTCAATTACATCTCCAGAATTAACCATTGACATTGTCAAATTAGCTGTCTCACTTTTAGACATTTCATTGAAAAAAAGTGTCATTAACAAAGCAGAAACCTGATAATCAGGTATTTCCCCTTTTGTAAACCCATTAACAAAAAAATCTATTTCTTCTTTAGATAATTCATAACCTTTTCTCTTTTTCATTATAATGTCATACATTCTCATATTACTTTTCCTCCTTATATGTTACCCATTCTGCAATAATCTTTATCTAAATTAGCATTTGCTAACCATTTTTTATTATACATGCTTTCACCATGTAATACTACAAATTATACCACTTTAATAGAAGAATATTCACCTTTTTTATAATATCTATGCTCTAGGATGTGAATTCTTATATACCACATTAATTTTATCATTATTAATAATTTCATAATATGTGTCCATATAAGTTAACACTTGATTGCCCAGAAGTTTTTGTACAGCTCTCACATTTGCACCATTTTGTAATAGATGTACAGCAAAAGAATGCCTAAATGTATTTAAATTTACATCTTTTTTTATTCCTGCTTTATGAGAAT
Source organism: Clostridium lentum (assembly GCF_014287815.1). GTDB lineage: Bacteria > Bacillota > Clostridia > Clostridiales > Clostridiaceae > Clostridium > Clostridium lentum. Next base: position 13,103 of record NZ_JACOOQ010000010.1, read on the forward strand.
ATTCCTTAACTATTCTCCAAACACCTTGCCTTGTTAATTTGTTTCCATTTAAATTAACAAATAAATTATGAACACCTGCTGCTGCAATCATATCTCTTATGGATAGGTATTCCTTAAGTGCAGCTTCAGCACTTCTGCCAATAGGAATAAGTCTTTCATAATTTTTATTATCATGACATCTGACATATGATAGTTCTAAATTAATATCTTCTACTTGTAAAGAGATTATTTCAGACACCTTCATACCAGTTGCATACATAAGTTCCAGTAAGGCATTATCTCTAATCCCTTTATTACAATCTTTATCTACTATTTTTATTATTTTATCTACTTCTTCCACAGTAAGAATCTCTGGAAGTTTTTTAGTAGTATCTGTGCTTTTATAATATATCTTAGGGATATCACGTATTATCTTATGCTCTTTAAGATAGTTATAGAAGCTTCTTAAGCTTATTACTATCCTGCTAATTGACCGTTCAGACTTTCCTTCTTGTAATAAATATTGTATATACCCAAGTACAGTTAGATTATCTGTTTCATCAAGGTAAATATCCTTTGTATTCAAGTATTTTATATATAAATTTACATCTGTTACATATGCATAAACAGTATTTTCACTTTTGTGACTATTTAATAAATATTCTTTATATTCATTTACTATTTCTTTCATAACTCTCCCCATTTCACCTTTAATTATTATTTGGTCTCATAAATTTCTTGGAATTCAGAAATTTATCAAGTAATTTTACTAACAATAAATTTCATTAAATTTGGACATATATAGCTTTCAATAAACACACCAGTTATAAATATACATACCAAAACCCCTATTTTAAAAATTAATTCCTTCTTTACTATTGTATTTATTGTCCCTTTATTAAAGAACTTATATCGCAGTTTTGTAGCGGAAAATTCAATAGAAATTATACTTAATGCAATAAAACTTGGAATATAAAAAATATTTTGTGGTAAAATTGATACTATTGCCAACCAGATTCCTTTACCATTAAAAGTTGTTAATAAAAAAGTAAATGTATAGCCTAATGTAAATCCCTTTATTAAATCAATTAGCAAGATAAATGGTATACCAAATACGGTAAATCCTAATATAATTATTATTACGACTGTAATTGATATTTTAATCAATATATTCAAGAATAATTTAGTACTTTCTACTTGGCTCACCAGTATGCTTTCTGTAAAAGATGAAAAATAATTAGACAGATCTGTTGAATCATTAATATTCATATATTTAACCATAAAAGCTCCTAATGCTATGCCAACACAAAAGAAAATTAAAACCATAAAATAATATATCCTATTTTCTCTATAGCTATTATTCAACTTATCAATAACATTCATTTTAAACCTCCAGTTTTTTCTTTCCATATATACTATGAGGTAATATATGAAGTTATTCATAATTAAATATATGTAAATACCATTTTATTATTTAATTATTAATTTATATGCTTTTTCAAAAACATCTATATCTACATTATATTTTTTCTTTAGTATCCCTATAATAGTTTTTACATCTGATAGTTCCTTTTCAATATCATCTTTACGTTTTTGACCTCTTCCTAACCTATCACTTATAAACAATAGAATCATATCGTTTAGCTCCACATCTTTAATCATTTCTTCTGTATTTTCATAAGGTAAACTTTTCAATATGTACAAATGATGCATATGATATTTGACTAAATTAACTATTTTTTCTCGTTCTATATTATTAATATCGTATTGAACTAATATATCATTAACTATTTTTTCGCCAATTTTATCATGATTGTATGATGTATAGTTTCCTTTGATATTCTTTTTTGTTGCTACCTTTTTTCCAACATCATGTAAAAGCGAAGCTAACATAAATTCTTTTTTACTATTTGCCAGGCTACGTATCTGTGCAGCTTTATCTACCACAAGCATTACATGATTATATACATTTCCTTCTGGATGATATTTAGGTGATTGTTCTACAGTTTTAAGTTCATTAATTATTTGCAATGCTGTTCCCCATAAATCATCTTCTATTGATTTTACATATGTTGATGGCTTTATATCTGTTAATAAATGGTCAGTTATCTTTTCTAATAATTCTTTTTTCATATAATTATCCTTTCTTTACAAAAAAATATATATTATATAGTCTATACTTTTATATATTAAAATATAAATCACTTCATAGTTAGGATTATTTTAATAATTTAATAAAATATATCCTATTTCCACAGTGACAAAACAGCATTTCATTTAATTTTAATGGTTTTATTTTGATAAATTAATAATTTATGTTCAAACATCAATACTTGTATTTTGTGACATAAATAAAACTTCTCTTTTAGCTTTTAAAATTTTAGCCAAAAAAACACCTCCTAACAGTTTGAAAATTATCCAACTGATAGAAAGTGTCTATCTACTTGATTTAATATTTATTTGTTGGTATCAAATACACTTTGTTGCTATAAACAAAATAGATTTGATTTTTTCATATTATTTGTTCAACAGCCATTTTATTGACTTTCTTATATATTTAAGATACTTTATTTTTAAGTCTTAGCTTATCAGCAATGATAGCTATGAATTCACTATTTGTAGGCTTGCCCTTATCTGTGTGAATAGTGTATCCAAATAGTTTATTTATTGCATCTATTTGTCCTCTTCCCCAAGCTACTTCTATAGCATGTCTAATTGCTCTCTCTACTCTTGAAGCTGTTGTATTGTACTTCTTAGCTATTGATGGATATAATTCTTTTGTTACAGCTGATAACAATTCCATATCATTAACAACCATTGTTATAGCTTCTCTTAAATACATATACCCTTTGATATGTGCTGGCACACCTATCTCATGAATTATGTTTGTAATTTCTGTTTCTAAATCTACAGGTCCTTTTTGAACTGGAGTTTCTACTGCAGTTACCGCCACAGGTCTTCTTACCGGCTCAGAAGGAACATTATCATTGAACATATCTCTAATTCTCTTTGTGAATATATCCATGTCGAATGGTTTTACAACATAGTAATCTGCTCCTAATGTAATTGCTCTTTGAGTAATCATATCTTGACCTACTGCTGATAAAATTACAATTCTAGGAAATTTTTCAAGATTCATTGATTGTAATCTTTCTAGAACCCCTAATCCATCTAAATGAGGCATAATTATATCAAGAATAACTAAATCAGGTTGTTTTTGCTCAATTAATGTTAGAGCCTCTTTTCCATCCTTTGCTATACCTGTAACAACTATATCTCTTTGATTTAGTAAATAATCATTTAATATACTGCAAAACTCTTTATTATCATCTGCAATTAAAACTGAAATTTTATTTCCTTCCATATTTCTCTCCCTTTCTACCTATTTTTAATTTCATTGGTAAAATTATTCATTAGATAATTTTAAACTTTAAAACTGAATATTAATTGTTTTTCTACTTTTTAATTTAATTGAGTATATTATACCATAAAAAAAATAAATATAACAGTTTTTTTACATTTTTTTGAAATATTTTTGTTATTTTATTGAAGAAAGGCTGCTAAAACTAATAGCAGCCTTTTCTACTTATTTAATTACTCCTGCATCTTGTAACATCCATTCAATATATATCCCATATCCTACATCAGGTTTATTTATTAAAACGTGAGTTACAGCTCCTATAATTTTACCATTTTGTATTATAGGACTACCACTCATCCCTTGAACAATACCACCTGTTTTTTCTAATAATACTGGATCCACAATTTTAATAATCATGCTCTTTGATCCTGGTTCATCTTGAGGAAGTAATTTTAATATCTCAATATCATACGCTTTGGCTCCATCATCTTCTACAGTAGTAATTATTTGTGCATGACCTTCCTTTATTTCATCTCGATAAGCTACGGTCATTGCTTTATTAAAATTAGGATTTATTAATTCTGTTAATCCATCACCATATATTCCTGAACTAGTATTTTTTTCTATAGTACCTATAGATTCATTTTCGTTGATAAATAATCCTTTTATTTCCCCAGGATTTCCTCTTTCCCCTTTTTTAATACTTAAAATTGAAGATCTAAGGAGTGTACCACTTTTAATATTAAATGACACATTAGTATCTCCATCAGTAATTGGATGACCTAAAGCTCCAAAAGTTTTGCTATCTTTATCATAAAAAGTCAATGTTCCTATACCAGCTGTAGAATCTCTTACCCATAAACCAATTTTATATTCATTATCTTCCTTTATTAAAGGAACTTTTTTTGTTATTTCAGAGTTTCCTCTTAGTATTTTTACAGTAAGCTCATCATTTCTACAGCTTTTAACCTTACTTATTAAATCAGAACATGTTTCAATATTTTCTCCATTTACCTCTTCTATAATATCTCCAAGCTCTATACCTGCTATTTTCCCAGGACTTTCACTTAATCCATCATAGGTTGATATATCTGAATAACCTACTACTAAAGCACCTTTATTATTTATCTTAACGCCTATACTTATTCCACCAGGATAAACTTCAATATTTTTTCTCTTTTCTTTATGCAAAGTTGTTAATTCTTTAGAATTTATTAAGCTAGTGTAACAATCAATAGAATCTGCATTTTGTACATCATTCATTACATATGAAGTTGTATCTTTCATTCGGTTTTTTATAGATAATTCATCAGCTTGTGAATTATTATAGACTCCAATTAAAACCAGAATGAAGATTGGAGCAGTTATTATGCTAAAATTTTTTATAAGCTTTTTTATCATTTTATCTCCTCCTTTGCTTCTGATTTTAATTTTCCCTGTAGCTATTTTTATATGCTATAGTAACGTTGTTATAAAAGTCAAAAATTATATAAGCTAAAAATTTTATATAAAAAAATAAAACCATGGAGAAATTCCATGATTTTATTTTTTGCAGTAAATTAGTGTATTATGTATTAAATAAATTCATTTTTTATTTCATTTTTCTTAATATTAGCTAATTTAACCATCTCTCTTGAATTATCGATGGCAACATCGCTTAAGTTATCTCCACCAATCATTTTTGCAATTTCGCAAACCTTGTCTTGCTCATTAAGCATTCTAATCTGAGTAAATGTTTTACCATTTTCAACTTTTTTTGAAACAAAATAATGATTATCTGATAATGCTGCAATTTGTGGTAAATGTGTAATACATAGAACTTGATGTTTTACTGATACTTGGTACATTTTTTCACCTACACGCTTTCCAATGGCACCACTTATTCCAGTATCAATTTCATCAAATATTAACGTTGGGATTTTATCTTTATCAACAAAAACACATTTTAAAGCAAGCATTATTCTTGATAATTCACCACCAGATAATACTTTTTCCAACGGTTTTAATGGTTCACCAGGATTTGCCGAAATTAGAAATTGAACATCATCATATCCTCTATTATTGGCAATTTCACTTAAATTTACATCTATTTTTATAATAGCTTTTTCTAGTCCTACGTATGATAATTCTTCTTTAATTCTTACTTCTAAGTCTTTAGCTGACATGCATCTAAATTCATGTAATTTTACTCCTATTTCGCTCATATCTTTCTCAATAACACTTAATTCTTTTTTTAAATTTAGTATTATTTCCTCTGAATTAATAAATTCATCATATTGATTTTTAAGCTTTTCTAAAAATTTAAGTATTTCATCAATTGAATCACCATATTTTTTCTTATATAAACTAATTTCATATATTCTTTCATTTATTGCTGCTAATTCATTTTCATCATAATATATTTCATTAGCTATATCTCTAATATCTCTTGTTGATTCTTCAAGTAAATAATACGCTTCTTCCACTTGAACTCTTTTATCTTTTATCTTTTCTAAATGCATTTCTGAATGTGAAAATTCTGAAATAACTTTAGATAATAATTCTAAAACAGAATTTCCTTGTGGATTATTATTTAAATAATTATATGAATTTATAAGGCTAGAAGATATCTTTTCAGCATTTGCTAAAATATTATATTGTTCTCGCAAATCTTCTTCTTCACCTGGCTTAAGCTTTGCTTTTTCAATATCATCTATTTGGAACTTTATATAATCAAGAATCTTTTCCCTATCGTCATTACCTTTCAATTCATTGATTTTATCTTCTATCTGCGAATGTCTATTTTTAACTATTTCAAATTGCTCTAATAAAGGACTTATATTTTCAGAGTTATACTCATCTAAATATAATATATGTGTTCCTTTACTTAATAAAGATTGATTTTGATGTTGACCATGAATATCTAAAAGCTTTTCTCTTATTCTTTTTAACTGTGATAAGACAATAGTTTTTCCATTTACTTTAATTATACTTTTTCCTGAAATAGTTGTTTCTCTTGATACAACTAATAATTCATCATTTTCTATATTTAAATCATTTAATAACGTATATATTTCATTATTTTCCATATCAAATATAGCTTCTACATAAGTTTTATCTTCGCCATACCTAATAAGCTCTTTAGAAAACTTTCCACCTAATACATAGTCTATAGTATCTATTAAAATCGATTTACCAGCACCAGTTTCTCCAGATAAAATATTGAATCCAGCTCCAAACTCAACAGATAATTCTTGGATTAAAGCAAAATTCTTTATATTTAAAACAACAAGCATTATAACCCACCTTTTAAATTTATAAAATTATTTTTCTAATTTTTGTTATTAACTCTAAAGCTTTTTCTTCAGTTCTTATTAATATAAATATTGTATTATCACCAGCTATTGTTCCAGCAATGTCTGCTGAATATAAGCTATCTATAGCTTCAGCAGCAGCAGAAGCAGCACCAGTTAGTGTTTTTACTACTACAAACTTATCAACCTTTTCCACTGATATAGCTGAATTAGCAAGTATACTATAAAGCTTATCATTTAGGTTTCTTTCTTCCTTAGTTGGAGCCACATATCTATATTTACCTGACATGCTTTGTACTTTTAAGAGCTTTAATATCTTTATATCTCTTGAAATAGTAGCTTGAGTAACTTCAAAACCACTTGCCTTTAACTCTTCCGCTAACTCTTCTTGTGTTTCTATTTCTTTTTCATTAATTATCTCTAAAATTCTATTATGTCTCTTTGATTTCATCTACTCACCTTCTTCTTTCTCTGAGTTATATAGTATTTTTTTTCTTAAAACATTAAAATAATCATAATCATCAAGAAGGATTATTTCTGCATAATGTTCAGATTTCGTAATAGTTATTATTTCATCATCTTCCTTTTTAATGACTTTTTGTCCATCAACAGTAAGATATATCTCTTCGTTGTTATTATCAACCTTGATTTCTATCACAGAGCTGCTATTTAATACTATAGGCTGCATTGCCTTTGTATGTGGACAGATAGGTGTTATTGTTACAACATCAACATCTGGATAGATAAATGGTCCTCCTGCTGAAAAAGAATATGCTGTAGAGCCAGTTGGTGTAGCAATAATAAGTCCATCACCCTTAAACGATATATAAAGTTTTTTATCAATGTATATATCAAATTTAATTATTCTTGATAAAGTTCCTCTTGCTATTACCACATCATTTAAAGCCCTTAATACATTAGATTTTTCTCCATTATTACATTGCAATAGTATCCTCTTCTGTTTACTATATAAGCCTTTTTTTATCTTTTTTAAAGAACTCTCAAGTTCTCCGTATTCTACACTGGACAGGAATCCTAAATTACCAATATTCACTCCTAAAATAGGAATATCTTTATACCCATTTATATCTCGCGCTACACTAAGTATAGTACCATCTCCACCTAAAACAATTACAAGATCAATATCATCATCTATTTCATTAGATGCAAGTTCATAACTATTTAAAACTTTAATTTTAACGCCCTCAAATTCATGTGATACCTTTGATATAACATTATATAATATAAGTCCGTCTTTATCTTTAGAAGGATTTAAAGCTATTAAAACATGCTTCATAACCTCACCCCTAATAATTTATAATACACCTAAAGCCAGCTATATTAAAGCTGGCTATGTGAATCTTCAATAATTTGATCTATAACATCAAATTTAAAATCAGTTTCTCTTTCTTTGTTCTTAGTGAAATAAACTAGGTATTCTCTATTACCTTCTGGCCCCTTAATTGGTGAGAAGCTTAGTCCAAGCACTGTCAGTTCATTATCTATTAAGAAATTAACTATATTTGTAACAACTTCCTTATGAACAGATTTATCTCTTACAACACCCTTCTTACCTACTTTATCTTTTCCTGCTTCGAATTGAGGCTTAATTAATGCAACTACACATCCATCATCCTTTAATAATTCTTTTACAGCTGGCATAATAGTTCTCAGAGATATAAAAGATACATCTATTGATGCAAAGTCAAGTTTTTCACCTATATCTTCTGGTGTTACATATCTTATATTAGTTCTCTCCATACAAACTACTCTTTCATCAGTTCTTAGTTTCCAAGCAAATTGCCCATAACCAACATCCACTGAAAATACTTTTTTTGCATGATTTTGTAGCATACAATCTGTAAACCCACCTGTTGAAGCACCTATATCCATACATACAGCATCAGTTAAATCAATGTTAAATTCCTTCATTGCTTTTTCAAGCTTAAATCCACCACGGCTTACATAAGGCATCTTTTCTCCTCTGTAAACTATGTCAGCTTCAACACTTACCTTTTCTCCAACTTTATCTACTTTCTGTCCATCTACATAAACTAAGCCAGCCATAATACTTGTTTTTGCTCTTTCTCTTGAAGTGCATATACCTTTTTCAACTAAAAGTACATCTAATCTTTCCTTTTTAACTGCCATTGGTTTCTCCTTTTTTATTTAATCATTGTAATAACAGTATTCTTTATTGCGACTGAATCTAATCCATATTCTGAGTAAAGCAAATCAACTTTTCCATGGGGAATAAACTCATCTTTATATGATAGAGATTTAAATTTGCCTTTAAAACCTAAATTATATAATGATTCTATAACATAGCTTCCAAATCCTCCATTGCCAACATTATCTTCAACTGTAATGATATCATAATTATTTTCAACTAATTCTTTCAACATTTCTAAATCTAAAGGCTTTATAAATGAAGCTGAAATAATTGTAGGATTAATTCCTTCTTTAATAAGTCCTTCATTGGCAATCATTGCATATTGTACCATTTTACCTACAGAAATTATAGCTACTTTATCACCATCTATAATCTTTTCCCATTTCCCATATTTTATTTCACTTAGTGGAGTTAATTTATGATAAAAATCCCCTTCTCTTGGATATCTAATTGCTATAGGCCTATTTTCTTTTAGAGCCCACTTCATCATCACTGATAGTTCTTCTACTTGCTTAGGAGCAAGTACCGTCATATTTGGTATTAAAGATAGATATGATAAATCAAAAACTCCCTGATGTGTTTCTCCATCATCACCAACAATCCCTGCTCTATCTACTGCAAAAATTACTGGTAGGTTTTGAATACAAACATCATGTATAATCTGATCAAAAGCTCTTTGCAAGAATGTTGAATATACTGCAAATATTGGTCTTAAACCAGCACTGGCCATACCTGCGGATAAAGTAGTTGCATGTTCTTCAGCTATTCCCACATCAAAAAATCTATTAGGATAAAGTTTAGCAAATTCATTAAGGCCAGTTCCATCTGGCATTGCAGCTGTTAAACATACTAACTTTTCATTTTTTTCTGCTTCTGCAACTACAAAATTCCCAAAAGCTTTTGAGTATTTTATTTCAGGGTTATCATTATTTTTTTCTGTATTATCATTTATACCAGATACTCCATGGTATTTATTAGGATTTTCCTCAGCAAGTTCATATCCCTTACCTTTTTTTGTTATCACATGAATAAGCACTGGTCCATCTATTTGTTTAGCACGTGTTAATACCTCATTCATTAACTCAATATCATGTCCATCAATTGGACCTATATATTTTAGTCCCATTTCTTCAAACATCTTTGATGGAACAACTAGATTTTTAATACTATCTTTAATTTTATGAATTGAGTTGGCAACACTTTTACCAACTACTGAAGTATTAAGCGTTTGATTTATTTCATTCTTTATTTTATTATAATTAGGAGCAACTCTAAGCATATTTAAATGATTAGATAATGCCCCAACATTCTTACTGATTGACATTTGATTATCGTTTAAAATAATAATCATCTTGCTTTTATTAAAGCCTAAATCATTTATGGCTTCTAAGGCCATTCCACCTGTAAGTGCTCCATCTCCAATTACTGCTACAACATTGTAATCTTCCTTTAATATATCTCTTGCTCTTGCTATCCCTAAAGCTGCTGATATAGATGTACTACTATGACCTGTTCCAAAGGCATCGTATTCACTTTCACTTATCTTAGGAAATCCACTAATTCCTTTATATTTTCTTAGTGTACTAAATTGATTTTTTCTACCTGATAACATTTTATGTACATAGCTCTGATGACCAACATCCCATACAATCTTATCTTTCTCTAAATTAAAATTTTTATATAAACTTAATGTTAACTCAACTACTCCAAGGTTTGATGATAAATGTCCTCCAGTTTTAAGAACATTATCTATTAAGAATTCTCTTATTTCATTTGAAAGTATTGTTAATTCTTTATTACTAAACTTATGGACATCAATTGGTGAACTAATCTTGTCTAATAACTTTGACATAAATATCCTTCCTTTGTTAAAAATCTCTTTCCAAAAGCTCTATAGTTAACTTTTTTAAGATATCTGTGTTAACTGAAATCTTCTCTAAAATAGCAATACATTCATCTGTTAAATTTTCACACATTACCTTGCATTCTTCCAATCCATACATAGTAATGAAATTAGATTTATTTCCATCAGCTAAAGTATTCTTGCCTAATTTGTTCACATCACCAGTTACATCAAGTATATCATCTTTAATTTGAAAAGCTAATCCTAAATTCAGCCCAAATTTATTTAATAATTCTATTTCACTTTTGTCTACTTCTGCTAAAATTGCACCTGCTACTATAGAAGCTCTAATAAGCTCTCCAGTTTTCTTTAGATGCATATAATTTAATTCCTCTTTAGAAATTTTTTTTCCTTCGTTTATGATATCTACGACTTGACCACCTATCATTCCATCTGCACCAGCAGCATAGGCAATTTCTCTTGCAGCAACAAGTGCATCTTTTCCATTTTTTATCGAGAAATCCATAAGTAAAATCATCGCTTCGTTTAATAAGGCATCTCCTGCTAACACTGCAATATTTTCTCCATATACCTTATGATTAGTTGGTTTCCCTCTTCTTAAGTCATCATTATCCATACAAGGCAAATCATCATGTATGAGTGAATAAGTATGAATCATTTCAATAGCCGCTGCCATATCAATTATTTCCTTATCTTTACCTTTATACATATTGTATACCAGCATAAATAATATAGGGCGTATCCTTTTTCCACCAACATTTAAGCTATAGTTAGCAGCATCATATATTAATGAATTATATGATCCTTTATTTTTAAAGTAATTACTTAGATAATTATCAACTAATTCTTTCAATTGTTTAATTTTCATGATCATTTACCCTATCTGAAGCTTCTTTTAGTGTTATAAATTTACCCTCTAAATTAGCTAGAGTCTTATATAACTTATTAACTAATTTGCTTCCCTTTTCATATTCTTTCATAGCATCTTCAAGACCTAAATCATTGTTTTCTAAAGTCTCAATAGTGGATTCTAATAAATTTAGCATTTCATTATAATTTTCTTTTTTTGCCAAAGCATTCTCCTCCTCTACAATAATTTTAAATTCCCCTTAATAATTCCATCACTTAAGTTTATTTTAACATTCATATCTTTATTAAAATCTTTTATTTCTTTTAGTATATTTCCATTTTCATCTTCTATTATAGCATAACCCTTAGATAAAATATTTAAAGGACTATGAGCTTGTAATACGTTATTTAGTGAAATTAACTTTTGTTTTTCAAGAGCAATTTTCTTATTAAGCAAACTATCTAGTTTTTCTTTTACTTTTTCTACTTCTAAATAACTATTTACAACCTTATTCATTGGTGAATTTAAACTTAATATTCTAGAAAAATTATTAATCTTAGATTTTTCATCATTAAATCTTTCAATCATATACTTATTTAAGTAGTTTTCATATTCACTAATAGTAAAATAAATCTCACTATCTAAAGGTACAGCTAATTCTCCAGCTTGAGAAGGAGTAGAAGCTCTAAGATCCGCTACAAAATCAGCTATTGTATAATCTACTTCATGACCTACAGCTGAAATAATAGGAATTTCAGAATGAAAAATTTCCTCTGCTAGAGCTTCCTCATTAAAATTCCATAATTCTTCAATAGAACCTCCACCTCTACCAACAATTATTAAATCAACGTTCTTCTTATTATTAAAATACCTAATTCCATCTATAATACTCTTAAAAGCACCTTTTCCTTGGACTTGTGCTGGATATAAGAAGAGATCAACAAATCTATTTCTTCTTCTAATAACGTTTTTTATATCTTCAATTGCTGCACCAGTTGATGATGTGACAATTCCTATGGCTACAGGTTCTTTTGGAATTGGCTTTTTGTTCGCTAAATCAAAATATCCTTGGAGTTCTAACTTTTTCTTTAATTGTTCATATCTTATGTATAAATCTCCAAGACCTTCCTTTTCAATTTCATTGCAATATATTTGAAAAGTTCCATTTGCTTCATAAGCTGATACTTTACCTCTTACAATGACATTCATACCATCTTCTAAATTAAATGCCAATTCATATGCTTTATTCTTAAACATAATACAGTTTATTTTACCACTATCATCTTTTAGAGAAAAATATATATGTCCTGATGAATGATATTTTAAATTAGAAATCTCCCCTTTTACAGAGAGATTATTTAATATAAAGTCATTATCTAATATTTTTTTTATATAACTATTCAATTCTGATACAGATAATGTTTTAATTTTCATAATTATTTCAATGCCTCACAAACATTTTTCATTAAAAGTGTAGTTGTTAATGATCCTACTCCACCTGGCACTTTTGTCATATAAGATACTTTTCCTATAACATCATCAATTAAAACATCACCAGTTATTTTACCATTTAAAGAAGATGTACCAACATCTATAACAATTGCTTCTTCTTTTACATATGAAGAATCGATGTAATTTGGAATGCCAATAGCTAAAATAAGTATATCTGCTCTTTGACATACACTTTGAAGATCCTTAGTCTTAGAATGACAAACAGTAACTGTACAGTTTCTTTCTAGCATTAAAACAGCTACAGGCTTACCTACAATATTGCTACGTCCAACAACAACTACTTCTTTTCCTTGAAGATTAATATTTAAGCTATCTAAGATTGTTACCACAGAATTAGGAGTACATGGTATGAATTTCTTGTGACCTGCATATAATTTACCTTGATTGATATAAGTTAAACAGTCTATATCCTTATCTGGTGATATGTATGAGATTACCTTTTTCTCATCAATATGTTTTGGTAATGGTAATTGAAGTATAATTCCATGAATTTTCTCATTATTATTTAATGATATTATCTCATTAATTAAATTTTCTTCAGTAGTAGATTCTTTTAATAATATTTTTTCAAACAATATGCCTAAAGAATTAGCCACTTTTTCTTGACTATTAATGTAAAAAATAGATCCACCATCTTCACCTACAACAATTGATGCTATCTTAGGTATAATTTCTCCATTATTTGCTCTTTGAGAAACAAATTCAGCAATTTGCCCTTTTATGCTCTTAGCTAAATCTATAACGTTTATTATTTCTCCCATTCTCTATAACTCCCCAACAACTTATATTTATTTTATATTCTTAAATGCTTTATCTAAAGCTCCATTAACAAATGATACACTCTTATCATCTGAATACTTTTTAGTAAGCTCAATTGCTTCGTTTATAGCAACTACCTCTGGAACATCATCAATATAAAGCATTTCTGCAATTGCTAATCTTACGATTATTAAATTAACTTTAGAAACTCTCTCTATAGTCCAGTTAATTAATGAATTTTTTATTATTTCATCAATTTCTTCTTTGTAATCTGTAACAGATTTCATAACTTCTTTTATATATTCTAAATCTATAGTCTTTAAATCCATTTCGTAGTTTTCAATAAAGCTTTCTATAGTTTGTTCATAGGAATTCTTGCTTATTTCCATACTGAATAATAATTCCATTGCTATTTCTCTTGATCTTTTTCTTTTCATATTTCCTCCTAAGTATCCTCTAAACATCATATATTAGTTTTATTATAAACTTTCATCATATTAATTAAACATATGTATATTACAATATTATTAACATTATGTCTATTAAAAGTTATTATCTTTCTCTCCTGCAATGAGAAACCCTCTGAATTTCAGAGGGCTATCAATTAAACTTCTTTTTCTAAGTTTTGTTCCTTTTTAGGAACATATATGTTTTGAACATTTACATTAACTGCTTCAACATTTAACCCTGTCATAGCTTCAACGGTCTTCTTAACATTTTCTTGAACTAAACTTATCACTTCGGGAATATTTATTCCATACTCAACAGCAACAGTTAATTCAATAGTTGCAGCATCTTCACCTAAGGTTACTTTTACGCTCTTTCCTGTTGTAGTCTTCTTACCTTTTAGAATTTGAGATATATTATTGCCAACTCCTGTTGGAATTTCAACTATTCCTTGTATCTCTTCAGCAGCTATACTGGCTATAACACTTACAACTTCATCAGATATTCTAACTACGCCTAAAGTAGATTCGTCCTTAATATTTTCCATACTTCACCCTCCTCAAGGTATACAGTTTAGCACACCTCATTTATCATAGGTACATTATAACAAAATACATTAATTATGACAACGTATTATTTCTTTGCTAGTATTGTAATATCAGTTAATGTAGTTATATCTTCCACAGATTTTTGAATTAAACCTGATTCTTCTTTAGTTAAATCCGCATCAACCTTCACATAAACTTTTACCTTATTATTATCTATCATACATATTGCATCTTCATATCCTTGATTTTTAATATCCTGTTCTACACTGCTTTCTTGAGCTTTTATATTAGTTTTATCTATTAACTTTTGATTTGCTATGTCTTTTTGCTCTTGAGAAGTAGTTTCATCATTTTTAATAGATTCTAGATTTTCAACATAAAGGGAATCCTCTTGATCTTTAGCTGCTCTCATATTATAAAAATAATCTTGTGTGCTCAATGTTTCCTTATCCTCATCTGTTGTTTTATCATCATTTTGCTGCAATACCGCACCCAAATCTCCTGGATCATTAAATCCATCCTTATTAAGCTTAGATGCTAGTACACCTACACAAACAATTAAAGCCATCAGTGTAAAAATAATTGCAAATTGTCTTTTTGTCATATATACTCCTCCCATATACTTTCTAACAAATTATATGCTAATTTGTTGATGGATATACATTAACCTTGTCTAAACCTATATCATATAATTTTGAAACTGCTAGCTGTATTTCGTATTTAACTTTACTACTTGTGGCACCTTCAGCAGTGATGATAACACCTGTTACCGCTGGATTATATGTCTTAGTTATAAATGGATTACTACTGCTACCATTGGAACTCATTACCACTGTATCTCCCTGACTCTCCTGTTCTGTTGTTCTTGTACCACCATTTCCATCATCTTCTACTGTTTTTGAAATCTGATTAGAACTATCTACTGCTGGCACTTTAACTTCACCACTTTCAAAACGAATCATAACAGATACCTTACCTACACCTTCAATCTTGCTTAAAATCTCCTCTAGCTCTTCTTTTTGTGCCTGCTCATAACTTAAACTTACATTACTTTCAGTACTTAAAGCTGCATCTACTTCTGATGCTCCATTAGTATTACTACCATCATTGCCATTATTGTTATTTGAAAAGTTCACCTTATTGAAACTAGTCAAAACTAACCATATAAACAAAACAACTAGCAAAAATATTAATGCATTAATAAAGCCTTTATTTTTGCTTAAAGATTTCAAGTTATCGCTTAATTTTTTATTATCCATCCAATCACCTACCTAATTAACTCACAGTATAAATTTCTATTTTATCCTCTGAAATACCAAGCATATTTGAAACATAACTTAATATTTTTTGTTCATCATCACTGTACGCCTGGCTATTAGTCTTATTGTCATTAGATATTTCAACCTTTTCTATCTTTTCTACCTCCTGAATTTTATTGGTGGAAATACTAATTTTAGCATGACTTATGTCATAACTAAAATTGTTTAAATCTATATTGCAATCTATATCGCATACAAACTTATAATCTGGAAATTTCTCTGCTAACTCAGTGGCAGAATTTTTATTTAAATTTTCTATAAAAACATCTTCCACTTCATTTGATGCTGCAACATCGGAGCTTGTTTCAGTATCTGTGCTTAAAATACCCTCATATTCTTTAATAGTAGATACAATCTTATCTTCGCCTTCCGTAAAAAAATCTATTATGGGGTTTAACATTACTACTATTAAAATCAAACCTAAAACAAATTTAATATACTTTTTCATTGAATTGTTTGGAGATATTAATTCAATTGCAGAAAATAAAATTATTATAGTTACTAATGTTTCAATAAAGCTTTTAATATATTCCATAGCTATCCCCCAATTACAAATTTACCTGCTGAAACCATCATGGCAATTAATACAAAAAACATTAAACTTACACATAGTACGCTGGATAATATTAAAACTAAAGAATCCCCAGCGGAAAAAACTGCTTTTGTAATTCGCTTATCTGCTATAGGTTCTAATAATGATGACGAAATTTTCAAAATTATTGATGATAAAAATATCTTTATGATTGGATATATTATTATAAGTATTAATACAATAAGCCCCACTGATCCTATAGCATTTTTTATTATTAAGGAGTATCCAGCTACAGAAGTAATTGCATCAGAAAAAGTTTTACCTACAATAGGTATGAAATTATCAATTGTGAATTTAGCTGTTTTAAGTGTTACGGCATCAATAGTTGATGCTGTAATTCCTCTCACAGTCAAAAGTCCTATATAAACTGTCAAAATCAATCCTTGAATCCATAATACTGCACTTTTCACCAAGCTGCATAAGTTAGAGATTTTAGGCTCCGTTGAAATGTTATTAGTGAATTGTAAAACAAATGTAATCAATATTAACGGTAAAATTATATTTAAATATATCTTAGGTATAATTATTGTTGTTCCTAAGACTATAGGATCCATTGTTGCTGATTCTGTAAAACCTCCTGCCACACCTAACATAACTACCAATATAGGAAGTAATTTAGACATAAAACCGCTTATTTCCGTTATTATATCTTTAGCCAAGTCTAAGGAAATTATAAAAGTTCTTGTAAGAACAATTATCATTAATGCATAACAGGCATAAAATGCAATTTCCGATATGCTATCCGATGAAAAAGCACTTTGAAGGTTTTTAATAAGAGAGCATATTATTCCAATTACTACAATAGTTATGCACATAGATAATACTGTTTTTACTTCCTTAAATAATAGGCTAATAACAGCATCACAGATTTTACTAAAGCTTAAATTGCCCTTTCCTGTAGTTATATAATTTTTTATATAAGATACTGGGTCCAAATCATTAATTAATTCAAAATCACTCTTCATAGTGCTTATATAATCATATAGTCCCTCCAAATCACCATTTATTTCATCATTAGATATTACATTATAATTATTATCTTCGGCATAAGCTAATTGACTGTTATAAGAAAAAAAGAACAACCCTATCAATAATAAAATAATTGATGAATATTTTAAGCATTTATTCATTTTCATTAAATCACCTATAATATCTGAAGAATTGAATCAAGTACCGCCATCAATATTGGTATAGCTAATACTAAAATCATTATTTTAGCTGAAAACTCAACCTTAGAAGCTAAACTTCCAGCCCCTGCATCTTTACATATTTCACTACAAAATGAAGCAAGATATGCAATTGCTAGTATTTTCAAAATAATTTCTATATAAACGATATCTATATTTGCTTTCGCTGCAATTGAATTTATAAAGGATACAATTTGTCCTAGTTGTGTGATCATATATAGCAAAATTATTATACTGGCTGCTAAAATAATCAATACAGCAATATCTGATTTCTTTTCTTTCACAAATATATATAAAAATAATGCTATTAAAGCTATAGATATTATTCTAATTATCTCCATTTATCTCACCTACATCGTAAACATTGCTCTTACTGTATCAAATAATGTGGATACCATTCCTATTATGGTAATTAAAATAATCACTATACCTGCCAAATTAGCCAGTACAGCAATATCATTTTTACCATTAGCCTTTAATAGCTGCTCAATTACTATAAGCAATATGCCCATTGCACCAATTTTAAATAATACGCCTACATCAAATACCATTTAACTTCCCCCTTTTATATGAAAAATATTACTATTAATGCTCCTGCGCATACCCCTAAAGTCCTATACATCTTTATATTAACTTTGGCTTCCTTTAAAGCTTCTTGATAATTAAGTTTTACTTGTTCTGAAGTCAGTTTAAATATTTTCTCTTGTCCAAATACCCCTGTTTCACCTAGTGTTCTAAAGAAATCTGATACTATCCCATAATCTTCTTTTTTAAAACTTAAATCATTTTCATACTTACCATAAATATTATTAAAAATATCAAAAACGCTATTTGCTTTTCCTTCCTCTAAAGTAGATGCAATTTCCTTAAACATTGAAGATAATTCACCAGTTATTTTTTTACTTACATCATACAAAGCCTCAATCAGTGGAGTGTTATTATAAATTACGTCGTTATTCATAAGTATTATTGCTTTTTGAAATTCTTTGAGGTTAATACTTCTCTTCTTGTAACTTTCCCCAATAATAAATCCAATATATGAGCATATTAAAAAGATACATATTAAAACTAAATATCTAAACACTTAATTTGCCCTCCTTCTTGTATCTTATAGACTTTTTCTAAGGTTCCAGGCCCATTTTTAGAACTTAAAACAACAATCCTTTCAAGTATATTATCATTAATAAGCTCTTTTAAACTTTTCCTACGACTAACATCATCCAAATCAATACCATGCACTGTCAATATCATATTTACTCCAGAGTTAAAGGCCATGCTTAAAGCCTCTACCTCATTCATGGTACCTATTTCATCACAGATAATTACTTCTGGTGATAAGCTCCTTATAGCCATTATTATTCCATTTGTTTTTAAGCAATTATCTAAAACATCACTTCTAATACCTACATTCATTTGAGGAATTCCATTATAGCAACCTGCTATCTCACTTCGTTCATCGATAATTGCTACTTTTTTACCTTTGAGATTTATTCGCGAAAATCCATTTGATATATTTTTTGCTATATCTCTTAAAATTGTAGTTTTGCCACATTTGGGCGGCGATACAATAAGTGTATTATATACTTTATTAAAGTTAGATATATAAGGCATTATCTTATTAGATGATCCAATTATCTCCTTACATATTCTAATATTAATAGATGATATATTTCTTAAAATCTTAACTCGTCCGTTTTCCATTACACATTGTCCAGCTAAACCAATTCTATGTCCACCTCTAAAAGTAATGTATCCTTGCTTCATTTCCTCTTCAAAGGCATATAAGGAGTAACTAGATATCTTAGTTATGATATATTTAAGTTCATCTTTTGAAACTATATAATCAAGTACCAATTCCTCATTGGTGATATTTATGATTACTGGCTTATTAACTTTTATCCTTATTTCTTGAATTTTCTTAGTGTCAACTTTGCCTTCTATTATTTCTATGATTTTTTTCGGTAAAACCTGTAATACCTCGATGCAATTGTCCACTCACTTCACTTCCTTCCATCACTAAACTTAGTCATGTAATTACTATTTCACATATTAAATTAATATTCATTTCAATATATATTTATGTAAATTATTCCGTAAAAAAAGAAGCGATAAATTTTAATTATCACTTCTTCTTGTATATTTTTCTATTTTGCATTTTTATTGCAGAAAGGACACGGAATTGAAGAGTTGTTTTCTATTGCTTTTCTTTCAACAAATAACGGCTTACCACAGTTATGACAGTGTATTTCTTCATATTCATCTTCTAGATTTTCTAAATCATCAAATGAAACTTCCTCAAATAACTCTTCTCTCATATCTGTTAAATCATCACCTATGTATTCCATATTTTCTTCAATAGCTTCCTGCTTTACTATTATTTCCTCAACTTTTAATGCCATATCATTTACGACACCACTTATTGCAGATAAAATATTTTTATATTTTTCATCATCTATGTCATTAATAACTTGTCTTAAATCATTAATTTCATCAAAAATTTTCTTCATTTTTACACATCCTTCTGAAAAATAATTACATTAATAATTATACCCGTATTTCCTAGTTAAAAACAATTTACTAAAAAATTAAAATAATATGAAATATTAAAATAAAAAGCTAAGTTATATAACTTAGCTTTTTATAACTAAACTCTTTCCATATATTCGCCAGTTCTAGTATCTACTCTTATAGTATCTCCTTCATTTACGAACATTGGAACGTTAACTTGTGCTCCAGTTTCTAATGTTGCTGGCTTCATAGCATTTGTAGCTGTATTACCCTTAACACTTGGATCACATTGTGTAATTAATAATTCAACAAAATTTGGTGCTTCAACTGAGAATGCTTCACCTTTGTAGAATTTAATAATTGCAAACATGTTTTCTTTTAAGAATTTTATAGCTTCTTCAACTTTTTCATAGTTTAAAGGAATTTGTTCAAATGTTTCTTGATCCATGAAATAATATAATTCCCCATCAGAATATAAGTATTGCATTTCTTTTCTTTCTATTACTGCTTCTTGAAGTTTAGCTGTTGGGTTGAAAGTTGTATCTGTAACACCTCCAGATATAACATTTCTTAACTTAGTTCTAACAAATGCAGCTCCTTTTCCTGGTTTAACATGTAAGAAATCGATAACTGTGAAAACTTGTCCTTCATGCTCAAAAGTAGTACCTTTTCTTAAATCACCTGCTGATATCATATATTTCCCTCCAAAATAACTTGAATTCATAGTTATTATGACCTTTAAAATAAATTAATAGTCATAACGTTTTTCGTTGTTTTATGATACAACAAAAACATTCTATCAAAATTACTAAAGAAATGCAATTATTTCGGTAATAAGAGTAAAAAAAACTCTATTTTCTCCTATTTAAATACAATTTAACTGCAAAATAGCCTTTATTACCATCAATATTATATTCATTTATTGTATATTTTTCCATATTGTTTAATTTATTTAATGAATTTAAAATTTCTTCTTTATTGCCATCTAATATAATCTTCACTTTCCAGCTATCACCGCTATCATTTATATCACTTATAATACCATTCTCCAAAGCTTTTAATTCATCATTAATAGTTGAAAATTTAACGTCTTCATTTTTTGTTTCAGATATGTTAGTTAATTGAGTCGTTTCCTTATTAGCTGTTAAAGTATTCTGTAGGAAAAATATAAGTTGGATTATAGTAAAAATAACTGTTATCACCATTAAAATTAATTCTTTTATTTCTTTTTTCATTTTTAATCATCCTTAACAATATTGGCTTTATAAATTGAATTTTCTTGCGTAATTTTAATTATTCCGTATCCTTTATTTTCAACCTCACATAATATATCCTTATTAAGTACACTCACTATGCCTTTATTCTCTTTAACCTCTATTGAATCAATACCTAGAGATGCTACCTCAAGCCATTTTGATATATCCTCTATTAATTTTTCATTTTCATTATAATATGTTATATTAACAATCTTCTCATCATTAGTTTCCTTTAAAACATTTCTAAAATTTACCGGTAACATATAAAAGTTTAATATTACTAACATCCAAATAGCTTTCTTATTATTTTTTTTATTCTTACTTATCTTTTCATCTACATAGCGAGGTGGTAAAAAACCTTTATATTTTATAAATTTTTTCACTAATATTCCTCCCTATAGATTTAATACTTATTTTATAACTCTTCTTAATGTCATCCACAAGAAAATCTTCTAATTCTTTATCAAGAATAATTTCTATATCTTTAGCAAATTTCAGTATTTCATTATTCAAAACATTTTTATCATTTGTTAATATATTTGAATAAGTAATGCACCCTTTTTCAGAAATAATTGCGTAAATATTTTTATGTATCTTTGTAATCACCAAAACTTTTGATTTTCTATACAAAGCAATCTTCAAAATATTTCTTATGTAGAATTGTATTGGTATAACCTTAACAATTGTTTTATCATTAGCAATCTTGTTTATATATTTTCCTTCATTTAATGAATATAAATATAAGATCTTTTTTCTTTTATTATAATAATAGTCTGTTAGAATATTTTCATTATTAACTTCATTATTCATCATAATATTATCTAAAAATACTGTTACATTATTATCTTCCAATTTGTACTGAGAAATAAACATTTCATTTTCAGCTATAATTATCTTTAGGTTTTTATAAATTTCATTAATATTATTAAAAAATTCATCTATAGTATACTTTTTACCTTCATATAAAAAATACTGCTTAAATAAAATTAATTTTTTACTAATCATTATTTTGCTCCTAATACATTAAATTATATGCTTTATAATAATCAGGAATAATTATTATCTCCTCTTCTAAGTTAATAGCTTTTAATTTTTTATATAGTTTATTTTTATTTTCACTTTTAATAAGAAATATCTTCCCTTTAGTAATATTAAAGCTAAAATCATCATTAGTATACCTATATTCCAATTCTTTAATTAATTCATCATTTTTTATTTTATCCTTTAATTCTTGATTTTTATTAATTTCTTCTTTTACAACATCAATAAATTCAAGCTCACTTTCATCCATATATAGCAAATCGTTATTTATTGTATAAAGTGAACTTTTTTCTATATCCCATATAGTTCCTTTTATATACATATTTAAAATTAAAATACATACTGCTACTATTATCATTGTTTCAACTAGAATAAATCCTTCTTTTTCTGTTTTCTTTATATACATCTAATCCTACTTTCCCCTAATTCCGTAATTATTTCAAAGTATATTAAAGATTTTTTTGTATACACATTAAATTCTTTAACATTATTTAATATTACATTTTTTCCGCTACTTATCCCCTTAGAATCATGATTAATAGTTGATACCATAAGCTTATTACTACTAAAAAAAATTTTTCTAATTTTATAATAATCTTTTTCAAAATCAAGATCATATTTAATGATAATTTGATTATTTTCAGCTTTTATATCGCTTACTTCATAACCATTTATTATATTATCTAAATTTAACATAGCATTATCAAAATTATCTTCCAAAATGCTTTCTTTAGAATTGCTACAATAATCATTTATAACCTCACTATTAACCTTTATAATTATCAATAATAAACTCATTGAAATTCCTAATGAAATTATTACTTCCAATAAAGTAAAACCTTCATGTCTATTTGTAATACTCATCCATCAACCTATCCTTTACAAAACTTCGTTTACTTTCTACAGTATTTCCATAACAGACTTCTCTTAAACAGATATTAATTTTAATTCTGTCCTTATCAATATTATCAATAAGAATTACAATATCATCTCCTTTCTGAATCATTTCTAATCCTTCTGTTGTTAAGCATTTTAAAATATTATCCTTTGATAAAGAAATTACATTACTATTTGCTAAATTTTTTATTTCTTCAATACTTAAGTTATATTTAAGCTCCTCTTCTACTGCATAGGTAATTCTAGTAAATTCATCTTCCTTATTTTTTATCTCATGCCATTTATCTTTGCTTACAATAACTTGACAAATACCTAAAATCAATATAATAATCATTGCACTAGATAACATATTTTCAATTATAAGGCTTCCTTTTTTTCTTATCATAGTTATTCTCCATAATATACATTTATAGTATCAACACCAACAGATATGGTTATTTTATAAAAATTATTATAGCTATCACATATATAAATACTTCCAGAAGATAAAACTCCTTCATTAGAGCAATTTATACTATAGTTAGTAATAAAATTAAAACCTTTAGGTAATTTTAGTTTTTTAGAGAATTTTTTGCTAGGATCTACAAATTCTGCATAACCCTTATTTCTACAATTAATTATTACCGATGAGTTATTTTTATTACAATAAAATTTACTATAGCTTAAAAAATCACACATATTACTTACAGCTGTATGTGCCTTTATATTATTAATGGTAGCGTCTAAAATCTTCTTACCTCTAAATGACAATGAAAATACAACGATAATTATTGATATACTTATAAGTAATTCTAATAAAGTAAACGCCTTCTTATAATGAAACTTCATATTAATTCTCCAAATACAGGCAGTATAAAAACCACAATAAATATACATACAAATACACCAATAAATACAATAATTAATGGTTGTATCATGGATATCTTTTTATTTAAATCTTCTTGAATATTATTGAATAAAAATTTTTCAATTTGTATAAGTCTTAAATCTAAAGACCCACTTTCTTCTCCAAGTTTTATATGTGCTAAGGTATATTTAGAAAAGATTTTTGTTTGAGCCATAGAATCACTTAATCCATTGCCAGATATAACCTTATTCTTTATCTCTCTGACTACCGTATTATTATTTCCTAATAATTGTATTTCACTACAAAACTCTAATCCTTTAATTAAATTTACTCCACTCTTTATCACCACTGCTAAAAGCATAATGTTTATGTACTCCACAAATCTTTTATATATAGGAATTAAACAAAGAATCTTCAAAAATTTCTCTTTTAAAAACACTTTACAAATTATATATGGACATACCACTCCCCATAAGAAAAAATAAACACAACTTAAAGTTTTATTGTGATAAATAAAAGTTTTTAGATTAATGATAAAATTAAAACTTTTTGGCACATCTTTGCCTAAAGAAATATATACCTCTTTAAAGTTAGGTATAATTGCTATACTTAAAAAAATAATAACTGCTAAGGAGCTTATAAAGATTATTAAAGGATAAGATAACGCATTAATTAAAAATTTCTTAATAAAAGCCATCTTGCCATAAAACATACTTAACCCATTTAGTACTTCTGATATATTTCCTGTCTTTTCACCAACACCTACCATTTCCACAAAGAAATTAGGAAATAACTCTCCTTGACTTTTAAAGGCATCCTCTAAAGAAATACCACTTTTAATTCTTCCTTTTATTTTAAATAATGCTCGTTTATATTTGTCTCCTATATCCAAATCAGCCAATAACTCAAAAATATATACAAAAGGAAGACCATCACCATATAGCTTAGCTATATTATCGGCAATTACTGATAAGCTATTCCAATTAGCCTTCCGTTTTGAAACTTCCTTCATAATCAAACTCTAGCTCCTCTCTATCAATAAATTCCATATAATCAAGCCTAGAAATTTTACCATTTATCAATAAATTATTTAAATTATCTACCATTTGGATATTGGTTAATATGGTATTATCATCATAAATTTTAACCAGTTTTTTCTTTACATCCTTGGTGATTTCATTAATAGATATTATTAACGCTCTCCCTAAATAACCAGTGAAATTACATTTTTCACAACCAATTCCCCTTTTATATATTTTTGCTCTGCTACCTGTATAAGTTATAATTTCTTCCTCTTTACAGGAATCACATAGCATCTTAATAAGTCTTTGAGATATTATTCCCACAAGAGATTCTCTAATTAAATAACTCTTTATACCCATTTCCTCCAATCTTAAGTATACCTCTCTTGGTTCTGTTGAATGAATTGTTGTATATACTTTATGACCAGTAAGAGCTGCTCTTACAGCCATAACAGCAGTTTCTTCATCTCTTACCTCTCCAACCATTATCACATCTGGATCCTGACGCATTATACTTCTAAGCCCATTTGCAAAACTTACTCCTTCCTTGCTATTAACCATCATTTGATTAACTCCATTTATTATTACTTCTACCGGATCTTCAAGTGTTACAACATTAACTTCACTTTTATTAACATAATTTAATATTGTATATAATGTAGTAGATTTACCACTACCAGTTGGTAATAAATTTTAATATAACTAAAAATATCTTTATTAATATTATTTTAATGATATAGTTATATATGAAGTATTTCTCTATAATAATTTTGAAAACACAAAAAAGCAGGTAGTTAAATAATTTAATACCTGCTTTTTTCATATATTAATAGTTCTTTATAATTAACTCGGCATATTCTCCACGTGCTGATAGAGATCTAGAAACTGAATAATTTACTTTTACTTCTTCAATATTAAAATCCTTATACAATTCTCTAATAAAATCATGATCATTTATTGTTAATATAAACTTTCCTTTTAATTGTTTTAATTTATCTCTTAATAAGATATGTTCTTTTTCCCCAAATTCATTACCATATCCTGATGTTTGAAAGTATGGAGGATCTGCAAAAAATAATGTTTCCTCTCTATCATATTTTTCTATTATTTTTTCAAAAGATAAATTTTCAACATATGTATTACTTAATCTTTCTTTTATTTTATATAAGTAATCTGTTAAAAATATTTTTTGATTTGGAACTTTACTAGTTGCATATCCAAAATTATTGCCCTTGGATGCAAAGCTATTATTTATTAAATATAAAAACCTAATAGCTCTATGTATTTCTGTTAAGTGTTCTAATGTATAATTTTTATATTCTTCGAATATATCTCTACCCGTAAATTCATACTCTAATAATCTTTCTATTTCTGGACCATGATATTTTATCATTTTAAATAAATTAATTAATTCTTTATCTATATCATTTATAACTTCTACCTTTGACTTATCTTTACCAAAGTAAACCCAGCCTGCTCCAAAGAACAGTTCAACATAACATTTATGTTCTGGCATTATTTCAATTATATGTTTTCTTAACTGTGACTTGCCGCCCATCCACGATATTGGTGGTTTTAACATAATTATCACCTCAAGTATAATTATACAGAACACATGTTCTGTTATCAAGAATTATTTTTAAAAGATAAAAAATGCAGGTAACAATTAAAAACTTACCTGCATTTATATAAAGTCATTAAAAATTAATATCCGTTAAATCATTTTTATTTGACATATAATCAATTGTATTATCATATTTAATAATATCATACGCTGATTTTTTTAGTATATCTATAATTATATTAAACTTTCTATCATCTACATCCACATCATAAACAAAAATAGTATTATATATATCTGATAACTCTTTAGCTGTATACGCCCATGCTTTTGCAGAACTCACTAATCTATCTAATTTTTTATTTTCAAATTCAAAAAATTTAAATGCAAAATTATCAATAATATAATCATATTGAATAGATTCTTGATGTTCACCCATTATTTTTTTTACGGAATATGGTATTTCATTTGATTTCATAAGAGTTTTCATATATTTAATTTGTTGATCTTTCTTAGGTCTATCTTTTTGATCGTAATCATATCTTAGAAAAATTTTTTTATTAAATTCAACAAAAGAATCAAAGTTATCTGTATGCTCTTCATAAATTTTAGAAAATCTCATTTCATTACGAAACTTTTTTGTATATTCCGAAATGTTAAAATGTAGTGTTTCCTTAAATAATGAATCTTTTACTTCATCCTTAATTCCATTTAATAATATCTTAAATAATATCATATTAATTTCATCATCAAAGTTTTTCAATCTGCTCCATTTAGATATTGTTTCTAATCTTCTTTCATCAGTATCTAAGTTGTGAAATAATATTCCAATATTGATACTTTCATTAGTTACTAATTTATATTTTAATACGGAAAATAACACTTTCACTGTTAAATACCTCCTGAATATTTTGTATAATTTATTATCATATCAACCATATAATCTATATTTCTTAATCTATATAAAATATATTCCTTTAGTTTTAATATATCCTCATCCTTATATCTCCATACTTTTGGAATTTCATTAATTATATCATCTAACAAATTTCCATTAATTATATTTTTAAATCTATCAGCAGCTTTTCTTAATGCCGTTTCATTTAATATATTAAAATGATGAAAATACTTATATACTTCTTTATAATTTAGTTCTAAGATAATTTTATCTTTATAATCCTCATTATCAATTGATTCTTGAAGGTTTTTACTATTCCAATTAAAAACATGAGAATGATCTATTATATACATTTTAAAACTATTAAGATTGTTACTATAATCAATCAGCAAATTTCCTTCATGCCTATCTGCATTATAAATTAAATGATCAAATAAAATAATATCATTAATTTCCTCCTTATTAATTATATTATTAATAATTGGCATAGAATTAATCAAAGCATTAGCATTATGTACTTTTTCACTATAAAATGCTATTCCCTCAATGCTTTCATCATAATCAATGCAATCAATAACATCTTCTATATCTATTGTATTATCTATTAAGCATATTCCACCATTGGGTATAGTTAATCCTAAACTTTGTGCAAGCCTTAAAGAAATATATTCATTTATTAATACTTTATTTGCCCATCTACTCCCAAATGTTTTTACATATACATATTTACTACCAATTTTAGCTTCAAAAGGGTCTGTAGCTGCTTCAATTCTTTCTATAAGTTTATCAACTTTCTCCATTAAATCTCTCCCGTAATATTTGCATTTTATAATTAACTTAGATATAATGGATTTAATTATAAAAATACAATTTCATTAGAAAGCACTACTGATTGGTCGTCAAAGTGCTTTCTTTCATTTTATAGCCTATACATATATGTTGCAACACCTTCGACAATTTCTCTTATCCTTCAATTATATTTAATTAACTTTATTTGATATTTGTTAATTTAATTATATATTATATAAATACACTTTACAATTTTTACATTTAATATTTTAAAGGCTAAGAACTACATCCTTAACTATTCCCTACTTCTACTTACTTAATATTTCTTTTCTATTTCTTAATATCTCTTCAAATTCTTCTATATCTTCAATAGTTACTCTGTTTTTTAAGAAACTTCTAGCTCTAGATCTATCACTAAGATATTTTGCTCTTTCTTTATTTTTTTCTTGCCATTTTTTATTAGCTTCAGTTTGTGCATTTACTTTTTCACTCATATAAACAACTCCTTACTTAGAATACAGTTTTAAATATTATTATTCCTAAGGCAAAGATTAATCCTAATAGCCTTATTATTTGAAAAATTAAACTTATTATTTCTTTTGCTAAACTACCTTTAATTTTCATATTGCATTTAAAAGGATAAAATGATATTTTATTAGTAGGGAGTAAACCTCCCTATTTGTTAAAGTAAGCTTTCTAGTACCATTTTGATGACTGCTACTAGAGTGCCTATTTCTAAGATGAGTTCAGTTAGTGCCGTAATCACTTTCTTGAACTCTTTTATTTTATCCTCCATTCCCTCACCTCCTAAGTATATTATACTACGCATAGTATAAATGGTCAATAGTTTTACATAAAAAAATAAGGCTAAAATAAGATTTTCTCTAACTTTAGCCTTTAATTTTATATAAAAATATATTATAATTTTATTTAGATATTTTTATGTTTAAATGGAAGCAGAAGAATTTTATTTCAAGTTTAAATTCTTTAAAAGACTTATATGGTGTGAACATATAAGTCTTTTTTATATGTAAAAAGCTAGGTACTTTCACATACCTAGCTTTAATTTCTAAATACAATTTAAATATTGTTCTCCTGCTCTGCTTCTACTTGCTACATATCTTCTTACTCCAGAAGTACTTACATAACTTATATAGTAATATTTATTTGTTACATAAACACTATCGTAATTTATTTCTTCTCCTTTATAATATACTGCAACTGGCTCGTTATTTTCTGTACTAGGTACATTTCTTACATTTAATTCATCAACTATAACTGTAGCTACACCTGTTTCTGCATAACTTCTTTCTAATACTTCAGATTCACTATTGGATTTACTATAAATACTATTACCACTATCATCAAATACACTATATCCTTTGTTTTGATCTGCACATTTCTTAGCATTATTTAAATCACTAAATGCCCCCTTTTGACTTGTAGCATCACTCCATGATTTTCTTACTCTATATATTTGCTTTGCTGAAGTAGAATTATTTTGATCTCCTTGTATTGTTCCATTATATGCTTCTTTAACCATATTCATAAATCTATCCCACCCTGAATCTAAAGTTCTATGAGGACAATATTTACCACTATGCTTTTGATGTGTATAAACTCTATCAAATCCCCATCCAAATTCTTTTAATAATTTAGCTACTATTATAGCTGCATTCTTTTCAGATTTAATAAATCTATCTCCACCACTTTTACTATAACAAATTTCTATAGCTATTGTTTTTCTATTTCCAAATCCATTACCTCCATCTCCTGCGTGCCAAGCATTTCTATTAAAATCTATTAATTGAATTGCTTCAACATCATCTACTGCAATATGGAAAGATACTTCATTATTATTTGACTTCATATAACTTGCTTCATTTCTAGCTGATGCATCATTTGCAGTATTATGTACTGTTATACCTTCTGGTACCATACCATATGGGCATTTACACTCATATTTATTTTCATTTACCACTTCTTTTTTTATTTCCACTTTTAATTCCTTCTTTCATTAATTATTTTTTATAAAATTAAAAGGACACACTATTGTGCATCCTTCTTTATATCTTCAATATTAATATTATCTAATTTATCATTGTAAACTTTTAGTCCTTTACTAAGCCACATAGGTACTTTTGCACCACATTCAATTAAATTTTCTATTATACTAGATAGCTCTTTTAATATCATTACTACAAGTATTACATAAACTATAAAATGTGATATTGGAACTAATTTTGCAATAATAATGCATATCAATAAAAACATTAATTCAGCCATGCTCCCAAACATACCATCTCTTAAACTTCTACTTTTAAATTTACCCCTTTTCCAAGACTTAAATGATCCTGTTGCAATGTCAAACGCAACTAATACTGAAAATATAATATATATTGCTTCTAATGTAACTTGCTCTTTTATTTGTAAAATTAAATCTAAATCCATTTTTCATCCCTTCTTTCATTAAATAAAAAGAGACTAGAATTTCCTCTAATCTCTTTATTGGTTGACAAAATCATATTAAATTCCTAAAAAATTAAACTTTTTATTGATTTAACGAACAATATAAATCAATTGCGAATTATTTATTCATCAAGCAATGATAAATAAAAGTTGGTATTACTTCATCAGCTATCATTTTGTAACCAACCCAACTTGGGTGCAGCCATTCTTTAACCACTTTTCTAGTTTCGTCTGAATTATCATATACTTTTTCATAAACATATTCATATGCATATTTACTATCAAATCTTAAACATGAAGGGATATAGTAAGCATTGTTAATTTGTGATAATGCTAACTCTAATTTTGAATTATAATCAAATATATCTTTTCTATAATAGTAAAAATTAGTAAATTCATTATCTTCAGATAATGTTACAAGTCCGTCAACTATTACTTTGCAATTTGGATACGAAGCGTGTATATAATTCACTAATTCAACTATCCTACTGACTATTTCATTATTCCCTTGTTCTCCAACTAAATTATCTGTCAACTTATCATTAACACCTAAATGTATATAAACATAATCTAAACCATTTACATTTACAACATTATCACAGTAGTATTTAAAATCAACTTTTCTAGTTGTAGGATTCCAAAATGGGTTATTTGGAAACTCGGGTCTTAAAAGTGAAGGGTCGTTTATAAAGTCATATGCTCTATAACCACCATGCCCTTCATATCTATTACCACTATTTGTATTTGTGTCAGTATATTGTCCTACATAATTTATATTAGTAACACCTAATTCTTTTAATTTATTTACAATTACATCAACTATCCCACCAGATTGAATGAAACTATCCCCTAAAATCATAAAATTTTTAACACTATTATGGTTTATATCTTTTATATTCGCAACTTTTATATTTAACCTTTTTTCACTTATTACTTTTGTTAAATTATCATTATATAATGAAAAATCTATATAACTATCGCTAGTTATTCCTTTATATTTAAAATAATCTTTAAAGTGATGTTTGTACCAAAAACCACTCGATTTAAGGTATGGATATTCACTTTTTAATTCATCATCTATAAAAGATGAATAAGGAATTTTTAATTCTTCACCATTTAATATATAATAATTAGATGGTAATGATAAAGAAGCTACTATAGTTTCTAAATTTGCTAATCTACTTTCATGTACTTTAATTTTACTAACTTGGTAGCCATCATATAATCTAAAAAAATCTTTAAGTGATGTATCACTAAGCTCAGTTCCCTTCGTTAATAAAATTCTATATTTACTATTTGTGTTATCGAAAGTTGCTTCTTTATCATAATAAACTCCTAGTTTTGTGATTGTGTCATCGTCATTGTATTTTACAAGTGTAAACCCAACATTTGATGATTCTGCTGTATTTACTATAGTTAATATTTTAGAAGATAAAGAGAATTCATTACTTACTAAACTGTATTTGTTATTTAAATTTTCATTACCATTTGCATGTACACTACCTATTTTAAATGTTAAATTTAAATGCGTAGCCATTTCTAACTCATTAATTACATTTGATACATTATTATTAACATTCTTAAACTGTTGTCTAATAGCTTCACCAGAAGAGTCATATTGTATACCATCTGCACCAATCCTTATATCAATAAGTTCAGCGTCACCGGTTGTACTCCCATCTGGTAAAGCAATTATATTATCTATTCTTTTTCTTTCAACTTCTAATTCATTTTTATTCGCCTTAGTATCCAATTGTTCGTCAACGCCATCTAATCTTTTACCTAAAGTTTCAAATCCATTTCTAGCTGCTGCAACTTCTGCATTGCTATTTCCAGCATTAATTATTAGATCATCGAAAGTTCTCTCAAGTTTTTCTTGATTTTTAGAAGTACTTTCAGTTTCTTGATTTATTTTATTTAATCCATCATGTATGGATTGTCTTACATCCTTACCAAATATAGCGTTTTTTATTTTATCTAAGTGTTCTTGTATACTTGCCATTTTATTCCTCCTTACAATTGAATGCCTGATATATGAATATTAATACCAGCACCTTTAGCCTTAAATGAATTAATAATTAAAGGACTATTCAATATCTTTGTTTCTTTAGTTGAAAGCCTAAATAAAAAAGTAACACCATCAATGTTAAGTGTTACCTCTTTTTCTGTAGCATTAGAGTTATGTAATAGAATTGTTTTAACTATAGCTCCAGCTGAATTGGTATATAAACTTTCTTCAGTATCAGTTAATGTTTTAGCTGCTATTCTTTTTTCTTGCATCCTTTTATACCTCCATTGCTATTCTTCTAGTTAATTTATCAAGTTTAGTATTAATTGCCACTAAAGTATTTGCAATAACATTTATAGCATCAACATTGGCTTGCACTACTTCACTTAAGTTTCCTAGATTTTGATTAGCTACATTTAATACTTCTACTGTATTATTAAGTTCTGTAGAAACTGAATTTAATACATTAACAGTTGTTTGTACTGTAGATTTAACATTTTTAACTTCTTTAGCTGTATTAATTGTGTCTAGTTGATAATCTTTTATATCTTCAAATTTATCACCTACTGTAAAGCTTGAGCTTTGAGGAGAGTTAATATCTAAAGTTTTCTCTATAATTCTTAATTCTTCATCTATTCCCATAACTGGATTAACAACTCTATGAGCATTTCCTATGTTAAAAGAATCAATATCTAGCCCAATAATAGATAAATCTAAAGTATCAATTTTATGCTTTTTCTTTATTCTATTATTCTCTTTAAGATATGCTTTCCCTTTAGATAATAAATTTTCTACTATAGTTACATTATCAAATGAAACTGAATCAGCTATTATTCCAAACTCTTCTATAGCTTCAACATCATCAATATAATTTAATCCATTATTTATAGATTATATAGTTAATCTTGCTTCGCTATCCTCTAACTTTTCCCCTAAAGGAATTAACCTTGTAATTATTTCGCTTGGATCTCGTTCTTGCTCTAAAGTAATTAAATTTTTACTTAATACAATTTCAGTTTCTTTTAATTCTCCAATTGCTTGGACATAATCTAAGTATCTTCTGTCATCTTCGTATCTTACTCTTAACTCTCCACCAAGCCTATCAATCAATTTTTCTTTTATAGTATCAAAAGTCTTATCATAACCTAAATATCTGTATAAGCTATCATTATTATCAATTACATCTACAACCCCAACTGTAAACTGTTTATCTTCTGAAACTTGGGAGTTATGATTATTGATTATTAATTCTAGGAATCCTCGAACTGAAATATTATGATACTCTCCATATGTTTGAATAGAATCCATTAAGTAACCTAGTTCACTTTCGCACACAACATTTTTACTGAATAAGCCTGATGAACTCATCTTAGGTGTTGAAAGAAGAACTCTACCTTTGAATTCAATTATGTTTGCTTTAGTGTTTTTAACTTCTACTAATGTCTTTAAATTTTGAATATAGTTAAATCCACTATTATTAGGTAATATAGAGAAATTAAAGCTATCTATAGTATTTATGCCAAATTTACATTGTCCTGTTATGCGAGGTGCTTCATTACTTGTACTTACCGCATTAATAATTATTTCATCATCATTATTTATTAATTTAACTTCATACACCTAAAGCACCTCCTTACACCATTTAAATTCAATCGTGCCAGTTCCTTTTAGAGTTAATGTATTTATTCCTTTATCAAGTTTAAAAGCCCATGCTTTAGATTCTCCTTGTTTAAATTTATAAACAGAATTACCTTTAGTGACTTCAATATTATTGCTACATATAACAGTTGGATTTATTCCAATAGCTCCATTATTATATAATGTTATATCTTTAGTTCCATTGACTTCAAATATTGTGTCTTGCACCATATCTAATTCAAAGTTGAAATCATCCCAAATATCATGACCATCTTGAAAATCTGATATTTTAAATGGATATGCAATGAAATTAGCTGTTAATTGAGCATAATTGTAATAACTTTCATCATATTCTATTCCTGTGCATTCTGCTAAAAAATAAAATCCAGGAATTTGATCATCATATAAAGGTTCTTGTAAACCTTCATTCAACCAATTAATTATTTTAATTTTCAACATATTTAATTTAATTTTATCCATTTTAGGTAAGCTAAACGTATAACTTAATTCTCTCTCGTCATATGATTGTTCTCCATATAATAAAGAAAAATCATAAGAACCATTCATGAAAGGAATGGTTTCTTTAATTTTTCTTTTTGTTGGATTGCTTATAGTTCTAGAGAGTATCTTTATACCAAAGTCACCATAACTATGTTTATTATTTTTAATTATTCCTAACATTTATACGAGTACTCCTCTTTTACTTAAACTCAATCTATTCCCTCCAACAATGTCGGTATAAGGTGCAATTGTTTCAGCTACAACTTTACCATCTAGTACAGTTTGTAATATGAAAGTACCACCATTAGAAAGTATATTTTCTGTTTCTTTATTTGGTGTAACCTGTGAACCACGAGGCATAGATACTAATTCAGGCCCTTGTTCCCCTACTATAGCAAGTCCACCTTGGAAATAGTCGGTACCCTTAGCCAACATTGGAATTTCAGAGATATTAAACCCTTTACCTCCTAAACCAGGTACAAAATCGGGAACTTTAATTTTATTTATACCTCTTATGAACATATTAATTGAACTTATTATTGCATTGATTCCGCCTTTAACAAAACTTGTTATACCTTGCCATACTCCAGATACTATATTACTAATACCTTGCCAGCATTTTTCCCAGTTGCCTGTAAGTAATCCAGTAAGCGTTTGAAAGATACCTTGTAATACTTGTGATGCTCCTTTAACAACTCCAGTTACAGTATCCCATACATTTTTAATTTTACTAACTATTAAATCACCGAAATTATTCCATATAAATTTAATAGCAGTAGTTACAGCAGTGAATATTTCTTTTACTATAGCAAATCCAGCTGAAACTACAGTAGATATCTTTTCTAATGCGATAGATATTACGCTTAAAATAAAATCCCATGCAACAGAAATAGTTTCTTTTAGTCCTGCTAATATAGGCTGTAATGTATCCCATACATACTGCCATGCAGTTACAATTGCACTCCAGATATTATTTAATATAGGAACTATAGTTGTTAATATAAAATTCCATGCTTCAACTATGAATGTTTTTATCCCATCTATATAAGGTTGTAACATTGTTGTTATATCAACCCAGCATTGAACTATTACAGTTTTTAAGTATTCTAATATAGGTGCCATGAATTCAACTATTGCATTCCATGTATTAATAAAGAAATTTTTAAAATCTTCATTTGTATTCCATAAGTATATAAACCCTGCAACTAATGCTGCTATTCCAGCTATAACAGCTATAATAACTCCTCCTGGACCAAACACAGCAGTCATTACTGCTCCAATTCCTTTAGTTCCAGCCATTACGCCTTTCATTGCTGCAGCTACACCTTTCCCCCAACCGGCAATTTTAGAACCAGTAGTAATTAACTTACCTATAACTAATAACAATGGCCCAATTGAAGCTGCTATTGCTCCAATAATCAAAATTAACTTTCTTGTTTCTTCATCTAAATTAGCAAACTTTTGAACAACATTTGTAATCTTTTCTACAGCTTTCATTAACATAGGTATTAATACTTCACCAAATGATATTGCAACTCCTTCAAGTGCTGATTTTAATTGTGTTAACTTTCCATTTAAATTATCCTGCATTGTATCTGCCATTGTTTTAGCTGTTCCATCACAATTATATATAGCTTGTGTTAATTTATCATAATCTGAATCACTAGCATTTATAATTGATAACATTCCAGCTAACGCTTCTTTACCAAACAAAGTAGAAGCAGCGGCCCCTTGAGTAACTTCATCTAACCCACCCATTTTTTCTCTCAACATATCCATTACTTCTTTTAATGACTTCATTGAGCCATCAGCATTAGTTAATGATAAACTATACTCTTCCATTACTGAAGCCATTGAAGATGTTGGTGATAACATATTTGTTAGTGCAGTTTTTAAAGAAGTCCCTGATTGGCTTCCTTTAATACCTGCATTTGCCATTAGGGAAAGTGCTATAGAAGTATCTTCTGCAGAATATCCCATCGAACCACATAAAGGAGCTACATATTTAAATGATTCTCCTAGCATAGATACATTTGTATTAGCATTTGATGATGCTGAAGCTAATATGTCAGCAAATCTTCCACTATCTGAAGCAGACATTCCAAAAGCAGTTAAGGCATCTGTGCAAATATCACTTACTGTAGCCAACTCCTCACCTGAAGCAGCTGCAAGATTCATAATACCACTTATACCATCTAACATATCTTCTGTTTTCCATCCAGCCATGGCCATGTATTGAAATGCTTCAGCTGATTCAGATGCACTATATTTAGTAGTTGCCCCCATCTCTTTAGCTTTTTCAGTCAATCTTTCTAAATCATCACCAGTTGCGCCACTTATAGCTGCAACTTTGCTAATGCTTTCCTGAAAATTCGCACTAACACTAACTGCTGCAGTCCCTAAGCCAAGTAAAGTGGTAGTTATACCGAGTGTAAGTGTCTTTCCTATAGAGGTTATTTCCTTACCAGCAGATTTCATAAACTTCTGTGCATTTTGCATTTCCTTTTGCAATTCGGAAAAGTCGGCTCCTGCTCTTACTAAGAGATTTCTAATTATCGCCAATAACTTCACCTCCCATCATTGCATTTAATCTTTTAACTGCCTCTAACATTTCTTTAGGTGTTTGCTTTTTCTTTTCTTTAAGTAAATCTTTAAGTTTGGGGATCTTCTTCATTCTTGATAATGCTGCAGTATAGTATGCTTGCACTATCAATTCTTTTGAACGTTCCTTTTCCTTGTCTTCAAATACCTCTATTGATACAAATAATTCATAAGGTGTCATGTTCCAAAAATCTTTCAATGGAATTCCTATTCTAATAGCAATCTTCATACAGTTTTCTATAGAAAACTCTTGAGTAGAGCTACTGCTATCTACTTTTTTTCTTGAACCCCAAAAGCATCTTGCATTATTTGAGGTATTAATTCTATTGCCCCTTTAATTCCTAGATGTTCATCTAGTAATTCTGTTGTTTTCTCTAATGTTAATGAGTTATCTTCATGTTTTAACCCAGCATAAAATATAACTGGAACAATTTCCTCAACCTCTAAATCTTCACTTTCAAAATCAATTTTTGTTAAGCTATTTCCAGTAATATTTTTAAATTCTTGCATAGCTTTAAAACCTAATACAATATTCCTTGCTTTATCTAGTTTAACTGTTGTAAAAATCATATTTATACCTCCTTAAATAAAAAGACTAGCAATTATGCTAGTCTTAAGAAATTGTAAGTGATGGTTTACCACTTACTTTTATAGCTGCTTCAAATGGAATATTATCTTCAAGTGGAGCAGATGTTGTTATTGATGTTACAACTCCAGCAAATTCCCATTTTGCGCCTAATGATTCAGGGAACTGAATTTCAAATTTTGATAATTCTCCCGATTCAAATAGATCATATAATTCTTTTTGTCCTTTTTCTTCTGTTGGATTGAAGAAACCTGTTAAAGATACTTCACCAGCATCTTTTAAACCTTGCATAAACTCTCTGTATCCATCTTTGGAATCAAGAGTTGTAACTTCAATAGTATCAGCTGATAATTCCATTCCTCCTATTTCAGTTAATTCTGCAACAGCTTTTTTAACATCATCTTTTACAATATTAAATTTAGTACCTATACCTTTAGTTGCCATTATTATTCCTCCTTATAGTTAACAGTTAATAGTAAACTGCTTTTATATGCGTTAGGTTGATAAATATATTCTTGTCCTAACTCTTCTAAATCTAAGTTTTCTATTCTAGGACCAGTTTCGCCTAGCCTTTTAAATAGTAACCCTGTTAATTTCCTTTTTAATAATTCACTTATTAAATCAAGATTACTGTAATCATCAGCAATTAAAACTAATTCATATGTTGATTCAATGTCATTAATTATTCCTGATAAATCCTTTGATAGTTTACTTCTACTTTTTCTGTAAACTAAAAATGGTGGCCTAACACCTTCAGGAGCTATAACAGGATAAACTTTATTATTAAGCTCTTTTATTTTTTTTAATTTTAATCTTAATGCTTTATCAAAAGTCATATTACTACCTCTTACAATTTATCAATTTCATCAGTAAGTGTATTAATGATTACTTTTTCAATTCTATTTTTATTATCTGTTACTGAATTATATAATGTTTTAAAACCAGGTGAATAACCACCGCTTTTAGTTTTAAATCCATATTCAACACTTGCTGGATAATATGCCCTTTTACCATTCTTCGAAATTTTAACAAACACATCATTATAGTTAGGATCTGGCCATAAATCATAAACCTTTTTGGCTTTTATCTTAGTTTTTTCTGCTTTTTCTTTAATAGCTTTTCTAAGATATCCTGTTTGGTCTACCCAGCGACCATTTTTAGCATCTTGCTTTGCTATTTGTATACCTTTTTTAGCAGCTCTATTAACACATTTTTGAGGTAATTCACCTACTTTTTTTATCATTTCAATAGCTTCATCAAGCCCTTCTATTGTAATGTGGCTCATCACATTAACTCCCTACACATTAATTGTAAAAAAGAATTTCTTTCATATTCATTTATAACAGATATAATATAGAAAATTCTTTCATTGTACAAAATCCGCATATCTGATGTAATTCCTTTTCTGTATCTTAATCTGATTTTATGTGTTAAATCACTATTTATAGTTTCCGCTTGATAATATTCTTTTCCTGATATGGGATTTATATTAGCCCAAGTAGTAAATGAATTGCTCCATTCTTCTGTTTCTAAATCTTGAATTTGAAAAGTAATTCTATGTCTTAGTTGACCTGGATTCATTTTCATTCCTCCCTTAACTAAAATTGCTTAATTTATCTAATATTGTAGTTACTATAATATCTTTTTTTGTGTTATTAGAAATAAATGTCCCTCTATTATCATACATATCCTGTATTAATTTAAGCTGTACTAAATCAGCTAATTTAATAGCTTTTTCATTGTTTTTATAACCTTCTCCTACACATGATTCAATATATATATCACTAACTTCTATTAAATCTGATAAGTAATCATTATCTTCATCAAAATCAATTCTTAAATGCTGCTTAACCTTATCTAAAGTCATATAATCACCCTTTCTATAAAAATTAAGGAAAGGGAAATTAATCCCTTACCTATTAAGCTAATTCTATTTTCTTTATTGATCTCTTTGAGCCTTTAATAACATCAATTCTTTCTAAAACTCTTAATTTAATAGTGTCATCATTAAATCCAGCTTCAACACTTCTTGCCACTGTAACACCTTTTCTGACTATGAATTTAACAGCTTCTTTCATGTTTAAAGAGAAGAATATTTTCTTATTTTCTTCAGATGATTCAAGTAATTCGTTATCAAAAGTTGCTATTTCTTTTCCATTAAAGTATTCTTTATCACCAATAGTTGTAATAAGGTTTAAGTTTCTGCCTTGCTTATCTTTCATATTCTTTAAATGTGCATATCCTTCCACGTTGCATAGTGTGATTAAACCTTTCTTTACAGCTGGCACAGCTTTAGCCATTACATCTTCTAATGCAGTATAATCAGTCGCTTCAACTTCT
Source organism: Clostridium lentum (assembly GCF_014287815.1). GTDB lineage: Bacteria > Bacillota > Clostridia > Clostridiales > Clostridiaceae > Clostridium > Clostridium lentum. The sequence continues at coordinate 53,949 of NZ_JACOOQ010000010.1, forward strand.
TCAGCGTTAGTGTTTATAACATCTAATATCTTTTTATTTTCTTTAGCTACTGCAATTTCTGTAAAATTAGTTTTAGCAATATCTTCTATTTCAACTTCTGCATCCTCAACTAATTCAGAAGATAATGTTTGAATTAAACCAACTTTAGCACATTTATAAGGTAATTCAGTAGTTACTAAAGTACCATCTACTATATTACTACCTTCTGTAATATCAGATAAATTATTTTGATCATAATCAACAACCGGTATAGAACCTTCATTTTTTGTAACCTTTTTAACATCACAATATTCTTTTAATGATCCATAGCCTTTTTTGATTTCTTCTAATTCATTAATGAATTGCTTTGGTAATACTGCAGCATTATCGCTAGTTTTAACTGCTGCTCTTTCTTCTTTTGATAATTCTTTGCGCATTATACTTTTTGTTATTGCTCTCATTTCATTTACTGGCATATCTTCTTTACCTCTTCTTTCAGTATCTTTTTGCTTTTCTAAATCTCTTTGTTCTTGTTCTTCAAGTTCTTCAGCTAATTCAATTTTTCTTTGAATTTCTCTTACTTCTTTTGTAACCTCTTCAGCCTTTGCTAAATCAGTATTTAATAATCCTCTAGCTTCTTGTTTCTTTTCTGCTAATAATTGTCTTAATTCTTTAATTTTCATTTAAATTTCCTCCAATTTAACGCAAATTAAAAGACTTAAATTAAATCTAACTCTAATTTAAGTCTTTGCTTTCTTAATTCATTGTTTTTTTCATTTTCTAAATCCTCTTTAGCCCTCTTATAACTTGTACAACTTGTACTTTCATATGCTGGGTTAGTTACAATAGATACATCAAATATTTCTTTAATCTTATTAATTGTTCTTAAATCATATCCTCTTTTTCCATTATCCCAATCCCATGTTTGGGCTTCGTTATCGCTCCAATCTAAAGCAAATGCAAAGCTACACTTATCTATCAATCCAACACTCATATTAGTTATTAAATCTCTAGAATATGAAGTATCTGTTGGCACTGCATCAAAGAATAATCCTTTTTCATCTACAGTTAAGGTTAATGCTCCAATGCCCTCAAATTTATTATTTCTAGCAAGTGGCTTATCCATATCATGATTAATATTTAATACCACATTATCCATAATACAGTTATCTAAGGCACCTTTCCTTATTATTTCCCTAAAGCATCCTAAATCTTCACTTAAACTATCAAATGTTAGTGCATATCCTTGTAGATGTGTTTGTTTTTCTTCGCCTTCTCCAATACTTCTAACTTCAAAAGTAGTATTTACTTTAATTATCTCCTTCTTCACTTTCATCACCTCCTTTCACAGTATCTTTTTGCCATGTAGCATTTCCTGCAATAAGATTTTCAAGTGTAATTTGTCCAGCTGGTAAGGTAACAACATCTCCACCTTCTACAAGTGGTACTCCTAGTATTCTTTTACAATCATTAATTGTATAAATACCATCTTTTACATATCTATCTAATATAATACTTTGCTTTTCTGGACTGGTTCTAAGCATTGCATTAACATTAAATCTTATCTTGTATCCTTTTTTTCTATCCCTTTCAGTTAGAAGTTTCCAATCCATCTCCTGCTCTAATGCAGTTATAAATGGAATAATTGCATTACTTAAAAAAGCAATATTTTCTTCTTCACTTAATGAACCTTTCTCTATAAGTGAATAAGGAACACCAACTGCACTTGTTATATCTTTTTTGCCAATTACTTTCAATTCTGCAAACTGACTATCTGCTAATGATAAATTTAAAGGGCTTATATTAAATCCTGCTGGGACTGTAAAAACTCTTCCTTTAGCACTATATAGCCTGTTGAATTTTTCCTGTACCTTTTTTAATTCTTTATCATCTTTTATATCAGATGTTAATTGAACTACTGCTTTATTAGTTAATCCATTAGAGAATAAATCTGCCTGATACTTTTGAGCTTTTACATTAGTTTCAATACTATCTTTTATATAAGATTTAGTTGCTTTGAATTTGATTCCATCAATAGAATTATCTCTTAAAATAATAATATCTTTATCAAAACAACTGCCACTTACATCTCCACATGTAAAATCTACTAAAACTTTATTTGTTTTGTTGGATTTAATAAGCCCAGCATTATCAACTATAAACTGATTAATTCTAACTGGATAAAGTGCTTTAACTAATCCTTTGTCATTATAATCAATATATAGCCCTGCTGCTCCATAGTGTTTAGTCATCATTATTAATGCTTTTATAGTTTCAAATGCATTCATATTTTCATTTGGTCTTAATCTTAATAATTCATAAAGATAAAAGTCTTCAGCATCTATATCTCCTTTTTCTGTTTTTACTTTTGTTACTATTGGCAGTTTAGCAATATTATCAGCATAAAGATTAATGCATTTTGAGTATGCACTATCATTATTTCCAATATCACTATCTTCTCCTTTAATCCAAGCAGTCCAGTCAAATGGATTTTCACCTACTGCACTTCTCTTTTCAAAGATTTTTTCAAACATATTATCACCTCCTATCTATATCTAGCTATTATTATTGCTATCCCAAACAATACAAAGGATAGCAAGTATAATCCAATATAGATATTAAGGGATATTGTTGTGCTAATAAGTATAGTTAATGCTATAAATATTAATATATCTACTAAGTTTTTATTAACCCATTTCTTCATAACCTACCCCCAATCCATTGCATCTAATGCAGCAACTGCATCATAATCTTCGCTTGGTAATACAAACTCTGTAAATGCAAATATTAAAACTGCAACCATATCTATTCTTTGTTTATTTTTATCCTCTTTTGCTAACATTTCATCATCAGATTTACCTTTGTTGGTAATTGCATTTTTCATATTCCAATCTAATAATTCATTTTTCTCATATCTTACTTCATCATCATAGATTTTCTTTCTAAATTCTTTAGTTGCTGGACTTAAATTTGTATATGTCTGCTTTAGTAAAATTACATCATAATCTTCAGCTAACCTTTCCATCATTTCTTTTGCATTCATAGGATCTGTTACTATAGCTTTAATATTGCACTCATATTCAGTTTCAATATTTCTTATGTATTCCTCAACTTTTGTATAATTTACAGTCATTCCTTCATGTAAATCACAGTAATTTTTCTTTGCATAATCCCTATAATTAATATTTTCTCTTCTATCAGCTAAACTCATTTCTGGAAGGAAACCATGAGATTTACAATATACTATTCCATCTTCAACATACATTATAGATACTGCAGTTAAATCTGTTGTTACTGATAAATCTACTCCAATAACAACATCTTTACCTTTAAAGTCAACTTTATCAACTCTACATTTCTTCCAGTAGTCAATATTTATATATTTATTAATTTCGTTACTTTCTAAGAAAATATTAAAATTCTTTGTGAAAAGTTCTTCCTGCTCACTTATTTTTATTTTTGCCGTTTCTCTATCCTGTCTTATTTCATCATAATTTTCTTCAACTCTTAAAGGATTTGCTTTATATAGTCCTTCTTCAGTCCATACTTCCTCTTTTGAACAGTAATAAAGCAGACAGAAAAGCCTTTTATTTTCTATAGTCCCTTCAAGTACAGCTCTATCATATTCCAATTCCTCTGGCATAATAGAATTACTTTCGGCATAAGCTGTAGTAATTTTAAACATTATAGGATTTAATACTGATAACTGTCCTTTTCTCATAGCTTGAATATTCTTGTTATCAGTAAATGCTCCAACTTCATCACAACATACTGCCGCAGGTCTAATAGAGTTGTTCTTATTAGCTTTTGCAGTTCTTGGATAATAGAAACTATTTGTTATTTTGCATTTAATAACTCCTATTTCACTTTCTGATACAAAAAAATGTTTCTTTATTGCTGGGCTTGCTTCTATAAGCTGGGCCATAGCTTTTCTTACTTCCTTTGCTAGATCTCTATCTATACATATAGAATAAAACTCACTAAATGCTTGCTCTGTAAGCATAAGTAATAATAAAACTAAAGCAATTATAAATGTTTTAGCATTTTTTCTAGGTATAAATAAAACTACATCTCTATACCTGAACTTTTTCTTGTTATTTTTATATCTCCAGCCAAAGATAGCAGTTAAAAAAAAGGCCTGGAATCCTTCCAAACCTTCTAAAACCTGTTTTCCTGCTATAAACCCAGTAGCATAATTAAAAAGCTTTAATAAATTATTTATCTTTTTTAATTTCTTTTCACTAAAGCAGAATTCAAAATCATCTAAATATTGATTTTTCTCGTAATCATCTATGAAAATCCTACACTGCATTTTAACTTCATCTGTGGTTATTTCCCTACCTTCAATGACATCTCTACAGTACTTTAATGCCTTTTCTAATAAAACCATATTTATTCTTCGTCCTCATCATCTAAAAGTGCCTTTAACACTTCATCTTCACTTTCATCTTTAGCTTTTAATGATAAACTTCCGAATTTTGCCCTACTCTGTGGAGATAATGAAAGTTCATTGCAGCATCTATAAAATTCCTTATTGTATTTATCTTTAGCACTCATAAGTTCCTTATTCATTATTGCTTTAGGATTCTTATTTATTATTTTTTCTATATACTGAAGCCTGTCTATTGCAATACTGCATGAAGTAAGAATATATACATCTAAATTACTTAAAATCTGACTTGCTTCTAATTCTTTAAATATATCTATGTATATTTTCTTCTGATCCTCAGTTAAATAATCTGGAGGAAATTCTATTTTATCAGCCAGTCCTTTTAATCTGCTTTCAGTTTCTTTTCTTTTTTCAATTTCTTCTTTTGAATTATGTCTACTTTGACCTTCGATACTTTTACATGGTCTTGCCATTTTTCAAATTACCTCCTAATCAAATCTTAAAACTTTCATTTTGGGATATTTTTTTTACTGGTATAGCACAGAGGACATTCTAGAGTGTCTAAAATTTGTTTTATACCTCCCCCCTATATATCTATCCAATCCCAAACTCTTTTTTAGCTTTTTCTAAGCAACTATATAATATTGCTTGAGTTTTTATTTTATTTTTAGTTGATTTTAAATACTCTATGTGAATCTTTTTATGATTGCTTTGAGTTAAATATATTAAATTACTATTATCTAATGCTCTTTCATTGCACTCTTTTAATTCTTCAATATGATGCAACGTATATCCTTGCACTAAATTATTATTTACATAATACTCATACCAATCTATGTTTAACAGCTCTGCTATTCTATACTCCTTGCACTTTATCCATGCTTTGCTTCTGTAAAATTCCTGCTGCTCCTTATCACTTCTAGAAGCTTTATATTCCTTATATCTCTGCCTTATATTATCTATTTGGCATTTACAAGTTGCATTATTAGGTATTCTTTTACCACATGAACTACAGCGTTTATATAACATTAAATAATAACCTTACTTTCCATTTCTTTTTCTTTGAGTTTTAAACTCTTATTACCTTGAGCAACTTTATGAGGATCATCTTTCCAGAATGCTTTTTTCTTATTATTAAGCCAATACTTCTGTGCTGCCAAATCTGGCTTACTATATTTTTTTACATTCTTTACTTCAACTTCTTCCTCAACTATTACACTTCCATCTGGTTGTGGAATTTCTTTTTTACATTTAAAAGCCACTTCCTCATAATAATGATAGCCTTTGCAGTTTTTAAATAATGCTTCTTCAACTTCTGAATTTCTTTCATCAGTTGCTTCATCTATTGCATCACGTATTTTTTTATTTTTGGACTTCTTTGCACTCCAAGTTGACTTAGAAATACCTAGCTTTTCATATATTTCTTTGTCTTTGCAACCCTGCTTAATCATAGATATAATCAAGGGTAGCTGGCTTTCTAACTCTTCATCAATATTTTTTCTTCCCACATAATCACCTCTTTTTTTATGGACTTTTGACTTTTCAAGTCCATTTATTTTTTTAAGCCTTCATTTTTAATATTTTAAATAAAAATAAAAAACCTTTGTAAAGCCTTGATTTTACTTACTTCACAAAGTTTTTTCTATTTTTATTAAATCAGTAATATAGGTGACGATTACGGATATCTTTTTTAAATCACATATATTAGTAATAATTTTTTATTTATCACTTAAATAAGTACCATTTCTTTTTTTACTGATTTAACCTCTAAACAGTAATTTAATCTTATATTCCTGTATCAGCTATTCTTGCAGCATCTTTTGCCATTTGTTCTTTTAATCCTAAATATCTTTTAGTTTCCTCTATACTCTTATGTCCAAGTGCTATTCTTACTGCTTCTAAATTTCCATTAGTTTCAGAATATATTTTAGTAGCATATGTTTTTCTTGGACTATGTCCTGTTATATGCTCTAATCCAATAGCTTCTCCAACTTCTTTTAACTTATCGCTAAAGGATTTCTGTGTTAAAGCTTCATTGCCTTTCCCTTTTCTACTAGGAAATGCAAAATCTGACCTTTTCTTACTCTTAACGTATTGTCTTAAATGTTTTTCTAAAGCTGGTCCAATTTCAGCAACTCGCTTCTTTGGTTTTCTTCTGTTAGGATTTTTAGCAACTTCACTTTGCCATTGCTTATATTGTTTTTGCTCTTGAATCTCAAAGTAGCCTTTGTCTAATGCATCTTTTATTTCTCCAATTGTTAATGTTATTATATCTTGCATTCTATATCCTGTTGCTCTAGCAAGTAAAAATAACATTAAGTTTCTTTCATGATATTCTTTACTTAATTCAACTAATTTTTCCTTATACCTTTCATATTTAGAATCTGGAATAGGATTTGCAGAACCTTTTTCCCATTCTCTTATTTTTTCTTTCAACATTACCTCACCTGTTTAATAGCTCCTCGACTACTTCTTCTATATGATGAATGACGCATTAATTTCTTAATATCTTTCTCTGTCAAATTTTCTTTTATAATTCTCCCAATGCTCATTGCTATACCTCCATTTTAAATATTAATAATAAAAGAGCTGTTATTTCTAACAACTCTTAAATTCATTTGTCAATCTTCTTGGTACATCCCAAGGAAGTACACATCCTATATCCTTTTTTAAGACTATATCTCCATCTTTTTTAGTTTCATAAAGTGATCTATTCTTTAATATAAAAGTTTTATCACTCATATACTGCTTACTTTCATATTTTGTTATTTTTCTTACTTCATTTTCATAAAATTTTAGATGTTTTCTATTTTTTAAGTGAATAGATTTAAACTCTTTAAAATTTCTTTGTATGCACTTATTTACTGCTGATTTATTTACATTTAACTGTTCTGCAATTTCTCTCGCATTTAGTCCATTTAAATATAATTGTCCTACTAAATCTTTGTTCATTTCTATTTCTCCTTAAAAAATTATATAGTTTACCCCAACCCATTCAAAGTGGACATTTTAAAATTTTAATAAGTAATATACCTACAAACTTTACATTATTTCTGATTTGTATATAAATATCTTAATATACTTGCAAAAAAATAGCACCTTAATTTATTTAGGTTTTTTGTCAAACTTTCTTAAATTTAAGTGCTATTTTTATTATTTTTAAGTTTAATTGTATTTTTCTATGTACTTTTCTATCTTTTTCTCACTTTTTAAAACTCTGATACTCTTTTTCTTATAGTTTCTGCTTTTAAAGCACTTGTAATAACATGTCCACTTTCCATTACTATTACTGCTGATGTCTTATTCCCATTTGTCGCATCAACTAACATATCTTTTTCCTTTGCATTTTTTACTGCTCTTTTAGAAGGTGATGCACTTGAACTAACAATTGCTATAATCTTATCTGCATTTACATTATTATCATATCCTAAACTAACTAACTTAGCCATATTATCACCTACATATTCAGTAATTTACACATAGCTTTAAATTCTAAGTAACAATCTATCAATGCTCTATGACGCTTTTCAGGTGCTTCTATATTTAATTCTTTTAAAATACTGTCTAAGTCCTGCTTTTCTAAACTTATCTTTCTTTCCATATTCTTTATCATAGCTAATTGCATTATATCTAAATTTCTATAACTAATAACTTGTCTATATTCTTTTATCTTATATGTTCGTAAGAACATTTCTTCTAAAAACTTAATATCAAATGCTACATTTTGACCAATAACAATATATCCTTCATCATCTTCACTTTTATGCTTATTTAAAAACTCTAACATTCTTTCTGCTGCTTCTTTTTCAAATAATGCTTCTTTCTCATGTTCAACTATATTGATATTATTAACTTCCATAGCTTTAGCTGTTATAGTGTACTCTCTATGCTTTATTTTTACTTCAAATTGATCTATAACTTTTAAATCTTTAATAACTAAAATTCCAACTTCTAAAATCTGATGCTTTTTTTCATCAAATCCTGTTGTTTCTGTATCAATTAATATAAAATTTCTATTTCTTAACTCCATTTTTATTCCCTCTCTCTACTTCAAATTTTAATAATTTTATTATTTTTCTATATAATTAAATACATGCTTAATTATCATATCAATACTACCATCTCCATTTCTTTTAATTTGAAACCTACTAGGATCTTTATATGCTTCTTGATTAATATATAAATCTATATCATTGTCAATTTTTAATCTTGTTCTCTTAAGTTTCTTTTTAACAAATTGCTTGTCTAGTTTTATTTCTTCACCAAATCCATTAAATTTGATGAATGTTTCAAAGTCTTGTTTTTTCTGTGGTTCATCTCTAAATAATTTATCAGCTAATTCCTCAATGTTTATACTATCTTTTAAAAGTTGATCTTTAACTACACTTCTTATACATTCAGCTTTTTCTGCATTTTCAGTTATATTATGTCTTGTCCAATTTTCAACAAATTTCATAAACTTTTTAGTTTCGGTTCTGCTATCTAATATTTCACTACAATTTAAAAAACTATTCATAAAATAATTAGCACTATATTCATCATCAACTTTTCTCACTTTTTCATTATCCATTACCCATAAATCAAATTTTTGTCCTTCTCTTACAGGTTTTATAAATGCTGCTTTTTTTATTCTTTGACTACTGCCTGGTAAAGCTGCGTTATGTTTTATAAGCCCTACTTCAATTTTATTATCTATAAAATCTACTTGGTGAGTAAAACTATTAACATAATCTAGCTTAAGTATTCCAATCATAGGCCCTTGGTCTGTTATTATTGTTGCAACTATAAGATCACAACTTGTAATATTTACATTTCCCTTCATAATACAAAATAATTGGATTGCTAATTCCTTTGATACTTCAATTATATCTCCATTTATTCTGTTATTTAAATAATCTTGAACTACTTCTTTAACTATATTTTTGTCTAGATTAAAAACTGCTGGAACTAGATCATCACTTTTAAATATTTTTTCTATATGCTTATATAAGAATTTATAAGTATCTTCTGTTAATTCTAAAGTAAATTCATTTAATACTGGTTCTTCCGCATTTCTATCTAGCACATGAATTACCGCATCTTGTATGTTAATGTCATTAACTCTATCCCCTGTATCTATTGCCATTCTTTGCTCCTTATACTCAAATCCATTTTTCTTTTTAGTTTTATTTGACTCATATATCATATTTTTTCTCCTAATTTTATTTTTTAAGCTCTCTAATATTGATATTGATTTTTATATGATAATGAACACTTAAGACAATATTTCAATAACTGCTCATTCTTTATTGTTTTATTCTTTTATCTATTTCACACTAGTAATGAATGTAAATCACTGTCCCTTAATTGGGACTAAGTAATCATAATTTTCTCCTGAAATAAACTCATATACAATTGGTTTTACTTCTTTGCAATGTTTCTTATCAACCCAACCATACATATGCCAATTCATTAAAACTCTATCTTCTTTTTCAAGTCTTACAACATACTTACCTCTACCACCTTTTCGGCTTTCTGATTGAACTTTAAATCTTTTACCGATACAATCCTTATACCATTCAATTCCTGTTGAACTTATTATTTCTATCTCCATTTGAATCTCCATTTGCTTCGTATTTTAATCAGAATGTGCCAAACTTGGACACATTTTATTTGAATTATCATATATTTCTTTAAAACCTAAAATAATTTCTCTTATATCACAAGCATATCCTTCACAGAATTTACTCAAGTCTTTTAATTGGTCTAAATCTATTACATCAACATCTGAAGTGTTTATATCCTCCAATAATTGTTTCATATCCTCTACTAATTTTTCAACTTGTTCAACTATACTCATACTTAATCTTTCCTTTTTTATTAAAGCATTTTCAGAACTAAAAATACTTATGAAACCATTTTTCTCTAAAACTTTAATATCTCTATCTTCGCTTATTTCTATAACCTTACCAATTGCACCAATTATTTTGCTCTGAACTTCATCTCCTAAATTAATTTCCATAATTCACCTCTATTTAACTTGTAATATATTTGAATTGCGAACTATTTTATAAATCCAATTTCTTTTGCTTTTTCTATAACTTTTAATTGACCTTCTTTGCTATATCCCCAATGATGACAATAAACTCCGCCATATCCATTTAAACCATTTGAAGGCTTTCCAGTTATTATCCACTCTTTAAAATCATTAACTAATCCCCAAAGAGTGCCACCATGACTAAAATTATGTCTATTTTTATATGTTAAGCTTATTTTTTTATCTAAATAAACATCATAGAAAAATACTGTTGTTTTACCTTCTATGAATTTATCAATACTCTCTTTACTTTTGTGATAAAAAAACCTTCTATCTGTATTAGCTATAACTTCGATTAATTCATTGATTTTATTCATTCTAACTACTTGTGATTTTCTCATAATTCCCCTCCATTTGCTTCGCAATATATTCAGAATGTGCCAAACTTGGACACATTTTTTTGAATTACGAATTATACATACTCTTCACACACTTCATCTTCTTTTACATATTTATCTTTTACACAACAATGCAATCTATCATTCTTACCATTCTCACCCTCTTCACTATAAGAATTTGAACAACTCAAACAATCTCTTTCTAAAACCTCTTTATTTCTTTTTATAGGTTTCTTAGCTTTCTTTTTAGTTTCTAATACTGATACCATTAAATCCACTCTACTTCATCTATTTCAATTTCTTTTTCACATCTTGGACAATCTAATATGCTTCCTTCCCAATCTCCTGGGTTATTAGTTCCGATAAAATCTATAAATATACAATACTCAATTTCTATATCCTCACGGCAATGAGGGCATTCAAAGTTAACTTCAACTGGATGTTGAATTATTGTTAATGTAGCTGGAAGCATTTTTTCTCCATAGTTATAACACTTATTACAATGTCTTGCTTTACTATATCCACTTATATCGTTATATCTGCATTTTTCACAAATGCTTTTATCATGTATCATTTATTTTATTCTCCTTTCAATGTAAACAAATATATTCTATTTTCTATTATTTTAAAATTTCTTTCCAAAGTTCATTTTTAGATTTACCTATTTCTTTTCTTACGCTTGGTCCATCATTTTTATAAAAAGTACACATTTCATTTATTCTATCTATAGTTCTTTTTCCATAAGTGTTTTCTAACTCTGTAATAGTTAGGTTTGTTGTTATTATTATTGGTAAATTACTTCTATATCTAGCATCTATAATGTTATAAACCTTGCTTACGCTCCACTCACTTTTATTTTCAGTTCCTAAATCATCTAAAACTAATAAATCAGCATTTACCAATGAGTTAACTATTTCAGTTTCTCCTTCACTTCCCCATTTATTAAAGCTTTGTTTTATTCTATTAAGTAATCCATCCATAGAAGTAGCTATTACTGGATTTCCTAAACTTAAAAGTTTATTTGCTATACAAAAACTCATATGACTTTTACCATTTCCTACATCACCATAAATTAATAAACCTAAATTATTTTCTTTGGCTATCTTAAAATTCTCTGTATATTTAAAAGCTATATTATACATTTTTTGACTCCCCTTATCAAAATCCCATCTTTCAAAAGTTTTTTCTAAAACTTCACCTTTCATTAATGAATTATCTAAGAGTCTTTTTAGTCTATTTCTTTTCTCTTCATTTTCTTCTTTTATTCTCTGCTGCTCTAATTGTGCTTTTTTACATTCACATATCACTGGCACTATCCTTTCTCTTCCAAATAGCACAATTTTCTTATTTATATAAGAATTACACTTATCACATTTAAGAAGTGTAGCTTCCAAGATCGAATCCATCTTCATACTCTGATTTATTACTTGCCCTATTGCTTCCATATGCATCACCTGTATTCCTTAAAGGGAATATTCCTTTCCAACAATTCATTATTGAATTATTTAGTATTTCTATTTTTTCAGCATCAACTTCTGATAACTTATCTAATTTATTAAGCATTAATTTTAATGCATTACTTGTCATTGGTGATTTTATAGTCTTACGCATTTTTATAAATTCATATAGAGTTTCTCTTAATTCTAAGTTTTCTGTATAATTTTCTATAAGATCATCAAACTCACTCTTTTTCTTTTTTTTATTATTTTTCTCTATCTCTATCTCTTTCTCTTTCTCTATCTCTATCTCTGGTGTACTTTTGTCGTACATTTGTTGTACATTTGTACATTCACCTTGTATAAGCTTCTTAGTATCTTCTACTTTTTTTCTATAATTTCTTATTCTATCTGCTTCAGTACTTGATTTTCCTATAAAGTTTTGAATTTCTAACATAAATATAGTTCCATCATCAAGTACTTCTATAAGTTTTAATTTCTTTAATAAATCAAATGCAACTCTCACAGTATCTACATCTATTGATGTTATAGCTGAAATCATTTCTGTATTATAAGGAATATATTCATTAAGTCTAAGCATTCCTTCATATCTTAATGATTTAAGATATAATTTTAATAATAAATTTGAATATTTGTATCCATTTGGCATTGATTCTAATATTTTAATCTCTGCACTATCAAAGAAATTTTCCTTTAACTTTAAATAATAATATTTCTTATTATCTGACATAATAATCTCCTTTTTGTATCAATATAAAACTTTCTATTGTCTAAATATCTATTTGGTGATACAATTTCATTGTTGTTTTTTTGAAATGTTATTATCAGTTTTATGAGTTACAGCTCTTTCTGATGATAACTTTTCTTTTATATATTCAATTGTATCTAACCAATGAACACCATTTTTTGCTGAATAATCTTGTACCATACATACAATTTCATTCATAATTTTTTCTTTAATCATTCATAGCACCTCTTAACAATTTCTACTGATGAATTTATAACTTCTAATACCTTTTCATCGTTGTATGCACATAATCCACTATGATATTTAATATCATCTTTAATAACTTTAAGCACTTCTTTAAATTGCTTTTTTGATAACTCACTGTGTAAGTGTACTATCTTATTTATTACCATTATGTCTCCTTTCTTAACGCTCTCTAAAGTTCTTTTACATATATTAACAAACTCTTTATTGCTTGTCCTAATTCCTAATGTAATTCTTATAAGCTTTATTTCATTTTCAACTGCAGCTATAGTTTTTAAATATATACAGTCTGAATTATTTTCTTTAATTTCTTTTAAATAGTTTATCATCTATATTTTTTATCCTTTCTGGTTTATAGTTAAATGCTATTTTTTATTTAGCATTTTCATCATCAAGTGGTAAATTCTCGTTATATATAACCATTGGACCATCATAACCTTCTGGAGCTTTGGTTGCTTTTACATTAATAGATTTAACTTCTAAACCTTCTCTTTCTGCAAATATCTTAATAAAAGTTTCAACTATTTTTTCTGCATGTCTTGCTTCAAATTTTGTACCCATGATACTTATCTCCTTGATTTAATATTTTTTATTTATACTTGGATTATGTTTTCTTATTATTACTCCTTCATCATCTTTAAAGAATTCTAATGAATCTCCATCTTTAAGATTTAATAATTCTCTTACCTCTACTGGTATTGCTACTCTTCGTAATTTATCCACTTTTCTAACTACTCCTAAACTTTTCATTCAAATTTCTCCTTTTTTTGATAATATTTTTATGGTAAAATATTCTTAAAAGGGGTGATATTATGAAAAAAGATTTTAATGATTTCTTAGCTACTTTAAGTGAAGAAACTATTAAAAACATAGTGGATTCTATAAATGATAATAAGCATACACTTGAATTTTCTATGACTCAAAAAGGAATTCAAAACCTGTTTACCTCTGTAGGAATTATAGATATCCAACTTACTTTAGCAATTCTTAATCTTTATCATGAATGGCTAAACTCTTAGCTATTTCAGAACCATCTAAAGACACTTTAATTAACTGCTCTTGAACTGGTACTTCTTGAGCAGTTCTTTGTATAATTTCAACTACATTCGCAAAAAACTCTGTATCAGAATCTAAAAACGTAACTGATTCAAATTCTTCTGAACACTCCTTTAATTCAATAGCTCTTTCTAAAATTTCTCTTTTATTCATTTCTATTCTCCTCCAATCACATACTAAATGTTTCTTGATTATTCATCATTTTAATTTCATTAATTAAAAATATTGGTGCTTTATATTTACTTATAATTTCTCTAGCTATTTCAATATCTTTGTGCTTTATTTCAGCTATAGAAGTAACATTAAATTCTCTATGTATTTGCTTGTATAAATCTGAAAATGCTTTCTTATTTAATTTTTTATAAGCTTCAGAACCTTTTCCACCTAATAAATTAACTATTGTTTTATTGACTAATTTAGTTAACCTTTTGCTATCAGCTACTGAAAGCTCTTGATTATCTTTGTATTCATTAAATTCTGTTTGTAGTTGTTTAGTTCTACTATCTAAAATAAATATTGCTCTTATTTCTGGAGTTAGTTCTGGATAAATATTCTCTCCTTTCCTTAACTCAGCTTCCATCTCGTTAAATCTTTCTACATACCTAGCAGTAAATAGTATTCCTTTTTCGCCTTGTTGCTTATTACCTAATAATTCACACCCCATTTTAGTAACTAAGTAACATTTATATTCTCTAGTTCCTGCTCTATAAGTTGATGGTATGAAATAATTTGATAAAGCTAAATTAGCTTTTTCCAAAGTTGGAATTATTCCTACGTAATTATCTCTTCCATCGATATCTCTTAATAATTCTGCATGTCCTTTTCCTAACATTTCAGCAACTTCTCTACTATCTATTGTTGCTAATTGATTATTTCTATAACCAATCATTACTCCTTCTTTTCTTTTATGTTTTACTTTTTCCAAATTTAATCACTCCTTACCAAATTATAAATAAAAATATGTATATTTTAGTTCAATTTATTGAACTTTTTGTTCAAAAAAATAATATTGAATTCTTTCTAAGTTTATATTTAAAAGCATTGACATTCTAGCTATCTCATCTTGAGTAAAAAATATTTTATTATTTAACTTTAATGATAAAGTTCGCTCAGAAACCCCTAGTTCCTTGGCTAATCGTCCTTGAGTTCCATACTTTTCAACTATTCTTCCTCTTAATTTATCATAATTAAAAGTCATATACTCACCTCCAATCATCAAGTTCAATTCTTTGAACAACTTTATATTACCACCTATTTTTTTATCCGTCAATATCTTTTGTTCAAAAATTTTAACTTTTTTGTTTTTTTTATTGAACTTTAGTTCAAAAAGATATATTATATTAATGAAAGGACTGATGATAATGAAAAATTATAATACATCAACTAGATTAAAAGAAATTATGAGTGAACGAAATTTAAGACAAGTTGACTTGTTAGAATTAGTTAAACCTTTTTGTCAAAAATATAATATTAAAATTAATAAATCAGATATAAGTCAATATATCTCTGGCAAAGTAAAACCTGGTCAAGAAAAACTTTCTATGTTAGGTATGGCATTAGATGTAAATGAAACCTGGTTAATGGGATATGATGTATCAAAAGAAAGGCAATATGTATCTCAAGAAAATTTATCTAAAGAACAAATAATATTAATTACCAATTTTAATAAGCTTAATTTAAATGGAAAAACTAAATTGATTGAATATAGCAATGATTTAGTTGAAACTCCTAAATATATAGAAGATGGTACAATATTACTACCACCTAAAAAAGAAAAACAAATATGGGAAGAAGAAGGTAAAGAGCATCTAATGCCAATTGCTTGTCATGATGATAATCTTACTGATAAAGAAAAAGCTATAGTAAATGAAAAAATAAATGAAATTTTAAAGAATTTAGATAAACATTAGAATATATAAAATAAATACGGAGTACAAATGAGTAATTATGAGAATTTAATATCTCTTGCACATTCTAAAGGCATTAATGTTATTGAAAGTGATTTAGGTATAGATAAACCCTTTGGTAAGTGCATAGGTAATTTAATTATTATAAATAATAGGGTTAATGAGTGTGAGAAGTTATGTGTATTATATGAAGAATTAGGACACTTTAATCTTACTGTCGGTGATATAACTGACCAAAGTGATTTAAATAATAGAAAACAAGAATCTATTGCTCGTAGATGGAGTTATGAAAAATTAATATCACCAGAAGATATAATTAATGCTATTATATCTGGAATAGATAACATATATGATTTAGCTGAAATTTTAAATGTTGCAGAAGATTTTCTAATTCAATCTATTGAGCATTATAAAAAGAAATATGGAATTTATTATGTTGGTAAAACACATTTACTAACATTTGAACCATTAAATATTATAAATTATTAAAATCAAATTAAAAATCATTAGAAAGGATGTGTTTTAGTGGCTATTAGAAATTATGATTATATTTCTTATGAACAATATTTAAATTATTCTAAAAATAATAAATCTGAATATATTAATGGAGAAATTTATATGATGTCTCCTACTCACCCAATTCATAATAAAGTTCAAAATGAACTATATTTTCATTTACGTTCAAATTTAAAAGACTGTTCCAAATGTGATGTATACACTTCTGATATTGCAGTTAAATTTGAAAACAAGAATGAAGTATATCAGTTTGAACCAGATGTAATGGTAGTATGTGATAATAAATTTGATGGTGCTATTTATAAAGGTATTCCAAATTTAGTTATAGAAGTTTTAAGCACTGCTACTTATGATAGAGATTTAGGAATTAAACTAAAGATATATGAGCAATTTGGTGTTAATGAATATTGGGTAGTTGATATAAATAAAAAAACTATTACTGTTTATAGTGATAACATAAATGGTAAATATACAACTATTAAGATTTATTCTAATGATATGATTTTACCTATTGAAAATTTACAAATTAAAACTAATGAAATATTTAATGTATAAATTAATGTTAAAACATTGAAATAATTAATCTGATTTATTAAAAGAATGTCTAAAAAATTGTATTAAAACATCAACAATATAAATATTTATAGGTGTTCTATTTTAGGACACCTTTTATAAATGATTAAAAATATATATAAGGAGATGAAAAATGTTAAGAGTAGCATTATATATAAGAGTAAGTACAGATGAACAAGCTATACATGGAGATTCTATTGCAACACAAAGGGATGCATTAACTTTCTATGCTAAAAGTAATAATATGAATATTATTGATTATTATATAGATGAAGGTTATACAGCAACAAATCTAAAACGCCCTAATCTTCAAAGATTATTAAATGATATAAAAGAAAATAAAATAGATATGGTTTTATTCACTAAAATAGATAGATGGTCGAGAGGGGTAAGAAATTATTATAAAATACAAGATATTTTGGACTCTCATAAGGTAAACTGGAAAACTATTTTTGAAGATTACGATACCAGCACTGCTTCTGGTAGACTTCATATAAATATTATGTTATCTGTAGCTGAAAATGAATCAGCTCAAACATCTGAACGTATTAAAGCTGTATTTAAAAATAAACTAGCGAAGGGTGAAGTATGTAGTGGTAAAATCCCCCGTGGATATAAAATAGAAAATAAAAAGTTAGTTGTAGATCATGAAGTAGCTCCAATGATACAAGATATATTTAATTATTATGAATCAGTTAATAGTTTAAATAAACTTGTTGATTATGTAAAAAATAATTACTATCATATACATCAGCTTACTTTAAAAAGAATATTAACAAATACCCTATACAAAGGAACACATACTTCTGAATATGCAGTAACTGAAAATTATTGTGAAGCAATTATATCGGAAACCCAATTTGATAATGTTCAAAGGTTATTGACTATTAATCAAAAAAAATATAATAATAAATTTTCTGATTCAATATATCTTTTTTCTGGACTTTTAATTTGTAAAGAATGTGAACATAAATTAATTGGTAATAGACAAATTAAAGAAAATAAAACTCGTGGTAAATATATTTATAAAGTATATAAATGTCAAAATCACTTTAAAGAACATGTATGTCCTAATAATTATAATATTCCTGAAGTTAATATATTAGAAAAATATCTAGTTGATAATATTCAAAGTGAATTAAAGAAGTATATAATCCAATATAACAGAGAAAACAGTAAAAAGACATATATAAACTTGTCTAATAAAAAGGGGGCGTTAAAAAGGAAGCTGGAGCGTTTAAAAGACCTGTATATTGATGAACTAATAGATAAAGAAACTTATAAAAATGATTATGAAAAATTAACTAATGAACTTAATAAATTAAAAGAAGAAAATAAAAATAAAATAATACCTTTTAATAAAAATAAAATTGATGAAATTCTTAATGTTAATTTAAAAGAAGATTATTATAAATTAAGTGAAAATGCGAGAAGATCATTTTGGACAAGTATTATTGATAAAATTATTATAGGTAATAATCGTAATGATATAACAATTCATTTTTTATAATTATTAGTTATATTATTTATATATATCCAGTTGGTCCATTTACAATAACTAGGCCAGTATTCTTATTTATTATTTTTTCAAGTTCAAGTCTTTGCTTAGGAAGTAGCTTCAAATTATCTATACAATAGTTAAACCCATTATTATATAAAATTCTTAATACTATTTTTTCACCAAAAACCACTGGAATGATAGATACACGTAAATCATATGTATTTCCATCTATATCCATTGTTATCTTACCATCTTGTGGCCTTCTATGTTCTGTGATATCTAAAGAAGACTTAATCTTTATTCTTGATAATATAGCTGAGTATTCCTCCTTAGTTATTATATATAGAAGACTAAGGATTCCATCAATCCTCACTCTTACATATACTATATCCTTGTAGGGTTCAAAATGTAAATCTGAAGCTTTCTTATCAATGGCTTCCAAAATTATTTCATCTTCAATTTTATTATTATCCTGTGAAAAGAAAACTTTCTTTATGAGATACTTTAACTTATCGTTACTTATAAATATTTCACATATTGTACATCCATAGAGAAATTGCATCTCTTTACAAATGCTTTCATCATGAAGTTCACAAAGCATATACACTTTTCCACCATCCTCTTTAAAAGGAAGTATCCTAGCTTTTTCCGCTTTACTTTTGCTTATTTTTCTTGAAATTAAAATGTCAATATCATTTAGCATTACTTCATTCATTTACTAATTCCTCCTAGTACTAATAATTAACACTTTTTGCTAATAATAATCAAAAAGCAGCTTAGAATTTTTCTAAACTGCTTTTTAACTATTAATTAATTTCAATAAATGTGTAATCACCGGAATCTAAATTTATCATATATATACTATCATTGGCATATGCATATATTTTTTCTTTAGTGCTGCCATCATTATTACCAATAAACAGTATTTCACCATTATCTGTATGGCTTAATCCTTTTTCAAATATTACTTTACTTGGAAAATTAAAGATTAATCTTTTATTCTTTGATAAGTCATATAATGAATAAACATTATCACTCATTCTACCTAATAGATAAATATTTTCATCAATTATTTCTATATCATAAACTTCTACAACGTTATCAGATATAGCTACAACATCTCCATTAACTTTTAGTGATTTTAACGATTTTTCTCCGTTATACTTCTCTATAAAGAAAATCACTTCTGAACCAAAGAATTTTATAAAACTTACATACCCACCACTTATCTCTTCTTCCAATTTTTCTTCATTGCTTTTTAAATCATATGAAAACATACCGCTAGTTTTACTGTCCTTTTTCACTCCATAGTAAATTATCTTCTCATTGCTAAACCATGTAGCATATGTCCCTGAAATACTACAATTAATTTTAAGATCCAGTTTTTCAGAATTTTTAAGATCATATATCACTGGTTGTAGATATTGGTCTTTAGTAAAATAAAACAAATAATTACCATCAGGTGAAAACAAAGGTGCTTGTACACTTTTATCCCTTAATTCAATGTCGGAACCATCATAATGAACATAATATGTCTGATTACTTATATATAAATATGAAGCTGAGTTTTTATTAAAACTTAAGATAAATCTTTCGTTATCTATAATATTATACTCACTTTCTTTAATACTAAGAATATCATACCCACCACTTATTTCATTAATACACGCTCCATTTTCTAATTGTATTTCTTTTTTTGCTTGATTTTGTTCATCATTTTTTATTTCTTTATTAGTGTTATAACCATTAAGTAACATTATGGTTATAAACATTGTCATTAAAACTGAAAAAAAACGCCTTTTCATACTACACCCTTCTCTAACACTAGTATTTTATTTATACTTTCTAACGACAATAATCCATTGAATATATATTACAATAAATGTTATACTTACCTTAGATATTAACATAAAGAAAGGATGACACTTATGGCATTAGACGGTATCTACTTATATAGTTTAGTCGAAGATTTAAAAAAATCAATAATAAATTCAAAAATAGATAAAATAAATCAACCTGAGAAAGATGAAATAATATTAACACTTAGAAAAGATAGGCAAAATATTAGACTTTTAATATCATCCTCTCCTAAATATCCACGTATTCATATTACAGAAGAAAGTAAGCCAAATCCACTTCAAGCACCTATGTTTACAATGGTATTAAGAAAATATCTTATAGGTGGAAAGATTTTAGGCATTGAGCAAATTGATTGCGATAGACTTATTAAAATTTGCATAGAATCTTCTGATGAGCTTGGATTTAACAGCATTTATTATTTAATTGTTGAAATAATGGGTCGTCATAGTAATATATCTCTTGTACGTGAAAGAGATAATAAGATTATGGAGTGTATCAAGCATGTTGGTTCAGATGTTAATAGCTTTAGGACTCTTTATCCTGGAGTAACATATAATTATCCACCGGTTTCTCCAAAGCTTAATCCATTCAAGTTCCAACTTAAAGACTTTACTGAATTTATCTCTAATAATAATCTAGAATTAAATAATTTGATATTTAATAAAATATTCACTGGAGTAAGTAATACATTATCAAAAAACTTATATAAAGATTTGATTAGTACCTACTCTGAAGATGAAATAACAACAACTATACTTTATAATTATTTTATCAAGTTTATCCATCAACTTAATAGTAATTTACAATATAACATCTATACTAAAAATGGAGATTTTGTTGAATTTTACTGTATGAAGTTAAATAGTTTTGCTGAATGTGTAACTCTAAATTTCCCTAATCCTAATGTTTTACTTGATAAATTCTACAAAGAAAAAGATAAGCAAGAAAGATTAAAAAATAGATCTATAAATCTTCAGAGATTGCTCCATACTAATATTGACCGCTGCTTAAAAAAAGCTGAAAAACTTGATGCAATGCTTGCAAAGTGTAAAACAAAGGAAGATTATAAAATTAAAGGTGACCTGTTAACATCATTTATCTATAGTATAAATCCTAATGATTCAGAGATAACATTACATAACTTCTATAGTGAAGACTATGAAGATATCACTATAAATTTAGATCCTAATAAATCACCTGCAGAAAATGTTCAAAGTTATTATAAAAAGTATAATAAGCTAAAAAAATCTGAAGAAGCTGCCAAAGAACAATTAGAGAAAAACTCCGAAGAATTACTATATTTGAATTCAGTTTTAATAAATATACAAAATGCAGATAATTATGAAGAGATTGAAGATATAAAAAATGAATTAATTACAACAGAGTATATTAGAAAAAGAAAACAAAACAAAAATTCAAAGAAAAGCAAAACATCAAAGCCATTACATTTTATTTCTTCTGATGGAATAGATATTTATGTAGGTAAGAATAATATTCAAAATGATTATTTATCTTTAAAATTAGCCAGCAAAAATCATTTATGGCTTCATACAAAAAATATACCTGGCTCACATGTAATAATCTGTGCAACTGATATACCTGATTCAACTTTAGAGGAAGCTGCTTCTCTAGCTGCTTACTATAGTAAAGCTCAGAATTCTACTAAAGTTCCTGTGGATTATACTTTAGTAAAAAATTTAAAAAAGCCTTCTGGTGCTAAACCAGGTATGGTTATCTATCATACTAACTATACATTATATACAGATCCTAAAAACTATACAGATTTAAATATTAGGAAAGAATAAAAAATGGGTGCTAATTCACCCATTTTCCTTATATACGATTTAATAATGTATCTCCATCATTTTTAATTAAATTATTATCAAAATATTGATAGTAATAACATTTTAATCTCCCATTATATAATTTTCTGTTTTTAGTAGCTTTTCTACCAAAAGGTCTTTCAAACCCTTCAAAAGAAGTTAAAATATTAAAGTCCCATCTTTCTAAAGTTCTTTTATTACCACCAAGATATCTATATAATGTTTCAACTTCTTCCTTATCACCAAGTCTTTCACCATATGGAGGATTTGTTATAATAAATCCATTATGCTCTGAAGCTGAGAATTGTTTAAAATCTCTCTTATGGAATTCAATATACTTAGCAATTCCAGCCTTTTCAGCATTAGATCTTGCTACTTTTAACACTCTTCCATCAATATCATAACCAATAAGCTTTATATCTTTATTTTTTATAGATCTTTCTGCTCCTTCTTTAACTTGTTCATAAACATCTGCCCCTATTGTAGGCCATGTCTCTGATACAAAATTTCTACATAATCCTGGTGCGATATTTTGCATAATCATGGCAGCTTCAATTAATATAGTTCCTGAACCACAGAAAGGATCAACTAATACATATTCCCCTTTCCATCTTGAAATTAGAACAAGTGCTGCTGCTAAAGTTTCTTTTAACGGAGCTATTCCTGCATCTTCTCTATATCCTCTTTTGTGTAAACCAGCTCCACTTGTATCTATTGATAAAGTTACCTTATCTTTTAGGATAGCCACTTGAATTTTATATACAGGACCATCTTCACTAAAAGTATCTACTCCATAGCTTTCACTCATACTTGTTACAATAGCCTTTTTAACTATTGATTGACAGTCTGGAACACTATGTAATGTTGAATTAACAGATTTTCCTACTACATGCATAACACCATCTACAGGTATTATCTCACTCCATTTTACTGCCTTTGTTCCTTGGAAAAGCTCTTCAAAGCTTTTAGCTTGGAATTCTGCCATTTTTATAAATACTCTATCAGCTGTTCTTAAGTGAACATTAGCTATAGCTATATCCATTTCATCACCAATAAATTCAACTTTTCCATTTTCAACTTTTAAATCATCATATCCAAGTGCCTTTAATTCTCTTGAAGTTATTCCTTCCAAACCAAATGTTGTGGTTGCAATTAAATTATATTCCATTTTTATCTCCTCTTAAGCTTCGTAAATTTTAACCCATTCGTTGCCATCTATTTCTTCAATTTCTACTGCAATGATTTCAGATTTTGAAGTTGGAATGTTTTTCCCTACATAATCAGCTCTAATAGGAAGCTCCTTATGACCTCTGTCAATTAATACAGCTAGTTGTATACCAAGTGGTCTCCCCACATCGATAATTGCATCTATTGCTGCTCTAACAGTTCTACATGTATATAAAACATCATCTACTAGTATAACTTTTTTTCCTTTTACTTCAACACCTAAATCTACAGAATTAACTTCTGGTAAATCTTGTATTTCAGATATATCATCTCTATACAACGAAATATCAACATAACCTACCGGTACTTTTACTCCTTCAATTTGTTCTATATTCTCAGCTATTCTTTTTGCTAAAGGATATCCTCTTCTCTTAATTCCTATTAAAACAACATCGTTAACTCCTTTGTTTTTTTCAATTATCTCATGAGAAATTCTTATTAAACTTCTTTTTATGGCTTTTTCATCTAATAAATTTGCTTTTAATTTAGTCATAATACTTGCTCCTTTATTTTCTTAACTCTCTTAGTATATCATTAAAATAATCTGGTAATTCTGAATTAAATTCCATATATTCTCTTGTGCTTGGATGTATAAATCCTAATGTTTTAGCGTGCAGTGCCTGACCCTCTATCTTTATCTTTTGTTTATTATGCCCATAAACCAAATCACCTACTAGAGGATGACCTATAGATGCCATATGTACTCTTATTTGATGAGTTCTTCCTGTTTCTAATGTACATTTTACCAATGTAACACCTTTATTATACTCCTCTAAAACTTCATAGTGAGTTACAGCTCTCTTACCATCGTCAACTATTGCCATCTTTATTCGTTCTTTTTTATGACGTCCTAATGGCTTATCAATAGTGCCTTCTTTTTTGTTAAACCTACCTTCAACTAACGCATAATATTCTCTTCTTATTGAATGATCCTTAAATTGTTCTGCTAAAAAATTATGTGCTGCATCATTCTTTGCTATTACTAATATACCAGAAGTATCTTTATCTATTCTATGGACTATTCCAGGCCTAATAACTCCGTTAATTCCCGATAAATCTCCGCAGTGGTATAATAGAGCATTGACTAATGTTCCTTTATAATTACCTGGCGCAGGATGTACAACCATTCCTTTTTCTTTATTTACCACCACTACATCTTCATCTTCATATATAATATTAATATCTATTTTTTCAGCAGTTACATTTAACTCAATTGGTTCCGGTAAAATAACATTTATTATATCATTCTTACGTAACTTATAATTACTCTTTACCTCACACCCATTAATATCGATTTTTTTATCTGTAATTAAGCCTTGAATAAAAGATCTTGATTTACCTTGAATTTGCATTGAAAGATATTTATCAATCCTTTCACCTATAAATTCATCAGTAACATTAAAAATTAAATTGTCCATTTCAAAAACTCCATTTTTTATTAATTCTCTGAACATTATAATATATTAAATAATTATCCTCAATATCTTATCTATAATTATATAAAATTTAAAAGAGACCTTTAGGTCTCTTTAATTAATTATTTGCAAAAAAACTTTTTATTTCTTTCATTTCTTCGCTAGAATTATCCTCTCCAACAACTGCATCTAGCTTCTCTTCAGAAATATGTATATCCTTAGAACTTAAATCTAAATCTTCAACTGTCTCTGAAACATTATAATTCTTAGTTAAATCTTTTTCTAGTTCATCAAAAGTTTGTAATTGTGCATTCATAAAATTTCTGAACTTAGCTCTAAACTTAATGAACTCTTCCTTAATCTTTTCATACTCATCATTCACAGCAATCACATCATTATGAGCCTTATCTAAAACCTTCTGAGCACTTTCATTAGCATTCTTCATTATTAAATCAGCTTCTTTTTGAGAGCTTTCTTTTGCTTGATCAGCCGCATTTTGTGCTAATAATAATGTATTTTGAATTGTATCTTCTAGTTTTTCATAATGCTCAACTTTTTCTCTTATTCTGCTTACTGTATCTTTAAGTCTAGAATTTTCCTTAAATACTTCTTCATAATTCTCTACTATTTCTTCCATAAATTCATCTACTTCATCAGTAGCATATCCTCTTATAGCTTTTTTGAATTCTTTGTTCTTTATATCCATTGGAGTTAATTTCATTACTATATCCCCTCATCTATATATACTTTTTTATAACTACTTTATTTTTACCAGATTTCGTATTGCCAACAATACTGCCAGTACGAAATTTTCCTATACCTGAAATAGTTATTACATTATTTTCCTGTATTTCTTTGCTTTTTTCTTTAATCTTACAATAGTTCACTGAAACTTTATTATTTTGCATTAGTTCAATAGCCTTAGCTCTAGATACGTTAGCAAGTTTCGAAACATAATTATCAATTCTTAGTGAAGGTATGTTAATTACTATTTCTTCAAAGACACTTTGAGGCAAATGTTCTTTATCAACAATCTCTATTTCAACAGGACATCTGCCTACAAATTCCATAGAAGTTGTAATATAATTTGCTATATCCTCATATACCGGTACTACAGCATAATCATG
The DNA here is from genome assembly GCF_014287815.1 of Clostridium lentum. Taxonomy (GTDB): domain Bacteria; phylum Bacillota; class Clostridia; order Clostridiales; family Clostridiaceae; genus Clostridium; species Clostridium lentum. The sequence continues at coordinate 80,185 of NZ_JACOOQ010000010.1, forward strand.
AACCACTCTCAAATCACCTATTTTTTCTCTTTCAATTCCTAATGACATTATTGAACCTAAATAATCCTTATGAGTTAAATCTTTAAATTTCGATTTATTGGTAATTTTAAGACAAATAAAAGGATATTCACAAAAATATTGATTATTAAATGATATTATTCTTCTATCAGCTTCATCATAAGCACCATCAGCTTCAACAATAAAACTATTATTGTTAAAATTCTCAACAAAATAGCTCCAAATATTGGGTGGACAGAAATTTTTTGAAAATACAGGTATATCTTTATTTTTTGCTAACATTAAATTATCATAAATTCTGATTACAGAATCCTTATCTTCATTTGCAAAGTTTTTCAATAGATCTTCTTTTGATATCATAATACACCACTTAATAAATTAAAATTCCACTTATCATGTTTAAAAGCAAAATAGCTACAATTGGAGAAAAATCAATCATCATGTCTCCAAGAAACATGCTTTGAAGCCTTCTAATAGGTTCTAAAATAGGATTATTTATAGAAACTAAAATATTATAAATACTCATTGCTCTTGCATTAGGAATATATGAAAATATTACTTCTGCAAGGATAGTAATATTAAGTACATTCACAAGTATGCTAAGAAAATTACGAATAATTCCTATTTAAACCACCCCCTATTTATTCCAGCTAAATAATGCTTTTGAGCTTATTTCGCTTTTTAATTCATTTGACACTTCAACATTTTGAGGTGATAAAAGATATACTCTTTGTTCTATTTCTTGGAATTCTGCATTTAATACACAAGCAGCACCACTTAAAAAATCAACTAATCTTTGAGCTATTTTTGTGTCTAAACTATTTGTATTAATTACAACTATTTTTCTACTTTTAACAGCTTCAGCTATTTCTCTTGACTCTTCATAAGCTGTTGGCTTTACAACCATTATCTTTGCGGTATTATTACTATGAATATTAACAACCTTTGTACCATGAGTATTTTGAATTATTGGCTCTATTTGATTTTTTTCCTCTTCTTCAGCATCATCTAGTTCATCAAACTCCTCATCATATTCACCTAATCCTATTATTTCCTTTAGCTTTCCAAACATACTATATCTCTCCTTTTCATATTATCTTTTTCCAAATATTCCCGACCCAATCCTAACTAGATTTGATCCTTCTTGTATGGCAATTTTAAAGTCTGAGGTCATGCCCATTGATAATATTTCCATCTGTATATTTTTATAACTCTTCTTACTTAAATCATCATAAATATGTTTACTTTTGTTGAAATAATATCTATTCGAAACTTCATCACCCTTAGGAATAATAACCATAATACCTTTAACTTTAACATGATTACATTTTTCAACTGCTAAAATTAACTTCTCAATATCCTCTTCTAATACTCCACTCTTGCTCTCTTCTCTTCCGATATTAATTTGAATTAATACATTGGCTACTAAGTTATTTTTTTCATACTCACATTCAATTTTATTAAGTAATCTAATGCTTGAAAGCGAATGAATCAAACAAACCTTTCCCACAATATATTTAACTTTATTGGTTTGTAGTTTCCCTATTAAATGCCATCTAATATCATTAGGTAATTCATCTTTCTTACTTAAAAGCTCCTGTACTTTATTTTCGCCAAAATCACGTATACCAGCATCATAAGCTTCTAAAATATCAGAAATGGGCTTAGTCTTAGAAACGGCTAATAGTTTTACACCTTCTGGTATTTCATCCAAGTAGCCCTTAATTTTATCTTTAATACTAATCCTAATCACCCCCTCTTATAAGAGTATATATTATTTTCTTTATGAAAGATATATTTCCTTTATTAATACTATCTAATTATAACATTTTTTTCGTATTTTTTTAATATACTTTCAAATATTTTATCAATTATTTGTCATTCCTATGCATGTATAAAGAATCATAACTCTTTTTTGTAGGTAACACAGTTATACTTTCCATAACATTTACTTCAACTTTTAGCTTTCTTATTATAAGTTCATTAATATAACTTCCTTCAGCTTTTATAGCTGTCTCTAATTGTTCAGGATTACCAATGGCATAAAAATAAAAAGGAGCCATCTCCATGCTTTCATCTTCAAAGCCGATAAAAGCCCAATTGCAAGTTACACCTGTATTATTTAAAATTCTATAACTGTTTAAAGCTATCGCTTCAGCACCAATATATCTTAGTTCATTTATTATCATAGCAACATCAATATCATGAAGGGTTCTTCTATTTACTTCCTCCTGACTATCACTATTTATATCATAATCTCCATCTTCTATTTTAACTACAATTCCAGGGCCCTCTACTTCAGTAAATCCCCCAATGGCATAATAATCATTTAATTGAGAACTCATGTTATCAACAATATTAGCTGAATCAGTTTCATCATTAATATAACTATTATATTGCTCTTGTAGATTATAATTTTCTTCCTTCAAATCACTTATACTTTCGTATAGCATATTCCTTTCTTCTGAAGCATTCTTATATTCTTGTGCATTCATTTTAAATAAGTTTGACATAGAATTTATATTAAAATTATTAGATGCTAAAAATCCAATAATAAGTGATGCTATAAAGATAAAAAACTTATATTTATAGTTTTTCATCTACTCACTCCTTTGCCTATTTTTATATTTCTCTAATACAATACGTCTGATTATAGCAAAGTTATCAAATATGCGCCCTCCGAATACTATTACTGCTGCTATATAAATAGGAATTCCAAGCTTATCGCCAAGATAAGCTAAAGCTGCAGCAAGAAGAGCGTTTCCAAAGAAACCTGAAATAAAAATATCTGGTTGGAACTTATTAGCAAGATTAGCTTTTAATGCACCAAAAACTGAATCTAAGCAAGCTAATACAGCCACTGACATATATGGTGAAAATTTATCTGGTATATTAATATCAAATAATAATCCTAAAAAAACTCCCAATAATAATCCTATAAATGCTATCATAAATCTCACTCCTATTGTACTGGTATTAAATAATCACTTCTTAAAGTCTGTGTTGTTTTTGTAATAGTTATTTCATCGCTGCTCTTAACATCATTGGTATAGTTCTTTAGTGCTCCTGTTTCTAAAGATCCTCCATAACTAACTCCAACATTTAATTTAGACTTATCTCCTATAACTTTAATTATAATTTCGCTACTTGGATCTACTCTTCCTGCAGAACCTATAGATATTGATGAACCAGCATTTTTTATACCGGTTTGAGGAGTTATTCTAATATCATTTATAGATATAGCTTCCGCTCTTGAATACCATAATGTATTTACTAAATATACAAGTTCATCTTCTGTAATTGTCCTAATGCTATCCGATGTGTTAGTACCAAAGATAGATGTCTTAGGGGTTAAAGTAATGATAATACCTGGTCCTTTTACATCCACTAGTCCTAGTTGCATTCTAGCATTATCCAGCTTTTTCTTTACCTCAGCTTCTAATTCACCTTCACTAGTTGCTTTCTCTTCTAAGGCTTTTATTTCTTCATTGAAAGTAGCATTAGCTTCTTCAAGCTCTTCTTTTTCTTTTTTAAGACTTTCTACTTCTTTCAAAATATCTGAATTCTCATATGAATTAGTCAGTTCATTCTTTTTGCTTAACAATTTGAATTGATATGTTAATAAAAAACCTAAAAATCCGCATACTACAGCTACAACTAATTGTGATGCAACTCTTTTCAAATTAACTCCTCCTACTCTTCATTCTTCTTGATTACTGGCATATTTTTAATACTCACATCAATATACCCATTTGTAATCCCTACATTTCCATTTAAAATAATATTATATACATCATTTATTTTTTCATGGAAATCAGTTATTTCTCCAAAAAATACTTCTATCTTTCCCATATACCCTTTTATATCGTATAACTTAGATAAATCAAATCTATCAAATTTTATACTTTCCGTATTTTCAGCAATATATGGATATAAAATTCCTAGTATATTAATAATATGTTCATTATTGATTATCTGCTTTCCTAATTGAAGCTCCTCTGTAGTTACACCAGTAATCTCAACTAAGTTTCTTCCTTCAATATTGTTTGCAATTTCTATTAGAACACCTTTATCATTAAATATATAAAAATTACTATCATATTTTGTATAAAAAACAGGTGATTCTTCAGTAACTATTATATTTAGTGAATTAATTCCACTCATTCTTATCTTTGCTGACAAAAAATACGGTTCACTCAATATATCTTTAATCATTTTATTTCTGTTCAAGATAAAAATGTTTTTACCTATCCTATTATTTACAGTTTCTAACACTGATTCAGCAGAAATATTTGATGTACCTTCCACAGTAATTGTTTTTAAATTAAATAGTGGTGATTTAGTAAAGAAAACTATTAATATTATTAATACTACTGTAGAAATCATAAAAATCTTTTTTCTTACCTTTTTTTTCTTTTTAATCTTAATGTATTCTTTTACTTCATTCATTGCTTTATTTTACATCCTTATCCTAGTTTATACTAATATAATATCATTTTACTCTATAATTTTCATTATAATTTTTTACATAATAAAGAACCCCTAAAATAGGGGCCCTATCTTCTTACCTAACATCAGATTCAATTTGCCTAGATATATTTAACAATATTCCCATTGCCGTCAAATTAATGACAAGCGATGTACCACCATAGCTTATAAATGGCATTGGAACACCAGTAACCGGCATAGAACCCGTTACAACTGCTATATTTATAATAGCTTGCACTGCAATAATAGATGTAATTCCCATTGCTAATAACTTACCATATGTGTCTTTAGCTTTAATAGCTATACGTACACCACGCCATATAAAAATTATAAACAAAGAAATAATAAGTAGACATCCTATCAACCCAAGCTCTTCGCCAATTATTGAAAATATAAAATCATTATGCGGTTCAGGCATATATAATGTTTTTTGTCTTGATTGTCCAAGACCAAGTCCAGTTATACCACCTGACCCTAATGCATAAAATGATTGAATCAATTGATATCCATCACCAGCAGCATCCTTCCACGGATCAATAAAATTAAGCATTCTAGCTCTTCTGTAATCCGAACTAAAGATAAAAAATATTGCTAAAGTCAATAATGTCGGTAACACTATTCCAAATAAGTGCTTAATTTTCCCACCAGAGATAAAAAGTAAGATAAATGTAACAATCATTATAATTGCTGCAATACTTAAATTTTTTTCAGCTAAAACTAAAGCTGCAAAAAAACCAGATAAAGCAAGATATGGTACTATTCCAGTCCAAAAATCTTTTATTCCATCACCTTTAATATCAATGCTTAAAGCAAGAAATAATACTACCACATATTTAGTAAGCTCTGATGGCTGAAATGACAATCCACCAAGCTGAATCCATCTTTTAGCACCATTTACTGCTGGGAAAAAAAATACTGCTATTAATAATGGAATAGTAATTATCAATAATTTCGGTGTTATTTTTTTTAGTCTGTGATAGTCAAAATTCATCATAAAAAACATAGCCACCAAGCCTATAACAGCCATTATCCCCTGCTTCTTTAAATAAAACATACTATCATTATAGTGAAACATTGAGTAAAATGAACTTGCTGAATATATCATTACAACACCAATTGCCAATAATATAAGTATTGTATATAAAACTCCCAAATCGACTTTTCCTATGTTTTTATTTTGATTCCTCTTGTCTAATATCACAGACATTCCTCCTATTTTACAATGCTAAGAATCCTATTAAACATAAAACTGCTGTAATAAGTGAAAATACTGTAACTATTTTTATTTCTGACCAGCCACATTTTTCAAAGTGATGATGTACAGGAGCCATTTTAAATACTCTTTTACCTGTTAATTTAAAGGAAGTAACTTGTATTATAACTGATAAAGTCTCAAATACATAAACTCCTCCTACTATTATTATTAATAACGGCTGTTCTAATATTATAGCAACAGTGGAAATAGCACCACCAATTGCAAGGGATCCTGTATCTCCCATAAAAATTTTTGCAGGATAAGCATTATATTTTAAAAATCCTATAAGTCCACCTATCAATACTACGCAAAATACAGCTAGAGATGTTTCTTTCATCATAAAGCATACAATTGTAAAGAATGTTAAAACTAAAATTGATACTGATGTAGCTAATCCATCTAATCCATCTGTTAGATTAACGGCATTGGTTGTAGCTGCATATATTATTACCACAAAAGGAATATATAAAATTCCTAATGGTATTTCAAATGAAGTAAAAGGAATTAACAAATTAGTATTTAAATTATAATACCCGTAAATAGCTAAAGCTATAGAAAATATTAATAATAATATCATTTTTTGTCCTGGCTTTAAGCCTTCACTTTGCTTTTTAAGTATTTTTAACAAATCATCTAAAAATCCAATAAACCCAAATGCAATTAATGAATATAAAGCAATCATTGCTTTATCATTAAATTTATACCCTAAAATAAGCATAACTATTAAGGAGGATAAAATAAAAAGAATTCCACCCATTGTTGGCGTTCCAGCTTTTTTTAAATGACTTTCTGGACCTTCTTCCCTAATATTCTGGCCAAACTTTAACTTTCTTAATAATGGAATTGCTATTGGTCCAGACACCAATGAAAATATTATAGATAATATCAAGCCTATTCCTAACTTAGAACTTACAAAATTTATTAAAGTCTCCCCCATATAAACTGCTCAGCAGCAGTTCACCTCCTTCGTTTTATTTTAATTCCTTTAACTTGGATATTACTTCTTCAAATCTCATCCCTCTAGAAGCCTTAACTAATATAACATCATCTTTATTAATTAGATTATCTACTTCTTCAAAAAAATCATCTTTTGAAGCAAATTTTCTAATATGCTCACTGCCAAATCCATTTTCATAGTTATTAACATTTTCACCGATAACTATTAATAAATCTATTTTACCTTTTGCAAATGAACCTACCTCTTCATGGGCTTCTTCCGTTTTACTTCCAAGTTCGTACATGTCTCCTAATATAGCAACTCTTCTACTTGCTGCTTTAGTCATTAATACCTCTATGGAAGATTTCATAGAATCTGGGCTAGCATTATAACAGTCATTTATAATAGTAATCTTATTAGTTTTTTCAGTTTCTAATCTCATAGATGTAGCCTTTAAATTTGAAAGTCCTTCGTTCATATCTTTAAGGGATACATTTAGATTTTTTGCAATATCTATAGCCAACATCATGTTTAATACATTATGCTTTCCTGCCATAGGTAATTCAAAATCAAATTTATCATCTCCACAATTAGCAGTAAACTTTACACTATCTTCTCTTAATATAATATTAGATGCGTAAATATCATATTCGTTATTATATCCAATTTTTTCAATTTTATAATTATCAGAATGAATTTGTTTAAGCCTTTTATCTTCAGCATTTACCACTAATATATTATCTTTTGTGAAGTATTCTGCAATTTCCATCTTAGCTTTAAGTATATTATCTTGCGTCTTTAGATTTTCCAAATGAGAAAGACCTATATTCGTAATAACAGCCATATCTGGTTCTGCTGCTTCTGCTAATATCTTAATTTCTCCTAAGTCACTCATGCCCATTTCTAAAACTGCTACATCATGCTTAGATGTAAGCTTCAATATCATAAGTGGAAGTCCTATTTCACTATTAAAATTACCTTCTGTTTTAAATACATTATACTTTGTACTTAATACAGCTGCAATTAAATCCTTTGTTGAAGTCTTGCCACAAGAACCTGTAACTCCAATAACCTTAAGATTTAATTTTCTTCTATAGAAATTAGCTAATTTAAGCATTGATTTAACTGTATTATCTACTTTAATTACAATACCTTTTCCCATAGCATCTTCCTTTTTAAAGTTAACTTCATCCACTACAGCAATAGATGCTCCTTTTTCAAGAACATCTATTGCTACATTATTAGCATTAAATTTTTCACCTTTAATTGCAAAAAATATACAATCTTCTGTAACTTTTCTATTATCTATACAAGTACATTTAAACTTTTTATAATCATTATTAATAACTACCTCACCTTCAAGAGCACTTACCAATTCTTCAAATGAAAATTCCATCTATTTTCCTCTACTTTCCTGATAATATTTCATCAACAACTTCTCTTTCATCAAAATGTATCACGCCTTCATTATTAATTTGATATGTTTCATGACCTTTTCCAGCTAAAACAACAACATCACCTGGTTCAGCCATTTTTAAAGCTAATCTTATGGCTTCAGATCTATTTTCGATTGCAAGATAATTTGTTTTTTCTATACCTACAACTATATCCTTAATAATAGCCATTGGATCCTCATGTCTTGGATTATCAGAAGTTATAATAACAAGGTCAGCAATTTCACTTCCAACTCTCCCAAGTTCAGCTCTCTTAATTTTGTCTCTATCGCCACCACTTCCATAAACAGCTATAAGTCTGTTCTTTGCAAATGATTTCAATGTTTCTAAAATATTCTTCATACCATCTGGTGTATGTGCAAAATCGATGATTATTTCATAAGGTATATCATATTTATCTCCAATTCTTTCACATCTTCCAGGTACAACTACATCTAAAAGTCCTGACTTTATGCATTCTTCTGAAATATTTAATTCTTTCGCTGCAGCAATTGTTCCTAAAGCATTATATATATTATACTCACCTGGTAAAACAAACTTATATGAAGTATTATTGCAATCAAATAGTATATCTTTCTCTTCAAGTCTAATATTTTCTGCTCTAAAATCACTTGAATTTTCTATTGAATAAGTTACTGTTTTTTTGCCTAACTTTTCAACATCATTTAATACTCTATAACCATAGCTATTATCAATATTTATAACAGAAATTTTACTTCTTTCAAATAATTTAAATTTAGCATTATAGTAATTATCAAAAGTCTTGTGGAAGTCTAAGTGATCTCTTGTTATATTTGTGAAAATTCCTACTTCAAAATTACATCCATAAACTCTATCTAACTCTAATGAATGTGATGAAACTTCCATTACACAATATTTACATCCTTTATCAACCATATCCTTAAATAACTTTTGAAGTTCTAATGATTCAGGTGTTGTTCTTTCTGATTTAACTTTTTCATCTCCTATATAATTAGCTATAGTCCCTACAAGTCCAACTTTTTCTCCTGATTTTTCAAGTATTGATTTTAAAATATATACACTAGTAGTCTTACCATTTGTACCAGTAACTCCAATAAGCTTTAATTTTTTTGTTGGATGATCATAAAAATTAGCAGACATAATAGCTAATGCTTTTCTACCTTCAGTAACTCTTAAAACTGTTACTTCCTCAGGTATAGTATTGAGATCTAAATCTTTTTCACACATAACTACTGTAGCTCCAGCTTTTATTGCATTAACTGCATAATCATGACCATCAACTTCAAATCCACTTAAACATACAAACAAGTCATTTTCAGTAATCTTTCTACTGTCATACTGTATTTTATTAATTTCCTTTTCATCGCTTCCTTGTAAAACCTTATAATCTACACCATTTAATAACTCTAATAATTTCATCTTCTATCTCTCCTTAATTATCATTAAATGTTTACTCAATAGCATTTTTAATGCTTCGCATAAAAAATAGCATGTGTAAATCCACATGCTAAAAATGAAAAAAGTTAATCTCCATAATCATCACTAAGAGTTAACCTAACATTTGAACCTGTGGTTATTACTTCACCCGCAGGAATACTTTGATCAATAACAAAACCATCACCTTCAAGGATATATTTTATACCTAAGTTGTCAAGGACATCTTCAGCTGAGGTTACTGAAAATCCTGTTAAATCTGGCATAGATACCTTATTATTATCTACTGCATCTCCAGTATAAATTGTTATTTTGGTTCCTTCTTTCACTGTATAACCTGGATATGGCTGAGTATTTGTTACACTCTCCCCACTACCCTCTATATTATACTCTAAATTTACATCTTTTAAAATTTTTTTTGCTTCTTCTATAGATTTTCCACGAATTTCTGGAATTAAAATATCCCTTGCTACCGCATTATAGTCTTCAGAAAATTCCGAATCCATATAATTGAATATATCTGTCAAAAGTATTTTCATAAGTGGTGCAGTTACAACACCGGCATAATAGGCTCCATTACTTGGTTCATCAATACTTATGAAAGCTGTAATTTCCGGTGAATCTATAGGTGCCATTGCAGCCATAGATGAAATATACTTTCCGCTTTCATATCCTCCAGTTACTGAATTAACCTTTTGTGCTGTTCCAGTCTTACCGCCTATGTGATATCCTTCTATATAGCTTTTATTTGAACCACCTTCATTTACTGTTCTCTCCAAATAATCCCTTAAAGTAGCTGTACTTTTAGCCGACAACACATTTTTAGAAATTACTGGTTCAAAAGTTTCATCTACTATTTTAGTACCAGTATTATCATAGTGAGATACTTCCTTAAGTATATGAGGCTGTATTAAACTACCACCATTAGCAAGAGCATTGAATGCTTGCATATATTGAATAGCAGTTACTGTATTAGTTTGTCCAAATGAAATAGTTGCTAAATCTGATTCTGTAATACTTTCAGTCTTTTTTACTATACCAGATGCTTCACCTGGTAAATCAATACCTGTAGTTTTACCAAATCCAAGCTTTTTAATATACTCATTTAATGTTTCTTTACCAATTTTTTCGCCCAACTTCATAAATCCAACATTACATGAATTTTGTAAAATTTGAGGTAAAATTTGACTACCATGACCTGATGTCTTCCAACACTTAATGGTATGAGAACCAACTTGAAGGCTTCCTCCACATTCAAAAGTATCTGATTCAGAAGCTATTCCTTCTTCTAAAGCAGTTACCATTGTCACAACCTTAAAGATAGATCCTGGTTCAAAGGTATCATTTACCAAGCTATTTCTCCACATTTTTTGTAGCTTTTCTCCATCAGTTTCACCAGAAAAATCTTCAAATCCATCAAAAGCATTATTAGGATCAAAATCCGGCTTATTAACCATGGCTAATATTTCTCCATTATTAGGATTCATAACCATAATAGATACTCTTTTAGCTTGATTATCTACTAATCCTTTTTCAGCCACCTTCTCTGCAATAGCTTGTATTTTAGAATCAGTTGTTAAGGTAACATCCTTTCCATCTATAGGTTCTGTAAAATTAGATATAGTATAAGATAAATTTTCTTCATTACGTTCAATTTCAGAAATTCTCACGCCAGGTACACCTGATAAATATTCATTATATTGAAGTTCAACTCCTGTAAGGCCTTGTCCATCAACATTGGTGCTTCCTAGAACATGTGCTAAAAATTCCCCTTTAGGATAATACCTTTTTGTATCTGGAGAAACAATTACACCATCAATATTTAAGTTATTAACCTTATCAGCAGATTCTTTTTCTATTCTTCTTATCAAGGTTGCAGAACCAGCATTAGCACCACTAGCCAGCTTAGTTTCAAGTTTTTCCATAACCTTATTTTCTTCCATGCCTACGGCATCAGCAATTTTTCCAGCAATATCAGCATTAGTTAATGAGTTATTTTTAAGATACTGCCTAACTGAGTTTAAATCAAAATCAACTCTATAAACATTTGCCGAAACTGCTAGTTCTACACCATTTCTGTCTAGTATTCTTCCTCTTCTTGCATCAATACTTACTTCACTTGTCCACTGCTCTTCAGCTCGGGATGAATATTCATCCCTCTTAACAATCATAATATAGGACAATCTTAGAATTAATATAAAAAAAACTACCACAATTGTCCATACTACTAATGTTAGTCTCTTCTGAATCAACGCCCGATCTTTAAACTTCTTTTTTTTCACTTTCATTCCCCCATTAAATAATTAGAGAATGAATAGTTATATTTTTTCAAAGAAATAAAAACATCACTTACATTCCCTAATTAAAAATACCTTTAATTTTATCGAGGAAACTTTCTTTATTTTCTTCTTCATTGATATGTGAAAAATAATCTTTAGACATATCAATCAGTATAGTATTATCCTTGTTAGGATATACCATGCCTAATTCATTTTCAGCAACGTTCTTAACATTTTCTAAAGATGAATATTTTAATAACATTACTTTTAATGCATCATTAATATCTGATGATGCTGCTGTTTCTTCTTTTATTTCTGTTAATTCATTTTGCCTATCATAAACATACCCATCAATTGCTAAGGTTATTCCACCAAGAATACAAACTAAAGCTGAAATCCCCACCACATTTGAAATTAAATTCACCTTAAGCTTCTTAATTTTCTTTGCTCGTAACTCTTCCTTGATTTTTTGCTTCTTGTTTTTGTCATACTGCGGCTTTCTTTCAGGTACAAGTGCGGTGTTTCCTCTTGTATAATTATATTCCCTAGCACCCATTTTATTCACATCCCTACATTTTATTTATTATTTAGAATTATAGTTTTTCTATAACTCTTAATTTAGCACTTCTACTTCTTGGATTTATATCCACTTCTTCTTTCGTAGGTTCTATGGCTTTTCTTGAGATAACTTTTACTTTTGCTTTTTCACCACAGACACAAACTGGGAATTCTTTAGGACATCTACACGAAACAGCTAAATCTCTAAATTTATTTTTTACTATTCTATCTTCAAGAGAATGGAAAGTTATTATTGCCATTCTACCGCCTTTATTAAGTTTTCCTACTCCATCCTCTATAGTTTTATTTAATATAGAAAGTTCACTATTTACTTCAATTCTGATTGCTTGGAAAGTTCTCTTAGCTGGATGTGGTCCTTCTCTTCTCGCTTTTGCAGGTATAGCACTCTTTATAATTTCAACAAGTTCTAAAGTTGTTTCAATATTTTTTTCTTGTCTATTTTCTACAATAAAGCTGGCAATTCTTCTTGCAAACTTTTCTTCGCCGTAATCTCTTATAATTCTATATAAATCTTCTTCTGAATACTCATTTATGACATTATATGCAGAAAAGTCATTATCCCTATTCATTCTCATATCAAGGGGAGCATCTTTCATATAGCTAAATCCTCTCTCTCCTTCATCAAGTTGATAAGAAGACACGCCTAAATCCATAAGTATTCCATCAACACCATCAATATTTAAATTGTTTAAAACATTTTCTATACTAGAAAAATTACTATGTACAAATGTAACATTTGAATAATTTTCCAATCTTTCCTTTGCAGCTTTCAACGCATCAGTATCCTGATCTATTCCTATCAGTCTTCCTTCATTCGAAAGTTTCTTTAAAATTTCACTTGAATGTCCTGCACCTCCTAAAGTTCCATCCACATAAATACCATTTTCTTTGATATTTAATCCTTCTAAACATTCATTTAATAAAACTGAAATATGATTAAATTCCATAAAATTAACTCCTTTTATTATAGCTGTCCATTTTTACGCTACAGAGCTTTAAGTACTTAGTATACAAATATACTTACAACATTTTTTACTCTATACACTTACTATTTTCATTTTCTATAGTTACTATAACCTTTTCTAATTCTGCATATTATTTCTATACTAAATTGATTTTGTTTCATATGTGCATAACTGCTACATTATACCGTTTTAACCACTCTATTATATATTCTATATAAAATTACAGTATCCTTCAAGATTTATTTAGTATTTATTCTATATTTATTGACATTAAAACAACTTTATCGAAAAAATAACTCTACATGAATATTAATCCATGTAGAGTTTTAAGGAAATTTAAAATATTAAACGTTAAATCTAAAGTTAACTACGTCACCATCATGCATAACGTAATCTTTGCCTTCTAATCTATATTTTCCTTTTTCTTTAGCTTGTGCTTCTGAGCCACATTCAACTAAATCATTATAAGCCACAACTTCTGCTCTGATAAATCCTCTTTCAATATCAGTGTGTATCTTACCAGCAGCTTGAGGTGCCTTTGTACCTTCTTTAATAGTCCAAGCTCTAACCTCTTGAACTCCAGCTGTAAGATAACTTATTAATCCTAACAATCTATAAGATGCTCTTATAAGTTTATCTAAGCCAGCTTCAGTTAAGCCATATTCTTCTAACATTTCTGCTTTTTCTTCATCTTCTAAACCTGAAAGTTCTTCTTCAAGCTTAGCACAAACAACTACTATTTCAGAGTTTTCTGCTTCTGCATATTCTCTAACCTTTTGAACATATTCATTGTTTAAGTTTCCGCTCATCATATCATCTTCAGATATGTTACATGCATAAAGTACCGGCTTAGAAGTAATCATAAATAAAGTCTTAATGAATGCTTCTTCATCTTCATTAACTTCTAAAGTTCTTATAGGCTTATTTAATTCTAAATGAGCCTTAACTTTTTCCATTATTTCATATTCAACCTTTGCTTTTTTATCGCCTGATCTAGCAAGCTTAACTCCCTTTTCCATTCTTCTTTCAAGAACTTCTAGGTCAGCAAATATTAATTCTAAATTTATAGTTTCAATATCTCTTATTGGATCAACGCTTCCCTCAACATGCACAACATTTTCATCATTAAAACATCTTACTGTATGAACAATAGCTTCAACTTCTCTTATGTGAGATAAAAATTTATTTCCTAATCCCTCACCTTTTGAAGCTCCTTTAACTAATCCTGCAATATCATAAAATTCTACAGTAGTATAGACTTTTCTCTTTGTATTATACATTTTTTCTAATACATCTAATCTCCTATCTGGTACACTTACAACACCAACATTTGGTTCTATAGTACAGAATGGATAGTTAGCTGATTCTGCACCTGCTTTTGTTATCGCATTAAATAATGTACTTTTTCCTACGTTTGGTAATCCTACAATTCCTAATCTCATCTATGTACATTCCTTTCTTACCTTAACTAATACTTTAAGATTATACTCTAGATATAATTTTATTTCAACACAATAATATTATTATCGCTTTTTAAAATAATAATTAATTTCCCTTGTTAAGCTACTTAATCTAAATTTTGATTTTAACATACTCCTACTTCTTTTTACTCATTTATTTTACAGTTCATTCCTAATTTAACTCATTATCAATACTATTTTAAATTTTTCCATGTTTATATTATCTGCTTTTACTAAAAATAGATTTAAAAGACTTAATAGGAGGTTTTAATAGTGAAAAATAAAAGCCTAAATATTTTTATCTTTTCTTTACTAATTTTAATGGCATGTAATTTTATTTCTGCCAACAGTTATAGCATTCAAAATAAATCAGCCCCAGAAAACTCAGAATTAAACTGGTACTTTGTTAATCGTGGAAATAATCAAAGTCCTGAATGTCCAAAAGAAAGTGCTGAGTTTTTAGATACCTACGATGCTTATTATGTTGGTGATACAGAAAATAAAATAATTTATTTAACATTTGATGAAGGATATGAAAATGGGTACACTGTAAAAATATTAGATGTTTTAAAGGAAGAAAATGTACCAGCAGCATTTTTTGTGGTGAAACCATACATCATTCAAAACCCTGAAATAATTAAAAGAATGAATTTAGAAGGACATCTAGTATGTAATCATTCTTCTCACCACCCTTCCATGGCTTCAATTACTGACAAAGAAAAATTCATCAAAGAATTTACTGAAGTTGAAGATGCCTATAAAGAAATTACTGATTCAGAAATGCCTAAATTCTTCCGTCCACCAATGGGTAAATACTCATTGACATCTTTAAAACAAACAAAGGAATTAGGTTATAAGACAATTTTTTGGAGCTTTGCCTATAAAGATTGGATTATTGATAATCAACCAAGCAAAGAAATGGCTATTAAAAAGATTACCTCTGGAGTTCATCCTGGCTGTATCATGCTTCTTCATGCTGTATCTAAAACCAATACCCATGTCTTAAAGGATGTTATAACTCAGCTTAAAAATGAGGGATATGAATTTAAATCTTTAAATGATTTACCTGAAAAATAATCTAAAAGTAAAACAGAGAATGCTAAGCATCCTCTGTTTTATATTTCATTATAAAATCCACTACAGATTTCTTCTTTTAAAACTCTTGATTTCATAGATATTTCATTACATCTCTCTGGAATATTTTTGAATTCCTCATATGATTTTAGTGATTTATAATTTATCAACACATTTATAATTGCACTTTCTATTGCACCATTAAGCAATATAGCTGCTACAATTCCATCTGATTTAAGATTCTTATTACCAAAAGTTATTGCAAATTTTATATTATCATAATATACTAAAGATTTTTCTGCTAACTCCAATGGCGTATTCATTGCCTTTATCGTTGCATATTTAAGCTTTTCTTTCCTAATATTCTTTTCTTCTTCTGTGCCATTAGAAAGTCTATAGCAATCCATAACAGCCATAAAATCTGCTCTATCCTTTTCCATAAAAGTCAAAGCATTCTTAGTAAATTCTTTTGTTTCAGCTTGAAATTTAAGCATTTTTGATTTATTTTCTTCTGTAAGATTTTGAAATAATTTTTTGTCAACAGTGAAAGAATATACCATATCATTTAAACTAGATGCAAGTGCAGAAACTAAAGCTGCTGTACTTCCACCACCTGGGGAAGATTTATCACCTGATAAATCTTCTATAAATTTTGATATGGTCATTTCCTTAAATTCCATTTTTCATGCCTCCTATTTTAAAAGTTAGTGTAAAGTTTTTTACACTATTTTTATTTTAAAATCTTTATATATCAAGGTTTCGAAAGTTTTTTGCATAAAAAAAACAACGACCCCCTAATTTCATGTTAAAATTGAATCTCT
>NZ_JACOOQ010000011.1 GCF_014287815.1 Clostridium lentum
AACACGAGGTTGATAGGTCAGAGGTGTAAGTGTGGTAACATATTTAGCTGACTGATACTAATAGGTCGAGGGCTTGACCAATAAAAATAGATTATCATTTATATGCAATTTTCAGAGAATATTCTCTAATAATCCGCGATAGCTCAATGGTGGAGCACTCGGCTGTTAACCGATAGGTTGGAGGTTCGAGCCCTCTTCGCGGAGCCATAAGACAGAAGTTATACTTCTGTCTTTTTTTGTATATAAAAATAAAGTATAATAGATTTTAGATATAATTAAAAGAAAGAGGAGGGCGATACAATGCTTTCAAAAGAAATAGCACAGCAAGTACTTGGTCGTTGTTTAGTAACTGGAGGAGACTTTGCAGAAATTTTTGAAGAAGATACAATAGATAATTCCATAAGTATTTTAAATGGGAAAGTTGAAAATTCCATAGGAGGAAGAGCTTATGGAATAGGAATAAGAATATTTAAAGGGCTAAAAAGCGTTTATGCTTATACCAATAATAATAGCCTTCATTCATTATTACAAACTGCCGAAAAAGCAGCATTAGCATTGGGAGAATTAAAAGAAGATATAAGCATAACTCTATATGAAAAAGAAACTATAAACATACATCCCACAATTTATTTACCATCTGTTGTAGAAGCAGATAAAAAAATAGGTATAATGAAGATAGCTTATGATGCAGCAAAGAATTATCATAGTGAAATTTCACAAGTAAGTGTTGGTTATGGTGATAAGGAACAAAACATATTAATAGCAAATACAGAGGGATTATACACAGAAGATAAGAGAGTAAGAACAAGATTATTTATTAATGCAGTAGCATCTGCTAATGGTGAAAATCAAACAGGAATTGAAGGCCCAGGTAGAAGAGCTGGAATAGAAATGTTCAAATATATAGATCCTGAATATTATGGAAGACAAGCTGCAAAAACAGCACATACTATGCTTCATGCTAAGAATTGCCCTGCAGGAAAGATGACAGTAGCTATTGATAATGGGTTTGGTGGTGTTATATTCCATGAAGCATGCGGACATTCATTAGAAGCTACATCTGTTGCTAAAGGAAATTCTGTATTTACAGGTAAATTAGGAGAACAAATAGCATCTTCTAAGATTACGGCTATTGATGATGGAACAATTCCCAATGCGTGGGGTTCACTAAATATAGACGATGAAGGTACTCCAACACAAAAGAATATCTTAATTGAAAATGGTATTTTAAAATCTTATATGATAGATAAATTAAATGCTAGAAGAATGGGCATGGAAGTTACAGGAAGCGGAAGAAGACAAAGTTATAAATATGCTCCAACTTCAAGAATGACTAATACGTATATAGCTAATGGAGATAATACACCAGAAGAAATCATAGCATCAATAAGTGATGGATTATATGCTAAAAAAATGGGTGGAGGTTCTGTGAATCCTGTTACAGGTGAGTTTAACTTTGCTGTATCAGAAGGATATTTAGTAAAGAATGGAGAAATCCAAGAACCAGTTAGAGGTGCAAGTTTAATAGGAAAAGGTAGCGAAATATTAATGAATATTGATATGGTAGGAAATAATATGACTCAAGGACAAGGAATGTGTGGATCATCTTCAGGAAGCATACCAACTAACGTAGGTCAACCTATGATAAGAGTAAGTGAAATTACTGTAGGTGGAAGATAGGAGGTAATGTAATGGAATTAAAGATATTTGTAAATCAATTATTTAAGGAAGCTAAAGATGTAGGGTTTGCTGAGTGTGAAGTATACTATGTTGATAGAGAAAGCCTTAGTATAAATGTATATAAGGAAGAAGTAGAGAAATATAACTTAAATACTTCTTATGGGCTATCATTTAGAGGAAAGATGGGTGATAGGATAGGATACTCTTATACAGAAATACTAGATGAAGAAGCAATTCATATGCTTGTTAATAAGGCTAAGGAAAATGTATTAGCTATAGAAAGTGAGGATGTTCAATTTATTTATGGTGGAGACAAGGAGTATAAAGAGATATCTACTTATTCAGAAGCTCTTGAAAATATATCACCAGATAAGCTTATACAAATAGCATTAGATATGGAAAAGGAGGCTAAAGCTTTAAATAGCAAAGTAGAAAGTTTTGCAGGGTGTGCTGTAGCTTATAGTTCTGGTAAGTATGGCATAATAAATAGCAAGGGATTAAACTTACACAATAAATCTAATTTATTATCAGCATATGTATGTCCAATAATAAAGGAAGATGAAAAGATGTATGATGGCTTTGGATATGCAATAGCTAAATCTCTTGAAGAAGTTAATCCTAAAAAAATAGCAGAAGATGCTGTAAATGACGCTTTATCTAAAATAGGTGGAAAAGCTATTCCTTCAGGTAATTATCCTATAGTTATAAAAAATGAAGCAATGGTTTCAATGTTATCTACTTTTGCTGGAATATTCAGTTCAGATGCAGCTCAAAAAGGGTTAAGTCTTTTAAAGGGAAAAGAAGGAGAAGAAATAGCATCATCAGTAATTAACTTAGTGGATGATCCGCATTTAAAAGATGGTTTTGCATCAGTAGGATTTGATGATGAAGGAGTGGCAACAGAAAAAACTTATCTTATTAAGAATGGAAGATTAGAAACATTATTATACAACTTAAAGACTGCTAATAAGGCTGGTGTTAAATCAACAGGTAATGGATTTAAGAATTCATATGCATCATCAATATCAGTATCACCTACTAATTTCTACATTGAAAAAGGAAACAAGAATTTTGATGAGTTATTGGCAAATATAGAGAAGGGTCTTATTATAACTGATTTTGCAGGGCTTCATTCAGGAGCAAATGCTATTACAGGAGAGTTTTCTTTAGCAGTTAATGGATTCTATATTGAAAATGGTAGAAAGACATTCCCAGTTGAACAAGTAACTGCTTCAGGTAACTTCTTTAATTTACTTAAGGATATAGAAGAAGTGGGAAATGACTTAAAATTCCCTATGAGTAGTGTAGGAAGCCCATCTATAAAGGTTAAATCACTTGCCATAGCAGGAGAATAGACAGAATTAAAAATTAAGAATTAAGAATGAAAAATTAAGTAGTAATTTAAAACCATAAGTGAATTAACATGAAGGAAGTACTAAACATAAAATTTTTAACTGAGTAATACTATTCTATCTGAAACTAGTTATATTTTTTATAACTAGTTTCAGATATTATGATATTGTATATTTAAATTAAATCAGTTTACTAATTTTTTATTTTACATTTTTAATTAATTGAAGGGGTGTTTTTGTGGAAAAGTATGATTTAGTTGTCATTGGTTCTGGAGCTTCAGGATTGGTTTCTGCTATTATGGCCATGCGAGAAGGGGTAAAGGATGTTCTTATCATAGAAAAGGAAGAAGATTTAGGAGGAAATTTAAATTTATTTATCCATGATGGTTTTGGTAGCTTTTATTTAGGTAAAAAAGTAACTGGTCCTGAGTTTGCAAGTATAATGATAAATGATTATAAGGAGTTAGGTGGAAAATATTTAACTAGTAGTAAAGTTTTAGAGATAGATTCTGATAAAAAAATAACTGTTATTAATCCAGATAAAGGTGTTTATAATATTGAAGCTGGAGCAATAATATTTGCCACAGGATGTAAGGAGAAGTTTACAGGTAATATAATGATTCCAGTGGATAGATATTCAGGCATTTTTACTATAGCATCAGCTCATAGATTGATTAATTTCTATGGATATTTACCAGGAAAAGAAGTTGTAATACAAGAAAGCGGTAAGTGGTCAGCACTTTTAGCTAGGAGACTATTAATAGAAGGAGCTGAAATAAGAGCTTTAGTAACAGCTAAAAAATCATTAGATAAAGAGCAGTTAGATCTGTTTGAAGGTTTTAATATTCCTGTAATATATAATGCCAGAGTTTCAGAAATTGGAGGAGCAGAAAGGGTGGAGTGGGCTGCTGTAATGATTGATGAAAAGGAAGAAGAATTAATAGAGTGTGATTCTTTAATATTATCAGTGGGGTATTATCCAGAAATAGATTTATTAAGAGGCTTAAATGTAGATATAAAAACCATAAATACTGTTGAAGATGGATTTTTTGCTTGTGGCACAGTAAAGCATGGAATTGAAGGCGTATTTTCTAGTGGAGAAGATGGTTATATAATTGGGCATTTAGCTTCACAATATATAAAGAAGTATTTATACTAAATTGGTATAAATACTTCTTTTGCTTTATTGAATAATATATTCTGTTCTTTAGGATTAAAGTGAATATCAGCTCATAAAAATATAAAATCTATCATTATTGAGTGTCCTTAAAATAATTTTGTAAAACATTTTTTACAGATTAAAGTTTTACCACCATCAGCTTTTATGGAAGATGATTTATCAATTATTCCATTACAGATTGAACACTTTTCCACGGATGTAGTAGAACTTTCTTTTACTTTTGTAGTAGGAATGACCTTTTTTAATGATGAATAAATTCTCTTTTCTGAAGGAGTAGCTTTTTCCTTAATTGTATATGTGACTTCAAAGGAACTTTCACCATAAAACTCTAATTCAAAACGAGGATTTTCTTTATCATAATATTCTTCAGTTATTATTCGACGAATCTGTGCATCATTAACTATAAGACCGCTTTTTTCAATACCATCAAAAATACTTTTTGTTATATTGGCAGTATCAGGATGACGTTTTTCACTTTTGTAGTAAACTTTTAAGATGGCAATTAAAGATTCCTCTAATATGATAGTAGGATTTTGGCTTCTAGCATAATAGGCTATTTCTTCTTCATATAAGGCATATTTGTCATGAGCTTTTCCAGTATTATATGGAAGTATCGCTCTACCTTCCTTATTATGTAATTTAAAATTAGATTTGGAAATAGGGGAACCTGGTACCACTACCTTGGCATATGGTTTCATAATCAATTCTCCTTAAAATTCTATAAATTGAAATAAATATTTAATGAATATGTAAGATTTAATTTATATAATTAAAATATCTACTATATTTAGAATATACAATAGACAGAAAAAATTAACAAGGTTTGTTTGATTATAGGGTTTTATTAAGATATAATACTCATTAGATATAAACAGTAATAAGAAGAGGTATAGATAGATATGGAAAAAAAATATATATTAGCTATAGAGTCAAGTTGTGATGAAACTTCAGCAGCTGTTGTTGTTAATGGAAGAGAAGTTTTATCAAATATAATAGCTTCTCAAATAGATACACATAAAAAGTTTGGTGGAGTAGTTCCAGAAGTAGCTTCAAGAATGCATATTGAAGTTGTCAGCGGAGTAGTTCAGGAAGCATTAGAAGAGGCAGGAGTAACTTTACAAGATATTGATGCCATAGGGGTTACCTATGGACCAGGGCTAGTAGGAGCATTATTGGTAGGATTACAATTTGCTAAGGGATTAGCATTTTCAACTAAAAAGCCATTGGTAGGAGTTAATCACATAGAAGGACATATATGTGCAAATTACATACAACATAAAGATTTAAAACCTCCATTTGTTTCATTAGTAGTTTCAGGAGGACATACTTTCATAGTACATGTTAAAGATTATGGTGTATATGAAGTTATAGGACAGACAAGAGATGATGCAGCAGGAGAAGCATATGATAAGGTTGCTAGAGCATTAGGCCTTGGATATCCAGGTGGACCAAAGATAGATAAGTTAGCAAGGGAAGGAAATCCAGATTCTATTGCTTTTCCAAAAGCTAATTTTCATGATAAATCTTTAGACTTTTCGTTTAGTGGTGTTAAATCAGCAGTATTAAATTACTTAAATAAAGCAAAGATGCAAAATGTTGAAGTTAATAAGGCAGATGTGGCGGCTTCTTTCCAAAAAGCTGTAATAGAAGTATTAAAAGATAATGTAATGGAAACATGTAAAAGTAGAAATGTTAAGAAGATAGCCATTGCTGGAGGAGTTGCATCTAACTCAGCCTTAAGAGAAACGATTATGAATGCTGCATCAAAGAAAGGAATAGAAGTATTATTCCCAGCACCAGTATTATGTACAGATAATGCAGCTATGATTGGAAGTGCAGCATATTTTAATTTAGTAAATGGTAAAATAAGTGATTTAAACTTAAATGCAAAACCTAATTTAAAGCTATAATAATATAAAAGGAGATTGAAAAAATGAACTTATTGCCACATTCAAATGGAGTAAGAAGAGTTAATATGAAGAGGCAAAGAACTACTAAAGAAAAATTAAAGTATATAGCTAAGGTTTTATTAGGTATAATAATAGCAGGCTTTATTGTGCAACAAATTACAAACTTTATAGCAGGAGAAACTTTAATAGAAAGAGTAGATTACATTACAGTGGATGATAAAAGAATGGATTTTAGATTAAGTGGAAGTGGAAATTACACTGTAGTATTTGATGGAGTGCTTGGGGGAAATCTAGAAGTTTGGAATACAATTGCCAGTGAGCTGGAGGAAAATGATAATGTAGCAACTTTCTTATATAATAGAAGAGGATATGGCTTTAGTGCATCTGGGTCAGCTAGAACAATTGAAGAGCAGGCTCAGGACTTAAAGATACTATTAAGAAAATCTGGAGCTTTAGAACCATATATATTAGTGGGAGAAGAGTATGGTTCATTAGTATTAACTAGCTTTGCAGAGCAGTTTCCAGATTCAGTTGCCGGAATTGTTTCAGTTAATCCGTTAGTGGAAGAAGATATTAAAAATTCACGAAATAGTTTAAAGAATGTGGCTTTAAGAATAAGAAGAAAAATAGAACAATTAGGCTCATATATTGGATTAACAATGCTTTTGGATAAATTAAATTTAGATGTTAATATTAATGACTTAGAAGATAATTTAGAAGGCGAGGCTTTAGAGGAATTTTCAAGTCATAGAACTAAAGCAAGTTATACCAGTGCAGTGAGCAATGAATTAAGAAATTTATCAAAATATAATTTAGATATTCAGCAAGATGGGGTATTTACAGGAAAGCCTTATTGTTTAATAACTAAAAATGAAGATGATAGGTTAAAGAGCTTAGGAGATGAAGGTTTAACTACATCTATTGTCAGCAATACTGATTCTTGCGTATTATCATTAAGTAAAGCTATTGATATACTTGCAGGAATAAGAGGAGTAATCAAGCAGTGTAATGATCTTAAAAAATAGAAAGTTATTTTATAGCTTTCTATTTTTTATATATAAAAGTAGTAAAAAGTTTATTGTGAAATTAGTATGAATTATAGATTTAAAACCTATTTGTCATATATTTGACACATAAGGTGGTTATATTATAAGTATAGAATAGTTAACGGAAAGGGAGAGTTAGTCATGGATGATAAGAATATTTATGATGTAGTATACAGTAGTGGAGATGATAATAATACTTATAATTTTCAAGAGCCACCTGTTAAAGTTAAAAAGAAAAGAGGATTTAATAAGACAATAGCAGCAGTTATTGTTTGTACATTATGTAGTGGATTCATAGGAAGTGGAGTAACATATTTGGCATTAAAGGATAATTTAAAAGAAACAAAGACAATTAATGTAAATCCATCAAAATTTGATACTAAAAGTGAAGCTTTAAGTGCTACGGAAGCATATAATAAAGTTGCGCCAGCCGCTGTTGTAGTTTCAACTAAATCAGTAACTCAGGGATATTTCATGCAAACTCAGGAAGTTGAAGGAATTGGATCAGGATTTATAATAAATGAAGAAGGTTATATCCTTACAAATTATCATGTTGTAAAGGGAGCACAAGAAATATCAGTTACATTAAGTAATGATGTAACAACTACAGCTCAGATAGTTAATTATGATGAAAATCAAGATGTAGCAATGATTAAGATAACAGATGAAAGTGTTAAAATACCAGCAACAGTAGAACTTGGAGATTCAGATTCATTACAGCCAGGTGAAGAGGTAATAGCAATAGGTACTCCATTATCAACAGAATTATCAAGTACTGTTACTAAAGGAATAATCAGTGCTACTAGTAGAAGTGTTGCTGTTGAATCAGGAGTAACAATGAACTTAATTCAAACAGATGCTGCAATAAATGCTGGTAATAGTGGTGGACCATTAGTAAACACTAAAGGAGAAGTAGTTGGTATAAATTCAAGTAAGATTAGTGGCGAAGCAGTAGAAGGTATTGGATTCTCAATTCCAATAAATGATATAAAGGATAAGATAGAATCATTATCAAAGCCAATATTAAATTTAGGGATTTCAGTTAGAACTATTGATGAAGCACTATCTAAGCAATTAAATATGGAACAAGGATTATATGTAGTTGAAGTAACAGAATTTTCTTCAGCTGAAAAGGCTGGGTTAAAGGCTGGAGATATAATTGTTAAAGCTGATGGAAATAGAATAACAACATTTGATGAATTTAAAGCAGTAAAGAATGGTAAAGAAGAGGGAGATGAAATATCTCTTGAAGTAATAAGAAATGGTGAAAGTAAAACAATAAATGTAAAATTAACAGCTAGTTAATATTTAGGTTAAATAAAAAGGGTTTAGTTATTATGGTAACTAAGCCCTTTTATTTTATATGTCAATTAGTTTTCCCTTAGTATATCAATGTAAGCTGATAGAGTAAGTTTAGCGGTATTACTCCAAGTAAATTTAAGACTGTTTTTATAACCTTTTTCACCATACTCAGCAAGAAGACTTGGTGAATTTAGTACTCTCAACATTGCTTCACTTAAAGCAGATTTATCAAAAGGATCAATAAGAATAGCTGAATTATTAGCCACTTCAGGCATAGAGCTAGTGTTAGATGTTATGACAGGAGTTTGGCAGCTCATTGCTTCTAAAATAGGTAATCCAAATCCTTCATAAGAAGATGGATAGACGAAAAGGTCAGAAGCATTATGGAAGTATGGCAAATCATAATCTACTACAAAATCTGTAAAAATTACTTTATCATCTATAAGAAGCTCTTTAGTAATTTCCTTTAGACGAAGGCCTTCATCTTTAAGGGAGCCACATATTACAAGAGAGTAATTTTTATTTAATGAGGATAGTATATTTTTAAAGGATAAAATAAGTTCATAAACATTTTTACGTTTACTAAAGCCACCTAGATACAAAATAAAAGGAGTAGTGATTTTATACTTTTTATTAAGGTAATCTTTGCAGTTATCTTTAGGAAGAGGTTTATATAAAGTGTTAGCAGCTAATGGAGTAACATATATCTTATCTTCTGGACAGTTAGGAAAAAATCTTAATATATCCTTTTTAGAATAATTAGAAACAGTTAATATACCATGACAGTTTTTTATTATAAAGGGCATATCAGTGAGGAATCTTTCTAAATAACCTTTGCCAACGGTTTCAGGCATAATATAGGGAATTAAATCATGAATAGTGACGATGGAAGGAGTGTTATAGGTGTTTGATAAACCCATACCATTTTGTGGTATATGGTGTAAGTTAATATTATATTCTTGTAGTATGCTAGGATAGTAATAATTTTCAAAGAATAAATTATGTTTTTTAGAAGTTAATATGACCTTGGAGTTTTTACGTTTATATTTTTGAAAATTATCACCAGCCCAAAATATTGTATAGTTATTTTTTTTATCTATATTAAGGAGTTCTAATGTTAAATTTTCAATATAAGTACCTATTCCAGAGCCTTTATATAAATTAATACCACGAGCATCAATAGAAAAGTTCAAAAATAAGCGCCTCCTAAAAAAACCTTATACAATAAAATATTATCATTTTAAATTAATGTGATAGAAACACAATAAAATATGCATATTCATATAATACAGATGAGAGAATGTTTAGGAGACATTAATGGATATAAATGAAATAAAAGATATAGTGGAAGAAAACTATAGTATTAATATTAGGTCAATATTAAAGGTTAAAAATTCATATAATGTGAAAGCTGATGAGGGAGAATATTGTATAAAGAATATAAAGTATGACTTTCCTCATTTTAATTTTATTATAAGTGCCATAGAGCATTTACAAAAAAGACAGTTTAAAACTATACCAGAAATACTGCCTAATAAGCTAGGAAATAAGTATATAAAAATAGATGAAGATTATGCTTATATCACTAAGTGGATACCTTCAAGAGTGAGTAATTTCAATAATCCTGTTGAGCTTCAAGCTATAGCAATAAAACTAGCAGAACTGCATAAATGTAGTAAAGGGTTTAATTTGAATAGGGAAATGAGACCAAGAATTGGATGGTATTCATGGGTTAATGTTTTTAACACAAGATGTAATGAAATATTAGATTTTAGAAAAAGAATATATCAAAAGGCATACAAAAGTGATTTTGATAGGATTTATTTAGAGCATATAGATAATGAAATTGATAGAGGGCAAAGGGCAGTAAAGGGTCTTGAGAGAAATGGATATTTTGTTCTTATGGATAGAGAAGTAAAGAAAAGAGGTTTTTGCCATCATGATTTTGCTCATCATAATATCTTAATTGATAAAGATTATCAGATAAATATAATAGATTTCGATTATTGTATATTAGATACTCATATACATGATTTA
Organism: Clostridium lentum; assembly: GCF_014287815.1. Taxonomy (GTDB): domain Bacteria; phylum Bacillota; class Clostridia; order Clostridiales; family Clostridiaceae; genus Clostridium; species Clostridium lentum. The sequence continues at coordinate 10,508 of NZ_JACOOQ010000011.1, forward strand.
TCATCCTTGCTTATAAGAGTTATGAAGGATGGTAAATGGAATAATAAAACTGGAGATTTAATTATTAATAATTATCGGGAAGTACTAGAGGTAACAGATGATGAACTAAAGATTATGAAGTATTTTATTATGTTTCCCCAGAGCTTCTGGCAGATAGGGCTTCAATATTATTGGGAGCAGCAGCCATGGAATGAAGAGGTATTTATAAATAAGATAATTAGGTATTTAGAAGATGTTGAATACCGGGAAATATTTTTAGATGAATACTTTAAATAGGAGGATAGTTTCATGGATATTTACGAGTATTTAAGCAGCAGAAGCATTATCATAAGTGATGAAAAATTTAAAGACAATGCTGAAGTAAGTGTTAGTGATCAAATTCAGTTAATATCAGATGCACATAAGAGGCTTCTAGATGGCAAAGAAGCTATTATACCAAGAATTCAAAGTGTAATTGGCAGGGAGTTTGAGGGATATAAAGTTGATATAAAAAAGAATAAAAATTATATAAATAAAATTATTAATAATAAAAGTACTAATTATATTGAAGATTATTTAATAGATGAAGGCTCTCGTATTATAAAAAAGGCTCAAGAAACTCTTAGCTTATTAGATTTGGAAATCTATTTTTCAATAATTAAAAGAAGCATGAAAAGATATGAAATATGTTTAGGGAGAGTTGATGAAAGTAGTTTAAAGAGAGATAAGAATGAAATAATTTATATAAGAAGCAATAAATATATTGTTTATGATTTATTGGAAAGCGATTGTTATAATTATATAAAAAAAATCAAAAGAAGAAAAAAAGGATATGGTATAAACAATATAATAGATGAGTTTGTTAATAAATCAGCATTAGATCAGGGGAGTATTAAGTATTTAAGAATTTTATCAATATATCCTAATGAATCTATGAAAATCTTAAATAAATGTAGAAATGGTAGGATTGATATTACAAATGAGGATGTAGTGAGTAAGTTTAGAAATGCAAAAGAATGTGATGGTATTAAACTTTTATGAGAGGTAATAAAATGAATAAAAATAGATATGTTGAACGAAAGGTTTTATGTGATTATGACTTATGTGAAGGATTATTTGATAAGCTTAATTTAAATGTTCAAGATATGATTCCACTTAGAAAGGTATTCTTATTAGTTACTGATAAGGGAAAGAAAATATTAAAAAGATGTGATATGAAATTTGAAGATGTACAGTTTATTGATGAAGCTTTAAATTATATATATTTATTAGATAAAGATGTAATTAGGTATTGTAGGAATAAAGATAATGAAGTTATAACAACATGGAATGAAAAGAACTATATTCTCCTTGATATGATTGAAGGAAGAGAAGCAGCATTTACTAATCCAGTGGAGATATCATGGTGTACTAAAGCAATAGAAAAGCTTCATATTTCATCAAAGGGAATAGAAAAATACTTAAAGGAGTTAAATATAAAATGCAAATATGGCAGTAATATAATTAATGATTATATTGATGATTTAAAGGATATAGAACAAATGAAGCTTTTGGTGAAAAAGTACAAATATAAAAATGAGTTCGATAGCTTATTTTTAAAGAATGTAGAAGTTATGGAAAAGCAAATGAACAAAGCTATAGAATTATTAATGAAGACTAGCTACGAAAAGATGAAGAAAGATAATAGATACTTTTATTTATGTCATAATGATTTAGCGCATCATAACTTTATAATAGATAATGATAATGTTAATATAATAGATTTTGACTATTGCAATATTGATTTACGAATTAAAGATATATATATATTTATCAATAAGGTTATTAAGAATCTTGTTTATGAAAAAGAGGCTATAGATAGTATTTTAGAAGCTTATGAAAAGCCAAATGATAAAATAGATAGCCAAGAAAGAGAAATATTAAATGCTCTTATATGTTATCCATATGATTTTGTAGAAATTATTAAGTTATATTATTATAAGCAAAAATCATGGGAGCAAGAAGTATTTATAGGTAGGCTTAAAAATAAAATAGAATTAGATGATTTTAGAATTGCATTAGTAAAGAGGATTCTGAAATAAAAAAATGAGCTGCAATAAAAGTTATAATTTTATGCAGCTCATTTTTATTAATTTATTTAGAATTAATAATTTTTTCATAAGCAGAGATAGTGTTTTTAGCAGTTTTTTGCCAGGTATAGTTAGAGCTTGTTATAAGACCCTTTTGAACCATAGTCAGTTTAAGAAGGCTATCACATAATACTTTCTCCATGGCGTAGCTTAGGGCATATACATCATAAGGATTTACCAATAAAGCAGAATTATAGAATAATTCTGGTAGGGAAGTGATATTTGATGTAATAACAGGAGTACCACAAGCCATTGCTTCTAAAGGAGGAAGTCCAAAACCTTCATAAAATGATGGATAAGTTAATAACTCACATGCATTATAAAAAATAGGTAGATCTTCTAAAGGAATAAAATCAGTAAAAATTACTGAAGATGAAATATTAAGCTCTTCAGTTCTTAATTTATATCTATCATATGAAATACCTTTTCTACCAGTTATAACTACTTTAAGATTTTTTCTTAGAGTAGGATTTAAAAGGGAATAACTTTCTAATATGCCTAATATATTTTTACGAGGGCTATATCCACCTACATATAAAATAAAGTCATCACTTATTCCGTATTTTTCTTTAATGATTTTTTTACATGAATTCTTACTTAGAGGGCGATAAATTTCTTCTGCAGCAAGATGTGTAACATAAATTTTTTCTTTAGGAAAGTTAAATTCCTTGGCTATATCTTCCTTTGAAAAGTCAGATACAGTTATTATGCCATCGCAATCTGGTATTATTTTAGGAAGTTCCTCATTAAATATTTTTAAATATCTATCACTGACTGTTTCAGGCAATTTCAATGGGATTATATCATGCAAGGTAATGGCTTTAAGACAATTAATATTTTTTGAAAGTCCTACTCCGTTTTGAGGAACATGATATAAATCCATCTTATTATTTTTTAAGATATTAGGAGTTTTAACATCATCCCAAAAATGATTGTTTGAAGACTCCTTAAGACATTCTATGGTAAAGTTATCTTTTAAAACTAAATCAGTGTTTTGTGGCAAGAGTATCAAGTATTGATTACTTGAATCTACTATACTTAAGTTATTAATTAGCTGATAAGTATAAGTGCCAATGCCTGTTCCTCTATACCATTTAGCAGCTCTTCCATCAATGCCGATCTTCATGATTTAATCCTTTCATAGTTGTTTTAATTTATTATATTAAAGCAAGCAAAAAAATGTTAATAAAAGAAAATAGATATACATATAAATATATAGGGGGTGATAAAAATGATGAGAGAGTTTGAAATAGAGAGGCAGTTTCAAATAAAAATTGATATTATAAAGGCTAATAAAGGTGTATATTACTTAAAAACTAATAAAGGCGAAAGATGTCTAAAGAAAATTAATTATGGACCTCAAAAACTCTTATTTGTTTATGGAGCAAAAGAGCATCTCATAAAGAATGGGTTTGAATCTGTAGATAGATATTTCTTAAATAATGAAGGTGAGCCTTATGCTTTAGTAAATGAGGATTTATACACCCTATCTGAATGGCTAGATGGAAGAGAATGTGACTTTCATAATTTAGAAGAGGTGAAATTAGCAGCTGAAACTTTAGCCAGATTACATGAAGCTTCTAAGGGGTATGATCCTCCAGAGAATTCTAAGCTAAAAACAGATTTAGGTAGATGGACTAGCCTCATGGAAAAGAGAATAAAATCATTAGATAAAATGAGAGATATGATAAGAAAGAGAAATAATAAGACTAATTTCGATATGTTATATCTTAAATCTATGGATTTTTATAAGGAAATTGGTAAAAATGCCTTGATGACATTAAAGGAATCAAATTATATAGAACTTTGTGAAATTGCAGAAAGGAATAAAGGATTCTGCCATCATGACTATACTTATCATAATATAATACTTACTGATGATAATAAGGTAAATATAATTGATTTTGATTATTGCAAGAGGGAAATAAGAGCTTATGATATTTCAAATTTTATGATTAAGGTGCTTAAGAGATGTAACTGGAACTTAGAGTATGCTAAGGAGATAATCAATGCATATAATAGTGTATCTCCTTTAAGAGATGATGAATATAAAGTGCTTTATGCATATCTTCAATTCCCACAGAGATACTGGAGGTTAGCGAATAGATATTATTATAATGAGGTTAATTGGGGACAAAATACTTTTTCTAATAAAATTGAAAGTATAATAAATGAACAAGAGAAGTTTACTAAGTTTTTAGATGATTTTAAAAAGGAATATTCCCTTTAAAAAATAGGGCTGTTTAAAGAAACAGCTCTATTTTTTATCTTGCTAAATAAAAGTAAATATTTCATTAAACAAAGAGTCGATTATTCTCATATTATAAAATAGTAATATGAAATATGGAGATGCATATGAAAATAGGCGATATTGTTGTGAGAAAGTCATATGATAAGGACATAATATTTAGAATTATAGATATAAAGGAAGTAAGGGGAAAAGTATATTGTATTTTGAAGGGATTAAGCATAAGAATAATAGCAGATTCACCTAAAGATGATTTAGAAGTTGTAGATTATGTATATGTGGAAGAAAAGGAAAAGATATTAAATAATAGAGTAAATGAAGCAATGAAAAAAGCAAAAAGCATGCAGAAAAGAATTGGTATGAGAGAACAGATAAATTGTCGTATTAATAAAAATACAAAGGCACAAGCTGTAAATAATGATATGTTCTTTGGTAGACCAGGGAAAATACTTCATATAGATGGTGATGAAGAATACTTAGAAACATGTTTAAAGGTTTATAAGCAACTATCTTTAGATGCAGTAGGAAAAGCAATAGCAGAAAAGGAGCAATGGACTAAAGTAATAGATCTTGTCAAAGAAGTAAAGCCTGATATTGTAGTTCTTACAGGACATGATAGTGTGATAAAGAGTACAGATGATTATTTAGATCTTGAAAATTATAGAAATACTAAATATTATATTGAAGCAGTCAAGGCATTGAGAGATTATAATTCCAGCTATGATGAGCTAGTGATATTTGCAGGAGCTTGCCAATCATGTTATGAATGCCTTTTAGATGCAGGAGCTAATTTTGCTAGTTCACCAAGCAGAGTTCTTATACATTGTCTAGATCCTGTTTTTGTTTGTGAAAAAATAGCCTATACCAAAATAGATGAAGTTGTTTCTATAACAGATTTAGTTGAAGGTACTATTACTGGGATTAAGGGCATTGGTGGATTGCAGACTAGAGGGAAATACCGTGAAGGATATCCAAGGTCAAATTATATATAGTTAGTATATAGCTGAGCTGTATTGAATGATATAGTTCAGCTATATAAGATATAAAAATTAATAAAATTTTAGAGTTACTGTATAAAATTTATAAAATTTGAAACAATAATTAATGGATTGATAATATTATCTAAAAAGTAAAAGTTTACATTGACAAGTGTATATAAAGATGATAAAATATTTTGTTTTATTTGACAAATGGAAAAAAAAGGAGTAAAATTTATATTAGAAAGAGGGTGTTTTCATGGAAAGAAACAGGACTTTAGCAACAATTAGGAATGATATTGAAAGGCATGTAGGTGAAAAAGTAACCTTAAAAGCCAATGGAGGCAGAAAAAAAATTCTAGTCAATGATGGAATAATTGAAAGCGTTCATCCAAGTATTTTCGTTGTTAGATTAGACAATGACACCCAAAGGACCGTGACATATAGCTATTCAGATGTTTTGACAAAAACAGTTATGTTGTATTATGCTGTATAATTAAAGGCTTCGAATAAATATCGAAGTCTTTTTTTATATATAAAAAAAGAAAGATGGCGGGTATCCATCTTTCAACTATGGTATAAAAGGGTATTGAGAATTTATGAGAGGTTATATGGTCAATAACCATATTTATAATACGACATATTTTTAATGTTGTCAACAATATATTAAAAAAAATATAAAAAAAACTTAAATTACGTCTTTGATTCGACATGATGTTTATAAAATTATATCTTTCATAAAAGTTTTCTTAGAAAATTATAAAAAGCTATTTGAAAGTGTTAACAAATATCATTTATTAGAATAAATATATAGTTAGGGAAATATATATTATAGTAGTTAAGCTATAGGAGGGATACTATGTCACAAATAGATGTCATTAAAGAAAATGTTCAATATGAACAGCTTTTAAGAGAAAGTACTGGAAGCAATATTTTGAAAGGGGAATACTTAATTAAGGATTCACATCCAGATGTACATGAAATCTTAGGAGTTGATGCAAAGGCTACAGTGACCAATAAAGAAGTTTTAGCTGATAAAGTTATGCTTGAAGGTGTTGTAACCTATACTGTTTTATACTTATCTATTGATGAAAGTGATATAGAGAGAATAAATTCTGTAAATCTATCAGAAAAGTTTGCAGATTATCTAGAACTCACTGGTATAGAACATAAAGTCCTTTGTGATGTTGAATGTGTAGTAGAACATATACAAGCTAATATTATGAATGAGAGAAAAATAGCCATAGAAGGAGTTAGGACTACAAAGTGGCATATTTATGAGATTGATGAATTTGAATTTATTAAGGATTTGGAAGGAAGTTCAGATATTCAAGTTCAAAAGGAAACTGAAGAGATAAATAAGGTAATTGGTGATAAAGAAATAGAACTTATGGGAAAATCAATTTTAAAAGCTACTATGGATAAGCCAGAAATAGAAGATATATTACAATGTTCATTAAATCTTCATAAGAAGGAAACTAAGCTAGGAGAAGATAAGATATATTTTGGCTGTTATTGTAAAGTAGAAGTTTTATATAAGGGAAAAGATACTGATGATATCGTACTTTTAAATGATGATGTATATTTATCTAAAGAGCAAGAGCTTATTGGATGTAATGCTGATATGATGGCGTATAATGAAGTGGATATAGTAAATAGTGACTATATAGTAACTTTAGATGATTTAGGGGAAAATAGAATTATCAATGTTGAGTTCTTAGCTAAAGGCGTAGTTAAAGTCCTATCTAAGGAGAAGATTGATTTAATAAATGATGCATATTGTCCATCACAACCAATAGACTTAATAAAGAATAATCATGATATTGGCTTAATACATGGTATGGTAAATACAGAGGTAATTTTGAAAGATAATATATCTTTAGATGATGATAAAGAAAAGATAGGGTCAATTATAATGACGTCAGGATGCCCTGTTATTACAGATAAAAGCGTTGAAAATGATAAAATAAAATTAGAAGGAGTAGTAAAGGTTTCAGCACTATATAGAACTGCTGATGAGATAAGCAGGATAAATATGTGTACAGGAGAAGTTCCTTTCACTACAGCAATAGACTTGAAGGGTACTAATAAAGATATGGATGTAGTTAGTAAGGTACAAATGGAAACAATAGACTCAATTATTGAAGCTAATACTATAGGAGTAAGAATTACTTTAAGTGTATGGGCTAAGGTTTCTTATAAGGTCAATAAAGAATGGATAGTTGATGTTGTGGAAAGTGAAAATGGACGAGCAGAAAGTGAAGCATCTGTCATAATCTATTCTGTAGATAAAGGAGATACCTTATGGAAGCTTGCTAAAAAATATAATACAACCATTGAAGAATTGGTAAAGATTAATGATATTGAAAATCCAGAAATAATAATCATTGGTCAAAAGCTTATAATACCAGGAAGAGCTATTTTTTAATTAACTTTTTAACCCCAAAAAAGGTAATCGCATTTGCGATTACCTTTTTTTGAATAATGAGTTGATATTATGGATAAAATAACAAACGTACGATTTGAGGTGAGATGATGAGTGAAAAAGTTGTCGGCAATTTAATTATCATTGGAGGGGCAGAAGATAAAGTTGGCGATAAGGAAATATTAAAGAAAGTAGTAAGTTGTATTAATAGGGAAAAGGATATGATTTTAATTGCAACTATAGCTACAGAATATCCAGAAAAAAGCTTTAAAAATTATGAAAAGGCCTTTAAATCCTTAGGTGTAAAGAATATTGAAAAATTAGATATAAAATGTCGAACTGATGCTTATGTAACTGAAAATATAAATTTAGTAAAGAAGTGTAGTGTTTTATTTTTTACAGGTGGAGATCAACTTAGGATAACTAGTATATTAGGGGGGACTCCAATTAATGAAGCTATAAAAAGCTTATGTAAGAGTAAAGCATCTATTGTGGGAACTTCGGCAGGAGCTTCAGTTATGAGTGATACGATGATAATAGAAGGAAAAGATGATGAATCACCAAGAAAATGCACTTTGAAAATGTCACCAGGATTAGGATTGGTAAAAAATATTATGATAGATCAGCATTTTGCACAAAGGGGAAGATTAGGAAGGCTTTTGACAGGAATAGCACAAAATCCAGAAGTGTTAGGGATTGGCATAGATGAAGATACAGCAATAATTGTCAGTGATGAAGGTATAGCTGAAGTTGTTGGATCAGGAGCAGTATATTTTGTTGATGGCAGTAGCATACGATATAGCAATGTTTCTGAGCAGTATAGTAATGAAGTGCTAAGCATGTTTAATGTTAAATTACATGTACTAAAAGAAGGAAATAAATTTAATTTACTTAAAAAGGCGCCTTTAGAGGAGGATATGAATTTTTATGAAAATGATAAGCAGCACAGTTTATAAAGGGAGAAATATATATTCACATAAAAAGTGTATAAAGCTAGAAGTAGATTTGGAAGGATATTCGGAAATTGCCAGCAAAGATATTGAATCTTTTAATGAAAGACTTTTAGAATTAGTTCCAGAATTATATACCCATAGATGTGGCATTGATGAAGAAGGCGGTTTTGTTAAAAGATTAAAGGAAGGCACATATCTAGCACATATATGTGAGCATATTATTATTGCTTTGCAAAATAGTGTAGGTATTAATTTAGCGTATGGAAAGGCAAGAGAAAAAAACGGGGATATCTACATCATAGTATTTCAATATAAATATGAAAAGGCAGCAATGGAAATTGTTAAGTTGGCTATTGAAATAATAAATAGCCTAATTAAGGGAAGTAATATAGATATTAATATGAAATTAAGCATAATAAGAGAAATAATTAATGAAGAGGCTATAGGCCCAAGCACGGCAGAAATTATAAAAGGAGCAGAAAAGTTTAATATGCCAGTGATAGATATTGGCAATGGAGATTTCTATCAGATAGGATATGGCAAGCAAGGAAGATGCATTGAAGCGGCTATAACCAGTGAAACAAGGTGTGTAGCAGTGGATATTTCCTGTGATAAGCTTATTACAAAAAAACTTTTAGATATTCAAAATTTGCCAGTGGCAAGAGGGCAGAAAGTTAGCAATGTACTTGATTTATTAAGAGCTGCCGATGAAATAGGTTATCCGGTGGTGCTAAAGCCACAATTTGGTAGTAAGGGCAAGGGAGTTTTTGTAGATATAAGAAGTAAAAAGGAATTAGTAAAGACCTATGATTATTTAAAGAATCAATTTAAAGATATAATCATAGAAAAGTATCATGAAGGCGATGACTTTAGAGTTTGTATTGTAAATAATGAAGTGGTAGCTGTATCAAAAAGAATTCCTCCTTTTATAATAGGTGATGGATTAAAAAATATAGAGCAGTTAGTAGAAGATATTAATTCCACTGAAAATAGAGGAAGAAATCATGAAAAGCCACTTACTAAAATAGATATTGATTTTATTTATTTAAACGAACAAGGTTATCATTTATCCACTGTACTGGAAAAAGGGAAAAAGGTATTTTTAAGGCAAAATGCTAATTTATCTACAGGTGGAATAGCTGTTGATTATACCGATGCAATAAGCGATGAGAATAAAGAAATATGTGTAAGAGCCGCAAAAGCTATTGGGTTAGACGTTTGTGGAATTGATATTTGTACTAAAGATATTACAAAATCAATTAAGGGTAATGGAGTGATATTAGAGGTTAATTCAGCACCAGGACTAAGGATGCATGTATATCCTTCTTACGGTAAATCACGTAATATAGGTGAAAAGGTTATCAATATGCTTTACAATAATAGTGTGCAAAATATCCCTGTTATATCAGTGACAGGAACAAATGGGAAAACAACAACAACTAGAATTATTAGCAGTATATTAATGAAAATGGGATATTGTGTGGGTATGACATGCACTGATGGCATATATATAGATGGCAATTGTATTGATAATGGAGATGATACAGGAGCAGATAGTGCTACTTGTGTACTTTTAAATAGAGATGTTGATGTGGCTGTATTAGAAACTGCTAGAGGTGGAATCATCAGAAAAGGCTTAGCATATGATTTGGCAGATGTAGCTGTAATCACTAATGTTACAGAAGATCATTTAGGTTGTGATGGTATAGAAGATATGGAAGATTTATGCATGGTAAAGTCTTTAGTGGCAGAAGCTGTAAAAGAAGATGGATTTGTAGTTGTAAATGCTGATGATAAATATAGTTTGGATATTATTCCGCGGATAAAGGCGCAAATAATATATTTTTCAAAGGATTGCAATAATGATTATATTTTAGAAGCAATTAATAAGGATAATATATGTGTTTATTTAAGAGAAGGATATATATGTGTTTATAACTACGGTAGAGAATACAGAGTAATAAAGGTTGAAGATGTACCAATAACTTTAAATGGTGTATTGGAATTTAACATTGAAAATGTTATGGCAGCTTGTGCAAGTTTAATAGCAATGCAAGTAGATTATAGCATGATAAAAATAGGGCTTAGCAAATTTGAATTAAATGAAAAAGATAATTCAGGTAGATTTAATATCTATGACTGCAATGGGGTAAAAGCAATTTTAGATTATGGTCATAATATTGATGGATATAGAAAGGTTTTATCATCTCTTAAAGAATTGGCAAAGGGTAATATTATTGGTGTTATAGGGATACCAGGAGATAGAAGTAATAATGATGCTGTAAGAATAGGTAAGCTTAGTGGGAAGAATTTAAATAAGATAATAATTAAAGAAGATAAAGATAGAAGAGGGCGAAGATGTGGTGAGATAGCAGAACTAATCAAGAATGGAGTTCTTCAAGTAAATAAAGATTCAGATTTAAAAGTAATTTTAGATGAGGTTGAAGCGTTTAGAACAGCACTTATGGAAGCAAAGAGAGGAGATACGGTAATTGTATTCTTTGAAAAGAGAAAGCCTCTATTAGAAGTTATTGAGTACTTTAGAAAAGAGCAAGAGGAAAATGGATATAAAAAAATTAATTGAATAAGTGATAAATATTGGGTAACATTTAATTTCTTAATTTGCTTATAAGAAGTTTTATGTTACCCACTTTTTCAAAAATTTTATGTAATAAAAGATATATTTACTACAGATAAAATACTATATATAATAATAGTTATAAAGTTTAGATATATTTGAGTTTGAAGAATTAAATATATGATTATGACAGATTAAGTAAAAGGCTTTCGTCGAAAGGATTTGAATATATGAAAATTAAAGCATACGGTAAGGTAAATATATCTTTAGATGTGGTTGGAAAAAGAGAAGATGGTTATCATCTATTAAGTATGATAATGCAGAATATAGATTTATATGATGAAATTGAAGTTGAGAAGCAGAAATATGGAATAACTTTAGAATGCAATAAAAGTTATGTTCCTGTGGATAATAGAAATTTAGCATATAAAGCAGCTGAAATTTTTAAAGAAAGATATGATATTGTTGATGGAGTTAAAATAAATATAGAAAAGAATATTCCAGTTTCAGCAGGACTTGCAGGTGGAAGTACAGATGCAGCAGCTGTATTAAAAGTAATGAATGAATTATTTAATGTTAATGCAACTGAGGTAGAATTAATGGAGCTAGGTTTAAGATTAGGTGCAGATATTCCTTATTGCATTCATGGAGGCACAGCATTATGTGAAGGAATTGGTGAGATAATAACTCCTATCAAGTCATTTAAAGATAAAATAATAGTATTAGTTAAGCCAGCATTTGGAGTTTCTACTAAAGAGGTATATAAGAATTTCAATTTAGAAAAAGTTAAACAACATCCAAAGACAGCAGAGATAATCAATGCTATAGAAAATGATAACTTAAATTTTGTAGCAAGTAATATGAAAAATTTATTAGAAAATGTTACATTAAGAAAACATAAGATATTAATAAAAATAAAAGAAGAAATGAATGCTTGTGGAGCGATAAATTCAATGATGAGCGGAAGCGGGCCAACAGTCTTTGCGTTTTTTGATGATATGCTAAAGGCACAAAAATGTTTTGAAAAGATGAAAAAGAAATATAGTGATGTATTTATTACAAGAACAATATAAAAATAAAAAATAGATAAATATGAATAATCCCCTAAAGTATGTCAATACTTAACTCATATAGGGGGTTATAAGTATGAAAAAGATTTTTAGTATATTTTTAGTTTTTATAATTTGCATAGGTATTTTAGTAGGCTCAACTAATGAGGGATGCTTGGAGGCACAACTAGTGAGCTTAAATTATGATGAAATTAAAGACAAGCTTATTAGATTTCATGTTATTGCAAATAGCGATTCTGATGAAGATCAAGCTGTTAAGTTATTAGTAAGAGATAAAGTTATTGATTATATTAATATTCAGTTAAAGGATGCTACAGAAGTAGATGAAGCAAGAAATATATTAATGGATAATATAGAAGAGGTAAATAATATAGCAATAAATGTACTTTGGGAAAATGGTTTTGATTATGAAGCTAAGACAATGATATCAAGAGAAAACTTTCCAGATAAGGTTTATGGAGATTATTTATTTCCACAAGGGAATTATGAAGCATTTAGAATTATCATCGGAAATGGTGAAGGTCATAACTGGTGGTGTGTGATGTTTCCACCATTATGTTTTGTAGATGAGACAAAAGGTGATGTTGATTCAAGTAACTTGAAAGAAGTTCTTGTTGATGATAATGATGAAGAAAACAATAATATAAAATGCAAATTTAAAATAGTAGAACTAATAAAAGATATTTTAAAAAATAATTAGGGGAATAAATATGACTAGAGTATAATAGAGTAAAGGAAATGAATGTATCTCCAATGAAATATAAAAAGTTAGAAAAATATTTAATTAACGTAAAATAGGAGGAAATATGGAAAAGAGTGCAATAATATCTGTAAGAAGTTTTTCAGATTTAAATAAAGATGAAGTAATAGAAGTAGTTACGCCAGGAAAGTTTCATTTAGGAGAAAGTGAATTTAAGGCTGTGTATGAAGAGTCGGAAATATCAGGCATGGATGGAACAACTACTACTTTAGTTATAAAAGATGAGGCATTAATTTTAGAAAGAGAAGGTTCTACTACTACAAGAATGGAATTCAAAAAAGGAGAAGAAGTAGTTTCTTTATATAATACTCCGTATGGAATGATGAATATAAATATATATACAAAGGAATTAGATATAGATATGGATGATGATGGTGGAGTGGTATATACTAAATATATATTAGGATTAGAAGGGCAGTCAGGAATAACTATAGAGCTTAAAGTTAAGATTAGAGCTAATTAAGATAAAATCACAAGGTAATTATTAATTATCTTGTGATTTTTTTAAAATAAATATAAGTAATTAATATTGGTATATTCTAAATAACTGCATAGTTATATATTTATATGGAAATAATTATATAAAAAGGGGAAAGGAGTGAATATATATAGAAAAGTATCTAGTAATTATACAAATTATTGCTCAATTTTATGGAATTGATGATGAAGAAATATGCGTAATTATGAAAAGAAGAGAATGTAAATACTTACTACTTTTATTAATGAGAAAATTTAATTGCTTAGATAAAGGGCTCATAAAGGATCAGCTTCAGCTGAAATCTGATAAGACAATCAAGAATAATATAGTAAAAGCTGAAGAAAAATTACTGATGAATAAGGAATTTAGAGATAATTTCTTTTACTTAGAGGAAAAGATAGAGAAAAATTTTTAAAAAAGACAAAAAACACTAGATAAAATATAACTAATGTGATATGATTTTATTTATGAATTAAGGATTACCCCGCTTGTGTAATTAGTGGGGTAATTTATATTATATCAAAGATAAAATCAAGTGTCAACATTAAAAATATAAATTAGGAGGAAAAATAATGGCTACTAAATATGTTTTTGTAACTGGTGGTGTTGCATCAGCTTTAGGAAAGGGAATAACAGCAGCATCATTAGGGAGATTATTAAAAAATAGGGGATTAAAGGTATCAATTCAAAAGTTTGATCCGTATTTAAATGTGGATCCAGGTACAATGAGTCCATATCAACATGGAGAAGTTTTTGTTACAGATGATGGTGCAGAGACAGATTTAGATTTAGGACATTATGAAAGATTCATTGATGAAAGCTTAAGCAAAAACAATAATGTTACAACAGGGAAAATATATGGAGATGTAATTGCTAAGGAAAGAAGAGGTGAATACCTTGGAGGAACAGTTCAAGTAATACCTCATATAACTAATGAAATAAAGGATAGAATTTATGCAGTTAGTAAAGAAACAGATGTTGATGTAGTTATAACTGAAATAGGTGGAACAGTAGGAGATATTGAATCGCTTCCATTTTTAGAATCAATTAGACAAGTACAATATGAAGTAGGAAGAGATAATGTATGCTTTATTCATGTTACTTTAGTTCCTTACTTAGGAAAGGCTGGAGAGTTAAAGACTAAGCCAACACAACATTCAGTGAAGGAATTAAGAAGCATTGGCATTCAACCAGACATAATAGTATGTAGATCAGAAAAGCCATTAAATGAAAGTTTAAGAAGTAAGATAGGTTTATTCTGTAATCTAGAAGCTAAAAATGTTATACAGAACTTAGATGCCAATAGCTTATATGAAGTTCCATTAATGTTACATAGAGAAGGATTAGATAGGCTAGTTGTTGAAAAATTACAATTAGGATGCATAGATATCAACAATAACGAATGGATTGATATGGTTGATAGAATGAAAAATCTTAAGAAGGAAGTTACTATTGCTTTAGTAGGTAAATATGTAGAATTACATGATGCATATATTTCGGTAGTAGAAGCTTTAAACCATGGTGGACTTGCTAATGAAGCGAATGTTAAGATACAGTGGATAAATGCTGTAGATGTTACTGCTGAAAATGCTAAGAACATATTCAATAATGTTGATGGTATTTTAGTTCCGGGTGGATTTGGTGATAGAGGAGTAGAAGGAAAGATTGAAGCTATCAAATATGCAAGAGAAAATAATATACCTTTCTTAGGAATATGCTTAGGAATGCAGACAGCAGTAATTGAATTTGCTAGAAATGTTTTAGGATATGAAGGAGCTAATAGTTCAGAAATAGATTCAGAAACAAAGTATCCAGTAATAGATTTAATGAATGATCAAAAGGATGTACAAGATTTAGGCGGTACTATGAGATTAGGAGCTTATCCATGTATATTAAATAAAGAATCCAAGTCCTTTGAAGTATATGGTGAAGAAAATATATCAGAAAGACATAGACATAGATATGAATTTAATAATAAATTTAGACAACAAATAAGTGAAGCAGGAATGAAAATAGTAGGAACAAGTCCAGATGAAAGATTAGTTGAAATTGTAGAAATTCCAAATCATAAGTGGTTTGTGGCAGCACAATTCCATCCAGAGTTAAAATCTAGACCAAACAGACCGCATCCTCTATTCACAGGATTAATAAAGGCTGCTTTAGAAAAATAATTAATAAGAAGTTCTGCAATAAAAAATTGCAGTACTTTTTTTTAGGTGTGCCCAGTATTGGCAACAATTTGACGGCAAATAGTCCAATAATGGAAACAATATTAACTTTATGAATGTTATTATGATTATACTTGGTATAATAAATTATAAAAAAGGATAATCTTATAGTATAACTTTTTATTGAAATATGTATATTATTGATGGATAATTATATATGCAAATACTAAGGTTTTATTTCAATTCATTTTTTCAAGTCTAAAAGTGCAATCTTAAATGAATCCCAAAAAAATATAAAATATTATGGAGGTATAAATTTGGAAACAGAAAACTATAATGAAATGACTTTAGCTACCTTAAAAGAAATAGCTAAGGAAAAAGGTATAAAAAATATTAGTAAATTAAAGAAAAGTGAATTAATTGAAGAGTTAGTGAAAATAACTCCTAATAAAATAGAAAAGAATGGGGTAATTTTAACAGAAAAAATTGCACCTAAGAATAGAAACATAGAAGCTAGTATACATATAGATGAAAATGTAAATAGTGAAGCTTATGCAAGCGATTCAAGAGATAGATATAATGTAACAGAAGAAGAAAAGGAAGAGAAGAAGGAAAGATTAAAGGTTATGATTAATGAATCTAATTCTTCTAAAGGGGTTTTAGAAATTCAAGAAAACAATAGCTTTGGTTTTTTAAGATGTAGTAATTATCTTACTGGAGAAAACGATATATATGTTTCACCGTCACAAATAAGAAGGTTTAACTTAAGAACAGGTGATGAAGTAGAAGGAAAAGTAAGAGAAGCAAAAGATGGTGAAAAGTTTAAAGCACTATTATTTGTGGAAAAGGTAAATGGTGAATCACCAGATAAGGCTATAGGAAGAAAGAATTTTGAAAATTTGACTCCTATATATCCTAATGAAAGATTACATTTAGAAACTGATAACGGTAGGGATTTATCTTCAAGACTTATGGATTTTATGTGTCCAATAGGAAAGGGACAAAGAGGGATAATAGTTGCACCACCTAAAGCAGGTAAAACTACATTATTAAAAAGAATAGCACAAAATATTTCAAAGAATTATCCTGATATAAAGCTTATAGTATTATTAATAGATGAGAGACCAGAGGAAGTTACAGATATGAAGAGATCTATTAAAGGAGATGTAATTTACTCTACTTTTGATGAAGAACCACAAAATCATGCTAAAGTATCACAAATGGTTCTTGAAAGAGCAAAGAGAATGGTTGAACAAGGGAAAGATGTGGTTATTCTTATGGATAGTATTACAAGACTTTCAAGAGCATATAACTTAACTATAACACCAACAGGAAGAACTTTATCAGGTGGGCTTGATCCAGGAGCTTTATTAATGCCAAAGAAATTCTTTGGAGCTGCAAGAAATATAGAAGAAGGAGGAAGTTTAACAATATTAGCTACGGCATTAGTAGAAACAGGTTCAAGAATGGATGATATGATTTTTGAAGAATTTAAAGGAACAGGAAATATGGAAGTTCATTTAGATAGAAGGCTACAAGAAAGAAGAATATTCCCAGCTATAGATATTTATAAGTCAGGTACTAGAAAAGAAGACTTATTATTATCAGATGAAGAAAAAGAAGTTGCTTTTGCTATAAGAAAAAATATGAATAGAGATGGAAATATAGAAAGTATTACTGAAACATTAATAAATATGCTATCAAAAACTAAGAATAATAAAGAATTTATGGAGTTATTCATAAAAAATGAAGTTATGAAGAAATAAAAAAACGGGAAAGATATCTTTCCCGTTTTTTTAAAAACAATCTTATTTGTTAAGACCGAATTTCTTGTTAAATTTATCAACTCTACCGCCGATATCAACGATTTTTTGCTTACCAGTGAAGAATGGGTGGCATTTTGAACATATATCAATCTTTAATTCTGGTTTAACTGAACCTGTTGTAAAAGTATTTCCACATGCACACTTAACCACTGCATCGTGATGGTATTCTGGATGTATGCCTTCTCTCATATTTTTCACCTCTTTCAATAAAAATATATCATTAAAGTAAAATCTCCAATGACTTTAAAAAGTATAACACACAATTTAATAAGCAGTCAATAAAATTGCATCAATAAAACATTATCAGGAATAAGTGAATTATAGGAAATAAAAACATCTTTATTAAATAACAGTTAAAATGATATAATCTGAGTAGATATTACAGAAGAGGGAGAGATATGATGAGTAAATTATATTTTAGATACGGAGCAATGAATTCAGGAAAGTCTACTCATTTGATGCAGGTGGCACATAATTATGAAGAAAGAGGAATGAAGGTTATCTTAATAAAACCTGCAACTGATAAAAAGGGTGGAGATAAATTAGTTTCAAGATTAGGTGTAGAAAGAAAAGTTGATATACTTTGTCTAGAAAAAATGAATATCTATGAAGAAATACAAAAATGGCAAGAAGTTAAATTTAAGGTAAATTGTATATTAGTTGATGAAGTTCAATTTATGACTAAGGAACAAGTAGACCAGTTATTTAAAATAGCAGTGGTTCTTGATATTCCAGTTATATGCTATGGTTTAAGAACTGATTTTATGATGGAAGGTTTTGAAGGAAGTACAAGACTTTTATTATTAGCTCACAGCATAGAAGAGATGAAGACCATTTGTAAATGTGGCAGAAAGGCTATCTTAAATGGTAGAAAGATAAATGGGGAATTTGTTTTTGAAGGTGAGCAGGTAGCTATAGATAATATTGATAATGTGCAGTATGAATCTTTATGTGGACATTGTTACTTTAGACATAAAAATAATAAATAATGAAAGTGTGATGATATGAGAAAGTGTGATGTAGGGGGGCAAGCTGTAATTGAAGGTGTTATGATGCGTGGCTCCAAAGGTATGGCTACAGCAATAAGAACACCAAAGGGTAAAATAAAGGTTAGTGTAAAAAAAACAGTTTCATTAACTAAAAAATATAAAATTTTATCATTGCCATTTATAAGAGGAATAACGGCCTTGCTAGATTCATTAATTATTGGCATAAAGACATTAAACTATTCAGCATCATTTTTTGAAGAGGAAGAAGAGGAAAGCGCATTTGAAAAATTGATAAAAGATGTATTTGGTGAAAAATTAGCTGGTGATTTAATTATTACATTAACTATGATGCTATCATTTGTAGTTTCTATTGGAATATTTATTGGTATTCCAACTTCTATAGCTTCTATATTTAAAACCTTTGGCTTTTCTAGCATTATTTTAAATTTAATAGAAGCATCCATCAGAATTGCTATACTTATATTATATATGTTTCTTATAAGTAATATGGAGGATATTTACAGAGTATTTCAATATCATGGTGCAGAACATAAAACAATTTTTTGCTATGAAAATGAGCAGAGGCTTACTATTGAAAATGTAAAAAAACAAAGCAGGTTACATCCTAGATGTGGAACTAATTTTATATTTCTTACTATGTTTGTAAGTATATTATTATATACTTTTACAGGCTGGGGCAATTTTATAGAACGTATAATAATTAGGATAGTATTATTACCAGTAGTAGCTGGAATAAGCTATGAAATAATTAAATGGCTAGGAAGGTCAGAAAGTAAGCTTAGCAAGATAATTGCTTATCCAGGGCTGATGCTACAAAAACTAACAACAAAAGAGCCAGATGACATGCAAATAGAAGTTGCAATCAAGTCATTGATGGCTGCAGAGGGGATAAAAGATATGAAGACTATTGGAGAACTTCTCATATATGGTAACCAGCAGTTAAAGGAAGCAGAAATAGATACTTATATATTAGACTGCCAGTTATTATTAACAAAGGTGTTAAATAAAGATAAAATATATTTAATATTAAATAAAGATGAGGAAGTAAGTAATCTTAATGAAAATAAGTTTAAACAACTTATTAAAAAGAGAAAAGAGAAAATGCCTATGGCATATATATTAAAAGATGTTGAATTTATGGGATTAGATTTTTATGTGGAAGAAGGAGTTTTGATTCCAAGGGGAGATACAGAAGTTTTAGTTGAAGAAGTGCTAAAATATATAGGTGAAGAAGAGGCTATAAGTATATGTGATTTGTGTTGTGGAAGTGGAGCTATCGGCATATCATTAGCAGCTTTAAGAAATAATATAAAGGTAGATTTAGTTGATTTTTATCCTATACCTGAAAAAGTAACTAAAAAAAATATAGTTAAACATAATTTAGAAGAAAGAACAGAATTCATTAAAAGTGATTTATTGAATAAAGTTATAGAAGATGGCAAGAAATATGATATATTAGTATCTAATCCTCCATATATAGCTGATGAAGTAATTGATGATTTAATGGAAGATGTGAAAGATTATGAACCACATACAGCTCTAGCTGGTGGAGAAGATGGAATGGATTTCTATAATATAATAGTTTCTGAGAGCCGTAAGGTGTTAAATGAAAATGGTATACTTGCATTTGAAATAGGATATGATCAAGGTGAGAAGGTAAAAGTTCTGATGGAAGAAAATGGGTTTAAAAATATTAAAGTTATTCAAGATTTAGCAGGATTAGACAGGGTAGTAATAGGAAATTTCTAAAATCTTGATATAATTAGATTAAATATGATATAATATTTCAATATGAAAAAAAACAGTATGGAGTGATACTATGTTATTAGATAAATTAGCATTTACAGAAAATAAATATGAAGAGCTTTCAGTAAAAATATCAGATCCTTCTATAATGGCTAACCAAAAAGAATGGAGAAAGCTTTGTAAGGAACATGCTGACTTAGAGATAATCGTTACAGCATATAGAGAATATAAAAAGGTTTTAGAAGACCTTGAAGCAAATAAGGAAATGTTAGAAGAAGAATCAGATAAAGAAATGAGAGAAATGTTATCTGAAGAAATTTCTATGTTAAAAGAACAAGAAATAGAATTAGAAAATAAGATACAAATATTATTATTACCAAAAGATCCAAATGATGATAAGAACGTATTTGTTGAAATCAGAGGTGGAGCTGGTGGAGATGAAGCAGCTCTATTTGCAGCTAACCTATTTAGAATGTACACAAGATATGCCGAAAATAATAGATGGTCAGTAGAACTTATGAGTTCAAATGAAAATGACCTTGGTGGATTCAAAGAAGTTGTTTTTATGATAAAAGGTGCTGGTGCATATTCTAAGTTAAAATATGAAAGTGGAGTTCATAGAGTTCAAAGAGTTCCTGATACAGAAAGTTCAGGAAGAATTCATACATCAACAGCTACAGTAGCAGTACTTCCAGAAGTTGATGATGTTGATATAGAAATCCATGAAAAAGACTTAAGAATTGACGTTTATAGATCATCTGGTAATGGTGGACAATGTGTTAATACTACAGATTCAGCAGTAAGAATTACTCACTTACCTACAGGAACAGTAGTTGCTTGCCAAGATGAAAAGTCACAGCTTAAGAATAAAGAAAAGGCTATGAAAGTTTTAAGAGCTAGATTATATGAAGTTGCAGAAGCAGAAAGATTAGCTGGAATAGCTGAAGATAGAAAGAGCCAGGTAGGAACAGGGGATAGAAGTGAAAGAATAAGAACTTACAACTATCCACAAGGAAGAGTAACAGATCACAGAATTGGATTAACATTATATAAATTAGATTCATTCTTAAATGGAGATATAGATGAAGTAATCAATGCTTTAATTACTGCAGATCAAGCAGAAAAAATGAAAGCAATGGGAAATACTGATTCAATGTAATTAAAAAGCCTTGCATTAATTTGTAAGGCTTTTTCAATAAGTAAAAAGTAGTATGGAAATAAATAGAGCATTAAAAAGAATAAGAAAAAAAGAAAATATATTTTTTATTATAATGGGTATCTTGTCTGTGTTAATACCAACTTTGGCTTATTTAGCAAACTTAAAAAATACATTTGTTTATGTATATATAGCAATTATTGAATTTTTAATTTTAATAGCAATACTGGCAAGGATAAATATATGTACTTTGAAATTTAAATATTATAATAGCAGGTTTAAAATAAGGCAGGGATTATTTTTAAGAGAAAGCATAATACTATGTGATAATGTGGCTATTGTGCATACCAATAAAGATAGAGAAGAACTTGAGATAATAATTGTAACATCAAGTAAGTTTAGAAATAAGAAGGCTAGACCTATAGTAAAGGGATTTTTAAAAAGATATCCTGAAGTTGAGCGTGAATATAATAGATTAAAAAAAATCAATGAAGAACAAACTTATTATTTTCAGATAATAAGAAATGGAAGTTTAAGAAAATATATTTTTTTAGAAAATATATATACTACCTGTGTTAAATCAGCATATACTCCAGCCGCCATAGAAAGTATAAAGATAGCTAGAGGGCAAATTAATTTTAATGAAAGAGGGTAAAAGGCTAATGAAAACAAAAGTAGCCATAATAAGAAATTTAAATGAAGATAAAGATTTTATTAATGAAGCAGGAAACATAATAAAATTAGGTGGAACAGTAGCTTTTCCAACAGAAACAGTTTATGGGCTAGGAGCTGACGCATTAAATGGAGAAGCTGTAAAGAAAATATTTTTAGCTAAGGGTAGACCACAGGATAATCCTCTTATTATCCATGTATGCTCTAAAAGTATTGAAAAGTTTGTTAAGGATATACCTAAAGTGGCAGAAAAGCTAATAGATAAGTTCTGGCCAGGTCCAATGACTATAATATTAAATAAGAAAGATATAGTACCAGATGAGACAAGTGCAGGGCTTTCTACTATAGGGGTAAGAATGCCAAATTCAGAAATAGCACTAAAGCTTATAGAAGCAGCAGGAGTACCTATAGCAGCACCATCAGCTAATATATCTGGTAGACCTAGTCCTACAGATATGGAAAGATGTGTAGAAGACTTAGATGGAAAGATTGATTATATTTTAGGTGGAGAAAGAAGTAATATTGGGGTAGAATCTACCATAGTTGATTGCACAGTAAACCCTCCAATGGTACTTAGACCAGGTGGAATTACCTTAGAAATGCTGAGAACTGTAGATGAAAATATAGTTATAGATGAAGCATTAAAGGAAAAACCATCAGAAGATTTAAAGCCAAAGGCACCAGGGATGAAGTACAGGCATTATGCACCAAAAGCTAAATTGAAAATTATTAGTGGAAAAAATGAAAAAACAGTTGAAATAATGTGCAAAATGTTAGAAAATTATATTGAAAATAATAATAAAGTAGCAATTATAACTACAGATGAAAATATAGATAGATTTAAAAATTGCGAAGTTTTATCACTGGGAAGAAAAGATAATTTAAATGAAATAGCAAAAAATCTTTTTGAAACTTTAAGAAAATGTGATGATTTAGGTGTAGAATATATTTTATGCCAAGGGTTTGAAGAAGATGGAGTTGGTCTGGCAATTATGAATAGACTTAATAAAGCTGCAGGCTATGACATTATCAAAGTATGATAAGGGGAGGGTGGGTTACCATTCTCCTTTTTTATAAAAAAAATTAACTTGAGAATTTATTTATTAAAGGAGGAGTAGAGTATGAAGATAGCTTTAGGCTGTGACCATGGCGGTTTAAATTTAAAAAATGAAATTTTAAATTATTTAAAAGAAGAAGGTATGGAAGTTAAAGATTTTGGAACTTATACAGAAGAATCGTGTGATTATGCAGATATTTCGTTACCAGTTGCTGAAGCAGTAGCTGCCAAAGAATTTGATTTTGGTATACTAATATGTGGGACAGGAATTGGTATAGGAATAGCGGCAAACAAAGTTCCAGGAGTAAGGGCAGCTTTATGTTCTGATACTTTTAGTGCACATGCCACTAGAGAACATAATGATGCAAATATACTTACTATGGGAGAAAGAGTGGTAGGAAAAGGTCTTGCTATAGATATAGTAAAGACATTCCTTAGTGCAGAATTCCAAGGTGGGAGACATACTACAAGAATTGCCAAAATAACAGACATAGAAAAAAAATATAGTAAATAATAATTATTAAGATTATTTTTTTATTTGGAGGTAACATATGAGTAAAGTAACACAAATTAATCATCCTTTAATATTACACAAATTAGCATTTATTAGAAGTAAAAATACAGGTTCTAAGTATTTTAGAGAATTAGTAGAAGAAGTATCTATGTTAATGGCTTACGAAGCAACTAGAGATTTAAGTACAGAGGAAGTTGAAATTGAAACACCTATTTGTACAACAAAATGTCAGATGTTATCAGGTAAGAAATTAGCTGTAGTACCTATATTAAGAGCTGGTCTTGGAATGGTTGATGGTATATTAAACCTAGTGCCAGCAGCAAAAGTAGGTCACATAGGATTATATAGAGATGAAGAAACTCTTCAACCAGTAGAATATTTCTGTAAGCTTCCACAAGATATAGCAGAAAGAGATATTTTTGTAGTTGACCCAATGTTAGCTACAGGGGGGTCAGCAGCAGATGCCATAACTTTATTAAAGAAAAGGGGAGCAAAGAAAATTAGATTAATGTGCTTAATATCTTCTCCAAATGGAATTGAATTAGTGCAAGAGCAACACCCAGATGTAGATATCTATGTTGCTGCTATAGATGAAAAATTAAATGAAAAAGGATATATTGTACCAGGTCTTGGAGATGCTGGAGACAGACTATTTGGAACTAAATAATATAAAAAGCGAAGCTTAGGCTTCGTTTTTTTATATACAAGCATATAAAGATTTAACATTGTTACTTAAGTTGTAAAGAAAAAGAGTAAATAAAATTATTATGATTAATACTTAGTATAGAAAAAAATAATGTGCAGTAGTATAATTTAAAAAACAAAGGAGGATATAAGATGAAAAGACAAGAATATCTATCGTGGGATGACTATTTCATGGCTGTTGCACTTTTATCAGGAAAAAGAAGTAAAGATCCAAGTACTCAAGTTGGTGCATGCATAGTAAATGAAAATAATATAATAGAAAGTATAGGATATAATGGATTTCCTAAGGGATGTTCTGATGATGAATTTCCTTGGGAAAGAGAAGGCGATACGTTAAATACAAAATATGCATATGTAGTTCATGGTGAATTAAATGCAATATTAAACTGTAAAGGCAAAGATTTAACTGGATGTAGAATATATGTAGGATTATTTCCCTGTAATGAATGTGCAAAGGCAATAATACAATCAGGGATAAAGGAAGTAGTATATTTAAGTGATAAATATGCTGAAACAGATATAGTAAAGGCATCAAAAAGAATGTTAAATGCTGCAGGAGTTAAATTAACTCAATTAGAACCAGAACATTTTAAAATTGAATTATCATTAGATAAATCATTAATATAATTATATTTATGAATAATAGTATTATTTGAATTTGTAAAATAAATAGATTAAATTGATAGTTAAAATTTAGTCTATGTTATTTCAAAGGTTAAGTAGTACTATTTTTTTATATGTAGAAAAAGATGAAAGAATATCCTTCGAAATATAGAATTTTTAAAAAGCAACTATAAATATTATAAAATGCAAAAAGGTTAAAATATTTTTAAAATTGGTTGAATATGGAAAAAGAGAGATGTATAATTAAATTGTTAATTGTTTAACATTTATTACATTAAATTGTAAATTTTGGAGGGTAATTTTATGAGAGAAGTTGTAATAGCAAGTGCTGTAAGGACAGCTATAGGAACTTTTGGAGGATCACTAAAAGATATTCCAGCTGTAGACTTAGGAGCACTAGTAATTAAAGAAGCAGTAAATAGAGCTGGTATAAAGCCAGAGTTAGTTAATGAAGTTGTAATGGGGAATGTTATACAAGCAGGTTTAGGACAAAATGTTGCAAGACAATCTGCTGTAAAGGCTGGTCTTCCAATAGAAATTCCAGCAATGACTATAAATATGGTATGCGGATCAGGGCTTAGAAGTGTTGCTCTAGCAGCTCAAATGATTAAAGCTGGTGACTGTGATGTAGTAGTAGCAGGTGGTATGGAAAATATGTCCAGGGCACCATATGCATTAGAAACTACTAGATGGGGTCAAAGAATGGGAGATGGAAAAATCGTTGACACTATGATAAAAGATGCTTTAAGTGATGCATTTAACAATTATCACATGGGTGTAACTGCTGAGAATATAGTAAAGGAATGGGGATTAACTAGAGAAGAATTAGATGAATTCTCACTTAATTCACAATTAAAGGCTGAAAAGGCTATTAAAGAAGGAAAGTTTAAAGATGAAATAGTTCCAGTTATGGTCCCACAAAGAAAAGGAGAACCAAAAGTTTTTGATACAGATGAAGGACCAAGATTTGGCTCAACAATAGAAGGATTAGCTAGATTAAAACCATGTTTTATTAAGGATGGAAAGGTTACTGCAGGTAATTCATCAGGGATTAATGATGGCGCAGCTGCATTTGTAGTGATGAGTGCAGAAAAGGCAGAAGAACTTGGTGTTACTCCTTTAGCAACAATAGTATCTTACGGACATAAAGGACTAGATCCTGCAATAATGGGATATGGACCATTCCATGCAACGAAGGCAGTAATGCAAAGTGCAAATTTAACTGTAGAAGATATGGATCTTATTGAAGCAAATGAAGCTTTTGCAGCACAAAGTATTGCTGTTGCAAAAGATTTACACTTTGATATGTCAAAAGTAAATGTAAATGGAGGAGCTGTGGCATTAGGACATCCAGTTGGAGCATCTGGTGCAAGAATATTAGTAACTTTATTACACGAAATGCAAAGAAGAGATGCTAAGAAGGGATTGGCAACACTTTGTATAGGTGGTGGAATGGGAACTGCCATGATAGTTGAAAGAAGATAACACTCATAATTAATTATGTTTAGTAAAAAAATGAGAAGTATTCATAAGTGAATGCTTCTTGTTTTTTTGCTGAAACCAAGAAAAATAGAAGTATATAAGAAATATGTTGTGAGCAAAAGAAATTTTTATATAAATAAATTGTGAAATAAAATGAATAATTTCAATTTAAATTATTCATTTTATTTCTGCAATATAATATAAAATACCTTATAGAAATCCTTAAATAGCAGTAAATGATAAAAAAATACTTAAAAAATTAATAAAATACAAATATGAAAATGATATCATAATTAATATATTAAAATTAAAAGAGAGAAAATTCTGACAATTGCATAGGTGGGAATTTTCTTTCAAGTTTTATATAAAAAACGCTGAAAAATGTAGCTTGAGTAAGAAAAAAGAACTAAATTACTGATTTTTTTTATGTAAAATGAATAAATCATAAGAAATTGAAAAATATGAGGTTTTAATTAATTATTTAACGGGAATATAATACAAGAGTTACTGGAGGAGATTTATATGACTATAGAAATGAAGGCTCTTTTAAAGCTTGTTATAAAAGAGGACATATTATTTGGGTCAATTATTGCATTAATTATTTTCTTTATAAATCCTAAAGGTGCACTTATATTTTTATTAGGAATAATAATAGCTATGCTAAACTTTGTGATTAGAGGTATTATTCTTGACAAAAGTCTAAATGCAGGAAAAGGAAATGTATTTTCCGTAGTAAGTACATTTATTAGAATTTCAACAGTAATAATAATTGCATTAATTTTTGCAAATAATAAATATCATCTTCTTTTATATTTAGCAGGGTTTATAACACATTTTCCAATTATAATTTTTGGTTGGATTAAGAGCCAGAAAGGAAGTGATTAAATGGATGTTAGCGAAGCCATTTATACCTTTTACATCGGAGGTCTTGCTTTAGATATAAAACCAGAAGCAATAATTCAGTTAATAGTAATATTATTAGTTGGAGTATTAGCTTGGTGGTCAACAAAAGATTTAAAACGAAGACCAGAAGGTAAAAAACAAATTGTTGTAGAATATATTTACACATCATTAATGAATTTGGTAGATGCTAATATGGGAGAAAAATATAGGGATGTAATTCCTTTTATAGGAACTATAGCAGCATTTATCTTACCTATGAACCTTTTAGGACTTATAGGTATAGCTCCAACAACAAAGAATTATAGTGTAGCTCTTACTTTAGGATTAATTTCATTCTTTGCAATACAAGGATATGCAATTAAGAAAGTAGGACTAGGACATTATTTTTTAGGTTACGGAGAGCCAATGTTATTCATGTTGCCACTTAATATAATTGAGAGAATAATGCTTCCAGTTTCATTGTCTTTAAGATTATTTGGTAACATACTAGCAGCGTCATTTATCGTTGAGCTAGTGTATGAATCACTTGAAAAAGTTGCATGGATAGCTCAGATAGGGCTTCCAGTACCATTACATGCATATTTTGATGTATTTGATGGAACAATTCAAATGGTTATCTTTGTTATGTTAACAATGATAAATATGAAAGTCGTAGCAGAACATTAATTTTTAGGAGGTATTTAGTAATGAGCGATTTAGGAGTAAAAGCAATAGCAGCAGCAATAGCGGTATTAGTAGGTATAGGAGCAGGTATCGGAATAGGTATAGCAACAGGGAAAGCAGTTGAAGGTATAGCAAGACAGCCTGAAGCAAGTGGTAAAATTACAACAACTTTACTTATAGGTGCTGGGTTTGCAGAAGCAACAGCTATTTATGGATTATTAATTTCAATCTTATTAATTTTCGTATTCTAATAAAAACATAATTAGGTATTTAATAAATACTCCCAAAAAAGGAGGCGAATTTTTGTTATGGAAATAAACCTAGGGCTTATATTAGCAAGTTTGATTAACTTCTTTATTCTATTTGCAATACTTAAGCATTTCTTCTTTGGAAAAGTAAAGGCAATTATTGACGAAAGAGAAGAATACATAAATGAGCAGATGGATGATGCAGAAGAAGCTACTAACAAGGCTAGACTTCTTGCTATTGAAAATGAAAGAATATTAAAGCAAGCTAGAGAAGAAGGTAAAAAGATAACAGAAGAAAAGAAAAGAAAAGCAGAAGAGATTTATGATGAAATTGTGTTAGAAGCTAAAAATGAGGCTAATACAATCATCGAAAGAGCTAAAGTTGAAATCAATAGAGAAAGAGAAAAGGTTGAATATCAATTAAAGAAAGAAGCTATTGATTTAGCTTTAGAGTTATCTACTAAGGTTATTGAAAAAAATATTGATAAAGAAAAAAATAAAGAGCTTATTGATGAGTTTATTACTGAGGTAGGAAATTAAATATGTTTGAGTATTTAGACCGAAGATATGCCCTTGCCCTTTATGAAGTTGCAGAAGAAAAGGGAAAGGTGCAAGAGTATTTAAATGATTTAAGAGAAATTTGTGACCTTATAGATAATAATAAAGATTTTTACGAGGTAGTTAAGCATCCTCAAATAAGTACAAAGCAAAAAAAGAAAACTTTTATAAATATTTTTAAAGGTAATATTGATGAAGAGCTTTTATCATTTTTATTAATATTAATAGAAAAGGATAGAATACTATTCTTAAGAGAAAAGCTTAATGAAATGGAAAAAATCGACCTTGAAAGAAAGAATACTTATAGAGGAATAGTAAAGACTACAGAACCTTTAAGTGAAGAGCAGTATAATAATTTAATTACAAAGCTTGAAAAGAAATATAATAAGAAAATTATTTTACAACAAGTTATTGATTCAAGCATTCTAGGTGGAATATATGTAAGAGTTAATAATGAAGTAATGGATGGCACTGTAAAATTAAGATTAGAAGAATTAAAGAAATTAATGGTTAGTGCAGAATAGAGGTGATGGTATGAATATTAAACCAGAAGAAATTACATCAATTATAAAAAAAGAAATTCAAAGATATGGTGCACAGATTCAAACCATAGACTCTGGTACAATAATTCAGATCGGTGATGGTATAGCAAGAGTATACGGTTTGGATGATTGTATGCAAGGTGAACTTTTAGAGTTCCCTAATGGCGTATTTGGTATGGCATTAAATCTTGAACAAGATAATGTAGGATGTGTACTTCTTGGATCAGAAGAAGGAATAAAAGAAGGGGATATAGTAAAAAGAACTAATAAAATAGTTGAAGTCCCTGTTGGTGAAGGAATGCTTGGAAGAGTAGTTAATTCATTAGGTGAAGAAATAGATGGTAAAGGACCAATAATAACTAATGAAACTAGACCAATAGAAGTTCCAGCACCAAGTATAATCGATAGACAATCTGTTAAAGAACCATTACAAACAGGTATTAAGGCTATTGATTCAATGATTCCAATTGGAAAAGGTCAAAGAGAGTTAATAATAGGTGATAGACAGACTGGTAAGACAGCAATTGCTATCGATACTATATTAAATCAAAAGGGAAAAGATGTTATTTGCATATATGTTGCTATAGGGCAAAAACAATCAACAGTTGCTCATATTGTTAACACATTAGAAACTATGGGAGCTTTAGATTATTCAATAGTAGTAGCAGCCACTGCTTCTGAAAGTGCGCCACTACAATATTTAGCACCATATGCTGGATGTAGTATTGGAGAATACTTTATGCATCAAGGGAAAGATGTTCTTATAATATATGATGATTTATCTAAGCATGCAGTAGCATATAGAACAATGTCACTATTACTTAGAAGACCACCAGGAAGAGAAGCATATCCAGGAGATGTTTTCTATATTCATTCAAGATTATTAGAAAGAGCTGCAAGGCTTTCAGATGAATTAGGTGGAGGTTCATTAACTGCACTTCCAATAATAGAAACATTAGCTGGAGATGTTACAGCATATATTCCAACAAATGTTATTTCTATAACTGATGGACAGATATTCCTTGAAACTGGATTATTCTTAGCAGGTCAAAGACCAGCTGTTAATGCAGGTATTTCAGTATCAAGAGTTGGTGGTAATGCTCAAATAAAAGCAATGAAACAAGTTTCAGGTACTTTAAGATTAGAGCTTGCACAGTTTAGAGAATTAGAAGCTTTTACTCAATTTGGATCAGATTTAGATTCTGACTCAAAGAGAAGACTTGAAAAAGGTAAGAGAATTGTAGAAGTATTAAAACAAGATCAATACAATCCAATGGATGTAGAAAAAGAAATACTTATTCTTTATGCAGTAGTTAATGATTTCTTATCTGATATAGATGTTTCAGATATAAGAAAGTTTGAAGCTGAATTCTTAGAATATGCTGATACTCATTATAGAGATTTATTAAAAGAAATAGTAGAAGTGGGAGCATTGACTGATGAAATAAAAGTCAAAATTGAAAACTCTATTTTAGAATTTAAAAAAATATTTTTACAAAATGCATAGCTTTAAATAGCTATGCAATTCTTTAGGAGGTAGAACTGTGGGAGCAGCGGGACTTATAGAAATAAAAAGAAGATTAAAGTCTGTTGAAAGTACTAGAAAAATTACCAAAGCTATGGGACTTGTTGCCACTTCTAAACTAAGAAAAGTAAGAAATGAGCTTGCAAATAATGAAAAATACAACGAGCTATGCAAAGATATAGTTGATGTTGTAGTTTCAAATCTTCCAGAAGGATATGAATCAATATATTGCACAGAAAGAAAAGGCGATAAATTGTATATTGTATTAACTTCAGATACAGGGCTATGTGGAGGATATAATAATAATGTTATAGCATATCTTAAGGAAGTTTTAGATAATGAAAGTGGAACTGAAAAAATAGTACTAGTTGGAAGTAAAGGTTTATCATATATGAGCAAATATAGCTTGAATACTTTTAATGAATATGTATCTATTCCAGATATTCCAACTATATCAGAGATTAATAAAATATATAATGAAGCAATATATCTATATAAGCAAGGTGAGGTATCTGAGGTTAATATAGTATATACAAAATTTATATCGCCAATGAAACAAGAACCTATATTAATTAAGATGTTGCCTTTTGAAGTTAATAGTAGTAAAAAGGAAGACTACTTAATCGAACCAGATTTTGAAGAGGTTTTAAATAATTCAATTGATACTTATTTAAAGAGTCAATTACAAAATTGTATGCTTCATGCTAAAGCCAGTGAACAAAGTTCTAGAATGACAGCTATGGATGGAGCTACAGAAAATGCTAGTGATATAATCAATAATTTAAATATAAAATATAACAGAATAAGGCAATCAGTTATTACACAAGAAATTAGTGAAATAGTTGGTGGGGCTGAAGCTCAAAAGTAACAGGGAGGTAGACAAATGGCTGAAGAAAAAATAGGAAAAGTTGTTCAGGTTATAGGACCTGTAGTAGATATAAAATTTGATTCAGATTCATTGCCTAATATATATAATGAAATAAAAATAGATATGGGTGATCATGTTTTAGCTGTTGAAGTTGAACAGCATATGGGAGATGACATAGTTAGAACTATAGCCATGGAATCTACAGATGGATTAAAGAGA
The DNA here is from genome assembly GCF_014287815.1 of Clostridium lentum. GTDB lineage: Bacteria > Bacillota > Clostridia > Clostridiales > Clostridiaceae > Clostridium > Clostridium lentum. The sequence continues at coordinate 42,591 of NZ_JACOOQ010000011.1, forward strand.
GGGGTTAAAGCTGTTGATACAGGTAAACCAATTTCTGTACCAGTAGGGAAAAATGTATTAGGAAGATTATTTAATGTATTAGGAAATCCAATTGATAATTGCGGTCCAGTAGAAAGTCAAGAGTATTATCCAATACATAGACCAGCTCCAAGTTTTAAGGAACAATCTTTAGAGCCAGAAATGTTCGAAACAGGTATCAAAGTTATAGATTTAATTGCTCCATATCAAAAAGGTGGAAAAATAGGGCTGTTTGGAGGAGCTGGTGTTGGTAAGACAGTATTAATCCAAGAGCTTATTAACAATATAGCCAAAGAACATGGTGGATTATCTGTATTCACTGGTGTTGGAGAAAGATCTAGAGAAGGTAATGATTTATATCATGAAATGATGGATTCAGGAGTTATCAATAAGACTGCTCTTGTATTTGGGCAAATGAATGAATCTCCAGGGGCTAGAATGAGAGTTTCTTTAACAGGACTTACAATGGCAGAATATTTTAGAGATCAAGGTCAAGACGTATTATTATTTATAGATAACATATTTAGATTTACACAAGCAGGTTCAGAAGTTTCTGCGCTTCTTGGAAGAATTCCATCAGCTGTTGGTTATCAACCAACATTAGCAACTGAAATGGGAGCACTTGAAGAAAGAATTACTTCAACTAAGGATGGATCAATTACATCTGTTCAAGCAGTATATGTACCGGCAGATGACTTAACAGACCCAGCTCCAGCTACAACATTTACTCACTTAGATGCTACTACAGTATTATCAAGATCTATATCTGAACTTGGTATATATCCAGCAGTTGATCCTCTTGAATCTTCTTCAAGAATATTAGATCCAAGAATTGTTGGAAAAGAGCATTATGAAGTAGCTATACAAGTAAAACATATCTTAGAAAGATATAAGGAACTTCAAGATATAATTGCTATATTAGGTATTGATGAATTATCTGATGAAGATAAGGCAATTGTTAATAGAGCAAGAAAAGTTCAAAGATTTTTATCACAACCATTTACAGTTGGTGAACAATTTACAGGTATGCCTGGTAAATATGTGTCTATAAAAGAAACTATAAGAGGATTTAAAGAAATATTAGAAGGAAAGCACGACGACTTACCTGAATCAGCATTCTTATTTGCAGGAACCATCGAAGATGTTATACAAAAAGCTAATAAGATGAAGTAGGAGATATAACTATGAGTAATACAATTAAATTAAATATTATAGCTCCAGGAAGAAGTCCAATTACTGAGGAAATTATTTCTTTAATTACAGAAAATTCATCAGGGCAAATAGAATTTATGAGAGGGCATGCACCTATTATAAGTAGTACTATACCTACCATTAGTAGAATTAAAACTGCTGATGGTGCAGAAAAGAAAATATTTACTGCTACAGGGATAGTAAGAGTTAAAGATAATATAATTGATTTTTGTGTTGATTCAATGAATTATAAAGAAGAAATAGATTTAAGACGAGCTGAAGAATCGAAAGAAAGAGCGGAAAAACGACTTAAACAAAAAGAAAATATTGATATCTTGAGAGCTGAAAAATCTTTAGCAAGAGCTATTGCAAGAATAACATTAGCCCAAGGTTAATAAAAAAGACTACCTAAAATATAAAATAGGTAGTCTTTTTTATTATTAAATCCTTGCTTTTTGTAGAATAGTAACAATTTTAGAGATTTTTTAATATATTATAATATATTAAATTTGTATAAAAAAATAATATATGGACAATAATTTTAGAGGAAGGGTGGGAGATAATATATGAAAAAAATCCTTATTATATTTCTTGGAATCTTTTCTCTATTAATTATTAATGGAAGATATTGTTTAGCAAAACAAGATGTAGATAGTTTTGCTGCCATTGAAAATGCAATGTCGCAAGAGTTTGACATAGTAGAAAATGGGGTAAAGTTTCAGTATTGTACTAATTTATCAGAAAATCAGGAAAACGAAAGAATAGAAAATTGCATAATGAATAAATATGGAGTAGATATAGTAGATAAGGGAAATAATATTAAAGCTGAGATTAAAAATGTTGAGATAGACATAAGTATATACAGTATAGATAATAAAACAAAGGTAGAAATAGTATTAATAAATAAGGATAGTTCTGTGAAAACAGAAAGTTTATTAGATATTGCAAAAGAAATAAGAAGCAATGAGTATATTGGCACAAGAATTTTTCAATTTATAAAATACAGAACAAAATATAGTGCTGAAAGTATTCCTAAAAGTATAATTGAAAATAGTAAACAAGATACCATAAGATCCTTAGAAATTAATAATGGAAGAGTAAGTAACATTGTTATGAATGATGATAAAAGTATTAATGTTGCACAAGTTAATTATAATTCAGGATCATATTTAATTATTGGTACTCCAACAATTTTCATAACATACTAACAATAAATATGGAGGATAATATGGAAAAGATTATAGTTAAAGGTGGGAAGAGGCTTCAAGGGGAAGTTGATATAAGCGTTGCTAAAAATTCAGTTTTACCTATAATAGTAGCAACAATACTAAATCCAACTCCAATAGTAATAAAAAATGTACCAATATTAGAAGATGTAACTGTATTAATAAATTTATTAAGAGAATTGGAATGTGAAGTAAATTTTTCACAGATAACAGGTGATTTAATTATAGATACATCTAATTTGAAAGAAGTGGATGCTAATAGTGAGCTTATAAGAAAAATGAGAGCATCCTTTTTAATTATGGGTCCAATGCTTTCAAGATTTGGCAGGTGTAAAATATCTATGCCAGGTGGATGTAATATAGGAAGTCGTCCAATAGATCTTCATCTAAAGGGATTTAAGTGCTTAGGAATAGATTCAGAGATTGGATATGGCTATGTAGAATCAAAAGTTAAAAAAATAGTAGGAAACAGAGTTTACTTAGATTTTCCGTCTGTAGGAGCTACAGAAAATATAATGATGAGTGCTGTTTTGGCAGAAGGAAAAACAATAATAGAAAATGCAGCAGAGGAACCAGAAATATGGGATTTAGCACGGTTTTTAAATAGCATGGGAGCTAGAATAACTGGTGCTGGATTTGGAAGAATTACAATAGAAGGTGTTAAAAGTTTAAGGAAGCCTGAACCGTTCACTCCTATTTTTGATAGAATTGAAGCAGGTACTTTTATGGTTGCTGCCGCTATAACTAATAGTAAGCTTACTATTAATGGAGTTAATGAACAGCATTTAATGCCTAATATAGAAAAGTTAAAAGAGTGTGGAGTGCATTGTATTGTGGAAGGAAATAGAATGATTGTTGATGGAACTGGTGAGAAAAAGCCTGTAGATATAAAGACAATGCCTTATCCAGGATTTCCTACAGATATGCAACCACAAATGATGGTTTTATTATCTATGACTCCAGGAGTAAGTGTTATTACTGAGACTGTATTTGAAAATAGGTTTATGCACGTTAGTGAATTGGGAAGAATGGGAGCAAATATCAAAATAGATGGTAAAGTTGCTATAGTTGAAGGTGTCAGCCAACTTACTGGATGTAATGTAAAAGCTACAGATTTAAGGGCTGGAGCAGCCATGATTTTGGCTGGACTTGTGGCTAATGGTCAGACGGAAATTGGCGAAGTTTATCATATAGATAGAGGATATACTAATATAGAAGAAAAATTCATTAAGCTTGGTGCTAACATTGAAAGAGTGACAATTCAATAATGGCTTTCTTAAACTAGGATTTATATCAAAATTAACAGTATTTAAGTTTGATATAAATCCTAGTTTATTTTTGCTGTAAATTAATAGGTAGTTATAGTACGTCTAGTATTTTCAACTACTTTAAAAAAGTATTATTTTTAATTTTTAATACATATATTTATTTAGAGTAGGAGGAATAAGGAGGGCAAACAAAACTTTTATGGCAAAACAATTGAAAGGTATATTATTTACTACTTTAGCTATTATAGTATTTATGATTGCTATGCCAATTTTTATTATGAAGCCTAAGGTAAGTGCTAAGATAAGTACCAATGATGTAGAAAAAATAACTGATACAAATGAAGTAGTGGAGGCTAGCGCAAAACAAAATAATAATATAATAATGAAAGGTAATGAAACCATTAGGGTATATATAACTGAAACAGGAGAAATTGAAGAAGTTAACTTAGAGGATTATATATGTGGTGTCGTTTCTAATGAGATGCCAGCTAATTTTGAAAAAGAAGCATTAAAAGCACAAGCTGTTACTGCTAGGACATATCTGGCCAGTAAAAAACTTAATAGATGTACCCTTCATGAAGGGATAGATATTTGCGATTCAACCCATTGTCAAGTATACACATCAAAAGAAAAGCGGTTGGAAAAATGGGATGCAGATTATGCAAATGAGTATTGGAATAAAATAAAGGAAGCAGTAGACGAGACAAGTGGACAAGTTTTAAGTTATGAAGGGGAACTTGTATTATATCCACAGTTCTTTTCCACAAGTTCAGGGCAAACTGAAAACTCAGAAGATGTATATTTAGGAGAAATACCATATTTAAGGTCTGTTGCAAGTACAGGAGAGGAATCAGCACCTAAATATACCAGTGATAAGACCTTGAAGATAAGTGATTTTGTCTATTTATTAAATTCAAATTTCACTAATTTAAATGTAACAGTAGAAAATATTAAAAATAATTTTAACATAAAGTCAAGCAGTGCAGCAGGCGGAGTAATAAAGCTAAATATCAATAATGTAGAAATAAGAGGTGTAGATTTTAGAAAAGCTTTGTCATTAAACTCAACTAATTTCACTTACGAATTCAATGGTGATTATATAACCTTTCATTGTAAAGGGTATGGGCACGGAGTAGGTATGAGTCAATGGGGAGCAAATGCAATGGCTAAGAATGGAAGCAATTATGAGGAAATACTTAAGCATTATTATACTGGTGTTGAAATAACAAACTTAGAATTAACAGAATAGTGATAATGTATAAAAGGGTCTTTTGAGATATTTCAAAGGACCCTTTTGTCATATTAAAGGGAAATTTGTTATACGGAAATGTTGTCTAAATTGAATTAATTCAATGAAAACGGTAAGACTACAAAAAGGAGGTGTTGATATGAACAGTAACAACAGTGATAAAGTTAAAAACTTTTTTAGAAAGGAGGGTTTTTACTTTGTTTTATTTATTTGCTTGTGTGTTATAGCAACTGTTGCTGTATTTACCATAAATAGAAATAGTACAGCAAATAAGAATAATAGTGCTGAAAAGAATTTAAGTTTAAATGTTGAGGAGAATACTTCATTAGAACCATCAGAAAGTGCAAATAATGAAAAGATTCAAAATGCAGAGAGAGCTGAAAGCAATTCAAGCAATGTTACTAATAATGAAGTAGCAGAGTCTGTAAATGAAGAAGAGACTTCAACTGTTTCAGAAGCTGATAGTGAAGTTGCAGATATAGCTGAATCAGGAGATGCGGCAGTGATGTCTGGAAGTGAAAATGGAATTGTTTTTTCATTACCCTTAGAAGCAACTGTAAGTAGAACTTTTGGTGAAATGATTGAAGTGAAAAAGACTGATGAAGAACAAATAATAATGACTAGAAGAGGTGTAGATTTACAAGCACCTATTGGAAGTGTTGTTAAGTGTGCTGCAGAAGGTCAAGTTAAAGAAGTGGGAAGCAATAGTGAAGATGGTAATTATATAGTTGTTGCACATGCAAATGGATTAAAAACAAAATATGCTAACTTGGATCCTGAAGTATATGTCTCAGAAGGAGATATGGTAACTGAAGGACAAGAACTTGGAATAATAGGAAATAGTTCTTTAGTATTCACATCTGATATATGCGGTGATGTTTTAAATCTTCAAGTTGAAGATTCTAACGGAAAGTCAGTAGATCCATCAAGTTATTTTAATTTTTAAATGTAAATTTTCATAAATCTTCACTGGCCATTAGTTTGGCTAGTGAAGGTATGATTGTTTTATTAAAAAAGGAGGTAGTAATTTGAAAGATTATATAGAAGAAAGAGTATTAGAAGTAGCTAAGTATATATTAGATTCAAAGGCTACAATTAGAAAGACCGCAAAGGTGTTTGGAGTAAGCAAGAGTACAATTCATAAGGATATGACAGAGAGACTTCCTAAGATTAATCCAGCTATAGCAGAACAGACACATTCTGTATTGGAACTTAATAAATCAGAACGACACATAAGAGGTGGAAAAGCTACCAAAATGAAGTATAAAGCTATTGAATGATAACTTTATTATATATATAATGGTGTATAAAGGTAATTTTTGTTGAAAAATGATTATTTTTAAATTGTTATGTATATAATAGGAGTGAAATTTAATGTGGTTTTGGAGAAAAAGTGCAGACTTAGGAATTGATTTAGGTACTGCAACGGTATTGGTTTATGTGAAAGGTAAGGGTGTAATATTAAAAGAACCTTCAGTGGTTGCTATTAATAAAGTTAATAATAAGATTTTAGCAGTAGGTGAAGAAGCTCGTAATATGATAGGAAGAACACCAGGAAATATTGTAGCGGTAAGACCTTTAAAAGATGGTGTTATATCTGATTATGACATAACTGAAAAAATGCTAAAGGAATTCATAAAAAAAGCATGTGGGGGTAAGAAAATTATAGCTCCTAAAGTAATGGTATGTATACCTTCACAAGCTACAGAAGTTGAAAAGAGAGCAGTAATTGATGCTACTAAAAATTCAGGTGCTAAGGAAGTGCATTTAATAGAAGAACCATTATCTGCAGCTATTGGAGCTGGCATAGATATAACCAAGCCTGATGGTAATATGATAGTAGATATAGGTGGTGGAACTACCGATATAGCTGTTATTTCTCTAGGTGGAGTTGTAATAAGAAAATCAATTAAATCAGCTGGTGATAGATTTGATGAGGCTATAGTAAAATATGTTAGATTAAAGCATAGAATCATGATAGGTGAAAAAACTGCTGAAGATCTAAAGATTAATATAGGTTGTGCATATAAAGATGCAAGAGAAAGTTCTTATATAATGAAGGGAAGAAACCTAGTAACTGGATTGCCTGATCAAGTGGAAATTACATCTGAAGAAATAAGAGAAGCACTTGAAGAACCTGTTGGCCTAATAGTGGACGGGGTTAAATCTATATTAGAAAAAACTCCACCAGAATTAGCGTCAGATATAATTGAAAAAGGAATAATAATGACTGGCGGAGGTTCATTATTATATGGATTAGATAAACTTATCGAAGTTAACACTGGATTAAATGTAAAAATAGCTGAAAATTCAGTGGAAGCAGTAGTAGAAGGAACAGGTCAAGTTTTAAATTATATTAATAAATTACAATTTGATGATAGTGGAAATGAAATATCTTTAATTGAGTAGTACAAAAGCTAGGCTAAACCTAGCTTTTCTTTTGATATATAGTAAATATTTATTTGGAATAAGATTGGATTAATCCATTTGATATTACTTTAGCCATTTCAAATATTAAGTTTAAACGTATACTCCTGGAAGTGAAAAATTCTGAATTATCACTAGAATCTATAATTCCAATAATGGATACATCGCCAACATCAGGTAACATTTTGCCAACACCTTTTCCAGGGTGAATGGGAAAGTCACGCACATGAATTTCTCCAATGGAATTAGCATCACCTAAACAAGCATCTATACCAATAATTGTTGAATAGGGATATATTCTTTTAATTTCATAGATGCTTTTCTCAAGATTAAGTGCGTGTATAGGATCGGCTAAAGTACCATATATAGGAATAGGAAAACTATTTTCCTTAAGTAATGTGCCAACAAGAGGGCCAAGACAATCTCCAATACATTTATCGGTACCAATACAAACAATAATGGTTTGTGGTTTAATATATTTTTTTAAAAATTCAGCAATTTTCATGGAGGCTGAATTTGAATTATAATTTATTTTAAGTTTTTGCAAAAGAATCCCCCCTCTCACAATAAATATATATGAATATTTTTTACTTAATATAATTCAATAACATAAATAACTTTTTAGCATTATCTGATAATTAAAATAAAAATAGATATAGAAGTTTAGGGAGTAAAAATGAGTAAAAAAGAGAAAAATAGAATAAAAACTTCGATAAATAGCTATAAATTACTTAAATGACGAAATATGAAGTTGCAATATGTAATAAAAACATATATACTAATCATTGTCAGTTTAGCAAGTAGTTGCCGAAAGACAAAGTGTTAATAAAGAAATTTATTAAATGGGGGAGTTCCCGAGAGGCCAAAGGGGGCAGACTGTAAATCTGTTACGTTTCGTTTCGATGGTTCGAATCCGTCCTCCCCCACCATTTAAATTTAGTTTAATATATGCTGGCATGGCTCAACGGTAGAGCAGCTGACTTGTAATCAGCAGGTTGTAGGTTCGATTCCTATTGCCAGCTCCATAAATGGGGGAGTTCCCGAGAGGCCAAAGGGGGCAGACTGTAAATCTGTTACGTTTCGTTTCGATGGTTCGAATCCGTCCTCCCCCACCATTTATAATTTAATTTAGAATAATATGGAAGCATAGCTCAGCTGGGAGAGCATCTGCCTTACAAGCAGAGGGTCACAGGTTCGATCCCTGTTGTTTCCACCATTTAAAAATATAATATACGCTGGCATGGCTCAACGGTAGAGCAGCTGACTTGTAATCAGCAGGTTGTAGGTTCGATTCCTATTGCCAGCTCCACAAATGGGGGAGTTCCCGAGAGGCCAAAGGGGGCAGACTGTAAATCTGTTACGTTTCGTTTCGATGGTTCGAATCCGTCCTCCCCCACCATTTATAATTTAATTTAGAATAATATGGAAGCATAGCTCAGCTGGGAGAGCATCTGCCTTACAAGCAGAGGGTCACAGGTTCGATCCCTGTTGTTTCCACCATTTAAAAATATAATATACGCTGGCATGGCTCAACGGTAGAGCAGCTGACTTGTAATCAGCAGGTTGTAGGTTCGATTCCTATTGCCAGCTCCACAAATGGAGGAGTTCCCGAGAGGCCAAAGGGGGCAGACTGTAAATCTGTTACGTTTCGTTTCGATGGTTCGAATCCGTCCTCCTCCACCATGACTTGACACCAATTTTGATACAATGAATATTAAAATTGGTGTTTATTTTCTTTGAAATAGATATTGACATAATTTGGGGATAATGTTATAATTGATTGAAAATTAAACATGATATTAATTCTTATCAAGAGAGGTGGAGGGAAAGGGCCCTGTGAAACCCGGCAACCTATTTAGGAGTGAAGAATGGAGAATTAAAAATGAAAAATTATAGTAATTTTACATTTTAAATTTTGTACTTTACATTTTTAGGTGTGGTGCCAATTCCTGCAAGAAATTTTGCAAGATAAGAAAAGACCTTATGAATATAGGCTCTTCTTATTGAAGAGTTTTTTTTATTGTTTTTAATTGCTTAGAATTAATATCATGCCTAGAAGAGAGGAGCTAAGCATAATGAGAAAATTATTTACATCAGAATCAGTTACAGAAGGGCATCCAGATAAGATTTGTGATCAAATATCAGATGCAGTATTAGACAACATATTAGCAAAGGATCCAAATGCAAGAGTTGCTTGTGAAACAACAGTAACTACAGGAATGGTACTAGTTATGGGGGAAATTTCAACTAACTGTTATGTTGATATTCCTAAAGTAGTTAGAGATACTATAAAAGAAATTGGATATGATAGAGCAAAATATGGATTCGACTGCGATACTTGTTCAGTATTATCATCAATAGATGAACAATCTAGTGATATAGCTATGGGAGTTGATGAAGCTCTTGAAGCGAAACAAGGAAATAAAGATGATGTTGAAGCAGTTGGTGCTGGAGATCAAGGAATGATGTTTGGTTATGCAACTAATGAAACAGAAGAATTTATGCCATTACCAATAATAACTGCCCATAAGTTAGCTAGAAGACTTACAGAAGTAAGAAAGAATGGTACATTAAGCTATTTAAGACCTGATGGAAAGACTCAAGTAACTGTTGAATATGATGGAAATAATGTTGTAAGAATAGATACAGTAGTAATATCAACACAACATGATGAAAAAGTTTCACAAGAACAAATAAGAAGAGATTTAATGGAGCATGTAATAAAGTCTGTTATTCCAGCAGAATTATTAGATGAAGAAACAAAATATTTCATTAATCCAACAGGAAGATTCGTTGTTGGTGGACCACAAGGTGATAGTGGATTAACAGGTAGAAAGATTATAGTAGATACTTATGGAGGAAGTGGAAGACACGGTGGTGGTGCTTTCTCAGGAAAAGATCCAACTAAAGTAGATAGATCAGCTGCATATGCTGCAAGGTGGGTTGCCAAGAATTTAGTAGCAGCAGGAGTTGCAGATAAAATAGAAATACAATTAGCTTATGCAATAGGTGTAGCTAAGCCAGTATCTATATCAGTAGAAACTTTTGGAACAGGTAAAATAAATGATGATGAAATTGTATCAATAGTAGAAAAGGTATTTGATTTAAGACCAGGTGCAATTATCAGAGATTTAGGATTAAGAAGACCTATCTATAAGCAAACAGCTGCTTATGGACATTTTGGAAGACATGATTTAAATCTTCCATGGGAACAATTAAATAAAGTTGGAGAAATCAAAAGATTTCTTTAATTAGTACAAGGGTGGGGTGTGTTTTTCATAATCCACCTTTTCTTGTTATTATGATATAATAATATAATTACAAGAGAGAACTTTGGAAGGGTTGGAAATATAGATGGAATCACTAGTATTAGAAGGTTCAGTGGAAGCTATTATATTTAAAAGTGAAGATACAGGATATACTGTTGCGAAGATTACAGCTAATAAAGAACTAATAACAATTGTAGGTGTAATGCCTCTACTACAAGAAGGGCAACAAATTGAAGTTAAAGGGACGTTTATTCAGCATAAGCAATTTGGAAGACAGTTTAGTATAGAAGAATATAAAGAAAAATTACCTTCATCATCAAAAGAAATAGAGAAGTATTTAAGTACAGGGATTATACATGGAATAGGACCAGTAACAGCTAAAAAAATAGTAAAGGCATTTGGTAAGGATACTTTACATATTCTTGATAATAATATTGAGAGATTAAAAGAAATTGAAGGAATTGGTGAAAAGAAATTTAACATAATATATGAGTCTTATATTGAAACAAAGGATTTAAAAGATATAATGATATTTTTTCAAAAACATGGAATTACGGTAAACCAATGCTTAAAGATATATAAAAAGTTTGGGGCAGATTCAATAAATAAAGTATCAATCAATCCATATATATTAAATGATGAAATATCAGGTATTGGATTTTTGACAGCTGATAAAATTGCTAAGGAATTTGGTGTTGAAGATACATCTTCCTTTAGAATACAAAGTGGTATAAGATATGTTTTAAATAACTTTTCTGCCATGGGAAATACATATATGCCAAAGGATAAGCTAATTCAAGAATGTCAGAAGGTATTGGCTGTAAGTAAAGAAATTATTGAAGAAAATATATATAACTGCGTCCTTGAAGAAAAGTTGAAGATTGAAAAAATTAAAGATATAGAAGCTGTATATTCTCTACCATATTATTATTGTGAATTGGGAGTAACGAATAAAATAATAACTTTATGTATAGAAAATTTCCAGACCATAAATACTGATGTAGAATTTGAAGTTAGTACATTTGAAAAGAAAAATAACATTAAATTTGCTCCATCACAAAAGAAAGCCATACTGGGAGCTTTTGAAAATGGTATAGAAATAATAACAGGTGGACCTGGAACAGGTAAAACCACTATAATAAAATGTATAATTGAAATATATGAAAATAGTGGTATGAAGGTTCTTTTAGCAGCACCTACAGGAAGAGCTGCTAAAAGAATGAGTGAGTCTACAGAAAGAGAAGCAAAAACAATTCATAGGCTTTTAGAGATGGGAGTAAGTGATGAGGAAAACTCTTTTTTTTGTAAAGGGGAAAGTGAGCCTTTAGAAGCAGATGTGATTATTATAGATGAAGCATCGATGATAGATATAATGCTGATGAATAGTCTTTTAAAAGCTATAAAGTTAGGAACAAGGGTAATAATAGTGGGGGATGTGGATCAGTTGCCATCTGTAGGACCAGGAAATGTTCTTAGGGATTTAATCAACAGTAAGTTTATCAATGTTGTAAGATTAAAGGAAATATTTAGGCAAGGAAAAGAAAGTATGATAATAGTCAATGCCCATAAGATTAATAATGGAGAAATGCCCTATTTAAATAAAAAAGGAGGTGATTTTTTCTTTGATGCTAGAGATGAAGTTGAAAATATTTTAAGTACTGTCCTTGATTTAGTAAATAGAAGGCTTCCATCATTTAATACAAAGTGGAGCAAAATTTGGGATATACAAGTTTTATCTCCTACAAGAAAAGGTATTTTAGGTGTTGATAATTTGAATAATGAAATACAAGCAATATTAAATCCAAGTTGCAAAGATAAGAAGGAAAAGCAGGTAAGAGATATAGTTTTCAGAGAAGGCGACAAGGTTATGCAAATAAAGAATAATTACTCTCTTGAATGGCATAGAATTGGTGGAGATGGTGAAAATAAAGGTGTAGGTGTTTTCAATGGAGATATGGGATATATTGAAACCATAGATGAAGAAAGAAAGGTTTTAAGTGTAGTCTTTGATGATGAAAGAAGAGTTGTATATGAATTTATGTTTTTAGATGAATTAGAATTAGCATATGCAATTACTATACATAAGAGCCAAGGAAGTGAATTTAAAGTTGTAGTTATGCCAACATTTATGGGGTCAGCATTTTTGATGAATAGGAATATACTGTATACTGGTATAACAAGAGCAAAAGAGTTAGTGGTTGTTGTTGGAAATCAAAAATCTCTTCAATATATGGTTAATAATACTAATAATATGAAGAGATATTCTTCATTGAAAGAAAGAATAATGGATATAACGATAGATAAGAATATGATTGAGTAGGTTAGAAAAAGAGGTATTTGATAAGTGAATTATAAAGAGTTGAGTTATGCTTTTAAAAATATAATATCTTGGTATAAAAAAAAGACCAAGGTATTAAATATAAAAAGCAGACCGTATAATACAGGTTTTGTTTTTTTTGATTTAATAAGTAGGTTGATAAATGATAATAAAAAGGTATTATATGTTTTTAGTATGGGTTCTGATGAGATAAAGAGTAAGAGTCATGATGAACTGTATATGAAAAGCATTCAAAAGATTATGCCTGGTGATATAGAAAATGGTATAACATTTATTTCAATAGATGAAATAGAGAATATAGGAGAGGAATATAGCCTTATTATATTTGATGATATAACTATGTTTTCTAAATCAACAATAAAAGATATAAGAGATGCTATTGAAAAGGTATATTGGAAGGTTAATAAGATAATTATTTATAGTTGTGAAAGAGTGTTTCCCATTGGTGAAAATATGGATTTGGTTTATTTATTAAATCCTATGCCAATGATAGAACCAAGATTTCTAAATACTAGGATAAAATTAGAAGATGATATTCCACTGGCGGTATATGAATATGTGAAATGGTTTAGCTATAATAATAAAAATGTAATTATTATGGTTCCTGACGAAGAAAAACTAAGTAAGGTATATTATACCTATAAGAATAATTTAAAAGATAATAATGCAAAAGTTGTTAAGTATGAAAAAGGTGATGATTTTAAAAATATAAAAAATATTGTTAAAAATGAGCCTGCTTTTATAGTAACAAACAGCATGGGAGATTATATAAATAGCATTGAAGATGTGAATATATTAATATTATTTGGTGATGATGCAAGTTATACTTATAAACAAATTGTGTATTTATGTGGATGTATATATGTAAAAAGTGATATATTACCAGAAGTTCTTTTGGTTTCAAGAGAAACCTCTGTAGAGATGGATAAGTCTAGGAATATAATAAGAGAATTTAATAAAAAATTATGGGAAAAGAATTTATTAAGATAATAAATATTGTAATAGAAGCACTTTTAGATATTATTTACCCATATGATAATAAATGCATAATTTGTGGAATCGAAGGATTTAGAGGAATATGTAGCAGGTGCAAAAGTGATATAAAGAGAGTTCAAGAGCAAGAAGAAATAATAGCTTATGGATATTATGGAGGAGTACTTAAAAAACTTATTCTAAATTTAAAATATCATAAGAGCTTTATAGCAGGTGAGGTTTTAGCTGATTTTCTATGCCAGATAATTAGGGAAAAACATTTAAGTATAGATTACATATGTTATGTACCCATAAGTAAGAAATCATTAAAAAAAAGAGGATTTAATCAATGTAGGGTGCTAGCAAAAAATATGAGTATAGCTTTAGACATACCTATTATTGATTGTTTAGTAAAGGTAAAAGAAACAAAAGAACAAAAGCTTTTAGGGAAAGAAGAAAGAGCAAAAAACATATTAAATGCTTTTACAATAAAAAATAAAGAAAAGCTTTTTAAAAAAAATATTTTATTAATTGATGATGTTTATACCACTGGTGCTACTATAAATGAATGTAAAAAAAGTATCGAAAAATGCAATATAAATAAAATTTATCTATTGACAATTGCAAAAAGCAATATATAATAGTAGTATAAAGCTAGGTCTGTGGATGAAAGTCGATGCCAGTCGCAGGCGAAACGATCCACGTAAGTTAGACAAAGAGCTAATGAGCATGGTGCGGTATAGATGTTAGTCCTACCAACAGAGATGTTGAGAGTGTTAGTAGTGAGAGGTTAATTCCGGGTAGCAAAAGCTCCAGTAGGCGAGTGTGGGGGCAAAAGCCAGGTCAGCTAGCTTTATAAAAAAACACTAATTTAATTTAAATTAGTGTTTTTTTATTTTTTACTTAAAGTAGATAATATTTTGAAAATTAATGTAAAAGTCATTAAAAGGATGTTGAAAAAAGAGTTTTAATTTTCTGAAAATTTAACATATGTTTATTGTAAGTCAAAGGGAATGGTGGTAAAATATAAATATGAAAGGTCATATTAATATTTATATTAATATTTTGAGTAAAAACGAGAGGGGTTGACTTTATGAAAGTAACAGTAATAGGTAAAAATATTAATGTAACACCAGCATTAAAAGAGATGGTTGAAAAGAAGATATCTAAATTAGATAGATATTTTAGTCCAGATATAGAAGCAAGAGCCACACTTACAGTGCAAAAAAACAATCAAATTTTTGAGGTTACTATACCTTTTAATGGAGTTATCCTAAGATGTGAAGAAACTACTGAAGATATGTACAAATCAATAGATTTAGTAGAAGCAAAATTAGAAAGACAAATAAGAAAGCAAAGGACTAAGTTACAAAGAAGAAATAATGATTCTTTAAGATTTACTAATTTTGAGCCTTTAACAGTAGAAGAAAATGAAGAAAAAGATGGAGAAATAGTTAAAGTAAAGAGATTTAATATAAAGCCAATGAGTCCAGAGGAAGCAATGCTACAGATGGAGTTAATTGAACATAACTTTTTTGTATACAGAGATGCTGATTCAAATAATGTAAATGTAATATATAAGAGAAAAGATGGAAATTATGGACTTTTAGAACCAGATTATAAATAATATTATAGAAAAAGTCACCTATTTTAGAAGATAGGTGGCTTTTATTTTTGGAGAAAGCATATAGATTGAAAGACAGTAGTTTTATAGTTGAATTATAAATATGCTAAATGTTATAATCTATAGAAAGAATATTAAAGAAAAAATCATTTGATATAGATGACGAAAGGATATACTTATGGGATTTATAGAAAAACTATTTGGGACTTATAGCGAGAGAGAAGTTAAAAGACTTGGATCTGTAGTAGATAAAATACAATCATTAGATGAATCAATGCAAAAGTTAAGTGACGATGAGTTAAGAAATAAAACTACGGAATTTAAAGATAGATTATCAAAAGGTGAAACTTTAGATGATATATTACCAGAAGCATTTGCAGTTTGTAGAGAAGCTTCATGGAGAGTTTTAGGAATAAAGCATTTTAGAGTTCAACTTATTGGAGGAATGGTAGTTCATCAAGGAAGAATAGCTGAAATGAGAACAGGGGAAGGTAAAACTTTTGTTGCATCTCTTCCAGCATATTTAAATGCTTTAGCAGGAAAAGGTGTTCATGTAATCACAGTAAATGATTATTTAGCAAAAACTCAATCAGAATTAGTTGGAAAACTATATGGATTTTTAGGTTTAACAACAGGATGTATAATTCATGGACTTACACCAGCTCAAAGAAGAGAAGCTTATAACTGTGATATAACATACGGAACAAATAATGAATTTGGATTTGATTATCTAAGAGATAATATGGTTATATATAAAGAAGAAAGAGTTCAAAGAGAACTTAATTTTGCAATAGTAGATGAGGTTGACTCAATTTTAATAGATGAATCAAGAACTCCTCTTATAATATCAGGAATGGGAGATAAGTCTACCAAGTTTTATAATGTAGCAGACAATTTTGTTAAAAGTTTAATAGCAGATCAAGATTTCAATATTGATGAAAAAGCAAGTGCTGTTTTATTAACAGATAGTGGTATGGAAAAAGCAGAAAAATATTTTGGTATTGAAAATTATGCAGAAGCAGAACACTTAGAACTTCAACATTATGTAACTCAAGCATTAAAGGCAAATTATACAATGAGATTAGACAAAGATTATATTGTTAAAGATAATCAAGTAGTTATTATAGATGAATTTACTGGAAGACTTATGGAAGGTAGAAGATATTCAGATGGGCTTCATCAAGCAATTGAAGCTAAAGAAGGAGTTAAGATTCAAAGAGAATCAAAAACTCTTGCAACAATTACTTTCCAAAACTACTTTAGAATGTATAATAAGCTTTCAGGTATGACAGGTACAGCTTTAACAGAAGAAAATGAATTTAGAGAAATTTATGGATTAGATGTTATAGTAATTCCAACAAATAAACCTATAGCAAGAATAGATAGACATGATATGATTTATAAAAATGCAAAAGGAAAATATAATGCAATAGTTGAAGAAGTTATAGAGGCTCATAGTAAAAATCAACCAGTATTAGTAGGTACAGCTAGTGTAGATAAGTCAGAATATATTTCATCTTTATTAAAGAAGAGGGGAATAAAACATCAAGTTCTTAATGCTAAATATCATGAACAGGAAGCTGAAATTATTTCTCATGCTGGAGAATTAGGTATGGTTACTATAGCAACAAATATGGCTGGTAGAGGTACTGATATTAAGCTTGGAGAAGGTGTACTAGAAGTTGGTGGATTAAAAGTAATTGGTACTGAAAGACATGAATCAAGAAGAATTGACAATCAATTAAGAGGTAGAGCAGGACGTCAAGGAGATGTTGGTGAATCAGTATTCTATATTTCATTGGAAGATGATTTAATGAGAATATTTGGTTCAGAAAAAATTCAAGGTGTTATAGATAAATTAGGATTACAGGAAGATGAAGCTATAGAAAGTAAAATGGTTACTAAGGCTATCGAAAATGCTCAAAAGAAGGTTGAAGGAAATAATTTTGACATAAGAAAGAATTTATTAGGTTATGATGATGTAATGAATTTACAAAGAGAAGTTATTTACAAGCAAAGAGCTGAAGTTCTTGATGGAAAGAACTTAAAAGAGCAAATTGAAGGAATGATAGAGGAAGTAATAACATCTTCAGTTAACAGTCATTTAGTTGGTGAACATATAGATATTGAAGAGGATATAAAAGAGTTATTAAAATATCTTGAAGATATATGTTTCCCACATGGAACATTTACTGTAGATGAGTTAGCAGATTTATCTAATGAAGAAATAATAAGTATATTAGTAGAAAAAGCAAGAAGTATCTATAGTGAAAGAGAAGAAGAGTTTGGTCAAGAGCAAATGAGAGAAATTGAAAGAGTAATTCTTTTAAGAGTTGTTGATCAAAAATGGATGGCACATATAGATAATATGGATCATTTAAAACAAGGAATGGGATTAAGAGCATACAAGCAACAAGATCCTATTCAAGCATACCAAATGGAAGGTAGTGCAATGTTTGATGAAATGATACAAGGAATTAAGATGGAAACTGTTAAATTACTATATCATGTAAGAGCAGAAAGACCAGTTGAAAGAGAAAAGGTTGCAGAAGAAACTGGTGCAAGTCATGGAAATGATAAGTCAGTGAAAAATGAGCCAGTAAAAAGTGAAAATAGAGTTGGCAGAAATGATATGTGTCCATGTGGAAGCGGAAAGAAATATAAAAACTGCTGTGGTAGAGAAGCATAATTAGAAATATAAAACTATTGGTGGAAAGTGTCTTATTTTAATTAGGCATTTTTCACCTTGCTTATTTAAGGTAAGGAAGTGATACAATGTTATTAAAGTTAGAACAAGAAGTTTCTAAACTAACAGGCTTAAAAAATATATTAAAGGAAATGGGGGCTTCACTTTGACAAAGGAGGCTTAGAAAAAAGGTTTCAAGAATTAGAGCTTCAAATGCAAGAAAATGGATTTTGGGATGATGTTAAAAGAGCAGAAGAAGTTACTAAAGAATGTAAGATAATAAAAGATAAAATAGAAAGATATGAAAACTTAGTAAGTAGAATTGATGATATAGAAGTATTGGCTGAATTAGCAGAAGAGGATGAAGATACTATAAATGAAGTTATAAAAGAAATAAGATCAATTGAAAAAGAAGTTGAAAATTATCGTGTAGAGCTTCTTTTATCAGGTGAATATGATAGAAATAATGCCATCTTAAACTTACATGCAGGTGTTGGTGGCTCAGATGCTAATGATTGGACTGAAATGCTTCTTAGAATGTATACAAGATGGTGTGATAAGAAGGGATATAAAGTTGAAACTTTAGATCTTTTAGAAGGTGATGAAGCTGGTATTAAAAGTGTAACTTTAAAAGTAAAAGGTGAATTTGCTTATGGTTATTTAAAGGCTGAAAAAGGAGTCCATAGATTGGTAAGAATTTCACCATTTAATGCCAATGGAAAAAGGCGGACTTCTTTTGCTTCAGTAGAAGTTCTTCCAGAATTAACTAAGGATCAAGATATTGATATAAGACCAGAGGATTTAAAGATAGATACCTATAGAGCCAGTGGAGCAGGTGGTCAGCACGTTAATAAGACGGAATCAGCTATTAGAATAACTCACTTACCAACAGGTATTGTGGTGCAATGTCAAAATGAGAGAAGTCAATTTGCCAATAAAGATACTGCAATGGCAATGCTTAAGTCAAAGCTTATTGAATTAAAAGAAAGAGCTCATAAAGAAAAAATCGAAGATTTAACAGGTGAGCTTAAAGATATGGGATGGGGAAGTCAGATAAGATCATATGTATTCCATCCATACAATATGGTGAAGGATCACAGAACAAATGAAGAAACATCTAATTTAAATGCTGTGATGAATGGAGAAATCGACCAATTTATCATAAGCTACTTAAAGCAAGAAGCTAAAAAGTAATTATGGATGATGAATTATGAATGATGAATAAAGGATGAAACTCAAAGAGTTTCTATATTTAAATTTTTTAAACTCCCTATAGGAGTTTATACCATAATTCATAATTCATCACTCATAATTCATAATTTAAAAAAGCTATTTAGCTTTTTTAAAAGGTTTTGTATTTAGTATGCCAATGATAATAAGTGCTAAAAGTATAATTAATAATAAATTAATAGATTTTCTACTATATATAAAGGTTGTTACAGTACTGTAGCAATCTTTTTTAATTTCTTTATTAACTACTTTATATACTGTATTTATGGCATCAGTATCAATATAGTCTACAGTATCAGTTGGTGTATGAATATGTGACGTATCACTATGGCAAATGGTTAATGCATCAATGCCTAATTCATTAAAGCTTGCATGATCGCTAGAATTTTCGTATTCCACTAGATATTCTATAGAGTCATTTGAACAGATATTAGAAAGTGAATTTAAGATGTTAGAAGAATTACCTTTGAAGGCTACTCCTTGAATAAAGGTAATGGGACAATCTTTTGCACCTATCATGTCAAAATTAATAACTTTTGAATTTTTAATATCAAAGTAATTGTTCTCAGCAAAAAAGTTAGACCCTTTAAGTCCAAGTTCTTCAGCATTTAAAGCAACAAAAATTATGGAGCGTTTAGGTTTGCCAAAGGTGGATAAGGTATTGGCAAGTTCCAATAAAAATGAAGTACCAGAAGCATTGTCTAAAGCACCGTAATAAATATTATTTTGTGAATCACTACCGAGATGATCAAAGTGTGCAGTAAGGATTAATGGTGCTAGTGATTGATCTGAACCTTCAATAATTCCTTGAATGTTAACTAAATTTTTGTCTGCATTTTTAAAAGGAATATAAGTAGTTAAGGTTTTACCATTCTTTAAGGCATCAATTATTTTATTATAGCCTTTAGAAGATAGAGCAATTACTAAATCAAAACGTAGTTCACACATAAAAGAACTTCTAAATGATAAATCATCATTTTGACTTAGATAAAATAATAGAGTTCCTTCATCATTAGATACCTCAATAGAGGTAGAAAAAATATTTATCTTATCTTTATTAGAAAAAGTAAAGGAATTAGCATTGAAATTAATCATATCCTCCTTATAGTCTTCGCCATATTTTAAATATTCACTTCCATTATCATCAAAAATTTTAAAATAAACTGTTTCATCAGTTTTTACTGGGCAAGTTGTAATAAATTCTTCAATATAAGTATTCTTATAGGGGCTTAATTTTAAATCTTTAAATTTATTTTTTATTATTTCCCCAGCTAAAAGATTTTCATCACTACCAGAACGTCTTCCTTCAAAGGATGAGGAAGATAGATATTTTATATTTTTCACAACATTTTCGGCATTGAAATTATATATGTGATCATTTAAGGCAATACATGTGAACAAGCAAAGAATAGTAATCAATAAGGTTGAAAAATAAAAGATCTTTTTTTTCATAAAAAAATACCTCAGCTAATAATATATACTTAATATTATTAATTGAGGCAGTGTAATATGAATACCATAATAAATATTTATTATTTTGAATATACAATTTCTAAAAAACTATGAACTAAGGAAAATAAAAGACAGAGAAAAACAAAAAAGTTTATTTTACCATTTATAACAGTAATAATGCCGCCGACAATAGCCAAAAGTATAATTATTATGCCAAGAAATTTATTAAATCCTGATCCTTCTAAGGCTTCCTTAATGGAAGTTAACAATATTATGATTAAGGAAAGGTATATAAATATATTTCTTAAAGTAACATTGAATTCAATAACATAGTATCTGTTTAAAATTAAAATAACAAGTAAAAGAATAAGCATTACATTAATAAATTTATTAAAGATAGAACGCAAAGAATCACCTCTTAATGGTAAAAAATTACAATTTAATTATAAATCCAATATAACTTAATATCAATACTGTAAAAATAAAATAAAAATATTATAATAGAGGTATTGGGAAAAATATTTTTACAGGAGAGAACAATGGTAAATATTGAAAAAAGATTAGAAAAAGAATTAGGAATAAAATTAGTACAGGTACAAAATGTAATTAAATTATTAGATGAAGGAAATACAGTACCTTTTATAGCTAGATATAGAAAAGAGCAGACAGGTGCTTTAAGTGATGATATATTAAGAAAGTTTTTTGAAAGACTGACATACTTAAGAAGTTTAAAGGATAGGAAGGAGGATGTATTAAGATTAATTGATGAACAAGGGAAACTTACTGAGGAAATAGTTAAAGCATTAGAAAAGGCTGATTCCCTTACTGAAGTAGAAGATATATATAGACCTTTTAAACCTAAAAAGAGAACAAGAGCAACCATTGCTTTAGAAAAAGGATTAAAGCCATTGGCTGATATTATTTTGGCAGGTAATTTTAATGGCACAGTTGAAAAGCAAGCAGAAGCATTTATTAATGAAGAAAAGGCTGTAAACAGTATTGAAGATGCTATAGCTGGAGCATTAGATATAATAGCCGAAGGAATATCTGATGATGCAGCCCTTAGAAAGTATATTAGAAATATAGTCTTTAAAGAAGGTAAAATTGAAACTAAAGGTTCAAGTGAAGAAAGCACTCCTTATGAAATGTATTATGATTATAGTGAGGAGGTATTTAAGATACCTTCTCATAGAATATTAGCAATCAACAGAGGTGAAAAAGAAAAGATATTATTTGTAAAGATTTCTGTTAATGATGAGAAGATAATAAGCTATATAGAAAGTAAGATACTTAAAGAGAATTCTATAACGGCTGAATATTTAAAAGTAGCCATCAAAGATTCTTATAAGAGGTTGATATTCCCATCAATTGAGAGGGAAATTAGAAATGAGCTTACTGATAAAGGTGAAGAGGGAGCAATATTAATATTCAAGGAAAACTTAAAAGCACTTCTTATGCAACCACCTATAAAAGGTAAAGTAGTTATGGGATATGACCCAGGCTTTAGAACTGGATGTAAAGTGGCTGTATTAGATGCAACAGGAAGATTCTTGGATAAGGCAACAGTATATCCTACAGTTCCTAAAAGAGATATAGAAGGAACTAAGGAAATATTAAAAGAAATGATTAAGAAATATAACGTAGATGTAATTTCTTTAGGAAATGGTACTGCTTCAAGAGAATCAGAAGAAGTAATTGCTGAAATAATAAGTGAAATAAAGAATGAAACAGATAAGGGACTAGCATATGTAATAGTATCAGAAGCAGGAGCTTCAGTATACTCTGCTTCAGAGTTAGCAGCTAAAGAATATCCAGATTTAGATGTTACCATAAGAGGAGCTATTTCTATAGGAAGAAGATTGCAAGATCCAATGGCAGAACTAGTAAAGATAGAGCCCAAGGCCATTGGTGTAGGTCAATATCAACATGATGTAACTCCTAAAAAATTAGATGAATCATTAAGTGGAGTAGTTGAAGATTCAGTAAATAAGGTTGGAGTAGATTTAAATACAGCAACACCTTCATTGCTAACTTATGTTGCAGGAATAAACACATCCATTGCTAATAATATAGTAGCGTATAGAGATGAAGTAGGTGGGTTTAGCAGCAGAAAAGAACTACTAAAAGTTAAGAGATTAGGTCAAAAAGCATATGAGCAATGTGCTGGTTTCTTAAGAGTTATGGAAAGTAAAGAGCCTCTTGATAATACTTCTGTTCATCCAGAATCTTATAGTATAGCTAAAAAGCTTATGGAGATATTAGGATACTCTAAAGAAGATTTATCTGATAGAAAATTAAATGATATTGAAGAAAGAGTTATGACTAAAGGATTGAAGAACTTAGCACAGGAATTAGAAGTAGGAGAACTTACACTTAAGGATATTATTAAAGAGCTGCAAAAACCAGGAAGAGATCCAAGAGAAGATATGCCAAAGCCTATTTTAAAAACAGGTGTCATAGATTTAAAAGACTTAACTCCAGGAATGGTATTAATGGGAACTGTAAGAAATGTATCTGATTTTGGAGCATTTGTTGATATAGGAGTACATCAAGATGGATTGGTGCATAAGAGCCAAATGGCTAATAAATTCGTCAAGCATCCTCTTGATATTGTGAAAGTTGGCGATGTTGTAAAAGTTGCAATTATGGAAGTTGATAGCAAGAGAAAGAGAATTGCACTTACTATGAAAGATATAAAGGAATAACGAAATTATTATAAGTATATCTTGAAATAACAATCTATTAGAACTATAATATAAGTATAAAATAATATATCTTCAGGGCGGGGTGCAATTCCCCACCGGTGGTTATAGCCCACGAGCTAGAAATAGCATGATTCGGTGTGATTCCGAAGCCGACAGTATAGTCTGGATGAAAGAAGGCAATAAGTAAGTTTTATTTATATTTAAAATAAAGTTAATTACGTCCTGATGTTTTATAGCATCAGGATTTTTTATTACAGCAAGATATTTTTATGCCTGTGCATTAATTTAAAGTATAAAAAGTTTCTAGGATATAAAAATATAAATGAAACAAAACTTATACCTCCACTGAGAGATAAAGGGGGATTATATATGAATAAAAGAAAAGATTTAAACAAAAGCATAAAAATATCGTTATTAGTGGCAATTGCAGTAGTACTTATGTATTTTGACTTTCCAATTGTACCTATATTTCCGTGGCTAAAGATTGATCTTAGTGAAGTTCCAGCATTAATAGGGGGATTTGCTTATGGACCAGTTATTGGTGGAATCATTGTAGTATTAAAAGTTATTTTGAAATTATTACTTAAAGGAAGCGCAACTTTTGGAGTAGGTGAAATTGCCAATATATTAGTAGGGGTTGCTTTAGTAACGCCAGCGGCATGGTTATACAATAGAAATAAAAGTAAGAAATCTGCTATTACAGGGATGGTAGTTGGTGCATTAGTTATGCAATTAGTAGGAATTATTGCTAATATATACTTCTTACTTCCAGCCTATGGAATAGAAGTTGATTTAACAAAATATGTTTTTGTTGGGCTTATACCATTTAATGGTATAAAGGCGCTTATTGTGTGTATTGGTACATTTATATTATATAAAAGATTATCAATGTCTATATTTAAGGTTGATTCAAGATTGGGAGATAAAAGAAATATAGCATAGTTAAAATAAAAAAACTTCTTTGGTGAAATAGTTATAGAAATTATTGCACTAAAGAAGTTTTTTGCATAGTGAGCTACTATTATAGCTGTCATTAAATATTTTCATTTTGAATTTTTATTTTTTGAATAGTATATAAACAAAGAGCACTTAAAGTAGCTATACCTGCAATTATTATAAATTTATGAGTGTTTGTTTTTTCTGTTTTCATTAATTCTATTGGATTATCCACAGGATCCTTTTCAATGATACTTACTATATTATGTTCACCATTTACATCACTAATTTCTAAAGTCAATTTAATTAATGAATTGGCAGTGAAATTAGGATAAACTATCTTTTCTTCATGAATATTATCATGATCGTAGCTTAGTATAAGGTTCACAGTATCTTTAACAAATGATGTACTTATGGTTGTAATAATTTCTGAGTTAGTATTTAATTTGCTAATTTGTATTGAAGAGTCATTAAGACCTTCATAAGATAATACCACATTAGTAAGTTCTTTCGTAGTATTATTTATAATTTTAATAACAGGTAAAAGAGTAGAACCAGCATTAGTTTCCATATAAATACCTCCACTTAATACACTTTATTAACTATACTATACGTTTAAGAGAAGTAATATGAATTAAAAATTAATATAATTTAAATTATATAATGTTTCTTTTCCACATAATCATGGCATCTTCGCCATTATCATCATAATATTTTTTTCTTATGCCTTCATTAATAAATCCTGCCTTGGCATAAAGCTTTTGTGCAGCAATATTAGATACTCTTACTTCAAGAGTTATATCTGGACAATTTTCTTTTTGGCAGATATCAAATAAGGAAGATAATAAATTATAGCCGATGCCAAGACGCTTAAAATCAACATCAACTGCTATGTTTGTAATATTGCCTTCACCAGCAATAATCCACATTCCTGCAAAGCCTATTACTTTATTACTATGGGAATCAATAGCAACAACATATCTAGCAAGAGTATTAGTAATCTCTTGACTTATAGATTCTAAGCTCCAAGGAATATGAAAGGAGTTTTTGCTTAACTCAAAAACTCCTTGTACATGGGATGAATCCATTGGCTTATACAATATGGCCATTTTGCATTTTCATCCTTTGTTCTAATTCTCTTTCTGCTTGAGGCTTCTTTAGATATAAAGGTGAAGAATTTATATCATCGCATTGGCCTTGTCTTAAAAGTTCCATTCCTAGCTCTCCTAGAGCTGAAGCTTTTACAACACTTAGATGGTTAGGGGCAAACTTAGCGTTAGGAAGCTTTTCTAATAAATATTCTTTATACTTATATACTCCATCACCGGTAAAGATGACAGATTTATCTTTTTCTTGCAATATTTCTACTAGTTCATCTAAAGAAAGAGCACTATAGTCAATTATTTTTGAAAGTTCTCCATTAGAAGATTTATACATGCATGTGAATACACTATCTCTTAATGCATCCATTATAGGACAGATTATGCCATCAAAATTAATTAGGGAATAAGCTAATGCATCTAAACTAGAAATACTTAGATAAGGTTTATTTGAACCCATGCTTAATCCTTTTACTGTAGCCATACCTATTCTAAGACCTGTAAATGAACCAGGACCTTTAGAAACCACAAAGCCATCAACTTCGCTAATATCTATATTGCAATCATTAAGTAGCATTTCTATCTTTTCCATAAGGATTACAGAATGTTCTCTTTTGAAGTTTAAGGTAAATTCACCTAATAAATGTTCATCTTTAAGTAGTGCAACTGTAGTAACTAAAGATGAAGAGTCCATGCTTAAAACTATCATACTTTTAACTCCTTTATGTAATTATATCTTTCACCATATGGTGTTAATGTAATGGTTCTGAAATTTTCTCCATTATCAAGATTTTTTTCAATATGAATATGTAAATATTCCTTTGGTAGAATATCTTCTATATAGTTAGCCCATTCAATTATTGAAACTGCATCTGAAAATATATAATCATCAAAACCAATGGCATATATTTCATCAGGGTCTGAAACTCTATAAACATCAAAGTGATTTAATTTTAATCTTCCAGAATCGTATTCGTTAACTATTGTAAATGTTGGACTTGTTATGTATTCATCAATGCTAAGGCCCTTAGCAATTCCTTTTGTTATATGAGTTTTACCAGTACCTAAATCACCAGTTAGACATATAATATCCCCAGCATTAAGTAATTTTCCAAGTTCATAACCTATGGAAGTAGTTTCTTCTATGTTACTAACAGAAAAAATCATATTTCCTCTCCTTTCAACAATAAAGCTTAATTACATAAATTAAACTAATATTTCTCTAACTTATATTCTATCCAAAATATATAAAAAAGAAAAGAATTATATAAATTAGAATAAAAATATTGATTTTTGTAATATTTCATTATATAATATACTTTGTACTTAGGGGTATGGCTCAACGGTAGAGTAGTGGTCTCCAAAACCATTGGTTGTGGGTTCAAATCCTACTGCCCCTGCCAGTAAAACTAGTAAGTAATACTTGCTAGTTTTTTTTATGCGTAAAAATATATATTTATATAAAATTAATTTTTATTTTTTAACATTTTCACCTTTATGTAAATATTATATAAGAGGAAAGAAGTATTCTTATATAAAAATCAAGGAGGATGAAAACGTGAGTAGTTATAAAGGAATTGATATTTCTAGTTATCAAGGGTACGATATTGACTTTTCGGCAGTAAGAAATAGTGGAGTTGAAATATGTATTGTGAAAGCTACTGAAAGTACCACATATACCAATATGTATTTTGATAACCATGCTTCTGGAGCTTTAAATGCAGGGCTTAATGTTGGTTTTTATCATTTCTTCAGAGGGCAAGGAATAGCAGAAGCTGATTATTTTTGTAGTGTAATAAATAAATATAAAGATAGAATGACCATAAAACCTGTTATTGACGTTGAAGTATCAATGGCTGATATAAATAATCAGGTTTTATTATTTATTAATAGGGTAAAGCAAGTTTTAGGATTAGATTGTGTAATATATTCAGGTGCATATTTTGCTGGAGATAATCTTATAGATATAAATCTTTTAAATTATGGACTTTGGGTTGCTCATTATTATGTATCAACTCCAACACTAAGAGGTATTTGGACTGGATTTGTAGGACATCAATATTCAGATCAAGGGATAATTCCTGGAATAAATGCATATGTAGATTTAAATACTTTTTATGATGGAATGTTTATTGGAACTCCAGGCAGCGGAGAAAGTACAGGTGGAGTAACTCCAGCACCAGTAGGAAGAACAAAGAATTTAGATGGAACTTATACAGTGAAGAGTAATGATACTTTAAGTGCCATTGCCAATGATTTTGGTGTTACAGTAGATCAGCTTGTAAGATGGAATAATATTTCTAATCCTAACTTAATAACAGTAGGGCAAATTTTATATTTTTCAGATAAGTCTTCTTCAGGATTAGGTCAAGGAATAACTTATGTAGTGCAAGCTGGAGATACCTTAAGCGGAATAGCAACAAAATTTGGGACAACAGTAGCAAATTTAGTATCATTAAACAATATAAGTGATCCTAATTTGATATATGTAGGTCAAGTTTTAAAGTTACCATCATCAGGAAATAGTAGTAGAACTTATATTGTACAGGAAGGTGATACTTTAAGCTCTATAGCAACAAAGTTTGGCACAACAGTAGTAAATTTAGTATCATTAAACAATATAAGCAATGCAAATTTGATATATGTAGGACAAGTTTTATATGTATAATTAATTTATAGAAGAAAATAAAAAAAGTTTATGATTTATAATTAGTCTGCATTAACATAGTAATATGATTGCTTTAGCAAGTATTATTCATGTTAATGCTTATAATATAAAAACGAACAAATGTTTGAATAGAAAAATAAAGAATGTTAATAATTTTAAATAAAAAAGAATAGTCAGGAGTGATAAGATGATAAATAGAGCAAGAGAAGTCCTTAAAGAATATTATGGATATGATTCATTTAGAGAAAGGCAAGAGGAAATTATTACGTCTATTTTAGAGGGAAAAGATGTAGTAACAATTATGCCAACTGGTGGCGGAAAATCTATATGTTATCAGGTGCCTGCCCTTATATTAGATGGATTTACTATTGTAATTTCTCCCTTAATATCTTTAATGAAGGATCAAGTTGATAATATTAAAAATATGGGGATTAAAAGTGCATATATAAATTCAACCTTAAGTGAGAACGAAATTAAGAGTATATTAAATGATGTAATTAAAAATGAGGTGAAAATTCTCTATGTTGCACCAGAAAGATTGGAATCAACAGAATTCTTAAATTTGATAACAAGGGTAAAAATATCACAAATTGCTGTAGATGAAGCACATTGTATATCACAATGGGGACATGATTTTAGAAGTAGTTATAGAAGGATAAGTAAGTTTATTGATTTGTTAGTATATAGACCAATAATAACAGCTTTTACAGCTACTGCCACTGAGGAAGTCAGAAGAGATATTATAAATCTATTAAGGCTTAATGAACCGAAAATTTTTATCACTGGATTTGATAGGAAGAATTTAAAAATAACCATAGAAAAAGCTGTAGTGAAGAAGCAGTATATTTTGGATTACATAAATAGTAGCGAAGGTGCCAGTGGAATAATTTATTGTGCCACCAGAAAAGATGTAGATATTATATATGAAATGCTTATAGCAAATAATATAAAGGGTGAAAGATATCATGCAGGATTAAATGATGAAGAGCGTAGGGTAGCACAGGAACGATTTATTTATGATCAGGCCAATGTGATGGTAGCTACTAATGCTTTTGGAATGGGAATTGATAAGCCTGATATCAGATATGTAATACACTATAATATGCCTAAAAGCTTGGAAGGATATTATCAGGAAATAGGAAGAGCTGGTAGAGATGGTGAGGAAAGTGAATGTATAATGCTTTTTTCACCTTCAGATGTACAGACACAAAGATACATTATAGATATAGGTACTTCTAACAGTGTTAGAAAAGAAAAGGAATATGCAAAGCTTCAGACGATGGTAAACCTAATATATACACAAGAATGTTATAGAAAATATATTCTTAATTATTTTGGTGAAGAATATGAAGGGAACTGCAATAAATGTAGTAATTGTGATACAGAGCAAAGCAAGGAAGACAAGACCATAGATGCTCAAAAGGTTATATCTTGTGTATATAGGGTAAAAAGAGGTTATGGTGTTGGCATGCTTGTAGATGTTTTACGTGGTTCAAAAAATAAAAAATTATTGGATTTAAAATTAAATGAAGTTAGTACTTATGGCATAATGAAGGATTATTCAAAGGATAATCTTACGGAGTTTATCAATACCTTAATCGCTTTAGGATATTTAAATTATGGCGGTGAATATCCAGTAGTTAGCTTAAATAATAATTCTATGGATATAGTAAAAGGTAAAAGAACTGTGTGGATTAGAGAACATAAAATCAATAAGGCTAGTTTTACAGTTGATAATGAATTATTTGAGATATTAAGAAGACTAAGGCATGAAATTGCAGTTGGTGAAAAGGTGCCACCATATATGGTATTTGGAGACAGTACACTAAAAGAATTAAGTTCAAGAATGCCTGTAGATAAAGAACAGATGTTAGAGGTTAGTGGTGTAGGTGAAAGAAAATATGATAAGTATGGTCAGCAATTTATTGAAAAGATAATGAATTATTTAAATAGTAATAATATAAATCATATATGGATATCAAAAGCTAAGAGTGATATATCAATAGAAGAAAAGAAAAATAATATAGAGGGTAGCAAAAATATTAAAGAAAAATCATATATAAATACAGTGGAGATGTTAAGAGTATGTGGTAGTTTAAGGAAGACTGCTGGAGAAAGAGAATTAACGCTTACTACCATTATTTCTCATGTTGAAAAATATATAAGTGAAGGAAATAGCATAGATTTTAAAATAGACTTTAGTGATATATTTAATGAACAGGATGAGGAAATAGTAAAGGGAGTCATTAAGAATGTGGGCTTTAATAAACTTAAGGCAATAAAGGAAGAGGTTCCAAGCAATATAAGCTATGATGCTATAAAAGGAATCATTCTTAAAAAGATAATTGAAGAATCAGCCTCTTAAATAAATTTCAGGGAAATTTATTTAATGATGAATGATGAATTACGAATGATGAATTAAGGTTGAAACTCATAGAGTTTCTAAAAAATATATATTTCTAAACTCCCTTAAAGGAGTTTATTCCACAATTCATCACTCATCATTCATCATTATTTAAGTTCATCATTAATAAAAACTTTGTTATTGTAGGAAAAAACTTGTTGACATATTATTGTGGACTATGATAAAATAACTTTTGTCGAAGGGGTATGGCTCAACGGTAGAGTAGTGGTCTCCAAAACCATTGGTTGTGGGTTCAAATCCTACTGCCCCTGCCACAAAAAAGTTAGTATTTATACTAACTTTTTTTTTGTAAATTTATATAAAAGTTTTAGTTAGTAAGGTAGAATTAAGGTATATGTTGTAAAATAATAGATAAATTGATATAATTTATAAAAAAGGGGTATATGATAATTATGAAGAAAAATAAAGAGCAATTTTTATTGATTATTCTTAGTATATTAATGGTTATTATTTTAAGTACTAACTTGTATAGTTTTATCATAGAAGAAAGCACGTTAACATCAAATATAATTTCAATTATATCATTGCTAATGCTTATAACTTGTATAATAATTATATTAAGTTATAAAAATAATAATTTAAAAGAACAAAGAGATTCAAAAGAAATCGATAAAAATAATTACTTTATGAATTTATCTCATGAACTTAGAACTCCATTAAATATAATATTATCTACAGAACAACTTATAACTAATTTAAATTCAAGAAATGAAAATATAGATAAAGATAAATTAAATAACT
Source organism: Clostridium lentum (assembly GCF_014287815.1). GTDB lineage: Bacteria > Bacillota > Clostridia > Clostridiales > Clostridiaceae > Clostridium > Clostridium lentum. The sequence continues at coordinate 74,116 of NZ_JACOOQ010000011.1, forward strand.
ATATGGATATCTTAAGAGGAAATTCTAAAAGGCTACTTAAACTTATTAATGATATAATTGATCTATCTAAAATCCAAGAAGAGATGTATAATATTGATATTATGGAGCATGAAATTGTATTCTTTGTAGAAGATTTAGCTCTTTCTATGAAGGAATATATTGAAGCTAAAGGAATAGAATTAATTATAGATCCGGAAATTGAAGAAAAAATTATAGAATGTGATATAAATGATATTGAAAAATGCTTGATAAACTTAATTGGAAATGCTATGAAGTTTACTCCGGAAGGGGGAAAGATAATTATTAGGATATCAGATTTAAACGATAAGGTTAAAATATCCATTATAGATTCTGGCATTGGCATATCTGAAAAAGATATAAATGAAATTTTTAATAGATTTGAACAAGCTTATAATAAGAAAAGTGAAGAATTTGGTGGAAGCGGAATTGGCTTAATGCTAACTAAACAGATAATTGAATTACATAAAGGAGACCTAGTAGTAAAAAGCGAACTGGGAAAAGGAAGTGAATTTTCTATTTTATTACCTGTAAAACAATTGAAATAAAAGGTTTACTTATACGTTGACAACGTTTTTATGTAATGATAGTATATAATAAAATAATATAGATGCCTAAATTAAGATGAGCTTAGTTTAGGTTTTTATATTTTATGTAGAAGATGAGGTAATCAATGATAGTAGAAAAGGTATTAAATAATAATGTTGTTGTATCTATAGAACCAAAGACAAGGAAAGAAATAATTCTAATGGGGCAAGGAATAGCCTTTGGTAAAAAAATAGGGCAAGAAATTGACGAAAGTAAAATTGAAAAAAGATTTATGGTAGAAGACAAGACCCTAGGTGATAAGATAAAAAAACTTATCAATCAAATACCTGAAGGTGTCTTTGAACTTGCTGATGAAATAATTTCTTATGCATCTAAAGAATTAGACACAGAATTAGACAAGCAAATATATATTTCATTATCAGATCATATAGCATTTGCTATAAAAAGGTTTAAAAATAATATAAGTTTAAAAAATGATTTACTTAATGAAATTAGAAGAATACATAAAAAAGAATTTAAAGTGGCATTATGGGCTGTTGAATATTTAAATGAACGATTAGGAATAGATCTTCCAGAAGATGAAGCAGGCTTTATAGCACTTCATTTTGTTAATGCAGCATATAATAGAAATACCACTGAATCAATTACTTCTACTAAGATAATAAAGGAAATCTTACAAATTATCAGATTAAACTATCAATTAGAATTTAATGAGGATGATTTGAATTATGATAGATTGCTTACTCATTTAAAATATTTCACTAAGAGAATTATTACTAATAGCAAAGATGAGAGTACTAGTGATGAAATCTTTGCAAAGATTATTGAAAATAGCTATTCTGAAGCTTATAAATGTGCACTGAAGATAAAAGAATATATAGAAAATACTTATAATTATGAAGTTAATGAAGATGAGATAATATATTTAACAATGCATATTCATAGAGTTGTTTTAGCTGCAAGAGAAAATTAAAAAAAATACGGAGCTGAATTTTTTCAGCTCCGTATTTTCATTGTTTAATCCATTGAGAAAATTTAATACTATAGTTGTCAGTTTTATTTTCTTCAACATAATTATAAAAGGCATTTAGGAAATAAGCTCTATCTACATCATCAGTCAAGGTAATTCCACCCATATTATATTGATAACATAAAATTTGATCTAAAGATAAATTACCGTTATCAGTCATAATTTGATATAATACCATAAAAGTAGTAGTTCGACCCTCACCTGCATCACAATGGAAATGAAGATGTTGTCCTTCAGGTTTATTTTTAATAAAATCTACAAAATCATCTATTACAGTAGTAGATGGAATTCCACCATCCTTAACAGCAAAACGCTGATATTTTAACCCATTTTTATTAATTGCATTATTTTCAGTGGAAACAGAATCAACAGTAATATTAGTTAAAACTTTACCAAGTTTATCATATATATTTATTTGTGAATTTTGCTTAATGGAATTTAATAATTTATCTTCAGTAGAAATGGTTTCTTCTGTGGTAAATCCATTATTTAAATCTTTACCAATGCTGTAGAAGCTGATAGCTAAATCATTTATAAATCCATGAGATTCTTGTCTTAAATCAACTATGCATATATCAGGTTTATTTATGGAGTTTTTTATATTTTCTATTTGAGAAGGTGTAAATTGTGCACTACCTGAAATATTTAAATTAGTTAAATCTCTAAAACGATTTGGAAGTCCAGTGATTGCATCACTATCTTTCACAATTAAAGTTTCATTTTTATTGCTAAAGGATATTGGAAAGGCTGATACTAATTGAAAAATTAGTAAAACATATAGAAAAAGACTGCAGAATTTTATAGTTTTAATTTTCATATTAAACCTCCTAAATTATATTTATAAACAGTATTATTTTTTGTTAGGAAAAAAATATTATTCTTTATAAATTTTTATATGCATAATATAAAGATACTGGGGCAATATAATAGTGTAAACAGGAGGTAAAAAAATTCGTAAAGAAGAATTTTCTTGTACTTTTGTTTATATAGACCGGTAGCCGAAGGAGGAATCTGTAATGTCAAATAAAGCATTAGTTCCAGAAGCAAAGCAAGGGTTAAATGCATTCAAGAACGAAGTAGCAATGGAGTTAGGAGTACCATTTAAAGAATATAATGGAGATTTAACTTCAAGACAATGTGGTTCCGTTGGTGGTGAAATGGTTAAGAGAATGGTAGAACAATATGAAAGTGGGTTAAGATAAGCCACAACGGTATGAAATCTCAAGAGAGGGTCAATGCCTTGAAAGGATGGAGACTGAAATGGATGAACCACCAAAAAATTGATTTATCATTACAAAAGGGAAGATGCAGCAATGCATCTTCTTCTTTTATCAAGGGATTTGTTATAATTCAAGATAATTAAAGTCTATAGTAAGGTCTTCAAGTGATTTTTTTTCTATGCTGATATGTAAAAAGAAATTGCTGTCCATAACCTTCCATTAATAAAAATCTTAAGACATTCTTTAACTTCATATGTTTTATAATATTCTATTTTTTTTATCTTCATAAGTAGTAATGTTTTAAAAAAATTTCTTTTATGATATATTCTCTCTTATGATACAATTGATTATAAAGTTAAAAAATTCATTTATAAATGAAATTTAAAAATAAGTATGAGGTAGAGATATGGAAAATCCAAAAGAGTATTATGAAAGTAATATTAATAAAATTAATAAAAATTTAGGAGAATTAGAAAGAATAATATTAACTTTTGCAGTGCTAAGATTAATAATAGTAATTGTGGGCATAGCAGTAATGTACTATCTATATAAAGCTGATAAGTTTATTTATTTATGTGCTTCATTTTTAGCTACATTGTTAATTTTTATTTTAACAGCTATATTCCATAATAATAAGATAAATGAAAAAGAACAGTACTTATTGAAGTTAGAATACAATGAAAAGGGGTTAAAAAGGATAAATGGAGAGTGGAAGGAATTTGAGGATAAAGGAGAAGAGTTTTTAAATAACAGCCATAATTTTAGTGGTGACTTAGATATATTTGGTAAGAACTCTTTATTTCAATGGATAAATACAACTAAAAGTCCCCTTGGTAGAAAAAAATTAGCTGAAATATTATCTCTTAAGTCATTGCCTAATAAGCAAATAATAAAGGATAGACAAGAAGCTATTAAGGAACTTAGTGGAAAGAGAGAGTTTTGTGAAAATATTTATATATCCTTTAATAAAGGAAAAAAAGATAAGCATTCAGTGGATAAGTTTTTAGCTTGGATGGAAAAGGAGGAAAAGATAAGTTTTACAGTAAGATATGTACCATATTTATTTATCACTATTACCTTGCTGTTTTTATATCTTACAGCTGCTGGAAGGGTACCTGTAAATTATTTAATTTTAGATTTATTTGTTAATTATCTTGTGGTAAAGCTATTAACGAAGAATTTAAGTGATAGTATAAATATTATCTTGGAAAATAAAAATGCCATTATTCAATATGAAAAGATATTAAGAATATTAAGTAGTGAAGAGTTTTCTACAAGAAAACTTGTTAAATTAAAAGAAAAGCTTATAAATAGTGGAGAAAACTGCATGGTGGAAATTAATAAGCTTAAAAATATTGTTAATTGGATAGGAGATAGTAATGCTAATGCATATTATCTACTTTTAAATGTGTTTATGCTAAGTGATATATTTGTTCTATATAATCTTGAAAAATGGAGAAGAAAAAATGGGTTTAAGATTAGAACATGGATTAAAACTATAGCTGAGTTTGAAGCTCTAATTAGTATTTCTAATATAGCATTTGATAATCCAAAGTGGTCATATCCAGACTTTACTGAAGAAAGAAGCATTGAATGTAGGGGGATTGCTCATCCTTTATTAGGAGAAAAAGCTGAAAGTAATGATTTTGCTTTACATCATGGCAAAAAAGCTGCTCTTATAACAGGATCAAATATGTCTGGTAAGAGTACTTTCCTAAGAACTATAGGTTTTAATATGGTTTTAGGATATATAGGTAGTCCTGTGAGAGCTGAAAAGTTGAATAGTGGGATTTTTAGTATATATACATGTATGAGAACACAAGATAATCTAGAAGAAAGTATATCTTCATTTTATGCAGAAATATTGAGGATTAAATTAGTGATAGAGGCTGCCAGAAGTGGGGAAAAGGTATTTTTTCTTTTAGATGAAATATTTAAAGGAACAAATTCGAAAGATAGACATGATGGAGCTAAAATATTGATTGAGCAATTGGTGAAAAGTGGTGGTATTGGACTTGTTTCAACTCATGACTTTGAGTTATGTGATTTAGAAAACATACACAATTGGCTTATTAATTTTAATTTCCAAGAATACTATATAGATGATAAGATTAAATTTGATTATAAACTAAGAAATGGAAGAAGTATGACTCAAAATGCAAAATATTTAATGAAGCTTGCAGGAATAGAAATTGTAGAAAATTAGAAAAAAAGTAAAACTTGAAGTATAATTAAGAAAGCAATATAAAGGGTTAATATATGGGGGGGAAGAGCAGTGGCTTTTATTATAATTGATTTGGAATTTAATAATTTAAGTGAAATACATAAATATTATCCAAATATATATAAAGATATGCCAAATTTAAAAGAATTAGATTTAATTAATGAAATAATTGAAATTGGAGCAATTAAAGTTGATATATATATGAAGCCTTTAGAGCATTTGAAAGTATATATTAAGCCATCAGTAATACCTGTAGTCAATCCTAAAATACTAAGTATTACCAATATAAAGAAAGAAGAGCTAGAAAATGGAGTAAGTTTTAATGAAGGGCTTGATATGCTTAAGAAGATGGTAGGTAAAGGAGATGTCATATGCTCATGGGCAAAGGATGATATTGCAGAAATAATAAGGAATGCAAATCATCATGGATATAGTGATTTAAGCTGGATAGAAAGATATCTTGATATTCAGGAATATACAACAAAGATATTAGGTAAAAAAAATATTCTTAGTTTAAAAAATGCTCTTCAGCAATTAAAGATAAAAGTTGATGAAAGCAAGCTTCATGATGCTTTGAATGATTCTATATATACATTAAGCGTCTTTAAGAATATATATAATGCCAGAGCAGTAAAACAATTTATTGTTAAGGATATATTTGATATGCCAGCACTGGAGATAAAATCTCTTCAAAACTTCAAACTGGATTATTCTAAGATTAATCCAGTTTGTCCTAGATGTAAAAGAAATATTGAGTTAGATTATAATTTTACTAATTTAGGATGGAGATTTGTCGCTATTGGGACATGCTCCAAATGTAATAGCAGGATTTTAGAAGAGGTTATTGTAAAGAAGAGTTTAAGTGGAGAAATGATCTATAGGGAAGTATACAGTATTATTGATGAGATTGAATTTCTAAAATATGAAAATAGACTTATTAAGAAAAATGCAAGTGTATAGATTTACATTTGAAAGTTTTATAATAAAATTATATAATTGCTATGTATAGAAAAATAATGTCTTAAGGTATTAATTGAATATTTGAGGGAAAGGTAAGAAATATGAATATTGCATTTCTTTTGACACCAAAGAATGAGGTAATTTATGAATATCTAGATGTAACTATGAGACAAGTAATTGAGAAGATGGAGCATCATGGATATACAGCTATTCCACTTATTGATAAAAGTGGAAAGTACGTAGGTACATTAACAGAAGGAGATTTATTATGGAAACTTAAAAATACTCCTGAATTAACATTTAGAAATACTGAATGTGTAAAAGTAAGTGATATACCAAGAAAAATAAAACATAAGTCTGTTTCAATAAATGCAGATGTAGAAAGTATCATAAATCTAGCAACTACTCAAAATTTTGTGCCAGTGGTAGATGATGAAGGAATTTTTATAGGTATAATAAAAAGAAGCGATATTATTAATTATTGCTATAACTTGATTAGAAAAAGTTCAAAAATTAATTAGATAAAATACAAAAGTTTATTAAGGAAGTGAGTTTAATGAATTCAGAAAAAAGAGAAGAAAGCACAATGGGCGAATTATTAAAGGATTTTGATGTTAAAAGAATCAAAAGCGGAGATATATTAAAAGGTATTGTAATAGATGCTGATGAAAAAGAAGTAAGAGTTAATATAAATTATGCCTTTGATGGTGTAATTTCCAGAGAAGAACTTACAAATGCAGATGCTTCTCCACTGGAAGTAGTTAAGCCAGGAGATGAAATAGATGTATATGTATTATCTCCAAATGATGGTGAAGGGTATGTACAGCTTTCAAGAGTAAGAGCTCTTCAAATCACAGAAAAAGAAGAATTAGAAGAAGCATATAAAAATAATAAAACAATCAAAGTAGTTGTTAAAGAAGAAATAAAAGGTGGATTAGCAGCTTACTATGGATCGATTAGAGTATTTATACCAGCATCACAAGCTGCAAGAGAAAGAATTGAATTAAAGAATCTTTTAGGTAAGGAATTAGAAGTTAAGCTTATAGAGCTAGATTTAAGAAATAGAAAAGTAGTTGCTTCAAGAAGAGTTATTGAAGAAGAAATATACAATGCTCATAAAAAAGAACTTTGGAAAAATGTTAAATCTGGAGAAAAAAGAGAAGGTGTTGTTACAAAAATATTAAAAGTTGGTGCAATTGTTGATATTGGAGGAATAACAGGTCTTATTCATATAAGTGATTTAGCATGGGAAAAGGTAAAGAGAGTTGAAGATGTAGTTTCTGTAGGGGATAAGGTAGTTGTTTTTGTAGGTAATGTAGATGCAGAAAATGAAAAAGTATCATTAATCTTAAAAGATGTAAATAATGAGCCTTGGAACCTTCATAGAGAAAGCTTAAAAGAAGGAAATGTATTAGAAGGAAAAGTAGCTAAGCTATTAAACTTTGGGGCATTTGTAGAAGTATTCCCTGGAGTTGAAGGATTAGTTCATATAAATGAAATTACTGATGAAAATATAGCAAAACCAAGCGAAGCTTTAGAAATAGGGCAAATAGTAAAGGTTAAAATTTTAAATGCAGATATTGAAAATAAAAAATTATCATTAAGCATTAGAGATGCAGTAGAAAAAAGTCAAGAATACTTAGCATATAATGATAGCGATGAAGGTGAAACTTTAGGAGATTTATTTAAAGGACTTTTTGACAACTAATAAAAATACCTATGGGAATTAAGCCTATAGGTATTTTTATTAGTTATCGTAAGGTATCTTTGTCTTTTTTTGTATATTAACACCTTAAAAATAATAGAGCATTAAATTAGGTATAATAAATTTAAGTATCATTAGTAATATGATATACTTAGATATATATTTTAATTCTAGTATAATTTAGCAGAAGGGAAGAAAAATTATGGCAGTGTTAGACAATTTACAACCAAAATTAGTTTTTAAATATTTTGAAGAAATATCACAAATTCCAAGAGGATCAGGAAATGAAAAAGGAATAAGTGATTATCTTTTAAATTTTGGTAAGAGTTTAGGATTAGAAAGCATTCAAGATGAGGCTTTGAATATAATAATAAAGAAATCAGCTACTAAGGGGTATGAAAATGCTCCAACAGTAATATTACAAGGGCATATGGATATGGTATGTGAAAAAAATAAAGGAACAAATCATGACTTTGAGAAAGATCCTTTAAAATTAAGAATAGTAGATGACTACATATATGCAACTGATACCACATTAGGAGCAGATAATGGGATAGCGGTTGCCTATGCAATGGCTATACTTGCTTCAGATGATGTTATGCATCCATCATTAGAAGTTTTAATAACTACTGATGAAGAAACAGGAATGTCAGGAGCTATGGCTGTTTCACCAGAACATATCCATGGAAAGATATTAATAAATCTTGATAATGAAGAAGAAGGATATCTTTTAGTAAGTTGTGCTGGTGGAATAAGAACTAAAGGAAAGCTTCCAGTGATAAGAGAAGAAAGAACAAATGGTAAAGCAATGCAAATAAAGATATCTGGACTTAAGGGTGGACACTCAGGAATGGATATTATTAAAGAAAGAGGAAATTCAAATAAAATTTTAGGAAGAATCCTAAAGCATCTTTTAAATAATGTTGAATACTCTTTATGTGAAATGAATGGTGGAGCAAAGAATAATGCTATTCCAAGAGAAGCAGAAGCGGTTATTATGGTAGCTGATAGTGATTTAGTAAAAGCAACAGAATTAGTTTTAGAATTTGCTAAGCTAGTTAAAAATGAATTAAAAGCTCAAGATGCAGGGTTAAATATAGAAGTACAAGAAGTTGCAGCAGTATCTAAAGTATTTACAAAGGAAAGCACAGAAAAAGCAGTTAATTTATTATATCTTTATCCATCAGGAATAAATAGTAAGAGTACAGAAATAGAAGGTCTAGTAGAAAGTTCAACTAACTTAGGAGTTTTAACAACTACTGAAGGTTTTGTAGAGTATGATTCAGCAGTAAGAAGTTCTGTATCTTCATTAAAAGAGGAAATAGTTTTAAGAAGTAAAACTATAGTTAATCTTTTAGGTGGAGAATTAGAATGTAATTCAGGATATCCAGCATGGGAATATAATTCTAATTCAAAGATAAGAGAAATATGCCAATCTGTACATAAAGAAATGTATGGAAAAGAAGCAGAAATTGTAGCTATCCATGCTGGTGTTGAATGTGGATTATTTAATGAAAAGTTAGGCAATTTAGATATGATAAGCTTTGGACCAAATTTATATGATGTTCATACACCAGAAGAGCATATGAGTATTTCATCAGTTAAAAATTGCTATGAATACTTAGTTGAAATTTTAAAATCAATTAAATAAAAAAATAGGCCGAAAGGTCTATTTTTTTAATGCTTGAATTTGAAAATTTAACTAGCTTATTAGCATAGAGACATAAGCGTTTCATTAGTCAATTGTGACGACTTAATTAGAGTATTACTGAAAGTATATGCTGACTTAATTATGATACCAATGAAATGTGTAACATAATTTAAAAGATGTTAGTATATCCACCAAAGAAAGAGAATATATATTAAGTATAAAAATATAAGAGGTGGTGGATGAGAAAATGAGGTATACAAGATATAACTATAAGAAAAGTAAAAATAATGATTTGTTTAGATTTATATTAAAATTAGTAGGAACTGTGGTGGGAGCAGGGATTTGTGGTATTACATTAGCATATGTGGCTTTTAGCATATTAACTAAAAATAATGAGCTTCCATCAGGAAACAGAGGTAAAGAAACTTCTATAGAAGCTAATAGCAATGAAATTGCTAATTCAGAAGGAGGTAGTAGTACAGCTATAAGTAATACTTATGTTTTTTATACTGTCCAATGTGGATATTTTTCTAATGAAAGCAATGCTAATCATATATTAAATTCCATAAGTGGAAAGTATAGTGCATTCATATATGAAGACGAAGATAAGTTTAGGGTCTTATCAGGAGTATATGAAAGTGATAAAGTAGATGAAGTTGTAAGTGAGTTAAAAAGTAGCAATATTGAGTGTACAAAGATTAAATTTTCCTTTAATAATGATGATAAAGTAGAATATCAGATTGCAAGTATATGTGATGGATATATAAGACTTTTAGATACAGCCGTTAGTGATGATGTAAAGTCAATTAATACAGATGATTTTAAAGGATGGACTAATGAGCTAGAAAACATATCTGAAGGAGAGAAAATAGATATATTAAATAATTTAAAAGAACATATTGCTAATTTAAAAACAGAAATAAATAAGGCAAATGTACCTAAAGAAATGGAATATATTTATACAATATTATTGAATTTTAAGGATATATAAAATTAAATTTAAACTATAAAAAATAAATCTTACAATATTATAAAAAAATTCTATATAGAGAGGAAAATGCTTGTTTGAACACATATAAAGTGATAAAATATAAAAGAAAATTTAAGGGTTAATAACAAGCGTTGGACTCTTTTTTTATTTTCAAAAAAACTTATTTTTATTTATTGATTAAAATAAGTTTAAATATGGAAAAATAATCAATAAAAAATAGGATGTGAAGTTATGAAATATATTTTGGCATCCGCGTCTGAAAGAAGACAGGAACTATTAAATAGAATAATAGACAATTTTGACATTATAATAAGTGACTTTGATGAAGAAAAAGTTAAGTTTAATGGAAATGTTGAAGAATACGTAATTGAAGTAGCTGAAGGAAAAGCTTTAGACGTATTATCAAGAATAAGTGAAGATAGTATCATTATTGCAGCTGATACTATAGTTGTAAATGGTGATAAAATATTAGGAAAACCTAAAAGTGAAGAAGATGCATATAAGATGCTTAAAGATTTAAGTGGAAAGGTGCATAGGGTTTATTCAGCAGTTGTTGTTGTTAATAGCAAAACTAATAAAGTAAAAAAAGAATGTATTTTTACTGAAGTCAAGTTTAAAGATTTGACTAATGAAGAAATATTGAAGTACATATCTACAAAAGAACCGCTTGATAAAGCAGGAGCATATGGAATCCAGGGCATTGGTGGGGTTTTTGTTGAAAGAATTACTGGTTGTTATTACAATGTTGTTGGACTTCCATTAAATTTATTAAATAATATTTTAGAAGAGGTTAAATAGTTTTTGTATAATGGCGATGGGGAAAATTATCTATAAAATAAATACTTAACTAATTAAGGAGAGATTTTATGGGTAATATAAAGATAAGTGACTTGCCATTAAGTGAGCGTCCTATGGAGAAATTAGTGAAATATGGCGCTGATAGCTTAGGGAATGAGGAGCTTTTAGCTATATTATTGAGAACTGGAACTAAAGGTGAAAATGTTATTGATTTAAGTACTAGATTGATATTAAACTTAGGTGGACTAGATAAAATATTGGATGCAAGCTATGAAGAAATCAAGAAAATCAAAGGTATTAAGAATGTTAAAGCATGTCAGATAATTGCATTAAGTGAGCTATTTAGAAGGTTTAAGACTTTAAGAGCAAAAAATGATTTATTTAAAATCACAAGACCAAGTGATATAGCAGAATTTCTTATGAATGAAATGAATGTTTTAAATCAGGAAACACTAAAGCTAATATTATTAGATACAAAAAATAATATTATAAGAACTAGGGATATTTTTATAGGAACTTTAAATTCATCTTTGATTCATCCAAGGGAAATTTTTAGGGAAGCCGTTAAATTTGGTAGTGCAAACATAATAATTTCTCATAATCATCCATCTGGTAATCCAGAGCCTAGCAAAGAGGATATTAATGTTAGTATTAGAATAAAAGAGTGCGGAGAAATTATGGGAATTAATCTTTTAGATCATATTATTATTGGTAGAAACAATTATACGAGTTTAAAAGAAAAAGGAATTATTTAAATATTGAAGATTGAAAGGGGAATTCAAATGGGATTTTTCAGTAGTAATAGAGATATGGGAATAGATTTAGGAACAGCAAATACTTTAGTATTTGTAAAAGGTAAAGGAATAGTATTAAGTGAACCATCAGTTGTAGCTATTAATAGTAATACTAAAAGACCATTAGCCGTTGGTACAGAAGCTAAGCTTATGATTGGTAGAACACCAGGAAATATCGTAGCAATAAGACCATTAAAAGATGGAGTTATAGCTGACTTTGATGTTGCTCAAACAATGATAAAGAAGCTTATTGATAAAGTTGCAAGCAAAAGTGCATTTACAAGCCCAAGAATAATAGTTTGTTATCCATCAGGTGTAACTGAAGTTGAAAGAAGAGCCATTGAAGAAGCAACTAGAAATGCTGGAGCAAGAGAAGTTGTGTTAATGGAAGAACCAATGGCTGCAGCTATAGGGGCAGGACTTCCTGTAGGTGAACCAACAGGAAGCATGATAGTAGATATTGGTGGAGGTACTACAGAAGTAGCTATTATTTCTTTAGGTGGAATAGTAACAAGCAAATCATTAAGAGTTGCTGGTGACGAATTAGATCAATCAATTATTGCTTATGTTAAGAAAGAATTTAACTTAATGATAGGTGAAAGAACTGCTGAAGATATAAAAATGCAATTAGGTTCAGCATACAAGATAGATGATGAAAATGAATCATTAGAAATTAAAGGTCGTGATATGATTACTGGACTTCCAAAAGTAGTTACTATTACTGAAGAACAAGTAAGAGAAGCTTTAAAAGAGCCGGTATATGCAATCATAGAATCAATTAAAACTACATTGGAAAAGACACCACCAGAACTTGCAGCAGATATAATTGAAAAAGGAATAATGCTAGCAGGTGGGGGAGCTTTATTAAAGGGATTAGATAAATTAATTAACGCTGAAACTAACATGCCAGTACACATAGCTGAATCACCACTTGATTGTGTTGTTTTAGGAGCTGGTAAGGCACTAGAAAATTTTGATGAATTAAGTAAAACTCAAAGAGGTCAATAATGAAACCTTTTAAAAATAAACTGGCAGTAACTATAGTTTTACTGTCAGTTGCCTTTTGTGGTATGATTATATACAGTTTGCAAAGTGATGCAAATGGTATCTCTAGTAGTGTTAGTACAGTAGTTAGTCCCTTACAAAAAATAGTATATAATATAAATAGTAGAGTAAAAGAAACAGTAGATTTCTTTTTAAACTTCTCTGAAGTTAAATTAGAAAATGAAGAATTAAAGAAAAAAAATACGAAACTTGCCAATGAATTAATTGAATATGAATCATTAAAAGATGAAGTTGAACGCTTAAGAGAAGCTTTAAATTTCACTGAATCTAAGAATAATTATAAGTATGTAGGAGTAAATATAATTGGATATAGTGGAAATTCCTTATCAGATGGATACATAATAGATAAAGGAAGTAATGATGGAATAGATAAGAATATGGTAGTAGTAAGTTCTAAGGGGTTAGTTGGAAAAGTAACAAAAGTAGCTAGTAACTTTGCTATAGTTCAAAGTATACTTAATGAAAATATTGCTGTTGCTGTAATGGATCAACAGACAAGAGAAGCCACTGGGGTGCTTCAAGGATTAAGTGATAAGAAAGATAACAATATGACTGTAGTGTATAATCTTCCAATAAGCTCAGATGTTAAAGAAGGCGATATCATTATAACATCAGGACTTGGTAAGATTTATCCAAAGGAAATACCAGTAGGTACTGTTGTATCAGTGGAAGAAGATAATGTTAGGGTTATGAAAAGTGCTGTAGTTGAGCCTTTTGTTAACTTTAATGAAGTGGAAGAATTATTTGTAGTAATTCCTAACAGTAATATTGATGAAATTGAATACGATTAGGAGGAAAATGTATGAAAAAGATATTTATAATACTTATTTCAATTTTCCTTTTAGTCTTAGATAATTCCTTATTACCTAATTATCAAATAATGGGCAGTTATCCAAGTCTTTTATTTATTTTTGCAATAGCTTATTCAATAGTATGTGGAAAAAATGAAGCGGTTTTTATAGGGGTAATTAGTGGAATACTTCAGGATATATACTTTGTCAAGGGATTTGGCATTAATTCTTTAAGCAATCTATTATTATGCTTTTTAGCGGCAAAAATAGGAGAAAACATTTTAAAGGGAAATAAGATAGTTCCAGTTTTATCTACATTAGTATTATCCATAATAAAGGGCTTTTTTGTAGCCATAATATTAAGATTATTTAATCAAAGTATCAATTATAGTGCTACTATTTTAGCAGCATGTTACAACTCCATTATTATGATAGTTGTTTATAATATAGTTTTAGCTACTTGCGATAAATATATGGATAATGATAGATGGAGGTTTAAATGATAGTAAATAAACCAAAAAAGAAAAAGACCATATCAAGATATACAGTGTTATATATAATTATGGCAGTGATATTTACAAGCTTATTTTCTAAGCTTTTATATCTTCAAGTATATAAATATGATGATTACAAGGAGAAGGCAGATACAAGTTCCACAAAATTTATATCAGAAAGTGCTCCAAGAGGAATAATTTATGATAGTGATGGAAATATTTTAGCAACTAGTGAGCAGACTTATGTACTTACTTATATGCAAACTACTGAATCTGCAAATGCAATATTTAGTACTTTAGATAAGGTATTTAAAGTACTTAGTGAAAATGGAGAAAATTTTGAAGATGATCTTCTTTTAAAAGTTAATTCAAATGGACAGTTTTATTTTGCTTTTAAAAATGATAATAGTGATGTGAAGGAAGCTACAGAACTTTTATTTAAAAACGATAGAGGGTTAAAAGATGAAGTAGTAAAAAAGTTATATAAAAATCATGATGGTGATTTTACTGATGAAGAACTTGCTAATATAAATGAAAAGTTATTAGAAATAACACCAGAGGATACTTTTTATTATTTAGTAGAGCTATACGGAATGTATAAGATGCTTCTTCCAGAAAATTATACTAAGGAAGAATATAATGCTATTGTTGCTAAGTATAAGGATGTTGATGGAAAGACTATCACAAAAGATTTATTAGAGAAATATTCAATAGAAGATATAAGGAAATATATGGTAGTTAAAGATGCTATAAATCTTCAGAGTTATCAAGGATATAAATCAGTTACCATAGCCAGTGATATAACTAAGGATACTGCTTTTATATTTTATCAGATGTTAAATGAGCTTCCAGGGATAGATGTTGACTTAGAGCCAGTTAGATATTATCCATATGGATCAGTAGCATCATCAATACTTGGTTATGTTTCGTCGATAACAAGTACTGAAGAAGAAATATATGAACTAAAGGGATATGATGCATCCACAGATTTAGTTGGAGCAGCAGGAATTGAAGCTGCCTTTGAAGAACAGCTTAAGGGAAAAGATGGAGGGACTACTGTAAAAGTTAATTCAGAAGGTAGAACTACCGAAGAGTTATTTAAGCTTGAATCTTATGCAGGGAATAATATTCATCTTACCATTGATAAAGATGTACAATATGCAGCTGAACAGGCACTAAAAGATACCTTAGCTCGTGTTGATGCTAATGTAACTAATAAAGATTACGGTAATGGTAGGTCTAATGCTACTAGAGGTTCAGTAGTGGCCATTGAAGTTGGTACAGGAAGAGTACTTGCCATGGCAAGCTACCCAACATTTAATCCTAATGATTTTGCTACAGGACAATTAAGTGATGAATTATATGAACAATACTTTTCACCAGATTATAAAGCCTTTGCTGCTGAGCATATAGCTAAGACTGGTGCAACATCAACAATTGATGAATTATTTCCATTAAATGAAGATGGAACAAGAGAAGATACCTATGATTTATATCCAAAGGCAATGTTCAATTATTCAACACAAGCACTTCTTCCACCAGGCTCTGTATTTAAACCATTAACTGCAATTGCAGGTCTTATGGAGGGAGTAATTAGCACTAGTTCAACGGTAAATGATACAGGAGTGTGGAAGGTAGGAAATCTTACACAATACAACTTTCAAAAGACTGGAAATGGAGTTATTTCAGTAAGAGAAGCTTTAATGCATTCATCAAACTTCTTCTTCCACAATGTAGGGTATGAACTATATCTTAAAAATGGTGGAAATTCTAATGATGAAAAAGAAAGAGTAGCAGCACTAGATAGTATTGCTCATTATGCTTATAAATTTGGACTTGGAGTAACAGAAGGTGGCAATGCTTCTACAGGTATAGAAATAGAAGAAAACTTCGGCCAGACATATAACTTTAAGTCATGGAAAAATAGAATACTTGATACACCTATGTATACATTAGTAGATAGTCTGAAAACTGGAAACTATAATGGAATGTTCTATTATGCACCGTTGAATATTTCTAAAAATGATACCGATAGTGAAGCATTAGCTAATGCAAAGTCAGACTTGAAGGCTCAAATTAATAAAGCTTTAGAGCTAGTGGGTACAGATGCACAGCTTACAAGTGCTGATGACTTTGCTAGTCAATTAATAAGTTATATAAAATCTATAATGGAACTTTCTGATGAATATAAAGCATCATTAGAAAGTTATAATAGTACTAGAAGTAGTAAGACTAGTATTGATGAACAAGCAGAGATAATAGCTAATGCTATAGCACAATACACTATAAGCGACATGAGTACTCAGATAGATACTTATGCAGAAATAGTTAAGGATGCTATTGGTCAAAGCATGAATGCTTTTACGCCATTACAATTAGCTAATTATGTTGCCACGTTAGCAAGTGGGGGAACAAGATATAAGGTTAGGCTTGTTGATCAAATTACTTCGCCAGATGGAGAAGTAATTGAAGAGTTTGAACCAGAAGTAGTGGATAAATTAGACATACCTAGTGAATACTTACAAGCTGTAAAAGAAGGTATGAGGATGGTTAACACTTATAGTGGTAATGGTACAGCTTATAATAGTTTTAATTCATTTCCAATTGCTGTAGCAGGTAAAACAGGTACAGCAGACTTTGGTAGTGAAGAAAATTATACAGTCATAGGAAGAAGACCATATGGTAACTATATAAGTTTTGCACCAATGGATAATCCACAAATTGCTATATTCTCAACTTTATATGATGGTAATAAAGGTAGTGAAGGAGCAACTATTCATCTAGCTATATATGAAGCATTCTTTAAGGAATTATTAGAAAGCAACTATTCAGCTTATACTAAAAGTTCAGAAAGTTATCAAAAATATGTAGCAAATGGGCTAAATGATAATAAAGAAAATCAGGAAGAAAATAGCCATAATGTGGAAAGTGATGCAACTGAAAGTACACAATAATTATATAGAGTTATCAATTTTTTGATAACTCTATTATTTTTTTAAAACAATGTTCGATAATAATATATATAGAAAAGATAAAATAAAAAAACTATGTTAAAGTTAGTAGAAATTATAAATATATAGTATATTATGTTATTAACTGTTGATATATGGTATAATTATAATAAAAAGTGTATGAAATTGGTGGAGGGTAACCAATGAAGGAAAATAGAATTGAAATAAAAGGTGATAAAGAGGGCATAAGTGTTATAGTTAATATAGATAAATTTATAAATTTCGATGAAGTTATTGCAGAAATTATAAGCGTATTATCTATAGGAAAAGGGTTTTATAAAAATTCTATAATAAAAATTATAGCAAACCTTAAGAATGTATCAGATAGTGAAATAGCCAAATTGAAAGATAAGCTATTTGAAGAAATACATATAAGAGATTGTATATTTGATGATACAAACAAAAGAAAAATAGAAGCTGATGCAGTCTTTACAGGTATATATGAAGGAAGAACTAAATTTATAAAAAAAACCATAAGAGGTGGCCAGTGTATTAATAGTAAAGGTAATATTGTTGTTATTGGTGATATTAATAGTGGAGCAGAAGTATCAGCAGGTGGAAATATTATAGTTCTTGGAAGCATAAGAGGGCGTGTAAGAGCAGGTATTGGAGGCAATAGAGAAGCGATAATAGCTGCATTTATACTACAGCCTCAACTTCTGCAAATTGGAGATTTAATTACAGTATCTCCTGATGATGTTAAACCTCCTTATCCTGAAGTGGCTAGGGTTAAGGATGGAATGATAATTGTTGAGCCATATTTACCAAATAAGTATAGTTATTAATTTTGGAGGGATAAAAAAATGGGAGTTTCTATAGTAATAACATCTGGAAAAGGTGGAGTAGGAAAGACTACAACAACAGCTAATATAGGAACAGCACTTGCAGCTATCGGAAAAAAGGTAGTGGTTGTTGATGGAGATACAGGATTAAGAAATCTTGATGTTTTAATGGGATTAGAAAATAGAATAGTTTATACAATAATGGATGTTATTGAAAATAGATGTAGATTAAAGCAGGCACTTATTAAGGATAAAAGATACCAAAGTTTATTCTTACTTCCAACTGCTCAAACTAAGGATAAGGATGATATAAAGTCAGAAGACATGTTATCCATAGTAAATACATTAAAGGAAGAGTTTGATTATGTTATCATTGATTCACCAGCAGGAATAGAGCAAGGCTTTGAAAATGCTGTTATTGGAGCTGATAGAGCTATAGTGGTAGTTAACCCTGAAATTACATCAGTGAGAGATGCAGATAGAGTAATTGGAAAACTAGACGCTAAAGGATTGGATAAACATGAAGTAATAGTTAATAGATTAAACTATGAAATGACAAAAAGAGGAGATATGCTTGATGTACCTGATATTATAGAGACTTTATCAGTGAAGCTTTTAGGTGTTGTACCAGATGATAGAAATATAACTGTATCAACCAATAAAGGAGAGCCAATAGTTTTAGATGATAAATCTATTTCAGGAAAAGCATTTAGAAATATTGCCAATAGAATTATTGGAGAAGATGTTCCACTATTAGATTTAAGTGAAGAGTCTAATGGTATATTTTCAAAATTAATAAAAATATTTAAAAAGAATTAGGAGGTAAGAATGATGGATTTGTTAAAAATTTTTCATAATAAGACAACGACTCCTAAGGATGTAGCAAAAGATAGATTAAAATTAATACTTATTCACGATAGAGGGGATATAGACCCAGAAACTATTGACAAAATAAGAGTAGAAATATTACAAGTATTATCAAAATATATTGAGATTGATGCAGATGATGTTGAAATAGCATTAAATAGGACTGAAACAAGTGAAACAGGTAATGGACCTGCTCTTGTAGCAAATATTCCTATAAAAAATATGCGTGGAAGATAAATTTTATATACTAACAATTGTTTAAAGTAAAAAATAAAGTTCTTTAAGTTTACTTTCTTACAGAAAGCTTAAAGAACTTTTATATTTACATAAATTTTATAGAGAAAAACGGTCAATTATTATATAATAAGATGATAAGTTGTGGAGGTGAAAAAGTGAAAGTAATACCAAGCTTTAAACTTGATTTAAAAAAATTTAAAGAGTTGGATAAGTGGATGCTTTTTTCTATCATATGTATAGTTTCATTTGGTATTCTTAATATATATTTAGCTACTAAGGGTAATTATGGAATAGCTTATTTAAAGAAACAATCAATATTTTTTTTGGTTTCCTTAGTTGCTTTATATTTTGTTTTAGCAACTGATTATAATACAATAAAAGGATTTACCAACTTATTTTATGGTGGATCAATAGTATTATTAGTACTAGTTTTAGTTATAGGAAAAACAGTAAATGGAGCTCAAGGATGGATAGATTTAGGAGTTATATCACTACAACCAGCAGAAATTGCTAAGGTTGCAACTATTATGATGATGGGACGAAAACTTGAAGAAATGGAAGGCAATATAAATACGGTGAAAAATTTTTTCACCTTAGCTATATATGCTGTAATTCCAGCAGCACTTATTGTTATTCAACCAGATATGGGGATGACCATGGTATTATTTTTTATGGTGTTAGGTGTTTATTTTATAGGAGGACTTGATAAAAGAGTAATACTTTATGGTCTTGGGTCAATGCTTTTAGCAGTAGTTTTATTATGGAATTCAGGACTTATTCAAGATTATCAAAAAACAAGAATAACATCATTTATGAATCCAGATACTGATACTTCTGATTCAGGATATCACTTAAGGCAATCGCTTATTGGAATAGGTTCAGGAGGATTCTTTGGAGCACATAATAGTTATAGTAATGATGGTACTGGTGGTTTTGCCTCAGAATATGTGCCAGAAGTTGAAACTGACTTCATTTTTGCTCAAATAGGAGAGCAATGGGGAACCATAGGAGCCATAATATTATTAAGTTTTTATGGTATTCTTATATCCAGAATGATAAAAATTGCGAAAAATTCCAAGGATATATTTGGTAGATGTGTATCTATTGGAATGGTGTCCTATTTCTTTTTTGCTATAACACAAAATATTGGAATGACAATAGGCCTTATGCCGATAACAGGAATCACGCTTCCATTGGTAAGCTATGGAGGAAGTTCTCTTTTAACAACAATTCTTTCTTTAGGAATTGTTTTAAATATAGGAATGAGTAAAAAGAAAATATATTTTTAGTTATAGTAAAATAGCTATGGAAAATATCCATGGCTATTTTTTAAAGTACAGGAAAGTATAAAATTTTCGATGACTGAAAGTTAGATGTTATCTAGCTTTCAACCTTTAAATATGTTAAATTTATTAATTATAAATTAGAGGTTTTTACATATGAAAAAAGGTAAAATAAAAATAATACTAGAAGATCACTGGCATGGGTTCTTAAAAATATATGAAAATAA
>NZ_JACOOQ010000012.1 GCF_014287815.1 Clostridium lentum
AACACGAGGTTGATAGGTCAGAGGTGTAAGTGTGGTAACATATTTAGCTGACTGATACTAATAGGTCGAGGGCTTGACCAATAAAAATAGATTATCATTTATATGCAATTTTCAGAGAACAAGCTTCTTTGAAAAAGAAAACTCGCTCTGAAGAGTCGAGGAGTACAAGATTCTTAGCCAAATCGAAGATTTGGAGAATCATAGCATCTGGTGATGATGGCGTAGAGGAAACACTCCTTCCCATTCCGAACAGGAAAGTTAAGCTCTACAGCGTCGATGGTACTGCACGGGGAACTGTGTGGAAGAGTAGAACGTTGCCAGGTTCCAACTAGGATCTTTAGCTCAGTTGGTTAGAGCAACCGGCTCATAACCGGTAGGTCCGGGGTTCGAGTCCCTGAAGGTCCACCATACGGGGGTATAGCTCAGTTGGGAGAGCACCTGCCTTGCACGCAGGGGGTCAAGAGTTCGAATCTCTTTATCTCCACCATAAAAGTTACGATTTATATCGTAACTTTTTTTGTTATATAAATATTTATTTAGTAAATATTTAATGTTATTATTAAATTAAAAGCAAACATAAAGAGGAAATATATATGTTATATAGAGTTAAACAATTTTTATGGGCAATAGGGTCTAACTTTAAGGAAATAGATTATAAATATGTAGATAAATTTTTAGACTCTAAAGAAAAAGAATTATTTAATAAATTAAAACATAATGAGAAGCATCATAGTATAAGGGTATGTAAAGATGCAATAAATATATCAAAAGAAAAAAATATTAAAATAGATGATAAAATAATTGGGAAGATTTCATTACTTCATGATATAGGTAAAGGAGAACATAGTTTAAATATATTTGAAAAATCTATATTAGTTATTTTAAATAAGATAACTAATGGAAAGTTACGAAGATTAGATAATATAAAAAATATAGATATCTATTATAATCATGGAGAAAAGGGAGCAACATTATTAAAAGAATATAATAAATATGATAAGGAATTTTTAGAAGCAATAGAATTTCATCATAATGATAAATTTTCTGGTAATAATAAATTGCTAGATATAATAAGAGAAAGTGATAATAAGAACTAGTTTTGAGGTGGAGCAATGACAGCTAACGAAAGAAGAGAGGAAATAATAAGGAATCTAGTTAAAGAAAAGAAAGCTATAAAAGGCTCTGAATTAGCAATATATTTTAATGTTACGAGGCAAGTAATAGTAAAAGATATAGCAATCTTAAGGGCAGCAGGTAAAAATATTATAGCAACGCCTGATGGATATATGATAAATGATAATTTAGATAATAGAATAAAGTCAGTTATAGCAGTAAATCATACTGAAGATGAAATGGAAAATGAATTAGAGATAATTGTAAAGTATGGTGGAATAATAGAAGATGTAATTGTTGAACATCCTTTATATGGAGAAATAAGAGGTATATTAAAAATAAAGAATCTTAATGATTTAAATAAATTTACAGGCTATTTTGAAAAAATAGATGCAAAACCACTATCAGCATTAACTAATGGAGTTCACCTTCATACCATATCAGCAGATTCAGAAGAAAATATGGAACTTATAAAGAGTGAATTAAGTGAAAAGGGATTTATTTTATAGAATAGGGGAAATTAAAATATGGATTATGATGTTTTAGTATTAGGAGGAGGAATCATAGGTTGTGCTGCAGCATATGAATTATCCAAATATAATTTAAATATAGCAGTAATAGAAAAGGAATATGATATAGCAGATGATATATCTTTTGTTAATACTGCTATAGTTTATGATGGATCAGAGACATCTAATAATGTTATGTCAGGCCTAGAGTATATTGGAAACACTTTATTAGAGAATTTATGTAGTAGATTTAATGTTCCTTTTAAAAGAATTGGAGCATTGAGAGTAGTAAATGATGATAATGGCGTACTTAAGCTAAAAGAAATGTATGATAGAGCTGTTAAGAGAGGTATTGATGATATATGCCTAATTAATGGTGATGAAGTTAAAAAGATAGAGCCTAATATAAATACTGATATAAAAAAAGGACTATACTCAAAAAATGTTGCAATTGTAGCACCATATGATTTGGCTATTGCTTATGCAGAAGTAGCATCAGAAAATGGTGTTAACTTTAGATTAGAAGAAGAAGTTTTAAATATAGAAAAAATAAATAAGGGATTTAGAGTAGCTACCAATAGAAATAAATTCACTTGTAAAGTAGTTATAAATACTATTGCAGATGAAATATATATAAATGAAAAAGGTGTTGTCAAAGAAAAGATTTCTGAAGCGGAAGAAGATAGCTTTAAGAATATGTCATATATATTAGTTGATGATAAATATAAAAATAAATTAAATAATGTTGTAACACAGACCTTTGATAAGGATACTTTTGTTGTTTCTACACCAGTTATTAATGGAGGTTCTTTAATTGGTGTAAAAAGTAGTGAAAAAACTAGTTTAGAAGATAATCTAAGCTATGTTGGAGTAATGCTGAAGGACTTAAATAAGAGTATTATAAATAATTTATTTAGAGAGAGCTATGATAAGGATTCAATAGTTGTAGATGATAGTGAGATAGATAAAGGATATATAAGTATAATAGGAACTCATTATGGTAAGATAACATTAGCACCAGCTTTAGCAAAGATGATATGTGATACTCTTACTAATAATTTAAATTGTACATTAAAGAAAAATTTCATTGATAAAAGAAGAGATTTTTATAGATTAAGACAAATGAATAGAGAAGAATTAAATGAAGCTATTAAGGTTGATGGAAGATATGGAAAGATAATATGCAACTGCAACAATGTAAGTGAAGGTGAAATTGTGGATTGTATCAGAAGACCTTTGGGTGCTAGAACTGTAAAAGGTGTAAAAAGAAGAACTGGTGCAGGTTTTGGTAATTGTCATGGTTCATATTGCAATGAAAAGATAATAAGCATATTAGCAAGAGAATTAGATAAAAAGATAACTGATATAGTAGATGATTCAAAAAATTCAAAAATAATATATAGTAGAATAAAAGAGTTTAAAGATATATAGAAGGGGAAAGTATGGATAATAAAGAGATATTCACTTCAGTAGTCAGAGTAAAAGGTAGTGAAAGATATAAGGTTATTCCGGTGAAAAGTAGTGCAGAAGTAGAAAAAAGCAAATGGATACAGTTATCAAAAGTCATCAGTAGGCTTTATGTAAGTGTTCCTATTAAAAAGGGAAGTATAATATGTAAAAATATATTGAATACAGGCTTAGATATAATTTGTACAAAAGATATTTTATCAAAATAAAGTTAATATATGGAAATATATTGACAGAACATATATTATTATAATATATTAAAGATAATAATATATTAAATTAAACCGTTGAAAAGGCTAGTAATAAAATAAGTAATTTCAGAGAGTTAGTGGTTGGTGAGAACTAATATGATTATTTTATGAATCCACCTTGGAGGGACTGTGATGAGCAGTACGGCATTGTCGTTAAAATATATGAGTGGATAATAAGTTACTTATTATCAATTAGGGTGGTAACACGGAGTCTTTCGTCCCTTTATAGGGAGTAGAAGGCTCTTTTTTTATTAAAAAATTTATTATAAATATGGAGGATATTATGCTAGATTTAAAATTTGTAAGAGAAAATCCAGAGATAGTTAAAGAAAACATTAAAAATAAGTTTCAAGATCAAAAGCTTCCTTTAGTTGATGAAGTAATCGCATTAGATGTTGAAAATAGAAAAGCACAACAAGAAGCTGATGCTTTAAGATCAAACAGAAAGACACTTTCAAAACAAATTGGAGCATTAATGGCTCAAGGAAAAAGAGAAGAGGCTGAAGAATTAAAGAATAAAGTTAATGCTCAAGCTACTGCTCTTGCAGAATTAGAAATTAAAGAAACTGAACTTCAAGAAAAAATAAGAAAAATTATGTTAGTTCTTCCTAACATCATAGATCCAAGTGTTCCAATAGGAAAAGATGATAGTGAAAATGTAGAAGTTGAAAAGTTTGGTGAACCAGTAGTTCCAGAATTTGAAATACCTTATCACACAGAAATAATGGAAAAATTAAATGGTATAGATTTAGATAGTGCTAGAAAAGTAGCTGGTAATGGATTTTATTATTTAATGGGAGATATTGCTAGATTACAATCAGGAATACTTTCTTATGCAAGAGATTTCATGATTGATAGAGGATTTACATATTGTATACCTCCATTTATGATTCGTAGCGAAGTTGTTACAGGTGTTATGAGCTTTGCTGAAATGGAATCAATGATGTATAAAATAGAAGGTGAAGATTTATATTTAATAGGAACTAGTGAACATTCTATGATTGGTAAGTTCATTGATACTATAATAAAAGAAGAAAATCTTCCTCAAACTTTAACTAGTTATTCACCATGTTTCAGAAAAGAAAAGGGTGCTCATGGAATTGAAGAAAGAGGAGTTTATAGAATTCATCAATTTGAAAAACAAGAAATGATAGTTGTTTGTAAGCCAGAAGAAAGTAAAGAATGGTTTGATAAGTTATGGAAGAATACAGTAGATTTATTCCGTTCATTAGATATCCCAGTTAGAACATTAGAATGTTGTTCAGGAGATTTAGCAGATCTTAAGGTTAAATCTATAGACGTAGAAGCATGGTCTCCAAGACAAAAGAAATACTTTGAAGTTGGAAGTTGTTCTAATTTAGGTGATGCACAAGCTAGAAGATTGAAGATTCGTGTAAATGGAGAAAAAGGAAAGTACTTTGCACATACTTTAAATAACACAGTTGTTGCTCCACCAAGAATGTTAATTTCATTTTTAGAAAATAACTTAAATGAAGATGGATCAATAAATATTCCAGAAGCATTAAGACCTTACATGGGTGGAAAAGAAGTAATAAGATAATAAAAGTAATATAAAGAGGGATGTAGCATTAAGAATAAATACTACAATATATTGTTTAATTTTTATTTTTTAAAACAATATATTGTGTATAAAAGCTTTAGTGCGACAGCCCCCTTTTTTATGCATAAAAGAAATTAAAGTTAGTTATACCAGTGGATTTTATATTTAATAAAATAGAAATTAAGTATCATACAATAAATATTGACAAATTTTAGAAATATGATAGATTTAATACGGGTGGTATTTTAATTAAACCGCACCTTATATATTTGAAAATTTAAAGATTAAAAGAAATAGCTCATATCAATTTTGAATGAGACTAATTACTATCATGCTCTTTTAGGGGGTGATAATTATGAAATTTGGATTTATTGGAGCAGGAAAGGTTGGCTTTTCCTTAGGAAAATATCTAAAAGAAAATAATATAGACTTAAATGGGTACTATAGTAAGAGCAAGCATTCAGCTAAAGAAGCTGCAATCTTTACAGGTACCAAAAAATATGACAACTTAGAAATGTTAATTGAAGATAGTGATGCTATATTTATTACAACACCTGATAGTGAAATACAAGGAGTTTGGAATAAAATTAATAGGTTATCAATCAAAGATAAATTGATATGTCATTGTAGTGGCTCTATTTCTTCAGAAATCTTTTCAAATATAAATAATCATGGTGCCTATGGTTATTCTATTCACCCAATGTTTGCTATTTCAGACAAATATAATTCTTACAAAAATTTATCTCAAGCATTTATTACAATTGAAGGACACAATAAACATATTGAATATTTTAAGCATCTTTTTTCTAGTTTAGGAAATGATGTAGCGATTATTTCAAAGGAAAATAAATCACTTTATCATGCTGCATCAGTAACAGTTAGCAATCTTATATTAGGGTTAATTAACAATGCACTTAATTATCTTGAAGATTGTGGATTTACAAAAGAAACAGCTATGAAAGCACTTTATCCATTAATAGAATTTAATTTAAAGAACATTAAGGAGAAAGGGGTTATTGATAGCTTAACAGGACCAGTAGAAAGAGGTGATTTAGTTACTGTTATTAATCATTTAAATGTTTTGAGAGAAGAGGATAAGGAATTATATAGATTATTATCAAGAAATATATTAAAAATAGCAAAAGTAAAAAACTTAAATAGGGATTATAAAAATTTAGAAGAATATTTGGGAGAATGATTATGAAAAATACAGTAGTTACTTTTAAAGAAGCTAAACAAAAAAATGAGAAACTTTCTATGCTTACGGCATATGATTATTCAACAGCAAAAATAATTGATGAAGCAGAGATAAATGGAATTTTAGTAGGGGATTCTTTAGGAATGGTTTGTTTAGGGTATGAAGATACCTTATCAGTTACAATGGAAGATATGATACATCATACTAGTGCAGTAACTAGAGGTGCTAAAAATACTTTAGTGATTGCAGATATGCCTTTTATGTCTTATCAGACATGCGTTTATGATGCTGTAGTTAATGCAGGAAGACTAATTAAAGAAGGACGAGCACAAGCAGTTAAATTAGAAGGTGGAATTGAAGTTTGTGACAAAATAGAAGCAATAGTAAAAGCATCAATACCTGTTATGGGGCATATTGGATTAACGCCACAATCAGTTAATGCATTTGGTGGATTTAAAGTTCAAGGAAAGGATGAAGAAGCAGCTAAAAAACTTATTGAGGAAGCTTTAGCAATAGAAAAGGCAGGAGCTTTTGCAGTTGTATTAGAATGTGTTCCAGCTAAATTAGCAGCAATAATAAGTGAAAAATTATCCATTCCAACAATAGGAATAGGAGCAGGAGTAAATTGTGATGGTCAAATCCTTGTTTATCAAGATATGTTAGGATTATTTAGCGATTTTACACCTAAGTTTGTTAAAAAATATGAAAATTTAGGTGAAAAAATGAATATAGCATTTAGAAAATATATTGAAGAGGTTAAAGATGGAGTTTTTCCAGCAGAAGAACATTCTTTTAAAATAAGTGATGAAGTAATTGAAAAGTTATATTAAAAGGGGAAGAAAAAATGAGAATTGTAGGAAAAATAAATGATGTAAGAAACCAAGTAAAGGAATGGAAGAAGCAAGGGTTAACAGTGGGCTTTGTTCCAACTATGGGATATTTACATGAAGGTCATGAAAGCCTTATAAAAAGGGCTTATGAAGAAAATGATAAAGTAGTTGTAAGTATATTTGTAAATCCTATGCAATTTGGACCAAAAGAAGATTTAGCAAGCTATCCAAGGGATTTAAAAAGAGATAGTGAAGTATGTGAAAAGGCTGGTGCTGATCTTATATTCCATCCTGAAAATGAGGAAATGTATTTTAATGATTTTTCTACATTTGTAGATATGAATGGATTAACAAAAGGGTTATGTGGTAAAAGCAGGCCTATACATTTTAGGGGAGTATGTACTGTTGTAACTAAGTTATTTAATATAGTTGCTTCAGATAGAGCATATTTTGGAGAAAAGGATGCACAACAATTAGCTGTAATTAAAAGGATGGTTAGAGATTTAAATATTGATATTGAAATAATAGGATGTCCTATTATAAGGGAAGAGGATGGTCTAGCTAAAAGTTCAAGAAATACTTATTTATCATTAGAGGAAAGAAAAGCAGCTACTATTTTAAATAAGTCATTAAAGTTAGCTAAGGAAAAAATTCAAAGTGGGGAAAGAAATGCAGTTAATATAATTGAAGTTATAGAAAATAATATTAAATCTGAAAAATTAGCTAAAATTGATTATATAGAAATAGTAGACAGTAATTCATTAGAAGAAGTTAAAGAAATAAGCAAATCTATATTAGTTGCAATAGCAGTATTTATAGGTAAAACAAGATTAATAGATAATTTCACATATGAATTATAGCAAGGGGAGAAAAAACAATGAAAGTGAATATGTTAAAGGGTAAGATACACAGAGCAACAGTAGTACAAGCTGAATTAAACTACGTGGGAAGTATTACAGTTGATAAGGATTTATTAGATGCAGCTGGAATATATGAGTATGAAAAGGTGCATATTGTAGATATAGATAATGGGGCTAGATTTGAGACATACACTATAGCAGGTGAAAGAGGAACAGGAATGATTTGTTTAAATGGAGCAGCTGCAAGATGTGTACAAGTTGGAGATAAAATAATATTAATGGCTTATTGTGATTTAGATACAGAAGAGGTAAAGAATCATAAACCAAAGGTTGTCTTTGTAAATGAAGAAAATAAAATTAGTAGAATTACTAATTATGAAAAACATGGACAACTTTCTGAATAATAAAATATTAAAATATCTTTAGACAATATGATGAATTTAGAATAATGTTTTTATTCTAAATTCATCATTTTTTATGTATAAAATTAATTAAAAAAATTTTTTTGAAAAAGTGTTGACATAATATATTACATGCTGATATAATAAAAAACGTTCCGAGGAGAGATGGTCGAGTTGGTTTAAGGCACCGGTCTTGAAAACCGGCGTGCGTGTGAGCGTACCGTGGGTTCGAATCCCACTCTCTCCGCCAAAGCAATTAACTGAAGTTAATTGCTTTTTTTAATGTATGAGAAGCTAGGGTCTATACATTAATGCTAGTAGTTATGTTAATTTTTTCAGTGTAAGCCTTTAGAATAGGAAAATTAATATAACATACTATTTATATTCAAATAATTACAAAAAAGATAAAAGTAGCTATTATAGCTGCTTTTATCTTTTAATATTATATTTATTTTAAAGAAGAGTTTACATCTTTAATAATTTTGTTTAATTGTTTCTCTAATATTTCTGATTTATTTATATTTGAAACTAAGCTTTCATTGATATTCTTTATTTTAGAGCTTACGGAAATACCTATTTCATTAGATTTATTTAAATTAATAGATTGCTCATTAAGTGTTGAAATAAGTCTATGTACATTAGAATCTGTTAATAGAATATTTTCTAGAGATTCATCTAAAGTTTTAGAAGCATTAATTGTTATATTAACACCTTTTTCAACTACATCATTGCTTGTTTCAGAATTTTTAAGAACAGCATCTGTTTCAGTTTTAATTCCACTAATTAAATTAGATATATCTGTAGTGTTTTGTTTAGTAATTTCAGCAAGCTTTCTTATTTCATCAGCAACAACAGCAAATCCTTTTCCATGTTCACCAGCTCTAGCAGCTTCAATGGCAGCATTTAAAGCAAGAAGGTTAGTTTGGTTGGCAATATTGTTAATTATATTAGTAATATTGCTTATTTCATTGTAACTATTCACCAATTCTTTAATACTTTTATATGTTTCTTCATTTTGCTTTTGAAGAGTTTCAATTATTGTTACGATATCAGAAATAGCATTTTTGCTATCCTTTGATTTATCAACAGCAATATTAGTACTTTCTAAAAGAGAAGTTGTATTAATATTGATAGTTTCAGCTAGGTTACTCATAGTATTACCTAATGATTCTATTTCATTAATTTGTTTATTAGCAGTATTTACTATATTTTGTAATGCTAAGTGTTCTCTATTAATTTCATTATGTTTATCAATAGTTTCAGATAATGATTTTGTTGTTGCTTTTATAACTTCAATAACAGTATCTGATTTTGAAGGAGTTTCTTTTATTTGAGCTTCCGTAGTAATTTTAACAGTATCTGTTGTAGGGGCTGTTTTTTTCCTTGAAAATAACATAATATACCTCCAGTAATATTTATTTAAATTATTATATTGAACGTCTTATATTAAATAATCGGAGAAAAATACATTAAAGTTTATAATTATAAGAAATTTAATTTTATTAATAGTAAATTAAGGAAGGAAAAAAGGGATAAAAGCTCAGTAAAAATCACATTTTAAAAAAAAGAAAAAAATTTAAAAAAAAGTGTTGACACTTATATGGAGTGGCTGATATAATAATCATTGTCGAGGAGAGATGGTCGAGTTGGTTTAAGGCACCGGTCTTGAAAACCGGCGTGCGTGTGAGCGTACCGTGGGTTCGAATCCCACTCTCTCCGCCACATAACTTTAAAATTAAAGTATGAAGGCACATGGAGAAATACTCAAGTGGCTGAAGAGGCGCCCCTGCTAAGGGCGTAGGTCGGGCAACTGGCGCCCGGGTTCAAATCCCGGTTTCTCCGCCATAAGACATCTAATATTATTTAGATGTCTTTTTTGTTGTTTAAGAATACGCAAGTTTATAATTGTAAATATTAACAGTAAATGTTATACTTTTCATGTGGTGCTATCAGGTGAAAAGGAGAGATTTATTATGTCAAAAAAATATGTTGTAGGTTTAGATTTAGGTGGAACTAAGATATACACAGCTTTAGTAGACTTAGATGGAACTATAATAAAAGAAAAAGTTGTAGAAACGTTAGCTTTTGAAGGCGAAGAAGCTGTTATTAATAGAATGATGGATACAATTGACTATGTAATAGAGGGAATTGATAAAGAATTAATAAAGGCTATAGGAATTGGTGCTCCAGGTGCTTTAGATTTAAAAGAAGGAATTGTAATGGAATCGCCAAATCTTCCATTTGAAAACTTCGAATTAGTAGGAAAAATAAGAGCAAAATATGATTTACCAACTTACTTAGATAACGATGCAAATGTTGCAACATTAGGAGAGTATAGATTTGGAGCTGGAAAAGGTACTGAAAATATGATTTATATGACTGTAAGTACTGGTATTGGTGGAGGTGCTATACTTAATGGTAAAATATTTAGAGGAAGTACAGGAAATGCTTTAGAAATCGGTCATACTACAATATCTCAAGAAAGAACAAGATGTGGATGTGGAAATTTAGGGTGTGCAGAAAGCTTAGCATCAGGAACTGCCATAGGAAAAAGAGCTAAAGAAGCTGTTAACTCAAATGCGGAAACATCATTAAAAAATTATGATGATGTAACATCAAAAGAAGTATTTATAGAAGCTGCTAAAGGTGATAGGGTAGCAAAGGAAATTTTAAATACGTCATTAACTTATTTAGGAATTACAGTAGCTAATGTTATTACAAGCTTTGATCCAGAAAAAGTTGTTATTGGTGGAGGCGTAATAAATGGTGGAGACATTGTTTTAGAAGCTATTAAAGAAGAAGTAGCTAAAAGATGTATGAAAGTATTTGTTGATTCATGCTCAATAGAAAAAGCCAAATTAGGTGGACAAGCAGGAGTTTTAGGAGCTGCAGCTTTAGCTATAATGGAATAGATATAATTATATAAAAAAATTGCTTTAAGACAATTAATAACTGTTTTAGAGCAATTTTTTTGTACATAATTATCATAACGAGTATTATTAAATGAGGAAAAGAGAGCTATGAGGGGATGTTAAAATGATATATGGTAAAGGGTTATATTTAAGGGAAGTAGTTAAGGAAGATATAGATAGAGCTTATGAATTATGTGTAAATGACGATGTATTAAAATATGATGGTGGATATACTTCCTTTGCATCGAAAGAATATATAAAGGAAAATTATAAATATTTTCAAATGAGATCAAAGAAGAATTATGCCATAGTAAATACTAAAGGAATTATGGTGGGAATAATATCATATAGAAAATCTAATTATGTTAGTGATGTATATTATATAGGCATATGCATAGGAAGAAAATATTGGAGAATGGGGTATGGCGAAAATAGCATTAAAGCCATGCTTAGATATCTCTTTAAAAATAAAAAAGCTCATAAGGTAGAATTAGAAGTAGTTGAGGATAATATAGCAGCAATTAATTGCTATAAGAAATGTGGATTTATTGAAGAGGGAAAAAGGAGACAGAAATATTATTTTAAAGGAATATATTTAGATACTGTTTTAATGGGCATATTGGAAGAAGAATATAAAAAAAAGGAGTAAGAAATGGGCATAAGATTTATTTTTGGTAGAGCTGGTTCAGGAAAAAGTGAATTTTGCTTAAAATCTATAGATAAAAAAATAAGGGAATGTGATAAGGATAATAAACTTATATTATTAGTACCAGATCAGTATACATTTCAAAGCGAAAAGAAGCTATTAGAGCATACAGGTGAAAAATCACTTCTTAGGGCAGAGGTATTAAGCTTTAAGAGAATGGCAAACAGAGTTTTTGATAGAGTTGGTGGACGTACAGAAAATATAATTGAAGATTCAGGAAAAAACATGCTTATTTATAAATTATTAAAGGAAAATATGGATGATTTGCATTACTTTAATAAGATAAGTAGAAAGCAAGGATTTGTAGGAGTGGTATCAAAGACAATAACAGAGTTTAAAAAGTACAATATTGCAGAGGAAATTTTAATAAATAAAAAAGAAGAATTAAATGAAGGTGAGTTAAAGGATAAAATCAAAGATTTGTCTTTTATTTATCATAAATTTAATGATAATTTACATAAGAATTATATAGATTCAGAAGATGTATTATCACTTTTAGCAGAAAAATTAAAAGAAAGCCAAATGTATAGAGACGCAGAAATATGGATTGATGAATTTACAACCTTTACTCCTCAGCAGATGGAAATAATAAAGATTTTGGCTAAGAGATGTAAGAGAGTCAATATAACTTTATGTAGTGAAGGTAAAAATGATGAAGAAACAGATATATTTGATGCCATTAAGAATACAGAATATAAGATTTTAAAGTTAATGGAGGAAAATAATATTCCTTATGAAAAACCTATTAATTTAAATAAAGACATTCCATATAGATTTAAACAAAGTGAGGAACTTGCTCATATAGAAAAACATTTATTTACTTATCCATTTAAAACATATAAGGGAAAAGTTAAGGATATAAGGTTATATAAAGCTAATAATAGCTATAGTGAAATGGAATGGGTTGCTCAGGATATAGTAAGGTTAGTAAGAGATAAAAATTATAGATATAAGGATATAGCTGTTGTATGTAGGGATATCGATAGTTATGATAAGATAACTAGCGTTATTTTTAATGAATATAACATTCCTGTATTTTTAGATAAAAAAAGAGAAATATTAAGTAATCCTTTAGTGGTGTTAATTTTATCAACTTTAGAAATATTAATATCTAATTGGTCATATGAAAGTGTATTTAAGTATGTTAAGAGTGGACTAATCAAATTAGATAGAGAATTTATTGATAAGTTAGAAAATCATATACTACTTAATGGTATAAGGGGTTATAGATGGACTAGTGAGTTATTAAAAGAAATTGAAGAGCCAAGTAAAGATGAAATAGAAATTGCCGAGATAATGGAGGAAATAAGAAAACCAATAATTAATTTATATAGAAAAGTTGGCAATGAAAATTCAGTAAAAGAATACTGTATAGCCATATACGAATTGCTTGTGGAAATAAATGCTCTAGAAACCATAGATGAATGGATTGATGAATTTGAAAAAATTGGTTTACAGGATAAGGTAAAGGAATATAGTCAGGTGCCTCAAATTGTTATGGATATATTAGATCAAGCAGTTGAAGTATTAGGTGATGAAGTAACAGATATAAAAACTTTTGCTAGAATTCTTAGCTCAGGTTTTGAAGAACATGAAGTAGGTGTAATACCTATGTCTTTAGATCAAGTAAATGTAGGAGATATTGCAAGAATAAAAGGACGTGAAGTAAAAGCATTATATATAGTAGGAGCTAATGATGGAGTACTACCGTCAGCTAATAAAAATGAAGGAATACTTTCTGATGAAGATAGAATTGAATTAAAAGAATTAGGTATAGAAATAGCTTCAGATACTAGAAGTAGAATTTTTGAAGAACAATTTATGGTGTATACTGCCTTAACTATTGCATCAGAATATCTTATGATAACTTATCCAATGGCAGATTTTGAAGGAAAATCGCTAAGACCTTCAATAATCATACCAAGAATGAAAAAGATATTTAGAAATCTACAGGAAGAAAGTGAAATATATAATATAAATATTAAAGAAGATAAGTTTAATAAGATAACTGCACCAATACCTACTTTTAATGAAATGGTAACTGCCATGAGACGTGAATTTGAAAAAGAGGAAATTGAGGATTACTGGGTGCAAGCATATAAATGGTTTGAAGAAAGTGAAGAATTTAAATTGAAATCGGATGTGATATTTAAGGGGCTTACTTATTCAAATTTATTGGAAAATATACCAAGGGATTTAATTAAAAAATTATATGCTGATGATAATGGACGATTTATGTTTAGTGTATCAAGATTAGAAAAATATGCACAATGTCCTTTTAGCTATTATATACAGTATGGACTTAAGGCAAAAGATAGAAAGATATATGAGTTTACAGCACCAGATTTAGGAGCATTTATGCATGATATATTAGATAAATTCACTAACAAAATAAAGAAAGAAAATATAGCTTGGATTGATTTAGATAAAAATAAATGTGCACAAATTGTTAATGAATTAGTGGATACTAAGCTTAAGAATGAAGAAAATTCTATATTAAATAGTAGTAAAAAGTATCAATATTTTGCTGGTAGATTTAAAAGAATAATAACTAAATCTGTGGTGGTAATATCTGAACAAATGAAAAAAGGAGAATTTGATATATTTAAAAGTGAATTTGATTTTGGTGACTTTAAAGATTCTGAACCTATAACATTAGAGTTACCATCAAAGGAGAAAGTATATCTTAAAGGAAGAGTAGATAGAATTGATAAGGCAGTAATTGATGGTGAAACCTATATTAGAATAGTTGATTATAAATCAGGTTCTAAAACTTTCGATTTAAATGAATTATATTATGGATTGCAGATACAGTTATTAGTTTATTTAGATGCCATACTTAAAAATTCACAACATATCTTACATGAACAATGTATGCCAGGAGCAATATTATACTTTAAAATTGATGACCCAATAATAAAGTCTAAGAAGGCCTTAGAAGATGATGAAATAAAAGATGAGGTATTAAAGAAATTAAAGATGAATGGGCTTTTATTAAAGGATGCAAAGTTAGTTAAGGCAATGGATAAAGATATGGAGACTTATTCACTTATAATACCTGCTGCCTTTAAAAAAGATGGTGATTTTTCTAGCACAAGTTCTGTAGTAACAGAAGAACAATTTGAGATATTAAGAAAATATGTTAATGATAAGATGGTTGAATTATGTGATGAAATGCTTAGTGGTCAGATAAAGATTGAGCCTACAAAGTCATTAAAGGTAACTTATTGTGATTATTGTGACTATTCATCAATATGTCAGTTTGATACATCCATAAGAGATAATAAATATAAAGTGCTCCTAAATAAAGATAAAGAAGAAATATGGGAGTGTATGAAAAATAGAGTTGAATATCAAAAGGAGGATAATAATGTCGGAAACTAAATGGACAGATGAGCAGCAGCAGGCAATAGATACAAGAAGATGTAACCTTTTAGTGGCAGCAGCTGCTGGTTCAGGAAAAACTGCAGTACTTGTTGAAAGAATAATAAAGATAATAACTAATGAAGAAAATCCAGTAGATATAGATAAATTATTAGTTGTTACATTTACTTCAGCTGCAGCTGCAGAAATGAGAGAAAGAATAGCAGCAGCTATATCAAAAGCTTTGGAGAAGAATCCAAATTCTAAGAATCTACAAAAG
Organism: Clostridium lentum; assembly: GCF_014287815.1. Lineage (GTDB taxonomy): Bacteria > Bacillota > Clostridia > Clostridiales > Clostridiaceae > Clostridium > Clostridium lentum. The sequence goes on from NZ_JACOOQ010000012.1 coordinate 15,452, forward strand.
CAGCTTACTCTTTTAAGCAGGGCCAATATAACTACAATGCACTCATTTTGCTTAGATGTAATAAAAAATTATTTTTATACTATAGATTTAGATCCTTCCTTTAGAATTGCAGATGAAACAGAAATAACTCTGATGAAGAATGAAATAATTGAAGATATTTTTGAAGAACTTTATGAAGAAGATAATCAGTATTTTAAAGAATTAGTGGAAGCATATAGCAGTGCAAAAGATGATGAAAAGTTAAAAGATATTATTTTAAATCTTTATAAATTCTCCATGAGTGGACCATGGCCAGAAAGGTGGCTTATTGAAAAAGCAGAGGAATTTAATATAAATACCTTAGAAGAATTAGATAAGACAAAATGGGTGGAAATATTAAAGGATAATATAAGGGTAGAAGTTAAAGGATTTATCAATATGTATCATAAAGCCATTGAAATAATCAATGATACAGAAGGGCTAGAAGCATATTTAGATACTTTTAGAGGAGATTTAGAATGTTTAAAAAATGTCTATGAATCTTTAAATCATGGTTTAGCAGAGATATATGCAGCTTTAAATGGCGTAGTATTTACTAAATTAAAGACTGTAAGAAAAAGTGCTGTTGCTGATGAAAATGCTCAAGAAACTGTAAAATCCATCAGAGATGCTGTAAAGAAAAAGATAAAGTCATTAACAGAAGATAGTTTTACCATTACACCAGAAGAGAGTTTACAAGGAATAAAAGATGTATATCCTTATATGAAGGAATTATCAAGAATAACTTTAGATTGCTTAAATAAATTTAATGAAAAGAAAAGAGAAAAAAATCTATTAGATTTTAATGATTTAGAACATTTATGTTTAAAGATACTTATTGATAGAGATGAGAATAATAATATAATACCTTCATCTGTGGCAGAGCATTTTAAAGAATTTTTTGATGAAGTACTAGTAGATGAGTATCAAGATTCTAACAATGTACAAGAAACAATTATTGACCTTGTATCAAGAAAAAATGGTGATAATCCTAATGTGTTTATGGTTGGTGATGTAAAGCAAAGCATTTATAGATTTAGACAGGCAAAACCAGAACTATTTTTAGATAAATATAATAGATATCCTTTAGTTTCAGCAGGAAGAGAAAGAAAGATACAGCTTTATAAGAATTTTAGAAGTAGAGATGAAGTTTTAAGAGGTGTTAACTTTATATTTAAAATGGTAATGTCTAATGTTGTTGGAGAATTGGAATATACAGATGATGAGGCATTACATTTAGGTGCTGCTTTCCTGGAAAACAATGATGAAGATTCTGAAGTAGGCGGAAATATTGAACTTCATATGATTGATAAGTCTGGTAATGAAGCTGAAGAAGGGGTAGAGGAAGAACTACAAGAATCAGAAGAAGAGGAAGTAGTAGATGCTATTTCTTTAGAAGCTAAACTAGTAAGTAAGAGAATAAAAGAATTATTTGAAACTAAAGATGGTAAAAGGTTCAAGGTATTTGATAAGGAAACAAAAGCATATAGAGATGTTAAATATAAAGATATAGTGATTCTTTTAAGAGCAACAAAAAATTGGTCGGAAATATTTCTTGATGAGTTAGGCGCTGAAGGAATTCCTGTTTATGCTGATACAGGTAGTGGATATTTTGAATCAATAGAAATAAGGACAATTATGTCTTTATTAAAAATCATTGATAATCCATTACAAGATGTTCCTATGATAGCTGTGCTTAAATCGCCAATAATGGGCTTCACAGCAGAAGAACTTAGTGAAATAAGATTACTTAATAAGGAAAGATATTTTTATGAAATTATCAAAGATATTTATGATGATGAATATGAAGTAAGTGATACTTTAAAAGCAAAATGTAACAAGGTTATCAGTGATTTAGATAAGTGGAGAAATAAAACAATATATACACCAATAGATGAATTTATATGGTACTTATATATGGATACTGCTTATTATGGATATGTGGGAGCAATGCCTAATGGAACATTAAGACAGGCTAATTTAAAGATATTATTCCAGCGTGCTAAGCAATATGAAAGCACTAGTTTTAAGGGATTATTCAATTTTATAACTTTTATTAATAAGCTACGAAAATCTTCAGGTGATATGGGTAGTGCAAAGATTCTTGGGGAACATGAAGATGTTGTAAGAATTATGAGTATACACAAAAGCAAAGGGCTTGAATTCCCTATAGTATTTACTTGTGGAATGGGAAAACAATTTAATTTAATGGATTTAAATAGTTCAATATTGTTCCATGAAGAATTAGGATTTGGTCCTGACTTTGTTAATTTAAAAAATAGAAATTCATATAGCACTTTGGCTAAGGAAGCTATAAAGAAGAGGATAAGACTTGAAACATTATCAGAAGAAATGAGAATATTATATGTTGCTTTTACAAGAGCCAAGGAAAAGCTAATTATTACTGGTGCTACAAGAAACTTAGATAAATCTATAAAAAATTGGGTAAGTGCGGCATCCTTAGATGAAAATATAATATTGCCATCGGAAGTATTAAAAGGAAAGTCATATTTAGACTGGATTGCCATGGCAATTTGTAAACATAGGCATGGGGAAGAACTAAGGGAACAATGTGGTGCATATAGAGACCTTATTGTGAATGATTTTTCTAATTGGGATGTTTGCCTGTGGAGAAAAGGAGATATTCTTGGGGATAAAAATTTAGAGCCTGTGGATAAAATTGAAGAAAACACTTTAAATATAACAGCTACTAATATATCTGTGGATAAAGAAATAAAGAGAAGATTATCATATAAATATAAATACGAAGAAGGCTCAATACTTCCAAGCAACGTATCTGTATCAGATTTAAAACGTAAAGATTTTCAGTATGAAGATGAAGCAGAAACTTTAGAAGTATTTAGAGAGAGGGAAATAATTAAGCCTAAATTCTTGCAAGAAGAAAAAGGATTTACTGCAGCTGAAAAAGGAACTCTTATGCACTATGTTATGTTAAGATTAGATTTTGACAGAGTAGGTAGCGTATCTGAGATTAAAAAACAAATTGAAGAGCTTGTTTTAAATAAATCATTAACAGAAAAAGAAGCAAAAGTTATTAGATATACAAAGATATTTAGTTTCTTTAAAAGTGAGTTAGGAAAGAGAATATTAAAAGCTCATGAAGAAGGAAGAATGGTTCATCGAGAATTACCTTTCTTTACGGAAATAAGCAGTTTAAATATCAATCCAGAGCTTAATAAGGAAATCTATCAAAATGAAAAGATTAGATTACAAGGAATAATAGATGGATTCTTTAAGGAAGAGGATGGGATAGTATTATTTGATTATAAGACAGATTATCTTGAAGAAGGAAATGAAGAAGAAATTATAGAAAGATATAAGATTCAAATGAAATATTATAAAGAGGCCTTAGAAAAAATCACAGAAAGTAGAGTTAAAGAGATATATCTTTATTTATTTGCTTTAGACAAAGAAGTAGTATTGGAAATTTAAAATATAAGGAGCTTGTGGCTAAGCCATAAGCTCCTTATATTTTTTAGCAAGATTTATTAATTGATCTTTGCAGTTAAGATTTTTATCATCAAGCACAGCTTCTAAAAGCTTATGCAGAATTATGCCTACTTTCTTGCCAGGAAGAAGATTTAATTCAGCAATTAAAGTTTTTCCATCAATGGCTAAATCTTTTAAAGTTAATGGTTCATTATTATCTAAGATAAATTTTGTTCTGCTTTCCATAAAATCAACTTTCTTTAAGAAAGGAATAGGATCCCATAGTGCATTTATATCAGCTCTTTGTAAATCAAATAAAATGAAGATATTTTCCTTACCAACATTATTAATAAGTCTTTTAATTTCACCATCTGTAGGCATGTAAGAAACATTTAAAACAAGATGATGTTTGATAAGTGCAGATATACTTTCAATAGTTAAATTATCAAATTTAAGGCGCTTAAGTACATGTACCACCATTTTAGCTCCTTCTTCACTATGACCAGGAAAATAATAGTGACCATTAGGTAATGCTGTAATAGTATTAATTTTACCTATATCATGAAATAAAGCAGCTAATCTTAAATTAAGGTTAGTATATGTGTTATCCAAAACCTTTAAAGTGTGAGTAAATACATTCCTATTATGATTATTACAAAGTGGTGTGTAGCAAACAAGGTCATTTACTTCTGGGAGAATTATTGAAAGCATATTAGTTTCTCTCAGCATTTTTATTCCTTGAGAAGGGTTATCAGAAAGTAGAATTTTACATAATTCATCCTTGATTCGCTCACTACTTATATTCTTGATAAACTGAACATTATCTTTGATAGCATTGTAAGTTTTTGTGTCTATAGTAAAGCCTAATTGAGCACTAAATCTTATGGCTCTAAGCATTCGAAGAGCGTCTTCATTAAAACGTTTATGAGGGTCACCAACAGCTCTAATAACCTTATTTTGTAAGTCATCTATACCGTTAAAATAATCAACAAGACCTTCCTTATCATTATAGGCGAAGGCATTTATTGTAAAGTCACGTCTAGATAAGTCTTTTTTAATATCACTTACAAATTCAACTTTTTCAGGATGTCTATTGTCTATATAGTTTCCTTCTGTTCTATAGGTAGTAACTTCAAAATTTTCTTTATCAATTACAACAGTAACTGTGCCGTGTTTAATGCCAGTAGGAATTGTTTTAGAAAATAAATCTTCAGTTATTTTTGGTAAGGCAGATGTTGTAATATCAAAATCCTTTGGCTTTAATCCTAGTAAGGAATCACGAACACATCCTCCTACCATAAAGGCTTCATAATTATTATTATAATAAGTGTCAATTATATATTTAACATTTTTAGGTATATTAATATTCATATAAAACATCCTTTTAGATTTTAATAATAAATATTTTAACATATATTATAATATAATCACTATAGAGGCGTTGAGTAAAGTTTTAATTTAATTAATAATAACCTTAGTGTCATCATCAATAGTATCATAAATCCATTTGGCATCTTCTGTATTTAAGCGTATACATCCATGGGAAGAAGGAGTTCCTAGAGTATAATCAAGAATTTGATTTTGATTTTCATCATAAGGTAAAGAATGAAACAAATAATCGCCTAGAAATTGCACCCAGTACTTACCACCTTGACCATAATCTTTAGAATAAAACCATTCACCACGATTAGTTACAGTAAAAATCCCCATAGGAGTATCTTCGCCAGCAATTCCTGTTGAACAAATATATTTATTTACTAGTGACCAATTATTAGTATAGCCATTGTAGATAGAAACAGTTTGATTATTAATATCTACATGAATTAAATATGGTGTATTGCTGGAGATATTTAAAGTGTTAATATTGGTAGAATTTATGGTAGTTGAAATTAAATTAGTGGCTGCTTCATCATCTGAGTATGTTATTGCAGCAAGATAATCAGTACGTTTATCATCAATTTCAGATATTTTGATGTTAATTTTTTCATCATCAGCTGGCAATATTGAAGTATCATAGTTTGATAATAAATCTATAGCTTTGGAAAAGTATTCATTATCAGATAACTTTTCTGCTTCAGCAATGAGATTATTTCTATATTTATTCCTACACTTTTCAAGCATATTTTCAGCCTTGGCATGATAATATTCTTCACTTGTAGGTATTTTTTTTAATAGTTTTATGGCATAAGAAAAATTATTATTATCAAAAGCTTCATTAGCTAGTTCTAAAATAGAATTATAGCCATGAGAAGTTGATGGGCAATAATTTTCATCTAGAACAAGGATTAGTTTATCTAAAGATGAATTTAAAATATTATAAGAATTTATTTCGTTAAGGTAAACTAATGCTTGATACTTTGTAATAGAGTTAATTTTTAGATCTTTACAAAGAGTATCTATCACTGAAGTAAAGTATTTATTTAAGTCAGAGCTTTGGGAATTTTTCTTCAGAACATTGATAATTTTATTATCTGATAAAATTTCTTTGGCTGTTTTAAAATTACCAGAACTAAATTCAGTATAGAAATTATTCATAATATTAGAGTACGAAACATTTATATAGTAATTAAAAACAATTAATAGCATAGCTAAAATTATAAAATAAGTAAAAAATTTAAAAATATTAAATTTTTTAAAGTTTAACTTTTTAAACAAGGTTATCCCTCCTTAGTATATTCATATAATAATGTTTGACAAAAGAGTGAAATTATAAACATTAGATAAGTTTTTTATTTTACTAAAATATCATAAAGAAATTGTAACTGATTGAAAAATATGGTAATATTAAAATAATCAATAAAATATCTTGGGGGATGTAAGTAAATGGAGGATAATAATAGAAAGTTATCAAGTGATGAAAGTAGTTTGATGTCGATAAATGAACTATTGAAGAATAATGATCAATATTTATTAAATATCATTCATGATTTGAGAAGCCATTTAAATGTTATAACATCAGCTGCCCAGTTTATGGAACATAACTATAAAGATGATAAGAACCTTAAATGTATTGAGATAATAAAGAGAAATAGCTTTAAAATGTTAAAGTTAATAAATAATTTAATAGATTCTAACAAAATAAAAAATAATTACTATAAATTAAATAAGAAGAATATTGATATTGTTCCGATGATAGAAAATACTATAAGTTGTATAGAGAAATTTGCTTCGGAGAGAAATATAAACCTTATATTTGACACAAATGAAGAAGAATGTATTATGGCAATAGATCCAGAAGCAATAGATAGGGTTATAATGAATTTATTATCTAATGCAATAAAGTTTTCTAATGAAAATTCAAATATTTATATTAATTTAGTTGTAAAAGATAAAGAAATTGAATTATCTTTTAAAGATGAAGGCTGTGGTATTTCTAAAGAAGAAAAGGAAAGAATTTTTGATAGATTTTATCAAGGGAAAAATAATGACAATATAGAAGGGAGCGGAATTGGTTTAAATTTATGTATGCTTTTTGTTAAAGCTCATGATGGAAAGATATTTTTATAAAGTGAAATAAATAAGGGTTCTATATTTACGGTAATTTTACCAAGAAAGATAGAAGATCATATTGAAACAGTAAAAGAAGAAGGTAATTTAATTAATAAAAATCAAGCGGTAGAAATAGAATTTTCTGACACATATAAGTTTTAAAATATATTTTTATGTTGATATATTAATTAGTTTATGTTAATATTAATACTGTTAAGGAGCGTTAGTTAAACGGATATAACACGCCGCTACGGACGGCGCATTAAGGGTTCGATTCCTTTACGCTCTGCCAAACACCGATTTTTATAAATCGGTGTTTTTTTCTTTATTATATTTTTTTTGACAATGGTTAAATTAATAATATAAGTTTATATAAGGCGGTAATTATATGGCATTGTTGATAAATCAATTAGACGAACATAATGAAAGTGGTATTATTTATTTAATTAAAAATAAAATAGAGGAAGTATTGTTTTTATACGATACTGAACAGATAGATTTGATGAAAAGTATAAGGGAATATTATTCATCAAATTTTTCCGATATAAAATTATATGAAGAAATAGTTACTGAAGGTAATATAGATGGCTTGAGGAATATACTTAAAAAATATAAACAAGATGATATGGTTATTAACCTTACTGGTGGAAAGCGAATAAATTCATTAATATTATTGAGTTTATGTAAAGAAAGTAAAATTAAATGTTTTTATACAGATATAAGAAAAAAATTTATCTACAGTTTTAATGAACAGTTATTAAAGGTCAATGAAGAAATAGAAGATTTAAATTTACTATCAATAATAAAAGGTTTTGGTGGAAATATAGTAGATGATTCCTATGAATTATGTTTAAAGGATGATTTAATATATTTTTCAAAGCAAATTTATAATAATTTAGATTTGTGGAATAAACATAAACAAAAATTATATGATAAGTCAATTTTTCTACATGAAGAAAATAATCCTGAAATTATTAATATAGATTATAGTAGAATTGAAGATGAAGAGAGGAATCTTCTTGATTTAATACTTAATAAGATGAAGGAAATGAATGAAATAGCCTTTAGCAAGAATAATGATAAAGTAAAGGTGCGTTTTTTAAATAACTATATTAAGGGATTTATCTTTAAAAGTGGAACATGGTTAGAGATAGCTACTAATAATTTACTTAAGAATATTAAAGAAATAGATGAATGTAGGAATGGCGTTATTTTTTTATGGAATAATGGTAGAAAAACAGTAAGAAATGAATTGGATATAATAGCAGTAAAGGATTCAGTACCTATATGTATATCTTGTAAAGATAGTGATAAGTACAATGAAATGGCTTTAAATGAATTAAATGTTTATGCCAGTAAGATAGGCGGGGAAAATGCTTATAAGATTCTTGTTGCTACAAAAGAGCCAATAAAAGAACCAGTAAAGATGAGAGCAAAGGAAATGGGAATACACCTTGTTATATTTGATGGCAATGAAAAAAAATTTATCAACACAATAAAGAATATAATTAAAAATTGATAATTTAAAGGAGCAGATACTAAAAAGTACTGCTCCTAATTTTATAGTTAAACAGTGAATGTTTCTTTGTATTCACTTAGTTAAGTTGATTATTAATTAGTAGAAGGACATTTAACCCCAATTTTTTCTCCCATTTGTACCGCTGTTTCAAAGCCTAGGGAAGATTGTATAATGATATCTTCATCTATGTCTACAGTATTGGGTTTAAAGAAGAGAATAGTTGTTGATCCACCAAATTTAAAGTATCCTTTTTCATCACCTTTTGATACTTTTTTATTAGGACAGTAGCTTTGAATTATTGATCCAACGCATGTAGCACCAACCTCTACATGAATTATATCTCCAAAGTTTTCTGATTTAAAAATAGACCATTCTCTTTTATTTTGGCAGTAAAGTTTAGCAACTCTTTCTAAAGCTGTAGGATTTACAGAATAATAATTACCCTTTATAAAGTGATTTTCTAAAGGAACTCCATTATCAATAAAGTGAAAACGGTGATAATCAGTTGGACATAATCTCAAGACTAAACATGTTCCACCTTCATATTCTTTTGCTAGAGCATTATCTTCTAATAATTCAGCCAGGCTATAATGAATATTTTTTACTTGTACTAAGTTTTCCATAGATATATTAGTATAAGCTAGTAATCTTCCATCACCGGGAGAAATAAGTGTATTTGAATTTTTATCAAAAGGTCGTGCTTCTGGAAGTAGCTTTCTTATGAAGAAATCATTAAAACTTTTATAAGTATTTATACTATCAGCACATTTACTCATATCTATAGAAAATGAGTTGATAAATGATTTAATTTTTCTTTTACTAAATTTCGTATTACAATAAAAGCCATAAATTTTTGAAAAAAGCTTTCTTTTTATAAAGAGTTCTAATAAGCTTTTGCCTAAAGGAGATTCATATGTCCATTTAATATATTTTTCTCCAGCCACCTTTTCAATGTCATATTTTCCTGTTTTTCTGTTGTAAATTCGTATCATCACTTAATACCTCAATAAAAGATTTTTAGTATGTATATTATTCATATTATCACATTTTCATAAAAATATGATAAATAAAAAAGTGGCAAAAGCCACTTTAATAATAAAATATATAAATTATAAGCTGAATTTTTCTAAGAATTCATCATATGACATAGATCTATCGAATATTGAACCATTGTCATCAATTCTTATTATTCTATTAGCTATAGTTTGAACGAATTGGTGGTCATGAGAAGCAAATAAAATATTGCTGTTATAATCCTTTAATCCGTTATTTACAGCTGTGATTGATTCAAGGTCTAAGTGGTTAGTAGGACCATCTAAAACTAAGACATTAGCATTAGTAAGCATCATTTTAGAAAGCATACATCTAACCTTTTCTCCTCCTGATAATACGTTAGCTTGTTTTAAAGCTTCTTCTCCAGAGAATAACATTCTACCTAAGAATCCTCTTATATAACTTTCAGATTTTTCTTCAGAATATTGTCTTAACCAGTCAACTAGGTTTAAGTTACAATCATTGAAGTATTCAGAGTTATCCATTGGGAAGTAAGCAGATGTTATTGTAATTCCCCATTTGTATGAACCTGCATCTGGTTCCATTTCGCCATTGATTATTTTAAATAAAGTAGTTATGGCAATTTCGTTACCAACGAAAGCTATCTTGTCTTCTTTATTAACTCTGAAGCTTACATTATCTAATACTTTAACACCATCGATAGTCTTGCTTAATCCTTCAACTGTTAAGATATCATTTCCAACTTCTCTTTCAGGTTTAAATCCAACGAATGGATATCTTCTGCTTGATGGTTGAATATCATCTAAAGTGATTTTATCTAATAATTTCTTACGAGATGTGGCTTGCTTAGATTTAGAAGCATTAGCACTGAATCTAGCAATGAAGTCTTGTAATTCTTTAATTTTTTCTTCTTTTTTCTTGTTTTGATCTTTAGCCATTTGAGCAGCTAATTGGCTTGATTCATACCAGAAGTCGTAGTTACCAACATATAATTTTATTTTTCCAAAGTCAACATCAGCCATGTGAGTACAAACTTCATTTAAGAAGTGTCTATCATGTGATACTACTATAACTGTACCTTCAAAGTCACCTAAGAAGTTTTGAAGCCATCTAATTGATTTAATATCTAAGTGGTTAGTAGGTTCGTCTAGGATTAATATTCCAGGATTTCCAAATAAAGCTTGAGCAAGTAATACTTTTACCTTTTCTGCTCCTGTAAGTTCTGCAATTTTTTTATAGTGCATATCAGTTCCGATACCTAAACCTTGTAAAAGTGATGATGCTTCAGATTCAGCTTCCCATCCGTTTAACTCAGCAAATTCACCTTCAAGTTCAGATGCTTTAATACCATCTTCATCTGTGAAATCTGGCTTAGCATATAAAGCATCTTTTTCTTTCATTATGTCATATAATCTTTTATTACCCATTATAACAGTTTCTAAAACTTCGAAATCATCATATTGGTAATGATCTTGTTTTAAGACTGACATTCTAGTATTTGGAGCAATTACAACTTCACCAGTGTTTGGTTCAACTTCTCCAGCTAATATTTTTAAAAATGTACTCTTACCAGCACCATTGGCACCTATAACACCATAACAGTTACCAGGAGTAAATTTTATATTTACATCTTCAAATAATTTACGAGAACCATATCTTAAACTAACGTTTAATACATTTATCACTAAATCTACCTCATTTCATTTATTATTCTTTCGATATTATAACATAAATTAATATTAAATAAATGAAAATATGCAATATTAGGATAGTAAATTAGTGAGAAAACTGTAAAAAAACATTGCTATATTACATAGCAAAATACTGAAATAAAGTGACTTAAGCTTCCTAATATAATAAATATGTGAAAAATTTCATGAAATTCAAATTTACCGATTTTTAATTTAGCAGGCTTTGCACCATAGATTATTCCACCAATTGTATATAGTACGCCACCAAGTACTAGCCAAAATATGCTCATAACAGGAAGATTAGCACATAGCGGTTTTAGCATAAAAATTGAGGCCCAGCCCATTCCTATATACATAGAAGTTTGTAACCATCTTGGACAATTAAACCAACAAAGCTTAAATACTATACCAATTATTGCAATAGTAAACATAATTAAAAGCATAGGCAATCCAATTGAATTTCTTAAAGAAATTAAACAAAATGGAGCATAAGATCCAGCAATTAAAACGAAAATCATTGAATGATCTAATTTTTGGAAAAAATTAATAACTTTTTCACTAGACATTATTCCATGATATGTTCCAGAAACTGTATAAAGTAATATTAAACAGATACCGAATATTGTAACAGAAATTATAGAAGTAAAGTTTGGATCAGTTAATACAACTTTTGATAGCATAGCGATTAATGCAATAAAAGATAGTATTGCTCCAGCTAAATGAGTAATAGAATTTATAGGTTCTCTAAGTTTATTTATCATCAAAAGCACCTCACAATCAATATAGTTTTTTAAACTACTTATTATTATATTAATATTATGAGATGTATATAGATATATGTCAAAAGTCATTAATCTCGAAATTTTGGGATATTTTATTGAAAAATAAGATTAACATTGAAATTTTAATAAAATACTATTAATATTAAATTATATTAACTGTATGATATAGTTTTAGAAACTATATGGAGGTATTATGGAAGTTAAAGATATTTTTAATGAAATGAATTTTGATAATAGAATTGAACTGGAAGAAATGCCAGAGCTTGATTTATATATGGATCAAGTTATACAACTTTTTGAAAATAAACTTTCTTCGTTAAAGAGGAATGATGAAGAAAAGATATTAACTAAAACAATGATTAATAATTATGCTAAGGGTAAACTATTATTACCTATTAAAAATAAAAAATATACTAAAGAACATCTTATTATGATGGCTTTTATTTATAATTTAAAAGGTGCATTATCTATAAATGATATTAAGATTAGCCTTGATGAAGTTATAGCAAATTATAGTGAAGAAAAATCTAATGATTTAAGAGAGTTATATAATGACTACTTATATGAAAGTAAAGAGGATGAAGAAATTTTTAAAAGTAGTATTAAAGAAAAAATAGAAGAATTGGATAATAGAGTTTGTACATCAGAGAATTTATCAAATGATTATAAAAAGAATTTTCTTCTTTTATGTTCATTAGTAAATATGAGTAATATGTATAGAAGAGCCAGTGAAAAATTAATAGATGAGTTTTTTACAAAAAATAATGAATAAAAGGAGAAAGAGAAATGAAGAGTTCTGTGGAGCTTAAAAATGAACTTTTTAAGATTGATAGTAAAGGGTATAAGGCATATAAAGTATTAGAAGGAAAATATGATTTTAAAAAATATGTTTTATCCATAGATCATGTTCAGGGAGATCCATTTGCTTCACCATCAAGAGTAAGGATTATTATTGATAATAAAATTGCTCAAATTCCTGAAGAGTTATTTGATAATAAGAATAAGGAAGTTGCTGTATGTGATTTTTTAACTAGATTATTTAGCAAAAATATCAAAAATCAGAGTGAGAAAATATTTGGTTCTGGAAAAAGTGGTTTAATTGAAATAAGTAGATGTCCACAAGAAATATTAGAAAGAACAGCAATTATAAGAAATAAAAATTTTTTTGAAGCAAGATTTTATGTAGGATTTCCAGCTAGAGGAAGAAGCGTGTTAGCAAGAGAGTTAGAAAAGATAATATTTAATATAATTCCTAACATAGTGGAAAATACATTTATTTATAAAAATATTAATAAATTAAATTTAATTAATAGAGTTAAATTAATAGAAGATCAGTTTTATATAAGAAAAAATCTTAAGGAAAAAGGGTTGGTAGCTTTTGTGGCCAATGAATCAATATTACCTAGAGAAAGTGGTGTTTCTGCAAGGCCATTAAGAAATGGTAAGAAATTTATTTCACCACAAGTTTTAGAAGTGGAATTTGATACGCCAAATAGAGGGAAGATAAAAGGGATGGGAATACCAAAAGGAATAACTCTTATTATAGGAGGGGGATACCATGGAAAATCAACTTTATTAAGGGCATTAGAATTAGGTATATATAATCATATAGAAGGTGATGGCAGAGAGTTTGTAATTACAGATGAAAGTGCATTGAAAGTAAGAGCTGAAGATGGTAGGGCAATAACATCAACGGATATTTCTTTATTTATTAATAATTTGCCTAATGGAAAAGATACCATTAAATTTAATACGGAAAATGCCAGTGGAAGTACTTCTCAAGCCGCTAATATTATTGAAGCAATAGAAAGTAAGTCTAAAGTTCTTTTAATAGATGAAGATACATCAGCTACTAACTTTATGATTAGAGATGATATAATGCAGCAGCTGGTGGTTAAGGAAAAGGAGCCAATAACTCCATTCATAGATGTGGCAAAAAGTTTATATAAACAATTAGGAATTTCAACTATTTTGGTAGCAGGAAGTTGTGGTGATTTCTTTGATATAGCAGATTTAGTGATACAGATGGATAGTTATGAACCATATGAAGTGACAGCTAAGGCAAAAGAATTAAGCAGAGGAAAAGTAAGCTTAAGAGATGATTTAGATATAAGTATTGATTTTGGAAGAGTTTTAGATAAGGGCTCTATTTCTGAAGGACCTAAAGGTATTAAGATTAAAACCTTAGGAAAAGATGGGTTATCTATTAATAAAGAGAATATTGATTTAAAGTCAGTGGAGCAAATTGTTGATGGTGAACAAATAAATACTATTGGTATGGCAATTAAATTTATAGAAGATAAATATTCTGGCAAAGATTTAACCATTGAAAAAATAGCAGATGAAATAGAAAAGGATATTACTAAAAATTTAATAGGTATAGATAACATAAAAGGTGGAAATGGAAGTTTGGCTATGCCGAGAAAACAAGAAATACTTTGTGCAATAAACAGACTTAGAACTTTAAAAATTAAAAAATAATTTTTAAAGATAAACTTATATAATTATAAATTAAGAATGATGAGTTATGAATTTTAATTCACCTCATTAATTCTTAATTTTTTATTTATATGTAAATTTATAGAAAAATTAATAAAAAATGTAGAATAAATTTTTAAAGTATGGTAATATTAGTTATATAAAGAAATAATGGCCTGTTGGTCAAGCGGTGAAGACGGCACCCTCTCACGGTGCAATCAGGGGTTCGATTCCCCTACGGGTCACCACATAAAAAAAGCAGTACGGAGATACTGCTTTTTTTATTAAAATAGTAAATTTGCTATTAATACTATCACTGGTAGTGTAACTAAAGTTCTTTCCAAAAATATTAGTATTAAGTCTTTTAAATTTACAGGTATTTTTGACCCTAGTAAAAGTCCACCTACTTCAGACATATATACAAGTTGTGTTACTGATACACAAGCAACTATAAATTTTGTCATTTCATTAGTTATTGTATTAGCAGCTAAAACAGATGGTAATAACATATCTGCAAAGCCAACAATTAATGTTTGAGATGCAGCTGTAGCTTCAGGAACCTGAAGAAGTTTTAAAATAGGTATAAAAGGTGTACCTAATACCTGGAATATAGTTGTATACTCAGCTATTATTAAAGCAAGTGTAGCAAGACACATAACCACAGGTAAAACTCCAAGCCACATATCTAATACATTCTTAAATCCTTCGGTAAAGAATTTTTTTATATCATAAGCGTTAACAGCTTTTTCTAATGCATTTTTATATCCCCATGAAAAAGAGTTATATCCTTCAGGAATTACCTCTAAATTTTCCTTAATATTGTCATTATAATACGTATCACTTTTTCTTGATAAAGGTGGTATTCTTGGAACAATTATAGCAGCAACAATTCCAGCAAAAGAAACTGTTAAATAAAATGGAATAAACATATGAGAAAGTCCAACTTGACTTATAACTATTAAACTAAATGTAATTGATACAGCAGAAAAAGTAGTACTTATTGTAGCAGCTTCTCTTTTTGTATAAAATCCATCTTCGTATTGCTTACTAGTAAGCAATATTCCAAGTGTACCGTCACCAAGCCATGAAGTGATACAATCAATTGATGAACGTCCAGGTAATTTGAATATTGGTCTCATAACTTTTGTTAATAATGCACCAAAGAATTCTAAAAGTCCAAAATTTAAAAGTAATGGTAATAGTAAACCTGCAAATAAGAAAATAGAAAATAAAACTGTTAATAGATCGTTTAACACAAAGGCACCAGTTGAATCTCCAATAATAAATTCAGAACCTATACCAAAAAGAGTTAATAAACTAAATATTGCACCAAATATTCTTGCTAAAAGCCATAAAGGTCCAACATTAAATAATGTTTTTAAAAAGCTATTTTCTAAAATGAATTTTGGCTTGAATATTTTAGTAATTATACTAATTACAGCAGAAATTACTAAAATAAAAGTTATTATATAAATTAATGATGAACCTAAAAAGTTTACTAAAGCATTTGAAAAAATAGCTACTGGAATAGTTATTTGGTCATTATACTTAATAGGAATCATAAAAAGAATTATTCCTAATAAAGAAGGTAGTATAAATTTTAAATTGTTTTTTATATTAGAATTTGAATTATATTTTATATTTGAACCTTCCATTTCTTCCTCCTTTACATATATTAAAAATTTATAAATATACACTAGTATTCATTCTATATGCAAAAATATTAAAAATCAAGAGTGAATATGTGCAAAAAAGTTAAATATTTAATTATAGTTTGGATAAATTTAAGGATAAATATAGCTTTGTAATTAAAAATATAGAAAAATAGAATAAAAGTAATTATAATTAAATAAAAAATACTTTATTATTTTATTTCGATAGAACATAAACATAAAAGGATAAGAAAAACTATGTAGGAGCTGGGATAGTGGATTATAGACAAAATATTAAAAACCATAAGAGGATAGTAGTCAAAGTAGGGACTTCAACATTAACATATAGCAATGGCAATATAAATTTATCAAGAATAGAAAATTTAACTAGAGTATTATCAGATTTAATGAATAGCGGTAAAGAAGTAGTTCTTGTTACTTCAGGAGCTGTTGGCGTAGGGGTAAATAAGCTTAAACTTAAAGAAAGACCAAAAACAATAAAGGAAAAACAGGCAGCTGCAGCTGTTGGTCAAAGTGAGCTTATGCATATATATAGTAAGTTGTTCGGGGAATATAGCCATATAGTAGGGCAAGTATTGTTGACAAGAGATGTAGTTGAAGATGACCATGTAAGAAAAAATGTTGTTAATACTTTTGAGACATTAATTGAAAATAAAATAATTCCAATAGTAAATGAAAATGATACAGTAGCTATAGATGAAATTGAAAATATAGTTAGGTTTGGTGATAATGATAATTTATCAGCAATTGTTGCAGGATTAGTATCAGCAGATTTATTAATAATATTATCAGATATAGATGGATTCTATGATTCTGATCCAAGAAAAAATCCAGATTCAAAGATGATTAAGGAAGTAATTGAAATTACTAGAGAATTAGAAGAATGTGCTGGAGGAGCAGGAACAAGTTTTGGAACAGGAGGAATGGCCACAAAATTAACAGCTGCTAAAACAGCTACAAATTTTGGGGTTGATATGATATTAGCTAATGGAGATGATCCAAAAATTCTTTTTGATATAGTTAATGGAGAGGAAATAGGAACGTTATTTATTAAAAAGTAGGGGAGGTAAATATGAGTAGTTTAATTAGTTTAGGGAAGAAAGCTAAAGAAGCAAGTTATATTTTAGGTAATCTTTCTTCTAAAGATAAAAATGATGCATTATATGCTATGGCAGATTTTCTTATTGAAAATTCTAAAGTAATAATTGAAGCCAATAAGAAGGATCTAGAAACATCAAGAATAAAAGGAACTAGTGAAAGTATGCTTGATAGATTGGCTTTAAATGAAGCAAGAATTGAAGGTATGGCTAATGGTCTTAGACAGGTAGCGGCACTTGAAGATCCTGTAGGCGAAGTTTTAGGAATGTGGACTAGACCCAACGGATTACAAATAGGTAAGAAGAGAGTTCCTATGGGTGTTATAGGAATTATATATGAGGCAAGACCAAATGTTACTAGTGATGCAGCTGGACTTTGCTTTAAATCAGGAAATGCTGTGATTTTAAGAGGTGGAAGTGAAGCAATAAATTCTAATAAAGCTATTGCAGAAGCGTTAAGAGAAGGATTAAAGTCTGTAGGATTAGTGGAAGATGCAGTACAATTAGTAGAAGATACATCTAGAGAAGTTGCCACAGAAATGATGAAACTAAATGATTATATAGATGTATTAATACCTAGAGGTGGATCAGGTCTTATAAAAGCTGTAGTTAATAATGCAACAGTACCTGTTATTGAAACTGGAACAGGAAATTGCCATATATATGTAGATGAAGATTGTGATTTTGAAATGGCAAAAAATATTATAATTAATGCTAAAACTTCAAGACCATCAGTATGTAATGCAGCAGAAAAGTTATTAATTAATGAAAAGATAGCAGGAAAGTTTATGCCAATTATCTTTGAAGCATTAAGGGAAAATGGTGTTGAAATAAGAGGCGATGAATCACTAAAAGCCTTAGATGATAGTGTTATTTTAGCATCTGAAGAAGAGTGGTATAATGAATATTTAGATTATACTATTGGTGTAAAAATAATTAAAGATATAGATGAAGCTATTAATCATATAAATAAATTTGGTTCAGGGCATTCAGAAGCTATAGTTACTAAGAGTTATGAAGCCTCTCAAATATTCCTTCAAAAAGTTAATGCAGCAGCTGTATATGTTAATGCATCAACAAGATTTACTGATGGAGAGGAATTTGGATTTGGAGCAGAAATAGGAATAAGCACCCAAAAGCTTCATGCAAGAGGGCCAATGGGACTTAAAGAACTTACAACTATTAAGTATATTATTTTTGGTAATGGACAAATAAGATAATAAGAAATAGGCATTTTTTATATGCCTATTTCTTATTTTGATATATTTCAAAAATTTTTAAAGTTTATTAATTCTTAAAGTGAAAAAAATCCTAGTGTTATTAAGTTAGGGGGATAAATAACTCTAGGTTAGGAGTAATAATAAATTTTAACTACTTTATAATATTATAATAACTTATTAATATGTCAATTTAGTGTCATATTAATAAATAAATTAAAAAAATTAACATTAGGAGAAATTTTATGGAATTTAAGATTTGTAAATTTAATGAGCTTACAGTTATGGAGATGTATGAAATAGCTAGATCAAGGTTTGAAGTATTTGCAATGGAACAAAAAATAATTCAAGAACCTGAATTAGATGGAATAGATAATGAATGTTATCAGGTTTTCTATATGGATAATAATAGAGTTGTAGCATATTGTAGAATAGTGCCTGCAGGAGTTGCCTATAATAATATATCTTTAGGAAGAGTATTAGTGCTAAATGATTATAGAAGGAAAGGCTTAGCACTAATAATGATAAAAGAGGCTCTTAAATTTATAAAAGAAGAGTTGCAGGAAGATACTGTAGTATTATCAGGTCAAGTTTATGCAAAAGGATTATATGAAAGTGTTGGATTTAAGATAATATCAGATGTATATGATGAAGTTGGTATCCCTCATGTGAAAATGAAAATTGAATTATAGTGGGCTTAGTATTGACTAAACTCTTTTTTCTATATAAATATACAAGAAAAATTTACAAGCAATAAAAAATAAGTACAAAAGTAAAAAAGATATCATACTATGGTACAAAGAAAAAAGAGGTGAGAATAAGTGGTTTATTTAATCGCATTTTGTTTGTTTTTAATATTAACTATATTAACTATATTTGGTATATATGAATACTATGAAAGAAAATATATAGTAAATTTAAAAGAGCTTCCAAAGTCTTATGATGTAATTATTGTGCTTGGTGCTGGTATAAGGCCTGATGGTACTCCTTGTGATATATTAAAAGATAGGTTATTTACAGCTGCAAAGGTATATAATGAATGTATATGTAGGAAAGTTCTTTTAACCGGTGAACATAAAGATGAAGATTATAGTGAGATATTTTCTATGAAGAACTGGATAATGCAATATAATATTCCAGAAAAAGATATAATTCTTGATGGATATGGATATTGTACTTACGATAGCATTTTTAGGGCAAAATATAAATTAAAAATTAATAAAGCTATAATAGCAACTAATAGATATCATTTGCCAAGAGCAATTTATATTGCTAGGAAGATTGGGATTGAAGCATATGGTATTGCTTCAGACTTAAGGCAATATGATAGAATGAAAAAATATATAAAAAGAGAAAAATTAGCACAAATTAAAGATTTCTTTTTAGTTAACTTTTCACTGAATAAGGGAAAATAGTTGCAGGGGGAGTAAATATTGAGTAATTACGTATTAATAACTGGTGGAAGTGATGGCATTGGTTTAGAGCTAGCAAAATTATTTTAAAAACTAACAAAATTTAAAATAAAATTTGAATATTTAATCTTGACAATAAGTGGAAAAAAATATAGAATAGTATAAAAGAATAATAAAAATAGTTAAAAAGTACACTTTAAATTGGTTCAGAGAGGCCAGAAAGGAGTATGTAGGTATGTTATACGCAAAACACTATAACTATAGTTACATCGTTGAATTATTAAATAAGTTTTCTAACCACGGTTTTAAATATTTAAAGGATAATAAGGAGATAATTTTACATTAAATTATCTCTCTATTATCCTTTTCTTTTTAAGGATTTTTGTAAGTGAGAAACAAGCAAAAGGCATTTAAGATTGAGAAGTTTATAGGTGTATTTTAAAAAAAGTTTATACATAAAGCTAAAGGGAGGACTAAATAATGAAAGCAAGGCTTATACTTGAAAATGGAATGATTTTTGAAGGCAATGCATTTGGGTATTTAAAAGAAAGTGTTGGAGAAGTTGTATTTACTACAGGAATGACAGGATATCAAGAAATTCTAACAGATCCGTCATACTATGGTCAGATTGTAATAATGACATATCCTCTTATAGGAAACTACGGAATAAACTTAGAAGATTCAGAATCTAATATGCCAAAGGTAAAAGGATTTGTTGTAAGAGAAAACTGTCATTTTCCAAATAATTTTAGATGTGAGATGCAATTAGATGATTATTTAAAACAAAATAAGATAATAGGTCTAGAGGGAATAGATACAAGGGCTTTAACAAAAATATTAAGAAATAATGGAACTATGAAAGGTATTATTTCTTTAGAAAGTGAATCATTAGATGCAGTGAAAGAAAAAATGGAAGGCTTTTCAAATAAAGAAGCAGTTAAAATAGTAACTACTAAAAAGCAATATACCATTGAAGGTTCAGGCAAACATGTAGCGATAATTGATTTTGGTATAAAGGAAAATATAATAAGAAACTTTAAAAAGAGAGGCTGTAAAATCACAGTATTCCCAATGAATATAACTGCAGAGGAAGTTTTAGCAGTAAATCCTGATTTAATATTTTTATCAAATGGTCCTGGAGATCCAGAAGATTTAACAGAAGTAATAGAAAACATTAAGAAGTTAGTAGGGGTAAAACCAATAGTAGGTATTTGTCTAGGACATCAATTATTAGCATTAACACTTGGTGGACATACTACTAAATTAAAATTCGGACATAGAGGATGCAACCATCCAGTTAAAGATTTAGAAAGAAATATGGTTCATATTACATCACAAAATCATGGATATGTGGTAAATGAATTACCAGAAGATGTGGTAGCAACACATATAAATATAAATGATGGAACAATAGAAGGTATGAAACATACTAAATTACCAATATATTCAGTTCAATTCCATCCAG
Source organism: Clostridium lentum (assembly GCF_014287815.1). Lineage (GTDB taxonomy): Bacteria > Bacillota > Clostridia > Clostridiales > Clostridiaceae > Clostridium > Clostridium lentum. The sequence continues at coordinate 36,757 of NZ_JACOOQ010000012.1, forward strand.
AGGCAGCAGCAGGGCCAGAGGATAGCGAATATATTTTTGACAGATTTATGGAATATGCACTTTAGGAGGGTTTTAAGATGCCATTAAATAGAAGTATTAAAAAAGTTTTAGTTATAGGATCAGGTCCAATTATTATAGGCCAAGCAGCAGAGTTTGATTATTCAGGAACTCAGGCATGTCAAGCATTAAAAGAAGAAGGTATAGAAGTTGTTTTAGTAAACTCTAACCCAGCTACTATAATGACAGACAAGGAAGTTGCAGACAAAATTTATATAGAGCCATTAACATTAGAGTTTGTGGAAAAAGTAATTGCCAAAGAAAGACCAGATAGCTTACTTGCAGGAATGGGTGGACAAACAGGGTTAAATCTTGCTGTAGACTTACATGATGCAGGAATATTAGATAAATATAATGTAAAAGTAATAGGAACATCCATAGAATCTATAAAAGAAGGTGAAGACAGAGAACTATTCAGAAATATGATGAATAGAATTAATGAACCTGTTATCACTTCAGAAATAGTAACAGATATGGAAGTAGGAATAGCTTTTGCAAATAAGATAGGATATCCAGTTATAGTAAGACCAGCATATACTCTTGGAGGTACTGGTGGTGGTATAGCTGAAAATGAAGATGAATTAAAGGTTATCTTAGCTTCAGGTTTACAATTAAGTACAATAGGACAAGTTTTATTAGAAAAATCAGTTAAGGGATGGAAAGAAGTAGAATATGAAGTGATGAGAGATTCTTACGGAAACTGCATAACTGTATGTAACATGGAAAATATCGATCCAGTAGGTATTCATACAGGTGACAGTATAGTAGTGGCACCATCTCAAACTTTATCAGATAAAGAATATCAAATGCTTAGAACAGCAGCTATTAATATTATAAATGCTGTAGGAATAGAAGGTGGATGTAATGTACAGTTTGCCTTAAATCCAAATTCATTTGAATATGCAGTAATAGAAATTAATCCAAGAGTTTCAAGATCATCAGCACTAGCTTCCAAAGCAACAGGATATCCAATAGCAAAGTTAGCAGCTAAGATAGCTTTAGGTTATGGTTTAGATGAAATAAAAAATGCAGTAACGCAAAAGACTTATGCATGTTTTGAACCTACTTTAGATTATGTAGTGGTGAAGATTCCTAAATGGCCATTTGATAAATTCTTTACAGCAGATAGAGAGCTTGGAACAAAGATGATGGCAACTGGAGAAGTAATGGCTATTGGTGCTAACTTAGAAGCTGCTTTATTAAAAGGTATAAGAAGTTTAGAAATAGGAAAATACTCTTTAGACCATCCAAAGTTTAAGGAAATGAGCATTCAAGAATTAAAAGAAGCAGTAATGAAGCCAGATGATGAAAGATTATTTGCTTTAACAGAAATGATAAGAAGAGATTATAGAATAGAAAGTATTGCTAAGATAACAGGTATCGATATGTTCTTCTTAGAAAAATTCAAATGGATAGTTCAGGAAGAAACAAGATTAAAATTATCTTCTATAGATAAATTAGATAAGGAATGGCTATTAAAGCTTAAGAAAAAAGGATTTTCAGATAAAGCAATAGCAGATATGCTTAGAGTTACACCAGATGATATTTATAGATTAAGAAATATATGGAACATAAAGCCAGCATATAAAATGGTTGATACATGTGGTGGAGAATTTGAAGCATTATCACCTTACTATTATTCAACTTATGAACAATATGATGAAGTTGAAGTTTCAGATAAGAAGAAGGTAATTGTAATTGGTTCAGGACCAATAAGAATAGGTCAAGGCATTGAGTTTGATTATGCATCAGTACATTGTGTAATGGCTCTTAAGAAAATGGGCATTGAAACTATAATTGTAAATAACAATCCAGAAACAGTAAGTACAGACTTTAATATTTCAGATAAGTTATACTTTGAGCCATTAACTGAAGAAGATGTATTAAATATAATTGAAAAAGAAAATCCAGATGGAGTAATACTTCAATTTGGTGGGCAAACAGCCATAAAGTTAGCTAACTTCTTAAAGGAAAAGGGTATTAAGACTTTAGGAACTACAGCTGATCAAATTGATATGGCTGAAGATAGAGAGAAGTTTGAAGAATTACTTGAAAAGTTTGATATAGCAAGACCTAAGGGAAGAGGTGTATGGACTTTAGAAGAAGGTATTGAAGAGGCAAGAAGACTTGGATTCCCAGTACTTGTTAGACCTTCATATGTATTAGGTGGGCAAGGCATGGAAATAACTTATGATGAAGAAGAATTAATATATTACTTAAAAAATGCCTTTATAAAGGATAAGAAAAATCCAATTTTAATTGATAAATATTTAATGGGTAGAGAGATAGAAGTAGATGCTATATCTGATGGAGAAAATATCTTAATTCCAGGTATCATGGAACATTTAGAAAGAGCAGGAGTTCACTCAGGAGATTCTGTAACCATGTATCCAAGTCAAAATATCAGTGATAAGATTAAGGCGGATGTTTTAGATTATACTAAGAAGCTTGCTTTAGCAATTGGTATAAGAGGTATGATTAATATTCAGTTTATAGAGTTTGATGGGAAACTATATGTTATAGAAGTTAATCCAAGAGCTTCAAGAACAGTACCATATATAAGTAAGGTTAGTGGAGTGCCAATTGTTGATATAGCAACAAAGGTAATGCTAGGAGAAAAATTAGTTGATTTAGGATATGGAATAGATATATATCCAGAACCAGAACTAGTGTCAGTAAAAGTGCCAGTATTTTCAACTCAAAAACTTCCTAAGGTTGAAGTATCTTTAGGACCTGAAATGAAATCTACAGGAGAAGTTTTAGGTGTTGGTAGAAATGTTAAGGAAGCATTATATAAAGGTTTTGTAGCAGCTAATATGTATCCTTCTAATGAAAAAGGAAAAATACTAGCCACAATTAATAAGCATGATAAAGTTGAATTCTTACCAATAGCAAAGGAATTAGCAAAGGCAGGGTATAAATTTATTGCTACAGAAGGAACTTGCAAATTATTAAGAGAAGCTGGTATAGAAGTAGAACAAGTAAGAAAACTTAATGAAGAATCACCAAACATCCTTGATATAATTAAAAATAAAGAAGTAGATTTGGTAGTTAATACACCTACTAAAGGAAATGACTCTAAGAGAGATGGTTTCTTAATAAGAAGAGCAGCTGTTGAAAGAAATATAGGAGTAATTACGGCACTGGATACTTTAAGAGCTATAGCAGATGTAAAAGTTGAAGAAATTGAAAATAACAATTTAGAAGTTTTTAACATGGCAGAGTAGAAAAAAAGTGGGCATTAAAGCCCAAAAAAAGAATCAGTTCGCATTAGATTTAAGCGAACTGATTTTTTTTATAAACTTTATTTATATTAAACAAAAATTTGTTCAAAATTTAATCTGTGGATAATGTGGATAACATTTCACAAACTGTGGATAACTAAAGAGAAAAATACTTAAAGCATATATTTTTACTAATAAGATAATATAAGATATACTATATATATGTAAAGTAAAAATAATCTTTAATAGAGAAGATATAAATTGGAGTGAGATTATTATGGATAAAAAATATGAAGCTATAGGAGTGTTGGATTCTGGGCTTGGTGGTTTAAGTGTTTTAAGAGAAGCAATAAAAATAATGCCTAATGAGAATTTTATATATTATGGTGATTCAAAAAATGCTCCATATGGAGTAAAAAGTTCAGAGCAAGTAAAAAAGCTAACCTTTGATGTTGTAGAATATTTATTATGTAGAGGTGTTAAAGGTATAATGGTTGCATGTAATACAGCAACTAGTGCAGCTGTAGCAGAGCTTAGAATTAAGTATACAGATATTCCAATAGTAGGTATAGAACCAGCTTTGAAACCAGCAGCTAATAGTAGTAAAGAAGGCAAGATATTAGTTATGGCAACACCAATGACTTTAAAAGAAGTTAAATTTCATAAACTTTTAGATAGATATAGAGATATGAGAGAAATAGAGCCTGTACCATGTGGAGGTTTGATGGAATATGTGGAGCAGGGAATTTTAGAAGGTGAAGAACTTGATGCTTATTTAAGAGAAAAACTAGAGCCATTTATGGATACTAAAATAAGCTCTATAGTATTAGGATGCACACATTATCCATTTGTAAGAAGTGCCATAGCAAAAGTGGTAGGACAAGATATAGATATAATTGATGGAAGCTTAGGTACATCTAGAGAGTTGATGAGAAGATTAAAGGAAAGGGATTTATTAAATGATAGCATGGAAAAAGGAACTATCGAAATGATAAATTCATCTAATAAAAAAGAATTAATAGATTTATGTTGGAAGCTCATAGAAATGTAAAAGAATCGTTTTATTAATGATTCTTTTTTGTTTTTAAAAAAAGTTTGTTAAAAGCTTGACAAATAGATAGAAGAAGAATAAGATATAAGTATAGAAAGAATTTTCAGAAAATTTTAAAATATTGAGGGGATGTTACATATGAAAAAGAATGTCAAAGTAAGAGAAATATTAGGAAAAGAGTGTAATATAGAGGATGCAATATTATTAAGAGAAATAATAAGAAATAATTTAGAAGATGGAATCCAACTAGATTTTGAAGGGGTTAATAGAGTAGCAACAACTTTTCTTAACTGCTTATTAAATGATTTGATTACAAAGTATGGTAGAAAATATGTTTTTCAACAAGTTGATGTTAAAAATTTATCAAATGTTAGGGATTTTTCAAGAGTAGTGTTAGGAACTACCTTTTAATGAAGATAAAAATACATACAATAAGAAGGTATATAGAAGCATTTAGTATAAGTATTATAAGAGAAAAGAATGGATATATAAGATAAGGTTAATTATAGGAATTAACTTTATCTTATTTTTTTGTGGAAATAATACAAAAGATTAAAATATTTTTATAAAATAAGCAATTAACCTTGAATTACTATGGATAAATATGATAATAATAAACTATAAATAAATGAAAGAGAGGAACTTTTTATGAAGAATCCAATAGTTACAATAGAAATGGAAAATGGAGGAGTTATCAAAGCAGAATTATATCCTGAAATAGCTCCCAATACAGTTAGAAATTTTATAGATTTAATTGATAGAGGATTTTATGATGGAATTATGTTCCATAGAGTAATACCAGGATTTATGATTCAAGGAGGATGCCCAGAAGGCACAGGAATGGGAGGCCCAGGGTATAGAATTAAAGGTGAATTCTCAAGAAATGGATTTAAAAATGAATTAAAACATAAAAGAGGAGTTCTTTCAATGGCAAGAACTATGATTCCAGATTCAGCAGGAAGTCAATTCTTTATAATGGTAGCAGATGCACCACATTTAGATGATCAATATGCTTCATTTGGTAAAGTGATAGAAGGAATGGAAGTGGCTGATAAGATAGTTTCAACTAAAACTGATTATAATGATAAACCATATGAAGATCAAGTAATGAAGAAAGTTACAGTAGATACTTTTGGTGAAAAATATGATGCACCAACAATAATTGAAGATTAATAAATAATCAGGAATGATGAGTTAGCTTAATTCATCATTCTTAAATTATAATTTTATATTTAATAAATAGGAGAAAAGATGTTAAAGAATAATAAGTGTATATTAGTTTATAATCTTAAAGATGAAGAATTACAAAAGCTTAAAAGGCTTCCTTTTAAAGTAATTGAAATTACAAAAGAAATGGCTAGTATGACCGTTAAAGATATAATTGAAGGATTAGAAGTAGAAACAGAAACAACAAATGAAAATAGTCCAGAAGAAAAAATGATTTTATTTAATAATTTTGCACAAAGAGAAATGAAAAATATGATTTCTACAACAAGAAAGATAGTTAATGGAGGAATATTAGCAATGGTAACACCAATATCAATTAATTGGACTGTAAACTATCTAGTGAACCATCTTGTTTTAGAAAGAGAAACTATGTCTAAGGGTAGGAGATAAGAATATGAGTAGAGTAGGGGAAAAGATTAAAGAGGCAAGATTAAAATCTGGTATGACTCAAAAGGTTTTAGCTAAAAAGCTAGGTGTAGCAGAAAAATATATAAACGAAGTTGAAATGGGAAAAAAGGTAGTACAGGAATCTTTTATTGATAGAGCTGCTAAAATATTAAAGGCTGATTTAAATGATATAAGTATGGTAGTTACAGATGAAGCTTTAATGGAAGAAAGAAAAAATGAAGCTGTTAGTAAAAAGCCCAATAAAATTGAAGTAAATGAATTTTGGAATGATGCTTTTTCTTCAGTTTTAAAGAGCGTACCTGTCTATGGATATGGTTTAAATGTAGCAAAAGGAAGAAAAGAGTTGCCAGTGCATTCTAATAAAATAGAAGGTTTCCCACAAGATAAAGTTTTATATATAGAAATTGAAGATAGTGAAATGTCTGGTTTTAGAATGATGCCGGGAGATTTGGCTTTTGCTCATTTAGTAAAGGAAATAAGTAATAATGGATTCTTCTTAGTTGAGTACAAGAATAAGAGAAAAATAAGACAGATTAAGAATCTTGGAAATTCAAAAGTTCTTCTAGTAAGTAATGGAGGAGCTCTTATGACTGAAACTGCAGAAATAAAAGAGATAGAAGTCTTAGCTAAACTAGAAAGAATAGAAATAAAATTATAAGAAGTGCCGAAAGGCACTTTTTTTTGTTATAAAGACATATATTGTTATAAACCAATATAATGAGGTGTTAGATATAGAAACTAATTTAGGATTATTAAAAGAACTTCCAAAGGAAGTCCTTAGTAAATTAAATATTTCTAGTAGCTATCTTTTAGGTGAAACTGAAAAAGAAATAGAGGTTGTGATTATTTCAGGAGATAATCCTGATAATATTTCAAAAATTGTAGATAATTTAGGTGGGAAATACTTAAATTTAGGATATAACTTTGGAATTGTGACAATACCTTTTGATAAAATAATTAATTTAGCACTGATTCCTACAATACAATACATTGAATTTCCTAAAAATTTATACACAACAGATTTTGAAAGTAATAGAGCTAGTTGTATAACACAGATATCAAAGGCTAATGGACTAAATGGAAAAGGAACTATTGTAGGGTTTCTTGATACAGGAATTGATTATACTCATCCAGCTTTTATAAATGCAGATGGTACTAGTCGAATAGAGTATATATATGATTTAAGTTTAGGTGGAGTAGTATATAGTAAAGCACAAATAAATGAAGCTTTAAAGACTGAAAATCCTTATGATATTGTACAGTCTAGAGATGATGTAGGTCATGGTACTCATGTTACAGGAATTGCTTGTGCAGGTGGAAATATTCCATCTAGATATTATGGAGTTGCACCTGAAAGTTCAATAATAATGGTAAAGGTAGCTAGAGGATTATTTACTTTAAGTACTGATATAATGAAGGGCATAAAATTTCTTATAGATAAAAATAAAGAGCTTAATATGCCATTGGCAATTAATATAAGTTTAAGCACAAATGATGGAGCACATAATGGTAGTAGCCTTCTAGAACAATACATTTCAACAGTTTCAACTTTAGAGCGAGTAACCATTGTTATTGCAGCAGGAAATGAAGGTGAAGCAGCGCATCATATATCAGGAAATTTAGAAGAAGTAAATGAAATACTTTTTAATGTTTCATCTGATGAAACTACAGTTGTAATAAATTTATATAAGTCATTATTACCTTCATTGAGTATAAAGCTAATTTCTCCAAGTGGAGGTAGTACTGGAGAAATAACAATAAAAGAAGGATTTCAAGAAGGTGCAATTGGTAATTCAAGATATTCTATATATTTAACAGGACCTAAGCCATTTGATATAAGTGGTGAGATTGGAATTATAATAAGTGGAATTAATGAATATATAACACCAGGTGAATGGAAAATAAATTTAAGAAAATTGGATAATTATGATGGAACTTTTGATATGTGGTTACCTATTTCAGAAGGGTTAAATATTAACACTAAATTTGTAAATCCAGTTGTTTATAATACTTTAGGAATTCCTGCTACAGTAAGAAATGTAATATCTGTTGGTAGTTACAATTACTTAATAGACACCATATCACCATTTACAGGAAGAGGAAAAAAATTTGAAGGTCAATATATAAAGCCAGATATAGTTGCACCAGGAGAAGGAATTTATTCAGCTATTCCTAATAGAAGTTTTGATAAAAAAACAGGTACATCTATGGCTACACCACAAGTTACAGGAGCTGCTGCACTTATGATGCAATGGGGTATAGTAAATGGAAATGATTATTACTTATATGGAGAAAGATTAAAGTATTTTTTAATATTAGGTGCTAAAAAAAATAGAAAAGATATAATATATCCAAGTCCATCATGGGGATATGGTGAACTTTGCTTAAGAGATAGTTTTAATATATTAGCACAAACATTAGGCATAGGATTTAGAGATATTGATATTGAAAATAGACAAAATAGTAATTTTGATTTAGAGCTGTCAAATATAGGTGTTAAATATGATACAACTAGTGAAGATAATGTATTTCTTTTAGTAGAAGTTACAGGAAAAACCAATCTTGATGATATATTAAAAATACTGAATATTTCAGGTGTTATGGTATCCTCAAATTTTGCTATTATAATAACACCAGCTAATAAAGTTAATGAAATAAGTAATATAGTTTTAAGGATAGTTAATATTGAAGTTTCAACAATATTAACATTAAATGCTATATCTCCGTTGGAAGCTAGTGGCGCACCAGTATTTAATAATAATCCTTATTTAAGGCTTAATGGAAGAGGTGTATTAGTAGGAATAATAGATACAGGAATAGATTATCTTAATAAAGAATTTCAAAGAGAAGATGATACAACAAGAATAGTAAGAATATGGGATCAAACTATACAAGGAAATAAGGAGATATATAGCTTGAAATATGGAACAGAATATACTGAAGATCAAATAAATCAAGCTATAAGATTACAAGCTTCAGGAGGAGATCCATATAGTATAGTTCCGTCTAAAGATGATATAGGACATGGAACAAGAATGGCTGGAATTATTGGAGGAAGAGGAATAAACCCAGATTTAAAGGGAGCTGCTTCAGATTGTCAATTTATTATTGTTAAATTATCTAGAGCAACTAAAGTAGAACTTGATGTAGCTGTCATTGATAAAACAGATGTGCCTTCATATAGTCCATGGAGTGCATTATTAGCATTAAGATATATAATTGCTGTTGCCAGAGAATTAAAGCGTCCAGTAGTTGTTTTTGAACCTCTTGGAAGTAATATGGGTTCACATACAGGAAATGGGATTGTTGAACAATCTATAAATAACTATTCAACACAATCAGGAACTGTTGTTGTTGTTCCTACAGGAAATCAAGGAAATACAGATACTCATACTGAAGGGATAATAGAAAGTTCTGGTGATATAAAAGATATAGAAATAAGAGTTGGTGAAAAGCAAAAGAATTTACCAATAGAAATATGGGTAAATAAGCCTAATAGGGTGAAGCTTTCTATAATTTCACCTTCAGGAGAGATGATAGATAATTTAGATTCTAAAAATGCGAATAATGAAAGAATTAAATTTTTATATGAAGGAACTGAAATGATAGTTAATTTTACTTCCCCTGAATTATCAACTGGAGATTCTCATATTTTTATAAGAGCTTATAATTTAAAAGCAGGAATTTGGAAGTTTAGATTAACTGGTCAATATATAGTTGAAGGAAAATATTATGCTTGGATACCACAAAGAGAACTTTTAGATAGTGAAACTAAGTTTTTAAATTCAGTTGGTTATACTACACTTACATTATCTAGTACATCTAATAGAGCAATTTCAGTGGCATATTACAATCAAGAGGATAATTCAGTTGTAACTGAATCAGGAAGGGGTTATACAAGAGATAAAATGATAAAACCAGATATAGCAGCAGGAGGATTTAATGCGATAGTTACTAATCCAGGTGGTGGAACTGCTGTAATTAGTGGAGCTTCTGTTGCAGGAGCTGTAGTTGCAGGTTGTTGTGCTCTTATTCTTCAATGGGCAGTTACTGACAAAAACTATCCTGATATATATGCAGAACAAATAAAGGCATATATCATAAGTGGGGCTAAAGGAAGGCCAGGAGATGTTTATCCTAATAAGGAGTGGGGATATGGAATGTTTGATATGAAGGGAATATTTGATAGGATTAAAGATACGTATAATCCTAGAAAAAGTGAAGATTATGAAGAATATAGAGTTAATAACTTATTCATAAGGATTCCAAAATCTAGATATAATAGAACTATTAATTAAAAAAAGCATATTAATATAATGGATTAATATATTAAGGAGTAATATATGGCAGAGCAAGGTGGATTAAAGATTCAATGTTTTGTAGAAGATAGTTATGTGCCTGTAGATAAAGTAACAGCAACTTTAACACCAGCAGAAGGACAAGTGGGTGAAAGTCAGTCAATAGATCTTACTACTAATTCGTCTGGGGAGTCTCAAATAATATCATTAGAAGCTCCGCCTCTTGAATATTCACAGCAGCCAATAGGAAAAATTCCCTACAGTCTGTATGATTTAAGAGTAGAAAGAGAAGGATTTCAAAGCATAGTAGTTAATGGGATTCAGATATTTCCAACACAGATAGCAATACAACAATGCTTTCTAATAGAATCCTCAAGAAAATTTGGTTCAAGGGCAGATATAATAAATATTCAACCTAATACATTAAATGGAAATTATCCTGCTAAAATTCCTGAAGAGGTAGATAAACCTTTGCCAGCTCCCACCAGTGGAGTTGTTTTACCTAAACCTGTTATACCAGAATATATTACAGTACATCAAGGCTCACCTAACAATACATCAGCTTCAAATGTTACAGTGCTCTATAAAGATTACATTAAGAACGTTGCTTCATGTGAAATATATTCTACATGGTCAGAGTCGACAATTAGAGCAAATGTTTATGCAATAATTTCATTTACCCTAAATAGAATTTATACAGAATGGTATCGTGGAAAAGGGAAAAATTATCAAATAACTAATTCAACAGCATATGATCATGCCTTTAATTATGGCAGAAATATTTATGACAATATAGGTGCCATAGTAGATGATATTTTTTCTACTTATATAAGGAGGTATGGCAGGAAGCAACCACTTTTAACACAATATTGTGATGGGAAAAATGTTCAGTGTCCAGAATGGATGACTCAATGGGGAAGTAAATATCTTGGTGATAAAGGAAAGACTCCATATGAAATACTAACTCATTTTTATGGTACAGATATTGAGCTTGTTACAGCAGAACAAGTTGCTGGTAGTCCTGCATCATACCCAGGATATGACCTTATTGTAGGTTCAACAGGTGACGAAGTTAGTACAATTCAAGAACAACTTAATAGAATAGCAAGAAATTATCCACTAATACCTAAGGTAGCTGTAGATGGAGTTTATGGAAGTACAACGCAGGAAGCTGTAAAAGTATTTCAACAGGTATTTAATCTTCCACAGACAGGTGTGGTAGATTATGCAACTTGGTATAGGATATCTGATATTTATGTAGGGGTTTCTAAAATAGCAGAACTTAAGGATGCAAGAAAAGGAACTAAGAAAATATTCAGACCACCAGTTTCAATTGATATGATAAATGACCCTAATGTACCAACCTTTGAGTACTTCGATTAGAAAGGTTCTGGGAATAGTAAATTAGAGAGAAGCTTAGCTTTAGCCAAGCTTTTCTTTATTTTTGTAGAAAAAGTAAATGCATTGGGTAATAAAAATTAGGCTAAGTATACCAAACATAGGATAAAGGGTGGTAATAAGATTAGAAAACCCTATTTGTGATATTGGAAGGGCAAAAGCTAAGACAATAAATATTCCTTTTTTAAAAGGTAGCTTAAAGGTTTGTTCTAAAGTCTTGCTAATGGAATAAACATCTGATACTTCTGTAGAAAACATTTCAAGCCAGATTATAATTAATAGCAGTGCTTGAATTATGTTACTAAACCTTTGGGCACATAAAAGAAGTGGTATTTCATATTTATATATATAAGGCTGATTCATTAATAATAAAATATTAATTATGGTAGATAAAACAGTTAGGCCAATGGCACCAAGAGCGATGCCAGATACCATAATTTTAGATTTACGTGTTTCATTGCTTAAAGGCACTAATACACCACAACAGCAAAGAGTGTTATATCCAGCATAAAGTATGGTGGATATTAAAACTCCTTTTTTAGGAGGAGTAAATTGAGAAATATAATTTATGCTGAGATTATCACCACAAAATATAATATATAATATGAATATTAAAGTAATAGTAGTAAGTAAGGCAGGAACGATAAATGAATTTACTTCAATAAGTCCATTGGTTCCTCTAAGAAGAAAGAAAGAAGCTAAAGCAATCATTATTAGAGTTCCGATTATTTTAGGAATACCAAAAAATTGATTAATAAGTGCTCCGCTTCCGGCTAAAATAATAGAGGCACTGGAAATTAAGTAAACGGTAGTAATGGCACCAGTAAATTTTCCAAGAATATTGGGGCTTATTACTTTAATTACATCACTATAGGAGTTGAGTTCGTATCTGATGCTTATTTTTGATATAATGGTGCCAATAATTATATAAAAAATTCCACAAAAAATAATGCCAATAAAGCTTATTAAACCATAGGAAGTAAAAAATTCTGTAATTTCTTTGCCAGAAGCAAGTCCGGCACCAACAATTGTCCCAATAAAAACAAAAGCAATTTGAAAAATTTTATATATGTCTTTTTTCAATCATATCACTCCAGCTATTAAAGTATTATTTAATTTTCCCTCAATTAAGTATATAAAGATTACAGTATATTTATTCTTTATTTAATTTTTATGAATAAGCTATATTTTTATATGAAAAAATATAATTAAGCTAAACCATAATATTTTGAGGGAGGAATTATCAGTGAAGAATAAAAGATTTATTAGTTTATGTGTGGTATTATTCAGCTTATTTAATTTTACGTCTTGTAAAAAAACAGAAAAGGAAGAAGTCAAAGTAGACTTATTTGATAGCAAAAAAGCATTAAATATAAGTAAAGAATATTTATTTAATATTAAAAATGGAAATATTGATGGTGCTAATAAGTTATGTACTGAAGAGTTATTAAAGGATAATGTAAATATTGGTGAAGGAATATCACAAATTACTTCGTTTGATAAAGAAAAGTCCATTGAAGGAAATAACTTTGCATACTATATTTACAATATAATAAGAACTTCCTCTACAGAACCTAAAAGTGATTTGGAAAGTTTAACCATTAAAGTTGAAAAGATTAAAGATCAATATTTAATAAATGGAGTTAAGTCTCAATCTAAGAAGGAGCTTTTTGTAGATGGAAAATATTTAAGAATATTAGAAGAGGAAGGAAGCAATAGTAACTTGGTGGTATCTTTAAATAGCATTCCTAAAGATACTTATGTAAGTGAGAATGATATAATGCTTTATAAAGCAAAGGTTCCTAATGAAGCTTTTGGCAAAGTAGGATTGAGTTTTACAGGAAAAAAAGTTGCTATATCTACAAAAGGACAAGAACAGACATATATATGTGTAGCTAATATTGAGGATAGTATAACAACATTTATGGGAGATAATTCAGCTACTAGTGGAGGTAATGGAGATAGCACTATGTCCCAGCTAGAAGAATTATTTGAAAAGCCAATAGCTAAGAAAATAGTATCACTAGATTTATTAAAAGATTGTAATATCAATAATTTTATTTTTTCAAAGAAGGAAGATTCTTTGGCTGTTGTTTATAGTAATGGTAATGGTGTGAGAAGGGTCAACATATATAATGCCAATGAGGGAAATATCATAAGCAAAGCAATAAATGAAGAATTCAACGAAGCAGAATATAATATTGATGAAATTGGTTTTAATGCAGAAGAATTTATTTTTAATGTAAGTAAAGCAAAATCAGAGGGATATACTAATGAAAAAGAAGGTAAATATTCTTTTGATGTTGAAAGTTATGAGATTAAGAAATTGTAATATCCTAAGAAGTAATTTATAATTATTAAACAAGGAAATGAATAAAGGAAACTTTATCATTTCCTTTTACTTATAACTTTTAGACTAGATGAAAGGTTGATATATATGAAAGAATGGAATGGAAAGAGATATCACAGCTTAAATTATTTTTTAAGAAATAAATATGGTGAAAAAATTTATAAGATTCCTTTAGATGGAGGATTTACATGTCCAAATAGAGATGGAAAGGTAGCTAAAGGAGGATGTACTTTTTGTAGTTCACACGGTTCTGGAGATTTTGCAGGAAGTAGAATTTTAACTATAACAGAGCAATTTGATGATAGAAAAAAAGTCATGGAGAAGAAATGGAATAAGGGAAAGTACATAGCTTATTTCCAAGCGTACACTAATACATATGCACCAATAGAAGAGTTAAGGGAAAAATATAGTCAAGCTATAGCAGAAGAAAATGTTGTTGCTTTATCCATAGCAACAAGACCAGATTGTTTAGGTGATGATGTACTTGAGCTATTAGAAGAAATGAGTAAGAAGGTTTACTTATGGGTAGAATTAGGGCTACAAACTATTAATGATGAAACTGCAGAAAATTTTAATAGAGGATATAAATTTGAAGTTTTTAAAGAAGGTATAAAGAAATTACAGGATAGAGGGATAGAAGTTGTTGTTCACTCTATATTTGGACTTCCTGGAGAAACAAAAGAAGATATGCTTAAGACAATAGATTACATAGCTCATAGTGGGGCACAAGGAATCAAATTCCACTTACTACATTTAATGAAGTATACAAAGATGGCTGAGCAATATTATAATGGAGAATTTGAGTTATTAAGTGAAGAAGATTATATAGACCTTATTTGTGAGGGAATATCTATGATTCCAGAGGATATGGTTGTACATAGACTTACAGGAGATGCTCCAAGAGCAACGCTTATTGGACCAATGTGGAGTCTTAAGAAATGGGAAGTGTTAAATGCTATTGATAAAGCACTTGTAGATAGAGATATATGGCAAGGGAAAAACTTTAAATAATTAATAATTGAAAATTGATAATTTAATAAATTATGTTGTCTACAGCACAAGTACAGATGAAGTTGAAAATTTACAAAAAGAGATATCCAATTTAATTTCAAATTAATTGGATATCTTTTTTTGGAGTTAATCACTTATTTAGACTACTTGGAAGATAAAGAATTTTAAGTAGTAAGATTCATCTGAGTTCCAAAGGATTGGATGGTCACAGCTTTGAGTTCTAACTTCTATTTGTCTTAAAGTTCTTCGTGCATCATGAGCAGCTTCTAATACTGTTTTCTTTAATTGTTCTTCACTCATGTAATGAGAACATGAACAAGTTGCAAAATATCCACCAGGTTTAACCATTTTTAAACCTCTAAGATTTATTTCTTTATATCCTCTGATGGCAGCATTAACAGTTTCTCTTGATTTAGTGAAAGCAGGAGGATCTAATATTACAACGTCATATTGTTTACCTTCTCTTGACCATGTACCAAGGACATCAAATGCATTATGACATTCAAATTTTACAATATCTTGTAAATTGTTAAGTTCAGCATTTCTAGTTGCACAATCAACAGCATGTTGAGAAACATCGATTCCAAGTACTGATTTTGCACCAGCTATACCAGCATTTAAAGCAAAAGACCCTGTATGAGTAAAGCAGTCTAAAACGTCTCTTCCTTTACAAATCTTATGTATAGCAGCTCTATTTTCTTTTTGGTCTAAGAAGAATCCAGTTTTTTGTCCGTTTTCAATATCAACTATGTACTTAACACCATTTTCAATTATTTCAACATCTGTGTTGAAAGGTTCAGTTAAGAAGCCTTTTCTTTGCTCTAAGCCTTCGATTTCTCTAGTCTTTATATCACTTCTTTCATATACACCTTTAGCATTATATTCTTCAACAAGTATTTTAACTATTAAATCCCTATATTGATCCATTCCTAAAGTTGATATTTGAATGACGTAGTAATCATTAAACTTATCTATTGTAAGTCCAGGTAGAAAGTCAGCTTCACCAAAGATAAATCTACAAGAAGATGTATCTATTACAGTTTGTCTATAATCCCATGCAGCAGCAAATCTTCTTTTAAAGAATTCCTCATCAATTTCTTCGTTTATATCTCTAGTCATTATTCTAATTGTTATCTTACTTTGATCATTTATGTATCCTTTTCCAATGAAATAATTCTTGTGATTATACACTTCAACAATATCTCCATTTTCATAATCACCATCATATTCATTTATTTCATCAATATATATCCAAGGACGACCATTTTCAGCTTTTTTATTTTTCCCTTGGTGCAAGTAAAATTTACTAGACATTATATAAAAACTCCTTTCAAGACAATTCTCAGCCATATGGGTTATGGGAGAATGTGTATGTATTTTAAATAAATAAAAGTAACTAAATTATAGCATAAAGAAAAGTAAAGGTAATGAATATTATGAAAATAAAGAATTTTGAAAAAATAATAGCGTTGTATAAATATTTAGTAAATTATTAACATATAAAGAAAAATATTGACAAGTTAATAAAGCGGATATAAAATATTACCAAATAAGTTAAAAATAAATATAAATAGGTAAAAATAGAAAAAGATAATATATTGTATTATTAAAGTGCATATATAACTTTTTACTATATATTTAAATTAATGGGGGGTATATTTATGAACAAAAAGAGAATTTTATCATTACTTTTAGCTAGTTCATTAGTAGTAACAGCTTTTGTTGGATGTGGAAGTAGTGAAGACGAAAGTAAAAATAATGGAGGTACAAGCTCTTCTGATAGCCAGCAAGTATTAAATACTTTATATATGCAAGCGGCTACATTAGATGTTAATGATTGTTCTGATGCAGAAACAACTACATTACTAGGAGCTTTACAAGAAGGTCTTGTAAGAATTTATAACGATGGAAATGGAGATGAAATTAAACCAGCAGGGGCTGAAAGTTGGGATACTTCAGAAGATGGATTAACTTGGACATTCCATTTAAGAGATAATAAATGGTCAGATGGAGAGCCGGTAGTAGCTCAACATTATGTTGATTCAGTTTTAAGATTATTAAATCCTGATAATGCATTCCAATATGCTTTCTTTGCTTATGACATAGTTGGTGCAGAAGATTATAACTTAAATGGTGGTTCAGCTGATAATGTTGGAATAAAGGCTATTGATGATAGTACGTTAGAAATAAAATTAAAAGAAGCAGTTCCATACTTTTTATCTAAGTTACAATATACTGTATTTAAGCCAGTTAGATTAGATATAATTGAAAAATTAGGTGATAATTACTCAAGTGATTATAAAAATAATGTTTATTGTGGACCATTTAAATTAACGGAATGGGATAATATGAATAAAGAAGTACTTGTTAAGAATGATAGCTATTGGGATGCTGATAATGTTAAGTTAGAACAAATTAATGCAACATATATTAAAGAAATGGCTACAAGAGCTCAATTATTTGAGTCAAAAGAACTAGATAATATGGGGCTTAAATTAATTGAATATATTGATAAATACGATTCATTAGCAGATGAAGGCGATTGTCAATTAATAACAGGTAATGCACCTTCAGTATTTTATTTAGCATTTAACCAAGATAGTGAAAATGGAAATGGAATGTTAAAGAGTGCTAAGGTTAGAAAAGCAATTGGTTTAGCTTTAGATAGAGATGAGTATGTAGGAGAAATTAAAGGTAGATATAATGCAGCAGCAGGATATGTTCCTCTAGATGTTGATTTTGATGGAGATTTCTATAGAGAGCAAGTAGATGAACCATTAACAGATGACATTACTAAATATAATAATAATAGTGATGAGCTTAAAGCATTATTAAAAGAAGGTCTTGCTGAATTAGGACTTCAAACTGATGATTTAAGTCAATATACATTAACTTACCTATCACAAAGTGATTCTGAAGATGGTACTATTGAAAATGAATGGATACAACAACAAATTGAAACTAAGCTTGGAATAAATATTGATATTAAAGTTCAAAATGAATGGGCATTATTCATAGATATGTATAATAATCAAGAGTTTGATTTTGTGTTAACTGGTTGGTCAGCAGACTATGATGATCCAATGACATTCCTTGATATGTGGGTAACTGATGGTTCTAATAACCATACAGGATATGGAAGTGAAGAATATGATAATTTAGTAACTTCATTAGCAGGTGAAAATGATAATACTAAGAGATTAGAAACTTATTCAAAATTGGAAAATATTTTAGTTGATGAAGATGCAGTTATATCACCAATATTCTACTATGACACATATTCAGTAGTTCAAAACAATATTAAAAATCTACAATACCCAGAGTTTGGACCAAAAATAGAATTTAGATGGGCTTCAATTGAAGATAAATAAAAATTAAAAAATAGAATTTAATGCATATCAGCTGAGCTGATATGCATTAATAAAATAAAGAGGTGTGAAAATTAATGACAAGATATATATTAAGAAGGTTTTGTGAGATGGTTTTAACACTTTTTCTTGTAGCTTCAGGAACATTTTTTCTATTATCAGCTGTTCCAGGTAATGCATTAAGTCAAAAGATCAATAAGCTGCCAGCTGCTACACAAGAAAGGGTTTTGGCAAAGTATGGTTATGATAAGCCTGTATTAGAAAGGTATGTAGTAACGCTTAAAAATTATATAGTAAATAGAGATTTTGGAGAATCTATTGTACAAGCAGGAGATACAGTTTCAGGAATTATTTCAAGTAAGCTTCCTGTTTCAGCAAGGCTTGGATTACAACAAATAGTAATAGGTGTGACACTAGGAATTCTTTTAGGAACAATAGCAGCAATGAAGCGTAATACAATAATTGATTACATAATTTTAGTTGGGTCAATGTTATTAAAATCAGTTCCTGTAATAGTTTTAGCTTTATTACTACAAAAATATCTAACTAAGGGAGCTGTTTTTGATTTCCCAATAGTAGGATGGGCTAGCGGTAAAGAATTATGGTTTGGTGGATGGAAATATACTATACTACCAACAATAGCTGGTGCAGGTATTTATCTAGCATATTATTGTAGGCTTACAAAAACAAGTATGCTTGATTGTATAAATCAAGAATATACACTTACAGCTAGATCTAAAGGTTTATCAGAAGTGAGTATAGTACGTAAGCATGTGCTTAGAAATTCATTTATTCCAATAGTTACAGTATTACCAGTTACTGTTTCAGGGATAATGGAAGGTGCATTTTTCATTGAAAATGTATTTGCTATTCCTGGAATAGGTAAATACTTCATAAGTGCAGTAAATCAAAGAGATGTACCAATAGTAATGGGATTAACTATATTTTCAGCAACAATTTATATAATAGCTATTTTTATAACAGATATATTATATACATTGGTTGATCCACGTATAAATCTAGCAAAGTAGGGGGACAAACTAATGGAAAAGGTAAAAGATAAGAGATTTGAATTAGTAGATTTGTCTAAATTAAATAGTGAAGAAGTTGTGAGACCTAATATAAGCTATTGGAAGGATGCTTGGAGAAGATTAAAAAAGAATCCAGTAGCAATGGTAGCTTTAGTAGTATTAGTGCTAGTGACAATTATTGCTATCATAGGACCTCATATTAAAAATTTAGATTATTTAACAATTGTTACATCAGCAAAAAACAAAGGACCAAGTTCAGAGTTTTGGTTTGGAACTGATAACTTAGGTAGAGATTTATTCACAAGAGTATGTATAGGTACTAGAAAGTCACTTCTTATAGCATTATTTGCTACATTAATTGATGTGGTAATTGGATGTTTATATGGAGGAATAATGGCTTATACTGGTGGTTATGTTGATGAAATTATGATGAGGGTAGTAGAAGTTTTAAACAGTATTCCTTATTTAATTGTTACATTAATAATAATAGTTGTTTTAGGAAATGGATATTTACCACTGATGATTGCCTTATGTATAACTGGATGGACAGGAACTGCCAGAATGGTAAGAGGTAAGATACTTCAATTAAGAGAAAGTGAATATGTATTAGCAGCAGAAGCTTTAGGAGCATCTACAATGAGAATAATAATTAAACATTTATTACCTAACACAATTGGTCTTATTATTCTTGATGTTGCACAAACAATACCATCAGTAATTGTTGCGGAAACATCGCTTGCATTCTTAGGATTAGGATTAACAACACCAAGATTTAGTTTAGGTTCATTATTATCATCTGGACAAGCAAGCATGTCTTTCTATCCATATCAATTATTATTCCCAACTATAGTATTAGTACTTTTAATATTATCATTTAATATATTGGGGGATGGGCTTAGAGATGCTTTAGATCCAAAACTTAGACAATAGGAGGAAGAAACTATGAACAATACAAATAATGAAAAGAAGAACACTCCAATGTTAGAGGTTGAAGATTTAAAGGTATCTTATCATACTTATGCAGGAGAAGTACAATCAGTTAGAGGAGTTTATTTTTCTGTAGATAAAGGTGAAGTTTTAGCTATTGTTGGAGAATCAGGTTGTGGTAAAAGTGTTACTTCAAGAGCCATAATGAGACTTGTTGAAGCACCACAAGGTGAAATTAAAAAATGTAGTAAAATACTTTTTAATGGTGAAAATATTTTAAATTATGATAAGAAAAAGATTAGAGAGTTTAGAGGTGGAGATTGTGCAATGATATTCCAAGATGCACTTACTTCTCTAAATCCAACAATGAAAATTGGTAAGCAAATAATGGAGAACTTAATTATTCATAGACATATGAATAAAAAGGCTGCAAAAGAAGAAGCAATAAAAATATTAAAACTTGTAGGAATTCCTAATGCTGAAAAAAGAATTAATCAATATCCACATGAATTTTCAGGTGGTATGAGGCAAAGAGCTATGATTGCTATAGCAGTTGCTTGTGAGCCTAAAATATTAATAGCTGATGAGCCAACAACAGCTCTAGATGTTACAATACAAGCGCAGATATTAGAGCTTATAAATGACTTAAAAGAAAGATTAAATACATCAGTAATATTGATAACACACGATTTTGGTGTTGTTGCAGGAATGGCTGATAAGATAGCAGTTATGTATGCAGGACAAATTATAGAAAGAGGAACTAAAAAAGAGATATTCTATAATCCTAAGCATCCATATACATGGGCATTATTAAATGCAGTGCCTAAGTTAGAATGGAAAGGGAAACAAATTCTTGAGACTATACCAGGAACACCTCCAGATTTAATAGCACCTCCTAAAGGATGTGGATTTGCTAAGAGATGTAAGCATTGTATGAATATATGCCTAGAAGAAGAACCGGCAGAATATAATTTTGAAGATGGACACGTTGCGAAATGTTGGTTATACAATGAAGAAGTTCCAAGCGCTGTTTTGGAATTAGCTATTGGAGGTAGAGATTAATGGGTAAAGAAGGAAATGTAATACTAGAAGTTAAAAACTTAAAAAAACATTTTAAAGTTGGTGGAGGTGCTACTTTAAAAGCAGTTGATGATGTTTCTTTCTTTGTTAGAGAAGGAGAAACTTTAGGGCTTGTTGGAGAGTCAGGGTGTGGTAAGACTACTTGCGGAAGAACTGTAATTGGAATGTATGATAAGACAGACGGGGAAGTTTTTTATAAAGGAAAAAGTGTTCATGGATTAAAAGGAAAAGATAGGAAGGACTTTACAAAAGAAGTTCAAATAATTTTCCAAGATCCATATGCTTCTTTAAATCCAAGAATGACAGTTGCAGATATTATAGCAGAAGGTATTGATATTCATGGACTTGCAAAAAGCAAGGGAGAGAGAAGTGAAAGAGTATATAAACTATTAGAACAAGTTGGATTAAATAAAGAACATGCCAATAGATTTGTTCATGAATTTTCAGGTGGGCAAAGACAAAGAATAGGTATCGCTAGAGCACTTGCTGTAGAACCAAAATTCATCCTTTGTGATGAGCCTATATCTGCCCTTGATGTTTCTATTCAAGCGCAAATAGCAAATATGCTTATTAAGTTTCAAAAAGAACTAGGACTTACGTATCTTTTTATAGCTCATGATTTAGCTATGGTAAAGCATATATCAGATAGAGTTGCTGTTATGTACTTAGGAAGTATGGTTGAACTTGCTGAATCGGAAGCATTGTATTCAAATCCTAAACATCCATATACTGAAGCCCTTATGTCAGCTATTCCAATAGCAGATCCAGATGTGGAGGAAATCAGACAAAGAATAATGCTTGAAGGAGATGTACCAAGTCCAATAAACACTCCTCCAGGATGTAAGTTCCAAGGAAGATGTAGTAAATGTATGGATATTTGTAAGAAAGAATCTCCTTTATTTAAAGAAGTTGAAAAAGACCATTATGTAGCATGTCATTTATATGACTAAAATATAAGATAGGTGATACAAATGAAAAAGATAAGTGAACTATTTAAGGATATAGTTAGATGTATAGCTATTGGAATAACAATATCTGCAATTATATCCATAGCAATATCAATAATGTGTGTATTTATGTATAAAGGAAATATAGTTAATATTGTATGTGGAATAAAGACAGTGCTTATTTGTATTGGAGCATTTGGAATGATATTAGTAGCAATACTTTTGATGAAAAAGAAGAAAGAAAAGCCAATGAAATATATTAATGAATGGAAGAAAAAATATAAAATTTTTTCATATGAAATGGTTATGTTATTTATTACACTAACAATATTAATTTGTGGGGGAATTATTGATTGGTTTTTATTTTATAAGTTATAATGTATATATTAATTAATTTAGGAATGATAGTAAATGAATTATGTATATATTTTAAGTTGTAGTGATAATACATTATATACAGGATGGACAAATGATTTAGAGAGAAGGATTAATGTTCATTCCAGTGGAAAGGGAGCAAAATACACTAGAGGAAGGCTTCCAGTAAAGCTAGTATATTTTGAGAAGTTTAATGATAAAAAGTTAGCAATGAAAAGAGAATATGCAATAAAGAGGTTAAGCAGAGAAGAAAAGCTTAAGCTTATAAAAGATTGGAATGTGTAATTAATGCACTTCCATCTTTTTTTATTAATAAATTAATGACAAGGTGTAAATAAATTTTAAAAAATATTTAGTAAGTAATTAAGATGTACGAATAAATAAGTGTAAAATAATTATTATAGAAAGAGGAGGCGGTTAGAATATTATATTCTAGCAAGAATTAAGATGAAGACTATTTTACATATTGAGCCAAGTGCCTTTTTTGTTGAAGTTATACGAAAGAAATTTAATGACAGTGAATACGAATATTTATCTACAGATAGTTATAATGAAGCTTTAATATTATTGGAAGAGTTTGATGTAGATTTAATTATTAGTTCTTTTGAAGGAAATGGTATGACTTGTGAAGAGTTTATTAAGAATGTAACTTATTCATATCAGGATATTCCAGTTTGCATTTTATCAGGAAATAAATTAAATTCTAATATGCAACAGTTTATGAATTTAGGTGTTATTCAATATATAGATAAAGAAGAGGTTAATGAAGCATTAATAAAATATATAGATAATATATTTAAGATGGATAAATATTTACAGATATTAAAAGAAAAAGAAATTGCAGTAATAGAAGATAGTCATTTTTCAAGGTTACATTTAAAAGATATATTTGATAGATATAAAATAAAATCAGTGAGATACTTTGAATCAGGAACAGAATTGGCAGAAAGTAAAAAGATTTATGATATATACCTTGTAGATTTAGTATTACAAGATGAGTTCGGAAAAAATATTATTGCAGAACTAAGAGAAAAAAGTGATGAATCATTAATTTTTGCTGTAACATCTTTAAATAATCCAAATCTTCTAGCTGATGTGATAGATAGTGGTGCTGATGATATAATAATTAAGCCAATAGAAGAAAAAATATTCATTGCAAAACTAAAATCATTCGTTAGAAAACTACAGTAGATAATTGATAATGGACAATTGAAAATTTATGATGAAAGTCCTTAGGGACTTTCTTCAAAAAATTATTACATTGAATCTAAGTGCTCTGTAATTAACTCTTGAATCTTAGATCTACATCTACAGCCTTTGCAGCTACCAGTAGTTGCACCAGTTTCTTTAGCAACAGCTTCTACAGTGTGAGCACCATTTCTAATAGATTCCTTTATTTTAGCTCTTGTAATAACTCTACAAGGGCATGTTTTTGTCATTTTATCTAAAACTTGTTGTCTTAATTCATCATTTTCCATTTATAACTCTCCTAAATTTTAAATCTATCTTTATTAAAATTAAAGCATTTTTATATAATATAGTCAATATTAAGTAATAACTATTATTTATATAAAAGAGATAAAATAATGTTAACATACTTAATTGACAATGAATAAAATAGTATAATATAATTAGTGTAATAACTATGAGTAGGAAAAGTATTTATATGGTATCTTTTAAGAGAGTGATTGGTTGGTGTAAAATCACAAGATAGTATAAGGAAAATCACCTAGGAGTTGGAGACTGAAAGCAAGGAATTGTAATTAAGTTTATCCCGTATATCTGCGTTAAAGATTAGGATATGATAGTATCTGAAGATAGAGACTTAATTTTTATAATATTTTAGAGTCTTTAAATAATAGGTGGTATAGCGAAAGTGAAACTTCGTCCTTTTATGGATGAGGCTTTTTTTATTTTTAGGAAAAATAAGTTAAGCGGCTGTGTAGCTAATGCAACAGTCCAGCTAAGAAGTTAGGATAGTAAGAAAATGAAATTGTTTAAGAAAATTTTAGATTAAATCTTAACTAATTATTAAACTGATAATTTTTGTTAATACTAATACAAAGAAGAATAGTAGTAAATTTGGTAATTTAACCAATTAAATTGGTTTTATATAAAAATATGGAGAGGAGAAATTTATGTACAAGAAAGTTGAATTGCCACAAGGTTTTGTGGGAATGGAAAAAGAAATTGCAAACCTTTGGACTGCAAGAAATGTAATAAAGAAGAACTTTGATATGAATCAAGATGGTGAATATTTCACATTCTATGATGGACCTCCAACAGCAAATGGAAAACCACATATAGGTCATATCTTAACAAGAGTTATGAAAGATATTATTCCAAGATACAAAGTTATGAAGGGATATAAAGTTATAAGAAAAGCTGGTTGGGATACTCATGGTCTTCCAGTTGAACTTGAAATAGAAAAGAAACTTGGTATTTCAGGAAAAGAACAAATCGAGGAATACGGAGTAGAAAAATTCGTTAAGGAATGTAAGGAAAGTGTTTTTACATATGTTAGCATGTGGGAAAAGATGACTGAACAAATAGGTTACTGGGTTGATATGGAAAATCCATATGTAACTTATCATAATCCATATATTGAATCAGTATGGTGGGCATTAAAGCAAATGTGGGATAAAGGTCTTTTATATGAAGGACATAAAGTAATGCCATATTGTCCAAGATGTGGAACTGCATTATCTTCACATGAAGTTGCTCAAGGATATAAAGATGTTAAAGACTTAACTGCAGTTGCTAAATTTAAAGTTGCAGATGAAGATAATAAATATATCTTAGCATGGACAACAACTCCTTGGACATTACCATCAAACTTAGCTTTATGTATTAACAAAGCTTATACTTACATTGAAGCAAAAGTTAACGATGAAATATTAATATTAGCTAAAGATTTAGCTCCAAAGGTTTTAGGAGAAGACTTTGAATTAGTTAGAGAATTCCCTGGAACTGAATTACTTGGAACTAAGTATGAACAATTAATGCCATTTGGAAAAGTTGAAGGAAAAGCTTTTGAAGTAATCCACGGTGATTATGTAACATTATCAGATGGTACTGGTGTAGTTCATATTGCACCTGCTTATGGTGAAGATGATAGCTTAGTTGCTAAAGCTAACGGAATTACTTTCATCAACTTAGTTGATAAAGAAGGTAAGTTCGTAGAAGAAGTAACTCCATGGGCTGGTAAGTTCGTTAAGAAATGTGATGAAAGCATTTGTAAATGGCTTGAAGAAAACAATAAGTTATTCAAGGCTGAAAAGCACTTACACTCATATCCACATTGTTGGAGATGTGACACACCACTTCTTTACTATCCAAAGGAAAGCTGGTTTGTTGCAATGACAACATTAAGAGATAAGCTTATAGAAAACAACAATAAAATCAACTGGTATCCAGATAACATAAGAACAGGTAGATTTGGTAAGTTCTTAGAAAATGTTATTGACTGGGGTATTTCAAGAGATAGATACTGGGGAACTCCACTTCCAATTTGGGAATGTGAATGCGGACATAAAGAATGTATTGGAAGTATTGAAGAGTTAAAGAACAAAGGTATAAATGTTCCAGAAGATATAGAATTACACAAACCATATATAGATGCAGTTCACTTAAACTGTCCAGAATGTGGTAAGGAAATGGAAAGAGTTAAAGAAGTTATTGACTGCTGGTTCGATTCAGGATCAATGCCATTTGCTCAATTACATTATCCATTTGAAAATAAAGAATTATTTGAACAAAACTACCCAGCTCAATTCATTTCAGAAGCTGTTGACCAAACAAGAGGATGGTTCTATACATTACTTGCAATTTCAACTGCTGTATTTGATAGAAACCCATTTGAAAACTGTATAGTTTTAGGTCACGTTCTTGATAAGAAGGGCTTAAAGATGTCTAAGTCTAAGGGTAACGTTGTTGATCCATTTGAAGTATTAGGTAGTGAAGGTGCAGATGCTACAAGATGGCATTTCTACACTGCAAGTGCTCCATGGCTTCCAACAAGATTCTCTACAGATGACGTATCTGAAGCAGGTAGAAAGTTCTTAAGCACATTATGGAATGTTTACTCATTCTACGTATTATATGCTGATTTAGATAAATTCAACCCAACAGAATATGCTGATTTCGTATCAGATAATGTAATGGATAAGTGGATTATGTCTAAATTAAACACATTAGTTAAAGATGTTGATGCTAAATTAAATTCATATGATATAAATAATGCTGCTTTAGCAATAGAAGATTTCACAGATGAATTATCTAACTGGTATGTAAGAAGAAATAGAGCAAGATACTGGTCTGAAACATTAACAGATGATAAGATTGGTGCTTATGTAACATTATATAGAGTATTAACTACTTTAGTTAAAGTTGCAGCTCCATTTGTTCCATTCATCACAGAAGAAATCTATCAAAACTTAGTAGTTAACTTAGACCCTCAAGCAGAAGAAAGTGTTCACTTATGCTTATGGCCAGAAGTTGATGAAAAGGCAATAGATAAAAACTTAGAAGCTGAAATGGATTTAGCTTACAAGATAGTTAAGCTTGGAAGAAGTGCAAGAAATGGTGCTAACATTAAGAATAGACAGCCATTATCTAAGATGCTTGTTTCAACAGATTCACTTCCAGCATACTATGGAGATATCATAACTGATGAGTTAAATATTAAGACTGTTGAATTTGGTGCTGACCTTTCAACTCATGTTAACTTTGAAATTAAACCTAACCTTCCTGTATTAGGTAGAGCGTATGGTAAGATGATACCTCAAATAAGAAAAGAAATTGGTGCTAGAAACCAAATGGAATTAGCTCAAACTATCCAAAATGGTGGAGTTGTTACTATCAATGTAGATGGAACTGAAATTGAATTAAATAAAGAAAATTTACTTGTAACAATGCAAGGATTAGAAGGATATGCTTTTGCTGGTGAAGGTTCTATAGGTGTTGTTCTTGATACTCATATTTCAGATGAATTAAGAGAAGAAGGTCATGTTAGAGAAATGATTTCTAAGATTCAAAACATGAGAAAAGAAAGCGGATTCCAAGTAGCAGATAAGATTAAGCTATACGTTTCTGATAATGAAATGTTAATGGACGTTATTAAGAAGTTTGCTGAAACTATTAAGAGAGATACTTTAACAGAAGAAATAATATTTGCAGCAAATAGAGAGTATACTGAAACAACAATAAATGGTGAAAAGCTAAATATGGCTGTGGAAGTTATAAAATAATAAATAATAATAAGTAAGGTAGGGATTAGTTATAATTCCTACCTTTTTTGAAAGAATATAAATATAGGGAATGAAAATGTTACAATTTAATGGTATAATAAATTAATTAAAAATTATGAAAATGGAGTGATGTTGTTATGGCTACATCTATAAAAGATGTTGCAAGGGAAGCGGGAGTTTCAATAGCTACGGTATCAAGAGTTTTAAATGATATAGATGTTGTTAATGAAGACACAAAGAAAAAGGTATTAGATGCAATAAAAAAATTAGGATATAGACCTAATATAGTTGCAAGAAGTCTTAAGACGCAAAAAACTAAGACTATAGGAATACTAGTGCCAGATATATCAAGTGGATTCTATCCTGAAATTGTTAGAGGTGCAGAAGATGTTGCGAATATATATGATTATAATGTAATTTTATGCAACTCTGATTTTGATTCAGATAAAGAAAAAGATTACTTAAGAGTATTAAAAGAAAAAATGGTTGATGGAGTTATTTATATGAGTTCATCATTAGAAGAAGAAACATTGAATATAATAAATGAGTTGGATTTAAAGACAGTTTTAGTTGAAACAAAAGATAATGAAGGAAAACTTCCAAGTGTATATATAGATAATATTGAAGCAACTTATGAAGCAACAAAACACCTTCTTGATAAAGGAATAAAAAATATTGCTTTCATTGGTGTTGATAAAAGTTCTGCAAACGCTTGGGGAGATAGATATATCGGATATAAAAAAGCATTAAATGAAGCTGGAATTACTATAGATGAAGATTTAGTTTATTTTGAAGGCTTAAAAGTTAAGAGTGGATACAGAGCATCAGAAAAATTCTTAGCTTCAGGTAAGAATTTTGATGGAATAATATGTGCATCTGATGAAATTGCCATGGGTGCTATAAATGGATTAAGAGAAAAAGGAGTTAACACTCCAGAAGATGTAAGTGTAATAGGATTTAATGATAATGCTGTTGCATCTTACTTCTATCCAAAATTAACTACAGTTAAACAGCCAAGTTATGATATGGGTTCTGTTGCTATGAGAATACTTATAAAAATATTAAATAATAAGCCATTAGAAGAAGCAGAATTTATTTTAAGTCATGAATTGGTGGAAAGAGAAAGCTGTAAATAAAAAGGAGCCTTGATAGGTTTCTTTTTATTTAATTTTTTTACAAAGAAAGTGATTATAATTTGTATATTATTATAAAATATAAATATTATATTGTAAAATTCCCAGTAATATGATAGAATGAAATCAAAGTTGTTGATAACGTTTACTAAAGTGAGTTGTAAGTGAGTATGCATTCAGCTATGTATAGGTATTATGATTGTTGAGAATTTATTGGGTAAAATTGAGGAAAGAGTGTCAAAACCATTTTAAAAATTTACATTTAGTAACGGATATTAATAAAAAAGGGGCTATAAAAAGTCCCTTTTTTATTATGTATTATTTAATTAAAGAATACCTTCTATCTTTAATAAATTTTCTAATTGTTGTACTTTTTCAGATAAAGCAACAAATTTTTGTTTTAAAACATCTTTTTCTAATGATTCATCATTAATGAAATTCTCTATATCTTCCACAGCTTTTAATGCTGCTTCAATATCTTCTTGTGCTAATTTTAAATTTCCTTCTTTCATTGGTGTATCTCCTTTTTAGGTAAAATATAGAATAAAATATATATTGATATCTTTATGGTATCACTAATAAAAAAGCTATGCAAGGCATATATTTTAATTATCTAAGGGGGGATTTTTAGATGATTAACTACATATGGTTTATTATGATTTTTTTAGGTTTATTGGTGAGTGTTTTATCTGGAAATGGTGAAACTATGTCTAATGATATTATTTCATCCATAGAAAGTACAGTAACATTTGTGGTGGGTCTTACAGGATTAATGTGTTTTTGGTGTGGAGTAATGAAGATAGCAGAAAAAAGTGGATTTACTGAAAAGTTAGCTAAAGTTATGAAGCCTATATTAAAATTGATATTTAAGGATGCAGCTAAAGATGAAAAGGCGTTAGGGGCTATAGTAATGAATATAACAGCAAATATGATGGGCCTTGGAAATGCAGCAACGCCTTTTGGAATAAAGGCTATGGAAGAAATGCAACGCTTAAATAAAGATAAGGAAAAGGCATCTAATGATATGTGTTTATTTTTAGTATTAAATGCAGCTTGTATACAACTTGTACCATCTACTGTTATTTCCATTAGAGCTACTGCGAATTCTAGCAATCCAGGTGTGATTATAATTCCTGCAATAATTTCAACGGCAATGGCATCTATATGTGGAGTGATTTGCTGCAAGGTTTTGCAAAAGTACTTTTAATTTGGAGGTAAAATGTTTAATTATATAACCAAAAGTATTATACCAATAATAGTACTTATAATAATAACTTATGGAATGATAAAAGGTAGGAAAGTATACCAATGGTTTGTTGAAGGTGCTAAGGAAGGGTTAAAGGTTTGTGCCAATATATTTCCATATTTATTAGCAATGATAGTGGCAGTGAATATATTTAGAAGCGCTAAATTATTGGATTTTGTTAATAATTTTATATCGCCTGTAGCAAGTATTATAGGTTTGCCAAAAGAAGTTGTTCCATTAGTACTAATAAAACCTTTATCTGGCAGTGGAGCTATGGGAATTTTTACAGATATATTGAATAATTATGGCGCTGATAGCTTTATTGGTCTTGTAGCATCTGTAATTATGGGGACAACAGAAACAATTTTTTATACTGTAACAGTGTATTTTGGTGCTATAAAAATAAAAAAAGTGCGTCATACTGTATGGGCAGCTGTTATGGCAGATATGATAGCGATAATTATGGCAATTTTAATGGTAAAGTTATTAATATGTTAAATTTCCCAATTATGTAGAAGTATTATAGCCTTTATGTTTTTATTTAGTTATAATGAAAATAAATAATTTCAAAAGAGGAGGATAAATATATGAAAGGACAATTCTATAAGGCAAAAAGACACAAGCTATTAGAAAAAGTTAAGGATAACTCAGTGATAGTTTTATTTGCAGGTAATGCACCAAAGAAAACTGCTGATGAAGCTTATCCATTCACACCAAATAGAAATTTTTATTATTTAACTGGTGTTCAAGAACCAGATCATATTTTATTAATGAGTAAGATAAATGGTAAAGAAAAGAATATCTTATTCATTAAAGATATAGATTTAGAGTTAGAAAAATGGATAGGAAAAAGCTTAAGAGAAAATGAAGCTTTAGACATTGCTGGCGTTGATGAAGTTATGTTTAAGAGCACTTTTGAAGATTATTTTCATAGATTAATTTCAATGAAAGAAGAATTCAATTTATATTTAGATTTAGAAAGAGATGCTTTTAATTCAATGAATAGTATTTCACAAATATTTGCTAAGGAAATAGTAAGTAAATATCCTCAAATTTCCGTAAGAAACATATATGCATCTATAGCAGCCTTAAGACTTATTAAAAGTAATGAGGAAATAGAAAATATTAAAGAAGCCATAAAAATCACTATAGCTGGCGTTGAAACATTAATGAAAAATGCACAAGATGGAATGAAGGAATATGAACTTGAAGCATATTTTGATTTTAACTGTAAAAGTAAAGGTGTTAAGGATTTAGCTTTTAACACTATTGCTGCTACAGGAAAAAATGCTACAGTTCTTCATTATGTTGATAATAATGCAGAAATGAAAGATGGAGACTTAATTCTTTTTGATTTAGGTGCACAATATAAATATTATAATGCTGATATTTCTAGAACTTTTCCAGTAAATGGTAAGTTCACAGCAAGACAAAAGGAAGTTTATAATGCGGTATTAAAAGTTAACGAAGAAATAATAAAGACAATTAAACCAGGTATAACAACAGCAGAACTAAATGCTAAGGCAAATTATTTATTAGGAGAGGCTTGTGTAAGTTTAGGTTTATTAGAAGATAAAAAAGATTTTAGAAAGTATTATTTCCATAGTATAGGTCATAGCTTAGGTTTAGATACTCATGATGTAATAATAGATAGAAACTTTACTTTTGAACCTGGTATGGTTTATACAGTGGAACCAGGTCTTTATATACCAGAAGAATCAATTGGTATAAGAATAGAAGATGACATTCTTGTTACAGAAGATGGGTCTATTAACCTAACAAAGGATATGATTAAGACAGTGGAAGAAATAGAAGATTTTATGTCAAGAAATAGAATAAATTAATTAAAGTTAAAAAATTCTATTGCATAATAAAAAAATAATTGTATAATATAAGTTGAAAAATGAATAACGTAAGGGTAGAGGCGCAATAATTATTAGTATTATTAATGAGGTAAGCACTATGATTTAGTAAGAAAGGAATTGTTGCCGAAGTATACAACTGATGCTTTAAGGTTGTATAGCTGGGGATGCATAAAATATATGTATCACTGTCACAAATTACATTTGTGGTGAGCTATCATTTGAGGAATTTTATGATTATTATAAGCCTTGAGTGTTAACTCAAGGCTTTTTTGTTTAAGATAGTTACTCTTAAGTGTATTCATTAAAATATGATAGTGTAAAGTTTTGCATGAAAAAATAGTCTATGGATAATTTTTAATAATAATTAAAAAATAACGTTAGAATTTAAAAGAAAAGTAGTGTAAAAAAACTTTACACCAACCAAAATATTTTAGGGGGTAAAAATATGAAAAAAATTTTTAAGAAAATTTTTGGTTTAACTATGATGATATTTATGTTATCAACAACATTTGTTTTTGCATCAGAATTTGAACTGACAGTAAGTAATGCTGAGGAATTTGGAATATTTACATTAATACCACCAATAGTTGCAATATTATTAGCATTTATAACTAAAAATGTTGTTATTTCATTATTTATTGGAGTTTTATCAGGTGGATTTATTTTGAATCTAACAGGATTTAATGTATTTGGAGCTTTAACACAAGCATTTTTAGATTTTATTAATAGAGCATTAAATTCATTATCTGATCCATGGAATGCAGGAATCGTAATGCAAGTTCTTGTAATTGGAGGAGTTATTAATTTAGTTGCTAAAATGGGGGGGGCAAAGGCTATTGCTGAAGCTTTAGCAAAGAAAGCAAAAACTGCAAAAAGTGCTCAACTTATAACTTGGTTTTTAGGAATATGCGTATTCTTTGATGATTATGCAAATTCATTAATTGTTGGTCCAATAATGAGACCAGTGGCAGATAAAATGAAAATATCAAGAGAAAGATTAGCATTTATAATTGATGCAACAGCAGCACCAATAGCTGGTCTTGCCATAATATCAACTTGGATTGGTTTAGAAGTAAGCTTAATTTCAGAAGGATTTGAATCAATAGGTGTTGAAGCTAGTGGATTTGGAGTATTCCTTCAAACAATACCTTATAGATTCTATAACATATTAATACTTGCATTTATTGTGATTACAATAATAACTTTAAGGGAATTTGGTCCAATGAGAAAAGCTGAAATATCAGCAAGAAAGTTAAAAGATTTAACTAATGAAGAAATTGCAGTAACTTCTTCTCACATGGATGAATTAGAACCAAAAGAAGGTGTAAAACTAAGCATTTGGAATGCAATTGTACCAATAGGTGCATTAATTATTTCAGCTATAGTTGCTTTTTACTATAGTGGATATTCATCAATAATGGCTGGTGATGATATAGCTATTAAAGCGATAGTAACAAATTCACCATTATCATTTAAAGCAATATTAGAAGTTTTTGCAGCATCAGATGCATCAATTGCATTATTACAATCTGCAATATTTTCTACTGTAGTTGCAATAGTTATGGCAGTATGGAAGAAGATATTTACTATAAGTGAAGCTATAGAAGTATGGATTGATGGAATGAAGGGCCTTATAATAACAGCAGTAATTCTTATATTAGCCTGGTCATTAGGATCTGTAATAAAAGAATTAGGAGCTGCTGAATATTTAGTAGAAGCATTGAATGGTGCTATACCTGCATTTTTATTACCAAGTTTAATATTTATTCTTGGAGCAATAATATCTTTCTCAACAGGTTCAGCATATGGAACAATGAGCATACTTATGCCATTGGCAATTCCATTAGCATATAAAATTAATCCAGAAATGTCATTTGTAATTGTAAGTACAAGTGCTGTATTAACAGGAGCGATATTTGGGGATCACTGTTCTCCAATATCAGATACAACAATACTTTCGTCAATGGGAGCTGGATGTAGTCATATAGAACATGTTAAGACACAAATGTGGTATGCATTATTTGTAGCTGCAATAACTATACTATTTGGATATATTCCGGCAGGATTTGGGCTTCCAATATATATAGTATTACCAATGTCTTGTGTAGCATTGTTTATAGGAGTAATGATATTTGGTAAGAAAGTAGAAGAAGATTAAGCAAGCATAATAAAAAAGAGGGCATTAAATATAGGAGCAAATAAAAAAGATTTCTAACAGAATTATTAGGGGCAATTCTGTTGGAAATCTTTTTAAATTAAATATTTTGATATGCACTGTTTAATTATTTATGTGGTGGTGGATTAATAAGTGTATTTACCAATATAGAGATTATTATTCCAAGAATTGTTTCAAAAGATCTATTTAATGCATAATATATTGGATCAGAGTAAGCATGAGCAGTAGTTACTCCAAGGAATGCTATGCATGTGATATTAATTGCACCAGGTCTTTTAATTTTATTACATAGTGATATCATAATAATTATACCAAGACCAATTAACATATAGATTATCAATTTAGAGATATATGTATTTGAAATATGATTTTCTAAAAATCTAAATATTAATAAGAATAATAATCCAGAAAATGCCCCAATTATAGTTCCAACGCCACGATTTATGCCTGTGCGAACAGAATTTGTAACAGTATCACCTAAACAAATAACTGCTGTAAGGCAAGAGAAAAATGGTTCATTAGGAATTAAAAGTAGACATAGAAAAACAGCAAGTCCTGATTTGAAAGTTCTAAGGCCTACTTTAGGTAATTTAAAATAATTCATTGTATACATCCTTTCATGTTATTATTATAACAAATAAAAAACAAAAATATAGAGGTATAAGTACATAAAATTTGACAGTTTTTTTATTTTATAATATCATAAAATTGATAAATGTATAGAAGAGAAGAGTAGTATAATTAATTGCTAAAGAGAGCTGGAGATGGTGGAAACCAGTGCATTAAAATTATATGAAGATGGACTTGGAGCAGATCATCTGAAAGTTTAAGTAAGATGGTACGGGTGCAACCGTTATATTGCAAAGTGAAGATATTCACTTAATGAGAAATTTATTGTGAAATAAGTTTAAAATAGAGTGGTAACACGTATATAACGTCTCTATATGGGTAAAACAGCCTATATAGAGACTTTTTTTATATAATTATTTTTTAGGAGGAATAGATATGTGTAAAAAACCTTACTATATAACTACACCAATTTATTATCCATCAACTAAGCTACACATTGGTAATACATATACAACTGTAGCAGCTGATGCCATAGCAAGATATAAGAGATTAACAGGATATGATGTAATGTTCTTAACAGGAACAGATGAACATGGACAAAAGATTCAAAGAATCGCTGAAGAAAAGGGAATAACACCAAAAGAGCACGTTGATGAAATTGTTGCTGGAATCAAAGATTTATGGACTATGATGAACATAAGCTATGATAAATTTATCAGAACCACTGATGATTATCATAAAGAAACAGTTCAAAAGATATTTAAGCAATTATATGATCAAGGAGATATATATAAATCTTCATATGAAGGATTATACTGTACTCCATGTGAATCATTTTGGACTGAAACTCAATTAGTAGATGGAAACTGTCCTGATTGTGGCAGACCAGTAGAAGCATCAAAGGAAGAAGCATACTTCTTTAGAATGAGCAAATATGCTGATAGATTAATGGAATACATTGAATCTCATCCAGAATTTATACAACCAGAATCAAGAAAAAATGAAATGGTTAATAACTTTTTAAAACCAGGTTTACAAGATCTATGTGTCTCAAGAACAAGCTTTAACTGGGGAGTTCCTGTAACATTTGATGAAGGACATGTAGTTTATGTTTGGATAGATGCATTATCAAACTATATTTCTGCTTTAGGGTATGGGAGTGATAATGATGAGTTATTCAAAAAATTCTGGCCAGCAGATGTTCATTTAATAGGTAAAGACATATTAAGATTCCATACTATTTATTGGCCAATAATGTTAATGGCATTAGGTCTTGAATTACCAAAACAAGTATTTGGTCACGGATGGTTACTTGTAGATGGTGGAAAGATGTCAAAGTCAAAAGGCAATGTAGTAGATCCAGTTACTTTAGTGGAAAACTTTGGAGTTGATGCTGTAAGATATTATTTATTAAGAGAAATCCCATTTGGAGCAGATGGATTATTTAATAATGAAATATTCATCAAGAAGATAAACTCAGATTTATGTAATGACCTAGGAAATCTTCTTTCAAGAACAGTTGCAATGGTTGAAAAATACTTTGATGGAGAAATTCCAGCACCACTTGCTAAAGAATCAATTGATGATGAACTTATCACATTAGCATTAGAAACTCCTAAAAAAGTTTCAGCTTCAATAGATGAATTAAGAATTCCAGAAGCATTAGAGCATATATTTGAGCTTATAGGAAGAGCCAATAAATATATAGATGAGACAACTCCTTGGATTTTAGCTAAGGATGAAGAAAAGAAAGAAAGACTTGGAACAGTTTTATATAACTTAGTAGAAAGTTTAAGATTCTCTTCTGTATTATTATCAGCATTTTTACCTTCAACAAGTGAAAAGATAGATGCACAATTAAATATAACTACAAAGTCATTTGAATCCTTAAGTGGATTTGATGGAACTACTCCAGGAACTAAAGTTTCAAAAGGAGAAGCATTATTCCCTAGAATAGATGTTGAAAAGAAATTAGAGGAATTAGAAGCTTTAAGATTAGCTGCAATAGAAGCTAATAAGCCAAAGGAAGAATATAAAATGCAACCTATAAAGGAAGAAATCACAATAGATGATTTTTCAAAGATAGATTTAAGAGTTGTAAAAGTTCTTGCTTGTGAGCCAATTAAAGGAGCTAAAAAGTTATTAAAATTAAAAGTTGATTTAAATGGTGAAGAAAGACAAGTGGTATCAGGAATAGCAGTACATTACAAGCCAGAAGAATTAGTTGGTAAGTATGTAGTTCTTGTTGCTAACCTAAAGCCAGTTAAATTAAGAGGAGAATTATCTCAAGGAATGATCCTAGCAGCATCAACAGATGATGATAGCATATTAACTTTAGTAAATCCGGGTGAATTACCAACAGGAAGCCAAGTTAGATAATTAAAACAAGGTGTTGAGCATGCTCAGCACCTTATTTTTAAAATTGATAAGAGGGGTATTTTATGAATATATTAATAGGCAATGCATGGCCATATGCCAATGGACCACTTCATTTAGGAAGAATAGCAGTATTACTTCCAGGAGATATTTTAGCTAGATATCATAGGATGATGGGAGATGATGTTATTTTTCTTTCAGGTACAGATTGTCATGGTACTGCTGTAAAAGCTAAGGCTGAAGAGGAAGGCATAACTCCTTTAGAAGCAGTGGAAAAATATCATAATGAATTTAAGAAATGTTTTAAGACCTTAGGATTCTCTTTTGATATTTTTGAAAAAACACATACTCAGTATCATGAAGATAAAGTTAAAGAGTTCATTTTAGATTTATATGATAAAGGTTATATTTATGAAAAGGAAGTTGAACAGACTTTTTGTGAAAAGTGCAATTGTTATTTAGATGATAAGAATATTGAAGGATTATGTCCTATCTGTGGTAAAAAAGCTCATGGATATGGTTGCAGTAAATGTAGGGCACAATTTGAATCTCATGAAGTAAAAGATAAAATTTGTGGAATTTGCGGAGAAAAGCCCGTAGCAAGGAAAACAAAACATTTATTTTTCACCTTATCTAAATTTGAAAATGATGTTAAGCGTATGTATATAAGGCAAAATGGTTGGAGAAAGAATGCACAAAACATAGTTAAGAGGTATTTAGATGAAGGTCTTAGAGATAAGGCAGTAACAAGAGATTTTAATTGGGGTGTCCATGTACCTTTAGAAGGGTATGAAGATAAGAGGATATTCGTGTGGATTGAAGCTGTCATGGGATATCTTACAGCTAGTATGAAATGTATTGAAGGAAGAAATGAAGATTGGCGAGAGTATTGGCAAGGTGATGATTCTAGAATTTATTTTGTCCATGGTAAAGATAATATACCATTCCATACAGTAATTTTCCCAGCTATTTTATCGGGATTAGGAATAAAGAATCCAAATTTAAGAATTATATCAAGTGAGTATTTAAAGTTGGAGGGAAAATCTTTCTCATCAGCAAAGAACTGGGCTATATGGGCTGATTATATAGCTAAGAATTATAATATAGATAGCTTTAGATATTATTTAGCTTTAAATTCACCTGAAGAAAGAGATACTGATTTTACCTGGAGAGATTATATAAACGTTAATAATCATGATTTAGCATCAAATTTAGGAGGCTTTACAAGTAAAGTTATTTCTTTTATTAATAAAAAATATAATAGAAGAATACCTAATGGAAAGATTAGCAAAGAATTAAAAGAAGAAATGTTTAATCTGTATTTTCAAGTGGGAGATAATATTGAAGAGGGATATTTCAAGGAGGCACTTACCTTAGTGATGAATTTCTGTAGAAAGTATAGCAAATATTTTGATTCATCAAATGTATGGTCTCTTATAAATACTAATCCAACAAAATGTAGTGAGATTATATATAATTGCTTACAGATAATAGTGAATTTATCTAATTTATTAGAACCCTTTATACCAAATACCTGTGAAAAAATAAGAAAATCGCTTAAAATAGAAGAACCTATTTGGAGTTACACTGAACAAAATAATATTAAAATTGATGAAATAGATATATTATTTAATAGGATTGATAAGAAAAGAGCCATAGAAGAAGTAAGTATATTAAA
Organism: Clostridium lentum; assembly: GCF_014287815.1. GTDB lineage: Bacteria > Bacillota > Clostridia > Clostridiales > Clostridiaceae > Clostridium > Clostridium lentum. The sequence continues at coordinate 75,802 of NZ_JACOOQ010000012.1, forward strand.
AGAAAAAAGAGCATAAAAAAACCTAGAGCTATTACATTTGGGGGACGAATAGCTCTAGGACCAACTATAAAAAGATGGTTTTAGGGGTAAATAATAATGCTTTAACTACTTTACAAGTATTATAATAAGGTAATTATGTGTCAATATGGTGTCAAATAAGCGAATAATATATGAATAAAAGCTTTCGAAAACATTAAGAATTATTTACTAAAAAAATATGAAAATTTTGGAGGAAATTATGGAAAATAAATATAGAATTATTGATACACATGCTCATTATGATGATGAAGCATATGATGAAGATAGGGCAGAGGTATTAAAGCAAATAAAAGAAGCTGGTGTAGAACAGTTGATGAATATAGCTTGCTCAAAGAAGAGTATAGAAACTACAAATAATTTAACATTAGAATACGATTTTATATATGGAGCATTAGGCATTCATCCTAGCGATGCAGATGATTATAATGAAGAAGTTAGAGCAGATATTATTTCAAAAGTTAAATCAAATAAAAAAATATTAGCCATTGGAGAAATTGGTTTAGATTATTATTGGGATGAAAATCCTGATAGAGAAGTTCAAAAATTCGTCTTTAGAGAACAAATGAGGTTGGCAGAAGAATTAAATCTTCCAGTGGTTATTCATGATAGGGATGCACATGCAGACACCTTGGAAATTATGAAGAGTTTTCCTAATGTTAAAGGAGTAGTTCATTGTTTTTCAGGTAGTGTTGAATTTGCCAGAGAGTGTGTAAAGATTGGTTATTATATTGGCATTACTGGTGTTGTTACTTTTAAAAATGCTAGAAAGATATGTGAAGTAGTGGAAGCTATACCATTAGAAAGATTATTGGTTGAAACTGACTGTCCTTATATGGCTCCTACACCTTATAGAGGAAAAAGAAATAAATCAGACTATATTGAACATATAATAGAACAAATTTCCCAAATAAAGGGAATTGACCCGAAAGAAGTGAATATGGCTGTAAATAGTAATTTTAGTAATTTGATTAGGAATACTAAATAAAGTAAAATAGAAGAGTATATTACAAAAAATCCCAATTTTAGTTTACTGTATTTACTTATAAACTGTGTACAAACTATTATTTTTATTATTAATATTTTTTATGACGCAGTGTGGTTCATTAACAGTTTATTAAGCGGTAAGATGCTGAATTTGACAAAAAGTTAGGTTCTATAATATAATTCAAAAGACGCTCTTGCCAAAGGAGGTTGAAAAAGATGATGGAAAAATGTAAGGAATACCTTAAAAACAATTTTTCTAATGGTCCTAAGGCAAAAAAAATATTAGCAATTGCTACACCACTTTTCGTTATAAGTGTTATGTCAATATGTGTAGTAGCTAATGCAAGAAAAACTGTAACAATAAACGTAGATGGAAATGAACAAATATTTGTCACATATAAAAGGACTATTAAAGATGCTCTAAAGCAAGTAGGGATTGAGTTAGGCTCTAAGGATAAGGTTGAACCAGCTTTAGAAAAGAAATTAGTTAAAGATGAAGTAATAGAAGTAAGAAAAGCAGTTAATGTGGAAATAGTATCAAAGGATAAGACAATATCAATAATGACAGCAGAGCCAACTATTGGTGCTATGCTTGAAGCTGAAAGTGAGAAACTTAAAGCGGAAAATATTAAATTTGATAAGTATGAGGATGAAGTTAATCCAAGCCTTGATACAAAAATTAAGGATAACCTTTCAATTCAATTGGTAGATGTAGAAGTATTAAATGAGGTATCAACTGATACTATTGCATATGATACTTTAACAGAAAATGATAATACTATGGAAGTTAATACTACAAAGGTAAAACAATCAGGTGAAGAAGGTCAAGTAGAAGTCACTTATAAAGTTACAAAAAAGAATGGCAAAGAGGTTTCAAGAGAACAAATAAGTTCTAAGGTATTAAAGGAAGCAGTTACTGAAATTGTATTACAGGGAACAGCTAAAGTATATGCAAGTAGAAGTGGAGAAACAGGAACATATAAAGATGTTTTATACTGTCAAGCTACAGCATATACAGGTGGAGGTTTGACAGCAACAGGTTCGGTGCCAACATATAATCCAAGTGGGTTAAGTACAATTTCAGTAGATCCAAGTGTAATACCTTTAGGAGCTTTAGTATATGTTGATGGCTATGGAAAAGCTATAGCATCAGATACTGGTGGAGCTATTCAAGGTAACATTATAGATGTATATGTTAACTCAAATAGTGATGCTATTAGCTGGGGAAGACAATATAATGTACCAGTTTATATTGTAGCTTATCCTGGAGAGTGGTAGGAAAAAGATGGTTAAAAAACCATCTTTTTTTAGTTGAGGCGAACATGTACTTTTTTTAAAAGGGTTTGACATAATTGATATATAGGGATAAATTAATAGAAGAGATATAAGGAGAAAAGGGGAATTACGCTTTGATTAAAGAAGTTATTGTAGTGGAAGGAAGAGATGATATAACAGCTGTAAAACAAGCTGTAGATGCAGAGCTTATTGCTGTAGGTGGTTTTGGAATTAATGCAAAAGTCATTGAAAGAATTAAGGAAGCTCAAAAGAGAAAAGGTGTTATAGTCTTAACAGATCCTGATTTTGCAGGAGAGAAAATAAGAAGCATAATATCTAAACGTGTAAAAGGTATAAAACATGCTTATATAGCACAAGAAGATGGAATTAAAGGTGATGATATAGGTGTTGAAAATGCATCACCAGAAGTAATTAGGGAAGCTCTAGAAAGAGCAAAGGTATCAGAGGAAGATAAAGAGCCTATATTTGATGCGCAAGATATGTTTTACTTTAAATTAAATGGAGATGCTCGTTCTAAAGAAAGAAGAATGAAATTAGGTAAGGAACTAGGTTTAGGTTATGGTAATGCTAACCAAATGCTTTCAAGATTAAATAATTATGGTGTTACTAAAGAAGAATTCATTAAAGCCATAAATAAAGTAGAAAAACAAATTGAAGAGGGAAAATAATATGGACATAAAGAACATAAAGACAGCAGAACTGGTAAAAAAATATAATTTTAAGTTTTCAAAAAGTTTAGGTCAAAACTTTTTAATTGATGATTCAGTTCCAAGAGATATAGTTAGTGGTGCTGAAGTATGCAAAGATGATTTAGTTATTGAAATAGGTCCAGGAGTTGGAACATTAACAGCACAATTATTAAATACAGCTAAAAGAGTTGTTGCTATAGAGTTAGATAATGATTTAATTCCTATACTAAGTCAAGAGTTAGGAGATAATCAAAACTTTACATTAATACATAATGATGCTTTAAAAGTTGATTTCAATGAAATAATAGGGGATGAGCAAAGTGTTAAGCTAGTTGCTAACCTTCCTTACTATGTAACAACTCCAATTATTGTAAAACTGCTTAAGGAAAAATATAACTTTAAGTCATTAACTATAATGATTCAAAAGGAAGTAGCAGAAAGAATGGCAGCAGAACCGGGTAATAAGGATTATGGTGCATTATCTTTACTAGTTCAATATTATTGCAATACTGAAATAGTAAGAAAAGTACCTCCAGCTTGCTTCATACCAAGACCAAAGGTTGATTCTATCGTAATAAGATTAGAAAAGCTAGATAATCCAAGAGTAGAAGTACAAAATGAAAAATTATTCTTTGATATTATTAGAAATGCGTTTAATATGAGAAGAAAGACATTATGGAATGGTGTTAAAAATATAGGACTTCCTAAAGAAAAGTTGGAAGAAGCATTTAGTGAAGCAAATGTTGACCCTAAGAGAAGAGGAGAAACTTTATCTATAGAAGAATTTGCAGCATTAGCAGATGCTATATATAGCAGAATGAAATAAAAATAATAGGCTATGACGATACTTTGTCATAGCCTATTATTTTTTATTAGTTAAATAGTGCATATCATTTCACTAATGCACTTAGTTAAGTCGCCATAAATTAGCGAAGTGACTTAATTAATTAGCATAGCTTTAATTTTCATGTATTGAGAACATATCTGTTTATAGTAAGCATATAATATAGGGAATTATTTTAACTTGGAGGTTTTAAGAGATGGCTAGTAATAGCAGGCTATATAGAAACTTCATTATTTTGCAGGAAGATGAACGTGGATATGCTAGTGCCAATGATAAATCACTGTCAGGGTATGCAAAGATTGAAGCAAAGGGAGATATATGTAAAATATCTTTTTATGCTCAAAACCTCAGAAAAGATGAAGATAAATACAATATGATGCTTATATGTGATAAGAAAGATAACAAGCAAATAGTAGATTTAGGTAAGTTAGATGTAAGCATTGCTGGAAAAGCAGATTATACTAAAGAATATAATGTTGATAACATTGCTGGAATAGAGCTTTCTTTAGATAAGATTTCTGGAGCAGCCATAGGTAAATATAAAGATGGTGTTCCAATTTTTATTATGTGTGGATTTTTAAATGGACAACAACCTTGTGAGGATTGGAAGAGTTATAAAGTAATAAAGGCTAAAAGTGATAAAGAACTAGAAAAGAAAATACATTATAAAGAACAAAAGAAGCATGATAAAAAAGAAAAGAAGGATAAATGTGAAGATAGGGAAGAAGTAGTTAATGAAGAAATAAACTCAATAAATGAAGGTTCACTAAAGGTTGAAGAAGAAAAGAGAGTTGAATCCGTTGAAGAAAAAGATAGAGAAGAAGAGTTTGCTGAAGAAAAGAGGGAAGAATCACTAGAAGAAGTGGAGGCTTCTAGGGAAGAGAAGACTGAAAAAGTTAAATTACAGGCAACTATAGAAGAAAATATTCAAACAGACCATCCAAAAGAAAATCTTAGAGGAAAGTTTGAGGATTATGAAGAGCTCATAGAAGAAAGTAAGGAATTTAATCCAAGAAATAGTAAGATAAGAGGAACTATCGGTGAGTATTTTGAATCCATTGCAGAAGGCTTTGAAGAAGATGAAGGCTATGATGAACTTAAATACTGTAAATGGTATAAGGTTCCTGTACATGATTTATATGAAATGTGTAATATGTCCAATTACAATAAATATACATTAGTTTATTATCCAATGCTTAACTATTATCCTTATATTAAGAAGTATAATTATTTTAAATTAGGATATAAATGCGATTTTAATGGAAATTTAAAATATATAATTTATGCTATTCCTGGAAAGAAAGATAAAGATGAACAGCCATATGATGGAAGAACAGGATTTGTCACATGGGTTGCTAAGGATTCAGATACAGACATAGGTTGCTGGCTAATGTTCTATGACTTTAAGAATTCTACAGTTGTAGTTCCTATGCAATAAAGTAGAATGATTGTACTTATATTAATTAGTGAGTTCATAAATAATAAGGTCATGTAAATATTTAAATTGCTAATGATAGCAGAAAGTATTATAATTTTTAATAATTGGGAGGGGGCTTATCGCCTCCTAATTATTTGAAAAAAAGTATTGGAAGGAGAGATGAAATGTTAAAAAGTATTAAGCTTAGCTGCTTGACTGTAGTATTAATAGGTATAATAACTACATTTTCAGGTTGTAGTGTAGTAGAAAATATAGAGAAGAAACTAGGATGGAAGACAGATTATTTTCAGTATTTAGATTCTGAAAATGTAGAACAAATAAGTATTCAAAGTATGAGAGATTTAGGATTTAAGTTTATTGTTACTGAAGGATCAGCAAAAAATACAATGTATAACTTACTTTCTAAGGCACAAAAAAGTACAGAAAAGTCAAACTTAGAGCCAGATTATATATTTGAATTTGATTTAGGTGATGAAGTTAAAAAATTCTATTATGTGGTAGGCAGTGAGAGTGGTAATTTCTATAATGATACGGATGTTTATACCGTTTCTAATAGAATAGATGAAGTTATAATACAGAATTTATCATTTATTAGAAAGCCTAAGGAATTTAATTATATTTATTATAAACCAATATTAGAAGTTTTAAAGAAGATTGAACCTTCATTAAAGGATAAGAATTATAAAATAGGTATAAATATAAAAAGTGATGCAGACTGTTTAAAATACATTTTTTCTAATGATTTAAAAGATTTTACTTCAGATGCAGAAAAGATAATTTCTAATGTAGAATTAGTTCAAACCACTACGGCAGGTTATGATGTAGTGATTACTGTAAAGAATAGGGGATATGATACATTAGTTTATAAGACAGCTATAACAGTAAATAATAAACGAGAAAATACTGAAGAAACTTATTATGTAGTGGCACAGTATGAATATAAGAAATGGAATATTTCAATTAGTGAGCCAAATGTAAAACCATCAAATTGGTAATAATTTTTTAATACATATTTTTAGTGAATGAGTAAATAATATTATTATAAGTATGTAGAAAGGATGATTTATATGAAAGCTCATGTTGATAAAGATACATGTATAGGTTGTGGATTATGTCCATCTATATGTGAAGCTGTGTTTGTATTAGAGGATGATGGAAAAGCAGCTGCTTATGTTGATGAGGTGCCTTCAGAAGTAGAAGATGAGGCTAAAGAAGCTGAATCAAGCTGTCCAGTTAATGCAATAACAGTAGAATAAAAAAAGATGCTTGATGCATCTTTTTTGCTTTATAAAGAAAATTTTATACTATTAAAAAAAGTCTTCAGATTTATGTAGAGGATGGTATTTTAAATTATTACAGTTATTTAAAGTAGATAAATTTATATTACTTCCTATAGGTAATAATGTAGGTAAGGAGTTTATTGGAACTGTGCTTACTGAATCATCTTCTAACAAAATGAAGGCCTCAGAATGGTTATAATCTAATATTAAACCTTTCATCACTACACCACCTTAATAATTTTACTTAGTATATGTAAAATAAAAAAAAATATACAAGTAAGGCTATTCTTACTTGTATATTTATAGATATAAATCTTTATAAACAATTTGAAATACTTTTAATGATTCTTCAATTCTTGGTTTTAATAAGTGTCTTCTATGCTGAAATTCCTTTTCGCCTAAATCAGTAAGGTAGTAAATTTTTTGGAACTTCTTCTTAGGATCATCCCACTTGCCGATTACCAATCCGTCCTTCTCAAGCTTTTTTAAAAGTGGATAAATTCCTCCAGTACTTGGAGCCCAAAGATTAGAAGTCCTTTTAGATATTTTATTGGAAATATCATTGCCATTGGAAGGGTTTAGATGAAGAATAAATAAAACATAGATTGGAAGTAGACCTTTGGTAAAAACCTGACCTACAGCTTCTTTTTCTTTTTGAACTTTTTTTAGTTCAGCCACCTTTGCTTTATATTCTTCATAGAGCTTTTTTTCTTCTGCTTTTAGATCAATAATATTTTTAAAATCATCCATAATGTTTTACTCTACAAGTTTTACAGAAAGTCCTAATAACCCTGGACCACCATGTATTCCTAATGCTGGACTAAGAACATTTAGCTTTATATTTTCTACATTTGGAAGCTTTGCAAGTTGTTCCATAAACTTTGTTGCTTCTTCTTTACAAGCACATTCTAATACGGTAACTTCACATTTTCCTATAGCAAGTTTTTCTTTTAGAAGATCAGTCATTTTTGAAAGGGCTTGCTTTCTTCCTCTAGCTTTACGTATAGTATAGTATACTCCTGTTTCATCAGTAGTGATTATAGGCTTTAGGTTTAATAATTCACCAATTGTACCTGCAACTTTACCAATTCTACCACCCTTTTGTAAGTATTCTAAAGTATTAACAGTATAGAAACCAGTTATTCTTTCTCTGATTTTAGGTAGTGCTTCAACTATTTCTTCAAAGCTTTTACCAGCCTCAACAAGTTTAACTGCTTCTAAGACAACTTCTCCTTCAGGATAAGCAAGAATTTTAGTGTCATATACATATGATGTCAACTTTGGATGGTCTTCTAAGATTAATCTTAAGGAATTGCATGTTCCAGAAAGGCCGCCTGAAATACATATGGCAATAACATGAGTATAGCCTTCAGATTCTAATTTATTAAGAATATCATCCATAGTCTGTGCACTTGGAAGTGAAGTTGTTGGAATTTCTTTATCTAAATTTAAGTATATTTCCTCTGGTGTAATGTCTAATTTATCTTGGTAATCTCCATGAGAGTAGATTATTCTAAGTGGTAATAAATTAATGTTTTTTTCTTTTATAACCTCTAATGGGATATCAGATGCACTATCAGTTATTATAGCAATTTTTTGCATTTTAATCCTCCTAAACGAAATTTATTAACTTTATTATATCACAAACGATATAGTTATCAATACTGATAATTATAAACATTATCAATACTGATATAGTTAGATTAATGTATGTAAGTAAAAATAAAGCATAATATCATATATTAAAATTTTTTTAGAAAATGATAGGAAATTAAAGATAAGTAAATACAAATTATTTAATGGAATAATATGGGGGTATAATTGAGCTTTGAGATGAATAATATAAAGGGGTATAATTAAGAATAAACACAATATATAGTGGGAAGGAGACAGATGAATGCAATATGTAGTAAAAAGAGATGGAAGGGAAGTAGTGTTTAACAAAGATAAAATAAGTAATGCCATAGGAAAAGCTAGTAAGGAAGTTTCAAAAACATTAAGTGATAATGAAATTATCAATATAACGGAAAAAGTATGCGGAGAGATAGCTAAATCTGAAAAAGTAAACATAACTGTGGAAGAAATTCAAAATTTAATTGAAAAAACTTTAATAGATGAAGGCTATAATGAAATTCAAAGGGCGTATTCTATATATAGGATGGATAGAACACGAGTGAGGGATACAAAATCTGATTTAATGAAAGCTATTAATAGGATTGGCGTGGAAACTGATAGAGACAATGCTAATATAGGAAATAACTTTTCGTCAAAGCTTTTAAGAATAGCATCAGAATCAAATAAGTGGCATAATTTAGCCAATATGCCTAAGCATTTAGCAAAAGCTCATGAAAATGGTGAGCTTTATTTTCATGACTTGGATTCTTATAATTTAAGTATAAATTGTCTTCATATTCCTACTAAAGAGATTTTGGAAAATGGGTTTAATACAGGCTATGGAACTATAAATAAACCTAAAAGAATAGAAACAGCAGCAGAATTATCTTGTATTTTGTTGCAGTCAAGCCAGAATGACATGTTTGGAGGTCAAGCACACCCCGATTTTGATAATGATATGTCTATTTTTATTGATCCTACCAGACAGGAAATAAGAAGCGAATTAGAAGCTCTTGGTATTGAAGAAGAAAGAATAGAAAATATTGTAGAAGAAAGATTAAAGATGAGAGTTCATCAAGCTATGCAGGGAATTGTATATAATTTAAATACTATGCATAGTCGTGCAGGTCAATAGTGGGCCGTCTAAAATCAAACACCATTGTAGATTTTAGAGTATAAATGAGGAAAATCGGTAAAGACTAAGTATTTGATACAGGAATTGGAGGAAAGGAAATGTGAGTCAGAAAAAACTATTAGACATGTAAGATGTTTAATGATTTAGGTAAGTTAGGTGTTATACCTAACAAAACTAAGCATGAAATAATTCCTAATATAAATCAAGATATGATGAGACATTTTATTCGAGGGTTCTTTGATGGAGATGGATGGTGCACTAATACAACATCACATGGTAAAAGAAAAGGATCAAGAAAATGTATTGGATTTGTATCTAACTATGAATTTTTAGATAATTTAAATATTATCTTAAATAGTGAAATTGGAACACGAATAAATAAAGTTGTAGAAAGAATTGGTTGTAGTATGTTACTGTATTCATCAAAGAAAGATGTTGAAAGCTTAAGAGAATATATGTATAACGATGCAACTATTTATTTAAAAAGAAAATACGATTCATGTTATAAAATATATGTTAATACCGAGAGGGATTGAATCACAATTCCTTGTAACGCATAGGAGTTGAGCGATATGATAGCAAAAATACTCCCAAGAGTCTTCGTTATCCTATGGTTGAAAGAAAAGGATAAAAATATATGCTAATCTGGATTAGAATAGACTAATAGTAATATAGTGATTATAAGAGGGATAGCTATATGATGAGGGAAACCTCCAGAGCGTAAGATAAAAAGCTTACGGGTAAGAACGAAAATGTCACAAGTCCCTTTTTCTTCTATAAATTTAGGGATACCTAAAGATAAAGATGCAGCAATGATATGTGAGATATTTTTACAAGAATATGAAAAAGGTTTAGGAAAGGGAGAACAGCCTATTTTTCCTAATATAATCTTTAGAGTAAAAGAAGGAGTAAATAGAGAACCAGAAGATGAGTATTATTATCTTTATAAATTAGCCTGCCAAGTAGCAGCAAAGAGAATGAACCCCACATTTATGAACATAGATGCTGATTTTAATAAGGAATACTATGATAAGGGATATATGCCCTCAACCATGGGTTGTAGGACATATGTTATGAAAAATATTAATGGAGAGGCAGGATGCAAAGGTAGAGGAAATATAGCACCAGTGACTATTAACCTACCTAGAATAGGAATTGAAGCAAAAGGTGATATAGATAAATTTTTTGAAATATTAAAAAGTAGATTAGTATTAGCAAAAGAATCATTACTTCATAGATATGGTATTCTTAAAAAGTTAAGAGTAAAGGATCTTCCTTTTGTAGCTGGTCAAAAGCTGATGAAGGGAGCGGAAAATCTAGAAGAAGAAGATTCAATTGAACCTATTTTAAGACAAGGCACATGGGGCATTGGATTCATAGGGTTAGCAGAAGCACTTACAGCTTTAATAGGAAAGCATCATGGTGAAAATGATGAAGCTAGAGAGCTTGGTGTGAGAATTGTTACCTTTATAAGACAATATACTGATAAATTTTCACAGGAAACAAGTCTTAATTGGAGTTGTTATGCCACACCAGCTGAAGGGTTAAGTGGTAAATTTATTAAGAAGGATCAAAAGATGTTTGGTATAATTAAGGGGGTTACGGATAAAGAGTATTATACTAATAGTTATCATATTCCTGTAAAGTTTCCTATTTCAATAAAGAAAAAGATAGATATTGAAGCACCTTATCATAAGCTTTGCAATGCAGGTCATATTTCATATATTGAAGTAGATGATTCACCAACAGGAGAGCAGATTATGGATATCATTAATTATGCATATAAAAATACTAATATAAGTTATATAGGAATAAATTTTCATATAAGATACTGTAAGAATTGTGGAAGTAGTATAAATAGCAATGAAAAGAAATGTCCAAAATGTAATAGTATAGATATTCAAGGTATATCAAGAGTTACTGGATACTTAAGTTTAGATGAAAGATTTGGTCCAGGGAAGTTTGAAGAAAGAGCAGATAGATGTTCCCATACAGGCAGCAATATGAATAATTATGGTGTTATATAAATATATAAATAAAGGCATTAATTTTTAAAAGTCTTAAATTTAAGATTAATGAAAATTAGTGCCTTTAGTTTTATTTTAAAAAAGAAATATTACATTGAAGTTATAGTAATAAAATGGTAAAATTGGAATTAAAATAAAAGGGGGCTATAACATGGCAATTAAAGATCCTATAAATGATATACAAGTAAAGATAGTGGATACTACATTGCGTGATGGGGAACAGACAGCAGGTGTTGTATTTGCTAATGAGGAAAAAATTATCATTGCATCTATGTTAAGAGATTTAGGAGTAGATCAATTAGAAGTTGGTATTCCAACCATGGGTGGAGATGAAAAGGAAGCAATAAAATCAATAGTGAAAAGGAATAGAAATAGTAGCAATGCAAAGAGTATAATGGCGTGGAATAGAGCTGTTACTTCTGATATAGAGCAATCTATTGATTGTGATGTTGATGCAGTGGCTATTTCCATATCTGTTTCTGATATTCATATTAAGCATAAGCTTAGAACATCAAGGCAGTGGGTGCTTGAAAATATGATTAAATCAGTGGAATATGCTAAGAAAAACGGCTTGTATGTATCTGTTAATGGGGAAGATGCATCAAGAGCTGATAGAGAATTTTTAGTGGAATTTATTAATGCTGCAAAGAAAGCAGGTGCAGATAGGTTTAGATATTGCGATACTGTAGGTATTATGGAACCTTTTAAATTAAGGGATGAAATTTGGTATTTATATGATAAAACAAAATTTGATATTGAAATGCATACTCATAATGATTTTGGAATGGCTACTGCCAATGCTATAGCTGGTCTTATGGGTGGTGCTAATCATGTTGGAGTAACAGTAAATGGTCTTGGTGAAAGAGCTGGTAATGCTGCTTTAGAGGAAGTATTAATGGCTTTAATTTATGTTTATGGTTATAAGACAGATATTGATACTAGAAAATTTAAAGAAGTATCAGAGTATGTATCCAGGGCTTCTGGGCGATTTTTACCAAAATGGAAGGCCATAGTAGGAGAAAATACTTTTGTGCATGAATCAGGTATACATGCCGATGGAACTATTAAGAATCCAATGAATTATGAAGCTTATGATCCAGCGGTGGTAGGACTTGAAAGGCAAATTGTCATAGGAAAACATTCAGGAAAAGCAGCTATAGTAAATAAATTTAAAGAATATGATATAAAACTTTCAGATGCTGAAGCGAAAGATATACTTAGCTTGGTAAGAGCAACTACTGTTAGATTAAAAAGAAGTCTTTTTGATAAAGAGCTTGTAAGTCTTTATAAGCAATATAAAGAAAAGGAATAATAAATAATAGAGAGAATAGAAGGGAGGAGATTATCATTGGGAAATAATTTGGTAGAAAAGATTTTAAGCAGCCATATTGTTGAAGGTCAATTGAGAAAGGGTAGCTATATTGGTATTAAAATTGATGAAACTCTTACACAGGATTCAACAGGGACAATGGCATATCTGCAATTAGAAGCTATGGGGATAGATAAAGTTAAAACTAAAAGATCAGTGGCTTTTATAGATCATAATATGTTACAGCAAGGCTTTGAAAATGCAGATGATCATGAGTTTATAAAAACTGTAGCATCTAAGCATGGAGTATATTTTTCTAAACCAGGAAATGGAGTGTGTCATCAAGTATTTTTAGAAAGATTTGCAGTGCCAGGGGAAACATTAATTGGTTCAGATAGTCATACACCAACTGCTGGTGCGGTGGGGATGCTTGCTATGGGTGCAGGTGGTCTTGATGTTGCCTTAGCTATGGCAGGTGGAGCATATTATATAAATGTTCCTAAGGTATGTAAAGTAAATGTCATAGGTAATTTTAAACATATGGTTACAGGAAAAGATGTAATTTTAGAAGTTTTGAGAAGGCTTACTGTTAAAGGTGGAGTTTCTAGAATATTCGAATATGGAGGTGAAGGAATCAAAAACCTTTCAGTTCCACAAAGAGCAACCATAACTAATATGGGAGCAGAGCTTGGGGCAACCACATCAATATTTCCTAGTGATGAAAGGACTTTAGAGTTCTTTAAGGCTCAAGGGCGTCAACAGGATTGGTTTGAATTTAAAGCAGATGAAGATGCTGTTTATGATGAGGAGATAACAATTGATCTTAATACTTTAGAACCATTAGCTGCAATGCCTCATAGTCCTGATAATGTGAAAAAGGTAAATGAAATAGGAAAAATTAAGGTAGATCAAGTTGCCATAGGAAGTTGCACAAATTCTTCTTATGAAGATTTAATGAAGGTAGCTAAGATATTAAAAGGAAAAAAGGTTCATCCAGATGTAAGTCTTGTAATAGCTCCAGGTTCAAGACAAGTAATGGAGATGATAGCAAGGAATGGAGCACTTGCTGATATAATAAGTTCAGGTGCAAGAATATTGGAAAATGGATGTGGACCTTGCATAGGAATGGGACAGGCACCTGGTACTAATGGTGTATCACTTAGAACTTTTAATAGGAATTTCTATGGAAGAAGTGGAACATTATCAGCAAAAGTTTATCTTGTAAGCCCTGAAACTGCTGCAGTTTCTGCAATTAAAGGTGTACTTACAGATCCAAGAGAGTTAAAGATGGATTTATCTGTTAATATGCCAGAAAGGTTTATTATTGATGATTCAATGATACTTAAGCCGGCTGAAGATGGTACTAAGGTAGAAGTAAAGAGAGGGCCTAATATTAAACCTTTTCCTATAAATAAGGAGTTAGGAGAAAAAATAGAGGGAAAGATATTAATAAAGGTAGAAGATAATATTACTACAGATCATATTATGCCTTCAAATTCAAAACTTTTACCATTTAGATCTAATATTCCATATTTATCTCAATTTTGTTTTAATACAGTTGATACTGAGTTTCCAAAGAGAGCTAAGAGTTTAGGCGGAGGACTTATCATTGCAGGAGAAAACTATGGTCAAGGCTCTAGTAGGGAACATGCTGCATTAGCACCACTTTATCTAGGAGTAAGAGGTGTTATTGCCAAATCCTTTGCTAGAATTCATAAGGCTAATTTAATTAATAATGGAATAGTTCCACTAGAGTTTAAGAATGAAGCTGATTATAATAAAGTGGATTTATTAGATGAATTGGTTATAGATGATATTAAAGAAGCTTTAACTAAGGGAAGTGTTAAAGTTAAAAATATAAGTAAGAATAGTGAATTTGAAGTATTAATAGATTTAACAGAAAAGGAAATCCAGGTAATAAAAGCTGGTGGTAGATTAAATTACGTTAAAAGCTTAAGTTAATTATAATTTTTTATAGTTATTTAAAGGATAAGGAAGCGGAAGTATGTCAAAGAAAATAAGGCTAGCAGGAATTGCATATGAATCTTTAGTTAATGGACCAGGAATGAGAAGGGTATATTTTTCTCAAGGATGTAGACATAATTGTGAAGGATGTTTTAATCCAGATACTCATGATTTTAATGGAGGAGAAGAGCTAGATATGGATGAACTTATAGAAGATGCATTAGATAATCCTTTACTTAAAGGAATAACCTTTAGTGGAGGAGATCCTCTTGAAAGAGCTGAAGAATTTGCTTATATGGCAAAGGCTTTTAAGAAAGCTGGCCTTAATATTTGGTGCTATACAGGATATACTTTTGAGGATGTATTAGAAAAGATGAAAAAAGATAATAATATAAAAGATTTAATTGAAAATATAGATGTATTAGTGGATGGACGTTTTGAAAAAGATAAAAAGGTTGATGGTTTAAAGTTCAAAGGTTCCAGCAATCAAAGATTAATCGATGTTAAGAAAAGCTTAAAAAGTAATTGTATAATTGTTTTAGAATAAGGAATAAAGAACCGTACCATAAATAGGTGCGGTTTTTACTAAATTTGGATAATTAAATATGTTATATACTGTATAAAATATAAAGTTCTTTAATCATAGTTTTCGATGTAGGTAATGAATTTTTATTTAAAACCTAATTATTAAAGCTTTTTATAATAAAAATGAAAAATGGATAAATAATATAAAATATTTTATATTATAGAACGAAAAATGTTTATCTTTTAAAACAAATAGTATATATTATAATAATAAGAGCATAATTATAATAAAAAATGAAATTAAATAAGGAGTGTTTGAAATGCCTAATCCATATATTCCATTTATATTACCTAATGATGATTTAATAGATATAAATAAAATAATTAATAAATTAATAAATGCGAATACTAAAATAGCTGTATATAATGAAAAACTAAAAAATTCTAAAATAAGATCTGAACTTCTTATGGATTTATTATCCCTTAAAGAAGCTATGGAATCAACAAAAATAGAAGGTACTCAGGTTACTATGGATGAAATGTTTGAGTATAAAGCTGATGAAAAACATCCTACAAATGATATAACTGAGGTAATTAATTATTATACTGCTTTAAAAATTGGAGAAGATTTGCTAAGAACATTACCGATTAGCGGTAGATTTGTAAAAAAACTTCATGAAATTTTAATGTCTGGCAATGTGAGAGGTGGTAATAAATCACCAGGTAATTTTAGAACTACACAAAACTATATTTGGCCTAAAGGTTGTACCATTGAAACGGCTTCCTTTGTGCCACCAGAACCTCAACTAGTAGATGAATATATGAGTAATTTAGAAAAATATATAAATGAATATGATGATATTAATGATTTAATCAAATTGGCTATAATACATTCCCAGTTTGAGACAATACACCCATTTTTAGATGGTAATGGTAGAATAGGTAGAATACTAATACCGTTATATTTATTTGATAAAAAGATTTTAAGAAATGCTAATTTCTTTGTTAGCGAAAGCTTAGAAAAAGATAAATTTAAATATTATCAATTGTTAAATAATACAAGAGTTGTTATTACAGATGAAGAGGATAATAAAGAACAATACTTAAAAGATATGCAGACTGCAAAAAATAATTTTACAGAATGGGTAGAATTCTTCTTAGAATCTTGCATAAAACAATGTGATAAAGATTTAGAAAAGATAGATGCTATTGATTCCCTTTACGAAAAGATTTCTGATAAAGCTAAAGAGTTAATTAGAACACCAGGAATACTTCAAGTAATTGATTTAATATTTGAGTACCCTATATTTACAACTAAGCTAATTAGAGATAAGATAAAGATTGCACCTGCCACTTTAAATGGGTATCTAGCTAAACTAGTGGAAGCTAAAGTGATATATAGCGATGGTAAAAATAGAAACCGAAAATACTTCTTCTATGACTTATTGAATATAATTCGTTAAAAAGTAGTTTGGCTCATTTTAATATAATTTATAAATTTTAATTTTGCGTGTAGATTAATTATTGTGTATAAAAGATAATTCAAATATATATTATTAATCAAGAAAAGATAAACTCTTACTTGTATTTAGATATACAGGTAAGAGTTTTTATGTTTAGAAGGAGGAAATATATAATGAAAAAAGAGTACACATACTCAATAGAGAAAATATACATTTTAAAAGTCTTAATTGCTGTAAGGATAGTGATTAAGACTTTTTCTATTGTAGGGAGGTAAAAGGGAGTGAAGAGAATTCTATGTGTAGGTGTAGTAAGAGGTGGAAAGGTGACTATAAAAACTAGTAATGATAAGGAGAGAACTAAAGATGTTTAAGAAAGACAATAGATATGTAACTAAAGGAGTAAATGATGAAGTAGATATAAGATTACAACTTATAATGTGGAGCATGATTGATAAGTTGAAGAATGAAGGAAATGTTGAAGTGGATTACTTACAGATTTTCAAGATAAGAAAAGAAGGAAATAATAT
>NZ_JACOOQ010000013.1 GCF_014287815.1 Clostridium lentum
ACGATTGTAATTCAATCCACTACCTATATCCTCAATTGTTTCATCTACTATTATCCCTTTTGAAGATGTAAAGTTTAAAAGAAATTCTATCTGATTTTTCAAATCATCTTTTTGCCCATTAGTAGAAACTCTAGTATAGTTCATTAATATCACTCCTTGAGTATATATTAGAACTTTTAAACACGTTTATCAACATTTTTATTAACTATAGTTTTCTCCTTATATGTATTGTATGTGAACTACTCCCACTTTAGAGTTTTGGAGCATTTTGCACACTTAAGTTAAGTTTCACTTTAAATATCTATTAGATTATACTATCTTTCGTGGCTTTTATCAAATATCAGTATTTTTTATTTAAATATGCAAAAAGGCAGAGCTTATAATAGCTCTACCTTTTCTTATTGAAAACTAGTTTTTAGCATCAATCATTGCTTTAACCTTCATAAGTCTTGTTAAAGCACCTCTTTCATTTTCATCAAGTTTCATTCTAATAAACTTAATAGTTTCTTGTAATTGAGGAATTGTCATATACTCAAGAGCATTAACTCTTCTTCTAGTTTTCTCTATTTCATCAGCCATTAGCTGAGTTGATTTTTCCACTTCTGCAAGCTCAAGCAATTTAGGGAATATTGAATATAGCTTCGTAATTGCATCATCAAGCTCTGAAGATGTATTTGCAAAACCATATGGGAATATACCGCCTTCATCATCTTGAAGCTGTCTGTGAAATTCCATTTTTGGAACATTAACGCTCATTACGTTTTTTACTCCTACTTCAACAGAAATGCTATCTTTAGGATAGGCAACTGCTTCCTCTAAAAATTCTGTACTCATTACAGCGCTTGCCATAACGAAATCTTTAAAAGAACCTTCTAATTCTGCTTCCACTTCTTTTCTAAGCTGATTGTTATATTTAACAAGACCTATAAATTGTCTCATTAATTCATCTTGCTTATCCTTTAAAAGCTTATGGCTTCTTGTAGATGTTGCTAATCTCTTTTTAAGCTTAGTCAGCTCCATTCTAGTAGGATTGACATTTAATTTTGCCATATTCTACTCTTCCTCTCCCTTAGGCATATACTTTTCAAGATATTCATCTCTAATTCTCTTAAGCTCTGTTCTTGGAAGTATCTTTAATAACTTCCATCCTAAGTTTAATGTTTCTTCAATAGATCTATTTGTATTAAACCCTTGAGAAACATATTCTTTTTCAAAGGCTTCAGCAAATTTAGCAAATTTCTTATCTGCATCTGATAAAGCTGATTCACCTAAGATTGCTGATAATTCTTTAGCTTGCTTACCTTGAGCATAAGCTGAGAATAATTGGTTCATTGTATCAGCATGATCTTCTCTTGTCTTACCTTTACCAATACCTTTATCTTTAAGTCTTGATAATGATGGTAAAACATCTATTGGAGGCATAACACCTTTCTTATATAATTCTTTAGAAAGGATTATTTGTCCTTCTGTAATGTATCCTGTTAAGTCAGGAATTGGGTGAGTCTTATCTTCTTCTGGCATTGTAAGTATTGGAATTTGAGTGATTGATCCACCTCTTCCAGTGATTCTTCCTGCTCTTTCATATAATGTAGAAAGGTCAGTATATAGGTATCCTGGATATCCTCTTCTACCTGGAACTTCTTTTCTTGCTGCAGATACTTCTCTTAATGCTTCTGCATAGTTAGTGATATCTGTCATAATAACAAGAACGTGCATATCTTTTTCATATGCTAAATATTCAGCAGCTGTTAATGCCATTCTTGGTGTAGAAATTCTTTCAATAGCTGGGTCAGATGCTAAGTTCATAAATAATACTGCATTATCTATAGCACCAGTCTTCTTGAATTCATCAACGAAGAATTGTGATTCTTCAAATGTTATACCGATAGCAGCAAATACAACGGCAAAGTTAGTATCTGAATTTAAAACTTTTGCTTGTCTTGCTATTTGTGCAGCTAATTCTGCATGTGGAAGACCTGATGCAGAGAATACAGGAAGCTTTTGTCCTCTAACTAAAGTGTTTAACCCATCGATAGCTGAAATTCCTGTTTGAATAAACTCAGCTGGGAAGTCTCTTGATACTGGATTAATAGCTTCACCATTGATATCTTTATATGCTTCTGGTATTATTTTTGGACCATTGTCTATTGGGTGACCCATACCATCGAATATTCTTCCTATCATATCTTCAGAAACACCAAGCTCTAATGATCTTCCTAAGAATTTGGCTTTTGTTCCTTTTAAGTTAATTCCTGATGATCCTTCATATAACTGAACTACTGCTCTAGTTCCGTTAACTTCTAGAACCTTACCTCTTCTTTTTTCACCAGTTTGTATTTCAACTTCAACTAGCTCATCGTATTTTACACCGCTAACTCCTTCAACAACCATTAAAGGACCTACAACTTCAGTTACAGTTCTATATTCCTTAAGCATTCAGAACTCCTCCTTTGCTTATTAATTCGTCTATAGCAGATTTAACTTCTACAGCTATTTCATCAGTTCTGCTTATATTTTTTTCTTCTATATATTTTGCTCTAGCAACTTTATCTCTAACTTCTAAGTTTAAGATATCATTTAAATATACACCTGCTTCAAGAGCTCTTTCTGCTTCTTTCTTGAAAAGAATTACTAACTTAAGCATTCTATATTGCTTTTCAAGTGAAGTATAAGTATCTACTTCGTGGAAACTGTTTTGTTGTAAGTAATCTTCTCTAATAGATTTAGCAACTTCAAGTTTTAATCTATCTTGAGCTGATAAAGCATCAATACCGATTAATCTTACGATTTCTTCTAAGCTTGCTTCTTCTTGTAATAAAGCCATAGCTTCCATTCTTAATTCTGACCAGTCTGGAGCAACTTCTCTGTTAAAGTAAGTATCAACTGTATCTGCATATAATGAATAAGAAGATAACCAGTTGATTGCTGGGAAGTGTCTCTTATATGCAAGTTGAGCATCTAATCCCCAGAATACTTTTACTATTCTTAATGTTGATTGAGTAACTGGCTCAGATATATCTCCACCTGGAGGAGAAACGGCACCGATAGCTGTAACAGCTCCTTCTCTACCATCTTTACCTAAACAGATAACTCTACCAGCTCTTTCATAGTATTCAGCAAGTCTTGATCCTAAGTATGCTGGATATCCTTCATCACCTGGCATTTCTTCAAGTCTACCAGACATTTCTCTAAGTGCTTCTGCCCATCTTGAAGTTGAGTCAGCCATGATTGATACTGAGTAACCCATATCTCTAAAGTATTCAGCAATTGTTATACCAGTGTAAATTGATGCTTCTCTGGCAGCAACTGGCATGTTAGATGTATTTGCTATAAGAACTGTTCTCTTCATCAAACTTTGACCAGTTTTAGGGTCAATTAGTTCAGGGAATTCATTAAGAACGTCTGTCATTTCGTTTCCACGTTCTCCACATCCAACGTAAACAACTATTTCAGCATCTCCCCATTTAGCAATTTGGTGCTGAGTTACTGTTTTACCAGCTCCGAAAGGTCCTGGTACTGCAGCTGCTCCCCCTTTAGTTACAGGGAAGAATGTATCGATAACTCTTTGACCTGTAGTCATTGGAGCATCTGGTTTTAATTTACTTGCAAAAGGTCTACCTTTTCTTGCAGGCCATTTTTGCATTAACGATAACTCTCTATCACCTTTAGCAGTTTCAACAACACATACAGTACTGTCTACTGTGAAGTCTCCGCCTTTTATTGATTTAACTTTACCACTTACTCCGTAAGGAACCATTATTTTGTGTAATACTACAGCAGTTTCTTGAACTGTACCTATTACATCACCTGCTTCTACTTCATCGCCTTCTTTTACAGTTGGAACAAATGTCCAAACTTTTTCTCTATTTAATGCATTAACAGCTATCCCTCTAACTAGGAAAGGAGAATTAGCTGCTTTTTCAAAAGCATCTAATGGTCTTTGTATTCCATCGAACATTGATTCTATTAATCCAGGTCCAAGCTCTAAGCTTAATGGTTCTCCTGTTGTTATAACTGGATCTCCTGTTCCGATACCTGTTGTTTCTTCGTAAACTTGGATAGATGCCTTATCTCCTCTCATTTCGATGATTTCACCGATAAGCTTCTTTTCTCCAACCTTAACTACGTCATATATATTAGCTTCTTCCATTCCTTCAGCTACAACTAAAGGTCCAGAAACTTTAATAATTCTTCCGGTCTTCAATTCTCTAACCTGCCTTCCTATAAAATATTCATACCTACAGCTTTTTCCACACTCTCACTAATTCTCTTAGAACCTATATTTAAAGTTCCTTGATTACTTGGAATTAATATTACAGCAGGAAGCAATTGATTATTATAACGTTCAATAGTTTCTTCTATTGTTACAGCAACTTGTTCTGTAACAAATATAACTGCATAATCATTCATA
The DNA here is from genome assembly GCF_014287815.1 of Clostridium lentum. Classification (GTDB taxonomy): domain Bacteria; phylum Bacillota; class Clostridia; order Clostridiales; family Clostridiaceae; genus Clostridium; species Clostridium lentum. The sequence continues at coordinate 4,412 of NZ_JACOOQ010000013.1, forward strand.
GCCATCTTATCTACTGCTCTTCTTGCTTCGTCTGCTCCAACTACTGGTGCAACATCTACGCCAAGTGCTTTGAAAGCTAAAACTGAGTCTTTATCACCAACAACTCCAATCTTCTTATACATAACTATCACGCAGCCTTTCTCTAATTACTTCCTCAGCAACATTATTAAGCTTACCAACCATTATAATTCTAATTAATTTAATTTCTGTTTCCTTTGCATATATATAAGAAAGAATTCTTTCTGGTCCAAAGGTAACAAATTTTGAATCCTTCATTAGCGCCATTATATAATTATCGCTTAATTTTTCTAATAGGTTTGCTGAATTTGTAGCTATATACCCTTCTAATCCTTCTCTTACTATCTCTGAGTAAACAGAAAAACTTAACTTAGAAATAATATTCTCTGGTGATTCATTGATTATTGATACTAATGTATCTTTATCTATGTATCCACCTGGAACAATAACTTCTTGAGCAAATTCACGACCCTTACCTTGTTTCTTAATTCTTAGTAAAGTCTTGATATTTGTTGAATCAATCATTGCATTTATTATTTTATCAGTAAAACTGTAGTTTAATGATTTTTTTATTTGAACTAATTCTTCAAACATAAACTTATCTACAATTATATCGATTCTTTGTGGATCTTTTGTTGCCTCAAAATCTTCAACTGCTGCCATAACAGCCTTACCTATATTTCCTCTTAAATCACCAAAGCTATCTGAGTCAATTTTTCTTTTTATTTCATTAACATCATCTTTTCCTAAGTGAATTAGAAGATTAGAAAAATCTTTTCCTAAGAATTTACCTTTTAAAAGAACTTTTACATTATGGTAAATATATTTTGTGCTGAATAAATTTACAATATCTTTTACTGGACATAATTCATATACCAGACTATAAACTCTTTGTAATTCAGCACTTAACATTTCCTCATAATCACTTGCTCTTTTTACATTCCCCATAACATTTGCATACTCAGTTTCACCAAGTATTTTTATAACATCATCTGCATTTGGAGCTTCTATCATTCTTTGGATTTTGGCCTTATCAAGGAGTCTTGTTTCTAATACCCATATTCTTGAAAGAGCTTGGGTAAATTGCATTAAATCCATAGCTTACCTCCTTAATTAAATAACACCTTTGCAACTTCAAATTCTAATTGATCTTTTAATGAATCAACAAGAGATTCAAAGGTATTATTAATTTCTACGCCACCTTTTTCTAATATGAAACCACCTCTAAATGAACCAATAGTTTCACTTATTTTAATTTCACCTTTAAGTCCTTTTGCTTTTAATTCTGTATTAATTTCTGCAACAACTTCTTTTGACACTATTTTGTTACCATCTTCATTTAAGATAAGTGTTTCATCACCATCTATATTTAATGATAAAATAGAATCTTTAATAAATTTAACAAATTCTCTATCATTTAATTTACATAACGTTTCTACACTCTTAGAGAATACTTCTTCAATTACTTCTTGCTTAGCAGCTAATTTTTCATTTCTTGCTTTAAGCTTAGCACCTGAAATTACTCTTTCTTTTTTAGATTTAGCTTCAATTTCAGCTTTTTCTAAAATTTCTTTTTCAAGTTCTTTTGCAGAAGCAACTTTTTTAGAAAGAATCTTATTTTTTTCTTCTTCAGCAGTAGCTAAAATACTTTCCTTTCTTCCTTCAGCATCTCTTAAGATTTTTGAAGTAATATTATTTACTGACATATCCTATATCTCCAATCTTATATCATGTTAACTAACATGAATGATATAACGAATCCTAATAATGCATATGTTTCAACCATTGCTGAAAGTATGATACCTTTTGTGTTGTGTTCTGGCTTCTTAGCTAATATTTGGATACCTGCAGCAGCAACTCTACCTTGAGCGATACCTGAGAATAAACCTGCTATAGCAACTGGTAAACATGCACCGATTAATACTAATCCAGTAGATAAATCCATTCCTGGAGCAAGCTTAGTGTAAGCAACGAAACCAATAACGAAACCATATAAACCTTGAGTACCTGGTAATAATTCTAATACTAACGCCTTACCGAACTTTTCTGGTTCTTCTGTAACTAATCCTGAAGCGGCTTCCCCAACTAAACCAACACCTTTAGCTGAACCTATACCTGCTAAACCAACTGCTAAAGCAACACCAATTGCTCCAAATATCATTCCACCGTTATTATTCATAAAAAATTCTATCCAAGTTTGTACAAATTCCATTTTAATTTCCTCCTAATTTTCCTTTAAATTCATATATTTTTCTGATACTGTAAATGGCTCAAATTGTTTTCCGCCACCTTCGTAGAATTTACCAAAGTATTCTACATATTGTAATCTTGCTGTATGAACATAAGCTCCAAGTAAACTTAATCCTAAGTTAAATATGTGTATTAAAACAAATAATAATGGTATAACTATTATAGCGTACCATCCACTCATTTGAGTAATAAGCATATTGAAAGCTGATGCTATACATCCACCTGATAATCCAAGTGCCATAAGTCTTGAATAAGAAACTAAGTCTCCTACATATCCTGTAATGTTATATAAGTTATATAACCCTTGACCTATTTGCGCACCTTTACTCTTTTCATTTCTACCACCAGAATAAATTATTAAAAGTGCACCAATAACCATACCAGCTATTGCAATGTATTTAACTACTGTTGGCCACCCTAAAAGTATACAACCAGCAAAAATACCTATTGAAACAAGCTCTATTATCCAAGAACCTACATCAACAATGGCATCAAATGATTTACCCATTTTGCAAAGGTATGAGAACTTAATTATAAGTCCAGCAAATATTTGAACAACACCAAATACAATTGATATTGCTAATATTGTAACAACATCTCTTGTTGGAACTAAAAGTCCTGGTATTGGTAAAATATCACCAAAATATGAACCATAAATCATACCAAATATAATTGTAGGTATACTTACAAATAAACCAAATCTTAAGAAATCTGCTGTTTCTTTTTTTAGTTTTAATGATTTAAGTGCTAATAAACATATTAATAACATTGTTAATCCATATCCTGCATCAGCAACCATCATCCCAAAGAATACAAGGTAGAATGGTGTTAAAAACGGAGTTGGATCCCACTCATCATATCTAGGTGTACTATACATTGATGTAACAGATTCAAAAGCAGATACTAGTTTACTATTTCTAAGCTTTACTGGTACCTCTTCAACTTCATCTTCCTTAACATCTTCAAATGTCATATAGTAATCTTCACCTGTAACTTCTTTACAAATTGCACTTAAGGCATTATTGTCTTCAACAGCGCACCATCCTTGAATAGTAACAGTGTTGTTTGTTCTTAAGAAGTTTGTTGATGCTTTTTCTCTAGATACCTTATTGAAGTAATAATCATAAACTAGTTGCATTACCTTAATATCTTCTTCATAAGAAGCTAGTTCTTCCTTCATTAAAAATATCTTTGTCTTTATGTCCTCAATCTTGGCAGATAAATCCATTATTGTTTTTTGAGGAACATCTTTGTAGTCAGTCTTAAATGCACTGAAACCATAATTTCTAATTAAACTTAAAGTTTCATCTGCTTTAGAGCCATCAACTAATATAAGTACATTAGTATCATTACTGTTTCTTGAAACAACTTCTACATAAGCATCTTTTAAAGCAGAGCTTAGCTCTTCTTCATATTGTTTTGCAATACTACCTATGAAATAAGCTGTTTTGTTTAACTCATCTAGATTTTCAAAGGAACAGTCTAGCAATTCCCAAGGTTTTAATATGTCAATTTCCCCTTGAAGTTTAACTATTGAATTTTCAAAATCATGTAATTGTTCTTCTTTTTCTTTTACTTTTTCGTAAATAGCAGGCCAATTTGATTTTTCAACCAATTCTTCTAATTCCTCTACAGATAAGCTTTGCCTATCATCTTGTATTGATTGTAATAAAGACTTTTTAGGCATATAGCTATTCAGAAAATCTAGAGATGATTTAGCTTTTGATAAATTTTCTTCATACTCTGAACTATTTGAATCCACTTCATCTTTTGAAAGTTCTTTTAAAACTTCATTTTTTTCAAGTTTTTCTTCATCTTGAAGATTGATAAACTCAACCTTAGAAAATCCTTGTAACTTACGAAGAAGCTCTTTCTTGTGAGATTCAAAAGTAACCAAAGTGAATTTGTTCATCTTAACTATTGCCATGAATCTTCACTATCCTCTCAACAACTATATTAATAGCATTTTCTTTTAATGTAGGTGATAAATTTCTTATACTTTCTTTTTCTTTCTCACCATTTTCTAAAATAGGCTTTGCTTCAACATTTCCAGCTTCTATAGCTTCTTGTATTAACTTATCAGCCTTTGCTCTAGCATCTTTCACAATACTGTCATATTGTTTTTCAGCTTCACTATGAGCATTCAAAATTAACTCCTTAGACGCCTTATTAGCCTCTGATATCATGTCTTCAGCTTGTAACTCTGCTTTCTTTATCTCGTTAATTGCATCTAATGCCAAAATCTCACCACCTTTTCTCGTATTATATAATCAATATTAATACCTTATATAGTATTGATTACTGTTTTAATTATACACAATTTCATGCTTTTATCAACTTATTTTTATGATTTTTCTTTAAAAAGTTGAATTTATCACTTTAATTTTTGTAAATTAAAACTTAAATTAAGTCATTTCCCATCAATAACCAATGCATATTTATTCCCTCTACTTCTATATTATAATATTTATCGAACATATACTTAACTTTCTTAAGTAAATTTAATTTATTATTGAAAATATACTTTTTATATGTATTAGAAAAAGCCACAACTTGAAGCTTTTTCTTAATTATTTTTTATAATACCCTCTTATATCTATAATTAATAGAAAATACTTTAATTATACATTAATAATCTAATATTTCCATATTGCAATTAATTGTTATAAGTAAAATCTTCATTTTTTCTTGCTTTAATGTAATAAATATCTTCCCATACCTTTTCTTCTTCAATACCAAACTGTCCTGATAAAATCTTTCTAGTTTCTTCAATACTAGATGAAGTCATAGGATTTAAATTTTTAAATTGAAACTCTTTAATTTTTTCTGACGGAAGAATAACTCTTATTTTATTATTAAATAACTTTCCTATTTCCTTATTAATATCCCATATATAAATGCTTCCTCCACTTTTTATGCTTCTACTTATCTTTTGAAGCAACTTTTCTCTTTGATAATCTCCCCAAATATTGCTTAGAGCAAAGAAAATAGTACAATTATCATAACTTCTTTCTTTAAGCAATTCTGAATTTTCCTCTTCGATATAATCAACTGAAACTTCATCATCAATATCTTTGGCTATATTGTATATAACTCCAAAGCTTTCACCTACATCTAGAACATCCCCCTTTATATTAATATGACTTAAATTCAATACTATAGTTTTTCCCATATTATCCCCCTTTATTACACTTTAACAATTTACTATTGATTTTTACTATTATTTTGCTCTTTTATAAATATATTATGTTTACCTACTATTAACTTTTTTATCCTATATTTTTCCCCTTGAATTTTATCATCACAATTAAAACTATAGCTATGATAAATATTATCAGAAATACCCATATAATCTTTGGTAGATTAAAAACTGATAGATTATTTCCGTTTCTCAACTTATATATGCACCCTATACCGCTATCTAAAATATACATGCTGTCTTTATGATATCTTATACTTTTAACCTCACTTCCTTCCGAAAGTCTTATTATTGATTTTGCTACACCTTCACCATTCATGGCATACAATACCTTTTCTTTGTTATCTGCAAATACTATAGTATCTTTACTTAAGCACTTGCCATCTATATCAATAGCCAATCCTTCTAATGCATCAATGGACTTATGTTGATAAATAGGACCATACACCACTTCTGTAGGATGGTTTTTTATTATAAATGTATTAGCTTCCTTTCCTTTTATAAATCTTGGTGAAGTAACAGGATCGCCTCCACTGAAATCTGGCCACCCATACCAGCTCTTTTCTTTTATACTATAGATATAATCTTTATCACCTTCTAAAGGTCTATCTCCCGAATTTTCAATACCTCCTACTATAGCAATTATTTTACCATCACTGGTAACACTATACCCTTTAACATTCCTTATACCTGTAGCATATGTAGCTATTTCATCATCCATAAGGTTACATGATATTATACTTGCATTGCTAAATTTCCCCTCATTTATGGTTGAATCCTCCTGCACCGACTCTGAATAATTACAGAATCCTGAAGTTCCACTGTTACCATATTTCCTACCTGATAGAGTCCAATGAAATGATGGTATATCCACTTTCCCATCTGGACTATCTACTACTCCACTATTGGTGTTGCTACCTATAGATGCGTATAAAACATCTCCTTTAACTAAAAGCTTAATTTCTTTATTAATTCCGTTATTAGGAATATTATTAACTATATCACTAAAAGTTCCATTATCTAAATCATATTTTATAATAGAATTTCCACTAGATATTATTAGATAATTTTTATATACCACAATATCATATATTTTTAATGCATCATTACTAAATAATCTTTCTACCTTATTATCCTCATTTATTCTTTCCACTGAATTATCATAGGCAACATATATATTTCCATCATTATCAAAATCAAAGGAAACGGCATTTAAACAATCTTTATTATTAATTGTCCACTGGATATCATCATATACTATATTAAGTTTGTATTTATCATCTAAATTATATATACCAAAGGATATGGCTACAATGACTACACTAACTATGAAAAAACTTATAACCTTCTTCATTTCACCCCTCCCATTACTAAATTTATATTTTGTAATTTATAAAATATTCCCATTTAAAGTATACAAAAATGATTAGTACATGCTCTATATTATATATAAAGAAGTTTTTTTATATTTATCATAATCTTTTTAGATAAATATATATTTAACTTATAATATATCTATATATTAGGAGGTTTTTTATGTATTATATTGAAATACTTAAAGCTATATTTCTTGGGATAATCCAAGGAATAACAGAATGGCTACCTATTAGTAGTACAGGTCATATGATTTTAGTAGATCAATTTATCAAACTTAATTTTTCAACTGAATATATTAATACATTTTTAGTAGTTGTGCAGCTAGGCTCCATTTTAGCTGTGGTGATATTATATTTTAATAAGTTAAATCCTTTCTCCCATAGTAAAAATATGCAAGAAAAACAAGAAGCTTGGAATTTATGGATTAAAGTATTAATTGCCGTTATTCCCTCTGGTGTTGTAGGCATATTATTTGAAGATAAAATAGATGAGCTTTTTTTTAATCCTACTACTGTATCTATAACTTTAATTATTTATGGAGTTATCTTTATTTTTCTTGAAAATAGAGATAAAAGACCTACTATCAGTACTTTTTCCGATTTAAGCTACAAAACAGCCTTTGGCATTGGTATTTTCCAAATACTAGCTTTGATACCTGGAACATCTCGTTCAGGAGCTACTATTATAGGTGCTACCCTTATTGGTGCCTCTCGTTTCATAGCTGCTGAATTTTCCTTTTTCCTAGCAATTCCCACCATGTTTGGTGCAAGTGCTTTGAAACTTATAAAAACCGGCTTTCAATTCAATGCTTTTCAGTGGCTAATTTTGCTTATAGGCTCCTTTGTATCATTTATTGTTTCAATATTTGCCATAAAATTTCTTATGGACTATATTAAAAAACATAATTTTAAGTCATTTGGTTATTATAGAATAGTTTTAGGATTATTAGTTCTATTATACTTTTACGTAATAGTAATCTAATTTCTTTAAAAAGTGTAGTAAAACTGCACTTTTTTTATATAAATTCTTAAAAACAATATGTATTCATATTTCCTATATTTTTAGAATAGATATTATTAGTTACGTAAGCATTACTTAATTTTACAGTACTTTTACCATTAATTCTATCATTGTCATCTTTACTTAAAGGAGTGATAACATGGAAAAAGATAATTTTTTTAAAAATTCTTTCTTTTTAACTGCTTCAAATATAAGTACAGGTCTTCTTGGATTTATTTTTTCCATTTATCTTTCTAAGCTAATTGGTGCTGAAGGAATTGGTCTTTATGGAATAATAATGCCTATATATAATTTATTTATCTGTCTTATGACCGCTGGAATCATAGCTGCTATTTCAAAGCTTTCAGCCATATATACATCTAATGGAGAAACAAATAATCTTTTTAAAACTATTGATTCTGTTGCTATCTTTAATATCATATGGTCTTTGTTCATTGGTGTCTTTGTATTTTTTCTGGCACCATACATAAGTAGATATGGAGTTAAAGATCTTAGAACACTTAACGCCATCAGAGTAACTTGCCCGGCTATGGTGTTTATATCTCTATCCAATATCCTAAAGGGCTATTTTTATGGGACTTCCAAAATAACTGCTCCTGCCCTTATAGATATTTTAGAAAAAGCTATGAGAATTATTACCATTTCTCTGTTAGTATATATGTTTAAGACAAAAACATTATCTAGTTTAGTTACTTTAGCATTTGTTTCTTTAGCCATAGGAGAATTACAGAGCCTTATATTACTTTATGTTTATTATAGACATGTAATTAAATCTATTCCCATTTCCAATGCACCTACAGAAAGCAGAGGTCAATTATTATTTAATGTTTTTGTAATTTCTATTCCATTATGTATTAATGGGTTTTTAACAAATATTTTCTCAACCATTGCAACCTTGATAATTCCTAGAAGACTGGTGGCTGCTGGATTTGAATACTCTATAGCCTTATCTATGATAGGCCGCTTTGTTGGAATGTCACTGACAATTGTCACTTTTCCTATAATTGTGGTAAATTCAATAAATATGTTACTTGTACCAGATTTATCAGAAAGTCTTAGCAGAGGGGAATATTATAACGCCTCAATGCGAATCAAAAAAGTGCTGAAGATAGCCTTCCTCTTAGGAATGGCTACAATGATAATTTGTCAACTTATTCCTAATGATTTAGGAATATTATTTTATAACCGCAATGACTTAGGTCTGTACATTAAAGCTTGTTCAATTGCTGCACCTATTCTTTTTCCTGCTAATACTATGTTCGGTATTCTCAATGGTTTAAATAAACAAGGTATAATACTTAGGAATTCTCTTATAACTTCTTCATTTGAATTAGTAATGCTTTTTTGCCTAACTAGCATTCCTAATATTAACATATTTTCCTATGCAATCACTGTATTCTTTTCATCTATCCTCAGCTTCACTATAAACATCATGGAGATAAGAAAACATATAGATTTAAATTTATCTAAAATGAACATATTAATTTTTTCGCTTTTAGGAATTTTAATATTTTTATTTTTTAGAATAATACTAAGTATTATTCAAACTTATTCAGCTTTAATAAAAGTCTTAGTTACAGTTATTGGAGTCTTTGTAATCTTTGCTTACTTAAGTACTTTCGGCTTAGAAGACGATTAAAGTAGGCTCTATTTTTTTCCTTTGTTGGTTACTATTTTATAGGTTATTAAATATCACTTTGCATATAATAATACTGCAAAGCAAATTAATGCTTTGACAAAACTTCACTGATAGAGGAGGATCATTTATGACACAAAAATTAGTACCTGAAGCAAAAAACGGTTTAGCTAAATTTAGAAATCAAGTTGCAACTGAAATGGGAGTTCCATTTTCAGATTACAATGGAAATTTAAGTTCAAAACAATGCGGTAGTGTTGGCGGAGAAATGGTTAAGAGAATGGTCCAACAATATGAAGAAGGAATAAAATAAAAACTGAATATTACACAAATTAGAGATAGGATTTAATTCCTATCTCTATTGTTATTGCCTTTGAATTGAAGTTTCAACTTGTGATGTAGTGTCCTTTATAAAGGTTTCTATATCTGATATACCGCCATTTACATATGATTCATATTTTTCCTGAATTATATTTCTTGCAGATTGAGCATTATTAATTGCTGGAGTATAATAAGCATAATTTAATTCTTCTTTAGCCACTGGATATACCTTTCCATATATACTTTCAGTATTATTTAACACATTTTTCATTGTAATGGTTTCTTCAGCTGAATATCTTACTGGAAGATAGCCAGTAGCTACAGCAAACTGTGCTGTATTTTCTGTGTTTGTAGCATATTTAATAAATTCATATGCTGCATATTTTTGTTGCGCTGTGGTATCATTAGTTACAAATAAAGATGCACCTTGCTGAATAACTGCTTTAGATTTAGCTTCAAACTTTGGCACCTCACTAATACCTAAAACAAATGCACCATTAGTCTGTATATGTGATGCTCCTGCTGTTGAGCCTTGATACATAAGTAATTTTTCATTGGAAAATGGCCCTGATAAATAAGTGTCTTCACCTGGTGTTCTAAAATATCCCTTTTCAGTATTATCTTTATAATACTGCATAAATTCTTTAACCCATTCATTATCAACATTAATAGTTCCATCTAATTCAATAAAGTCTTTTCCATCCATTTTTAATGTTGAAATAAAAGCATTAGACCCTGAATCAAAACCAAAACCAGGAATATCTAATTCTTCTTTACTCTTCTTGCATATCTCTGTAAGTTTTTCCATGGTTAAATTATTCAAATCATTCATTGTGTATCCTAAAGTACCTAACAATGTTTCATTGACATAAAGAACTTCTGTTGATTTAGTTAGTGGTATACCATAAATGCTTCCATCATTCCACTGTGATACTTCATCAATAAAAGTTTTAATAAAATCATTATTAATTTCATCTTTCATACCAATTTTATCATTATTGATGTATGGAGTTAAATCAATTATTTTCCCATCTTGAATTAATCCTGTTGCTAAATCTGGATATATATTGATAATTGCTGGCAAGGAATTAGATTGAGCTGCTGCTACAACCTTTTTATTTAAATCTGTTATATTTCCTTGATTTACAGCAGTAACAGTAATTCCTTTACCATTAGTACTATTGAAATCGTCAATAATACTCTGTAGTACTTCCCCTTGACTTCCTGTTAGGTAATGCCACAGTTCAATAGAAACTGGTTCATTCACCTCTATAATAATTTCTTCTGTAGTACTGGTAGTATTTTTACAACCTACAAACAATGCCATTGTTGTCACCACTGTTAGCAATGACGCCAAAAATCTTTTTTTCATTTGCTTCACCTCTAATTTAATATATTTTCTCTATTTATTGTGTGTAACTTTAATTTAAAAATTCATCTAAATTATCCTTTTATTCCACCTATTGATATACCGCTCATAATTTTCTTATGTAAAAAAATATAAATAATCACTATTGGAAGAGTAATTATTGTGGATGCAGCCATTAATAACTCATAGCTATTTCCAGCATCAGATTGAAAAGCTGTAAGTCCATTGGCTACCAATCTCATATCAACACTATTTGTTACTAATAATGGCCATAAAAAAGCATTCCACGAATTTATTCCTACCAGTATACAAATGGTTATTATTGATGGCTTAGCAATTGGTACCAATATACTCCAAAGAAACTTCCAATCACTAGCACCATCAACCTTAGCTGCATAATATAGCTGCTTAGGTACTGTTAAGAAAAACTCTCTCAGCATATATATGTATAAAACATTTGCCATGTAAGGTATAAATAAAGCCCTATATGTATCAATCCAACCTAATTTAGATATTGTTTTAAAATTAGTTACTATAAGAACTTCTCCTGGAATCATCATTGATGCTAAAAAAATTGCAAATATCAAATCTCTACCTTTAAACTCCAAATTAGCAAAAGCAAAAGCTGAAAGAATAGCTATTATTACTGTAAAAATAATACTTAATGCAGTGACAATGATAGTATTAATAAAATATCTCACAAATGGAGCCATTTTAAATGCTATAGTATAATTTTCAAATTTAAGAGATTTAGGTATCAAGCTTGGCGGTATCTGGATTACTTCAAAACTTGTCTTTAAGGAAAAAGCAATCATCCAATAAAAGGGAAATAAAGTGATTATAGCAAATAGCACTAATGCCATATATTTTAAAAAATTCAAAAAATACTTTCTATTCATAAAATAAATCACCTCTAGTAATGAATTTTATTTCTTTGAGCATATTTCTGTATTCCTGTCACCAAAAGAATAATTACAAGTAATACTACTGCTGCTGCATAAGCAAGTGGAAAGTCTTGATCGCCATAAAATCTGTCAATAATATATCTAACTACTGTGGATACTGATCCATCTAAAGTTCTTCCTCCAAATAATACGTACACTTCTGTGTATACCTTAAAGGCTGCAATAAGACTTATCATATATGTATAAGCTATCATAGGTGAAACTAGCTTTATGGTAATTTGAGTAAATATTGTCCTACTTGATGCCTGATCTATTTTGGCAGCTTGATAATACTGAGGATTAATAGAAGCTATGCCTGTAGTCAAAATAAGTGTATTGAAAGCTAGGCTTTTCCATACTGCAAAAATAATTAATGCCAACATTCCATATTTAGAATCATTAAGCCAATTAATACCTTTGAAACCTATAACTTTAAGAACATAATTAATAACACCATATTCACTATTAAAAAGCCATGACCATACTATGCCTATGGCAACTAAAGATGTTACATATGGTAAAAAATATATACTCTGAAACATACTTTGTAACTTTTTATTTTTTAAATGTACTAAAGCATTTGCTAAAAGCAAAGAAATACTTACTGATAAAAATGGAACTATGGCTGCATATATCAGTGTATTTACCAGGGATTGTCTAAATCTCTTATCACTAAAAAGATATTTATATGATCCTATACCAAATTTAAATCCGCTGGCTTTTGTTTCATCAAAGCTAAATATTACAGTATTTATTATGGGATAGAATACAAAAACTAAAAGCACTATTAATGCTGGAAGTAGATATAAATAACCTTTATATTTTTTCTTTAACATTTTTTAATAAATTCCTCCGTTTTTTCATCAAATATATAACATTTTCCTTCTTTAGGTCTTATATATATTCCTTTACCTTCTTCAATATGAAAAGTATTTTCAACTAAAACCTTGAATATCCTATTATTATGACTTAATGTAAGAAGCTTTTCCCTCCCTAATATTTCTACAGTATCCACTTTAGCACCAATTCCTGCATTTGCTATTTCCACATCTTCAGCACGGAAGCCTAAAATAACATTTTTCTTTTCTTTTGTAATATTCTTTATGGTATAATTATCAATTACTCCTATGCCATCTTTAACTTTTAAATTTACAAAATTCATCTCTGGACTTCCTATAAAAGATGCTACAAATTTATTGATAGGATTTAAATACATATCAGTAGGTGTTGATACCTGCTCAATAGCTCCATCCTTCATAAGCACTATCTGATCTGAAATACTCATGGCTTCTTCTTGATCATGAGTAACAAATATGGCAGTAACTCCTGTTTCCTTTTGTATTCTTCTTATTTCCTGTCTTGTTTCTACTCTTAGCTTAGTATCCAAATTAGATAATGGTTCATCTAACAAAAGAATATCTGGTCTTTTAGCCAAAGCTCTTGCTATAGCCACTCTCTGTTGTTGCCCTCCTGAAAGCTGCGATGGTTTCCTGGCTAAAAGTCCATCTATCTTTACAGTTTTGGCAACTTCCACTATCCTTTTTGCCGCTTCCTCCTTGTTCCACTTTAAATTCTTTAATGGAAATCCTATATTTTCCCTTATAGTCATATGAGGGTATAAGGCATAATTTTGAAATACCAAACCGATTCCTAACTCTTCTGGCTCCAAGCCAGTTACATCTCTATCACCAAATATTATTTTACCTGAATAAGGTTTGTGTATTCCGCATATAGTGAAAAGCGTAGTTGATTTACCAGAGCCTGATGGACCTAGTAAAGAAATTAGCTTTCCCTTTGGAATTTCCAACGTCACCTCATTTATAGCTGTAAAATCTCCAAATTTCACCACTAAATTTTGTAATTTTATTCCCACTCTTCTTCACCTCATCTTTATCTTTACCATAATGTTATAATGTTTATTTTTTATGCTTTATATACAAAAAAAAGATAACTCAATATAAATTAAGTTATCTTTAAAATAATAATTACATCATTTTTCTTAAAAATCTTGGCATAATTCTATATATCTTGGGAGAAATTAAATCTAAATCTGTTTTTCTTATTCCTCCAATTAAAATCATTATTATTAAATATACCATTCCGCCAATTGCTACCATAACTAATGTTGCTATACTAATCATAAGTCTTCCGCCTTCAAAAATATTAATTAATCTATCTATAGGCATCCTTATACCTACAATAGCCAGCCCCATAGCCAAAGAAGCAATAATTGATGTTATTGACAGCTTAATAATTGGAACTCTTACTCTAAATATCATTCTTAAGTTCCTATGATTTATAATAGCTGGAACAAGATACGATACTAAACTGGCAATTACAGCTCCAAAAATATTAACCTCTGGAATAGCTACAAGTATAAAATCTAATATCAGTTTCAATACTACACCAATAAATGCTGTAGATAAAACAAGATATAATTTATTTACACCTTGTAAAATAGTATTTTGTATAGTAGTTATAGACATAAATACCAGCACTATTGAACCATACATAAGAAGCTCATATCCTTCATTTAATCCAAAAAGCATAAGGAATACCTCTTTACTTAAAACTGATAATCCTACTAATGATGGTATAGTAATCATAAAAGTTATTCTATAAGAATAACTTATATTACTTCTAAGCTCCTTACGATTTTTACAAGTATAAGCTGAAATAACCTTAGGAAATATAGCTGTACTAAGTGCCGTTACCAATGCTAATGGTACATATAATAAAGTATTAAAATATGAAAGATAAGCATACGTAACTTCCAAACTTGCTTTAGGTATCCCTGAAGTTGCAAGCCTTCTTTTCACTATCATGGCATCCACAAGCGGACTTGAATTTTGTAATGCTGCCACTAATGTAATGGGTAATGCGTACATTAATATCTTTCTTACTATCTTCTTTTCACTATGTCTCTTTTCACTAGTATTGCTAGAATATGCTTCTTCTTCGTAGTCTCTCTTTTGATAAATATAAATTATATATATAATTGCAACTACTGCTCCTAAAGTAGTACCTACAGTCCCTCCTGCAATACCCATTTCTTCATTAATTTTTATTAATATACCTGCAAAAACAAGACTTAAAACAACATTTATTATCTGCTCAACTATTTGTGATATTCCGATAGTCTCCATATCCTCAATTCCTTGCATATACCCTCTATAAACAGATAATATACATGAAAACAAAATTGTAGGAGAAAGGAACATTATGGCAAGTATAGACTTATCCCATGTGCTAGCTAAAGCTATAGGCCTTGCCAGTATCAATAAAATAATTGTTCCAAATAGCCCTATAATAGTCATATATTTCCTAGATATTTTCATTGCCCTTAAGGCATCAATAGAATTTCCAACAGCTCTATATTCTGCCACAACCTTAGTTATAGCAGGCTGAGCCCCTAATGATGTTACGGCTAATATAAATGTGAACATTGTATAACTTATAGAGTAAGAAGCATATGCATCTGAACCTATTACAGCTGTCAGCAATGGTACATATGCCGCTGATAATATCTTAATGAATATCCCCGCAAAAGATAGTATCATAAAGCTCCTACCTAATGATTTCTTCTCCATAATTATCCCCTTTTATAATGTGAATTTAAATACATCTCTCTTTACTTTCTTAAACATTGGAGGAAGTGCTTCTGCTATTGTCTTATTCTTTAAATATGCAAGCTTTCCTTCTCCACCTTTAATAATAAGCTTGTAAGCATAAAGGAATTGATAATTTAGCCCAAATTTATTGTCAAAGAATGAATTTATATTTCTATCACCATATTTAGTATCACCAACAATCGGATGTCCTAAGTGACTTAAGTGAGTTCTTATTTGATGACTTCTTCCTGTAATTAAGTCTATTTCTAAGAATGAGAATGCTCCATTACTTTGAATAGTCTTAACTTCCATGGCAATTTTCTTTGTATTTGGCATTTCTTTATCATATACTTTTGATATATTTTCATTTTCATTTTTAGAAATATATCCTGTGTACATTCCATCTTTTATTCTTCCTGTTACTAATGCATTATAATACTTCTTAACCTGTCCTTCTCTAATCATTTCATTCATTTCTCTTAAGGCTTCGAAGTTTTTACCGAAAATAACAGCACCAGAAGTATTTCTATCTAATCTATTACATGGTGCTGGTGTAAAAGTAAGTTCCTTTTCTGGAAGATAATCACCTTTATCATTTAAGTATGATAATACATAATCAGTTAAAGATGGTTCTGCTCCTTTTTGGTCTGGATGAACTAAAACACCTGGCCACTTTTCAACAACTAGTATATTGTCATCTTCAAAAGTAATCTTCATAGAACCTGAATTTACTTTTATAAAGTTTACTTCTTTGCTTGTATTAGTTTCTTTCTTAGATTGTAAGTATCTTACTTCTATTTCATCACCTAATTCTAAAGCATAATTTTCTTTTTTCTTTGTTCCATTAACTCTGATATCACCTTTTCTTAAAGCTTTGAATATAGCACTTAATGGTACATCTTTAAAGTATTTTCTCAAAAATTTATCTAATCTCTGACCAGCTTCATTTGTTCCTATTTCTATTTTCACTTAAATCATCTCCTGTTTTCCGTACTCTTTTTTTCTTTTCCCCATTGTATTAGATTAATATTATTTTAGCAACTTGTCAAATAATCAACGATAAATTCACAACCAATGGCTATTCCTATTGGCAATGATTCTTCATCAATATCAAATAAACTGCTATGGGCTGGATGTATAATTCCTTTTTCAATATTTCTACATCCTAAGAAATAGAAAACCGAAGGAACTTCATTGGCAAAGTATGCAAAACTTTCAACTCCCATCTTAGGATTCTTTTGTTCTAATACATTTTCTATGCCAATTACCTTTGCAGCATTTTCTCTAAGCATTTCAACAAGGTTAGCATTATTTATCAGACAAGGATAAGACTCTTCTATTTCAATTTGGCATTCTGTTCTTAATGTTCTAGCAATACCTTCAGCAATTTCCTTCACTCTTTTCACAGAATGTTCTCTATCCTCTTTAGTGATGGTTCTGATTATACCGCCAATTTCAACTTCATCAGGTATTATATTGCTAGCTGTACCACCATGAATGGAACCTACTGTAACCACCGCTAAATTACTTGGATTTATTTCTCTACTAACAATAGTTTGCAAGGCCATAATAATTTGACTACTTGCCACTACTGGGTCAACAGCTGCTGCTGGATAAGCACCATGAGCTCCTTTTCCCTTAACCACTATCCTAAATGGATTGGATGCTGCATTGACAGTATCTCTTTTTACCATTATTGTTCCTGTATCAATAGTTTCCTCCATATGCAGACCATACACCATATCCACATCTGGATTTTTTAATATTCCTTCCTCAATCATCACTTTTGCTCCACCAGTAGTTTCTTCTGCTGGCTCAAAGATAAGTTTTACAGTTCCTCCAAAAATATCTCTATTCCTATTTATAAGCTTTGCTACCCCTAATAATATAGAAGTATGTCCATCATGTCCACATCCATGCATCCTGCCTTTTATCTTTGACGCATAACTACACTTTTTCTTATCCTCTAGCGGTAAAGCATCAATATCTGCCCTGACAGCAATAACCTTCCCATTATCAGCTTGTTTACCTTTTATCAATGCACATACTCCTGTTTTTGCATATTCTTCATAAACAATTCCCTCTTTAGTTAAAAACTCCTTAATAAGCCTAGAAGTGTTAAACTCCTCATATCCTATTTCAGGATTTTCATGCAATGTCCTTCTAATAGCTATAATTTCATCTTTAATGCTCTCTGCTTCATTTTTAAATCTACTCATACCCCTTTAGCCCCTTTTTTACTTTTCCCAATAAATATTAATAACATCTCCATCTTTAACCATATCTGTATATGATGCTACTTCTCCATTCAGCTTAAGAACTATATTTCCCTTTAGCTCTGATAAATCAAAGTTTATGTAGCTGAATATTTGTACAAACATCATGGAAGACATGTCATTAATTTTAACTTCTTCATCATTAACTATTACCTTCATGGCATATATAGCTTCATCCTCTAATTCTTCACTGAATTCATTTGTCATATTATCTTTGTCACAATTTGTATTTTTTTCATCTTGCTCAATAATTAGTGATTCATTTATATTATTACAATGATTTTCTTCACTGTATCTACAATCTTCAAAGACCAATTTATCACCATTATTTATTATATATTCATCATTGCCTTTTACTTCATTGATAAAAACATCACTTGTAGTATTTATTATATACTTTTTCACATCTCCAATATTTTTTGGATATATTATTTCAATGATGTCCTGGTCAGATATATATGTGTCAAGTGAAACTTTATTATCATTTACTATAGCAATTGGTTTTATAACGGTACTAATGTTATTAATAAAAATTTCTTTTTCTTCATAATTAGTTAATAATTCTGTAACTGTAGCTGCTGCATTTTGTCCATTTTTTGCATAAATTATATTTACTTCATCACCATCATTAATTGTAGAATCAATAGATGCCTCTTGACCATTTACTTTAATAATAGCATTCTCTCCTTTGTTTCCAAAGGTTATCTTTTTAACTCCATTTAAAGTATATCTTAAATTTTTACCTCTTTTTGCCATAAGCATGGCAGGATCTATATCAGCATGTACTAATACATCTTTTACAGTATGAGCATGAGAATTAAATAAACTTATTGGAATATGATTAAGATATACATTAACAAAATCATTGCCTTCATTTTTCAAACCTACAAGGGCTATACCGATTACAGTAACACCTGCTGAGCCATAAGCATTTTCTGCTATACATGATTCTATTGAATCTCTATCCTTTATTGCTATTCTATCTTTAGGTATATTGGAATTTTTCGCTATTTCCTCAAGAATCCCTGGTGTATGCGCTCCTCCTCCTACAACAAAAATAGCACTGGGAGGTTTATTTCCATTAAGCTCTTTAATTTTTTCCCCAATGGTCTCCCCTACTTCTGCAACTATAGGACTAATAACTTCTTTAAGCTTTTCAGAACTTCTAGAACATTCAAATCCTAATATATCTATAAATTTTATTTCTTCCTCTGTATTTATTTGCCTTTTTATAATTTCTGCAGTGTTAAAATCTACTAAACATTCTTTTGCTATAACCTCTGTTACTTCATCACCTGCTATAGGAACCATTCCATATGCTACTATACTTTGATCAGCACTTATAGCTATATCTGATGTTCCTGCTCCAATGTCCACCAAAGCAATATTTAATAATCTTAACTTTTGTGGAACTACTGCTTCAATGGCTGCAATAGGCTCTAGCGTCAGGCTGCTTACTCTCAAACCACACTTATCCATAACTGAATATAGAGAATCAACTACTGATTTTGGTAAGAAAGTTGCTATTATTTCTACAGATATATTTTCACCTTTATGTCCTAAAAGATTTGAAATTATATAACCATTTAAATAATAGTTAACTACAGAATAGCCAACACAATATAGCTCTCCAACCACTTCTTTTGCTATACTTTCTTCTGCTTCCTTTATAGCTTTAAGCTCTAAAGTCTTTATCCATTCACTATTTATGGACTCATCTTTATTTAAATCTAGCTCTGCCTTACTATTAACAGTTTTTAGGAACCTTCCTGCAGCTGCAATATTAACTTTTTCAAGCTTTACATTTAGTTCATTTTCTAAATTTTGTATCACTGACTTAACAGTTTTTGTAACTAGAGAAATATCATGTATTTGACCATCAAGCATTGCCCTCTCATGGTGCTCAATGTAACATTCTTTAATAACATCAATCTTTGTTCCCTTTACAATCCCTGCTGATCCAATTACGGATCTTGTACCAATGTCCAAGGAAAATTTTATGTCTTCAACACTAAATTCTTTTTTCATTAGTTTTTACCTCATTAACATTATAAATAGGCATTATATAATGCTATATAAGCCTATTTAAATTATATTATATATATTGACTATATTCAATGTTTTACAGCCTATTAGTGACTTTCTCTGAGTTCCTTTTCTAGTTCATAAAGCCTGAATTTTTCTGACTGTGTAAACTCTACACTGCTACTTCTCTTTTCAATAAGTTTACAATACTCATTAAACTTTTCTTCCCCTAACTTGTTACGAATCATATTTAAATAACATTCTCGTAAATAATCTTTTTCTTCCTGATTCAGTATTTCATAATTTAATAATTTTTCTTTATAACCTTCCAGCACTTTTTTATCTTCATCATGAACATATGCATCATTTTCTTTTAAAAGCATTTCTATACGTTCTATCTCTTCTGGAGATAAAATCAAAGCATTTGCTTCAAAAGTTAAAAAATTAATAAATAATATTATTGCCATTATACATAAAACTGTATTTTTACTTTTCATAAAGCTTCCTCCAACATCTATATGACAATATTATTATGCACTATGTTTAAAAAATTAATTTACTAATATAATTAAATTATTTTCCATCAGTACTTTTAAAGAAAAGCTTCTGCAAATGTCTTTGAATTTAATGGTAATTTTATCTTTGTCTATCTCTATTACACTACCTTCACCATAAGTCCTATGATAAAGCATATTACCTACTTCTATTCCATAATCAACCTTTTCAGATTCTTCTTCAAGATGAGACTCGGCAATAAATCTAGAAGCCTCTCTAAATTTTCCTCTCATTGTTTTAGGTGAAAATACATACAAATTATTTATTGCTCTAGTAATACCCACATAAAACAACCTTCTTTCCTCTTCTATATTTTCTTCCATAGATGATTTATGAGGTATTACCTCTTCATTGCAATTAATAATATAGACATTATTAAACTCCATTCCTTTTACTCCATGAATGGTACTTAAAATCACACCATCTTCAACAACTTTGCTACTTTCAATCTGTTCTTCCACATTATTAACGTGTACCAAGAATTCAGTAATAGTTTTAAAACCTTCAGCTGCCCCTTTAAACTCTTCTAATACATCTTCTAAATCATCAAGACTTTGACCATATTTATTAGCGTATTCCCTTAAATAATCAATATAACCCATGGTAGATATTATGTATTGTATGGCACTACCTAAAGACATTTTATTTAAATATAATATTTCTTTTCTTAAGTCATCAATCTTTTTGCACTGGAACGGCGGCATATCCTTTTTATTAATTAATATATCAAAAGGTGATTTATCTTCTTTATAATTATTAATATATGATAAATTTTCTTTACTCATATATCTAAAAGGCTTGTTTATTATCCATGCAAAGGCATTCTTATCATATTGGTCAATAGATAATTTCAAATAGTTAATTAAATCCCTACAAATAAAATGATTAAAAAAATTATATCCTTTATCTAATAACACAAATGGAATCTTTCTTTTTGTAAGCACATCTATCATACTTCTAGATTCCATATTGGTTCTGTATAAAATAGCATTATCCCCATATGTGCCTTGATAATTTTCTTTTATGTATTTAGCAATTTCTTCACCTTGCATATATTCATTATATGGAGTACTATAATGAACAATTCCACAATTATTGCAATAAGATATTATTTCCTTATCATTTCTATTTTCATTTTTATCAATTAATCGCTTTGATACCTCCACAATATTATTCTTACTTCTATAATTAGTAAGAAGCTTAACCTTTACTCCACCTTTAAAAGTGTCATGAAAATTAACCATATATTCTGGCTTAGATCCCCTAAATGAATAAATACATTGATCTTCATCACCTACAGCAAAAAGTTCATTATCTTTATTCATAAGCATTAAAAAACTCACTTGTATATTATCGCAATCCTGAAATTCATCTACTAGTACATACTTAAACACCCTTCGGTACTTTTCTAAAATATTCTTCTTTTCTGTAAATAACTTTAATACTTTCACCGATAAATCATCAAAATCCCATAAACACTCTCTTTCTTTGTTACTTTCATAAACCTTTAAACATTCTAAAAATATATCCTTGCTCACAGTAGATTTAAATTCATCAACAGTACATAAAGAAGTCTTAAACATAGAAATATTATTCATCACTTCTCTAACTTTATCATCATTAACATCATCAAAATACCTAGACAATACATTCTTTATAATGGCATGCCCCTTTCCTCCATCCATTATTTTTATATCATAACCCTCTCTCAGTAATATCTTATAAAACAATCCATGAAAAGTACCAAAAAAAGGTGCTCTTTCTTTTTTAAATATATTTTTATATCTATTTCTCATATTATCAGCAGCTGCTCTTGTAAATGTTATCACTATTATATTACCTTCATTTATCTTCAAATCCTCAATAAGATGATTTACTCTATTAATTATTACTGTTGTCTTACCTGAACCAGGAGAAGCTACAACTAAAACATTTTTTTCTTTTATATATACTGCATTTCTTTGATTAATATCTAAATTTACTTTCATTTTTCCCCCTATGATTCAAAACATCTTTTTTACATATCTACTATGTTATCATAATTATTGCCCTTATTTTATAAAAATAACTACATTAATAATAATTTCTAGATGTTTGTATAGTAATTATTAAATTAATCCTAAAATAAAAAAACATCTTAAAAAATTAAGATGTCTTTTTATTAATAATCCTTTAATGCCCCAACTAATTGATAGATATCTTCTTCTATATCATCATTAGAATAATTAAATTTCTTATCAATATTATCTTTTATATTAATACTTTCGCTATCTAAATACTCTTTAAATGGACATATCTCATAACCTTTAGGATCAGGATACATTGGACATTCATTATAACAATTTACTCTCACTTTGCCTGTTGACCAAAATGGGCACTTACTCATAAACCTCTCCCCTTGCAAATAAAGATTATATTTTATCTAATTATACAGTTATTATACATCATAACTGTAAAAAAATAAATACTTTTACTTTATTTACCTGTACATTTATGAATATGTCCTTTATACTCACCTTTTTCTTGACTTAAACTATTAATACTTATATTATTTATTTTTAATTACAGTAATATTAATAATTTCATTTTGAAAAGCTTTTAATAAAGCTTTTTCCAGTACTTTTTCTCTATCAAAATTTTCTATATCTCTGCATTCAGCAAAAACTTTATTAATATCACCATTTGCATTTCTATAAGTAAGCGTAACATATGGCTTATCAAAAGTAACATCTACTATTTTTAGCCCCCAAGAAATTTGTGCAAAATCACCATCTATTTTCAGTCTAGTAAGCTCATTTAATTTTTCTGTTTCTTCATTTGGATCTGTTACAATAATTAATTCATCTCCAACTTTATACTTAGACATATCCTCATCCCCTTACCTTTTTATATTAATTTAACATATTTTAAATATTTTTTCAACAATTTTGTAAAAATTTATAAATTTTTTCTTTATATTCTATATTAATTAATATTTATTATTGACAAATAATTATACAGTTTCATATAATAATTACATAGAATTAAAGGCGGTGCTATTTATGGAGAACATATCTTTAATATTTAAAGAAAAAAAATTAAAACTTACGCCTCAAAGATTAGCTGTATATCAATATTTAAAATCTACAAATGAGCATCCTTCTGCTGAAATTATTTATAATGCTCTTCAAGCAACTTATCCTACTATGAGTCTTGCAACTGTATATAAGTCTCTTAAAACTCTTGTAGAAGTAAACTTAGTACAGGAACTTAATGTAGGAGAAGGCAATTTTAGATATGATGCTAACTGTTTTGAGCATTGTCATATTCAATGTGTAAAATGTGGTAAAGTTGAAGACTTAATGAATCTTCCTCTTCCAAATCTAAATTCTATAGTTGAAGAAAATTCAGACTATAAAGTTAATTGGAATAAAGTATTCTTTTATGGACTATGTAAAGAATGCCAGTAGGTTAAACTTACTGGCTTTTTTGTATTATCTCACCCTTAAAATCATATATATTATAGAGGTGATATAATGACAAAATTTATTATCATAAAGAAGAAAACCATCATTGCTATTATGCTCAGTATTTTAGCAATTTCCATCTTGTTTTTCTGCATAAATTATACTAAAAATATTTCCGCTTTTTTTACTCTTTCAAAACCTAATCATATTTATTATTACGACTTGGATGGAGATGGTATGAAAGATGAACTAACTATATCTGAGATTAACAACTATTATGAAATCAAAATTGAAACTTCAAATAAAGATTACATTCTTAATTGTTCAAATATAAATTTTTTAACCATCTGCCCATATTATGATTTAAAAGTAAATATTCTAGATTTATCTCGGGATAATATTCCTGAAATAATTCTTTCAAATTATTATAACAATACATCTCAATACTGCATCTTTAAATGGAATGGTACTAGCTTTGAAAACATATTCTGCTGCAATAATAATATACTTGGAGTAATAGATTCAAAGAATTCCAAAACGCCAATCCTCTTAAAAAGCAATTTTTTAAATAACAACGATTTCTCATCATATTTCCTTGATAATGACACAGTTAAGGAAGTCACCATCAATACTGGTAATATATTCTCACTAGATGAAGTAGGAAAATTTATTGATTTAATTGAATACCCTTACGAACCAGAAGAACTACCTGATATATTTACTCCTAACATATCCAGTGATGAACTTAAAATTTTTTGGAACTTAAATAAGGATAATTATGAATATAAATTCCAAAGTGCTTATTTTTGTGATAATGATTGGAATAACTTAGGTAATCCTAGCTCTATTTTATGGACCTTATCTTTTCAAAAAATAAGTCGTAATGATATAACCAAACATTCTAAAGAAGTACTTATTCACCTTACTGTTAATATAGATTATTTAAATCATTATAAGATTTCATCAATTTCAACATAAAATAAAAGGCCGCTATATTGCGGCCTAAAAGGGGGATGGGGGGGTTTTTAGCTTAATGAAGAATTTATCTTCATTTGCTATAGGAGAATACTTCTCCGGTACACTATTATTATTTCCCTTTAATTTTCTTTTATACACTTTCTCCCTTAATCTTTAAATGCACCTTTAGCATATAATTCGATTATTTTATCTACAAATGGCACTCTTTCTATTGATACTATATTTCTAAGAGACCTTAATAGTTGCATGTTTTCATCATTTACATCTACTTGAAACTTTCTATTATTCTTTGGTAAATCTTCATTAAAAATATCCATTTCCTCATTTACTACAGATTCGCTATTATCATTATTTATATTATTAACGCTATTTACATTATCTGTTCTTCCTCCATTGTTACCCATTAAATTTTGAAGCATGCCTAGATTAAAATTATTAAAATCTATTCCGTCCCTATTCATATTTTGAAGCATATTATTAATCTGATTCATATCTATGTTTCCAAACATACTTAACAACTGGGCAGGATTAATTCCAAAAGGTCCGTTATATTGCGGCTGCTGCCTAGCCTGTTGCTGTGGTTGTCTTTGCTGCTGCATCTGTCTTCTTCTATTTTCAGTGGTATTATCCCTTTTGCTTTTATGTCTTCTCTTTGACATTTTCCCCCTCCTATTATCTTTCTATTAAATTATATGTATTTAGGTAAAAAAAGTAGCATATTTTTATAATATTTTTGGAGGGTTAAAAAACCCTCCACCCTCTACACTAGCAGCAGCAATTGCTTTCACAGCAACAATTTGAGTTGTTTGTGCAGCAACAGCTTCCGTTGTTTCCATTTCCACCAAAGAAACTTCCGCAACCTCCACATAGCAAGAATAATAAAATAATTAGATATGATGAACCACTACATAATAGTCCTGATCCACAAGCTATTAATAAGAATATAATAGGTGCTACACAACTATTAATTCCTGAAAATGGATTTCCGCAGCATCCACCATTGTTGTTATTATTGTTATTACAGCAACAATTTTGTGGACAACATGGCTGACAACAGCAGCAACATTCATCTTTGTGATAATGTTTTTTTGACATTTCAACATCTCCTCCTTATTTACTTTCTAGTAGCATCCGCCAACAAGGCCGTCTAGTCCATCACAAATTCCACAATTTCCTAGTCCGTAGTTTCCAAATCCACTGCCTAATCCGCAATTTCCGAATCCTCCACCAAATCCGTTATTACATCCGCTACATAAGAATAAAATAACTAATAAGAATAACCATCCACTGCAGCCTCCATTTCCATAACCATTATTTGAATTCCCTTGACAGCAGCAACAGTCATTTGATCCATTATTACAACAACAATTATTTCCTACATTATTTGTACTTTGATTAGTATAGAATAATATTAATAATATCCAAATCCACCAACCAAATCCGCAGTTTCCAATACCAGCATTGCCTAATCCACCAGCATTGCCTAATCCACCTAAATTGCCACATCCGCAGCCACAGCCACAGCTACTACCAACTGATGAATAATCTGATGGTTGCATTTCACCAATGATATCGTTCATTTGCATAATTGATTCCTCCTATTGATTTAAATTTATAATTAAATTTATACTATATACTATTCTCCCGCAAATAATTTGACACTATTTTATTCAATGCTTTATTTTTATACTATTTTTTCTTACAAAAAAAGAACTGCCATTTGGCAGCTCTCTACTGAGATAAATCACCGAATAAAATATCATTTAATTGTTCTGCACCCTTCTTATTTAAAGACGAGAAGAAACATAATGTATCATTTTCAGTTAATTTTAATGTTTCTTTTATTATTTTTTTACTTTTTACTAAATCATTGTTAGATAGTTTATCACTTTTAGTTGCAACCACTATTACATCATATCCATAATGTTTTATCCATTCATGCATAGTAATATCATCTGCTGTAGGCTTATGTCTTGAGTCAACTAATAAGATAACTCTCTTTAATTCTTCACGAGCTGTAAGATAAGTTTCAATTGTTTTTCCCCATGACTCCTGCTCTTTCTTTGATACCTTTGCATAACCATAACCTGGTAAATCAACTAAATAAAACCCATCATTTATTAAAAAGAAGTTTATTAGTCTTGTCTTTCCTGGGGTTTGTGATACTTTAGCTAATTTTCTTCTATTAGTTAAAGCATTTATTATTGAGCTCTTTCCAACATTAGATCTTCCAACGAAAGCTACTTCATTAAGTCCATCTTCTGGATACTGCTCTCTTCTAACCGCTGATGTTATAAATTCTGACTTGTTAATTATCAATATTTTCAACTCCAATTAAAGCATTTTTTAATACATCTTCCACATGAGCTGCAAAAATTAAATTTAATTTATTTTTTACAGTACTAGGAATCTCTATTATATCTTTTTCATTATCTTTAGGTAAAATTATTGTATCTATACCTATTCTATGTGCTGCTAAACACTTTTCTTTAACGCCTCCAATAGGAAGTACTTTTCCAGTTAAAGTTACTTCACCTGTCATTGCCACAGTCCCTTTAACTTTCTTTTTGGATAGGGCTGATACTAAAGCTGTGACAATAGTTACCCCTGCTGAAGGTCCGTCTTTAGGAACTGCTCCTTCTGGCACATGTATATGAACATCTTTGCTCTTATAGAAGTCTTCATCAATGCCATATTTTTTACAGTTAGCTCTTACATAGCTATAAGCTGCTTTTGCTGATTCTTGCATAACATCTCCTAGCTTTCCAGTAAGTTCTAACTTCCCATTACCTTTCATCACTACAACTTCTACTGGCAGTGTATCTCCACCATATGCAGTCCATGCTAATCCATGAACAACACCTATTGTATCCTGTCTATCAGCTTTCTCAAACTCAAAATATTTATTTCCTAAATATTTTTTAAGATTATTTACAGTAATAGTAACCTTTTTCTTCTTTGTCTTAACCATTTCAGTTATCGATTTTCTAATAACCTTATTAATTTGACGTTCAAGACTTCTTACTCCTGATTCCCTAGTATAACTATTTATAATTTCTCTTATAGCACCTTCAGAAATCTTTATTGTTTCTGCATCTGTGTTATGCTCTTCTAAGGATTTAGGAATTAAATGCTCTTTTGCTATATGATATTTTTCTTCATAAGTATATCCTGATACTTCTATTATTTCCATTCTATCAAGAAGTGGTCTAGGAATAGTTTCTAAGGTGTTTGCTGTAGTAATAAATAAAGTATTAGATAAATCAAAATCTACTTCCATAAATGTATCCCTAAAAGTTTTATTTTGCTTAGGATCTAAAACTTCTAAAAGTGCATCTGCCGGATTACCTTTGTAATCGGAACTTAATTTATCAATTTCATCTAATAATATCAATGGATTATTTACTTTCGCTTCCTTTAAGGCATAGATAATTCTTCCTGGAATAGCTCCTACATAAGTTCTTCTATGACCTCTTATTTCTGCTTCATCTCTTAATCCACCAAGTGAAATCCTAGCAAACTTTCTATTTAATGAGTTAGCTACAGATTTTGCTATAGAACTCTTACCAACACCTGGTGGTCCTACTAAGCAAAGAATTGGTCCATTCAGTGATTTAGTATATTGTTTTACAGCTAAATATTCTAAAATTCTTTCCTTCACTTCTTCTAACCCATAATGTTCATCATCAAGAATTTTTTCTGCCTTTTCTATATTAAAAGAATCATTACTTGATTTGTTCCAAGGCAATTCTATAATCCAATCTAAGTAATTTCTAATATTATTTCCATCACCTGAGTATGATGTTTTTAATCTAGATAATTCACGTTCAGCTTTTTCACGAACTTCTTTTGGCATTTTTGCCTTACTTATTCTCTCTGCGTAATTATCTATCTCATTTTTTTCATCATCTTCGCCAAGTTCTTCTTGAATTACTTTTAATTGTTCTCTTAGGAAATATTCTTTATTGGACTTATCTAATTTATTTTTAACTTTTTTCCCTATACTATTTTCTATCTTAACAATTTCTACTTCTTCCTTAATAAATACTAGAAGCTTTTCAATTCTCTCACCAATATTTATTGTTTCAAGTATAGTTTGTTTTTTATCTTCATCTAATTGAATATATGCAGCTATTAAATCTGTGACTTTTCCTAGTTCTTCTTCTTTAGTTATAACTTCGATAACTTTACTTTCGTCACCTTCTGTAACCCTAATATATTCTTTAAAGGCTTTAGATAGTAAATTTCTTAAAGCTGAATCTTCATTTTCATCTTTTAAGTTAAGTTCATCATCAATTTTTTCAACTATAACTTCTTTAAACTTCTTATCATCTATTAAGTCAATTATAGCTGCTCTCTCAACGCCTTCTACCAATACTCTTGTAACGCCTTTTGGCAACTTTAAAATCTGCTTTTTCTTACAGATAGTCCCTATTGAATAAATTTCGTTTCTCTTTGGATCCTCAATTTCTGGATCTATTTGAGACACTAAAAATATCTTGCTATCTTTTAACATTGATTCTTCTAATGCTGAAATCGACTTTTCCCTACCGACATCAAAATGTATAATCATATTGGGAAAAATAGTAATTCCTCTTAGAGGAATAGCTGGTAAATTAATTGAATCCTTATTCATTTTCCCCCTCCATTCAATCCTTTTACAAATTATTTTATCTAACCTACTTAGTATACACATAAAAGAACATTTTTTCAACTTTACTTAGGATTCATTTGGTAATTTAAACTATTTTACTGGTATCTTTCTGCTGATAATACGTCTACTGATTCAATTGTATCTTTTAAAGGTATTATAGAATTTTCTATAACCTCATTTATACTAATTACAGGAATAACTTTTATTTTTTTGTCCTTTAATAAACCTTCACTATAGTTATCAATTGGAATTAATACTTTTTCTGCTCCAGCTTTTGATGCTGCCATAATCTTAGCTACAATTCCTCCTACAGGCTTTACAGCTCCTAAAATACTTATTTCCCCAGTCATAGCTACCTTATTATTTACAGGTCTTTTAGTAATTGCACTATATATAGCTACAGCTATAGTTATTCCTGCTGATGGACCATCTACAGGCACTCCCCCTGGTATGCTTATGTGAATATCATATTCATCACAATTTAAGTTATATAAATTATTTAATACAGTAATTACATTTTCTATTGACGAATATGCAGTGCTCTTACGAATCATTTTTCTATTGTTACTAGATATTTCTTCCTCTTCAATAATTCCTGAAATTTTTAAGCTCCCTTTTTTATTTTTATTTAAATTAGCTACTACTTCTACCTCTATTAAAATACCTATATTACTTCCATGCACTGCCAAACCGTTAGCTATACCTATTTCTGCCTTACTTCTAACTTTTTTTTCAACTATTTCATGATATTCTCCATTTTCAATAACCCATAATATATCCTCTTCACTTATATAATCACGCTTTTCATTTATAGCCACACCAGAGCAAAGTTGCACTAGATTTATTACTTCTCTACCATTGCTACAATGCCTACTAATGATATCTAGCCCTCTATTAGATATGTTTAAGTTTACCTTATTTATTGCATTTGATGCTATAGTTCTAATTTCAGGGCACTCTAAAGGTTTAAAAAATACCTCAACGCATCTGGATCTAATGGCTGGTGATATTTCCTCAGGTCCTCTTGTGGTAGCACCTATAAGCCTAAAATCAGCCGGAAGCCCTCTCTCAAATATTTCCTTTATATACGTAGGCATATTAGTATCTTCTGAACTATAGTATGAACTATCTAAAAATACTTTTCTATCTTCCAAAACTTTTAATAGCTTATTTAATTCTATTGGATGAAGTTCACCAATTTCATCAATAAAAAGTATTCCTCCATGAGCTTTAGTTACTGCTCCAGGTTTAGGTTGAGGAATGCCTGCAACCCCTAAAGATCCTGCTCCTTGGTAAATAGGATCATGCACTGATCCTATAAGTGGATCTGCTATTCCTCTTTCATCAAATCTTAATGTTGTAGCATCTATTTCTACGAATTTTGCTTCCTTCTTAAAAGGTGAATTTTCCATACTTTTAGCATATTCTAATACTAGACGTGCTGCTGCAGTTTTCCCTATACCAGGAGGACCATATATAATTACATGCTGTGGATTTGGCCCACAAATAGCAGCTTTTAGTGCCTTTACTCCTTCTTTCTGACCTATAATTTCATCAAAGGATGAAGGCCTACTCTTTTCAGTTAATGGCTCTGTCAATCTTACACTTCTTAACTTAAGTAACTTTTCCATTTCTTTTCTGTTTTCTTTATCAATAATATTTACTTTACTATAATTATTCTTATTACTATTAAAAAGATAAATTATAAATAAAATCATCATTACTATTTGTAAAAAAATCAAAAATTCACTCATATTTAATAATACCCTCCATTTGCATTTAATTATTAGTATTATTAACTTAAAAATATTCATCTATTCTTAGATTAAAATAATAAAAATATAAAAAAAGATATTACAAAATAAATAATTATTTTGTAATATCCTTGAAAAATTAAGCTGTTTCAACACCTTTTTTCTTTTTTGCTTTTTTAACTTTTATAGCTGGTCTTGTTTCATTCTCTGCTAATCTAAGTAATTCTGGTTGCTTTTTTTCTTTGATTGCTTCTTCAGTAATGATAACCTTATATACATTTTCATCTGAAGGTGCTTCAAACATTACATCAACCAATATATCTTCTAGAATAGCTCTTAATCCCCTAGCGCCAGTCTTTCTCTTAATAGCTTCATCAGCAACAGCCTTTAAAGCTTCTTCAGTAAACTCTAACTCAACATTATCAATTTCAAAAAGTTTAGAATATTGCTTTATTAAAGCATTCTTTGGCTTACTTAAAATATTTATTAATGCACTTTGATCTAAAGATTCAAGTGAAACTACCATTGGTACTCTTCCAACAAATTCTGGAATAAGTCCAAATTTTAATAAATCTTCTGGTAATAAATCTTTTAATAAAGCTCCAACATCTTTAGTTTCTTTAGAGTCTATATCTGCACCAAATCCCATTGAACTCTTTCTTGTTCTCTTTTCAATTATCTTATCTATACCATCAAAAGCTCCACCACAAATAAATAATATATTAGAGGTATTTATTTGAATAAACTCTTGATGTGGATGTTTTCTTCCACCTTGAGGAGGCACTGATGCAACTGTTCCTTCTAATATTTTAAGTAAGGCTTGTTGAACACCTTCTCCCGAAACATCTCTTGTAATTGAAGGATTTTCAGATTTTCTTGCAACCTTATCTATTTCATCAATGTAAATTATACCCTTTTCTGCTTTTTCAACATCATAATCAGCATTTTGTATAAGTTTTA
Organism: Clostridium lentum; assembly: GCF_014287815.1. Classification (GTDB taxonomy): domain Bacteria; phylum Bacillota; class Clostridia; order Clostridiales; family Clostridiaceae; genus Clostridium; species Clostridium lentum. The sequence continues at coordinate 36,805 of NZ_JACOOQ010000013.1, forward strand.
AAAGAATATTTTCAACATCTTCTCCAACATATCCTGCTTCTGTTAATGTTGTAGCATCAGCTATAGCAAATGGTACATTTAAGAATTTAGCTAATGTTTGTGCTAAAAGTGTTTTACCCGAACCTGTAGGTCCTAATAGTAAAATATTACTCTTTTGTATTTCTACATCATCATCAATCACGTTGCTTTTTATTCTCTTATAATGATTGTAAACCGCAACTGATAATGATTTTTTAGCTCTATCTTGACCAATAACGTATTGATCTAAATAATTTCTTATTTCAGATGGTTTTGGTAATGAAGTTGTATCTAACTCTACACTTTCCTCAAACTCATCTTGAATTATATCTGAACATAGATCTATACACTCGTCACAGATATACACTCCCGGCCCTGCAATTAATCTTTTTACCTGGTCTTGACTTTTTCCACAAAAAGAACACTTTAATTGCTTTTTATCTTCATATTTAGCCATAACCTCACCTCACTTCAGCTTTTTCAATCTATAATAATTTTCTATTTACCATGTCTTACTATTACTTCATCAACTATACCGTACTCTTTAGCTTCGTCAGCTTCCATAAAGTAATCTCTTTCAACATCTCTCTTTAATTTTTCAAGATCTTGATTGGTATTTTCACTTAATATTAAATTAAGCTTTTCTTTAATTTTTAATATTCTCTTAGCATGAATATCAATATCTGTAGCCTGACCTTTAAATCCTCCTAAAGGTTGATGTATCATTATTTCTGCATTTGGAAGTGCAAATCTTTTACCTTTTGCACCACATGAAAGTAAAAATGCTCCCATTGATGCAGCCATTCCAATGCAAATAGTGCTTACATCTGGCTTAACATATTGCATTGTATCATAAATAGCCATGCCTGCAGTAATTGAACCACCTGGACTATTTATGTATAAATATATATCCTTATCTGGATCTTCGCTTTCTAAAAATAATAATTGAGCAACGACTAAGTTAGCAGTATCATCATTGACTTCACCGCTAAGCATTATAATTCTATCTTTTAACAGTCTTGAGAAAATATCATATGATCTTTCTCCTCTTCCTGTTTGCTCCACAACCATTGGAACTAAACTCATTTTGCTCCCTCCTTTTCTCTTTTAACCCTTCTCTTAATAATATATCCAAAATGATAAAAGTAATGATAATTAAATTATATATAATTTACATTAATTTGTTAATGATATATTTTAAGAATTGCCAAAATTTCTTCTGGCAATTCTTTATTTCTATCTAAATATTAGTTATTTTCTTTTAAGAAGTTTATAACTTTTGAAGTCATTACATCAGCTACTAATGCTTCTCTTTGGTTTTGTAATAATAACTCAACCATTTTTTCATCGTTAGCTCCGTAAAGTTTTGAAACTTCTGATGCTTTTTCTTTTAATTCTTCATCAAGAACTTCCATTTTTTCAGCTTTTTGAAGAGCTTCTAAAACTAATTCAGTTTTAACTTTAGTTTCAGCATTTTCTTTCATGTATTCTCTCATTTTTTCTGCATCTGTTCCTGTGAATTGGAAGTATTGTTCTAAAGTTAACCCTTGATATTGTAATCTTTGAGCTAAGTTTTGAACCATTCTATCGATTTCTTGTTCAACCATAACAGCTGGTATATCCATCTTAGCATTTTCAACTACAGAGCGTAATATAGCTTCTTCATACTCTCTTTCAGCTCTTGCAGTATTTGCTTCTTCTAATTTCTTAGTAGTATCTTCTTTTAAAGCTTCTAAAGTTTCGAATTCTGAAACTTCTTTAGCAAATTCATCATCAAGTACTGGTAATTCTTTTGCTTTAACTTCTTTAACTTCTACTTCAAATTTAGCTGGCTTTCCGTTTAATTCTTCTTTTCCATAGCTTTCTGGGAAAGTAACATTAACTTCTACTTTATCTCCAGCTTTAGCTCCTACTAATTGTTCTTCAAAGTTATCTATAAATGAACCTGAACCTATTTCTAATGAATAGTCATGTCCTTCTCCACCTTCAAATGCAACTCCATCAATGAATCCTTTGAAATCTATAACAGCTATATTTCCATTTTCTATAGCACCTTCTTTAACTTCAACTCTTGCATTCTTTTCTTGCATTTCTTTTAACTTAGCAGAAACTTCTTCCTCAGTTACTTCGTAAGTTTTCTTTTCAACATTTAACCCTTTGTATTCTCCAAGTTCTACTTCTGGGTAAACAATTACTTCAGCAGTATATATTAAATCTTTTCCCTCTTCAGCTTGAACTACTTCAACTTTTGGGAAATCTACAGGTCTTACATTATTTTCTTTTAGTGCCTCTGCATAGCTTCCTTCTATTGAAAAGTTAACTGCATCTTCTAAAAGAACTTCTACTCCATAGTATTTCTTTACAACGTTCATTGGCACTTTACCTTTTCTAAATCCTGGCACATTGAATTTCTTAATATTCTTCTTATATGCTCTTGTTAAAGCTTCTTTAAATTTATCTGCTTCAACCTTTACTTCAAATTTAACAACGTTAACGTCGATTTTTTCCATTTTAGCTTCCATTGTATATTCCTCCTACAATTAGTATCTCTTGTTACATAATACAACTTAGTCATTATAACATATCTAAGCTAATATTTTCAAATATTTGTTCAATAAAATTCCTGTATCTATTGTACTAACTCTCCGTTTGAAGTAATATATCGTACATTGCCGTCAATATTTACCTCTAAACCTTTTTCCTGCATCTGTCCAAAAGTAATTTCTGTAGATTTAGAAGCCCATATAGTAAAGTGTGTATTCATATTTATGTCTATTATGGATATATATTTATTTAAATTGTAGCCAAAATACGGAATATTAGTAATATATGCAATTTTATTTTCACTTATTTGTACAGGTGTACTATGCCATATATATCCTTGATATAAAGCTCTTATATTGTCTTTAATATATATTTCTCCATCAGGCCCAACATATTGTGCTAATGTTACATTCTTAATCTCTCCGTTAGCATATACTATGTTAATATTTTGATTTGGATCTAATACCACTGCATCTTTACCATTGTTGCCTATATAAATATAATAATTTTCTGGAACTTCCTTAACAGATTCAATTAGTGTTTCTGAATTTTCTTCCTTTAACTTAAAACTTATAGGGGTATCTGAAATAGTTACATCTAAATACTTTTCTACAGGTGTCTCTTCTACCATTGGCTCTTGTACTTCTGAACTTTCATTAGTTTCATCCGTCTGCACCAACTGTTCATTATCATCCGTTTCCTTATCTTCGTCAACCCATGCCTGAAGTCTATCCTTTAATTTAGAAAAATCATAATTAGCAACTTCTGTTACCAATATGCCTATAATACATATAGAAAGAATTCCAATAATAATTTTCTTTCTCTTTCTTTTCCTCATTATTTTTTCATAATCCTTACTAAATATGCTAGGCTTCTTCATAATACCTCTCCTCTAAATGATTACTTCTTAATTTCTAGTTTTGTGCTCTTCTTACAACATCCAGTTGAACAATTACATGTAGCACATTTTCCACTGCTTTTGCATCCTCCACATTTTATTATACCTAATTCTCTTAATTCTTGAACAGATAATTTAGCTTCATTTACATCATAATCTTCATATTCTGGTGTTTCTTTTAAAATTCCTTGTTTTTTTTCCATTTCCTCCTCCTGTTTTTTAATATTATCCTATTTGGTATTAATATATACTTATTGCTCATCTAATTCCAATTCTATTCTTTGGCTACTTTCAACTAACCATTTTCCTTCATCATATATTAAAACAATTAAAAAACGTTCTTCTTTTTCTTCCTTTATGAAAGGAAGTATTTTTTTAGCAACACTATAATTGATATCTACTAAGATATTTGCTACATACCTTTCATTCTCATATTTAAACTCACTATTGGCAATTTTTAATTCTAAATCATCTATGGTATAGTTATTAGAAAAAATCATGGTCTTTTCATAAATGGAATTGAAAATTTCTTCTCTTGAATTTTCTTCAACATTTTCCATTAATGATATATCTTTATTATTTAAAGAGTCAAATAAACTGTTATAAAATCCTCTTAATGTGTTTTCTATAGTTGCTAAAAGCTTATCATTAGCCATATTTATATCAAGTTTTAAAATATTATCTTCTTGAATCTTCACCTCTGGACTTTTAACCACTCCCCAAGGAAATTCTTTGGTAAGATAAATAATTATATCTTTATTCTTTGGTATAGGTCCATATGTCTTAATTTCACTGACAGTTTTTTCAGTGTCTTTTCCATTAATATAAACTTTTGCATCATTGAAATTAGAATATAATGTAATATATTCTGCTGCTACTTCAACATTTATGTCTCCATCCTCTAAAAACTCCATGTCCTTACTTTCTGCAATATCACCATAATCTGTTTTTAATTTATATGAAACTTCATATCTTCCAGGTATTAAAGTAACAATTTCTTCATTCACTTCTTTTCCATTTATATATATAATGGCTTCTTTTATATCTGAAGCAATACTTATGCTTATAGTACTTATATTTAAATAATAATTTTCCCCAAAAAGCCCTTTTTCACTTTCAATGGTGAAAATTACACTTTTATTATTCTTTTTAAGATTATCAACTACTCTCTCAACATCTTCGTCATTAAGTAAAAAATAATCAATTAATGGTTTTAATTCATCATCATCTGCTTTTACTCCATCAATCTTTATATTTTTTTCTGCCCAGTTTTCTTTTCCTTTTAGTAAAGCCATTTCCAGCTGATTAATTAATTCTTTTTTACTCATAGGCTTAATTAGATTAAAAACACTGACCCCTATAGCTATAATCAAGACAACAATATATACTTTAACTCTTATAGTTTTTTCTTCACTCTTTATCTTATTAAGTATACTATAGAAAAACTCTTTTATAGTTTCCTTCATTTTGCTATATTTCATCCTCTAAAATTCCTAGTACCCATTTTCCACAATTTACACACATATGAATTGTAATTATAAATGTATCTAACATATCTTCATCAATATTGCCTAATGTCATTAACTCTTCCTTTGTAATAAACTCATCATTTGAATCTATAAATCCTTGTATCTCAACAACATAATTCTTATTTGTTTCATTACAACAGTCATTTACTCCAACACATTCTATTTCTTCATATGACAATCCATCTTGTAATTCCTCTATTATAGGTAATATATCTTCAAATTCACTGATATCATCTAAGAAATCCTCTTTTCTAAATACTAAATCCTTTATTTTAAATAATTCCATATCCAGCTAACTCCTTTGTTTATTATCAAGCTATATTTTATATTATATATATTATACTATTCAAGATATATCTGTTAAATAGTATTCAATAAATATTTTTCATTGTTTATTGACAGTTTTACAAAAAAATATTGTTATTATTTACATTTAAAAATATAATTATATTGATTAAATGTAATACTAATAATCGTAGGAGGTAACTATGGACAATACTTTAAAAAATTATAGATCAAAAACTCGAAAACTAGTTATTATTGGAATGCTTGGTGGTATATCTATTTTCCTTGAACTTACCCCCTTAGGAATCATCCATCTTCCAGTAATGAATTTAACTATAATGCACATCCCTGTAATTATTGGAGCTATTTTAGAAGGTCCATTAGTTGGTGGTTCCATTGGTCTTATATTTGGATTATTTTCAATGTATCAAAATATAACTGCACCTAATTTAACATCTTTCATATTTATGAATCCTATGATTGCATTACTTCCAAGAATATTAATTGGTATAGTTACTTATTATGTATATGCTTTTATTAAAAATAAATTTAAGAACAAAAGTATTTCAATAGGTGTAGCTTCAATTGCTGGAACATTAACAAATACCATTGGAGTACTTGGACTTACTTATATCTTATACCTTGATAGGTACGCTGCTGCAAAACAAATTTCAACTGATATGGTAGCTGGAGCCTTGCTTACAGTTGTGGGTACCAATGGAATAGCAGAAGCTATAGCATCTGCCGTTATTGCCATACCAGTGATAACAGCACTATCTAAAATTAGAAAATTCTAACAAACGATGAATTGTGGAATAAAATCCTTAATTCATAATAAAAAAAAGAGTTATCATATTGAAAAATTTCAATATGATAGCTCTTTTTTTGTGTGATGCTATATATTTTATAAATTTATATTTATTTCAACTCCAAAGTGATCTGATACAATGTAATTTTCTCCATTAAATATCACCTTTGAGTCTTTAACTTCTATCTTTTTATTACTTAATATTAAATCAAGTCTCTTATCTTCACTGCACTCCCTCCAGCCATCTATTGTGCCTTTAACAGTGATGCCAGAATCCTTTTCTTCTGCCATTATATACGTATCTATCATTCCTTTTGCAATAATATAATCATATCCTTCATTTCTTAACAATGCATTATTATTAAAATCTCCCATAAGGAATGAAAGCTTATTATCATCAATATGCTTAAGTAAAGTATCTACTTGTTTCTTAAATGGGTCCTCTTTATCATTCCACCAACCTAGATGGCAGGAAAAGAAATCAATTTCTTTTCCATTTGCCTCAATAGTTGCTTTTACTATCTTTCTACTTTTATAATTATTTTCACTTTGATTCTGACTAACATAGAATGAATCATACGACTTTATCTTATGTCTCGATAATATTGCCAGTCCCTCTTCAAATACATCATATCCTATGTGAGAAAAATCCCATACATATTTATAAGAATCTTCATTTATGTTGTTTAACTCATTAATAAGCACTTGTACATAATTATCACTTTTTATATTTTCTGAAATATATTCACCATCAATATGCTGACTTATTTCCTGTAAGGCTATAACATCATATTGTTCTTTTTTTATTCTTTCAGCTAAGATCTTTATCTTATCTAGCTGGTTTTCTTCCTGCCATGAATGACAATTCAATGTCATAAGCTTCATAATTTTATACTCCTATTATATCTTGAATATCGCTCTTTAATATATCTGCCTTAGGTCCATAAATCGCTTGTACACCATTTCCTTTTAGGATAAGTCCTAAAGCTCCATTTTGTTTCCATTTTTCTTCATTGGCAACTTTATCTAAATTTTTAACTGTAACTCTTAATCTAGTCATACATGCATCTACATCTTCTATATTATCTTTATTTCCTAAAAGTTCAATAATATTTAAAGCTTGTATATTATTTGATGTAACAGCTGCTTCCTTTTGTACACTTGTTTCTTCCTCATCATAATTTCCAAGACGACCTGGTGTAGGTATCTTAAATTTCTTAATACAGAATGTAAATACTCCATAGTTTAATACAAAGAATACTGCACAAACTATTACAAAGTTGATTATATCTGAAGTAAGCCCTGCTTTAACAAGCATTGGAATACGAGTGAATAATTCGATAGCACCAAATGAATGTACTCTTAAATTGATTAAACCTGCTATGGCAAAACCTAATCCTGTTATAACAGCGTAAACTACATATAAAACTGGTGATAAGAACATGAATAAAAATTCAATTGGTTCACTTACACCTGTTAAAAACACCGCTATTGCAGTTGAAATAAACATTGATTTATATTTGCTCTTTTTATCTGCATCAACATTTTTATACATTGCTAAAGCAACACCCATTAAGGAAGCTGTTGATAAAACAACTTGTCCTGCTTTAAATCTTGCTGGAACTACTGTTGAAATTATATTATTATAAGTTGTCATATCTCCTGCGCCTTTTAAGTTTATTAAGTCTGTAATCCACGCAAACCATAACGGATCTTGACCAGCAATTGTAACTCCTGCTGAAGCTCCAGTTAATGCTGTATAAACTCCACCAAGTTCTGTATAGTTTACTGGTATTGTAAGCATATGATGAAGACCAAATGGTAATAGTAAACGTTCTAAACAGCCATAAATAAAAGGTGCTAATACTGGTGCTGTATCTTTTGAATTAGCAAGCCACATACCAAAGCTATTTAAAGCTCCTTGTGCAAATGGCCATATAACAGATAACACAAGTGCTGTAACTGTAGACCATAAAATAACTACGAAAGGTACAAATCTCTTACCATTAAAAAAGTTTAATGCTTGTGGTAGCTTATTGTAATTATAATATTTATTATATATTACAGCTCCTAAAAACCCTGAAATTATACCAACAAATACACCCATATTAAGTGCTGGAGCTCCTAAAATATCAATAAAATAATCTGAAACTACTAACGTGCTACCAAAAAGTGATTTTACTGTTGCAGTACTATCTAAAAGCATATCACTACTTACACCAAAAACACTTCCTGTAATTCTATTAATAAGTATGAAGGCTATAATTGATGCAAAAGCACCACCTGCTCTTTCTTTTGCCCATGATCCACCAATAGCAACAGCAAATAATATATGCATATTATTTATAAAACCCCATCCAATAGTATCTAATACTCTTGAGAATCCTTGAAGTAATACAGAATCAGTAGGTGAATACATCCCAATTAATTTCCCTAAAGAAATCATTAAACCTGCAGCAGGCATTACTGCAATAACCACCATTAAAGTTTTACCAAATTTTTGCCAAAAATCAAATGAAAATAACTTACCCTTGTTGTTCTCTCTTCCCATTTTATATTCCCCCTCAATAATTCTTTTATACCTTGTATAATCTAGCCTCATAAGGCTTTAATACCAACTCATTTAACATTCCATGCTCTCTTATCTTATAATTTGCAAGCATTAAGTTTTCATAATTAAGATTTAAATCATCATACTTATATAGTGCTTTTTCATCTGATAAATTTACTATCACAACATATTTATCATTATTTAAAGTCCTTGTATATGCATAAATATTTTCATCTTCATCAAGAATCATATCATATTTTCCATATACTAAAGAAAGATTTTCCTTTCTAATCTTTATTAAATCTTTATAGAAATTTAATACTGAATCTTTATTAGCCAGTTGTTTCTCAACATTTATTGTTTTATAGTTTTCGTTTACATCAATCCATGGTGTATTTTCACTAAACCCTGCATAATCTGATGCATCCCATTGCATAGGAGTACGTGCATTATCTCTTGAAATACTTGAAACTGCTTTTAAAGCTTCATGGACACTAGCTCCTTCATTAATCTTTTCCTCATAAATATTTATACTCTTCACATCATTATATTTTTCAATAGAATCAAATCTAACATTTGTCATTCCAATTTCTTGTCCTTGATAAATAAATGGAGTACCTTTTTGCATGAAATACATTAATGCAAATGCCTTAGCTGATGCTTGTAAGTATTCGTTATCATTTCCCCATGAAGAAACCACTCTTGGAATATCATGATTTTCAATAAATAATGCATTCCATCCTTTTCCTTCTAGAGCATTTTGCCATTTTGTAAGGACATTCTTATACTCTTTAACATTAAATTTATTTTCTCCTACTTCTCCCCATAAATTCAAATGTTCAAATTGAAAAATCATATTGAATTTACCATTTTCTTCACCAACCCACATTTCTGACTCACTGGCATCTACACCATTTGCTTCACCAACAGTCATAATATCATATTTAGCAAAAGTATTTTTATTTAATTCTTCAAGATACTCATGTATTCCATCAACATTCATATGTTTTTCAAAGGATGATACATAATTTAAATTATGAGGATTTTCCATATCTATTAATCCTGGTTCCTTTTTTATATGACTAATGGCATCTACTCTAAACCCATCAATGCCTTTATCAAGCCACCAGTTTATCATCTTATATATCTCTTGTCTTACTTCTTCATTATCCCAATTTAAATCTGGTTGTCTTTTACTAAATAAATGTAAAAAATATTGTTCTGTATTTTCATCATACTGCCATGCTGATCCTTTAAATATACTTTCCCAATTATTAGGTTCAACACCATCTTTTCCATCTCTCCAAATATACCAATCTCTCTTTTTGCTATCTTTTGAAAGTTTTGACTCCATAAACCAAGGATGTTCATCGCTTGTATGATTAATAACTAAGTCAATGATAAGTTTCATCCCTCTTTTATGTACTTCATCAAGCAACAAATCAAAATCTTCCATATTTCCAAAGTCATCCATAATATCTTGATAGTCACTTATATCATATCCATTATCATCATTAGGTGATTTATACATAGGACAAACCCATATTACATCTATACCTAATTCCTTTAAATAATCTAGCTTAGAAATAATACCTATTATATCTCCTATACCATCATTATTTGAATCTTTAAAACTTCTTGGATAAATCTGATAACCTACAGCTTCTTTCCACCATACTCTCTCCATTTATATCTCCCTTCTGTGCAACCGTTTGCTTTTTCTTTAAAATATATATACAGTTTTTCAACTGTATATATTTAAGATTTTATATTACATTAATAATGTAACATTATTTGAAATTGTTTACAAGTACCAAATTCGCTGATTTTTAAAATCTATTCTCATTTCCCTCTATTTTTCTTTAATTTTTATCATTCGGCAACCGTTTGCACTAACATTTCACAAATCTACAAATAATGATTTTCTCTCCACTAGTTCTGTATCAATTATATAGAAGTTCTTTCCTATAGTTTTTCTTTCAAGCTTATCTATTAAAAGTTTTGCCCCGTAATAACCTAACTCTTCTGCCTTTACATCCACTGATGCCAAAGGAGTACTTCTATATTCTGCTAGAGGAGTATTATTAAATCCTACCACTGCTATTTGTTCCTTACCGCTGTCCTTCATCTTATCTTGTGCACCAAATGCTAGCAAATCATCAGTTGTTAGTATTGCTGTCACATCATCATTTTTTATAATATCCTCCATAGCAATATAACCACATTTTTCAGTAAAATCAGCGCATTCTATTATCAATTCTTCCCTAGCTTCAACACCTCTACTCCTAAGTGCTTGCTTATATCCCTCTAATCTATCCTTGGACATATTTAAATTTCCTTTTGCACCTATAAAGCCAATTGTTTCGTGACCCATCTCTATTAATTTTTGTGTCAGCAAATACATAGCTTGAAAATTATCATTATCAGCCCATAAAACTCCCTTCACTTCTTCAGGACGCCCTATTATAACAAAAGGAAAGTTTATTTTTTTTAAATACTCTATATCTTCATCATTATCTTTTGCATTAAAAAGACATAATCCATCTACTAAATTACTTTCAGTAAATTTTTTTATCCACCCATCACCACTACAATCTTCTTTAAAGCCATACATGATATAATAATTTTCCTTTTGTGCACAAACGCTTATCCCCTTTAAAGCTTGTGCAAAGAATGGATTAGAAAACATCTTTTCAGCTCCATCTGGCAGTACTACCGCTAGTATCCTTGTTCTATTATTAGCCAAACCTCTAGCCACCACATTGGGAGTATAATTTAATTTTTTTATAGCAGCGTTTACTTTCTTCTTAGTTTCTTCACTTATTCTCGGACTATTAGATAAAACTCTCGAGACGGTAGAAGTAGCAACATTAGCCTCTTTAGCAACATCTTTAATTGTAACTTTCATGTTATAACCCTCACTTATGTTAAAATAGCTTGCTTATATCTCCAATTTTTAAGCATTTTCTTTATTTATATTCATAATATTACACTAATTTTATAAAAAAAAGAAGTACATATACGCATGTACTTCTTTTTATATAATCTCAGCATTGAATTTGGTGGCTTACCGGGGAATCGAACCCCGGACACCTTGATTAAAAGTCAAGTGCTCTACCGACTGAGCTAGTAAACCACATATGGCAGGGATAGCAGGATTCGAACCTACGAATACCACAGTCAAAGTGTGGTGCCTTACCACTTGGCGATATCCCTATATGGGGTGGACGATGGGACTCGAACCCACGACAACCAGAACCACAATCTGGCGCTCTACCAACTGAACTACGTCCACCATACATGGTGCGTGTTAAGAGATTCGAACTCCTGGCCCACGCCTTAGAAGGGCGTTGCTCTATCCAGCTGAGCTAAACACGCATGTGTCTGTCGACTACTTTTAATATTATATAGACAAGTTCGACATATGTCAACAGTTTTTTTAAAACTTTCCTCAAAGTTTTAAAAAGTTAACCAGTACATGTCGTTTCACTAATGCACTTAATTAACCTAATGTTTATCTATACTCAAGAATGTCTCCTGGTTGGCATTCTAAAACTTTGCAAATAGCTTCTAGAGTAGAAAATCTTACAGCTTTGGCCTTTCCTGTTTTCAATATAGATAAATTAGCAGGAGTCACCCCCACCTTTTCCGACAATTCATTTAATGACATCTTCCTCTTAGCCATCATCACATCTAGATTTACTATTATAGGCATATTTCCCTCCTATATTATGTATTTACTTTCTTCTTTTAACTCTTCTGATTCTTCTCTTATTTTTATAGCTTCATGAAATACATAAGCTACTACTGCTGAAAATGATCCTAATACTAATAAAATCACTGTTTCAAATTTTATGGAAAAAATACTACTTATATCAATAATATGCATACCACCTTGTTCATTGTTAACAAAACAAAAGCCTATGGCTAATACATATAGTATATACGAAATAATATTAAACCTTTTTACATTTTCCATGATAAAAACTTGTTTTTTTATTACTAATTGAACAATTTTTTTAAGTTCATACAAAATAATAGTTAATAAAATAGTTCCTACAACACCTAATAAAAGTTTAATAATACTTGCTTCTATTTTCCCACTATAAATTCCTATTCCTACAATAATAGATGCTGCAAATGCTCCTAAAACAAAAAATAAAGCCATATTAATAAATAAATTTGTCCATTTTGCCTTTTCCATACTTTCCCCCCCAAATTTTTCTTAATTATATAATATATTGTTTTTTTGTTTATTTCAATATATTTTTATTGTTTTTCGATAAAAATACATTAATTAGCGAAGCGTTAATTTAGTTAAACAGTGAATATCACTCCGCTAATTCACTTAATTAACTCATCACAAGTGACTAGTGAAACGCTTATATTGCTACGCTCATAAGCTAATTAAATTTTTATATACAAGTATATAAAAAATTAAGGAGAGAATTTCTACGAAATTCTTTTAAATATATATTTTAGAAATTCCCTAAGGAATCTCATCCTTAATTCATAATTCATAATTCATAATTGTAAAAAGGAATTCCCTTAGGAGTTTCATCCTCAATTCTTCATTTTTCATTTTTAATTTTTCATTCTTAATTTTTTAACTAGCCGAAGGCGACTTAACTAATTAGCATTTTCAATTGCCTCTCCATTATGGTAATATATCTCCATAAAATATATTCATTACACAGGAGGAAAAAATGAAAAACAAATCTTTAATATTTATATTATTACTTACCCTATTTAGTTCATTAACTTTCAGCATGGCACATCCAGTAACACCTATGCTTATGAAATCATTAAGTTTACCATCTTTTATGTTTGGTATTTTATTTGCAGTAATGGCTATTGGAAACTTTATTGGTTCTCCACTATGGGGAACATTATCCGATAATAAGGGAAGAATTAAATTTTTAATATTAGGTGCTTTAGGATATGGTTTTAGTCAATTGGGATTTGGATATGTAACTAACCCGTTAATAATTCTTCTTTTTAGATTTACAGGTGGTTTTTTTGTAGTAAGCTATCTAACTACTTCTATGGCTTATATTACTGATATAACCACTAAAGAAACAAGAGTTAAGTATATAACTTACTATTCAGCAACTAGTACAATTGGTTCTGCTCTTGGTTCTCTTTTGGGTGGTACTATTGGACGTAATAACTATAAAATTACATTTATTGTACAATTTATTTTCTGTATGATATTAGCTATATCTGTATACTTTTTATTGAATGAAACTATAACACCTTCAAGTGAAAAAATATACTTTAAGAAAAATAAATCTAATACTAATTCAACTTTTACTAATAAAAACTTAATGTCAGTTTTTATCGTAATAATATTATTTTTCTTTGCTTCCACAAGTTATAATTCGACAATAAATTATTATATAGAAGATGTATTAAATTTATCATCAACATTTATAGGTGCTTTCTTAGCTATAGCTGGTATAGTTGGATTTACAGTGAACTTATTTTTCACACCACTACTTACAAAATACTTTAAAGAAATTAATGTTTTTAAAATAATTACTTTACTTTTAAGCTTAACATTATTACTTATGGTTTATTGCAATAATTTAACAATATTCTTTTGTGCAGCAATACTTTTTGCTTCATTAGCAAGTATGCATATTCCTCTTCAACAAACTTTAATAACCAAACTATCTAATGAAAACTATGGCTCATTGATGGGTATTCTTAATTCTTGTAAAGCTATAGGTATGGTTGCTGGTTCACTTTCTGCAGGATTTATATTTGAACTTGGAAATAAATTACCTTTCTTTATTTCAGCTATAATTATTGCCACTGGACTTATTATATTAGCTTTATCAACAAAAAAAAGTTTGTCAAATAAAATTAAATCATATTAATTACAAAAACAAGGATATGACTTATTCCATATCCTTGATATTTATTATTCACTTTTTATTACTATTTCATCATCATGGCCATCAACAATTACATGTGAACCATAATGTACATCTCCAGAGATTATCTTTCTAGCAAGGTTATTTTCTAGAGTATTTTGAATAAATCTCTTAAGTGGCCTTGCTCCATAAACTGGATCGTAACCTTCAACAGCCAAGATATGCTTAGCTGCTGGTGTAATTTCTAAAGTTATATTTCTATCTTTTAATCTATTGGCAACTTCACCAACAAATATATCAATAATCTTTGTGATACCTGATTCAGATAATGGTTTAAACATAATTATATCGTCAACCCTATTTAAGAATTCCGGCTTAAATCTCATCTTTAATTCATCCATAACGGAAGCTCTTATGCTAGGATCTATACTTTCTTCAGAAGTATTTTCAAGCAAATAGTTACTTCCTATATTAGATGTCATAATAATTATTGTATTTTTAAAATCTACAGTCTTACCTTTATTATCAGTAAGTCTTCCATCATCTAATATTTGTAGGAAGATATTAAAGACATCTTCATGGGCCTTTTCAATTTCATCAAAAAGAATTACACTATATGGTTTTCTTCTAACTGCCTCAGTAAGCTGCCCACCTTCTTCATAGCCAACATATCCTGGAGGAGCTCCAACTAATCTAGATACTGTATGCTTTTCCATATATTCAGACATATCAATTCTGATGATATTTTCCTCTGAATCAAAAAGATTTCTAGCAAGTGTTTTAGCAAGTTCTGTTTTACCTACACCTGTTGGACCTAAGAAGATGAATGATCCTATTGGTCTATTTATGTCCTTTAATCCAGCTCTAGCTCTTAAAATAGCTGATGTAACTGCGGTAACTGCTTCACTTTGACCAATAACCCTCTTTTCCATTTCATCTTCTAGTCTTAATAATTTTTCTCTTTCACCTTCTAGAAGATTAGATACTGGAATTCCTGTCCATTTTGAAAGTATTTGAGAAACTTCTTCCTCAGTTACTTCTTCCTTAAGAAGTGCACCTTCATAATTCTCCTTTACCTCTACTTCCATCTGCTTAATAGCTTCTTCTAATGATGGAATTTCACTATATTGTATTTCAGCTGCCTTATTATAGTCATAATTTCTTTGAGCTTGCTCTAAGTTTCCTCTAGCATCATCAAGCCTACTCTTCAACTCTTTAAGTTTATCTATGGCACCTTTTTCTCTTTCAAATTTGGCAGTCATTTCATCATTTTTACCCTTAAGCTCTGCATATTCCTTTTCAAGAGCTTCTAACTTCTTTTTAGAACCTTCATCCTTTTCCTTAGTCAATGCTTCTTTTTCAATTTCAAGTTGCATAAGCTTTCTTCTTACAACATCAAGCTCTGATGGTAGAGAATCTATTTCTGTTCTTATCATAGCACCTGCTTCATCAATAAGATCTATAGCCTTATCTGGTAAATATCTATCTGATATATACCTATCTGATAATTTTGCTGCTGCAACTAATGCTGAGTCATGAATTCTAACACCATGATGAATTTCAAATCTTTCTTTTAACCCTCTTAAAATAGAAATTGCATCTTCTACTGATGGTTCATCAACAATTACTGGTTGGAACCTTCTCTCTAGAGCCTTATCCTTTTCTATATATTGTCTATATTCATCAAAGGTTGTTGCACCTATACAGTGAAGTTCTCCTCTAGCTAAAAGTGGCTTAATTAAATTACCAGCATCCATTGCCCCATCTGTTTTACCAGCACCAACAATAGTATGGATTTCATCAATAAATAAAATAATTCTTCCTTCACTATTTTGAACTTCTTTCAATACAGCTTTTAATCTTTCTTCAAACTCACCTCTATACTTTGCTCCAGCAATCAATGAACCCATATCTAATGAAAAGATAATCTTATCCTTTAGACCTTCTGGTACATCTCCTCGAACAATTCTTTCAGCAAGCCCTTCTACAATAGCAGTTTTACCTACACCTGGCTCACCAATAAGCACTGGATTATTCTTAGTTCTTCTAGAAAGTATTCTTACTGTTCTTCTTATTTCATCATCTCTTCCTATAACTGGATCAAGCTTATGCTTCTTAGCTAGCTCCACAAGATTCGTACCGTATTTAGCAAGAGCATCATATGTTCCTTCTGGATCTTGTGTATCAACTCTTTGGCTTCCTCTTACTTCCTGAAGTACTTTCATAAAGCTCTTCTTATTAACACCATATTTATTTAAAATCTCTTTAGTTGATCCTTTTTTATCTACATCTAATATAGCAAGCATAAGATGTTCTACACTTATATATGAATCTTTAAATTCTTTTGCTATTTCATCTGCTGCAATAAGCACCCTATCAATATCCCTTGTTATATATGGTCCTGCACCTTCAGAACCACTGCCTGATACCTTTGGCATTCTTTCTAAAGCTGATGCAACATCTAATTTCATCATTTTTATATTAATGCCCATCTTTGTGAAAATATTAGGTACCAATCCATCTTCTTGTTCTAATAAAGCAGAAAATAAGTGAATTATATCAATTTGTTGATGACTATATTTTACTGCTGTTAAATTGGCGTCATTTAATGCTTGTTGTACTCTTAATGTCATTTTTTCAACGTTCATTTATTTCACCTCGTTTATTTTTTTCTTACTATATTATTATAGTAATATAAAAGTCAAAGAAAGTCAAAGTATATTTTTATCTTTTTTCTTTTTATATTATTACCAGTATTTTTGTTTTATAATAAATTAATTGATATAATATTTACCATAAGCTTAAGATAGTAAAAAAGATAATTTTAGATAAAAGAGGTGAAATTTTGAGAAAGCAATATATAAACTATCCTTTAAATCTACCAGTGAATATTTCGTATTATAATATTCATAATTATCCCACTCACTGGCATAGTTCCACCGAGATCATTTATGTACTGGAGGGAACTATCAATATTTCCATAGATACAGATAGTTTTATTTTAAAAGAAAATGAAGTTGAAATAATTAACCCTGATGAATGTCATTCATTCTCCAGCGAAAGTGATAATAAAGTGTTGATATTTCAAATCGATCCTGATTTCTTCGAAAAGTATTATAAAGATATTAGAAATGTTTTCTTTTATACTAATTCTAACGATGAAGAGGATCAAAGTGGCGAAAAATATGATGAGCTTAAATCTCTTCTTTGCAAAATATTATGTGAATTTGTTCAGACTCTAGATGATTTCGACGAACAAATAGAAGATATTCTAATCAACTTGCTTTATCATTTAATAAATAATTTTCACTACCTTACTACCGATAAAGAGGAGCTTAAAGAAAAATCAGAACAACTAGATAGATATCATCGAATCTCTAAGTATATCTTTAATAATTATAACAATAATATAACCTTACAGGAAATAGCTAAAAAGGAATTTCTTAGTCCACATTATTTATCTCATGAAATTAAATATGCTACTGGCCACAGTTTTACTCATTTAATAAATCTTACTCGTATAGAGGAATCAATTAAACTTCTTTTAGATACTTCTATGAGTATAACTGAAATATCTGAAGAAATAGGTTTTTCCCATGTACGTTATTATAATAAAAACTTTAAATTATATTTTGGTTGTACCCCCCTTCAATACAGAAAGAAATATTATTTAAACGAAAAGGATTTTGATAATTCCAAAAATGTTACTTCCTTAGATTTAAATAATGCTCTTAATTTATTATCATATAATTTAGAAAACTATGATAGGTTTAATTTTGAAAATAAACTTTGGAATATACATATAAACATGAATGAATCATTAAATATATTTGATAATAATTTCAAAGATATTTTAAATCTCGGTGAAGCTTTCGACCTGTTAATTGAAGATAATAAAGATATTTTAGAAGAGGTGCAAGAAGAAATACACTTTACTTATGGTAGACTGGAAAAGATGTTCCATAACGATATGGGGGTCTTCATAGATTCTGACTTTTATAATTGGAATAGAGCTAAATCTGTATTAGAATTTCTTTATGATATTGACATAAAACCATTAATAGTTATTGATAATTTAACCTTTACCACCGAAAAATATAGAAATGTTTTAAAAAGCTTTATTGAATATTTTTCAGCATTAGATTTTTCACCTATAGAACACTTAAAATTTCAATTTTCTTCTACCATAAACAAAGAAATTAAAAATAATCTTTTAGATTTTCTAAATAGTGAATTTAATTTCGAAATTTTGGATAATGATTTTATCATTGAAAACACTTTAAATCAAATATATGACACTTCTTACATGCTTCCTTATATAATACACAGTACTATCTTTAAAAAGGATAACCTTTCATTTTTAAGAAATTTTGATGTGTTAGAAAAAGCTACCAACATCACTAACGAAGTATTTATTGGAGCCTCTGGAATTGTTAATGATATGGGGATACGTAAACCATCTTATTATGCTTTTTATCTTTTAAGCAAGCTGGCTGATGAAATAGTATCCATTGATGATGGTTGTATCGTAACTAAATCTGATGACCTATGTGCTATACTTCTATATTGTCATAATAACGATATAGACTCTTTAGCTAAATATGACACTATCTATAAAAATGGTATATTAAAAAAATCCTTTAAAAAGAAATACTCTTTAAATATAGCTAATTTAAAAAGTTCAACAAGGATAATCACTTATACCATCGATGAAAGCACTGGTTCTTCCTATAACTATTGGCTTTCTATGGGCTCTCCTAAAAGACTTAACAAAGAAGAAAAAGAAATACTCCATAAAGCTTCTTATCCTAAAATTGAATTTAAATACAGCAAAAAAAATTCTGTCTTAAATATAATTACTGAATTAAATGGATACGGTGCAAAACTAATAATTTTACGAAACATAAAATAACAATTATTTATAAAAAGATAAGCAGTTTTGCTTATCTTTTATAGCTTCTTTTCTAAATTCATAGCTAAAGTAAAATATTTTATACATTCTTTTGGTTCATTTAAATTATAATATAAATCAGCCATTTCCAGACATCTCTTATATCTCTCTTCTTTATTGGCAAATCTAAATAAAGAATCTGTAGATAAATTCATATACATTTCTGCTTCTCTATATTTATTATTTTTTTGTAAAAGCATTCCTTTAAAATAATATGCTCTTTCAATAAGATGTAAGTCATTAAAGCATATAGCTAAATTCAAAGCAGTATCACAAATAGAAACAGCTAAATCAAGTTCATTATTATAATATAAAGTACAAATACATTTTATAAGAAATTTCACATATTCTCTTTCATTTTCCTTTGGGAAAATATCTATAGATTCTTTTATTTCATTTATTGCCTTAACATTATCCATTATGGCAAAGTAATATTTTCCATTTTCTGCTTTTGAATTTGCAACTTCAACTAAATCATTACCTTGATATCTTCTTGCAAGATTTATATATCTATCTGCCTCAACTTTATTTAACAATATATTTAAATTAGCAAACTCTTGATATATTTTTCCTTTATCCTTATTATCTTCAATATAATCTATATATTTTACGGCATTCATAAGTTTATTATATCCCTCTTGTATTTCATTAGTTTCTTTGTAGCAAAGCCCCTCTCTGAAACAAGTATATACATACCCCTTCTTATCTCTTATTCCATTTTCTTCAATTACTTCCCTTATCTTTGAGAAATAATTAATTGCTTCATTATACTCTTTCATCTTCATAAAAAATGAAGCCATATCATTATAATAAATCAAAGTATTTTTATCACTGCTACTTTTTTGATATAAATCATAATATTGCGAAATAAGAAGCTGTATATTTTCAATTTTATTATTTTCAACATAAAAATTTAATAATCTATGAATTAACTCAAATGCTAAGTCTAAGTATGAATAATCCATAGCATACTCTAAATTATAATTTATAAATTCATCTATTTTATTAAGTGGTACTTTATTATTTCTTAATAAATTAAGATTTTCTTCTATTTGTTCATAAACATCTTGAACTAGATAGTTATAATCTATATCAATTTTTTTAGAAATATACTGTAATACTTCACTATCTGCCTTTATTTTTCCATTTTCAATACAGCTCATTTTAGAGATAGATATTTCATCACTACATAGTTCCTTAAGTGTTATCCCTTTATAAACTCTGGCTCTTTTTATTTTTTCTCCAGTTGATAATATTTCCATTCCTACCCCCAAATAACTTAATTATTTAGAATACCTAACTCCTTAAATATTGTAACTCCTTGATTTAAATATTCAGCTGCTTGGCCATCTTTTTTTAGATCTATATATAATTTACCAATAATTATAGCAACTTCTGCTGCTCTCTTCTCTAGTCCATTGTTTTTTGCTAGATTAAATGTATCTATTAGTATATTCTCTGCTTGCTTGTACATTTCTCTAATCATATAAATTCTATACCATAAAAGATTGTATTCAACTAATTGATGAATACTACTTTCATTCATTAAGCTACGTATTTCATCTAGAACCTCTTCACATTTATCTAAATCTTTAAGCTTAATATAATTTTCGCAAATATTAATAAGCGTTTCAATAATGCTTCCATCTTTACTCTTTAATCTTATTTCCTTAGCTATTTCAAAATGTTTAAATGATTCTTCTAAATTATCAAATTCATAGAATAACTTCCCTAAATTATTTTCTATATTTGATATACTCTTTTCTTGCTGTAATTCCTTGTAAACTTCCAGTGTCTTTTGAGAATATTTTATGGCATTAACTAAATCGCCTTTCTTATTATAGTCTTCTGATAATAATAATAATGCTTTTGCATACTCTTCTCTATTATGTATCTGTTGGAACTTCTGCTTAGCTAGGAAAGAATAATTTATTGATTGCGAAATATTTTCTACCTTATAATAGGCATCTGCCATTTGATAATATATTTCTCCAAGTAAAAAATCATTTCCTATATTATTATCAATATATACTTTTTCAGCTTGACGTAAATAGCTAGTTGCTGAATGGAATGCTTTTAGCTTCAATGTTATCTTTCCTAAATTCAAGAATGTCTTAATAACCTCTTCATAATTATTATTCTTTATAAATATAACATTAGCTGATAGGTAAAATTGTTGAGCTAGAACTAATTCATTTTTACTCATACATATATTAGCTCTCAAGAATAATTTCTTAGCTTTTCTATATTCTAAATGAAACTTTTCATCATAATACAAAGCATTTTCTATATATTTTTCTGCTGTTATATATCCACCATTTAATATATATGATTCTGCAATCTGTTCGTAATAAATACTTATTTTTTCAGCTTGTGTTTCCTCTGACTCCATTAGATATTCCACAGATGTATTAAGAGCTCCAGCTAAGTACTCCAATAAATCCATTGACGGATTAGATTTTCCAGACTCAACTAAACTTATTTGCCCAGGTGTTATTCTATCACCTGCTAAGTCTTTCAATGTCATATTTAATTCTTTTCTTATTCTTTTGATTTTTTCGCCTAATGATAGAATTTCCATGTAATTATTCATCCTTTACAGTAAATTTATATAAATATATACCAATTTTCCCTATATATATTAATTATATCATAAATTTATCCAAATATATATTTTTTTTTACTTATTCTAATATAAATACGATATTAAAAACTGCTACATTTTTTGAGGGCACTGAAAAACATTAAATTTTTCAGTGCCCTCTATTTTTATAGCAGTTTTTTTATTAAAATAAATATAGTTATAAAACTCACTTCATATAACACATAATATTGTCATATGTATCATTAGCCATACATCTAGCTCTTTTCTTAGCTCTCTTTATGTTTCTTTGTGTTTTTCTATCGAATTCTGGAAACATCACAATTCCCATAACAGTTCCAATGGCTAATCCCAACATCATTGATTTAACTATTTTCATTATTAACACCTCACTTATTTCACCATAAATATTATATGTAAAATAAGTAAGATCTAATCAGCAAGTTAAAATGTAATTTTTTCTATTTCTTTAATGTATATTGAAGAAGATATTCAATAAAATCTTCTTTCTTTTCTTCACTTAATTTAGATATTTCATTCATAATTCTATCTTTATTTTCAGCATATTCTTTCATTAGAACTTCAAAACTTTCTTCTTCAGCTTCTTCTTTTCTTTCATCACCAACCACTATAATATTTTCACTATATTTAGTAATTAATTTAGAAAGCTTTTCTTTTACTTCTTCACTTACCACTTTAATTTCATTACTACTTAGCCATTTTTCTACAATTTTATCAGAAGCTATTCTCAGCTTTTCCTTACATATCTCATCTGCTAGTTCATTAAACAAATCTCCAGTATGGCTATCTACCTTTACAAATATGATTTCCATACCGCTATTTATGAAGTTTTGCATCTTTTCATAATATATTTTTGATGATTCTTCTTTCCTTTCCCAGAACCCTGTTGCATGATAGCATATGCCTATATAATCATGGAAAATAACAACTTTTTTCTCATGATTTTTCTTGGCATACTCTACACCTCTAACAGTAGCATCTAATTCTCCTGCTATCTGCCTTATATTTCTACTAGAATCATTAATTCCAATGCCTCCATCAATATATTCTATGATATTATTCTTCATGGC
This sequence comes from Clostridium lentum, assembly GCF_014287815.1. GTDB lineage: Bacteria > Bacillota > Clostridia > Clostridiales > Clostridiaceae > Clostridium > Clostridium lentum. The sequence goes on from NZ_JACOOQ010000013.1 coordinate 59,961, forward strand.
AACAAGACCATATGAGTATTGCTTCGTAGCTATATTATAACTTCCATCCACATATATATGCAAACAGTCCATAGGATAGTTATTATCTTCTTTCTTTAATACATCATTGGAATTATATAGGAATTCATTGGCATCTACCATACTTTCAAAACTTTTATATTTTGCTCCTTTAACACCTTTAACATACTTTAAACATTCAGTCCATGTATTAACTACAATATTTTCTACTTTTTTATTATTTGTTGAATCAAAACCTTCTTTTATTGCATATACTTTTTTTGCCATCAACATCTGCTCCCTTAATTATCATCTTTATATTGAAACTATTTCATCTATTATACCATAGATAGTTTCTACATTTTTCGCACCAGTAAAATCTGTAACATATTGTGCAGCAGTTTTTAATACTATCACTATATTATTTTTTCCACCCCAATTTTCCAAGATTACTTTTGCTGGAACATCTTCAATTATCTTATTTAAGGCAAAAAAAGCCATAGCAATATCATCAATCTTTCCAATGAAAGGAATCTTATCCGGTATTATATCACTTGGTACTGCCATATAGCATATCACTGAAGATATAATTACCTTTGTCTTAATAGGCACTCTCTTATCCTTCAAAAGCCTATAAATCAATGCTATAATATCAGGTATTATAAGTATATAATCACTATATTTCTTAATCTTTATAGGCATTTTTTCCTTAACTTTTTCCCTTCCTACAGTATAGCAATCTTTTACTTTTTTAATTTCTTCTTCTTGGTAAACATCATTTTTTACACTTCTATCTATAAGCTGTACATCTTTCTTAATCAATCCTGCTGTAGAAACTTGTACATTACTTACTTCCACATTTACACATCCTAAATAGCAAAAAATATTTTCTATATCAAAATCCACATATGACACATCTTTTAATACATACTTATACTCTATTTCAACTTTCCCTTTATTATAAGTGATGCCCTTTTCCTTAAAAGATTTTAAAAGATACTTTATAGCCATATTTTTAATAAATTTTAAAATTCCAATATTTAATACTTTTATTTTTGTTATCTCTATTTTTATTATGTTATTTTCATAAGATTCAAATTTTAAATTTACTAAAAAATCAATATTAAATCCTTTATTAAGCCTTCCTGTAATATTTATTCCATCACTTATTTCAATATTTTTTACTTCAAGCCCTTCAACAGATACAAATTCACTATAAATACTTAATAAATCTTCTCCTGTTAAATTCACTTTTATTTTTGTAATATTCATTCCTTCAATCCCCCGAATATAGTTATAATTTTCCACTTACCGAAACATATATAAAAAGTATACTTCATTTAAATAAATTTTTAAAGTTACTTCTAACCTCTAAACCTTTTCCAGTAATTTCATTGGTAAATAATATGTCTTTTATTAGACTTTTTATTTCTTAAGTCTATAATAAAATTAATTTAAGGTTATTTACAAAGGAGGACTATCATTGAAAAATAATAAATTTAAGATAATTTTAATCCCAATAATCACCGCTGTACTCTCTTTAATAGTGTTGGGCTTTTCCTCTTTATATCCCAAAACTAAAAATAGTAAAACTTATTCTAATTTTCTTGAAGATTTAAATAACGAGGAAATTTCACAGGTATCCTTTAATTCATCATCAAAGATTTTAGTTACTTTAAAAGATGGATACACTTACCTAACAGATAATCCTAATTCTGAAAATTTTAAAGAAAATTTACTACTTAATAATATAGATGTTGTAGAAGAACCTGTTGTTCCTCTTAGCAAAACTATACCAGCAACTATTTTGATAATATCAATTTTCACCATAGTGTTTCTTAAAGTCAACAAAGGCTTTACGTCAAAATCATCCTTTGGTGAGTTAAATCTACAGGATTTTAGCAATAAAGATTTAAATAGCTATGACTTTAGTAAAGTAGCAGGAAATGCTGAAGCTAAAGAAAGTTTAAATGATATCGTAGACTTTTTGAAAACACCTGAAAAATATAGCTCTTATGGAGCAAAAATGCCTAAAGGAATTATTCTCTATGGCCCTCCTGGTACAGGGAAAACGCTTTTAGCAAAAGCTGTAGCTGGTGAAGCTGGTGTACCATTTTATGCTTTAAGCGGCTCAGACTTTATACAAGTTTATGCTGGTGTAGGAGCCAGTAGAATAAGAAGCCTATTTAAAAAAGCTAAATCTCATGGAAAAGCTGTTATTTTTATCGACGAAATCGATGCTATAGGTAAAACAAGATCTGGTGGAAATGCTTCTTCTACAGGTAATGATGAACGTGATCAGACTTTAAATGCACTACTTACTGAAATGTCAGGTTTTAATGATTCTGATGGAATAATTGTAATAGCTGCTACCAATAGGTTAGACACTTTAGATTCTGCTTTATTAAGACCTGGACGTTTTGATAGGCATGTGGAGGTATCACTTCCTGATTTGAAAGCACGTGAACAAATATTAAAGCTTTACCTAAAAAATAAACCTCATGAAACAATAAATATAGAAAGCCTAGCTAAGAAAACAGCTTATTTTTCTGGTGCCAAACTAGAAAGTTTAATAAACGAAGCTGCCATTCTAGCTGCTAAACGAAATAAAGGCTCCATTACTTCTAATGAAATAAATGATGCTTTCTCCCTTGTACTAGCTGGAGCTAACAAGAAAGAACGTTCACATTTGAAGAAGGAAGATTTATTATTAACAGCATATCATGAAGCAGGTCATGCACTAGTATCGTTAATTGTACTACCTGAAGAAACTATCTCAAAGATAAGTATAATCCCTACTACTAAAGGTGCTGGTGGCTATACAATCACCATTCCTCAAGATAGCAGCTATCAACGAATTAATTATTTAAAATCAAAAATCATGGTTCTTTTAGGTGGTAGAGCTTCTGAGGAACTTATTTTTAATAAAAGTCAGATTTCAACTGGTGCTCAAGGAGATTTAGGGCAAGTAACTGATATTGCCATTGCTATGATTGCTGAATATGGTATGGGTGAAAGTTTAGGGCTATTAAAAATATCCAACCTAGGTAATCTTACATCAGGCTATGGTAATATAATTGTGGAAGAAGCAAAACTTCTTATAAATAATTTATATAAGGAGACTATAGATTTATTAAATAATAATAAATCATCTCTTGATAAGCTAGCTCTTCTACTTTTAGAAAATGAAACTCTTCATGAAGAAGAAATTGAAAACTTTAAGAATACTATTTAAAAGGAATTCCTCCAGGAATTCCTTCATTAATTTTCTATTATTTAATTTCCTTCATAGGGTACTACATAAGCATCTTTTACACCATCTTCATTAAGTTGTAAAACTTTATCCATTGCTGAATCATAATCCTTATAATATCCTACACATACTCTATAGGCTCTTTTCTGCATTTTTTTAGGAACCATTCTTTCACTGCTTAAAAGCACCTTATCCTTATATGCTAAGCATGCTTTAGCCACCATATAACCATATTTTTTACTATCAAAATTCTCCATAACTTTAATATTGCTAATGTACTCACCATAAACAATTACTGCATTGCAATTAATATCCTTATATAAATTACTTTCATTTATTACTCCACAATCTGCTGTATTTAACTCACTTTGTATTTCACACTTTATAAGTTGTGCTAAATATTCCATATCACCTGTTCTATTTACATAAGCTACTTTTACACCTTTTATGTTTATATCATCACTACTGTTCATGCGAAAAATAACTAATATTTCTATTTCACTATCTTTTATTATACCCTTTCTCTTACTGGCACTTATATACTCATCCATTTCCCTTGTAATTATAGTTTTTTCCCCATTTCTCTCCAAATGCCTTTGAGCCTCTAATACTGCTTCTAATGCAATAGTACTCTCCCTTTCGCCATATGCTCCTATGTGTCCTATTTCAGCTCCTCCACCAAATGGATATAATCCCCATAATGACATAACTTTATCTCCTTATACAAAAAAATCTCATTATACTATATTTTATTTTATATAATCTTGTGTCATTTTAGCTAAGAAAATATACTGATGTAAATATTTAAACACAAATTAAAACAGCATGTTTTGCATGCTGTTTACATATACGTTTCCCTATATTTATTACTGTTTTTTATTTTTCTAAACCATCTTTTTTCCATTGATGATTAGCATATTTCTTATTAATCCTCCTTAATTTTAGCCCCTTTAGGAGGAAATATAAAATTTCTTATTTAGAATACTGGTACTACTGCACCTTTATATTGCTTTTCTATAAATGTTCTAACATCATCTGAAGTTAACACTTCTATTAAATCTTTAATTTTTTCACTACTTTCATTTCCTTCTTTAATAGCTAATACATTTCTTCTAGCTTTCATTTCTTGTGAATTTTCATCTTCAACAAATAAAGCATCCTTTGTTACATCTAAATCAGCATCTAAAGCATAGTTTCCATTAATAACTGCTATATCAATATCATCAAGTGCTCTAGGTAACTGAGCTGCTTCTAATTCTTTAAATTGTAAATTCTTTGGATTTTCAGTTATATCTGCCACCGTAATAAGCTCTCCATCTTTAACCTTTATAAGTCCTGCTGAAACTAATACATTAAGTGCTCTAGCCTCATTACTTGGATCATTAGGTATCGCTACTGTTGCACCATCTTCTATATCATCAATACTTTTATATTTATATGAATATGCGCCCATTGGCTCCACATGTATTTCTGATGCACTTACTAGATGAGTACCATTTTTTTTATTAAATTCTTCTAAATAAGCTAAAGTTTGAAAATAGTTAGCATCTAATGCACCATCTTCTAATGATGTATTTGGTTGAACATAATCTGAAAATTCCACAATTTCTACTGTGTATCCCTTTTCCTCTAATGCTGGTATTACATGCTCAACAATTTCCCTATGCGGTACTGGTGTTACTCCTATTTTTATAGTCTTATCATCTGCTGTATTTTTGCTGCCACACCCAATTAACCCCATTGTTAAAACACCTGCTAGTGCTAGTGATAAAATTGATTTTTTCTTCATATTAATTCCCCCTAAATTATTTGTTTAACTTTTTATATAAATAATTACCTAGCATTTGTAACGCTTGTACTATTATTATCAATATTATTACTGTTATAATCATCACATCTTTTTGGAATCTTTGATAACCATAGCTAACCGCTAAATAACCAAGTCCTCCCCCACCAACTGTTCCTGCCATTGCTGAATACCCTATAATGCTAATAATTGTAAGAGTAAGTCCTGACACTATAGAAGGCACTGCTTCTTTTAACATAACCTTAAAAATAATTTGAAAATCTGATGCTCCAAAAGATTTTGCTGCTTCAATAACTCCTTTATCTACTTCTCTAAGTGATGATTCGATAATTCTTGCTACAAAAGGTGCTGCAGCAAAGGTTAATGGAACAATGGCTGCTTCTTTGCCAATGGAAGTTCCCACTATAGCTCTAGTTAACGGAATTATAAATACCATCAAAATAATAAATGGAAAACTTCTTAATATGTTTATTATCACATCAAGGATTTTATAGACAACCTTATTAGGCCTTAAACCATCTTCTGCTGAAATTGTCAATATTACAGCTAAGATAAAACCAAAAATCACTGAGAATATTGTTGAATAAAATGTCATAAATACTGTTTCATTAAATGCTTTTAATATTATATCAGCCATTACTTTAGCACCTCCAAAATAATATCTTTATCTTCTAAGTATGATAAAACCATATCTTTTTGACTTTTATCAATATTAATTACCAAACTTCCTAATACATCCTCCCTGAATTTTTCAAGTTTTCCTCCAACTATAGAAAAATCTATTTCTAGTTCTCTTGCCATCCTAGTTATAATTGCACTTTCAGAACATTTGCTTGGAAATAAAATTCTTATATTTACTCCACTTGTTGGTAATGTATCATTTTCTTCTTCACCTAAAAATTTCTTTATGGATATTCCTGGTTTTAAGAATACTTCTTCCACAGCACCTTTAGCAACCAATATTCCATCTTCAAGTAACGCTACCTTTTCACATATCTCTTTTACAACTTCCATTTGATGAGTAACCACTACAATGGTTATTCCTAACTCTTTATTTATCTTGTTTAATAAAGCTAAAATATCTTTTGTTGTTTTAGGGTCTAAAGCTGATGTAGCTTCATCACATAAAAGAATTTTAGGATTTAAAGCAAGGGCTCTAGCTATAGCTACTCTCTGCTTTTGTCCACCACTTAATTGCCCTGGTTTACTATTTACCTTATCTTCTAAATCAACTAATTTTAGTAGCTCCAACACTCTGTCTTTAATCTTATCTTTATCATAGTTCCATACTTCTAAAGGTAATGCTATATTTTTATAGACAGTCTTTCGATTTAGCAAATTAAAGTTTTGAAAGATCATTCCTAAGTCTTTTCTAAAGGCTCTTAATTCATTTTTATTTAAATTTTTAATTTCCTTGCCCATAACATTTACTGAGCCATCATCATAGCTCTCTAAACCATTTATACATCTAAGCAAGGTTGATTTACCAGCTCCACTGTGCCCTATAAGCCCATAAATTTCACCTTCATTTATCTCAATTGAAATATCCTTTAACACCTCTACATGACCAAAATTCTTCTTTACGCTCGTTAATTTAATCATAGTTATCCCCACCTATCGTCTACTTTACTTACTGTAAAACAAAAAAACGTACTGGAGAATAAATCCAGCACGTTAAAAACATTACTCATTCATTCTCTCATCTATCAGCTAAAAGCTGCAGGAATTAGCACCACAAATTCAATTGATACTTAATTATAAAAATTCTCTTAAGTTTCTATAAAATACGATTGTAAAAAAGTCCCTTAAGACTTTTATACATAATCATAAACTTTTAATTCTCAATTAAAAATAGGTTGCTGGGTTTCACAGGGCCAGTCCCTCCACCACTCTTGATAAGATTCGATATTTAATTTTCATAAAACTTTATGCTTAAATGATAAATTATTTAAACATATATGTCAATATTTTTTTATATTTTTTATAGCAAGCTTAAATATAATACATTATGGCAATTTTTCCTTCTATATAGTCTTTTACTAGCGCCTCTAAAGTTACTGAATCGAAGTATTCCTCTATTTGCCTATTAATATTATTCCAAATATTCTTCTGCATAAAACATTCTATATCATTTCTCTCTTCACTGGGAGATACTATTTTCAAATCTCCTTCTAAAATATTTAAAATTTCACCTACAGTTATATCTGCTGCAGTTCTAGCTAAAAAATATCCACCTTGTGCTCCTTTTTTAGATGTTATTATACCACCTTTTCTAAGTATAGAAAAAATTTGTTCTAAATACCTTTCAGAAATATTCTGCCTTTTCGAAACACTTTTTAGCGTAACAGCTTCACTTCCTGAATACAAACAAATATCCATTAAAGCTACTAATCCGTATTTTCCTTTACTTGAAATTATCATTTAAAATCACCATTCCTATAGTAAAAGCCCTTGTAATATAAATTACAAAGACTTTTGATTCTAATTATTCATTAAATTTATCTTTATCTATATCACCAAATGAATTTGCTACAGTTACAGCTGTAACCATAGTACCATTTACATTAAGCATTGTTCTTCCCATATCTAATATAGGATCAATTGCTATTATTCCTCCTAATAGAGGGAAGTATGATCCCATTCCCATACCAGATATAACTACTGATACTGCCATAGTAGCTGTTCCTGGAAGTCCAGCTATTCCTAAAGAACTTATTACTATAATAACTAATAACATTCCATAGAAACTAAAATCCATTGGTGTTCCTGACATATTAGCTACGGTAATTGCCATTAGAGCTGGATATATTGCTGCACAACCATTCATTCCTGCATTCGATCCCAAACTTCCTACAAAGCTAGCAACACCATTATCAACTCCTGCTTTTTCTGTTAAAGTTTCAATTGTTACTGGAAGAGTACCTAAACTTGATCTTGACGTAAAAGCTAATATTAAAGGCTCCATAACATTTTTTACATATTTAATTGGATTTAATCCATTTAAAGCTATAATAATTAAATGAATTATAAACATTATAGCCACACTTACATATAAGGCAATAATGAAATCAACTACTCCTAAAATTGCACTTACACCTCTAGCTGCTATTGTATTTGCTAATAAAGCTACTACAGCATATGGCATAAATTTAATTACTGTCATTGCCACACTTGTTATTATTTTATAAGATGCTTCAACTAAATCCCAAGCTGGTTTAATAACATCACTATATTTTTTATTTAATCTCTTCATAGAAGTTCCTATAAATGCTGCAAAGATAACAACTGCAACTATATTCCCTTCAGCCATTGCTTGTACTGGATTAGAAGGCAATAATCCTCTTATGGTATCCACTATAGAAGTTATTTCTCTAATATCTGTATTAGATGTTGCTACTACTTCTCCCACTCCTAAGTTAAATAAATTTCCTACAACTAATCCTACTATTGTAGCAAGGGTTGTTGTTCCTAATAAAACTAATAATGATTTTGATGTAAGCTTCCCTAAATTTACACCATCTTTCATGTTTATAATAACTCTTATTATAGATACAAATATTAAAGGTACAACTAGCATCTTTAAAAGATCCATAAATCCATTACCAACTAGTCCATACCATTTGCTAACTTCCTCAATCCATCTTACTGAAGACGGCTTTTCTGGAAATCCCGCTACTAACTGAATAATAAATCCTAACACAAGACCTATACCCATAGCAGAAATCATCCTTGTAGAGAATTTAATCTTCTTCTTCTCCATTTTCCTAACTAAAATAAATATTGCCACTAAAATCGCAATAAATGCTATGGTTTTTATATCAGTTATAAATAAAAATTCACTTAAAAACGTACTTTCCATATTCTCCTCCATCATTTCTTAGTATTCCTACCGTTTTAGTATATTTTATATAATATATTATTGTCAATATAAAAAAACTGTAGTATGGCAATATTATTTGCCTTACTACAGTTTTTTATGCCAATTCATTTTTTTCTAAACTCTTACTTACTTTCGATATATTAAGTAGTATACCCATTGCTGCCATAATAAACACCATAGAAGTACCTCCATAGCTTATGAAAGGCATTGGAATTCCTGTAACTGGCATACTACCAGTTACAACTGCAACATTTATTATAAGCTGTATTGCCACAACTGATATTATCCCGGTGGATAAAAGTCTACCATACATATCTTTTGCTTTAATTGCTACATTAATACCAGCAGCAATTAATACAATAAATAATGCTATTATCAGCATACCACCTAAAAATCCTGTCTCCTCAACTATAATTGAAAAAATAAAATCATTATATGGTTCTGGAATATATAGTGCTTTTTGCTTAGATTGACCTAACCCCACACCAAAAAATCCACCTGATCCTATGGCATATAAAGAGTGTATAAGTTGGTACCCAACATCAGTTGCATCTTGCCAAGGGTCAAGAAAGTTTAAAAATCTAGCTCTTCTAAATGATGTACTAAATATAAAACCTATAGCTCCTATTACTCCCATTACACCAACAGTAAATACATGACTAAACTTTCCTCCTGCCACATAAATCATTATAAGTGTCACTGCCATTATTATTATGGTAACACTTAAACTATTTTGTAACAATACTAACCCTGCCATAAATGCTCCTACACCCAAATAGACTAATACTCCAGATTTAAAGTCTACTATTTTACTTTTTCTCTTATCCATTAATGTTGCTAATGCTATAACAATAGCATATTTAGATAACTCTGAAGGTTGTATTGATAGTGGTCCTAAATGTATCCATCTTGTAGCTCCTTTTATATTAGGAACTAAGCTAGTAAATCCTAGCTTTGCTCCTACCATAACACCTAACAAAAGTAGAAAAACACTTATATATATTGGTTTGGCTAATTTTTTATAATAATGATAATTAAAATTCATAGTGATATACATTGAAACAAATCCTATAATTGTCCATAAAATTTGCTTTTTAACAATTTTATATCTATCGCCATTATATTCAAAATATGCTGAATAGGAACTTGATGAAAATATCATTATAAAACCAATTGCCACTAAAACAACTATTGTCCAGAATATTACTAAATCACCAATACCCTTCTTGCTTTTTTTTCTGCTTATTTTCTTACTTCTTTTTTTAGCTTTCTTCTCCTTCACTTATTTCCTCCACTAATATTCAGATTCTTCCTTAAATACTAATTTCACTTTTGTACCACTACTTATTAATTCTCCGCTAGAAATACTCTGCTCAACAACTTTTCCACTTCCTTCATATTCATATTGAAGTCCTAAATTATCTAAAAGGTTAATGGCAAATTCCACTGTTGTTCCAGCAAGATCTGGCATAATTATTTTATTGTCTATTGAAGATTTAGCAGATGCTGTTAATTTTATCTTTGAACCAGCTTTTACAGTAGTTCCTGGATATGGGTTTATAGAAACAATAGTATTTCCCTCTCCCTCAACTTCACATCCTAAATCATTTTCTTCTAAAATAGTTTTAGCCTCTTCTACTGATTTTCCTCTTATTTCAGGTATAACTACATCTTTTGAAATTGAGTAACTAGCTTTACCTGTTGGAGACTCAATATATGAGAATATATAAGAAAATAATTTTTTCATCAGTGGTGATGCTACTTGTCCACCATAATACACACCTGTACTTGGCTCATCAACTGATATATATACCGTTAATTGAGGATCATCTACTGGTGTCATTGCAACCATTGATGCAATATATTTATCAGCTGAATATGCTCCTGTAGTTGGATCAACCTTTTGAGCTGTTCCTGTTTTTCCTCCAATATCGTATCCTTGGACAAAAGTCCCTGCTCCAGCATCTTGTGTAGCAGTCCTTTCAAGATACTCTCTTAAAGTTGCGCATGTTTTCTCTGAAAGCACATTTTCTGTACTCTTTCCTTCTATTGTCTTATCAACAATAGTATTTCCATTAGAATCTTTATGAGTTATTTCTTTTACAATATGAGGCTGTATTAAAGTTCCACCATTAGCAACTGCATTAACTGCTGTTAAAAGCTGAAGAGCATTTAATGTATTAGTTTGTCCAAATGCTATTGTTGCTAAATCAATATCACTGATACTATTGGTACTTTTCACAATACCTTCTGCTTCACCTGGTAAATCTATTCCTGTAATACTCCCAAAACCTAATTTTTTAATATACTCATTTAACTTTTCAGCACCTAATCTTGCACCTAATTCCATAAATCCAACATTACATGAATTTTTAAGTATTTCTGCTGCTGTTTGTGCACCATGCCCTGACAAGTTCCAACAATGAACCTGAACATCTCCAAAGGTCTTACTTCCATTACAAACAAACACATCATCATCATGAATTAATCCTTCTTCCATAGCAGCAGCCATGGTAATTATTTTAAATGTAGATCCTGGTTCATAAGTATCACTTACAATAGAATTTCTCCACATATTTTGAATTTTATCATTTTCAGTGTCTCCTTCAAAGTTTTCATATTCTTCATATGGGCTATTGGGATCATATCCTGGTGCATTTGCCATAGCTAATATTTCTCCATTATTAGGATTCATTATTGTTATGGATACTCGCTTTGCTTTATGTGTTTCAAGGCCTTCTTTAGCTACAAGTTCTGCATAATATTGAAGATTTTCATCAATGGTAGTAACAATGTCCTTCCCATTTATTGCATTAGTTTGTTTTCCACTTACAAATGGAAGATCATTAGAATAAGCATCAATACCTCCTATACGTATTCCTGATAGTCCACTTAAATAATCATCATATTGAAGCTCTAATCCTGTTAATCCTACACCTTCTGAATTGATTGTACCTAAAACTTGAGATAAATAATTACCATTAGGATAATATCTTTCTATTTCATCATAATAAACTAACCCAGCAATTTCTAAAGCTTTTACCTTATCTATAGCATCTTTTTCAAGTCCTTTAGATAAAATTATAAATTTATTTTCTTTATCACTGAGCTTTTTATAAATATTATCATAGGAAGTACCTATCGCTTCAGCTATATTGGCAGATACTTTCTCTATAGTGGTTTTTTCATCATCAACATATGCTCTTAATGTATCCATATCTACTTCAATTCTATAAACATTAGTTGATGTAACTAGAATAGAACCATTTCTATCTACTATATTACCTCTCATAGCCGTTAAATTCATTTCTGATTTCCATTCTGTTTCAGCTTTCTCTGCTAACTCTGAACCCTTTATAATAGTAAGATATAACATTCTTAAAAGTAAAACTACTATTACTACACCTATAGATATGCCTACAAGTATTAATCTATCAATGGACTGTTCATTGATTTTTTTTAACTCAAAAGGCTTTATTTTTTTCCTTTTTTTCTTTCTTAATTTATTCATTTTTCTACCTCTATAATATTAATAAAAAATTATACATTATTGTTTACCCTTTATTTTTAATAAAAATTGTTTATAATCTACATTTTTATTTACTACTGTTATATTAATGTACCTACCTTAACTTTAATACTATTTGATAATTTCACTTAATAATTCTTCTGAAGTATATACTATTTTATTTGCCCCAGCAGCAGATAATTCTCTAGCACCTCTAAATCCCCACGCAACACCAATGGAAAAAAGACCGGCATTTTTTCCTGTAAACATATCAACATCGGAATCTCCAATATAAACTGCTTCTTCTTTTTTACATTTAAAATGATTTAATGTCTCTATTACAGTTGTTGGATCTGGCTTTGCCAAGTATCCTTCTCTCTTTCCAAAAACTATATCAAAAGATTTACCAAAATATCTTTCTACTATTTCAACTGCAAATTCATGTGGTTTATTGGAAACAACTGCTGTTTTTATTCCTGTTTCTTTTAAAGCTATTAATAATTCTTCTATACCATCATATGGCTTAGTAAAATCACTCTTATGCTTTTCATAGTATTTTTTAAATTCTGTTAAAACTTTATCTACCGTTTCACCATCTTTTTTATCCATTGGCAATGCTCTTTCCACTAGCTTATATACTCCATTTCCAAGAAAATATTTATATTCATCAATTTGATGTTCTGAAAAGCCATGCGACCTTAAGGCAAAATTACAAGCATCAGCCAAATCTTTCAAAGTGTTTAATAACGTCCCATCTAAATCAAAAATTGCTACCTTATACATTAGATCACCTTTTATATAATATTTTTCTATTCATTATCTCATAAATATTTAAATAAATCTATAACTCAACAAATGTAATTTTTACATATATATCTTTATATTATAAAAAGTCTTTGCTATTAATTGCAAAGACTTTTTGTATTTATATTATGCTTTTACTGCTGATAAAACTTCTTCTATCATATTTAAAGTTGAAGTATATCCACCTGATACTGTATACCAGTTAACTGAATTTAAATACACTATATTTCCATTTTTATAAGCATCTGTTTGTTTTGTTAATTCATTTTCAATAATTGACTGAGCTGTTATGTCTTTAGAACCTGTAATTGAATTTCTGTCAATTACAAATATATATCCTGGATTTTTTTCAACTAAATATTCAAATGTAACTTCTTGTCCATGTGTAGAGTCATCAATATTTTCATCTGCTGCTTTAATTCCTAATTCATTGTGAATAAGTGCAAATCTTGATTTTGCACCATAAGCACTGATATTTCTTCCATTAACCATTATTATTGATGCATTAATATCTTTCTTTGCTATTTCAGCATTCGCTTCTTTAACTTTTTGTGCTACTTCTTCAATTATTTCTGTAGCTTTTTCTTCTTTATCAAATATATCACCAAACATTGTTGCCGTTTTATTAAAACTATTTATATAATCTGCACCATCACTTTCTACATATACAGTTGGTGCTATTTCAGAAAATTCTTCATAATAATCAGACATTCTTCCAGCCATTACAATTAAGTCTGGATTTAATTCATTAATGGCCTCTAAATCTGGTTCTTTTACACTACCAACATTAGTATATTGTTCTCCTGAAAACTCTTCTAAATATTCAGGTAAAGTTCCTGATTTAGGTAAACCAACTATATTTACATCCATTTCACTAAGTACGTCTAATGCTCCAAAGTCTAATACTACTACATTTTTAGGTGCTTCATTTAAAACAGTAGTTCCTAATTTATGTGTAACCTCTATAGCTCCTTCACTATATTTACTTTCTACTTTATTCCCCTTAAGTAAATATGCTCCTCCAGCTATTACTACAGCCGCTGCTGCAACTATTGCTAAAACTTTTTTATTCATTATTATTCCTCCTAAAATTAACTTTAATATTTTATAATGAATTTCATTATCAATAAATTCTTTTAAAAAATAAGCAAGGCTTATTTTTTAGAAATAAATACATATTTTTTTATCTTCAATATCTTGTATTTTAAATTCTGTATTATATAAATCTTCTAATACTTCATTATTAATGATGGATAAAGTTTCACCTTGCTTATACATTTTTCCATTTTTTAAAGCTACAATTATATCTGAATAGCATGATGCAAAATTAATATCATGTAACACAGTAACTACTGTTTTTCCTAAATCATCTACAAGCCCTCTAATAACCTTCATCATTTGTACACAATGCTTCATATCTAAATTATTTAATGGTTCATCTAGAAATATATATTCTGTGTCTTGTGCAATTACCATTGCTATATACGCCCTTTGTTTTTGTCCACCACTTAACTCATCTAAATATCTATGCTCAATATCTTCAAGCTGCATATATTTAATGGCTTTATCTATAAACTCATTATCTACTTCTGTTATATTACCTTGAGAATGTGGAAATCTTCCAAACTCAACAAGTTCTCTTATTGTTAAACGTAAATTAACATCATTTGCTTGTTTTAATATTGAAATTCTTTTTGAAAGTTCTCTATTATCCCATTTAGATAATTCAACATCATCTATAATAACTTGTCCTTCATCCATATCCATTAATCTTGTTATCATTGATAAAACCGTACTTTTACCTGCACCATTTGGTCCAATTAACGAAATCATCTTTCCCTTTTCTATGTTTAAAGATACATTATCAACTACTTTTGTATTGCCATATTTTTTAGTTAAATTTCTTACTTCTATCATAGCGATTCTCCCTTACTTTAAAAATTTTTCTTATTCTCTAAAGTTTTGATTCTTTAAGCAATAGATATAAGAAATATAATCCTCCTATAAAGTTTATTATTACTCCTAATGTTGTAGTGAATTTAAATATTCTTTCAACAAATATAAGTCCAACTATTATGCTACAAACACTTATTAATATTGAAGTAATAATTAAATATTTATGTTTAAAACTTTTCACTATTTGATATGTTACATTTACAACTATAAGTCCTAAGAATGTTAATGGTCCTACTAATGCTGTAGACATTGCTGTCATAACAGCAACTACTATTAAAAGCTTTTTCATAACTTTATCATAGTTTACCCCTAAATTTATTGCTTGTTCTTTTCCCAATGCCATCACATCAAGTAGTTTTAATTCATCATATATAAAAGGAAGTATACATAAAATTATCAGAATACATAAAATAATTATATCAGTATTTACATTATTAAAACTTGCTATAAGCTTACTTTGTAATGTTAAATACTCATTAGGATCAATAATCACTTGCATAAATGATGTAAGACTGCTAAAAAATGTTCCCAATATTAATCCCACTAATAATAAATGCATTATTCCATTATTATTTCTTCCAAAAACAAACTTATATAGTAAAGTTGAAATAATCAACATTCCTATTAACGATAAAATAAAATTTAAATTTTTATTGGTCATTACAACGCTTGTACTACCAAATGCAAAAACAACTATGGTTTGTATAAAGCTATATACTGAGTCTAACCCCAATACACTAGGTGTCAAAATTCTATTATTGCATATTGTCTGAAATATGATTGATGAAAATGCAATTGCTCCACCACTTAAAGATATTGCTATGAGCTTTGGAATTCTTTTTGATAAAAGATAATCCATATTATTTTTATTCATACCAATAACAACAAAAACTATAGATGCTATTATTGTAAGTATTAATAATACAATTATCTGATTTTTTGCTTTTTTGTCCCTGCTAATTTGCATTATTTTTTCCTCCTCATAACTAAGTATAAGAACATCGCACTACCTATAACTCCTACAGTAAGTCCAATTGAAACTTCATATGGAGCAATAATAAATCTTCCAATTATGTCACATAGAAGTACAAAACTTCCTCCAAAAAGGCATGTCTCAACTAGCGAATTTTTTAGATTGTCTCCTTTAGATATACTTACTAGATTAGGAACAATAAGTCCTAAGAAAGGAATATTACCAACCATAACTAACGTTAGTGCTGATACTGCTGAAACTAATATCAATCCTATATTTACTATTCTTTCATGATTTAAGCCTAAATTGGTAGCAAAACTCTCTCCCATTCCTGCAATTGTAAACTTGTTTGCATATATAAAAGCTAATATAATTGCTGGTATACATAAATAAAGCAACTCATAATTTCCCTTCATTACAGTAGAAAAGCTTCCTTGAAACCATGCATTTAATGATTGATTCATATCTTTATAGTAAGATATAAATGATGTTATGGAGCTAACAAGATTTCCAAACATCATACCTACTAAAGGTACAAAGATTATATTCTTTACTTTTAACTTTTTTAATATGGTCATAAATATTAAAGATCCTAATAATGCAAAGACAAATGAAAAAATAGCTTTTGATATTACTCCTGCCTTTGGCATAAATAACATAGCAAACATCAAGCCCATTTTAGCTGAATCCATAGTCCCTGCCGTTGTAGGTGATGTAAACTTATTTCTACTTATCTGCTGCATTATAAGACCACTTATACTTAGTCCCATACCAGCAATTATTATACTGATAAGCCTTGGCAATCTACTTATTAAAATTATCTGCACCTTACTGCTGTCACCAGCTAATATGTCTTTAATACTTATATTGCTTACTCCTATAAACAACGAAATAAACGATAATATTACTAAAGCTATTGCTAAATATCTTTTTTTCATTTTATCCTCCGCATTTTATTTATATATATATTGATAATCATTATCATCTACTTCAGTATAATACAATATCATAGTATTTTTGTCAACATTATTTTTACAAAAACATAAAAAACAACCATTTTTTCTAATAATGGCTGCTTTTTGGAATTCTATCGAAAACTCTACAGAATTTTCTTTTGAATTCATATTATATTTAATATTTTTATCAAAAATAGTTTTTACTATATATAAACCAAGCCCTGTTCCACCAGTCTTTCTATTTCTCGATTTATCAACTCTATAAAAAGCATCAAATACTTTTTTAAGTTCAGCTTCTTCAATAGTTACCCCTGTGTTTTCCACAGTAATTTTGTGAAGTTGTCCTTTTATTATTATATTTTCTCCATTTGGCGTATGAGTAATTTCATCTTGACCGTCAACTTCGATATAATTATCAAAATCAAGTTTTGCCATTTTCTTAGCTGCTTCATTTATTTTTATAAGTGGCTTACTGATAGCTCTTGAATAATATGTGGATATTACCAATGCCATCACAAGTCCCACCAATATTGCAAATAGTAAAAATAAAGATACTATTGTTGTTGCTTCATCTATTGGTTTTACAGATACATGTACCCTTAAAACACAATACTTATCTAAGCTTTTAATATATAACTCATTGACAATATTATCAGCTAAATTTATGATAATAATTATATTACCTCATTAAAAATTATCCTGTTTTCATATATGAAAATTGGATATGGAAAATATCTTTATCCTAAAGAGACTCTTGATGAAATCAAAGAATTTTTTACCAATGAATTTAATGATCTTTTCCCCAATAAGCTTGTTAAATATATAATTTAAAAAAATAGGAACATATTAAGGTAAACCTTAATATATTCCTATTTAACTAAACATAGTGACTATTATTGTTCCTGAAAAAACTCCCAGTATTATTCCACCTATAACATCAGATAAATAATGAACTCGTAAATATAATCTTGAAAAAGATATTAAAACAGCTATAGCAACTATTAAAGATGTAAGTCTCATATCAGTTCTTATAAATACAGTAGCTGCTGCAAAAGAAGATGCTGTATGACCTGAAGGAAAAGAGTATGTTCCTGGATGAGGAATCAATAATTTTGCTATTTTATTTTTTATAAATGGTCTCCTTCTCTTTACTATATGTTTAATTATTCCTTCACCTAATATAGACGCTAATACTATAGCCAATAATAGCATAATGGCTACATTAGTATACTTCTTTCTACTAAACAAGAAAAAAGAAATTATAATCCATATAATACCTAAATCGCCACTTAAAGTAATTGCTATCATTAATTTATCTAGAAATTTGTTCTTATTATAGATAAATCCTATGATTTTTTCGCCAAAAGCATCTATCTTATAAATTAAATCTTTCATTTATACTCTCCTGATAAATATACATATATATTTTTACCAAATATGCTGAAAGTATACTATAATTATAAACTAAACAGAAAAGTTGAAAAATTCAACTTTTCTATTTAAAAGAATATATGACTATCTGCATTGAAACATATTATACATATACATTATCCTTCTTCTAAATTCTTGCTGTGCTTTCATATACCCCATCCTATATCCTACCTGCATGCCCTTTTTATATTCCATACAAGGCCTCTTCCTTGGTTTTTTATGGTGCTTCTTTGGCTTACATTCATAATTATCTAAG
The DNA here is from genome assembly GCF_014287815.1 of Clostridium lentum. GTDB lineage: Bacteria > Bacillota > Clostridia > Clostridiales > Clostridiaceae > Clostridium > Clostridium lentum. Next base: position 78,782 of record NZ_JACOOQ010000013.1, read on the forward strand.
CAATTTTCTTTATTATAATAATTATAATTTTCTTCTACATTACATTTCTCTTCTATATTATATTTTTCTTCTGCATTACATTTTTCTTCTATATTATATCTTTCTTCTGCATTACATTTTTCTTCTACATTACATTTACACTGCTCAATACAAGGCTCTTCTTCATAACACTCTTGAAAATTGCTTATAATGAATTCTGCATGATTATTACAACATCCTTTAGAATATGAAGTTTGATCTATATCTACACAATCAACATTATCATTGGTACTACAACATTGTATATCATCTTCACCAATTCTGCAATCAAATTTCCCACTGTCTTCAGCCTGTTCAAAACCTCTTACATCACATATATCTTCAAACTCTTCATATTCTCTTGGTTTCTCATAGTACATAATTATATCTCCTTTGTGATATATTTTTTATATTTTATTATATGAAAGTTAAAAATAAATGTTATTATTTGTTTCATTATGAAAATAAAATAGACAGTACTAAAATATATTAGTGCTATCTATTCATACTGATATTCAAAGTAATAAATCTAAGTATTAAATTTAATTATTTTAATTGTTTATTTATTTTCATCACTGCATATTCCATTGCAGATTTAAGATTGCTATTATTCTTTCCACCACCTTGGGCTTGATTGTGACTTCCACCACCTCTACCATCAATTAAACTTATAGCGTCTTTTAAAAGGTCATTCATAGAAACATCTTTAACTTGGGCAGAAGATTTAAATATCATATTAGCTTTATCATCTTGTACTAAAGCAAATAATACAATAGCTTTACTTCTTTCTGTAATTCTATCTGCTAATTTAATAAGATTTTTGATATCTGTATCTTTATATATATTTTTTATAATTAAAATATCCTTTATTTTTTCTGAACTTTCTAGCATTTCAATAATCTGATAATCCGATAACTTAATATTTAAGCTCTTATTTTCATCACTTAACTCTTTTATATGGTTTGATAAATTGTTAATAGTATTAATAACATCATCTTTTCCACAGCTTAGATATTTACAAATATCATTGCTAAAATTATCAACTTTCAAATAATCATTAAAAGCTCTATTTCCTACTAGATATTCAATTCTTGTATTTCCTTTATGCTTTTGCCATTTTTTTATTTTTATTATTCCTAAATCTAATGTTGAAGAAGGATGTACTCCACAACAAGCATTAATATCTAAATGACCAATTTTAACTATCCTTATCTCTTCATTAGTATTTGGTAAATCTCTTCTAATTTTAATTTTTTTCAATTCTGACTTTGTAGGCGTAAGCATTTCTACTTTAATATTTTCTCTAATGCAATCATTTGCTTTAATTTCTGCCTGCCTTATTTGTTCTTCTGTCAGTATTCCTTGAATATCTACCGTTGCAATTTCTTTTCCAACATGAACACTGACAGTATTAGCATTAAATAGCTGATAAAAACATCCTGATAAAACATGCTGTCCTAAATGATGCTGCATTCCATCTAATCTTCTTGCCCAATCTATGGAACATTTTACTCTATGTATTTTAATAAGTTTTTTCTCTAAAACATGATATACTTCCCCATTTTTTTCATATACATCTACTACTGGTATTTTTTCAATAAATCCTAAATCATTTTGCTGCCCGCCTCCGCCAGGAAAAAAAGCAGTTTCATTAAGCTTAACATGATATTTATCATCTATTTCTTCAATTGCTTCTACTTCAGCTACAAATTCCTTCTTATACTGATCTTCATAATATATTTTTCTCATGCTGCACCTCCACATTAATATTTTTTACTTCTTCATAGAAGTTTGCATTTGCAAGCATTGAATAAGGATTTACCCATAAAGTAGCTATACCTAAAGTAAATATTGAAAATATCCACCAACCAATAAAAGAGATTTGTAGTTTAAAATACTTAAATTTAAATCCCTTCATCATCTTTCTACTTTTCTTCATGCATTCAATTACTTTTATTTCTTGTTCTTCAACCATTATATAGTTAACTTGTGAATAAATTATATCAATAAAAAATAAAAAAATTGATATTGCTAATAAAATCATAAATATTAAAGTAATACTACTAACTGATAACTTTGTGCTCATTACATCTGCTGGTAATAAACCTTTTATAATTAAAATTGATATTAACATGATTAAAGATTGAAAAATAAATATTATTAAGCTCATGGTAAATACTTTTAAAAATATATTAAATTGTGAAAATAAATCTGATATCTTTGGTTCTTCTTTTCCTTGAACCATATTTAACAAAAACTTACATCTTCCTGCTTGTATTGGGGCAGAAATAAATAAGTACCCTATTGCAAATAGTAAAGAAAACAGTAATATATTATCATCTGTAATATCCAACATTACATTTACTATATTAAGTAAAATTGTCGAAAGTAATATTGTTCCAACCGCTAGTCCCATTCTATCCTTAAGCTGTCTTCTAGCTTTACTTCTTATGATGTAGTTTTCCATATAAATGTCTCCTTCCACTTAGTATTTTAACATATTACTGAAATATTGTATATTAATGCTAATATTATCTTACCTTTAATTTAAAATAGAACTGCCATATATACAGTTCTACTACTTCTTTTATATAATTTCTTTATAATTTTCTTCTTTAAATCCTACAAGCACTATATCTTCTGTAACTAATAGCGGTCTCTTTACTAGCATTCCATTAGTAGATAATATTTCAATCATCTCTTCCTTTGACATAGTCTTTATCTTATCTTTTAAATTCATTTCTCTGTATAAAACACCAGATGTATTAAAAAACTTTCTTGGTTCTAAACCACTTTTATCCATCCATAAAGATAATTCTTCCGCTGTTGGATTTTCTTCTACTATATTTCTATTAACAAATTCTACATTGTTTTCTTTTAAAAACTTTTCTGCCCTTTTGCATGTGCTGCACTTAGGGTAATTAACAAATATTTTGCTCATCTTCCTATGTCCCTTCTAAAAATGTAACTTTTACTATAGTCTATCAATTTTTTTTATGATAGTAAATATTTTTTAGCAAGTACTTTTTAATATTTATATTTCAAATAAGTTAATCCATAAATATTTTCTATAACTTTATGGATTAACTTATTAATTCATCTGCTCAATCTTAGATATTACATTCATAAAACCAAAGTTTTTAAAGAACTTTTCTACTGCTTCATGTTTATCCTTAGCATAAACATAACCTAATTCATCTTGAAAGTAAAAATCATTTATAATATCACCTACTGGATTACTCTTCTTCTTTTTGATACAATAATATACTTTAAACTTATGTTCTAAATTATTAATCATAAATATATAGATAAAATTTATCTATTTTTCACCTCACATAATATATTTTATAATTAATTATCGTAATATTATCTATAAAACTTCATAAAATCAACATAAAAAAATATTGTTTTTTTATTTGAAAATTATTCCGCTACATTTATCAAAAATAATCTAAAAAATATTTTCTTTAGTATTTTTGTAATTTATTGTATAATATTCTTTAATAATTATTAAATATATAGGTGGTTAAAATGGGAAATATAAAACAATCTACAATTTATATCTTATTTTTTATTATAATATTTTTAGTAACATTGTCTATTAATAAGATTCTAGCCATAACCTTGTTATTAGTAGCTCTATGCATACTTCTTGGTAAAAACATCTATTTACGAAAAATTATAAAAGCAAACAAATTATATTCTGGCAAAAATTACTCAGAAGCTTTAAAGCTTTACCGCCAAACTGTAAATAGAAAAAATATTCCTGGCTTTATTGTTAACAATTATTTAATTATGGAACTTAAATATGGAGATTGCACTATAGCCCAAAACTATATTAACTCTCTATCTTTGAATAATTCTAAAATTAAATCTGCTGATTTACTATCTATTAAGATATCTAAATCATTAGTTGCTTGGAAAAATAACAAATCAGATGAAGCTATAAATTATCTTAAAGAACTTTTAGAAGAAAGTGAAACAACTTATCTTTATGAAACACTTACTTCTCTACTTATTGTAAATAATAAATTAGATGATGCCTTAACTATTATAGATAAAGGCCTAAATTATAACGATACTAGTAATGTTCTTAAATCAAATTTTGCTGAAGCTAATTATTTATTAGGAAACTATAATGTTGCTGAAGTAAAGTTTAAAGAGCTTGTTGATAGTAATGTATCCTTTATGGAACCTTATTATTATTTAGGATTAATTCTACTTAATAATAATGAAAATGATGCTGCCTTAGAAATATTAAAAAAGGCTACCTTATTTAACGATTCATTAGTATCACTTGTAAACTGTGAAAAAATTAAAAACTTAATTACTTCTATATAAATAAAAAGATAGTTCATTCACTATCTTTTTATTTATATCTATTTATATTTTTCTGTTTCAACTGGCAATCCTTTTGCCTTTAGTCTTCTCTCTACGTTTTCTTTAATTATTGAATAAATTATTGCAAATATAGGTACACCTATTATCATTCCTATAAGTCCTAGAAATTTTGCAAATATAAGTAGTGAAAATAATATCCAAAATGCTGATATTCCAATGGAATCTCCTAATATTTTAGGCCCTATTATATTACCATCAATTTGTTGTATAACTAATATTATTCCAATAAACCATAATGCTTTAATTGGAGATACACATAAGATTATAATAGCTGATGGAATCGCTCCAAAGAACGGTCCAAAGAATGGTATTATATTAGTTATACCAATAACAACTGATATAAGAAGTATATATGGCATCTTAAATATTGTTAATATTATAAAAGTCAGTATACCTATTATTAATGAATCTAAAATTTTACCACTTAAAAACTTACCAAAAGTCTCATTACTTCTTTGAGCTAATTCTACTATTCTCTTTGATCTTTCTGCTGAAAAAATACTGAAAGTTACCTTTCTTGATAAAGCTATAAACTTTTCCTTATCTATCAATATATAAATTGATACTATTATTCCAATTATTATATTTAAAATACTTGAACCTAGCGTCATAATGAAATTACCTATAACAGGTATAAGGTTTGTCAGTAAAGTAATGATATAGTTTAATAGTTCATTCCATTTTTCAACTATCATATTCATATATTTGCTTTCTAAATTAAATTTTTCACTGATTTCTGTAATAACATGGCTTGCATCATTAACATATTGAGGAATGTTATTAGCTAACCCTACTATACTGTCTACTAATTGCGGCAATACAAACTGCATAAATAAAGATATCACTATAATAGCTGTTAAATAAGAAAGTAATAACCCTATTCCCCTTCTATATTTTCTATTTAGTTTATTTAGATATTTAAATTCAAAAACTACTTTTTCATAAAAATTCAATATAAAATTAATTATATATGCTATTGCTGAACCTATTATAAATGGCTGCATTGTTGCAATCATTCCACTAAATTTAATTTTTAAGTCTTCTGCTTGAGATGCCATAAGATATACTATTATGCTTGATGATATTACTAAAAATGCATAAATAGCTATGGTCGTATATTTTTTATTCCATTCTACTTTCATTTTGCCCCTCCATATAGTCTTTAGTATTATTTCCAGTATATCATAAAAAAACTGCTATAGACATTTTTTTATCTTTTTATTATTGATTATTTTTATGATGATTGTAAATATAAAACGGAATCCCTGCAAGCATCAAGACGAATCCCCACATTACTATTTCTACACCTGAGCCACTTATTTCCTTATTTTTTTATAGTAATAAAGAGTTGATTTAATATCAACTCTTTATTACTATACTAAATATTCCATCTTTTTATTACAGCTGTACCTTTACCTGAAAGAATAATATCACTATCTAAGCTCTCATTATAAACTCTAGTAGTGAACACTTCTTCACCATCATTAATGAATATTTCCATAGATGAATTGTCACTAAATATATCTATGCTTCTAAGATTACTTATATAAGCAGCTCTTTCATCTCTACCATATCCACTGTCTCCTTGTATAAGTTTAAATACACCTTCTGTGAAAGATACTACACAATCTTCTCTAAGCTTCATACTAAACTTGCTACATTCCTCTAAATCAATTCTTAACTCAAATGTATTTCTATCTATGATATTTAAAACATTGTTATTATCTAAGTTTACTTTACTTTCAATTAAATCTTTTCTTAAAGTTTCTAATTCCTTTAATGGTAATTGATACAGTTTATTATGAATTATCTTTAATTCTCTTGGCAAAGTCAGTTGATGTTGCCAATAGTTTTCCACTGTTGGATTTTTGTGTTCTATTGCATCAGGAACACCCATCCAACCAATCATTATTCTTCTTCCTTTTGTATCTTCAAAAGTTTGAGGTGCATAGAAGTCAAAACCTCTGTCTAGTTCTACGAAGTTTCCTAACTTTAGTTCTTTTTTATCATTTACAAAGTTTCCAAAAGCATATCCACTTTGATAAACATTATTATATTTAAATCCATCAGCTTTTAATCCTTGTGGTGAAAACATAAAGACAGTCTTGCCATCTACATAGAATAAATCAGGGCATTCCCACATATATCCCATATTTTCTTCTCCACCAGCTGGTACTGAATGTAACGTCCAATTATAAAGATCTGATGATTTATATAATAATACATATCCTTTATCATCCTTACCTCTTGCTCCAAGAACCATATAGTAAGTTCCATCTTCTTCCCAAACTTTTGGATCTCTCACATGAAGTGACATATTTTCTGGAAAGTCTGAATTCCTTAAAAGAATCTTCTTTTCTGAAAACTCTACTCCATCTTTACTTGTAACTAATATTACATTTTGCTCTCTTCCTGTAAGTATATAATCATGCTCACCATCATGTTTAACATTCCCTGTATAGAAGAAATACATTGTATCATCTTTTACAAATGCTGATCCAGAGTATACTCCATCCTTATCCTCCTTCACATCTGGATATATGGCAATATCTCTTTCCTCAAAATGCACTAAATCCTTAGATACAAAATGTCCCCAAAATTTCATACCACCTTTAGCTTCTAAAGGTGAATATTGATAAAAGACATGATATTCATCATTAAATTGACAAAGTCCATTAGGATCATTTATCCAACCAATTGGTGCCATTATATGATATTTACTTCTCCACTTATCTGAAAGAATCTTTGGCATATTATTATCTATATGCTCTTTAATTTTTTGCTCATATTCCGCTCTAGTAATCATATACTTACCTCTCACTGATTTTTGCTAAAACTTCTTCTTTTAATGGTAATGCACCTATAGCACCTTTTTTACATACAGTTAAAGCTGCTGTAGCATTAGAAAAAGTTAATATTTCTTGTACTTTTTCTTCTGATAAATCTACTAATTGCTCTAATGAATATTCCCCTTCTGCCACTTGATATAATAATGAGCCAATAAATGAATCTCCTGCTCCTGTTGTATCTTGTGCTGAAACTTTAAATGAAGGTGAGAAAATAACTCTTTCCTTAGTTATAAATTCTGCACCATTAGTTCCTTTTGTATATATTATCACCTTTACATCACCAGTTAATAAAAAATCTAAAGCTTCCTTCTCATCTTTTATACCAGTTATAAATTCTAATTCTTCATCACTTATCTTAACTATATTTGATAATGGAAGGAATTCTAGTATTGCCTTTCTGCAATCTTCAGGATTTTTCCATAATGGTAATCTTACATTAGGATCAAAGCTTATTAAACATCCTTTTTCTTTAGCTATTTCTATAGCTCTTCTATGTGCTTCTTTAATAGGTGCATCTATTAAACTTACTGAACAAAAATGCAATATATCTTTTTCATTAAAGTCTTCTACACATATTTCTTCAGCACTTAATAACATATCTGCACTTGGATTTCTATAGAATGAAAAATCTCTTTCTCCATCTTCTCTTAATGATACAAATGCCAGAGCTGTATTAGCTTCATTTGTTCTTGATATTCTTGAAACATCTACACCTAAAGGTTTTACTTCATTTAATATTGCATCACCAAATCCATCTTGTCCAAGCTTTGTAAGCATTTGTGATTTTCCACCTAACTTAGCTACTGCTGCCGCAACATTTAATGGAGCTCCGCCAGGTACTCTTAAAAAGTTTTCTACATCATTTAATGCTCTTCCTTTTTCATGTGGTATAAAATCAATTAAAGCTTCACCTATAGCTATTACCTTTTTCATATTATTAATCCTCCTCAATAATCATTTATAATTGTTAATTCTTTTTAACATGTATACAGTTAAGGGAACGTTCCCATTATCCCTAAAAAATATATTAACTCTAAAATATATTATATATTGTAAAATAATTTTAGTCCACCTTTAAAATTTAAAAATCAATTTTAGTTAAACAGTACATAGCCTTTAACTAAAAAAGGACTCGCTATCCGAGTCCTTTTTTTATAAAGCCTTAAGTGCTACTGCATTTAATAAGCTCCATGGTTTATTGTAATGTGGTTGGAAGAAGAAATCTGTCATTGCTAATTCTTCTATTGTCATATCATTTTGTATAACAACTGATAAAGTATTCATAAATTGAGTTAAATCTACTTTAGAAATTATCTGTCCACCTAAAACTCTTCTTGTATCTGCATCATAAACAATCTTTATTGTTGCTGGTTCATAAGTTGGCATAAACTCTGGTCTATAATTATCAGTTAATGAAACTGTAGCAATATTCATCTTTGTTGTCGCCTTAGCTACTTCTTCAGTCATTCCTGTTGAAGCTATATTTTGCTCATATATCTTTATTCCTGAAGTTCCTTGAGTTCCCATATACTTAAGTGTTGGTTTAACTATATTTCTAGCAACTAGCGTTCCCATTCTTACCGCATTGGTAGCAAGTGGAATATATCTTGTATCCTTAGAAGGGTTATATGTTACAACACAGCAATCTCCAGCTGCAAATACATCTTCTTTGCTTGTTCTCATATATTCATCTATTATAATAGCTCCATTTGGTAATGTATCTAATTTACCTTGAACCAACTTAGTATTAGGAGCAAATCCTATACATAATACTACTAAATCACCTTGATATGTTCCATTTTCAGTAATAACTTCTGTTACTTTACCATTTTCACCATTAAACTTTTGAACTTTTTCTCCAAGTACTAATTTTACTCCTCTATCTGAGAATTCCTTTTCAGCTACATCTGTAAAGTCCTTATCTAAATATTTTGCCATTATTCTCTTTTCAGCATCTATTAGTGTTACGTTTTTACCTTGCATTTCAAATGCTTCAACAAGTTCAACACCAATGTATCCAGCACCAATAATAACAACATTTTTTGCATCTTTTGATTTTTCTATTATATTTAGTGCATGATCATGATTTTTACATAAAACTATATTTTCTAATTCTCCACCTTCAAATCTTGGTACTATTGGCCATGACCCTAAAGTCAATACTAATTTATCGTAATTGTCTTCAAAAACTTCTTCTGTGATTAAATTTTTAACTTTTAAAGTTTTATTTTCAAAGTCTATATCTAATACCTCATGCTTCATATTAGTTACAACACCTAATTTAGCTAAGTTTTCAGGAGAGTTATAAAAAAGACTCTCTGTATCTTCTATTACCTTACCAACATTTAATGCAATACCACATGATAAAAATGATATATTATCATTCTTTTCATATATTGTAATATCACTTTCTGGATAAAGTTCTTTTAAATTAACTACTGATGCTGTTCCTGCATGAGTACATCCAACTACTACTATTTTCATTTAATTCTTCCTCCAAATAAAAAATTTTAATAGATTATGTTTATTAATTAACAATAATTATTCTTTAGATACAGATTACTCTTTTTCTTTCATTTTGTAAATACCTATTTTTAGTTTTTTATTAAAAAATTTTTTTATACATTTCCTTGATTTTTTAAGGATTTAAATAATTATATGTATTTTTTATAACAACTAACTTTTATGTTAATTAATTATCATTTTGGCATTATTTATCTGAACATTTTTTATAATTTCATAAAAAAGTGGCTTTCGCCACGCTCCCTTCGGGAATTTAATTTTAAGTATTCTAAAAGGCATAGAACTAACATCGGTTCTATGCTATATTTTTCCTATTAATTAATACTTTATTCCGTAT
>NZ_JACOOQ010000014.1 GCF_014287815.1 Clostridium lentum
ACCGAAGGTCTTTTTGTCATATTCAATTTTCGAATTTTAATTGATATTTCAAAGTTATTTTTCTATTATTATGCCAAATTAGCCCTATGCTATTTTTTCATACGAAACTTTACACTATCCATTAGTATTTGTTTAAGTATTATTTTTCATTTATCACACCTTACATATTAATTTCAGTTATAACTTAAAATATAGATGAATTTGATATACATAAATCTTTTTACAAACAAAAAGAGACTAGTGTATAGCAAATAAAGCTATACACTAGTCTCATTATTTAAGACAAGCCACATGTAAAAACCAGTATGTTGACTTGCCACGTATTTCTTATACGCCAATTACTCCCTAGTGAGTATAACAACCATTAAATTATATCATAAAATATAAATATTTAAATAATCTACTTATACCACCTAAAGACAAGATATCGCAAGCTACATTTATTCATTAGATTTTAAAGCATCTATCATATTTATTTTCCTTAATTTTCTATGCATCATAAACATTACAATTAATGAAAATACAATTGTTAATATAACAGAGTAAATAAAGCTCATTATATATATATTAGGTGAAAGCATCATATTATCTGCTTCTGCTGTTGTAATTACAAATCCATGAAGTATTTTCCCCATGAATACACCTATTATTATACCTAAAGCTGTTAAGATGAAGTTTTCCCTTAAAATATACATAGTTACTTCATAATCATAAAATCCTAAAACTTTAATTGTTGATAATTCTCTAATCCTTTCAGATACATTAATATTATTTAAGTTATAAAGAACAACTAGCGCTAGTCCTCCAGCTGAAATTATTAATATTATCACTACTACATTTAAAGTGTCCATTGATTCATTAGTTGTTTTTGCTAAATAAGAAGTCATTGTAACATTTATGACTTTATTAGATTCCATAAGTTGACTAGCAATATCATCTTCATTGTAATTATCTTGACTTAATTTTATAAATTGCGAATTATAAATAACATCATTATTAAATACATTTTTATAATATTCTTTTGACATATAAATTGCATGAGTTAAATAGTTTTCTGATATGCCTTTAACTTTAATTTTGTATGAATTATTATCTGCATTATTAAAACTTATTTCATCACCAATTTTTACTTCTAATAACTTGGCAAGTTTTTCATTTATTATAGCTCCATCAGTAGTTAACTGATATTTTTCTTTAGTTATTCTATTATTTAATAAAACAAAATTATCAATTTTAGTATTTGATTCTGGAACATATAAAGTAACATTTTGTTTATTTATATTCTCTTTTGAAATACTTACTATTTCTTGATGAATTTTTAAACTATCTTCATATCCTTCTATATTATTTAATTTATTAATATATTCATCTTCATTCTCATTATCTATGTTTTCATTAAATATTACCGTAGCTTGATACTTCCAAAGCTTGTTAAACTGTTTATTTGTTAAATCTCCTATTGAATCCTTAAGACCAAAGCCAGTAATAATCATAGCAGTACATGAAGCTATACCAAATACAGTCATTATCATACGTTGCTTATATCTAAATAGATTTCTAAATGTAACCTTTTCATTAAAATTTAATCTTCTCCAGATAAGTGTAATTCTTTCTAATAGTATTCTTTTTCCTATTTTAGGTGCTTTAGGTCTCATTAATATTGAAGGAGTACTATTTAAATCTACATTTAAAACTATTAATGCAGCTCCAACCGTACATAATATTGATATTATCATTGCTTGAAATATATATGATGAATAATACACTATTGTTAATTCAGGCAAATCATATTGAGTACTATATGCCTTATATATTATTCTTGGAAATAAATTAAACCCTATTATTACACCAAGAATTCCACCTAAAATACTTGCTAATGAAGCATATAGTATATATTTTATAGATATTTCACTATTACTATAACCTAATGCCTTCATTGTTCCTATCTCAATTCTATTTTCTTCTACCATTCTAGTCATTGTAGTAAGACAAATTAAAACTGCCACTATAAAAAATACTATAGGAAACACTGTTGCTATTGAATTAATTCTCTTAACTACATCATAAAATTCAGAGTATCCTGGGTTATCATTTCTATCAAAGAAATAATATTTTACATCATCAATCTTTGGTAATTGACTTTCTATCATAGATATATAGAAGTCACTTCCTATTGCATCCACATAGTTTTTTCTTATTTCCTCTATAGCCTTTATTTTTATTTCTTCAAGCCTTTCATCTGGTCTACTTGAAAATAATTCTTCAATATATTTCATATTTTCTTTCATTTTTTCAGCATATTCATCACTATATGTTTCTAAATCCTTAGTATTTTTAAAGGTAATATATATTTCTGAATAAACTTCCATAGAAAAATCGTTCTTATTTAATATAGCAAAATAATCTACAATCCCCTTACCTACAGTTGTTGTACCTTTTGCTAGCTTTTCTATATATAATGGACTTCTAACAATACCTACAATCTTAAATGAATTATTATTTAATTGATTTTCTATATTATCATCACACTGAATTGTATATGTATCACCAATTTTAAAATCACCATACTTTAAAGCTTGCTCATCTAGTGCTATCTCTCCTATATTTTTTGGTAGCCTACCTTCTAATATCTCTAAAGAGTTTATGTTGACAGATTTATCTTGGTCATATTCCATAAATTTAACAACACTATTTATATTAGTTAAATTGGCATCTATAGTATGTGATGCATAGTAATCTAATATTTTATCATTATTATCTAGTAACTTTAAATCTTCCTGACTTAACCCTACACTTGAAACTATCTTAGCATCCATCAAATTATATTCATTATAAAAATTTTCAATTGCTGCTTTCATATTAGGTCCTGAAGCTTTTATACCTGAATAAAAAGCAACACCTAACAAAATAATTACTAATATCGAAATAAATCTAGCTTTTGATGATTTAATTTCTCTTAATATTGACTTACTATATGCTTTTATTTTCATATTCTCCTCCTACCACTCTATTGTTTCAACTGGTGATGGATTTGAATTAACTTCAATGCTTCTTACTTTAGCATCATTTATTCTAATTACTCTATCAGCCATCGGTGCCAATGCCGAATTATGTGTTATAACAATTACGGTTGTCCCAGTATTTCTGCAGGTATCCTGTAATGTTTTTAATATTTGCTTTCCCGTAGTATAATCAAGAGCACCTGTTGGTTCATCACAAAGTAACAACTTTGGATTTTTAGCTATTGCTCTTGCTATAGCCACTCTCTGTTGCTCTCCTCCTGATAACTGAGCTGGAAAATTATTCTTTCTATGTTCAAGCCCCACTAATTTTAATGTTTCATCAATATCTAATGCATTAGTTACTATTTGTGAAGCCAGTTCAACGTTTTCTCTAGCTGTTAAGTTTTGTACTAAATTATAAAATTGAAAAACAAATCCTACATCATTTCTTCGATATTTGGTAAGTTGCTTACTATTATATTTTGAAATATCCACTCCATCTATAATTATTTGACCTTCATCACAGCTATCCATTCCTCCAAGTATGTTTAATACAGTAGACTTACCAGCTCCACTTGGCCCTAAAATAATAACAAACTCACCTTTTTCTATCTCAAAATTGATATTATTATTTGCTACTATTGTGCTTTCTCCCATTCTGTATCTTTTACATTCATTTATCACTTGTATATATGCCATTTTCTCCTCCTAAAATCATACTTATAGTTATTCATAGTATACGTTTTATACTTAATGATACTATTTTAGTATAATTATATTAGATTTAAATAACAACCATCAAATATACGATAATATTATTACTTTTTAAATAAATCTTTAAGCTTATCTGTAAATGTAAATTTTCTTTCTGTAGTATATTCATTATTACCTAACCTCTTGCTTTCTACTTTATCTAAAATAAGCATTTGGTATTGATCAGATTGTCTCATTAGCTTATCGCATTTTTCATTTAAGTCACTATTAATCTTAATTAACCTACGAATCTCTTCATCACGGTCTGCTTTTTTCTCTTTCTCTAGCTTGGCTATTTTTGCAAGCACTTGTATATAATTAGCTTTATAAACTTTCAGTTCTGCTATTTCAGAACTTTTAGTAGAAGCTTCCTTCACAATCCCTTTTATTTCTCCCACTAAATTATTGAAAGCCTCCTTAGCATTATTTCTAGTAGTTGTTAGTTCTACTATATCTGCTTGAGCTTTTAAGATTTCCTCATTTAATTCTAAATTATTATCTTTCAACTCACTAATAAGTTGATTTTTTTCATTAAGTTTCTTTCTTAATATTGCTATTTCTTTTTTTAAACTCTCTATTTCTTTTTCAAAAAATTCCATGGTATTTTTATGTTTTCTTAAGTTATTCTCATTATCACCTATTGATAATGTTAATTGATTAACCTTTTTTGTTAATATAGCATTTTCTTCTGCATAATCATCTATTATTCGCCTAAGCTTATCTATCTCACTGGCACTTCTTCTGCTTTTACTACTTTTATTGTTGCTAGATACTATATCTTTAGGTTCAACAGTTTCTATATTATCTACCACTAGATCTTTTCTAATATTCTTCTTATTTAGCATAATATTATTTCTCAATATTTCTATATCTGAAAGACTATAATAATTTTTATTACCATAACGCTTAACTGATATTATATTTTTTTTCCTGTAATTATCTATAGTAGTAGGACTTATATTAGCAATCTTACACGCATCCTTTTTATCAAAGTATTCTATTCCTATTTTATCTTTAATATTTTCTTTACAAGTATCTGTACCCCCCATTTCATCCTCCTCTTTAAATCACTGAATACTTATAAAGTTATTATTCTATATTTTTCTTCCAAATCCTTCATATTTTTTTAAAAATTCATTTTTCTTATGCCATAAATAGTTTATATTATACTAATTAAACTTATGTGAATCACTAGTTAAAGATTTTTTTATATCTCTCTAAAGTTCTAATTCTGTCTAATTCCCTATCTTTCTTCATGTACTCTACAAAAAAGTCATTGAGCTTAATGGATTTAAAAACATCATTTAATGCTAAATCCAATTCACTTATGGCCGCATAAAAACATGCTCTATTATAATAAAGAAAACCTTCTTTTGGATTTTCTTTTATTCCTTCATTAATTATTTCTATGGCCTTCATATAGTCTTCTTTTTCACGATAAATTACAGCATAATTAAGATAACTATACGGATAATATGGCTCTACTTCAATTGATTTCTTGTAATATTCTATAGCTGCTTCTTCATTACCTAATTTTTTACTAAATACTCCCATATTAAATAGAATTCTAAAATGTTTCGGTGAAAGTTCCAGCGCTTTTTCCATATATTTAAATGCTAGTCTTGTATCCCCTAATTCGTCATAAATACATCCTAAATTGGCATTTGCCCATAAATCCTTTGAATTTAACTTAAGTACCTCTGTATAGTTTTTAATAGCTTCCTCCTTATTACCAAGTTCATCATAAGCATTCGCTAAAAAGAAATAAGCTTTTTCATATTTATTATCATTTTCTATGGCTTTTTTATAACATTCAATAGCTTCTTCATATAATTCATCATCATCATAAATTATACCTAAACCATAATAAGCTATAGCACAAGTATTATCAATGTCCAATGCCATCTTATACATCTTTTCTGCTGAATTAAAATCAGCAATTTTATCATAAAGAAATGCTAAATCTAAAATTAAATCTATATCTTTTTTCCCATCTGGACAAGCATAAGCTTTCTTTAAAAACTTTAACGCCTTAAGATAATTTTTTTCTGCCACAAAGCTTCTCCCAATCGAAATATAATTTTCAAACATATATGTATTATCCAAAATATCCACCTCTTCTTTATACAACTGCAAAAATAAAAGGCTGTAGTTAAAAACAGCCATTATTTTTTCTAAATATATTAATTAAAAAATACAATTCTATCTTTAATTATATCTTAAATTTATTTTTTTAATCCACCACTTTTCTAAAAATAATATGGCAGTTTACCATAATTAGTATACCGCCATATATAATCTAATCCCATTTTTTTATTTCATCATTAAAACTACTTTTCTTTCGATGATTTATTATAACTTTAGCAATAAATCCACTGGCAAAAACTAAAAATGTTACTGACCATCCTCCCATAATATTAGCCCATAATGGATATCCTGATTCCCTTCCATATATGCCTCCTCCAGCAAATAATGAATATAAATTCCAAATGCAGAATCCAGTTAAAGCTATTGGTGCAATAAACTTAATTGAGCCTATAAACCACCATTTAGGCATTTTATATCCTGATGCATTCCTATTTACTTCCTTTAAAACCTTTGCTGGCTTAAATATCCATCCAATTACTATACATTCTAAAGTGCCTATGATAATCATATTATATTGATTAGTCCAGTTATCAACAATATCTAGCCATGCTAATCCTGATCTAGATATAAATATTAAGGAAATTAAAGCTGCCACAATACATATGGTCATTGTAGTTTTTCTTTTATTTAGTTTAAATCTATCTGCCACTCCTGTTGAAACACCTTCTACTATAGAAAATGCTGAGTCTACAGCTAAAGAAGCTAAGCATAAATAAAATATCATACCGAAGATCGCATTAACCCATCCAGTGTTTGTTAAATTTGCGATTGCTTGTGGAAAAATAATAAAGGCAGTTGCTATTCCTGATGCTGACATATCATTTATAGTCATTCCAACACCATACATGGTAGTAAACATGACAATTCCTGATAAGATACTTACACCTAAGTCAGCAAAAGCAATTACTGTAGCATCTTTAGCAATATTAGCTGAATCACTTAAATAAGAACCATATGCAATCATAATAGCCATCATAATAGATAGACTATAAAATACTTGCCCAATTGCATCAATAACTAAATTTGACATTAATCCTTCATCTATTATTTTAGCAAAATCTGGGGTAAATAGTTTTCCTATACCTTCTATACCACCTGGCATGGAAATACCCTTAATAGCCATTATTATTAAAAATAACAAAGGTAATGTAAGACCTGTATATTTTACTACCCTTCCTACACTAGAAGTTCCTCGCCTTATGCATAAATAAATTAAAGTCCAAGCCACTAAAAGCATTATTATCATAACCCACGGTATTTGAGCTCCTGAAATAGTCCATGAAGTTTCTGTTATATTAGCAAATAAAGAACTTGCTGCTTGAGAATCACCTACCATCCCAGTAAATTTAAAGCTAAAAACAGCCATAGCAATTACCCAAGCAAAAACTACTGCATAATAAGTTGAAATTGCAAAAGCATTAGTTGTAGCTGCCCAACCAACAAACTCTGATTTTTTATTTATGGTTCTAAATGCTCCTGGAGCTCCTTCTCTTGTTTTTCTACCAATAGCTATTTCCATAGTTAACAAAGGAATTCCTAGTGCTAGCATAGCAATTGTATATATCAGTAAAAAAGCTCCTCCACCATATTTTGCAGCCAGACCTGGAAATCGCCATGCATTACCAAGCCCCACTGCCGATCCTATTGCTGCCAAAATAAATGTAGTTCTTGAATCCCATTCTTCTCTTACCTTCAAATTATCACCTCATCAAAATAATAAAATACTTGTAATAATTATATTGATTTGGTAAAAATAAAATTACTTTTTTATAAATCATTTGCAAAAAATAGAAGCTATAATATAAATTTAATAAAATATTATATTCTCTATTTTTTAACTCTATCAACTCCTCTAAAATTATTAATTTCTATTAATTAAAATTAAACTAAAAAATAGGTTCCTGATTATTCATTGAGTATCCATCAGTCTTAACATCTTTAAGCTCAAGTTCAGTATCTTTAACTTCTACATTGCTGAGTTTTTTCACTGGTCCGTAAGATTCATCTAATGAAAGTTCATCTCCCCTTCCTGATATTACCCATAAAGTCCTATATCCCCTTGGAACCACTTCTAACTTTCTTTCACCCTTACCATCAGTGAAGTATATAAGAAGATTACACTTAGTGTTATTAGCATATTCAAATACAGGAGTAAACTTAGTAGCTCCTCCTGATGTCAGCCTTTTCTTTATGTCTCTCACTGATTTTGCCTTATAAACCCTTTTAACTTCCTTGTCACATTCAATGATAGTAATTTCATGATTATAGTTCTTTACAATAGACAACACTTCTTTTATAGCTTGTTTAAACTCTTCATTACTTATACTTCCACTTATGTCAATGGCCACAGCAATTTCAGACTTATGGTTTCGTATTTCCCCTCTTAAATCAAGTCTATTAGGTTGCCTTCTATTTCTTCTAGTTATAGTCTTCTTTTTATTACTTTCTACAGTACCCATAAGTTTCTTAAGCATAATATTCCAAGGTATTTCTCCTTGACTATTTTTTAAGTTAGCTATTAATGACTCCACTTGTGAAGGAATTGTTCCCTTTTGTGATGCATTAATAACTTTTTCCGCAAATTCTCTTAAAGTCTTTTCATCAAACTCATCACTTTCCTGCCACATATCATGCATCTTTTCAGGATTATAAGACTCTATCATAGAATTTGTCATTTGACTATCATCTTCTTCTCCTTCATCATTTTCTTCCATAAGATCCAATTCACTTTGTATTTTTTCAGCATAATACTCTAAGGTATTATATGCTTCCATATTAAGATTATATTTAAGATTTACACCCTTTAAAGTAGTTGAATAAGGAGGTAGATTGTCTAGATATTGATTTACTACTATATCCATTGCTAAATTCACAGTTAATGTACTATATTTATTTTTAAGCTCTTTTGCTCTAGATAAATGAAGTGATAGAACATGATGTATTTCATGCTTTATAGTTGTTTCCATTTGTTTCATATTCAATTGAAGAAACAATATAGGATTAAAATAAATAACATATTTAGCACCTTTAAAACTTACTCCACTGGCACTGGTTATATCAAATCTTATTTCTCTTCCCATTTGAAATAAAAAATATCCATAAAAATTATCCTTGTCTTCCATAAGACTTAAGATAACTTTATCAACTAATTTAAAAAAATCTTCCTTAAACTCTTTTGTTATTTCAGGTTGAAATTTTTCACCATTTCTCTTGGCTTTATACATCTCAGCACTATCTATAAGTTTATTTACTTGTTGATAAAGTTTATTTACTCGCCTTTCAAAATAACTTTCCATATTTTATCCCCTTATCATACTATAAGACTCAAAATAACTTTCAATAAACTTTTCATTATTAAGTGCTTCTTCATATATAACTGGATAATTACTTTTAATATCCTTCATTATGCCTACCATTAAATCAGTTGGATAAACTTTTAAAAATTCAATTAATCTCTCTAAATAAAAATCATTAGACAAGCTTTCAGCAGTTAATTGAGTTTCTAATGCCTTTAAGATATTATTAGCGCATAAATACAATCTAGTATGGCTTTCTTCTTTAACTTTTTCCTTTACCTCTTCACTTAGAAATTCACCTGTAAAAACATCTTCATAAGCTATAAGAGGACTATGTTCTGCTTCCACAAAGCTAATAAATTCTTCTGCAATAACCTTTCCCACATTACCTCTTATTACATTTAAAAATACTGTTCTTGGTATTTCTCCATTACTTTCTTTATAAAGCTTATAGGACTTAGATACTCTTTCATAACTTCTTGGAGTTGCTCTTACATCCTCTTCATTTGACTTATTTAAGTATTCAGGGAATGTAGAAATAAATTCTATTACTTTACTATCTATATTTGATTCTATAGCCCATTTTATCCATGTATTTTTATCACTTTCCATATTAAGCCATACAAATCTATTTTCCTGTGCTGCATCCATATCAACTACTTGATAGTCAAAATCTGCACTATATTTGCTAGATGGATTCATAGCTGCTAGTATGTTTACATTATCATGTAGTTTATAGCCATTTATTTCTCTATTTAATATTAAATTCATTAATTCCTGTTGCACTGTATGTTCACATCTATTGATTTCATCAATGAATAAAAGTACTGAATTCCCTTTTGATATTTCTTCATCAACTTCTCTTAACTTACTATGAACAGCATATACTGTAGTTTTAATTTCATGTAATATCCCATTACTATCAACTTTAGTGTAAGATTCAACAGTAGGAAGTCCACCTATTTCTCCTTCCTTTAATAAGTTTCCATCTATTACAATAAAGCTCCATCCGTTTTTTCTTGATAATTTCTTAGCTAACGCTGTCTTTCCTATACCACTTTCACCTACTACTAAAGGCACATCACCACTGGCTAATACTAATTCCACACTTTTTAATGTATCAATAAAATTCATTTTATGTCCTCCTAAATAATCCTTAGCTTTTCATCAACAGCTATTCTTTTTGCCTTCTTACTGCCATATTCATAGATAAATAATATCTTATCCAAATCTATCTTATCACACTCTCTATCAATGCAACTGCATTTTAAAAAGTCTCTTACATATTTTTCATCAACATCATCTTTTGATAATACCTCTTTCAATACTTCAATAACATCATCTTTTTCAACTCTTCTTACGATATATTTTATTACTAATATATTAGCCCTTAAAAAAGCCTTCATCTTATTAGCATCTAATCCATAAATAAAGTTTATGGCAGCTTCATTATTTTTAACAGCCTCTATTTCTGCCTTAAAACAAGGAGTTTTAATATATCTTAAAGCATCATACTTTGCCTTTACTGCTTCAATTTGAACCGCTTCAGATGGTTCCTCTATATATTTTATAGAATCATAATCTTTTCGTACAGCCATTATTTGCAACTCTTCAGCTACTTCCTTTACATACTGTATTGCCCATCCCCTCTGCTCTATAGCTAGCTTTATAACATCATAACTTGGTTTTTTTATATAATTTAAATTGCTCCATCCAGCAAGAACAGCATATTTCATCATTTCTTCTGATGGATTCTCTACAAACTCTATGGCTCTTGGATTTGATTTTATTGCTATCTCTTCCATTTCCTTTGTAGTATTTTCTATGTATCTTAATAAAAGCCCATCTCTTTTAAGAGCTATAATTTTCATTTCCTCAGTAGGATTATCTATATTTTTTATAGCAATTGGATTTAATTTCAGCATTCCTAATATCTTTGCTTCGTCCATTTTAATTGCTCCTTCCTTTTATTAAGTTTTTACTTAATAATAATTATCTACTAATATTATAAATAGTTTTTTCCTTAATTAAAAGTATAATTTTTTTAATGCATATGAATAAGTAGAAATTAATACTAAATGATAATTTTTATTTTTAAGTAAAAAAGCATGGAATTTAAAAATCTCCATGCTTTTCATCATATATATCTTTATATAACGGTTTTCTACCTTTATAAATCTTCTTTTTTTCCTATTAATTCAGGTTCTTTTGTCTCTTGATTTTCAGTATCATCAGTATCTACAGCGCTATTATCACCAATTGTTGCTACTATTGCATCCTCAACGGCATCTAATCTCATTCCTTCTGGAATAACTAAATCTTTAACAAGTATTTTATCACCAAAATTTAATTTTCCTACATGACATTTAATATTTTCTGGAAGCTTACTAGCTTCACCATATAATTCAACTTCTGAAATTAAAACTTCTAATAATAATTGACGCCCTTCTAGAGCAGATTGTCCATCAAATACCACTGGTATCTTCATCTTAATCTTTTCATTTTTCTTAATATCTTGAAAATCAATGTGTATCACCTTTCCAAAAGGATCTGTTTGTAATTCCTTAACTACACAATTTTCAATATGTCCATTTAAATTTAGAGAAAGAATTGAACTTTTAGCCAATGTTAAAAGTTTGTACATGTCTTTTCTAGTAATCTTAATTGACACTGTATTGTCTAAATGTGATCCATAAAGTACTGCTGGTACTTCTCCATGCATTCTTACTTTTTTACCTTTTTCATTTCTTTCACTTACATTAAATACTACACTTTCCACAATAACCCCTTCTTTCAATTATTGACTACATTTTTATTATAGTGATTATAAAAACTTATTTACTTGTAATTATTTCCATTTATTTAGCTATTAAACTTATTTTGTATAAATTTTCATAAATTCACTTAATAATTTTATTATAATACTTTATAGAAATTATTCCCAGAATAATTTTTACTTTTTTTCCAATAAAGTTTATTCTACCTTTCTTTTTTAAAATTATTATTAAAATACTCTATAATCCTCAAATCTTCTTTTTAATTTACATATTAGATATTTGATAATTACTATTAAAAACTATATAATATTGCTAAATGAAATATATCATACAATTTTGTAAATACATATAAAGGAGATTTAATATGGCTAATAATGAAAATTTAACAAAGAAAACTATTGAGGTTCAAGCACCTAAAAAAATTAAATATCAATGTCTTCACACAACTGAAGAAAAAGAATGTACTTGTATCAGAAGCAAAGGCTTAGTATTAAAGAAAGAATCATAAAATCAAAAAGTATGGCTTAGATAATTGGTAAAGTGGTACCTATGTCAAGGACATTTTAAAAAAGAGAGTTAGGAATTTAAAAGCTGATTTCTGTATTGTACAGAGTTAGCTTTTTTAAATTCCATTTGCAACGATCATTGTTATAATAATCAATATAGTCATCTATAATTAATTGAAGTTCTTGCATCTTTAGCAAATTTTAAATTAGGATTTTCAATTAACTTACTAATATTCTTCTCTTGTTTAGGTTTTGAGTGTCTATATTTCAAAATTAATTCACGATATACTTTGAAACTTTTCTGGTTATTTTTTTTCTTATTATTTTCATCAATAAATATTCCTTTTCTCTAACAACTTTTAGCCCAGATACATTATAGTATTCTAAACATTCATTTAATTTACAAATATCATAATAAATACTTCTTTTAGATACTTCTAGTTTCTGGGATATTTGATTAAGAGAACTATAATATGTAGCTTTTAAAAGCATGTCCAATATTTTTTGCACCTACTATTAATGTAGACAATGATAACTCCTCCTAAATTCTACCTAATATAAATATAGTATATGAAAATATCCCATTTTTTCAAGTAAAACTAAATATGTATATTTTAAAATCAACATATTTAACTTTGTAAAATAAAAAATCAACTATTTTTCATATAGTTGATTTTTTATATAACTACTAAAATATATTAATCTCAAAAAACTTTATTATCTACTTCTTATTTTTCTCTTTATATTTAATTACACATTCTTTACAAATACAAGCCTTACCTCTTAAGTTTTCAGGTATCATTTCTCTTAATTCTTTGGGAACTTCTATTTTCTCACACCAGCAACCATTATGTGTTAAACCATTTTCATATCCACAATTATTATGTTTGCCACAAAGTGGACATATGCTTTTATTAATTTTCATTTTACTTTCTCCTTTATGTTTATTAATTAGCATCTGTGATTTCATATACTTTTTCATTTCATATCAAATCACTTTTATCTTCTTTACACTTTCACTAAACTAAAGTTCTTTTATTTATTTCATAAATAAAATTTTAAACAAACCCTTCTTTTTTCAATAGTATATAATATAAATCTAATGATAGGAGATGAAATACATGTCATTTAATGACTATAATAATGAAATTTCTTGCTGTAACCATTTTTATAATTATGGCAATGATTTTACAGCCTTTAGTAACTCCTGCTTTAACTCACTAGTAATATTATTCTTATTTTTTGGTGGTGGACGAGGTCCAGGTAGCTTTTGGAGCCCTTATAACCAAATATATGGATGTAGTGGCTTTAATTCTGATTGGTGTAATAATACTGGCTTTACGAAGCTTGGAGCCAATACTCCTACTTCACTTAATTCCCTTGGACTTTCTAATGGTAACTACCAACCATAAAATATTCCTAAATCCATCTTCCTAAACTATTTTTTCATATAAAAATAACGCTCAGTAATATTCTAGTTACTAAGCGTTATTATATAAAATTATACTATATTGATTATAAATAGTCAAAGATTAATACTATTTTATTTATCTTCCTCCATGCTATTTTCTGTATCTTCTGCTTTTTCTTGAATACTCTCTACCTCTTCAACTACTTCAGCTTTCACTTCTTCCACAAGTTTTGCTCCACATTTTGAACAATATGCTACAGTATTATCTTGTTCTGTTCCACAGTTACTACAAATTTTTATTCCCTTTATAAGTTGAAGCTCTTTCTTCATTGCTTCCAATACTTGAAGTGACTCTGTTATACATGAACAAATATCCTGTATCTCCGCCACTTGATTTCTAGCATATAGTGTAAAATATTTCTTTCCTAATTCAGTATATAATCCATCAATCTTCTTTTCTTCATCTTTTATCTTATTAGTTAGCTTGCTTATCTCAGCTATTTCCTTAGTTCTTTTAACAGTTTCTTGCCCTACATTAGATATCTTTTTACCAAAATTACTAAAAAACTCTGTCATAAAATTTCTCCTATTTTAATCAATCTATTCATTGTAATTTTATTATTTTTTTATGCTTTTATTACTATATTTAATTAAAGATACTATTTAAAGAATCTTAAATCAGACATAGAGATATTCATTTTTATAAAAAATAAAATAAGCATTCCAATAACTACTTTCTTTACTACCTAATATCAATATGAAACCATTTCTAAAATCTATATGAATCTTTTTTTATTATTTTATTTCTCTTATAACATGTGCTTTCTTATTATTAATCCAGCTATTTTTATCAATTTCAATAAAATAGCCTTGTCCATTTTTAACTTGCCAATTATAAAAGTCCTCATGTGGACTAGAATACTTGTCTAAAATAGCCATTATTGTACCGCCATGAACAATCAAGGCAACACATTCTTCACCTAACGATTGATTTATTATTTCTTCAAAGCACTTCTGACATCTTGTGATAAACTCTTCACGCCTTTCACCATTTGGTATATTGAAAGTTCCACCACTAGCCAACCATCTTTGATAATTAAGGTCATCTTTTAACTGATCATAATTCTTATTTTCAAAATCGCCAAAGTTTGTTTCCTTTAAATCATCTTTTATTATGATTTCTGCTTTAGGATATATCATCTTAGCCGATTCCACACATCTCTTCATTGGACTTGAGTATACTTTATAAGCTCTTGGATAAATTTCTTTTGATATAGCATCAAATAATGAATATATACCATTTAGAGAAAGACTTTCATCTGTAACACCTATATATTTTTTATTTTTATTACCTTCAGTTATACCATGACGAATTAATGCAACACTTAAAGTTGAACTGAAATTTGTCTTTTCATTTCTCTCATCATGTGTATTTTCTTTTTTTATAATTACAGGTACACCAGCCATTACTCTGATAACAATGGCTGCTTTCTTAGCAATATTTGTACATGCCCTTCCTGTTTCTTCTCTCCAAATTCTTTCTTCTTTATCTAAAGGGACAATTCCACAACCAATTTCATCACTAATTATGATAATATCATTATTTTTTTCCAATAGTGCTTCAACAAAAGAAAGTATATTAATATTATCCTTTAAAAGCCTTCTACATAATAAATGGAAATTGTATAATACCCTTTTATTTATATTATTGTAATCACATTCTTCACCATTACAAACATCCTCTTTAGTCAGATTATTCTTATCCAATACATATTTAAGCTTTCCTTGTGCTGTTCCGCCTATTACAAACTCTATCATGGTGTTCCTCCAAAAATAACTACAGCTATTAATAGTATAAATTCTAATATTTGTAAGAAATATCCAGCTAAGTCACCAGTTATTCCTTCAAATTCATTATACGACATTTTCTTATACTTAACAAAACATAAAATTGTCAAAATTATTGTACCAATGGCCAATAATCTATTTATAAATAGCATTATAACAAAAATAATCCCAATGTAAACAAACATACATTTCTTTACCACTTGTCTTTCAGCTGCATTGGAAAACATATATGCAAGACCACTATTTTTCGAACATTTAAATGTAACAATTGCAAATGCACTAAAAGCTCTTGATAGCATAAATACTAGAGCAATAAAAATTATATTATCTATTGTTATATTAACTTCTGTCCAAAAAGAAAATACTGCAATGAAATATACAACACAATATATTAAAGCAAAGGCTCCAATATGAGGATCCTTTAAAATTTCCAACTTTTTTTCTCTACTTTGATGTGAACTTCTAGCATCTACTGTATCACAAAATCCATCAATATGTATTCCACCAGTAATAATTACTGGTATAATAGTAGCAATACCAGCAAATAAAATACTACCTATTGCTAAAAATTTAGCTAAGTACATCCATGCAGCCATTATTATTCCTATTACAAGTCCCACCAATGGGAAAAAGCACATGGCATATTTCATATTTTCCTTTTTCCAATCAATATTAGGCATAGGAATTTTAGAGTACATAGAAAATGTAATTATCATTGATTCTAAAATATTTTTCATCTTTAATCACCTACAATTTCTAAACTTCTATAAGAAGAATTATTTTATTCTTACTTCTATTCCATAAACTATCTCTATAACTTCATCGGCCATAATTGATAACTCTTTATTTATTATAGCTAAATTTTTAATATAATCTTCTGTATCTGCATCATATTTATTCCCATCAGAAAAAATTTCATTACTTACAATAACCAAATTTTCACATTTATCTTTTAATATTCTAATTCCTCTTATAATTTCTGCTACAGCATTTTCTCTACATCTATTTTTATTATACATTTCATTAGCTAATAAATTAGAAATACATTCTAACAGAATTGTACTATCCTTAGTAATATCCTTACTTTTTATGGAGTCTAAACCATAAGGGCATTCTATTGTATGAAATCCCTTTTCTATTCTCATTTCTCTATGTCTTGCTATCTTTTTATGACATTCATCATCATAGGGCATCATTGTAGCAATATATATTAATGAACCTTTTTTTCGAGACATACTTATATTTTCAGCATATTCTGATTTTCCACTGGCTGCCCCACCAGTAACTAATGCAAGCATAAAACTACCTCCTTTAAAAGAATTTAACTATACAGTATTTTTATTTACAAGCTAATTAAATCAGAAACCCCTAATAAAGAAGTTTCTGATTCTTTGCTAAAAACTATATAATTATAAATTAACTTAATGGTTTGTATTTATCAATATTTATTTCTTCAAAGGTGCTCATATTTTTATACACTGTCATGGCCATATCTAATAATGGCATTACCGCTACAGCACCTGTACCTTCTCCTAAACACATATTGCAATCTATAAATGGATTTAAATTCAATTCTTCCATAATTGCAATTGCAGCAGGTTCTTTTGATAAATGAGATGGTATGATATATCCTTTAACTTTTGGACAAATCTTCACAGCCACTAAAGCTGCCACTGCAGAAATAAATCCATCAATGACTATAGGAATATTTAATGCTGCTCCACCAATAAATACACCCACAAGTCCTGCAATATCAAGGCCTCCAACTTTACTTAAAACATCAATCGGATCTTCCTTTTCTGGATTATTAATTTCGATGGCTTTCTTTATTGAATTTATCTTCTTATCTAAACCACTTGATGATAACCCTGCTCCTCTTCCTGTTACCTCTTCCACATTTCTATCTAAAAGAACAGCTGCAATTGCGCTGCTAGTAGTTGTATTACCAATACCCATTTCACCGGTAGCAATTATTCCATATCCTTTATCCTTTAAATCTTTAACTATTTTAATACCGCATTCAACAGCTTCTATAGCCGTATATTTTGTCATTGCAGGCTCTTTAGTCATATTCTTAGTACCATACATCAACTTTTTTTCTATTAGACCATCAATATACATATCTCTTGCTATGCCTATATCAACAGGTATTACATCTACATTTACACACTTTGCCATATTATTAACAGATGTCTCGCCCTTAACCATATTTGCAGCTACAATTGCTGTAACTTCCTGTCCTGTCTGTGTTACTCCTTCTTCAACTACCCCATTATCAGCACACATCACTACAACAGCTCGCTTTTTAAGATTTACATTGGGGTTCCTTGTTATTCCAGCTATCTTAATAACTACTTCTTCTAATAGACCTAAACCATTAAGCGGCTTTGCTATGTTATTCCAACGTTTTTCTGACACTTTCATAGCATCTATATCTAGTTCTTTAATTACTGATAACATATCTTTTAAATAAACTGACATCCTACCTCACCTTTTTATAATCATTACATTTATCTATGAAATTACTTGCAAAGGCAATATTGAAATAATAATGCTACTCAACTTGAGTTAATAATCTTTTCATTACATCCTTAACTTTAGGCATTCCTAACTCTTCTTGCGCTATGACAATAACTGCCTTTATATCATTATCCGATGAATCCATTTTATATGCTGCAAACTTCATTATTACATCATCATCAAGGAATTCTTCTATTTCTACTGCAATTTCTTCTGTAAGAGCCATATACTCTTCAAATAAAATGTCTTCATCTAATTCACTTAAATTAAATTCTTCACTTAACTCTTCATTTAACAAATCAATGTTCATACTTAAATTGAAAGCAACTATATCTTCTCTCTTAGAGCCTTTACTCATATCTTTTATTACTTTAAATTCAGTATTATCCTCAATTAATTTTTTCATATCCATGCTGTCTACAACTCTATTTCCAAATGCTATATACATTAAACTATCTCCTATATTTTTTATTATTTCATTGTTATATTGTTTGTCTTTGGGAATAATCCTTCAAAGAATTTATCAAATCCATCATCACATAATTCAATATTCTCATTATCATTTACATAGAAATTATTCATAGTTCCTACTATTAAATCAAATTTCTTTAAATTGCTTTCTTCTAATAATACATTATATAAATATGCTAAATGATTTTGCATATAAACTTGCATTTCTTTTACTTCTTCATCAGTAAGCTTTCCTTCTTCTTGTAATTTCTTTACTGGTCCATTTTTAAATATAAAATATGTACTTGCTTTAGTAATATTTTTTATATATTCTTGTAAAATTTTTCCTTCCATTATTACAACACCTCATACACTTAATTTTTCACTCATACAGTATATCATATTTACATAACTAATATCAAAATATGGTGATTTTTAATAATATTATCTATAAATTTAGCAAATCTATGCTTATAATATAATAAATAAGTATAAATAAAGGAGATGTTTATTTGAATTCATTATTAAAAACTAATGACTATATTGGACTTGTAGCTAATTCTAATGGTATTGATATAGCAAATAAAGATAAAATCGATACTTTAATAGCATGTCTTAAAGAGCTTGGATTAAATCCCCTTCTTTCATCTATATTTTATAAAAAGCAAGGACCATTTAATGGTACTGGGCAGGAAAGAGCTGATGTACTCAATACATATTTTAATGACCCTAACATCAAGGCTATCTTTGACCTTTCTGGTGGAGATCTTTCTAATGAAACACTAGATTACATCGATTTTCAAACTATATCAGATAATCCTAAGCCTTTTTTTGGCTATAGTGATTTATCAACACTATTAAATGCCATAAATACTAAATCTCATATAGCTACTTATCATTATCAATTAAGACACCTTATAGGTAGAAACTCTCTTGAACAAAAAGAATACTTTTTAAATAGCTTTATGAAGTCTAATATGCCTAAATTTAAATATGAATTTATTCGCGGTTCACAAATGGAAGGTATTGTTATTGGAGGTAATATACGTTGTTTCCTTAAGCTTATGGGCACCAAATATCAACCTGACTTTAATAATAAAATCTTATTCCTTGAAAGTTTAAGTGGAGATTGTGCAAAGATGGCAACATTTCTTAGACAATATAAGCAAATAGGTGCCTTTGATAATCTTAATGGAATCATACTTGGAACCTTCACTGAAATGGAAAAAGAAAAATATAAACCTACCATTGAAGAAATGATTATTTCTTTAGTAGATTCCTCTATTCCTATAGCTAAATCTTTGGAACTAGGCCATGGTGAAGATTGTAAATGTATTATAATTGGCAATCATTATTCATTAAAAAAACAAAAACTGGAAGTTTAATTTCCAGTTTTTATTTCATTCATATCATAAAAATTTTCAGATATAAACTTAAATAGTACTTCACTTAATTTTTCCAAATCACTATAATCTATGTTATCAAGATTATCATTATTAGTATGAACAATATCTATTATATTATCATCACCAAGTACAAGTGATGGGTATCCATACATTCTAAATATTTGATGATCACTGGTTCCTCTGAGAACACCATTTTTAGTTGCATAAATATTATCATTATATGCAACTCCTTCTTCATTAAACAGTTCTCTCATAGCACTATATAATTTCTCAGATTTTACATCATTATTTCCCATTGCTAATTCCATACAATTTTTTGCACCAACACAATCAATATTTATATTATAGCATTTGTTATATTTCTTATTATATTTTTTCATAAATTCATTACTTCCATTTAAACCTGTTTCTTCAGCATTATAGGCAACAATTACAATATCATCTTTAAAAACTTTTTTCTTGGCTTCTACATTTAGTTTTCTAGCAGTTTCTAAAATTACGCTTATACCTGACGCATTATCAATAGCTCCCATTAATTTCTGTCCATTATCACCTACAATATGATCAAAATGTGCTGTTAAAAATACAGCATTTTCTCCTTCAGTTCCTTTTATAACACCTACCACATTATTAATAGCGAAATTCTCCTTACCTCGATATCTCAATCCTGTTTCATTATAAAAGCTTTTTCCATCAAATATATCCAATTCTATTTCTGTAAAATAATCTTTTATATACTCAGCAGCCTTTATATTTTCATCTGTTGCTACTACTCTACCTCTATATTCATCTGAGCATAATGTTTCCATTATCTTTTGAACATTTTCTGTACTTTCAACTTCATACTGTTCTTTATTAATTAATGCCTCAGCACCAATATTACTTAATATAAATATTAGCACTGATAGTAAAACTTTAATTACTATTTTTTTCATTTATCAACTTTCCCTTTACAATAAATATAAAATTTTAAATGACATAAAACTTTTAATTCTATGTCATTTAACCTTCAACTACCTTCTTAATAAATATACTCCTAGAGCACCTAATGCCATTCCAACTCCTAAATACATTAAGGGTTTGGAATCAAATTGCATCATATTTCTAATATTAAATCCTTCATCTTCCTGCTCATCATTTTCATAATCATAATTATCATCACAGCAAAATATACACTCTTTCTTATCATGAATTTTCGGTCTTTTCACTCTTCTCATAATTGCATTTAATTCTTTTTCGAGATTTATTCCTGTACTTAAATTCATTAATTATCACCTCAAAGTTATTATAAACATTTTATTTAAGTATTACTCTCCATATCTTATTCTATTTAATATATTTTTTTATTTTTCTTAAATTTAATTGTTACACTAATTTTTTTTATTGCTTATTCTCATTTACGAGTATTTTATTTAAGACTTTATATGGTATAAATTTTTAAATCATATCTGCTTTTTCATATTAAGTCTAATGCAATATATGATTATAAGAATGAGTAACAACTAGTATATATTTACCTCTTCATAAAAATCTAACAGTTACTTTTTATTATTACTTATACTTATTTACGAGTATTTTACTTAAGTTTATATAAAAAATATTAATACCCTCTTCATAATAGAAGAGGGTATTAATATTTTTTATAATTTTATGTTAATTGCATCTAATAAAAGCTGAGCTGATTCCACATTAGTTGCTAGTGGTACCTTATATACATCACATAACCTTAAAAGTGCCATAATGTCAGGTTCATGTGGCTGTGATGTTAGAGGATCTCTTAAAAAAATTATCATGTCTACATTGTGATCTGCCACTAAAGCACCTATTTGTTGATCTCCTCCTAAAGGTCCACTCTTATATCTATAAATTTGTAAATTTGTATTTTCCATTACTCTAAGACCAGTTGTTCCTGTAGAAACCAATTCAACTTTCTTTAAAATACTTTCATTCTTTTTTGCAAATTGAATCATTTCTTCTTTTTTCTTATCATGTGCTATTAAAGCTATTCTCATTTTCTCATCCTCCATATTCCCTATTTACCTATATACTATCATTATTTGCTATTTAATTCATCTATTATTTTTTTTACATCTTTATATCTAGGATCATATTGATAAACTATATTGAAATATTCATAAGCATCTTCCTTATGTCCCATAATCTTAAAACATCTTGCTAAATTATAATAAACATCAACACTGCCTTCATCTAAATCTATCGCTCTTTCATAATTTTCTAAAGCTTTTTCATAATTCTTATTAGCCATATGATATTCTGCTATACCAATATATACACTACCTATATTTGCATCTAATTTTAGAGCATCTTCAAAATCTGTCATTGCCTCACTAGATTTATGTAAATATTTAAGCTTAATCCAACCTACATTTGCCTTTATATGTGCTGCATCTGAACTACTTAATGTATTTGAACTAAGCACTTTTTCTGCTCTTGCTATCCCTTCTTCATATCTTCCAAGTTTAATATCTATATCTGTAAGATATGCTACTACAAAAAAACTATTAGGATTACTATCTAATATTTCTATAAAGACTTTCTTACTTTCTTCATATCTTTCTAAATAAAATAAAGCTTCACCTTTTAAGCTTTTAGCATAATTAACATTAATAATATTCTTTTCTAGAGCCTCATTTATTTCTTCTACTGCTCCCTCATAATCCTCTAATGCCATTAAAGCATCAGCTACATAAACATGTATTTCTGGATTTTTACTATTTTCTAATTCTTCCATGGCATAAGCAAGAGCTGTTGCTGCATCTTCCTCTAATCTTTCTGCGTATCCCCATAAAAATTCTTCTCTTATTTTCATTTATAAATTCCTCCTAATTAATCGAAGTGATTAAACTTCATAACTATTTCTCCTATGCTCTTTTTTTATCTAATTTTCTATTATATAAATACATATATAATGACGCTCCAAAAATTACTACGTATCCTATTATACTCATATAATCTGGTAATACTCCAAAGATTACAAAGCTAATTATAGCTGAGAAAATTATATTGGAATAATCAAAAATTGAAATTTCTTTTGATGGTGCATATTTATATGCTAAAGTAATTCCAAATTGCCCTACAGTAGCAAATATTCCAGCAAATATCAAGTACATAAACTGCATAATTCCCATAGGTTTATATACAGCTATCATAAATGGTGCTATTACTATTAAAGAAAAGGTTGAAAAATAGAATACAATAGTATAATGCTTTTCCTTTCCTCCCAAAAATCTTAAACATGTGTAGGCTGCCGCTGCACATATTGCTCCTAATACTCCCACCATCGCTGGAACTACTGCCATATTAAATTCTGGCCTAATGATAAATAAAGCTCCTATAAAGGCAATTATTATGGAAATCAACTGTCTTGAATTTATTTTTTCCTTTAAGAATAATGCTGAAAAAATAATAACAAGAAATGGGCTTAACTTATTAAGCATATTTGCATCTGATAAGACAAGATTATCAATAGCATAAAAATTAAATATTATACCTAAAGTTCCAAAAGCTGATCTTGTTATTAATATCTTCTGGTTCTCTCTTTTACCAAAGAAACTCTGCTTATGTTTGATAATAAAAAACATTGCTACAAAACAAGAAACCAGATTTCTAAAAAATGTTTTCTGAAATGATGGTAAATCACCTGCTAATTTTACAAAGGCAGACATCATAGCAAATCCAAAGGCAGAAATTATAATTAAAATTATTCCTTTGCTTCTATTTCCTATCTTATCCATATTGTATATTCTCCTTATAAATTTTTTAATATAATTTAGAATAACATAATTAATTTATAAATTCTACTTAAAAGCTATCTATATGCCCTTATCACATTTCTTATCACTATAATATTTCCTTAATCCTTCAAAAGTTGCTTTTTTTCCTGAAATTATACACTTTTCAACATACTCTTTCAATACATAAATACTCATTTAAATCACCTCTGAATTTATTTATATTCATATATATGTATCTATAATTATGTAAATGACAAAAAAAAGAAATCAGCAAAAATTAATTTTTACTGATTTCTTTATTTAAGATATTAAACCGATTCTAAAATTTTAATCTGCCTCTGTCTCAAACCTATTTTCTTATTAATTATCCATGAGAAAGCAACAAGTAATAAAAACGTAATTCTAAAGTTTGTTAATAAGGAGAATACTGAGAATATTAATGATAATTTATATAATGCCTTTGACTTATTTCTTATTATTATATACTTCATAACAAATGAAAGTGAATCTTTTATAATGAAGTAAAAGAATATTACTTCTACTGACATAATAACTACTCTTAAATAATCCATTGTTATTTCTATATTATAAGCTTTAATAAATTCTACTATGGCTACATATACTATAGAAAATCTATACGCTTCTTTACTACAACATAAAAATGCACCATATTTATTAAATTGCTTTATTATGTTAAATTTTCTTTTAGTATTTTTATCTAATATCCTTAGTTTATTTCCTAAAAACATAGCTCCTAAATAGACCGCAATCACTGTTCCTACTGGTATGGTTGCAATACTTAAATAAATAACCAATGATGAATAATACTCTGGTAATATTATATTAGGATTATATGTACTTACTGCCATTATTACAGTTTGTAGAATTTCTTCTGAATCTTTAATGAGACTGTACCCTGTAAGTGTTGAAAAATATATATCCACAAATATTATTATAAAAGTGGCAAGTACTGATGACAATAATAAATCATCAAAAATACTGCTATCCTTACTAATAAATAATGTACATATAAATCCAATTATCATACCTTGTGCCATCCAAACTGCTGCTATAACATTACCTAATACAAAAAAAACAATTGTCAATGAAGTAATGCTCATAAATAATGCTTGCTTTCTGTCAAGCTTAAAAAATACAATACAAATATATATAGGTACTATTACGTCTAGAAATAAGGTATATGCAATACCCGTACTAATGGCTATTACACTTAACAAAATAAATATAGCTGAGAAAACAGCTGAATAAGTAATATTTTTTGTATTCATAAATATTATCTCTTTCTTAATTATACTCTTTTATCAATATTATCTATTGCAAAATTAACATATTCCATAAATCTATCTACTATATGTTTTTCTGAATATTGATCATCATATAAAATTTCATATAGAGCTGAAGAAAATAATATTCCTACAAAGCAACATCCCATAACCTCCAATGCTTCTTTATCTGCTTTTCCCTTAGTTATATCATTTATTCTATTGGAATTTATATTTACAAGTCTTCTAAGTTCTTGTCTCACTTCTTGATGCCTATTCTTATCTCCCCATATTTGACTCATTATTACTCTAAACAATTCTTTATTTTTATAAACATATCTTAACTGTACTTTAGCTGATATTTTTAACTTTTCAAGAGGATCACTAATTTCCTTTATGGCGTCAAGCACTTCACTCTTAATTACTTTCATTCCTTCATCTATGACAAATTTAAAAATTTCCTCTTTACCCTTAAAATTATAATATAATGTTCCTTTTGCTACTCCTGCTTCTGAAGCTATTTCATCCACTGTGGCACTATCATATCCCTCTATAGAAAACACCTTTATTGCTGCATTAAATATTGCCTTTTTTGTTTTATTCATTTCTTCCTCCCTTTTCTCCATACGCTTTCTTTAAATATCTTCATAAATAGCAGCGACAAACTATTGCTACTACTATACTTTTAATATTTCACTTGTATACTTTTCACAGTTTTCTTTATTAGTAATTATTATTACATCTTCCATTTTACAAAAAGTTATAAAGCTACTTTCATCAAATTTACTTTTATCTGCAAGTAAATATGCCTTGTTACATTTCTTTATTGCTTCTTTCTTTACCATGGCTTCATTAGCATCTGGAGTAGTACAACCATTTTCTACACTTACTCCATTAGCTCCAAAAAAGCCCTTAGTAAAATTATAGCTTTCAAGGTCATCTACAGCCTTTACACCTACAATAGCTTCTGTAACATCTTTTATTTCTCCACCTAAGATAAAAGTTTTTATATTCATATCAACTAATTTTTTAGCATGAGCAATTCCATTAGTAACTACGGTAATATCTTTATTCTTTAAATAATCAATCATATGTTCTGTGGTTGTTCCAGCATCTATATATATATAGTCTCCATCTTCAACCATTTTAGAAGCAAACTTTGCTATTTCACTTTTTTCACTTTTATTTATTTTCTGCCTAAAAATAACCTTATAATCATTCCTAAAGTAATCATCGCCAATGGCTATTGCTCCTCCATGGACCTTTTTTAACTTTCCTTCCTTATCAAGCATTTGAAGGTCTCTTCTAATAGTTGATTCAGAGGCACCAATTTCATCTATAAGTTCTGTCAAAGTTACCATAGAATTAATTTTCAACTTTTCTAAAATTATTTTCTTTCTCTCTTCAACTAGCATTTTTCTTCCTTCCTCTTTATAAGAACAATTCCTTTATTTCATCTTCACTTAATGTTCCAAGTAGACTTCCATCCTTATAATCTCCATTCATTATTTCTCCAATTACTTCTTTTTTATCCTCTTGTAACTTAAGTATCTTTTCTTCAATAGTCCCTTTTGCAATAAGTTTTATTACTTCAACATTACTTTTTTGCCCAAATCTATGAGCTCTATCTGTTGCTTGATCTTCTATAGCTGGATTCCACCATGGATCAAAATGAATTACCATATCTGCGGATGTTAAATTAAGTCCTGTACCTCCAGCTTTTAAAGATATTAGAAAAACACTTACATCATTCCTACTATTAAAATCATTAACAAGCTTTATTCTTTCTTGTGCTTTTGTTGATCCATCTAGATAATAATAATTTATCTTATTTTCATTTAATGTCTTTTTTATACTATCCAATACCGATGTAAATTGCGAGAATAAAAGTATCTTTCTTTCTGCATTAATGGCTTCACTAACAATTGAAACTGCTGTATCTATTTTACTACTTCCGCCATTATACCCTTCAACTATAACAGATGGATCTAAACATAACTGCCTTAGCTTTGTTAAATATGAAAATATAGTTATCTTATCCTTAGTAATATCCTTATCATTCATCTTTTCCTTTATATCGGCAATATAAGATGAATAAACCTTCTTCTGCTCTTCATTCATTTCCACATAATATTTCTTTTCTATCTTATCTGGTAATTCCAACATAACATTTTTCTTAAGTCTTCTTAAAACAAAAGGTTGTATCATTTTCTTAAGCGCTACAGTACCTTCTCTAGTTCCAACAAATCTTTCCTGGAACCGATTTTTATTATAAAGGTACCCTGGCATTACAAAGTCAAAAATTGACCATAATTCTAAGAGATTATTTTCTATTGGTGTACCTGTAAGGGCAAATTTAACTTTAGCTTTTATTTCTTTTACAATTTCACTGCTTATAGATTGAGAATTTTTTATATGTTGTGCTTCATCTATTATACAATAATCAAACTCCTTGCCATCATACCATTCATAATCATTCTTAAGTGTTCCATATGTTGTGAGTATAACATCATAGGAAGATATATTTTCCATAATTTCAACTCTCTCTTCTTTATTTCCATGCAATACAGCAACATTCATTGATGGTGCAAAATTTTCAAACTCACTTTTCCAATTATAAATTAATGATGTTGGTGTCACTATAAGTGATTTTTTATGGTTATCCTGTTCTGAAAGCAAGAATGTTATGGTTTGAATTGTTTTTCCAAGTCCCATTTCATCTGCTAAAATCCCACCAAATTCATAATGACTTAAATTTTTAAACCAATTATATCCAGTTATTTGATAATCTCTAAGCTTAGCATTCAATTCTGTTGGAATATTATAATTAACTTCCTCAATAGTCTTAAGCTTATTAGAAATATGTGATACAATTTCCTTGCCATCTATATAGGACATATTTCCACTTTCTATTGCTTCATTTATAAATGCTGCTCTATTTCTATGAACTCTAATTCTATTATCATCTATTCTATTATCTAAAGCTAATATTTCAGCCAAAGTAAAAAAATCTTTCACCTTTTCATCAGTAAAGTTGACAAATGAATCATTCTTCAATTTATAAAACTTTCTTTTTTCTTTAAAAGCTCTCAAAATATCTGCAAACTCTGATTTATCAATTTCCTCCACTTCAAAGGTAAACTCTAGGAAATTGCTATTACCATCTTTCTTTATAGATCCTTTCATAGATGTAGCTCCATAAATCTTCCTATCTTTAAACCTATCAGAATAAAATACCTCTGCACATTCTTTCACATCTTTTAAATCACTTAAAAAAAATTCATATAAATTCTCATCATTACCATTAAAGATAAATTTTCCTTTATCTCTATAAAATTTATGTCCATTTAAAACATTTTCAATATGTTGTTCTTTATTTAAATTTCTTATTATATATTGTTCATTATTTGGCCCATTAACAAGATTGAAAGACTCTTCACCATAATTCATCTTTACATCAGCCCAAGTGCTTTTCTTATCTCTATCAAAAAATATCTCTATCTTTAAATCTTCTTTTACTATATTTTTCTTTAGGTTATCATCAAGATTAACCTCTTTTGTAATTATATCTAAAGCAGGAATTATCTTAGTAAATACATCTTTCTTCTTTTCACCTTTAAATGATAATTTTTCATTATCCTTTAATGCTGAGTAAAATAATTTATATTTTTGAGCCTGCTTTTTTGATGGTAGATATACTACATCATCGTAAATATACACATCTCCTTTATATGTAAGCGGCTTTGGAAGGTTATTTGCTATGGTTAAATTAATACTGTTATCGCTTTCTTCCAAATTAAACATTAGTGGCATATCTTCTTTCTTTATCTGTATCTTTTTTTCTTCATCTTTCTCCATAAATATTATTTTCTTATGAGATAAGCATTCTAAAAATCTTCTTAATGTCTGTGATGGTATTACTAACATCTTATTTTTAGAAATTAGTCCACTGCTCGTTCTTCCATAAGAAGGACCACTGCCTAATGCTTCATTTAACCCTGCATATTCTTCAATAAAATCAATAATTCTTTCATCTTCCTCTGAAAAGTAATGTCTTTTTGGATCATAAATGAAATTCTTACCATAAATTAATTTTTCCTCATTTATTTTTGCTTTCACAAACTCAGGAATATTTTTCATTACATAAAGATGATTACTACCTATTTTAAAATCTGCTTCAAAAAAAGGTTCGCCTCTAAAATAGCTTTTCTTTTCTAAAGAAACCTCTATATTTAACATTTCTTTTTCATTATCATCTTCATCTAACTGTTCTAACAGTTTTTTGCTATAATCCATATCTATTTTCCTAGGATTTAAGCCTTGATCTCTACTATCTTCTTTAAGCCTTTCTTCTAGGATATCTATAAATCTATAAAATGTTGCAGCTACGTGCTTACATATATAATTTTCATTAAAATCAGCATTATTTCTATAATCAAGGCATTCACATTCTGTATATATTAACTTTAAATTCTTTATGTCTATAGAAATATTAATACTATACATTTCTCTGCTTTCACTAGACATAACCTTACCATAAATATCTAAAGAGTCATACTGTGGGTCTACCATAGATTTAACTTGATGTACTAACCCTTCATTTACAGATCTTCGTCCCCTTGGGAGCCTATTTTTTATATCATGACTTGTCATTAAACTATTTAACTCTCTAATATTCACTGCTCCACCTCACGCTTTTAATAAATTAACTATTATATTATATACCATGTTTTTCTTTTATTAAACATTATTATTTATTAAGTAAGTTGTTAACTTATTTTCTCTTGTATATAATTAAATATAACTACATAAAATTGTAATATACCTTAAGGAGATGATTTATTCATGGAAACTAGTAAAAGTTATGATGAAAATATATTTAATGAAATACTTAGTCTTATAAATAAAAATAAAGCATCTTTAGCAGAAGAAAAACTTAATTCCATTGCTGAAAAAAATGCTATGTGGAATTACCTTTATGGGCTTATACTATTTAATAAATCATGGTATGATAGTGCCCTATCCTACTTTAATAATGCTATATCATTAGATCCATCCAATGTATTTATTAAGGAATCCTATGTTAATCTTATGGCAAGGCATAGACATTATTCTGATGATTACTATAGTAGTGGCTACAGAAGACGAAATCGTGGTTGCTCTTGTTGTTGCTGTGATGACTGTTGTTGCAATTATGAAATAAGCTGTTGTGATCTTATATGCTTAGACCAATGTTGTGAATGTATGGGTGGAGATTTTATTAACTGTATATAAAAAAGTACTGCCAAATAATCCTGGCAGTACTTTTCTTATTTTTTAGATACATATACGTTATTTTTTATATAAAATCTCCATGGAAAATTGATAGCTTCTTCAGCATAATCTATTCCAATTCTTGTGGTTTCAACTATGTCTATTTCTTCCTTATTTCCTTCTTCAATATATAAAGTACTTTCTTCGTATAACCTATGATAATTTTCCTTCTTTGTAATATTAAGTGCCATGCATAATTTAGCAGGTCCATTGGTAAGACTCTTTTTTTGTGTTTTACTTAATTTATCATACTTCTTCTTTAATCTTATTTCTGCTAAATACTCAAAATTATCCAGAGGTTCCACTGCTCTTATAAGTACTCCTGATGCTACATCTTCTTTGTCACTTATGACATTAAAGCAATGATATAATCCATAAATAAAATAGACGTATGATATACCTCCGCTATGAAAAAGTGGCTCTGTACGTTCTGTCCTTCTACCATTGTAAGCATGTGAAGCCTTATCAATATCTCCAATATAACTTTCTGTTTCTACAATTTTACACTTTATAACTTTACCATCTACTTTTCTCACTAAGACTTTTCCTAATAATTTTTTAGCTACAGTTATGGCATCTTCTTCATAAAACTCTTTTGGTAATATCATCTTTTCCTCCTAAATGTATCTTTCTTATTAGTATTTTAACTTACTATTCAAAATATTATAACTTATTATTGGCTATTATAACTAAGCACTCATTTACCATATTTAGAATATACTATACTGAATTATCAAATCTTTAAGGAGATTTATTTAATGAATCCATATAAAATTTTAGGCATTCCGCCTACAGCATCAAAGGATGAAATAGAAAATGCTTATGAAAGAATCGTAGATACTTATCAAATTGATAATGCTGATTCTGATGATTATTATTTGATGGAAGATAAAATTTCTGAAGCTAATGAAGCATATAACACACTTATCAATGACTTAAAGTATAAAGAGATTAGAAGTCTCATTGAAAATGAACAATTTATTTCTGCTGAAACAGAATTAAATTTAATTTCTGATAAGAATAATGCTGAATGGAATTATTTAAAGGGTTTTGTCATGTTAAAGAAAGGTTGGGTACAATCTGGAGTAAATCATTTAAAGACTGCTGCTGAATTAAACCCAACAAATCCTGAATATAAAGAAACCATGGCTATTTTATCAAGAAAGATCAACACCATAAAGCAAAATTATGCTAGAGCTGCTGCCGCTGCCAATATTAAAGCTAATCAAAATAATATGAACATGTGTGGTGGAAATAATGGCGGTGGTAACGGCATGTGCGGAGATATGGGTAATTTAGGAAATATGATGGGTGGAGGGAATCCTTTAGCAAATATGATGGGCGGCAATGCTAATCCAATGGGTAATAATCCAGCTGGTGGTGCAGTTCCAAATGGAGGAATGGCTCAAAATCCTACTGGTGGTAACGCAATGAATGGCAATCCTTTACAAAACATGCTACTTCAAAGCCTATTCTCAGGAGGAAATAATGGTGCTATGAACATGTGCGGCAACAGTGGTGGAAAAATGTGTTAAGTAAGGTGGCTAGTAAATAAATGTTTGGTTATATTACACCACTATACAATGAGTTAAAGCTTGGAGATTACTATTATTTTAAAAGCTATTACTGTGGTCTTTGTAATACCATAAAAGAAAACTTTGGCAATCTTCCTCGATTAACCTTAAATTATGATTTAACCTTCATTGGTTTCCTTTTAGATGGGCTAAGCAATGAACCTATCAATACTAAATCAATTCATTGTCTTAAACATTTAACAACTAAAACTATAATCTGTCAACCTACAAATGCATTAAATTATATTTCTGCCGTTAATATAATCATTTCCACCTTAAAGCTTAAAGATGATATAGTAGATGATGGAAGTATTAAAGGTAGACTATTTTATACACTTTTTATTCCAGCTGATAAGAAGGCCAAAAATCATTTAAAATCACTTTTTTCCATTATTGATGAAAATATGACCATCTTATCTGAGTATGAAAAAAATCTTAATTTTACATCATTAGATGAAGTATGTCATCCCTTCAGCGTAATAATTGCCTCCATCCTAAGTCTATATCCATATAGTTTTCCAGATGACAATGCTAAAATACGAGAAACTCTCTATAATCTTGGCTACTCAATTGGAAAATGGATTTATCTAATGGATGCCTTAGATGATTGGCATGATGATTTAGATAATGATAAATTTAATCCACTAAATACCATATATAATGGAAATAGCATTCCTTTTGAAGATATTATAAATTTAGTAATTGAAGATATTGACTTTATCATTTTTAGCTGCTTAAATAACTGTAGCGAATATATTAAGGCTCTTCCTTTTAAAAAACATTATCCAATTATTGAAAATGTTATTGACCTTGGAATGCCTAAATCGTATTATGCTGTAATATTTAAGCTTAAAGAATTATTAAATTTAAAAGAAACTAGTGTCACATAAAGTTAGACACTAGTTTCTTTTAAATTTAATATGTTTTTTTATTTTTCATAAATAACAATATCTCTCATACTATCTTCTTTTATAACATCATCTTCTATATCATATACATTAGTGATAGTAACCTTCTTAACTTCTCCCTTTAACTCATCAGCCCTTGCCATAAAGTAAGTTTTTACTTTCTTATCAAGTTTAACTTCTTCTAACATAGGTGTTTTGTATTGTCCCTCCGTTGTTTCTACTACAACTTCACATAAATTTCCTTCCTTACCAAAGCTATATGCTTCTGAACTATTATTTGATATATCAGCCCTTAAAATATATCCATCTACTAGCTTTATGATTTTTGATAAATATATATTAAGCTTTCCTGAAACTATTTCTGGAGCTTCAACATTAATACACTCTATTACTCCATCTGGTGAAACAGCCCATCCATCGTCTTCTTTTATCATGGCATAAGTATATGTGTATGGAACTTCTTTTCCCTCTTCCATAATTGCCATATTTACCACTGCTTTTTCTATGTTTTCATCTATAGCTTCAATACTTTCAGTTTCAGACTTAGTAATTTGAGCATTTTTTCTATTGGCTTCTAACATCTTTACTACTGTGCCACTACTATAGCCTACCGAATCTAAATATACATCAGAATATAATGAAACCATGTTTTCTATGTCATTTGCTTTATTATATTCATTAAATAAGTTTATTACCTCTTCGGCACTTTCAGCTCTAACTGGTGTCACATCTTTTGTAGTACATCCTGTGAAAAGGGTAGCAATGATTCCTGTTGATACTAATCCCACAACTAATCTTTTGGTAAATTTCATATTATTCTCCTTTACGTATATATTTTCCTTTATTAAGCATAACATAAATAACTTTATTTTTCAGCATTGACTTAAAAAAAAGATAATGTTTACAAATTATTTATTTTATGATTGAAGCCTTCATTCTCTGAAGGCTTCAACTTCTATATAGATCTTATATAAAATCCCTTATTATATATATCCTTATCATACTTTATCTCAATACCATTACATATTTTTTCATATTCCTTATGTACTACAAAAGTTAT
This sequence comes from Clostridium lentum, assembly GCF_014287815.1. Classification (GTDB taxonomy): domain Bacteria; phylum Bacillota; class Clostridia; order Clostridiales; family Clostridiaceae; genus Clostridium; species Clostridium lentum. The sequence continues at coordinate 34,011 of NZ_JACOOQ010000014.1, forward strand.
TCCATCTACTGATTCTTCAATATCATTTTCACCTTTGAAATCTACATATATTTCATATGCTGGCTTTCCACACCCAATGAAAGGCTTAACTCTTATATAATTCTCATTACTATTTTTTATCATTTCCTCTAATGCATTTTTAGCTTTTTTATCAAAAATTATCTTCAAAAAAACATCTCCTTTGTCTATAATATATATTTATTATATACTATAGACAATATTTTAGCATTAGGAACTTTTCATATTTTATAAAAAGTCCCTAATACCAAGATATCCTTTTATATTTTTCCATTGATGTTAATAATTAATGGACTTTTGATAAACCAAACTCTTCATGTAAAAGATTTATGGCAATTTCAATATCCTTAGTATAGATAAGGCACCATATAGTCATATTAGAATCTGTTGTCTGTAATACTTCAATATTATTATTTTGCAGCACATTTATTATCCTAGCCATAATACCAGGTACCCCTGTCATTCCTGCTCCCACTATAGCTATTGTGCTACATTCCTCAATTATGCTATATTTAATTCCCACCAGTTCTAGTATACTACATACATTTTCCTTTTCTGATTTATCTACTGTAAAAAATTGATGTGCTGGAAAGATGTTGATAAGATCTAAACTTATATGATTCTTTGCAAGTATTTCTAATAAATTTTGATAGACCTTTATATTGCTATTTTCTGATAACCTTATCCTCACTTGAATTCTGTTATTAAGATAAGTTATACCTGTAATATATCTTCTTTCATTACCTATGGTATTATTACTTACTAATGTCCCCTTTGATTCACCCATGGTATTTTTTATAAATAGAGGAATATTGCCCTTCTTTGCTAAGTCTATAGCTTTAGGATGTATTACTTTAGCTCCTTGATCTGCCAATTGAAAAACTTCATTATACGTTATTTCATCAATAAGTGAAGCATCTTCAACTATTCTTGGATCTGCTGTCATAATCCCATCCACATCAGTATATATTTCTATTTCTTTTGCATTTACAGCATTACCTAGAATACATGCTGTAGTATCGCTTCCCCCTCTACCTAAAGTAGTAAAATATCCATCTTTAGTTATTCCTTGAAAACCTGTAACAACAGGAACCTTTCCTTCTCTTACCACTGATAGTAATCTATCTATATCAATGCTTATATACTCAGCCTCGCAGAAATTATCATCAGTAATTATTCCAGCTTGTCCTCCTGTTAATGGTACTGCTTGAATTCCTTCATTATATAAAGCATTTGCTACTACAACAGAGCTTATAATTTCACCGCAGCACATCAAGAGATCTTTGGAATTTCTATTGGATTCCTTAAATTTATCATCTATAAGAGTCAATAAAGTATCAGTGGCATATGGTTGTCCTTTTCGCCCCATAGCAGATACAACCACTATAGGTGTAAACCCATTATCAATTGCCTCCTTTACTTTAACCGCTACCTGTTTTCGCCTGTCCTCTGTAGATACAGATGTACCTCCAAACTTTTGTACTATTATATTCAAGGAAATCTCCTCCTTAGCTAAGCTTTAGCTCTTTTAATTTTTCCTTCTTCTGCGGAGATTACTATTACGTTAGCACCAATTTTAGTAACGCATTCCCAAGGTATTTCTACAAATTCCCTGCTACCTCCAAAAAAGCTTAACTTATTACTGCTAACACCTACAACCAAGAATTTTAAGCATCCTTCTTCATCTATTATAAAGTCAATATTTTGAGAACTATCATATTTTTCTGCACATTCTAAATTAAATATTTCAAATTTCTCCAAATCACTAATAAGTTTTTCGGAACTATCTGCCTTTTTTTCATAATATTCAAAATCTTTCATAAACGAATTACCTCCTTGCTTTTCATAAAATTTTATGCTAAAAGGAGGTAATTTATTACCTAGGTAACTTTACTAACCCAGTGACATAATTATTATACTCTTTTGTCATTTACAATCAAATCTCTATTGTACGCTACGTCAGAAAGTCCTACTATTTTATTTAATCCATCAATTTCTACATCTTGACCCACATATGATGCACTTATTATTCCCGGCTTAAAGCACTCTTCCAATACATAGTTTATGTCTTGCTTATTTATTTTGTTAATCTTTTCAGTAACTTCTTCTGCTGTTTTTATCTTATTTTGTAATAACAAACATTTAGCATTAGCAAACATTCTTGATGCAGTGCTTTCTAAACCTAAAAGATAACCAGAAATAAGTTTTTCTTTATTTATCTTAAGCTTTTCATCACTAATGCCTTTATCTGCAAAAAGTTTAAGCTCTCTACTTATAACTTCTAATGCTTTATTTGCAAACTGTTTACTTAAACCAGTATAAATATTTAAACTTCCAACACCTATATAAGGCTGTGAATATGAATATATAGTATAGCAAAGTCCTAACTCTTCTCTTACCTTTTGAAATAAAACTGATGAAGCTCCTCCACCAAAAATATTATTTAATAAAGCAAGTGAATATGCTCTTTCATGAGCATATGGAAGTCCCTTTAAACCAATATTTATATGAAGCTGTTCAATTTGCTTATTTACATAAGCTGCCCCTCCTAAAAGGTTTACTTCTTTATAAGTTGGTATATATATTTCATTTTTATCCCAAGAACCAAAATAATTTTCCATTAATTTTTTTAATTCATTTTTATCAAATTTTCCACATATACTTATTACTGAATTATGGGGAGTATAATGTTTTTTTACATATTCCTTAATTTTACTGCTATTTAATGATTTAATTATATCAATAGTTCCTAATATTGGATCAGCAAGAGGATTATCACCAAATATTACCTTTGAATGGATATCTTCTAGAACATCTTCTGGATTATCCTCACTCATATTTATTTCTTCTATTACAACGCCTTTTTCCTTTTCAATTTCCTCATCATCAAACTTTGCATTAAGAATCATATCTGAAAGTACATCTAGGCAAAGATTTAAATGTGTATATAATGATTTTGTATAATAACAAGTTGTTTCCTTGCTAGTATAGGCATTAATTTGTCCACCTACATTTTCTATGTGCTGAACTATTTCTTTGGCACTTCTCTTATTAGTACCTTTAAAAAACATATGCTCTATAAAATGTGAAATTCCATTAACTGAATTTTCTTCATTTCTTGATCCATTTTGAACCATAACTCCAACACTTACCGAATTCACATGTTCAATATATTCAGTAACAACTCTTAATCCGTTATCTAATGTATATATCTCAAACATAATTACCTCCACTTTTATAGTTTGATTTTAGTTTATTTTAATTTATACTATTTTATTCTATATACTAAAAAAAGAGAATTTTAATAATTCTCTTTCACATAATAAATATTATTTCGCTGAATAAATACTATTGTTCAGTTGTTTCCTCTTCATCTGGTAATGCATCTTTTCTAGAAAGGTTTATTCTGCCTTGTTGATCTATTTCAGTTACTTTTACAAGTATTTCATCACCAACAGATACTACATCTTCAACTTTATTTACTCTTGCTTTATCTAATTTAGATATGTGGCATAATCCTTCTTTATTTGGTAATATTTCAATAAATGCTCCAAAAGCAGCAATTTTTGTAACTTTACCTAAGTAAACTTCACCAACTTGAACTTCTTTTGTTAATCCTTCAATAATTCTTATGGCTTCATTTACCCCTTCATGATCAGGTGATGAAACAAATACTGTACCATCCTCTTTAATATCTATCTTAACACCAGTATCCGCAATAATCTTATTGATTACCTTTCCACCAGCACCAATTACATCTCTTATCTTTTCTGGATCAATACTTATAGTACAAGTCTTAGGTGCAAATTTAGATACTTCCTTTCTGCTCGCTGGAATGCATTCCTCTATCTTATCTAAAATAAATATTCTTGCTTTTCTAGCATCAGTAATTGCTTTAGAAATTACATCAAAGCTTAACCCCTTAATCTTAGTATCAACTTGGATAGAAGTTATACCTTCTGTTGTACCTGCAACTTTAAAGTCCATATCTCCAAAGAAATCTTCAATTCCTTGTATATCTGTTAATACTTCTTCATGAGCTAAATCTTCTGAAGTTATTAATCCCATTGCTATACCAGCTGCTGGTCTCTTTATTGGAACACCTGCATCTAATAATGCTAGTGTAGAACCACAAACTGAAGCTTGAGAAGTTGATCCATTGGAACTTAATACTTCAGATACTAATCTTATAGTGTATGGGAATTCCTCTTCTGAAGGTATTAATGGTTCTAAAGCTCTTTCAGCTAAAGCTCCATGCCCTATTTCTCTTCTTCCTGGTCCTCTAAGTGGTCTAACTTCTCCAACTGAATAAGCAGGGAAGTTATAGTGATGCATATATCTCTTAGACTCTACTTCACCAATACCATCTATTATTTGGATGTCACCTACAGCTCCTAAAGTAGCTACAGTCATAACTTGAGTAAGACCTCTAGTGAATAAACCTGTACCATGAGTTCTAGGTAATATTCCTACTTCACATGAAATCTTTCTTATCTGATCAAATGCTCTTCCATCTGGTCTTCTCTTATGGTTAAGAAGCATATCTCTTACAACTTCTTTTTGCATAGAGTAAACTATTTCATTGATATCTCCTAAACAATCTGCATACTTCTCTTGGAATTCTTCTATGATTTTATCATTTACAATATCCATAGCAGCATTTCTTTCATCTTTATCAGTAATCCACATTGCTGCTTTAATCATCTCACCAGCAAACTCTTCTATATCAGCTTTTAATTCTGAATTTGGTTTATAAAGAACTGGTTCTTTCTTTTCTTTACCAAACTTAGCCATAGCCTCTTCTTGGAATGCTACGATATCTTGACATTTTTCAAAACCGTATTCAATTGCTTTGATCATTGTTTCTTCTGGTATTTCATCTCCACCAGCTTCAATCATCATTACTCTTTCTTTTGTTGCACAAACAGTTAATTGAAGAATACTTTCTTCTCTTTCTTTTAATGTTGGATTTAAAACAAAGTTTCCATCGATTAATCCTACTTGGACAGCTCCAACAGGTGTTGTGAATGGAATGCTTGATAGGCATAATGCCATAGATGCAGCATTAATTGCTAGAATTTCTGGTAAGTTATCTTGTTCTACAGAAACAACTGTACAAACTACTTGAACATCATTTCTATACCCTTTTGGGAATAATGGTCTAAGAGGTCTATCTACAGCTCTTCCAAAAAGAATTGCATTTTCTGAAGGTCTACCTTCTCTCTTGATGAATCCACCTGGTATTTTACCAACTGAATATAATCTTTCTTCGTATTCAACGCTAAGTGGGAAGAAATCTATTCCTTCTCTAGGTTTTTCTGAAGCGTTAACATTTGTTAATATAACTGTATCTCCATAGCTCATGAATATTGCTGCATCTGAAAGCATTCCTACTCTACCAGATTCAACTTTCATTTCTCTTCCAGCTATGTTTTTTGTAAGTACATTAGTCATTTTTTATAACCTCCCTTCAGGTCTTTCGGTTAATTTTTAATCTTTAAAATAATAGAGCGGATAAAACCCGCTCTACAGACTATCTTCTTAAGCCTAATTTTGAAATTATAGCTCTGTATCTTTCGATATCTTGAGCAGCTAAATACTTTAAGAATCCTCTTCTTTGTCCTACCATCATTAAAAGACCTCTTCTTGAGTGGTGGTCTTTCTTATGAGTTCTTAAGTGAGCTGTTAAAGAGTTGATTCTTTCAGTTAAAAGTGCGATTTGAACTTCTGGTGAACCAGTGTCTCCTTCATGTCTTCCGAATTCTTTAATTATTTCTTGCTTTCTTATTGCGTCCATTATGACACCTCCGTAATATTATCCCCTTATATCCATGGTATAAGTTAAAGCTCATATCTTAGATATAGGTTTGTTCATCAGTTATTATATCAGACTAATTTAATATTGTAAACAAATTTTATTTTAATAGTAATTTTGTCGTTTAGTACAAAATAAAATCAATATTAAATAATAATTCCATTTTTTTCAGCATAACTTTTATCTACATTTAATTGATTTACCAGTTCTTCTAAGCCATTAAATTTTATTTCTTCTCTAATCTTATTAATAAAATATAAAGTTATATTCTGCCCATATATGTCTTCATTAAAATCAAGAATATAAGTCTCTATAGTTAATTCTTTCCCATTTACTGTAGGATTATGCCCTACAGAAGTAATTCCTTTAAAAATTTTTCCTTTAATAGATACATTGGTATAATATACCCCCTTTGCAGGAATACATTTGCTTTTGTCTATTTCTAAATTTGCCGTTGGAAATCCTATTGTTCTTCCAAGCTTCTTACCATGAATTACCTTCCCTTCAAGAGAATATGGTCGTGCAAGCATATTAAAAGCTTCTTCCATATTACCATCAATTATAGCTTCCCTAATTCTAGTTGAACTTACTACTGAGTCATTATATATACAAGGCTCCATAACATATAAATCAAAATGATATTTAGATTTAAGTTCATTTAACAACTTAATATCGCCAGCATTTTTATAACCAAACTTAAAATTAAATCCTACTACAATACCCTTGATATTAAAGCTTTCACACATATTTTTAATAAAGTCTTCTGGGCTCATTTTCATAGTCTCTTTATCAAATTTCTTAAAGGCTAAGATATCTATCCCCTCTTTTTCTAAAATAGATATCTTTTCTTCATTAGTCATAAGTAAATTCAATGTACTATTTGTATTAATAAATTTTCTAGGATGATTTTTAAAGGTATAGACAATTGACTGCCCTTCACCTTCTTCAGCCAGCTGCTTTATCTTACGTATTAGAGATAAATGCCCTTCATGCAATCCATCAAAACTGCCTAAGGCTACAAAGTTTTTTCTATTTTCTTTCTTTAAAATAGCATCTTCTAACACTAACATTATTTTTCTCCTAAGTTATTAATAATTTAGTAATCTTAAATCCTTTATCATTCTTGCTTCCAAGACCTAAGAATTTCTCTCCATCATATACGCGATATAGTTTTTCATTTTCAACTTTATCATTTGTATATCTAGTATCTCCAACTCTTACTCCATTTACTAAAAGCTTTGCATACTTATGATTGATATTAATTCTTTCATAATGATTTAATGCTTCTTCTATGGAAATTAAATACTGTGAATAATTTTCGCTAGTAAGATCCTTAATATTAATTGAATCTTCCTGCTTAAATACTGATGTTTCAGCTCTGTTAAGCTCTGTCATTGCTGCATAAACTCCAAGCTTTTCACCTATATCATAACAAAGACTTCTTATATAAGTCCCTTTTGAACATGTAACCTTCATTGAAATAAAAGGATTATTTATTTTTATATTTTCAATATTATAAATAGTTATATTTCTTCCTTCTCTTTCAACTTCAATTCCCTGTCTTGCTAAAGTATATAATCTAACACCATTTTGTTTAAGAGCAGAATACATAGGTGGTATTTGAGAATATTCACCTAAAAAGCTTTTTATTGCCTCTAAGATTTCTTCATCAGTTAAATGACTAGTTTCATGACTTTCAAGAATATCACCTTCATCATCATATGTAGTAGTTTTAATCCCTAGTTTAAATTCTACTTCATATACTTTTCTTGAATCCATGATATAATCTATTATCTTTGTTGCTCTTCCAATACATACTGGCAAAACACCTGTAGCTTCTGGATCAAGGGTACCTGTATGACCAACCTTTCCAGTTGAACAAATTTTTTTTACTTCTCTAACAACATCAAATGATGTCATTCCCTTAGGTTTAAAGATATTTATAACTCCATTCATATCTTATAACTCTTCCTCTATTTTGCTTAATATTTTATCCCTAGCTTCTTCTAATGTTGAATATTTTATAGCTAATCCTGCAGCTTTAGTATGTCCACCTCCGCCAAAGTATTCAGCAATCTTTCTTACATCAACATCATTTTTTGATCTAAGGCTAGCTTTAATCTTATCATCTGCTTCTTTCACTAATAAGGTTACTTCTACACCTTTTATCTGCAATCCATAAGATATAATATCTGAAGTATCTCCTACTTCTATACCAAACTCTTTTCCAGCATCTTTAGGTAGTTCTATTAAGGCAACTTTATCATCACAAACAAGCTGCATATTTGTAAGAACTTTGCCTACAAATCTCACTCTATTAAAATCCTTATTATCAAAAAGACTTTGATAAATAAATGTATTATTTACACCAATTCTCTTCAGTTTAGCAGCAATTTCTAAAGTTCTATATGTAACATTAGAATGTCTAAAAGCTCCTGTATCTGTTACTAACGATGTATATAAACATGTTCCTATTTCTTTACTTATTTCATCATCTTCTTTAAAAACAAATCCTAGCTCCAACAGTAATTCATAAACTATTTCTGCTGTAGCTGCAGCATCTATATCTACGTAATTTTCATTACCATACATATCATTTGATAAATGATGGTCTACATTTAATAATACTTTATTATAATTTTCTAAATTGGCACATATTCTTTCATAATTACCACAATCTAAGACTATAACTACATCTGTATCATCTATTGGTTCATACACTTCACCAGTTACATCTTCAGCACCTAAAAGAAATCTTAAATTTTCTGATAGTGCCTCCTTAGAAAGTACATAGCAATCTTTATTTAAGTATTTTAATCCATTATAAAGTGCAAGAACACTACCTACTGCATCACCATCTGGTGATACATGGTAGGTAATGCCTATCTTCTTTGCACTTAATAAAATATCTTTAATTGTTTTAATTGACAATTATTTACCCTTATTAACCTTATGAATAAGTTCTTCAATATGCATTCCATAGCTTATTGAGTCATCTAATTCAAAAATTATTTGAGGATTATGTCTTAAATTAATTCTTATGCCAATTTCTTTTCTTATATATCCACTTGCATTTTTTAATGCAGTGAAAGTATTATTCTTTTCTTCTTCATCTTTTCCAAATATACTTACAAATACCTTTGCATATCTTAGATCCTTAGTAACTTTTACTGCTGTTACAGAAACCATTGCAGTAAGTCTTGGATCTTTGATTTCATTTTGGATTATATTACTAACTTCTCTTCTGACTTCTTCGTTTATTCTTCCGCCTCTATAGTTAGCCATTTAAATCACCTCTTAAAGCTCTTTTCTTTTTACAGCTTCCATTGTAAATGATTCGATTATATCTCCCTCTTTAAGATCATTGAATCTTTCAACACTTAAGCCACATTCGTATCCTTTATTAACTTCTTTAGCATCATCTTTAAATCTCTTTAATGAAGCTAAGACAGATTCAAAGATAACTATTCCATCTCTTATTACTCTTACTTCAGAGTTTCTTACTATTTTACCATCTGTTACGTAACATCCTGCAATAGTACCTACGTTAGATATTTTGTAAGTCATTCTTACTTCCGCTTTACCATTTATAACTTCTTTGTACTCAGGATCAAGCATACCAATCATAGCAGACTTAACATCTTCAATTGCATCATAGATGATTCTATATGTTTTGATATCCACTCCATCTTTTTCTGCCATAGCTACTGCATTTGAATCAGGTCTAACATTGAATCCAATCATTAATGCATTTGATGCTGCTGCTAAAGTTATATCTGTTTCTGTTATAGCACCTACTGCACCATGGATAACCCTAACCTTAACATCATCTGTTGAAAGTTTCTCTAAAGATTGTCTTATTGCTTCCACTGAACCTTGAACATCAGCTTTAACAATAATGCTTAATTCTTTAACCTTCCCTTCTTGGATTTGGCTATATAAATCTTCAAGTGATACTCTATGTGATGCTTGATGGCTTTCAGTTTTGATTTTATCTTTTCTGATTTCAGCCATATTTCTTGCAGTCTTTTCATCTTTAACAACTACAAATCTGTCCCCAGCTGCTGGAACTTCTGAAAGACCTAAAACTTCTACTGGTATAGATGGACCTGCTGATTTAATCTTTTTACCCATATCATCAAACATAGCTCTTATTCTTCCATATGTAGATCCAACTAAAATAGAGTCTCCTACATGTAGTGTACCATTTTGAATTAATAGTGATGCAACAGCACCTCTACCTTTATCTAACTTAGCTTCAATAACTGTTCCCTTAGATTTTCTATTAGGATCTGCAGTTAATTCTTGCATTTCTGCTGTTAAAAGAATCATTTCAAGTAATGAATCTAAGTTTTCACCAGTTTTTGCTGAAACTGGTACACAAATTGTATCTCCGCCCCAGTCTTCTGCTACTAAACCATGTTCAGTTAATTCTTGTTTAACTCTATCAACATTTGCTCCTGGTCTATCAATCTTATTTATTGCAACTATCATTGGAACATTAGCTGCTTTACAGTGACTTATAGCTTCTTTAGTTTGTGGCATTATACCATCATCAGCAGCAACAACTAAAATAACGATATCTGTTACTTGTGCTCCTCTAGCTCTCATGGCAGTGAAAGCTTCGTGTCCTGGTGTATCTAAGAATGTTATCTTTTCACCATTTAAAGTAACTGTGTAAGCACCTATATGCTGAGTGATTCCACCTGCTTCTGTATCAGTAACTTTAGCTTTTCTTATAGCATCTAATAATGAAGTTTTACCGTGGTCAACGTGACCCATTATTGTTACTATAGGCGGTCTCTTTTCTAAGTTTTCTTCTACTACATCTGTATCTTCTTCAAATGCTTCAAGTTCTGTTTCTTCTTCTTTTCTTTCAGCTATAACTTCATATTTTTCACAAAGCTTTTCTGCTGTAGCAAAATCGATTTCTTGGTTAACTCCAGCCATTACACCTAAGAATATTAAGTTCTTAATAACATCTGCTGTTGGTTTTCCAAGCTTTTCGCATAACTCTTTAACTGTAATAGTATCACCTATTTCAACTACTCCACATGCTGCTTCTGCATTTCTTTCGATTTCTTCACGCTCAATTTCTTTCTTAGTTTTCTTTTTCTTTCTTACACCTTTATTAACTTCTTCAGCTAATTGATCTTCATATTCATCCACTATAGATTTCTTTTCTTGTGGTATTCCATTTTCACCTATAAGTTCTTGAATTAGTGCAGCATCTTCATCTTCTATGACACTCATATGATTTTTTACCTCTACACCAAACTCTTCCATTAATAAAGTTATTAAGTCTTTTGAACTTACATTTAACTCTTTTGCCAATTCATATACTCTGATTTTTGACAATAAAATCACCCCCGGTTAATTTGTTCCTGAATTCTCTCTGTATAAAAACATTAACTTTTCAGCCATATTCTTGTCAGTTATTGCTAAAATTTTAACTTCTTCTCTTCCAATAGCAAAACCTAATTCTTCTTTTGAAAAATCTTCTATTAATCTTATATTCTTTGCTATGCAATGGTTTTTAAATTTCTTTTTGGTGCTATTTGAAGCATCATCAGATATTATAATTAAGAAAAAATCTTTCTTATTTCTTTGTTCATCGCATCTGCTATAGCCTTCAACTATATTCCCAGCTCTTTTAGCTAATCCTAAAAAATTAAAAAATTTATCCATTTAATATCTCATTCCTTAATCTGTTATAGATTTCTTCATCAATGGCTATATCGAGATTTCTACTTAGCCTTTTAGCTTTAAAGGCTTTTTCAAGACATTCTATATTTCTACAAATATATGCCCCTCTTCCAGATTTCTTACCTGTAAGATCCACTGTTACTTCTCCTTCTGGAGTTTTAACTACTCTTATAAGCTCTTTCTTAGGCTTCATTTCCATGCATCCAGTGCACATTCTTAAAGGTATCTTCTTTACTTTCATAGTAAATCCTCCTTTAGTTTTCTAATGCCTCTGCTTGTGATTTACTCTTAATGTCGATTTTCCAGTTAGTAAGTTTTGCAGCTAATCTTACATTTTGTCCTTCTTTACCTATAGCAAGTGAAAGTTGGTTGTCATCAACGATAACTTTAGCAGATTTAGTTTCTTCATCCACTGTAACGCTTAATACTTTTGCTGGGCTTAATGCGCTTGCTAAAAATTCAGCTGGATCTTTACTCCATTTGATTATGTCGATTTTTTCACCTTTTAACTCATCTACTATATTTTGTACACGAGCACCCTTAGGACCAACACAAGCTCCCATTGGATCAACATTTTCATCATGAGATACTACTGCAATCTTACTTCTTGAACCAGCTTCTCTTGAAATGCTCTTTATTTCAACAACACCTTCATATATTTCTGGAACTTCTAGTTCAAATAGTCTCTTAACTAATCCTGGATGAGTTCTTGATACAACAACTTGTGCACCCTTTGAAGTATTTTTAACTTCAACTACATATAATTTTACCTTTTCGTTAAATCTATATTCTTCTCCAGGAATTTGTTCGTTTGGTCCGATTACAGTTTCCAACTTACCAATATTAACAAATACCATACCTTTATCTTGTCTTAAAACTGTTCCAACGATGATGTCATATTCTAATTCTTTGTATTCGTTGTATATGATACTTCTTTCTGCTTCTCTTATCCTTTGTGTTACAACACCTTTAGCAAGTTGAGCTGCAACTCTTCCAAAATTCTTTGGTGTTACTTCGAAATCAACTACATCATCTAAATCGTAGATTGGTCTTATAGCTTGTGCTTCTTCAAGTCCAATTTCAGTTACATCATCAAATACTTCTTCTACAACTATTTTTTGAGAATATACATGGATTTCTCCTGTTTCCCTATCAATTGTTACCTTTACATTTTGAGCTGAAGAAGTTGGCCCAGCATAATTTTTCTTGTATGCTGCTACTAATGCATCTTCAATTGTTTCAAATAATAAATCTTCACTAATCCCTTTATCTTTAACTATCTCTTTAAGAGCACCTATAAATTCTTGATTCATTTATATTTCCCCTCCTTGTTATATTTCCCCTTCTAAGTTTACGGACTTAATTTTATCTTTTGGAATATTTATTTCTTCTGCTCCTTCAACTGTTATTGAACTCTCATTATTTTCCTTAAGTATTCCTTTTATGGTCTTAGTTCCTTCAACAGCTTTAGCAAGTTTTACTAAGACTTCACTTCCTATAAATCTTGTATAATGTTCGTTGGTAAATAATGTTCTGTTTAATCCAGGAGATGAAACTTCTAAGAAATATGCATCTGTAATAGGATCCTTCTCATCTAATACATCACTTACTCTTCTTGAAAGTGCTTCACAATCATTTAATGAAACGCCTCCATCTTTTTCTATATATATTCTTAAATAATATTCTCCGCTTTCTTTCACATATTCAATGTGATAAATACCATAGCTAAGCTCTTCAGCTATTGGCTTAACTATTTCAGCTATTTGTTCCACTAAGGCATTAACTTTCATTTTTTACCCTCCTTTTCAATATTCAGTTTTTTCGTAATTTAAACATAGGTACATAAAAACGCAACTAGAAAAGTAGTTGCGTTAAAATAGAAAGAGCAGGTGTTTACCCCTACTCTATATCTTTTAGCTATTAGTAAATTACTTCCTTTAACATATTATCACACTTTACTAACAATTACAAGGGGTTATTATTTGCAACCTTTCCCCCTATTAAAACTTTACCCAAAAGCAAGTATTTTTATTCATAGCTCTTTTTTAATTCTATTATTCTTCTTTTTCTCTCACTCTTAAAGGAATCCCCATTTCATCAGCTAAGCTCTTACATCTTTCAATTTGTTCATCACTTATGACATTAACAACTGAAAAAGCTACATCACCAATATTTTCTTTGACATACTTGGAAAACTTAATCATAGCATAAAAGGCTTCTGCACCAAACTTTGGTCTTGTTACTTTCAAATATTCATCTGCTGTTGGTGCATTTAGACTTATTGAAACTGCATCAATACATCCAACAAGCAATCTTGCTGTATTATTCTCCTTATGGATTAAATCAGAAATACCAGTTGTATTTATTCTTACTTTCACATTTGATATTGACTTAATGTATCTAGCTACTTCCACCACTTCATGTATCCTAACTAACGGCTCTCCATAACCACAAAAAACTACTTCTTTATATGAATTAAGCTCCTGTTTCTTAAGCTCATCTACAACTTCACTAACAGAAGGATCCCTATCAAGCCAAAGACTTCCACTGCCTTTAAGTCCATCCATTTCTTTTCTAATACAAAAACTACAACTACACGGGCATTTGTTAGTTATATTTATATATAAGCTATCTCCTATTGTATATAATATATTCATCATTTTTTCACCCCCTTTATACTTCCTTCAAAAAAACCTTGCTTTTAAATTTCACTTTATCTAGTGCCAAAGCTGCCATAACAAACACTAATCCACTTCCCACAGGTTGGACTAATGTAATAAAACTCATATAAAAAGCAGCTAGAAAATTACCATACATTATATACTCAGCTAAGCAATACAATATTACACCTGTAAAACCTGCTAAAAAAACTGCTAAAATATTTCTCTTACATAATATATTTTCTTTTTTCCTTGTGAAAAACAATACTAATATCGGCTTAATAATAATTGTTGGTATTACCCATACAGCTGCTCCACTAATCAAATCTGCAAGTCCTGCTCCTATAGCTGACGCCATCATGGCATAAGGTAATGGTAGTATAGATGCTGCCATATATATAAATGCATCTCCCACATGTACATATCCTCCATTGACTCCTACAGGAATATGAAAAGATGTAGTTGTAATGCATATGATAGCTGCTAAAAGAGCTGATATTGCTAATGCTTTTACTTTGCTATGCCCATTAATCATATAAACAACTCCTTTAAAATTGGTTCAAATACAACACCATTTTTCACATCAATTTTCTTTGTGTCAGAATAGCTTATTGCTTTATAGACAAACTCCGAAGCTTTCTTAACAGACTCTTCAAAACCTTTTCCTCTCATCAGCATACCACATATTATTGAGGCAAATATATCACCAGTTCCTCCAAATGATCTATCTGAATGATTATTAACTATAATATACTTCTTATCTTCATCCATATCATAAGCAAAATTTATTATTTCACTTCCTTTTATAATACCTGTAATGACAACTTTTTTAGGGCCTAAAACACCTATTCCTTTAGCTATTTCTTCAATTTCCTCTAAAGAATATTCTCCATTTTTATATTGCTTACCTAAAAGAATACATGCTTCAGTAATATTAGGTGTAGTTACAGTTGCTAGTGATACAAGTTCTTTCATTTTACTGCACATAGCTTCTGTGTAAGTCTTATAAATAGTCCCATTATCTCCCATTACAGGATCTATTAATACAAAGGAGATATTTTGACTCACTATAAGTTCCTTCACTATATCAATTTGCTTTTCAGAGCCTAAAAATCCACTATATACCCCATCAAAAGCAAACCCCATTTCATCCCAGCTATTTTTATAGTTAATCATTTCTTCCGTAAGATCCAAAAACGAAAAATTTGAATAACCTGTTTGACATGATAGTATTGCTGTTGGAAAAGGACAAGGTTGCACTCCTAATACAGATAATATTGGTATCACCGCAGTAAGAGAGCATCTACCAAGACCTGAGATATCGTGTATTGCAACAACTTTTTTTATATCTTTTATCATTTTCCTCACCTGCCAAAATTATTATATGAAAAATATAACATATAATTTAGCTAGCGGCAAAATGTACCCATACATTATATTAGATCACTATTCTAAAGAATATTAATTATCTATATTGCTCAATAAGTTTACTAAAGGCTGGCAATGAATTTACTATTGTTTCATAAGATACACAATAAGCTAATCTAAAATATCCTTCTTTTTTAAATACTGATCCTGGCACTAATAATATATTAAATCTCTTTGCTTCTTCACAAAACTTCTTATCATTTTCTATTGGACATTTAGGAAATAAATAAAATGCCCCTTTAGGCTTTTCACACTCTATTCCTAGACTTGTTAAATGACTATAAATTAAATCTCTATTCTTTTTATAAATATTTATATCAACTTCTAAATTTAAAGATCTTTTAACTACCTTTTGAAATAATGATGGTGCATTAACAAATCCTAAAATTCTATTAGCAATACTTAAAGCCACCGTCACTTCTTTAAAATTCATCATCTTGTCATTTATTACTACATACCCTATTCTTTCTCCTGGTAATGAGAGAGACTTACTATAAGAATAACATACAAATGAATTATCATAATAATTTAATATATAAGGCACATCTATATCATCATAGACAAGTTCTCTATAAGGTTCATCAGCAATTAGATAAATCTCCTTATGGTATTCTAGCTCCTTTTCTTTTAGTACAGAACATATGTCTTGTATCACCTTACCACTATAAATTACTCCTGTAGGATTATTTGGTGAATTTATAATTACAGCCTTTGTTCTTTTAGTGATACTTCTTTTTAAGCTTTCAATATTAGGAAAAAACGTCCTTTCATCTGTATCAACAACAACTTCCTTACCATTAAAGTTTTTGATGTAATTACTATATTCACCAAAAAAAGGTGCAAATAATATAACTTCATCATCATCTTCTAAAATGCTCTTTAATATTATATTAAGCCCTCCTGCAGCACCACAAGTCATTACTATACTGCTTTCATCAAGAGACAAATGATATTTTCTATTTATATCATTTGCAATTGTTTTTCTTACATCCTCATATCCTGAATTACTCATATATCCATGAAGACTTAATGAATTTTCATCAGAGATAATTTCACCTATAATATTCTTTATTTCTTCTGGTGTCTCTACATTAGGATTTCCAAGACTAAAATCATAAACATTTTCCTTGCCATACTTTCTAGATAGTTCCTTTCCTTCTTCAAACATAGCTCTTATTGTAGCTCCGTTTTTTATTAAAGCTCTCATATGCTCAGTTATCATTTTTAACCCCCTTTTATTTGTAGTATGAAATTATCATTATTTCTATCTACCCATTCTTTAGGTAAATAGAAGTTTTCCTGCTTTTCATCATTTATTTCAATAGGATTTCCTGCAGCTATTTCATTAAATACTGGTATTTCTCTTAAATTCTTTCCTGATATATTTTCTTCATTTAAATATATTTCTTTTTCTATAGAGTTATCATCTATTTTAAACTCTAGAATATTTTTATTCTTTAAATTTAAATATTTATATTCATTCATATATCTAACTGTTTCCTTCTCATTAAACTGTTAAAACTTTCCACTTTTAGTATTTTAAAAGCTTCTTCATCAGTAATAAGCTTAATTTTTACATTATAATAGCCTTTAGCATACATAGATACTATTTTGGTAAGATATAAAATTTTCACTCGTTTTTCTTCAATTGAAAATAAAAAATAAGAATTGTTCTTTTCAAATTCTTCATTTTCTCACCTTCTTTAATCTCATATGTATGATAAAAACCCCAAAGAACCTTTGGGGCTATATTATAATTCTATTGATTTAACGGTAGCTTGTCAATTATTTAGTTATTTTTTCTTGTAGGTATTTGTCTATGGCTTTTGCTGCCTTTTTACCTGCACCCATAGCCAGTATAACTGTAGCTGCACCTGTAACAGCATCTCCACCTGCATAAACTCCTTCTTTAGTAGTGAGACCTGTTTCTTCGTCAGCAACAAGACATTTCCACTTATTAATTTCTAATCCATCAGTCGTAGAAGCAATAAGTGGGTTTGGTGATGTTCCAAGAGACATTATCACTGTATCTACTTCAATAACAAACTCTGAACCTTCAATGGGCATAGGTCTTCTTCTTCCTGAATCATCTGCTTCTCCTAGAACCATCTTTACACATTTTATTCCCTTTACCCATCCGTTTTCATCACTTAATATTTCTACCGGGTTAGTAAGTATATGAAAAATTACTCCTTCTTCCTTTGCATGATGTACTTCTTCTTTTCTTGCTGGAAGTTCTGACTCACTTCTTCTATAGACTATATGTGATTCAGCTCCTAATCTTAACGCTGTCCTTGCTGCATCCATGGCAACATTTCCACCACCTACTATTGCAACCCTTTTACCAATTTTCACAGGAGTATCATAATCCTCTCTAAAAGCTTTCATTAAATTTACTCTCGTTAAAAATTCATTGGCAGAAAATACTCCATTGGCACTTTCTCCAGGTATACCCATAAATTTTGGCAGTCCTGCACCTGAACCGATAAATACAGCCTTAAATCCCTCTTCATTCATTATTTCATCAATAGTTATTGTCCTACCTACAATAACATTTGTTTCTATATTAACACCTAATTTTCTGATATTATCAATTTCAGCCTTAACAACTTCTTCCTTAGGAAGTCTAAATTCTGGAATTCCATATACAAGCACTCCACCTGGTTCGTGAAGCGCTTCAAATATGGTAACATCATACCCTTTTTTAGCTAAATCACCAGCACAAGTAAGCCCTGCAGGCCCAGATCCAATTATAGCTACCTTTATATTATTTGACTCTTCTTTAAAAGATACATCAACATAATTTTCCCTAGCCCAATCTGCTGCATACTTTTCTAGCTTTCCTATGGCCAATGGTTCCCCTTTAATTCCTAATACACATTTTCCTTCACATTGACTTTCTTGAGGACATACTCTTCCACAGACAGCAGGAAGAGAACTATATTTAGCAATTTCTTTAGCTGCTCCTTCAATATCATTATCCTTAATATAATTTATAAATTCCGGTATATTTATTGATACAGGACATCCTTCTATACATTGAGGATTTTTACAATGAAAGCATCTCAATGCTTCTTTAACAGCTCTCTCATTATCATATCCCAAGCATACTTCCATAAAATTTTTAGCTCTTTTTCCCGGTTCTTGTTCATTAACTGCCACTCTTTTCATTCTATCTGACATCGCCATTAATTTCCACCTCCACAACCACAGCCGCCATGCTTATGAATAATTCCTTCTTCCATTCTTAAAAGCGCTCTTCCTTCTTCTGTCTTATATAAAGTTTGTCTTCTCATAGATTCATCAAAATCCACTAAATGCCCATCAAATTCTGGTCCATCAACACAAGCAAATTTTACTTTGCCTCCAACAGTTACTCTGCAAGCTCCACACATACCTGTCCCATCCACCATTATTGGGTTTAAGCTTACTGTAGTCTTAATATTTAACTCCTTAGTAAGCTTGGCCATAAACTTCATCATAATCATTGGCCCAATTACTATGGCATGATCATATTTTTTATTTTCATTATTCACTAAATGATTTAGCATATCTGTAACTCTTCCATTAAATCCATAACTACCATCATCAGTGGATACATAAAGATTTCCTGCAACCTTTTTCATTTCGTCTTCTAAAATAATAAGATCTTTTGTTCTTGCTCCAATAATCACATCTGCTTTTATTCCTTGCTCATAAAGCCACTTAACTTGCGGATATACCGGAGCTGCTCCTACACCTCCAGCAACAAATAAAATATTCTTTCCTTTAAGATTATCAACAGCTTCATATATTAGCTCACTTGGTTGCCCTAAAGGCCCTGCAAAATCCTCTACATAATCTCCTATTTCATATTGTGCCAATTCCCTTGTGGCAGCACCTACAGTTTGAAACACAATAGTTATAGTACCTTTATCCCTATCATAATCTGCAATGGTTAATGGAATTCTTTCTCCTTTTTTATCATTTCTTATGATTATAAATTGACCTGGTTTTGCTGATTTTGCAACCCTAGGTGCTTCTATATCCATTAAGTATATATTGGAGGTAAGATATCTTTTGTCTGTTATTTTATACATTACTTCACTTCCTTAACAATTTTTAAATAAAATTATAGTTCAACATCATTTCCATAGTATGTGCAGACTAACAGTTTTTCCATTGTCTTATCATCAATTGTTCTAGGATTTGATGATGTACATGCATCAAGAACAGCATTATGAGCTATAAACTTAACATTTGAAGTAAACTCATCTTCAGTAATTCCATATTCTTCCATAGATGCAGGTATACTTAACTTTTTATTAAATTCCCTTATCTTATTTATCAATAAATCTGTAGATTCTTTATTATCTTTTCCTTTTACTCCTAATACTTCTGCAATATCTGCATATCTATCTTCACAAGTTTTTCTATTATATTGGATTACATACGGTAAGAAAATAGCATTAGCACATCCGTGAGGTATGTGGAATACTGCACCAACTTTATGTGCCATTGAATGAACTATTCCAAGTAATGCATTACTGAATGCCATTCCTGCAAGACATTGTGCTTCATGCATTAATGCTCTACATTCTTCATTTCCTTTATAAGACTTTATTAAATTTTCATCAATCATTGATATAGCTTTTAGAGCTAAAGGATCAGTAAAATTAGATCTTAAAGATGCAGTATAAGCTTCTATTGCATGAGTAAGTGCATCCATTCCTGTATGCGCCACTAATTTAGGTGGCATTGTCTGTGCTAAATCTGGATCAATAATTGCAATATCTGGAGTTATATTAAAATCAGCTATAGGATATTTTATTTTAGCCTTATAATCAGTGATTACAGAAAACGCTGTTACTTCTGTAGCTGTACCTGAAGTTGATGGTATTGCCACAAATTTAGCCTTTTGTCTAAGTTCAGGAAGTCCAAAAGGTACCACTGCTTCTTCAAATGTAAATTCAGGATATTCATAAAAAATCCACATTGCTTTGGCTGCATCTATTGGAGATCCCCCTCCCATAGCAACAATTAAATCCGGTTCAAAATCTCTCATCATTTCTGCACCCTTCATAACTGTTTCCACTGAAGGATCTGGTTCAACACCTTCAAATAAAACAACTTCCATTCCAGCTTCTTTTAAATAGCTTTCTACCTTATCTAAGAAGCCAAACCTCTTCATTGAGCCTCCACCAACTACAACTATAGCCTTTTTAGCCTTAAGAGTCTTTAAAACTTCTAATGAACCTTTTCCATGATAAATATCTCTTGGTAATGTAAATCTTCTCATAATATTTCTTTCCTCCCCTATATTCATATATTTTTACTAACTTTAATACTAAAGTTTATTTTTAGTATTAATTACATAATATACCAAAATTATTTTAAAAAAAAGAAGTTTTATGCTTTTTTATACATAAAACTTCTTAACTTTAAATTATTTATTAAATTCCCTACAGTTATCATCCATATCTTTTATTATATTGTTTATAACATCCCAAGATGCAACTGAAGCACCAGCAGCTAACATATGTCCACCACCGCCATATTTAAAAGCAATATCATTTACTCTAGGTCCATTAGATCTAAATTCACAAAAGATGCTTCCATCTTCTTTTTCAGCAAAGAAATGCCAATTTATTATCCCTGCTGTATCTTGAAGTGCATTAACCATTCTTACTGCTTTTATAGGAGTTAATCCATATTTGACCACGTTATCATAAGTAATTTTTAAATAAGCTACTCCATTTTCTGTTTTTTCATAATTGCTATAGATAAAACCTAAGAATTTTAGTTCTTCTTCTTTTCTTCTATAGAGATTAGCGTAAATATCTTTTGTTTGTAAATCAAAAGTTATTGTTGGCAGTTTTTTAAACAGCTCTGTTGGATTATCTACATAGGCAAATCTTCCTGTATCGCCAATAATACCTGTATATAATGCTTTTCTACCATTATATTCAATCTTTAATCTATCACTATTTGCTAAGTAAAAATCTAATATCATTTCACTGCATGATGAATATTCAGTATCTACCCATGTTAAATCTTCAAAAGGAGCATCAAAAGGTTTATGATGATCAATTTTTATTATATAACCACAATCCATAAAGCTTTGATTATCTACTCTTTCTTTATTAGACACATCCACAATAATAGCCAAAGTATCTTTATCACATACAACACTTTCATCCATAGTTCCAATATATCCTAATTTTTCTAAATGTTCTCCTAACAAATATACCTTCTTATCTGGATATGTACTTTCTATTATACTTTTTAATCCATTTTGTGAACCATATGAATCTGGATCAGGAAATACATGTCTAAATATCGCTATTTTATCAAATTCTTCTATTTTTTCTAAAATATTCTTGATTAATATTTTTTTCATAAGCTATACTCTCCATTATTATTTTATGTTAAGCATTATTATAATACTTAACATATTATTATATCAAATTTCTATTTAAATTCAAGAAAAAACCTACCTAGCAAACTAGGTAGGTAATATTTTATATAAATATTATTAGTTACGTCCTATTGATGTTTGAACTTGTGATACTATATCATCAACTAAAACTTCAACATCTTTAATACTTCCTGACATAAACGCTTCATACTTTTCTTGAGCTACTGTTCTTGCTGATTGAGCATTGTTTATAGCTGGTGTATAGTATGCATATGGAAGTGATTTTTGAGCTACATTGTATACTTGGCTGTATAATGAAGTTTCATCATTTAAAATATTTTTAACTATTTCTGTTTCAACTGCTGATTTTCTTACTGGAAGATATCCTGTAGCAGTTGCAAATTTAGCAGTATTTTCTGCATTTGTTGCAAACTTTACAAACTCGTAAGCAGCATATTGAGCTTCTGCACTTACATTGTTAGTTACAAATAATGAAGCTCCTTGTTGCATAACTGCTTTATCTTTTCCTTCAAATACAGGTACTTCTACAACCGCAATTTCAAAAGCTCCATCATTGTTTAAGTATGCATATCCTGCTGAAGAACCTTGGTAACATAACATTTTTTGATTAACAAAAGGATTTGAAAGGAATTTATCTTCCCCAGCAATTCTGAAAGCTCCACTTTCTGCTTGTTTTTGGAAGAATGTCATATATTCTCTAACCCATTCATTATCAACATTAATAGTACCTTTTGAGTCAACAAAATCAAGTCCATCCATTTTTAATGATGAAATAAAAGCATTTGAAGAAGAGTCAAAACCAAATCCTGCTACACCTAATTCTGTAACAGCTTTATTAGATATTTCTGCTAACTTTTCAAAAGTTAAGTCTTCTAAATCTTCTAAAGTATACCCTAAACTTTCTAACATGTTTTTATTAACATATAATACTTCTGTTGATTTAGTCATTGGAAGTCCATAAACTTCTCCGTTATTCCATTGAGATGTTTCTTGAATGAATGCATCTACAAAATCATCCATTTCATCAGCCATACCAACATTTTTATCATTGATAAATGAAGATAAATTAACTAACTTCTTGTCTTCTATCAATCCAGTAGCTACGTCTGGATAAACATTTATAATAGCTGGTAAACTATTTGATTGTGCTGCTGAAATTACTTTTTTGTTAAGGTCTACAATAGATCCTTGGCTAATGGCGTTTACTGTAATTCCTTTATCATTTGTTGCATTAAAATCTTCAATTATTTCATTTAATACCTCAGCTTGTCCCCCATTCATATAATGCCACATTTCAATTGTAATTGGTTTAGTTAATTCTGTAACCATATCACCATTTTCTGATTTACTAGAACATCCAGCTAATGATGTCATCACTAGTGTACTAGAAAGTAAAGTTGCTAAAAGTCTTTTTTTCATTAAAGTCACCTCTGTAATAATATTTATATATATTTATATAAAGAGATAGGCTATGAACCTCACTCTAAATATCTTAACCCTTTGTTCCACCTAATGAAATACCATTCATAATTTTCTTATGTAAGAATACATAAACACCTACAATTGGAACTGTTATTATAGATGATGCTGCCATTAATAACTCATATTGATTACCTGCATCTGATTGGAAAGCTGTAAGACCTGTGGCAAGTACTCTCATATTTTCATTATTAGTTACTAATAACGGCCATAGGAAAGCATTCCAAGAATTGATTCCAACCAAAATTGATATAGTTATTATTGATGGTTTTGCTATTGGAACTAAAACTTTCCATAAGAATTTCCAGTCTCCTGCTCCATCGATTTTAGCTGCATAATAAAGTGGCTTTGGTACTGTTAAGAAAAACTCTCTTAACATATATATATATAATACACTTGCCGCATAAGGTATAAATAATGATGTATATGTATCAATCATTCCTAAGTTAGATATAGTTTTAAAGTTATTAACTATTAAAACTTCTCCTGGAATCATCATTGATGCAATAAATATTGAAAATATTAAATCTCTACCTTTAAACTCTAAGTGAGAGAATGCAAATGCTGATAAGATAGAAATTACAACTGTACTTACTATACTTAATACTGTTACTATAATTGTATTTATAAAATATCTTCCAAATGGAGCCATGCTAAATGCTGTGCTATAATTAGACCACATTACATTCTCCGGTAGCATTGTTGGTGGTGTCTGAATAACTTCAAATCCTGACTTTAATGATGATGAAATCATCCAATAAAACGGAAATACAGTTATTATAGCAAAAATAACTAGTAGAAAATATTTTATAGCTACTCTGAAATTATTTTTTTGGTTCATTTCTGCACTCCTTAATAGTGAATCTTATTACGTGTTATTACTTTTTGTACCATCGTAACTGTTAATATAATCAGTAATAATATAACTGACGCTGCAAATGCAAGTGGGAAATCTTGATCTCCGTAAAATCTATCGATTATATATCTTACAACTGTAGATACCTTTCCATCTAGCGTTCTTCCTCCAAATAAAACATACACTTCAGTATAAACCTTAAATGAAGCTATTAAACTAATCATGTACGTATATGCTATCATCGGCGATACTAGAGGAATTGTTATCTTTCTAAAAATTGTACTTCCCTTAGCTTGATCAATTTTAGCAGCTTGATAGTATTGTGGATTAATTGACGCAATACCAGTAGTTAATATTAATGTATTGAATGCTAAACTCTTCCATACAGCAAAAATAATTAATGCTGTCATTGCATACTTTGGATCATTAAGCCAATTTATTTTATCAACTCCTAATAATCCTAATAAGTAGTTAATTATTCCATATTCACTATTAAATAACCATGACCATACTAATCCAATAGCTACTACTGAAGTTACATACGGTAAGAAATAAACACTTTGGAAAAATCCCCTTACAGTTTTATTCTTTATATTCGCTAACGCATTAGCAAGAATTAAAGAAATAAATACTGATGAAAATGGAACAACTACCGCATAAATTACAGTGTTTAATAGCGACTGAATAAATCTCTTATCATTAAACAAGTATTGATATGTACCAAATCCAAATTGGAATCCTGCTGCTTTTGTTTCATCAAAACTGAAGATTATAGTATATATTATTGGATAAAATACAAATACCCCTAATAATACAAGCGCTGGTAATAAATATATATATCCTTTGCGATTTTTCTTTAGCATTTTGTTATAAACGCCTCACTTTCAGCATCAAACACATAACTCTTACCAAGCTTAGGTCTAACTATTAATTCTTTTCCTTCTTCAATTTCAAATTCTTTTTCTACAAGCATCTTGTATTCTGTTTGATTATGAGTAAGAGTAAGTAATCTTTCTCTTCCTAATATTTCAACAGTTTTTACAATTGTCTTTAAACCACTTTCTGCTACTTCAAAATCTTCTGCTCTAACTCCCATTAAAACATTCTTTTTATCTAACGGTAAGTTATTTACTTCAAGAGAATCTACCTTTGCAATTCCATTTTCAACATTTAATGGTATGAAGTTCATTTCTGGACTTCCTATGAATGAAGCAACAAATTTATTACAAGGATTCATGTAGATATCACTTGGTGATGATATTTGTTGTATATCACCATCTTTCATTAAGACAATTTCATCTGAAATACACATTGCTTCTTCTTGATCATGTGTTACAAATATAGCTGTAACTCCTGTTTCTTTTTGGATTCTTCTTATTTCTTGTCTTGTTTCAACTCTTAATTTTGTATCTAAGTTTGATAAAGGCTCGTCCAATAATAATATGTCTGGCTTTTTAGCTAAAGCTCTTGCAATAGCAACTCTTTGTTGCTGTCCACCTGAAAGTTGTGCTGGCTTTTTATCTAACTGGTCTGCAATTTTAACTATTCTTGCAACTTCTTCAACTCTTTCAGATGCTTCTTTCTTATCCCACTTAAGATTCTTTAAAGGGAACATGATGTTTTCTCTAACAGTCATGTGTGGATAAAGTGCATAGTTTTGAAAAACTAATCCTATTCCCAATTGTTCTGGTTCTAATCCTGTAACATCCTTATCTCCAAAGAATATCTTTCCACTATGTACTTTATGAATTCCTGAAATAGTAAAAAGTGTTGTTGATTTTCCTGAACCTGATGGACCTAGTAACGACACTAACTTTCCCTTTGGAATTTGTAATGTAACGTCATTAATAGCCGTAAAGTCACCAAATTTTACAACTAGATTTTCTAGTCTTATTCCCATTGATAATTCACCTCATGCTTTATTTACTTTTTAAGTTACTTGTACGAATTTTTTATTAACCACCAATAATCTTTCGCACCCTATTCAGAATACGATATTTTTCTACCAAATGTCAACTTATTTTCGCATTTTATATGACATATTTCGCTTGTAGTATATTTCTTAACATAAATTTAATATTTATTTTAACAATACATAAGTAATACATATATCACTTTACAATAAATATCTCTTGCATAATTTTCAAATGTAAAATATTATAATGTATGTAATATATAAAAAGGAGATATTTATGTTAGCTTTATTGGTTATTTTTTCTTATCTAATGGGTTCTATACCTACAGGATATATAATAGTTAAAAAGAAATTTAACAAGGATATTAGGAAATTTGGTAGCGGAAACATAGGCGCTACTAATGTTGGAAGAATAGCAGGTAAAAAACTATCTAAAATCACAGCTATATGTGATATGCTTAAAGCAATAATACCTGTATTAGTAACATATTTATTCTTATATTTAGGACTTTTAAAAAGCAATAAAAGTATTGCTTTAGCTTTAGTAGCTATCTCAGCAATACTGGGACATAACTATACCTTATTTTTAAAATTCAAAGGTGGAAAAGGAGTTGCAACTTCTGCTGCTGCTTTTATGTTTATAGTACCAAAGGCCTTTATTGTAACAGCAATAGTATTCTTTGGACTAAAGTTATTTACAAAAGTAGTATCTATCCGTTCACTAATTGCTGGTGTTACATTATTTTTTACAACCTTACTTTTTGGTTATGATAAGTATTTAGTGTATGCAACATTATTTGCATGTCTTTTAGTATTTTGGAGACATAGAGCTAATATCAAAAGATTAATTGATGGTACTGAAAAATAGCTAGATAATCTAGCTATTTTTATTTTTACATAGATTAATCTATCATTTTAATCATTATTTACTGATTATTATTCAAATGGACTTTCTTCAAATTCAATAAAATAACCTTTATGATAAGTACATACAGGACACGTATTAGGTGCTGACTTTCCCTCATATATATATCCGCAGTTTGTACACATCCAAATTGTTTCTTCTTCTCTATTATATAAAGTATCTTTTTCAATCATATCAGCATATTTACCAAATCTTTCGCCATGCTTCTTTTCAATTTCTGCAATATTGTTAAAAATGTTGCTTATTGCTATAAAACCTTCTTCTTTTGCCACTTTTGCAAAGTTGGGATAGACATCATCATATTCTTGAAATTCTCCATGTTCTGCAGCTCTTAAAAGCTTTGCTACATCATCATAATATGAAACCGGATATCCACCATCTATATTAATATTATCGCTGTTACAGCTCTTAAGTGCCCTATAAAACACTTCTGCATGAGCTTTCTCTTGATTAGCAGTATAAGTGAATAAATCCTTTATTATATACATTCCTTGCCTTTTTGCAGCTTCTCCAGCAATAGTATATCTATTTCTTGCTTGACTTTCACCTGCAAAAGCCCTCATTAAATTTATCTTTGTATTGCTATCCTTTAAATCCATAATATTCCTCCTAAAATAAAATCTAAATATATTATTAGAAGATTTGCTAAGTTTTATTCTTATTATTTTTAATAAATATTAAAATATATAAAAAAGACAGAAAATCCTTTTTATATTTTCTGTCTTTTTTATATATTATTTTACTTTTTCTTCAACTGTTTTTCTTAATATTCCAAGAAGTATAGCACCTACTATTGTTCCTATTACCACTGATAATAAATACATAAATGGTTCTCCTATTACAGGTAATACAAATATACCACCATGAGGAGCTCTAAGTGTACAATTAAAGAACATAGATAATGCTCCCGCTGTTGCTGAACCAATTACTGCTGAAGGTATAACTCTTAATGGATCTGCTGCTGCAAACGGTATTGCACCTTCTGTAATAAATGATAATCCCATTACAAAATTAGTTACCGCTGCCTCTCTATCTTTTTTAGTAAATTTATTTTTGAAAACTAATGATGCTACTGCAATTGCTAATGGTGGAACCATTCCTCCTGCCATAACTGCTGCCATAACTTCAAAGTTTCCTGATGCTAGTGACGCTGTACCAAAAACATATGCTGCTTTATTGAATGGTCCACCCATATCTACAGCCATCATACCAGCTACAACCATACCTAACATAACTCTGCTTGTTCCACCCATTGAGTTTAATACATTTGTTATGCCAGTATTAATTGTTCCAAAGAATGGATTTACAAATAATAAAATTGCACCAACTAAACCAATTCCTAATAAAGGATATAATAGTGTAGGTTTTAATCCTTCTAAAGATTGTGGTAAGAAACTTAATACTTTCTTAATTCCAAGTACAAGATATCCTGCTAAGAACCCTGCAAATAAAGCACCTAAAAACCCACCACTAACAACAGATATATTAGCATCAAATGCACTTGCTATAGTAATACCTGAATTTGCTAATGCTCCACCAACAAAACCAGCTGCTAGCCCTGGTCTATCTGCAATACTCATTGCTATATACCCTGCTAGAACAGGTAGCATAAAGTTAAATGCTGTCTCTCCTATTGTTTTAAGAACTGCTGCTAAAGGTGTATTTTTTCCAAAATTAGCTGGATTGATATTATAATCATCAAATAAGAATGCTAAAGCTATTAAGATACCTCCTCCAATAACAAATGGAAGCATATGTGAAACACCATTCATTAAATGTTTATAAATTTGACGTCCAAAGCTTTCTTTTTCCGCTGAAGCTTCATCTTCATCGCCACCACCAGCATGATGATAAATAGGCGCATCTCCTTTAGCAGCCCTACTTATTAGCTCCTCTGCTTTATGAATTCCATCAGCAACTTTAGTTTGAATTACTTTTTTACCATCAAATCTAGCCATATCAACTTTTTTATCTGCTGCCACAATGATAGCTTCACAATTTTCAATATCTTCTTTTGTTAAAACATTTTTAGCTCCACCAGAACCATTAGTTTCAACTTTTATAGATATACCCATTTCTTCAGCTTTACCATTTAAGCTTTCTGCTGCCATATATGTATGAGCAATACCAGTTGGACATGCTGTTACAGCTAATACTCTATAACCTGTTCTTACATCAGCATTAACTTCTGCTTCTCCCTCTTTCTCATCTGGGAATTTTTCTTTTTCTTTTTTATCAATAAGATTTAAAAACTCTTTTTTATCCTTTGCATTAATTAATGACTTTCTAAACTCTTCATCCATTAATATAGTTGAAAGCCTTGCTAATACCTCTAAGTGAACTTCATTTTCACCTTCTGGTGCTGCTATCATAAAAAATAAATGTGAAGGCATTCCATCAAGTGCATCATAATCAACACCTTCTTTGCTCACTGCTGCTGCCAGTGAAGCATTCTTTACAGCTTTAGTCTTACCATGAGGTATAGCAATACCATCACCAATTCCTGTAGTACTTAAATCTTCTCTAGCTAATATAGCCTCTTTATATCCATCTTTATCATTTAAGTTTCCTGTCTTATCCATTAATTCCACGAGCATATCAATAGCTTCTGCTTTATTTTTAGGAGCAAAGTTTAAATCTATTCCTTGCTCATGCAATAAATCAACGATTCTCATTTTCATATCTCCTTCTATAATTGTTTTAACAATTCTTCAACTTTATCTCTTGTTGCTAAACCTTCAGAAAATGCCGAAGCACTACCTGTAGCTACTCCTATTTTGAAAGCTTCCTTAATATTTTTATTTTCAGCTATACCAGCTAAAAATCCACCAACCATTGAGTCACCAGCTCCAACTGAATTAACTAGCGTTCCTTTCGGTGTATCACTGATAGTTATTTCACCATTTTCTTCAATTAATATTGCTCCATCACCAGCCATAGATATAATTACATTTCTTGCACCAATTTCTTGTAACTTTTTAGCATATGTTATTATTTCATCTTTACTATTTAGCTTTACATTGAACATTTCTCCAAGTTCATGATGATTAGGCTTAATTAAAAACGGCTTATATTTTAATACATTAAGTAGTAAATCTTTTGTTGCATCTACCACAAAATTTATTTCTTTATCTTTAAAGTCCTTCATGATAGTTTCATATATATCATCAGGAAGAGTATTTGGTATACTTCCAGCAAGAACAACAAAGTCTCCCGCTTTAAGAGCTTCAAGCTTTTCGTATAGCTTTTCTATATCATTTTTAGAAATATCTGGCCCCATACCATTAATTTCACTTTCTTCTTTGCTCTTTAATTTAACATTTATTCTTGACATTCCCTTTTCTAATCTTATGAATTCATTATCCACTCCATGATTTGCTACAAGCTTTTCAATTTCTTCTCCAGTAAATCCAGCAGTAAATCCTAACGCTCTGTTTTTAACTCCCAGGTTCTTTAATACAATTGATACATTTATACCTTTTCCACCTGGATAAATATCCTCCTTAGAAGTTCTATTTACATGCCCTACCTTAAAATCGTCAACTTTTACTATATAATCTAATGAAGGGTTTAATGTAATGGTATTAATCATTTTATTCACTCCTATTACCAACATTTGTTTAATCCTTTACATAGCTTCCAAAAAAACTTCTGTTAAGGTTTTATTTAATTAAATAATATGATACTTTACTTTCACTGTCAATACATTTCTTTCATTTTCTTTCACTTCATTTCACTTTCTTTCATAAAAATTCATTATAGCTTACTTAGTTTAATTTATTTTTAGTATGTACTTTTTTTTAATTGATTATTAATTTTCCTTAATCTAAAATTAAATAAATTGATGGAGATGATTTTATTTATGAAAATTCTTTTATTATATATATTATTTATAAATATCCTTTCATTTGCCTTAATGTTTATTGATAAAATAAAGGCTATTAGAAGGAAATGGCGTATTACAGAAAAAACTCTACTATCTGTATCATTTATTGGTGGATCTTTAGGTTCATATTTAGCAATGATATTTTTTAGACACAAAACTAATCATTTTAAATTTAAGTATGGATTACCATTAATGCTTATTTTACATTGTATTTTATTTTTTATATTAAATAATAAGATAGTATAAATCATCGCAATTTATACTATCTTATTGTATTTTAATCTATAACTTGTTTTTCTTCATTTTATTTTCATAAACATTAAATAAACTTAAGGCAACAACGCTAAATATAACTGGTCCAGCTATTTGTGCTATTGTATCAACATATTTACTTGCTTCTATGGCTGGTTGAATTATTGTAAATACATTAGCGAAACCAACAGTTATGATTACTATCACTGCACAGATAGTTGCAAAACTTTTACTCTTAAATATTATAAAAGGCTTATCTATATTATCATTTTTCTTAAATGCTATAAATGCTATAGCTAAGAAAATAGTTGGTATTGTCATTGCAACGTTACTCATTAAAATTAATAAATCAAGGAATGCCGCTGCAGTATCACCACCAAATGATGCTACTACTATTATAGCAACTACTATTAAACATTGTATCCATAAAGCCTTAACTGGCATATTGTTTTTATTAACTTTAGTCCAGCTTTCAGGCCATATTTCCTTTGGTGTTCCTTCTATTAATTGCTTTAATGGCGAATATATTAATGTAAAGAATGCACCTATTAAAGCAAGGAACATGGCAAGACCTATATATCTTGCAAACCAAGTACCCATTATTGCAGCACCTTTAGGTGAAAGTCCAAATACATTTCCAAGTTGAACTCCAAGATTCTTGATTACTACATATGAAACGTTAGCTCTACTTACTTCTGGTGAACTTAATATTTCTTGCCAATTTGTAAATAGACCTATCATAAGTATTCCTAATGAATATCCTATAGCTATTACTATAGCTGAAATCTTAATTCCTGTCGGGAATGTCTTTTCTGAATTCTCAGTTTGATCAACTAATCCACCAACAGCTTCTAACCCACCATATGCAAATATTGCATATACTAAGAATGAGAATATTGCTAATATAGATGTATATGATGGATTTGGGGAATTAAAGAAGGCTGAAAAGCTTATTGGTTCAGCAGCTTTAAATCCATTTCCTCCAAATACTATTAATGCACCTACTAAAAGAACTATGTTTGCACTTGTAACGAAAAATCCTCCAACAGAAGCAATTTTTGAAATGCTTTTCAAACCTTTTGTTGATAAATATGTAATTACTACTATTAACACTACACCTAGAATAGCTAATGTCTTAGGTGCATTTAAGCCAAATAATGACCACGTTGATGTAACATCTGATCCAAAAATTAAATTAGAAAGTGGAACCCAAATTGATGAAGATACACTTACCATCCATACTATGTATGAAGCAAACCACATGAACGT
This sequence comes from Clostridium lentum, assembly GCF_014287815.1. Classification (GTDB taxonomy): domain Bacteria; phylum Bacillota; class Clostridia; order Clostridiales; family Clostridiaceae; genus Clostridium; species Clostridium lentum. Next base: position 66,638 of record NZ_JACOOQ010000014.1, read on the forward strand.
TCCAACGAAAGCAAATTTTGCTCCCACTGCTCTCTCCATCCAAGCATATATACCTTTTTCTTCTTTAAATGCTGCACCATATTCAGCCATCATGAATGCATATGGAATGAAAAATGCAATTGCACCAAATAAATACCATAGAATAGCAGAGTATCCCATTAAGTAAAACGCTCTTGGAATATTGTTAAATCCAAAAACTGATGTGAAAATCATTAAAATAAGCGCAACTAATGTTAATTTACTCATTTGTTTATTTTCTTTTCCCATAATTATCTCCTTTTCAAGAATATTTTAACAATCTTATCATTAGTGATAAAATCACACTCATCTATAATAACAAATATCTTTATTATAATCTATATTATTATTTTCATTTTTCCCTAAGTTATTATTTTTTTTCCTATATACTATCATTTTTTTCACTGTATATTTAATTATTATTTGTTTTTAAAACATTTTTATAATATCATAATATTTTTTAGATTAAAAAAATAACAGTGTTTAAATCTGTTTTTTCTATGAAGATAAGATGAACTTTCACTATTTATTATAACAAACTCACATTTTTAGTATAAAATACTTATAATATACAACTAGATTAAATTAAATTGGAGATTTTACATATGAATAATTTTAACTTAAACCAAAAACGTCAACAAATGTAAACTAAAAATAAACAAAAAAACATTAATTTTTCTTAATGATAATTACATATAAAAAAAGCTATATCAACTTTGATACAGCTTTTTTCATATTCTTAATCTATCTTCATATTATTTGCAATAAGCTTGTTACTTCTTTTAATAAATTCAGAAATTTCTTCTGGGCTTAATCCCCCACTAGAAATCCTAGCTAAATCAAATATCTCATGGCAAATAAGATTTTTATTATCTTCATTTTCCATGGTTAATATATTTTTTATAATCTTGTTATTTCTATTTATAACTAAAGTTTTTTCTTCCTTAAACATGGCTGCCATATCCATGTTTCCATACATTCTGCTCATTTCAATCATTCTTCTTGATTGTTCTGAAACTGTAATAAGTGCTGTAATTTCTTCGTTCTTTAAAGATTCAACCTTAACTTCTTCTATTTTATCTTTTAATATTTCCTTAAATAATTCTTTAATTTTCTCATCATTATCATCACTATCTTCTGTATTTTTTAAGATATCACTTATATCAGAATCAATTCTTAAAAATGAAAGGTTTGGATTTTCTCTTTCTAATAGAGTTATAAAGTGGTTATCTATACTACAATTTAGAATAACTGCATTTAGATTATTTTCTTTAAATATATTTATATATTGACTTTGCTCATTTTCATTATTTACATAGTAAATCTTATTTTCATGAGTTTCTTTACATTGCTCCATATATTCTTTTAAAGTTAAATACTTACCATTTAAATCTTTAAATATAAGTATTTCCTTTATTTTTTCATAAAAGCTTTCATCTCTTAGACAGCCATACTTAATAAATATCTGTATATCATCCCAAAAGCTTTCATAATTTTCTCTTTGATTAGTAAATACATTTACCAGCTTATCTGAAACCTTCTTAACAATATGTTTAGAAATCTTAATTACATTTTTATCTTGTTGTAAAAAGCTTCTTGACACATTTAAAGGTAAGTCTGGACAATCTATTACTCCCTTTAGCAATAGTAAAAACTCCGGAATTACTTCTTTTATATTATCTGCTACATAAACTTGATTGTTATATAACTTTACTTCACCTTCAGTAACTTCTAGCTCATGTTTTAATTTAGGGAAGTATAATATACCTTTTAAATTAAATGGATAATCTACGTTAAGATGGATCCAAAACAACGGATCATTATAATCCTTAAATTCCTTCTTATAAAACTCCTTATATTCTTCATCGCTGCAATCCTTTGGCATTTTAGTCCAAAGTGGCTTTATTTCATTTATAGGAGTCTCTTTTTCCTCATCTTTCTTTTCTGCACATTCATCTTCAAAGAATATTTCCACTGGCATAAAAGAACAATATTTTTCTATTACAGATCTTACCTTATAATTATCTAAAAATTCACTACTTTCCTCATTTATATATAAGGTAATAGTAGTTCCCCTACTTTTCTGCTCATTTGAATCACCTATTTCGTACTCTGTTCCACCATCACAAATCCATTTAACAGCTTTTGCTCCTTCTTTATATGATAAAGTATCAATTTGCACCTTATCTGATACCATAAAAGCTGAATAAAATCCTAAACCAAAGTGTCCAATTATTTGTTTTCCTTCATCTTCACTTTCTTTATACTGCTTAACAAAATCCTCTGCCCCAGAAAATGCTACTTGTGTTATATATTTTTCTATTTCTTCTGCTGTCATTCCTATTCCATTGTCGCTAAAAGACAGAATTTTCTTATCTTTATTAACCTTTACTACTATTTTATAAGCATTATCTTCTTCAACTTTAGCTTCACCTAATGATGTTAGTCTTTTAAGCTTATGAACTGCATCACACCCATTACTAATCAATTCTCTCACAAATATATCCTTATCTGAATATAGCCATTTTTTAATTATTGGAAAAATATTTTCTGTATGTATTGATATATTGCCTTTTTCCACGATAATATTACCTCCTATTCCTTTTATTGTATAATTTTAGTTTATATGCTTTTTTAAGTCAATTAGTTTCTTTTAATTTTTTATATATTTTTTGTTAAATTTCTTCAGAAAATATGTGGGGCTGTCGCAATAGCAAATAAAAAAATCCGTTAGCGATAGCTCCTTTTCTATACTTTTATAAAATTTAAGGCATATTTTATGATATGGATAGACATTATTTAAAAATAGAAGCACTTTAATAAAGCTAACAGAAAAAACTTGAAAAATTTAACTATTAAGCTTTTTTTATCTCAAACCAATGCTTACCAGTTCGGTTATATTGTATTTTATTATGTAACTTATTAACAAAAATGAGCTGTGCACTAATTATTTAGTGCGACAGCCCAATATTATCTATTTTATACCTATATACCCTAAAATATTAATACATTGTTTTTAAAAGGTACTGCAATGATATTTTGCAGTACCCCATATATAAAATCCAAGTTATTATAAGGTTCTACTCATAATAACTTGAAGCCTACACTCTTTATTATCTCTATAGTCATTTAATTTATACAGTAAATTCACAAAAACTTTACTTATTAAAACTTAAATATAATTGTTTTACCCCCTATCATATACTATAATGTAATTAAAATTACAAATGGAGTGATATTAAATGACTAATTATAATGATAGATATGGCTTTGATCTTCTTTCCATTTTTATGATCTTCATATCTTTAATATTAAATGTCTTTCCAATAACAAGAATTTTTTCTTTTATTCTACTAATTTTATCTTTTTATAGAGCATTTTCTAAAAAGTATTATAAGAGACGTCAGGAGTATAATGTATTTTATACATATTGTAATAAATTCTTAGCACTCTTTAAGAAGTCATTACCTGCAAATATTCCTAATTTTCACTTTGGCAATCTTTATCCATTAGTGGAAAGTGCTAAAAATTCTTTAAATGAAAAGCGTAACTATAAAATAACTAAATGCCCTAAATGTCACCAAAAACTTAGGCTTCCTAGAGGTAAAGGAAAAATTGTTGTTACTTGCAGAAGATGTTCAAACAAATTTGACTTTAAAACATAAAATATGAGATTTTGAAAAATCTCATATTTTTTTTACTCCTTTGGCAATTAAATTCAATAAAATGATTGTATAACTATTTTCAAATCTTCCATCTTTAACTTTCTGCATTACCTTCCCTACGGTAGGATTATATCTCATTAAAAGCTTTATTTGTTCATCATTAATTTTAGGTATTTTTAAAATATTTTTCATTCCTATAATATCACTATGAATGGTCACTGCTTCAAAATCCAAATCCTCATATCCACATATTCTTAGTATCTTAACTAACTTTCTTCCTATTTCTCTATTCCATCTAGCCCTCTTTTCTATTTCCTGAAAAAAGCTTCTGCCACTTTTGATTAAGAAAGAAGGATCACTTATTCCCATAAGTCCACTATCAGAATCTATAATAGCTATAATTCCTCCAGGCTTCAAAATACGATATATTTCTCTTACAGCTTCCACAGGTTTATCTAAATGTTGCAAAACAAACCTGCATATTACAAAATCATAAGTATTATCTTTTAGTCCAGTTTTATATATAGTTGTTTTTTCAAAGTCTACTCTATTTTTATAATAACTATTAGAAAGTCTATTTTGAGCAATCTTAAGGAGTTTATCATCTACATCTAATATAGTTAAATTTGAATCTGGTAGATTTTCCAGAAGCTTTTCACTGTAAAACCCCGGTCCACCTCCCACATCCAATATATCCATTCCATTTTTCAGTCCAAGCCATTTTAATGTTCTAAATTCTTTTTCCCATCCTAACTTTACTTGTGCCTTTAATCTATCCACTTCATTATTGAAGCCAATCATATTATAAATAGAACTATATGTCACTATATACACCTCTAAATTACTTTTGCTATATTTTATGTTACAAAGATAAATTGGTTCATTTCTTCATTCCTTATCATATTGAAAATTTCTCCATAATGATATATTTTTTACATAAAAACTCATGTCCCATTAACTCTATTTGTCTTTTTGACAGTAGCTAGTTAATATTGACATGAGTTTTTATTAGAATAATGAAAGTTGGTTAGTTTCTGACATTCCTTTTAAGCATCCATGTACACTTAATGTTTCAATAACAGTCTTTGATACTTTAGACCTTATTCTTAAGTCTTCTTTAGAAATAAATTCCCCATCTTTTCTTGCTTCAAATATTGCTTTGGCTGCATTCACTCCAACTCCTTGCAGGGAGCTAAGGGGGGGTCTTAAAGCATTACCTACTATTTGAAATTTAGTTGCATCAGATTCATATAAATCAACTTTAAGCATTTCAAAACCTCTTTTATACATCTCAAATGATAATTCAAGAACTGTAATAAGACCTTTATCTTTTACCGTTGCACTATTTCCTAAAGCATATAATTCCTGTAATTTAGCATGTACTGCACTTTCGCCTTTACAAATAAGCTCTGCATCAAAATCATCTGCACCTCTTACCGTAAAATATGTTGCATAATATGCCAATGGATAATACACCTTGTAATAGGCAACTCTCACAGCCATCATGCAATATGCAACAGCATGCCCTTTAGGGAACATGTACTTAATTCTCTTACAAGATTCTATATACCAATCTTCAACTTTATTTTCTCTCATTATTTTTTCAAATTCTTCTGTTAACCCTTTACCCTTTCTTACACTTTCCATAATAGTAAAGGCTGTTTTAGGCGGTACACCTTTATACATAAGGTACACCATAATATCATCTCTTGTGGCTATACAATCTCTTAAGGTAGTATATCCTTCCTTAATAAAGTATTGTGCATTATTAAGCCATACATCTGTACCATGAGAAAGTCCTGAAATTCTCACTAAGTCAGAAAATGTTTTAGGCTGTGTATCAACAAGCATCTGCCTTACGAACTTAGTTCCAAATTCCGGTAGCCCATAGGAACCTACTTCACATTCAAGTTCCTCTTTGGTAACTCCTAGAGCATCAGGTCTGGTAAATAATGATAATACTTTCTCATCATTCAACGGTATTGTTTTAGGATCTATTCCAGTTATATCTTGTAGCATCCTTAATACCGTTGGATCGTCGTGTCCTAGTATATCAAGCTTAAGAAGTCTTCCTGAAATTGAGTGGTAATCAAAATGGGTTGTTGTTACATCTGATGTGTTATCATCTGCTGGTCTTTGTATAGGCGTAAAATTATATACATCTGTATAATTTGGTACAACCATTATTCCACCTGGATGCTGTCCTGTAGTTCTTTTTATTCCAGTACATCCAATAGTTAACCTTTCAATTTCTGCTTGTGAAGCAATCTCACCTTTTTGATCTAAATACTTTTTAACAAATCCATAGGCAGTCTTTTCTGCCACTGTACCTATTGTACCTGCTTTAAATACATATCCCTTACCAAAAAGAACTTCTGTATACTTATGTATATCAGCTTGGTTATCCCCTGAGAAATTTAAATCTATATCTGGTTCCTTATCTCCTTCAAATCCTAAGAAAGTTTCAAATGGTATATCATGACCATCTTTAATATATGGTACTCCACAATTTGGGCAATCCTTATCTGGTAAATCAGCCCCTGAACTCACTGATCCATCTAAGAAGAATTGTGACTTCTTACATTTTGGACACACATAATGTGGTGGAAGCCCATTAACTTCTGTAATATCTGACATTGTTGCAACAAAAGAAGATCCAACAGATCCTCTAGAACCTACTAGATATCCATCTGCATATGATTTAGCCACCAGTTTTTGTGCTATAAGATAAAGAACTGCGTATCCATTATTTATGATAGAGTTTAGCTCTTTATCAAGTCTCTTCTGCACTACTTCTGGTAGGTTTTCTCCGTATATTGAATGAACCTTATTCATGGTCATATTCCTTATATCATCATCAGCCCCTTCAATCTTAGGTGGATATGTCTCATCAGGAATAGGTTTTAATATATCAACTGAAGCTGCAATTTCCTGTGGATTTTTTATAACAACTTCCTTTGCAATATCTTCACCTAAATAAGAGAATTCTTTTAACATTTCTTCTGTAGTTTTAAAGTATAAAGGTGGTTGATTTTCTGCATCTCCAAATCCTTGCCCAGCCATTATAATCCTTCTAAATGCTTCATCCTGTGGCTCTAAAAAATGTACATCTCCTGTAGCTACTGTTGGCTTGTTAACTTCCTTGGCTAAATTATAAATCTTCCTATTTATATCCTTAAGCTCATCTTCATCTTTTACATTTCCCTTTTCTATAAGATAAGCATTATTTTCAACTGGCTGAATTTCAACATAATCGTAAAAGCTCATTATCTCTTTTACTTCTTCATCATTTTTACCACCAAGTACAGCTCTATAAATTTCACCTGCTTCACATGCACCACCAATAATTAGCCCACCTCTCATTTCAGCAAGCCTTGATTTTTTAGTTCTAGGTCGTCTAAAGAAATTATCTATATGAGCCTCTGACACAAGCTTATATAAATTTCTTATACCTTCCTGAGTCTTTGCTAAAATTATAATATGATATGTTGGAAGTTTCTTAATATCAACCTTTTCTAAGAAAATCTTATTAAGTTCACTTAAGTCTGAAACTTCATATTCTTCTTTAATCTTCTTAATACACTCTACAAATATATCACCTGTTGCTTTAGCATCGTCTACAGCCCTATGGTGGCTTGTAAGCTTTATACCTAAATGTTTAGCCACTAAATTAAGCTTAACTGATTTTAATTCAGGATATAAAAATCTACATATCTGTACAGTATCAAGAATAGTAGCATTGAAATGTAAATCTAAATCTTTGCAATTTTTTTCAATAAAGCTACAGTCAAAGCTGGCATTATGTGCTACTACTGCTGCATCTCCTATAAAATCCATAAATCTTGGTAGTACAAAGTCTATTGAATCTGAATATCTTACCATATCATCACTTATCCCTGTAAGTTCTGTTATCTTATAAGGAATTGGTCTTCTAGGATTGACAAACTCACTGAAGCTATCGATTATTTTCCCATTTTTAACCTTTACCGCTCCTATTTCAATAATTTTATCATTCTTTGGTGAAAAACCAGTTGTTTCTAAGTCAAAAACCACATATGTGTCATCTAAATTTTGACCTTTTTCATTAATTGCTAAAGGAATACCATCATCAACTAAATATCCTTCCACACCATAAAGAACTTTAATTTTATTTTTCTTTGCGGCAATTTGTGCATCTGGAAAAGCTTGAACAACCCCATGGTCAGTAATAGCTATAGCAGGGTGTCCCCACTTAGCAGCTCTTTCAATGATTTTCCCAACTGGAGTAGTCCCATCCATGGCACTCATGGTAGTATGACAATGTAGTTCAACTCTTTTCTCTGTTGCCCCATCCATTCTCTCTAACTTTTTCATTCTTAAAATATCACGTCCCATGATAACAACTTCTCTAGCATATGTATCATATACTGCTTCCCCTCTTACCTTACAATAAAGCCCCGTTTTAATATTATCAAGAACCTCACCTTTTTCCTGCGGCTTTAAGAAGCATTTTACTGTAATTGAATCAGTATAGTCTGTAATAAAGAATGTTAGTATTATCTTTCCAGTCTTAGTTTCCATAGTATCAACCTTGAATACCTCTCCTAAAACTGCCACATATCCAGAAGTTTCATTAACCTCTTTAATTGGTATTGCTTCAATAGATATATTTCTTCCATAAATAGAGTTTTCACTCTTAGGTTCTCTTTTATATGTATTTTCCTTCTTTTCATATGGCTTCTTCTCGGTAGATTTCTTTTCTTGTGCCTTGCCACTTTCTTTGTAGCTACTTCCTGCTTTTTGTATTTCTAAAAATTTGGCTTGCAGCACCTTATTTAAAAGAGCTCTTTCATTCTTTTCTTTTTCAGCATAATCTATAATTACTTCCATAGATGGATCAAATCTTATTTCCACCTTACATTTTAGACCAAATATAGCTTCAATGGTACCTTCAATAGATTTATCGCCATATTTTGACTTTAAATGTTCAGTTACTTTGTCATATCCATTTAATACAATTACCTTATTTCCTTCAACAACTCTTTTACTACTTAAAAGCAATGTCTTACATAATGGAGTTTTCTTTATGGTATCTGAAATACATTCAAGCCAATGACTTTCTACCACTTCTTCTAAAGAAATATTTGAAGCATCTTTATAAAATAGAATTTCTATAGTTATCCTAATCATTAAGGTCTTGCATATTATCTTCTTTATTAATTCCTCTTCTTCTATGGCTAATCTTTCTTTTCCTCTTAAAATTACTTTTAAAATATTACTCTTTTTTAAAAGCTGAAATCTTATTATATTTAACTCTTTATCTTCTAAGCTTTCATGTTTATTAATTTCAAGGGTAATTTTCTTTAAGATATCTTCGCTCATTAAAATCACCTCATCTTTATAAAATTAACTATAACATTATAACACAATTATAATATTTAAAAAGGGACTTTTTTTACAGCCACTTTATTAATATTGAATACTACATATATAGTATATTGAGACTTTATTTTTAGTATCTTTTCAAAAATTTACTCTTGCTAATTAATCCTATTAAAATACATATATCCCCTCTTTTATTTTCTATTATTTTTTAATCTTCTTCCCATGCCATAGCTCTTGTTACTGCTTTCTTCCATCCTCTATAAAGCTTTTCTTTCTTATCTTCATCATATTGTGGCTCATACGCTTGGCTTACACACCATTTTGTAGTTATCTCTTCTTTTGATTTCCAGAAGCCAACAGCTAATCCTGCAAGATATGCTGCCCCTAATGCGGTTGTTTCTGTAATTATTGGTCTAATTACCTTTGTTCCAGTTATATCAGCTTGGAACTGCATTAAGAAATTATTTCTACTAGCTCCTCCATCAACCTTAATACTATTAAGTCTACAACCTGAATCCTCTTCCATTGCATCCATAAGATCTCTTGATTGATAAGCAATGGACTCTAATGCAGCTCTTATTATATGATTTCTATTAGCACCTCTTGTAAGTCCTAATATAGTTCCTCTTGCATACATATCCCAATAAGGAGCTCCAAGTCCTGTAAAGGCAGGTACTATATATACTCCACCGTTATCTTTTACTTTACCTGCAAAGTATTCTGTATCAGCAGCATCATTCACTAGCTCTAACTCATCTCTAATCCATTGAATTACAGCTCCACCAACAAATACGGAACCTTCTAGAGCATATTGAACTTTACCATCTATGCCAACGGCAATGGTGGTTAATAGGCCATTTTTACTTTCAATCATTTTTTCTCCAGTATTCATTAAAAGGAAACATCCTGTTCCATATGTGTTTTTTACATCTCCAGCTTTAAAGCAAGTTTGTCCAAACAGTGCACATTGCTGGTCTCCAGCCATTCCAGAGATAGGTACTCTTATACCACCTTTTCCTCCTAGATTGGTATATCCATAAACCTCAGAAGAATTTCTCACTTCTGGAAGCATAGACATCGGAATACCTAATCTTCCGATAATCTTCTCATCCCATCTAAGTTCTTTGATATTATATAACATTGTCCTAGATGCATTTGTATAATCTGTAACATGTACTTTTCCATTAGTTAATTTCCAAACAATCCATGTATCTACAGTTCCAAAAAGTAATTCTCCTTTTTCAGCTTTCTCTCTAGCTCCCTCCACATTATCTAAAATCCATTTTATTTTTGTTGCTGAGAAATAAGCATCTAATAATAACCCTGTACTTTCTTTTACATATTTAGCAAACTCTTTATCCTTCTTTAATTCATCAACAATTGCAGCAGTCCTTCTACATTGCCATACTATGGCATTATATACAGGTTCTCCAGTATATTTATCCCATACAATAGTTGTTTCTCTCTGATTGGTAATACCAATTGCTGCTATTTCTTCTTGAGTTATATTAGATTTAGCCAGCACTTCTTGTAAAACACCATATTGACTGGACCATATTTCCATTGGATTATGCTCCACCCATCCTTCATGAGGATAAATTTGTGTAAATTCCTTTTGACTTATATCTAATATATTTTGATCCTTATCAAAAATAATAGCTCTTGAACTTGTGGTTCCTTGATCTAATGCAATAACATACTTTTTCATTTTTTATACCAATCCTTTCAAAATATATATTAAATAAAAATAACCACATAAAACATATTGATTGCATAAATGCATATGTTTTATGTAGTAACTCTCACTTTCTGTTATTACCTACATAAATAGAAATTTTAAAACTCTAAATGCAACTTAGTAATCGTTTACAGTTATATTTTTAGTATTACAAATATCATAACTCTTGTCAACTTGCTTCTCTCATTTATATATACTATACAGTCTCAATCTTTGCTGATATTTAACTTTTTTAATCGCAAAAAACGAAAGTTATTTTTTGTAAATATTTATATTTGTTTTTCAAATTAACAGCTCTAAAGCTTTACATATCAAGATCAATATAGATTTTTTCTTATTTCCACTATTGTCATTTTCTTCTTTTTATGGTATAAATATATTTATATTTTGCAAGTTATGTTTTCGAAAATTGCATTTTATAAAAACAAAGGGGGATACTTATGAGAAAAAAATTAAATTTGACAGCGAAAATTTTTATATGCTTAATTCTTGGAGCCATTACAGGTATTATTTTATACCAATTACCTAGTGGATACATTAAGGATGATTTTATTATTAATGGTGTTTTTAAAGTTATAGGTAAGGGATTTGTTCGAGCAATGCAAATGCTAGTTGTACCTTTAGTATTTTGTTCACTTGTTTGCGGTAGTATGTCTATTGGAGATACTAAGAAACTAGGTAAAGTAGGTGCTAGAACCATAGCTTTCTATATTGCAACTACAGCCATAGCAATAACTCTTTCCATTGGTATAGGAAAATTACTTAATCCTGGTTTAGGTCTTGATTTATCTACTATGGAAATTGCTGAAACAACTATAGCAGAAAGTACAGCAGTTTCTGATGTAATATTAAATATAATTCCAACTAATCCTATAAATTCATTAGCTGAAGGAAATATGCTTCAAATAATAGTATTTGCTCTTTTAATTGGCCTTATTTTAGCACAATTGAAGGATAAAGCTGAAACAGTTGGTAAGTTTTTTACACAATTTAATGATATTATGATGAAGATGACAACAATAGTTATGAAGGCTGCTCCAATAGGTGTATTTTGCCTTATAGCCACAACTTTTTCAACTATGGGATGGAATGCTTTTGCTCCACTTTTAAAATATATATTTGCAGTATTTTTAGCATTAGCTATTCATTGCTTAGTAACATATATGCTTATGCTTAAAGGCTTTACAAAACTAAGCCCAATAAAATTCTTAAGCAAATTTGCTCCTGTTATGAGCTTTGCATTTTCTACAGCATCATCTAATGCTTCAATTCCTTTATCCATTGAAACATTAGATGAAAAATTAGGTGTTTCTGAAAACATATCATCTTTTACTGTACCACTTGGTGCAACTATTAACATGGATGGGACTGCTATAATGCAAGGTGTAGCTGTAGTATTTGTTGCTCAAGCTTTTGGTATCAACCTAGGATTAAATGATTACCTTACTGTAATACTTACAGCAACACTTGCTTCCATAGGTACTGCTGGTGTTCCTGGCGTTGGTATGATCACTCTATCAATGGTCTTTAATTCTATAGGACTACCTGTTGAAGGAATAGGTCTTATAATGGGAATTGATAGAATATTAGATATGTGTCGTACTGCTGTCAATGTTACAGGTGATGCAGTATGTACAACAATAATTGCTAAACAATACGGTGAACTAGATGAAAGTATCTTTAATGACAATCTTAATACAGCAATTTTAAATGATTAATTAAGAAAAGGGCAATTTATAATGCCCTTTTATTTTCTATTACAATATTTTATTTAATTCTATTACCGCAATATGGACAATAACTATATTGTGAATCAACCTCTCTTCCACAGCCTGGGCATATTTTTTCCCTCCATGTATTTTCCTCTTCTTTTAAATCCCAATAATTTATTTCTATATCATTGTCATGCTCAATACTTTTTCCCTTTTCCTTAGAAACTTTAAATACACAGCTACAATTCTCACAAATAAGGTAGTATTCTTCACGCCACTTAAATATAGGTATAAAGAAAAAATGAAAATAATCATATTGCTTTACCAATTTACCTGTAACATTTTGTAAACATCTTTTACATGTAAGATTATTTATTTCTTTTATTATCTTTTCCCTATGTTCTATGCCAAAAATCCCTATAAAAAACATAGTTTCCTCCTTTTATAATATTAATAAATTTGTTTTATAAGCATTAATATTTTCTATTATACATATGCATATATTTATTATAGTAGATTATTTAAAATAAAGGAGTTTTTTATGCAATCTATCTTAAATAAAATTAGCAATCTAGAAAAACTTATAGGCAACACTCCACTAATTGAAATTACCTTTAAATATAAAGATAGACCTTTAAAGATTTATTCTAAAATTGAATATTACAATTATACTGGAAGTATTAAAGATAGAGTTGCCTTATATATAATAAAAAAAGCTTATTTAGCTGGTAAAATTAAAGAAAAAGATATTGTTGCAGAAGCTACCAGTGGTAATACAGGCATATCCTTTGCAGCCATTTGTACCTATCTAAATCATGATGTCCATATTTATATGCCTGATTGGCTCAGCACTGAACGAATAAAATTATTAGAAATCTTCAATGCAACCTTACATTTAGTTTCCAAGGAAGATGGAGGATTTCTAAAATGTATTTCATTAATTGAACAGTGTAGCAAACTTTGTTCTGATATATTTCTTCCAAGCCAATTTACCAACGTAGATAATATTTATGCTCATTACTACTCAACTGGTCCTGAAATCTATTCTTCCTTAAGAAAAAGACATATCATTCCATCTATCTTTGTTGCTGGTGTTGGTACAGGTGGTACTGTTATGGGAATAGGTAAATACTTAAAAGAAAAAAATAAAAACATTAGAATTTATCCTCTAGAGCCAGCTAATTCTCCAACACTATCAACAGGAACACACATAAGTGACCATAGGATTCAAGGTATATCTGACGAATTTGTTCCACCAATTTTAGATCTTGCCTCTTTAAATGAAATTATAAGTGTTGATGATGGCGATTCAATAATAATGGCTCAAAAACTTTCTAAAGTTCTTGGTCTTGGTGTAGGTATTTCCTCTGGTGCTAACTTTTTAGGTGCTGTTAAGTCCTTAGAAATGAATAATTTTAAAGGAGCAGCTATTACCGTTTTTCCTGATGATAATAAAAAATATGTTTCTACAGATTTAATGAAAAAAGAACCTGTTAAAGAAAACTTTATTTCTTCAGATATTGAATTATTGCATTTTCGCATATTATAATCACCATAAAATAATATAAAAAAGTGGCTTTCGCCACGCTCCCTTCGGGAATTTAATTTTAAGTATTCTAAAAGGCATAGAACTAACATCGGTTCTATGCTATATTTTTCCTATTAATTAATACTTTATTCCGTAT
>NZ_JACOOQ010000015.1 GCF_014287815.1 Clostridium lentum
CATCTGGTGATGATGGCGTAGAGGAAACACTCCTTCCCATTCCGAACAGGAAAGTTAAGCTCTACAGCGTCGATGGTACTGCACGGGGGACTGTGTGGGAGAGTAGAACGTTGCCAGGTAATGTGGCTCGATAGCTCAGTCGGTAGAGCAGAGGACTGAAAATCCTCGTGTCCCTGGTTCGATTCCTGGTCGAGCCACCAGGTATGGCGCTATAGCCAAGTGGTAAGGCAGAGGTCTGCAAAACCTTTATTCCCCGGTTCAAATCCGGGTGGCGCCTCCATAAAACCTACAAGTTAATCTTGTAGGTTTTTTATTTTTTTAAAATAAAATAATAGATAGTTAATAGTTGATAACAGAAAGAAAATTGAAAATATAATATAAGGATTTTAATGAAAAATTATCAATTATAAAGTTATTAACATAAAAACAAAACATATCCACAGGCTCGTGAGAGTTTTGTGTGGATATGTTTTTTATTTTGGAAAGGCATATATTTTGATTAATAATATTATATGTAGAAGAAAAATATATATTTATAAGATAATAAAAATTTTTAATTGAACATATCTTTTTTATATAATATTATAGCTGCTCCGCCAGTTAGCAGAAGGGTAAAGATAATAATGGCATTAAAGGCTCCAGGATTACTTTCCATATTGCCAGGGAAAGGAACATTCATACCAAAGATTCCTCCTATTATAGTTGGAATAGCCATTAATATAGTAACAGAAGCAAGGACCTTCATTACTATATTAAGATTATTAGAAATTACAGAAGCAAAAAAGTCCATGGTACTAGCTAATATATTACTATATATATCAGTCATTTCGATAGCTTGTTTATTTTCAATTATTACATCCTCTAATACATCTTGATCTTCTTCATACTTTTGCATTATTTCTAATTTAAGCATCTTTTCTAAGGTGATTTCATTTGCCTTAAGAGATGTAGAGAAATAAACTAGTGATTTTTCTAGTGAATGAAGTTGGATAAGTTCACGATTTTTCATAGACTTATGTAATCTTTTTTCAATCATAAGACTCTTTTTATCTATTTGTCTAAGATAAATTAAGTAATAAGTTGAGATTCTATTTAGAATTTGTAGTATAAATCTAGATTTTTTATATGAAAAGAATGATTTAACACGTCCATTAATAAAGTCTGTAAGTATTCTGCTGTTTTTTAAGCATACAGTAATTATTTGCTTTTCAGTATGAATTATTGCCAGTGGATATGTATCATAAGTTAGAGAGTTATCCTCCATTTCTGTAAAGGGTATATCTACTACTACTAGTGTACAATTTTCTTCAAAATCTATACGAGAAGTTTCTTCATCATCTAGAGGTGCCCTTAGAAAAGTAAGAGGTACTCCAGTTTTTTTAGATACTAATATAAGTTCTTCCTCAGAAGGGGCAACAATATTGATCCAGCATCCTGGTTCAATAGAATCTAAAGCTTTCAATGTTGAATCAGATTCATTTAAGCTTTTATATATTTGAATCATAAATAACCTCCAGAAACATGTTAATTTTATTTATAGTATATCATAATAAAATTTACCGGTATATAAAAAGAGGCTTAAGGAAAGAATACTTAAGCCTCTTTAAGAGTTATTTAAAAACATTATAAAATTCTTCTTTAACTTCAGATAAAAGATAGTTTTTTTCAATTAAATCAAAAGCGGTAGATGCTAAAGCAGCAGAAGCTTTAATACATTGATCCATAGCAAATTTACTAATGGTGCAATCACCAAAAGCTTTAGAGCCATATTTGATAGATGCATCTTCTGTAATTCGATAATAAGGATGAATGCAAGGAACTTTTCGGCTTACAGCTCCAATACTTAAACCAGAATGAACATTTTTAGGAGCACCTATAGTTATTTCTCCATTTTCTTTTAAGTTATGACTGAAAAGCCTATTTAAGGTACGATTAGTAAGTAGCTCTTCGTTTGGAGGCTCATATAAAGAAATAGTGTGTTTAACATGAATGAGATTTGAAACATCCTTCACTATTTCTCTTAGCTTATTTTCAGCTAAGGTAGCCATTTCAGTGTTATTAGCCCTTATATAAAATTTAGCTTCACTTTCTAGTGGTAACATTAAAGGTGTATAGCCACCTTGGGAAAGGATCGAATTTATTTCTACTTCTTTTGGGAAGCCCTTTAAGAGAGCATTTAAAATATTAAATGTTAAAAGTACTGCATCAAGGGAAGTATAAACATCATTATTTAAAAAGCTTAGTCCACTATTACCTATAAAGTTAATTTTTAAAGGTATAATTGCAGAAGATGTTCCACTTTCACAAGTAGTTAAATCAGGATGAGTCATCATTACCACATCTATATCATCAAAAATACCTTGTTTAACCATTATAGATTTTGTTCCACCTAGATATTCACCAGGGCAACCAATTAATATTGATGTTCCACCAATTTTATCAATAATGTTTCCTAAAGCTATAGAAGCTGCAATAGAGGTAGTTGCTACAAGATTGTGTCCTGTAATATGCCCTTCTTCAGGAACTGCATCATACTCACATAAAAAGCATATCTTAGGATATCCATTTCCTTTGCTGGCATAAAAAGATGTTTCCAAGTCTAAAAAGTTTTTTTGTATATTAAAATTATGAGTACTTAAAAAATTTGTTATATAGTCATAGCATTTAAATTCTTTATAGCTAGGTTCAGGATTAGTATATAAATATTTGTTTAATTTAAAAAGTTCATCATAATGCTCATGTAAATAGCTTATTATTTCTTGTTTCATAAATACTCCTCCATTAAATTTATTAATATTATTATTTTCCCTTAAACAGTATAAAATATTTATAAAAAAGTACTATTCATTGAATAAATTCTCTTAATGTGGAAAGAAATATAATATAAAAGTAACGGAGGGATGTATTATGGTAATTAAAAACAAAGATATTATTAAAAATAACAAAAAATGTATTGTATGTGATGATGATTGTGGTGCAGGAAAATTAACTATTTTAGGAAAGTGCATCTGTAATGAATGTGTAGATAAAATTACAATTATGGATATGGACAACCCAGAATATTATAAGATTAAAGAAAAAATAAAAAATAAACTTATAAAGCATTTATAATGAAAAATTACTATACATTAATAGTGCTTTATAGTAATATAATTATGACTCATTTTTATATAGTTCATTGAGGATTGTATAAATAGATGAGTTATTTTTATTTGTAATACTAATGACCATAATGTAATGATATTAGTATATTTTCTGGAGGAAATTATGGGGAAGATATTTTGTTTAATGGGAAAAAGTAGCTCAGGAAAAGATACTATCTTTAAAGAAATAAGCAATAAAAATGAGCTAAGTTTAAAGCCCATAGTCTTATATACTACTAGACCTAAGAGGACTAATGAAACTAATGGTGTAGAATATTTCTTTATTAATGAAGATAAATTAGAGCAATTTAAAAATGAGGGAAAAATTATTGAGTGTAGAAGATATGATACAGTACATGGTCCATGGTATTATTCAACAATAGATGATGGACAGATTGATTTAGAAGAAAGTAATTATATAGCTATAGTTACTTTAGAAGCATATAATAGTTTTAGAAGTTATTTTGGTACTGAAAAAGTTTATCCAATATATATAAATATTGAAGATGGATTAAGGCTTGAAAGAGCACTAATAAGAGAAAGAAATCAAAAAAATCCAAATTATAATGAGTTATGTAGAAGATTTTTAGCAGATTCTGTTGATTTCAGTCTTGAAAAACTTAAAGAATCAGGTGTAAATAAAGAATACATAAATATAGACTTGCAAAAATGTATAGAAGATATAATAAGAGATATAAAGAGAGAAATGCAAAGCTAAAAATGAAGCTTTGTATTTCTCTTTAAGTTTACATTTTTAATTTTTGTATAAAATAGAAAAATATAGGGATATTAATAAAAAGAAAATAAATATATGTTGAAAGTGAATAATATATTATTAACTGGCCAAATATTATGATAAAATATAATAAAGAGAATTGAAAATGAGGTGGTTATTATGAAATTGGTCTTAGCTATAGTGCAGGATGACGATGCACTGGATTTAATCGAAGAATTAAATGATAAGGGATTTAGGGTAACAAAATTAGCAACAACAGGCGGATTTTTAAAATCAGGTAATACCACATTAATGATTGGGGTAGAAATTGATAAAGTAGATGTAGTAATAAACGTTATTGAAGAAGTTTGCAAGAAAAGAAAACAGGTAGTATCAACACAACCAGGATTATCAGGAGAAAATGGTATGTATATGCCTTTTCCTTTAGAAGTTGAAGTTGGTGGAGCCACTGTTTTTGTAATTGATGTAGATAAGTTTGTAAAGATATAAAAATAAAAAGAGGTGCTTTAATGAGAAATTTTATTGGATATAGTAGTCTTATAGAAAACTTTAAAAGTAGATGTAGTAATGGAAATCTTTCTCATGCACAGCTTATTTCAGGTGA
Source organism: Clostridium lentum (assembly GCF_014287815.1). GTDB lineage: Bacteria > Bacillota > Clostridia > Clostridiales > Clostridiaceae > Clostridium > Clostridium lentum. Next base: position 4,484 of record NZ_JACOOQ010000015.1, read on the forward strand.
AGATGGTATAGGAAAAAGTATATTAGCAGAGATATTAGGCAAGTTGATTTTAAATGGAGATATAAATAGGGAATATGTAGATATAATCAATTATAAGCCTATTAAAACTTCTTTTGGGGTTGATGATGTAAGGGATATTATAGATGAAGTAAATAAAAAGCCTTTTGAAGGTGATAAAAAAGTTATTATTATTCATCAAGGAAATAAGCTTACAATTCAAGCACAAAATGCATTGTTAAAAACTATAGAAGAGCCCCCAACAGAAGTATACATAATAATTTTATGTGAAAGTTTAGAATTAATCTTAGATACTATTAAATCTAGATGTGAAATATATAAATTAACACCTTTAACAAAAGATGAACTATATAAATATATGGCAATAAAAGGATATGAGTGTAGTGAGGAAGAAAAATTATCAGCAATAGCTTTCAGTGAAGGAATACCTGGAAGAATAGATAGATATTTTAGTGATACAGAGCTACAGGAGTTGAGAGATAAGATTGTGGACTTGCTTTTACAATTGACTAATAATGAAATAGAAGCAATTTTAGAAAAGGAAGAGCAATTGGTTTCATATAAACAAAATAAGGAAGAAGTAGTAAATGTATTATCTTCATTTATAAGAGATATATTAGTAAATAAAGAAGTTTATAATGAAAATTTAATTATAAATAGAGACAAAATTAGGTCAATAGAAAGATTAACTAATGAGATGTCTTTTAAAAAACTAAATAAAATGCTATTAGGTTTGCAGGAAGCCAGAAAGAATATTAAAAATAATGTTAGTTGGGCAATGACTGTAAGAATAATGCTTATGGACTTTATGGAGGGTTAAAATGATTAAAGTTATAGGAGTACGATTTAAGAAAGCTGGCAAGATATATTATTTTGATCCAGCAGGTTTAGATATAGAAAAGGGAAACTTTGTAGTGGTAGAAACAGCTAGAGGAATAGAATTTGGTGAATGTGTCATTGGGTTAAAGGAAATAAATGAAAATGATGTAATTGCACCACTAAAAAGTGTATTAAGAGTTGCTACTGTCAGTGATATAGAAAAACATAATCAAAATAAGGAAAAGGAAAAAGATGCTTTCAGTATATGTTTAAAAAAGATAGCTGAACATAAGCTTACCATGAAGCTTATAGATGTAGAATATACTTTTGATAATAATAAGGTAATATTCTATTTCACAGCAGATGGAAGGGTTGACTTTAGAGAGTTAGTAAAAGATCTTGCAACAATATTTAAAACACGTATTGAACTAAGGCAGATAGGTGTAAGAGATGAGGCTAAAATGCTGGGAGGACTTGGACCTTGTGGTAGACCAATGTGTTGTTCAACATTCTTAGGAGACTTTGCTTCTGTTTCAATAAAAATGGCTAAGGAACAAAATTTATCACTGAACCCAACGAAGATATCAGGAATATGTGGAAGATTAATGTGTTGTTTAAATTATGAGCAGAGTACATATGAAGATATTAGAAAAAGAATTCCAAAAGTAGGTTCTATTGTAAAAACAGAAGGTGGAACTGGTGTGGTAGTTTCTAATAATATAATTAAGGAAAGTGTAAAAGTAAAATTAAAATGTAAAAAGACTGAAGATGAAGTTTTAGAAGATTATAAAATTGAAAATATTGAACTATTAGAAGGAAGCTATGAAGATTCAGTTGATGATTCAGATATTAAATTAGAAGTTACATCTGAAGAAGATAGAAAATTGATGAAAGACTTAATGAAAGATAGATAGAATTCCAATTTAAAAGAAATTAATAACAATATTTAATATTTATATGAGAAAACAACAAAGCTGGTCTTTATAGACTTGAAATGAATAGTGGATATGATAAAATAGATATGTAGAGTTATTAAATAATGGGAGGTGTTTTTGAATGGCTTTTTCAATTCAAGATTCATGCATTAGCTGTGGTGCTTGTGCTGCAGAATGTCCAGTAGATGCTATATCTCAAGGAGATACTCAGTTCGAAATAAATGCTGATGTTTGTATTGACTGTGGTAACTGTGCAAATGTTTGTCCAGTTGGAGCACCAGTTCAAGAATAGTGTGGGGGGAGAGATATCTAGGAAGATATCTCTTTTTATTATATAAAATCAGATTTTATAATACATTATGCATAAGTATTGTAGAAGGAATATTGCTATTATAGAAATCTGAAAGATAAACAGTGTCAGTTTTTATTGAAACTACATTTTTACAATATGATAAAAAATCCTTAGGGCCATTAAAGTAAAAATTGTTATAATTATTTTTATAGCACATTGGAATTATATATTTTGCATTAAGCTTTTCAGATAAAGAGTATGCATCAATTCCATTTAAGCAAAGATTACCGCCAATAGGTATGAAAAGAATATCAGCATTACTTAATATCTTTATTAGCTCATTATTAATAAACTCGCCTAGATAGCCTAAATGACAAATCTTTAAATTATCTACTTTAAATAGATAAATTATATTTGGACCTCTTTTTAAACCGTTAATTGAATCACTTTTACATTTATAGCCTTCTACTTTAATGTTTTCAATAGCAGAGTTGCAATCAGTATTTACTATTTTTCCAAAGATTTTTATGTTTTTAGCAGAAGAAAAGTCTATAGGCCTACTGAAGGTAGAAATATTAGCAATAATATTTTCATTTAATGTACTAAAAATATTAAAGGGGTCTAGTAATATCTTTTTACCTAAGTTAGTAGTTAACAAAAATGTGCTATTGCCAAACCATTGAATTTTCATGTTTATCACATCCTATTAAACATATTATTATTTAGTTTAAGTAATAATTTGGGAATAATTCATAAGTAGGGAATTTTTTTAAAATTTAGCTTATGGACAGTGGAAAAGTAATTGTATATAATTAAAGTCAAAGAAGGTCAATGCGTTAGGAAGGTAATATTATGGCAAGAATATCAGATACAATTGCAGATTTCATTTATTCATTGATTGATGAAACAGATGACAATCAAGCAATAATTCAAAGAAATGAATTGGCAGATAAATTTAACTGTGCTCCCTCACAAATTAACTATGTATTAACTACAAGGTTTACTTGTGAAAAGGGATATATTATTGAAAGTAGAAGAGGTGGAGGGGGATATATCATAGTTAAAAGGATATACCATAAAAGTGGTCAAGAAAAAATTTCTATATTAAATGAAGCAATAGGTTCAAGTATAACTTATCAAAGTGCAGTATCTATAGTTGAGCATTTGCTAGAATTAAATATAATTACAGTAAGGGAATATGAACTAATCAAAATAGCTGTAAACGATAGAACTTTAGGCTTAGTGGAAGATAAAAATAAAGTTCGTGCAGATATTTTAAAAGGTATGGTCAATATTTTATTATCATAATGAAGCACTTAACTTATTAAAATTACTATATAGTAGTGCGATGACAGAATTAAATTGCTATATTAGTCATAAATATTTATAAAGATTAAATAATACAAATTGGGATAGAATAGCTAAAAAGGATAGTTCTATATGGTATGGAGGTGCAATGATGATATTTGGGAGGTTTACGGAAAGAGCACAAGTGGTGCTAATTGAAGCACAACAGGAATCACAGAATTTTAAGCATGGGTATATAGGGACAGAACATATTTTACTTGGAATTTTAAAAGAAGGTGGCTATGCTAGTCAAGTTTTAAATAACAGAATGATTACTTTAGATAAAGTAAAAAAGATGATAGAAGAATATTTAGGATTTGGAGATGAAGAAATAGTAACAGGAGATATGCTTTTAACTCCTAGGGCAAAAAGGCTTTTTGATGACAGTATAGATATAGGAAGAAAATTTAATCATAGCTTCATCACACCAGAACACATCTTAGAAGCACTTATCAATGGTAGTGAGGGGGTTGCATATACGATTTTAAGTACATGTAAGATTGATATGCATGAGATTAAAGATGAATTGGAAAAGTATATATCAGGCAATGATTTTAGAGATAATAAGAAAATATTAAATAAAGAAAAAAAGCAAAATAAGACTCCAATGCTGGATCAGTATAGTCGAGATTTAACTCAGATTGCTAAGGAAGGAAAACTTGATCCTGTTATAGGTAGAGATGAGGAAACTCAAAGGGTACTAGAGATACTTTGCCGAAGAGTAAAGAACAATCCATGCCTTATTGGTGAGCCTGGTGTTGGAAAGACTGCTGTTATAGAAGGATTAGCTCAAAAGATGGTTGCAGGTGATATTCCGGAAAGTCTAAAGGAAACAAGACTTGTAACATTAGATATTACTTCCATGGTGGCAGGAGCAAAATATAGAGGAGAATTTGAGGAACGTTTAAAGAAGGTAATGAATGAATTAAAAAATGAAGATAAAATTATTGTTTTCATTGATGAAATTCATACCATAGTTGGAGCTGGAGGAGCTGAAGGTGCTATAGATGCATCTAATATACTAAAACCTGCCCTTGCAAGAGGAGAAATCAAATGTATTGGAGCTACAACCATTGATGAGTATAGAAAGTATATTGAAAAAGATGCCGCTTTAGAAAGAAGGTTTCAGACAATTAATATTGAAGAACCAAATAAAGAAGAAACTTTAAGGATATTATATGGCTTAAGAGATAAATATGAATCACATCATAAAGTAAAGATAACTGATGAGGCATTAAAGAAAGCCGTAGAGCTAGCAGATAGATATATTACTGATAGATTTATGCCTGATAAGGCCATTGATTTAATTGATGAATCAGCTTCAAAGGTAAGGATATCTAAGCTTACTTTGCCACCAGAACTTAAGCAAAAAGAAATTGATATTGAAAAGTCTGTTACGGAAAAGGAAGATGCCATAAAAAATCAGGATTTTGAAAAGGCAGCTAACTTAAGAGATAAGGAAAAGCTTTTGAAAGAAGAATTTGAAAGCATTAAGGAGCAATGGAGGGCTTGTACGTGCAATGCTGTCAGCGTTGTTGATGAAGAAGATATAGCAAAAGTTGTTTCTATTTGGAGTCGTGTACCATTAGAGCGTTTAAATGAAAAGGAAGCTGATAAGCTATTAAGATTGGAAGAAGTACTAAAAAATAAAATTATAGGTCAGGATGAAGCTATTGGTGTTATTTGCAAGGCTATAAAGAGAGCTAGAGTAGGTCTTAAGAATCCTCATAGACCTATAGGTACATTTTTCTTTTGTGGCCCTACAGGCGTTGGAAAGACAGAACTTTCTAATGTTATAGCAGAAGTAATGTTTGGTAGTACCAATAGTCTTATTAGAATAGATATGTCAGAATATATGGAAAAACATTCTGTATCAAGGCTTATAGGTCCGCCGCCAGGTTATGTTGGTTATGAAGAAGGTGGTCAACTAACAGAAGCGGTACGTAGAAAACCATATTCAGTAGTATTATTAGATGAAATTGAAAAGGCTCACGAAGATGTATTCAATATACTTCTTCAAATAATGGATGATGGAAGACTTACTGATAGTAAAGGTAAAATAGTTAATTTTAAGAATACCATCATTATAATGACTTCCAACGAAGGAGCTCAAAAACTTAAAAAGCAGAATACTATGGGTTTCTTTAATGATGTAAATAATAATGCAGTGCAATATGAAAAGATGAAAGAATTTATTATGGGAGAGCTTAAGAATAAGTTCAGGCCAGAATTTTTAAATAGGCTTGATGAAATAGTAGTATTTAATCAATTAAATGAAGAAAATATTAAGAATATAGTAGATATAATGTTAAGTGATACAATAAATAGATTGAAGGAAAAAGAAATATTCTTAGATTATGATAAAGAACTTAATAAATTTATTGCAGATAAAAATGAAAATTTAAGTTTTGGTGCAAGGCCTATAAGAAGGATTATTACCAGGGAAATAGAGGATAAATTAAGCGATGAAATGCTTAAAGGTGAAATTAAACGAGGCGATAGGCTTAGCGTATGTTTCAAGGATGATGAACTTATTTTTTCACATAAATAAAATAGGGCGATGGATATCGCTCTATTTTATTATGTTTTCATTTTCTAAATTTGAATTTATTATCATATTTTCTAGAGGTATATCCTCTAAAGAATTAAGATAACCATTAGTGTCAGTGTTATTATTATAATCATTTAAAGTGTTTTTTGCAGGCATATTCTTGTAATAGGATTTATTTAGCATAAATATCAACTCCTTATTAAAATTAATATTAGTATGAGCTAAAATGTAAAAAAGTATTCTTATTAGAAAGATGTATGCTAAATGTAAATTTATAACTTAAGGAATTGGTTAAAAATAAATTTGAGTAATAAGGATTTTTTAGTAAATACTTTGGGCTTTTATATATTTTTTATATTTTGTTTATGATATATTATAGATAGAAAAATAGATTTTAATTTTAATATATAGATTAAAGTGTGGTGAGAAGTTTGGCTAAAGTTAAATCTATATTTATTTGTGAAAATTGTGGCTATGAATCGCCAAAATGGCTAGGAAAATGTCCAGACTGTAATAACTGGAATACCTTTGAAGAAAGCCTAGTTGAAAAGAAGAATAGTGTAGCAGCTGTTGCTAAAAAGGTATCGCTAACTATGAAACCTGTAAAAAAATTATCAGATATTACTTCTAGCAAAAGTGATAGGATTATAACAGGAATTAATGAATTTGATAGAGTTATGGGAGGCGGTATAGTTAAAGATTCCATAACAATTATTACTGCTAGGCCAGGAGCAGGAAAGAGTACATTGTTATTGCAAGTAGCACATAGCATAGCGCATAAGGGCCATAAGGTTGTTTATGCATCAGGAGAAGAAAGTGATAGTCAAATTAAAAATAGGGCAGATAGAATATTAAATAATATAAGTGATAATATATGGGTTCTGCAGGAAACAAGCATGGATAATGTGGTGCATGCTACTAGGGATATTGATCCTGATTTGATTATAATAGATAGTATACAAACCTTTACTATGGAAAATGCACTTCCAGCCAGAGCAGGATCACCTACTCAGACTATGGAATGTGCCAATGAATTATTAAGATTGGCTAAGGATGATAAAAGACCAAGGGCAGTAATAATAGTAGGTCAGATGACTAAAGCTGATGAACTAGCAGGACTTAGAGCTTTAGAGCATTTAGTTGATACTGTTTTAATTATAGAAGCAAACAGTGATGAGGAGCTAAGAGGATTAATAAGCTCTAAAAATAGGTTTGGTAGCACAGGTGAAACTGGCTTTTTCCAAATGACAGAAAAGGGAATGGAATCTATCGATAATCCATCAGAGTATTTTATGACAAAGAGAGATGATGGAGATTTAGTTTCAGGAAGTACTTTAACTGTTGTTAAAGAAGGTTCAAGGGCAATAATAATGGAAGTAGAAAGTCTTGTTTCAAAGACATTTACTCCATATCCAACAAGGATAGCAGAAACATTAGGTAAGGATAAATTAAATACTTTAATTTCTATTTTAGAAATAAGAGGTGGAATTAATTTATATGATAAAAATGTAATTATAAAGACGACTGGCGGAATGCGAGTTAAGGAACCAGGAGTTAATTTAGCTGTAATTATGAGTATAGTTTCATCGGTGAAAAATAAAGGAATACCTACAGATGTAGCATTTATTGCAGATGTAGGTCTGACAGGTGAATTAAAAAAAGTACCTTCATTAGAGGGAAGAATAAAAGAGCTTGCTAGAATGGGATTCAGAAAGGTTTATGTAGCAAAGGATTCTTTTGCAAAGGGCTTTAAAATTGAAGGAATTGATATAATTTCATTAAAAACTTTAAATGATGTTATAATAAATGTATATAGATAATTTAAAAAATCACAATAAATTAGTGTAGAAACATAAAAATGGAAGATAGAAATTACTTAGAAGTGCGGCTTTAGAAGTTATTATAGTAATTAGGTGATTATATGAGGATTAAGGATGATAGTAAGATAAAAAATATTTTAAAAATAGTTAGCCCTGGCACTAATTTAAGAGAAGGGCTAGAAAATATTTTGAGAGCAAAGACCGGAGGATTAATAGTTCTTAGTGATAATGAAGAAGTAATGAAGCTTGTAGATGGAGGATTCTATATAAATTCAGAATATAGTCCTGCATACATATATGAATTAGCTAAAATGGATGGAGCAATAGTTATTAGTGAAGACTTAAAAAGGATAGTATGTGCTAATACACAGTTACTGCCAGATCCATCAGTAAGTACTTTTGAAACAGGAACAAGACATAGAACGGCACAGAGAATAGCAAAGCAGACAGATGCAATAGTCATAGCTATATCTCAAAGAAGAAATTTAATAACTATTTATAAAAAAGATATAAAGTATGTATTACAGGAAAGTAGTGTTATATTGGAAAGAGCTAACCAAGCAATACAGACTTTAGAAAAGTACGTAAATGTATTAGAAAGAGTAATAAATAATTTAAATATATTGGAATTTCAAGACTTAACTACAGTTTTTGATGTGGTAACGGCTATACAGAGGACAGAAATGGTCATGAGGATAGTAGAAGAAATAAAGAGATATATCTTAGAGCTTGGTAATGATGGAAGACTGATATCTATGCAGCTTAATGAGCTTATAAGATACATTGAACGTGATGGTATACTACTTATTAGAGACTATTGCAAAGAAGATAGTGATTATAATGAAATATACAAGGAAATACAAAAGCTTAATTCTGATGAATTAGTAGACTTAGATGCCATAGCAAAACTTTTAGGATATACAGGATGTGTATTAGTAGATACTCTTACTTCTCCAAAAGGATATAGATTATTATTTAAAATACCAAGGATACCTACTAATGTAATTGAAAACTTGATAAAGCATTTTGGGCAATTGAAAAATGTATTAGAAGCGTCTAGTGAAGATTTAGATCAAGTTGAAGGAATTGGTGAAGCACGTGCTGCAGCAATAAAAAATGGTTTAAAGAGAATCAAGGAACAAGTAAATTTAAAAAAAGAACTTTAGTAATTTTATAGAATATAAGAGTCTATAATTGGTGACAATATAAAAGCAGGTATGTAGTTATACCTGCTTTTAGTACATTATCTAAATGTAAATTTACCTAAAGTATCTAATTTGGAGGTTTCATTTATTAATACATCATAAAGATTTATATCTAATATATTGCATAATGATACTAGATAAAATAAGCTAGTTCCTATTTGATTTTCAATTACTTCACGACAATTATCACAAAGTTTTCCGTTTAAATGAGTTGAGAAAGATTTTGATAATTCATCAAGAGAAGTATCAGTATTATCGAATTCTTGTTTGGAGGCATTTATATTAATGCAACCACAATTAGTAATAGCTTTTGCCACAGATCTATTAACTTTAGAGCAGCTTTCAGTATATTTAGTTAAAACATCTAAAATGCTTTTATGTCTTATTAGAGAAGTACTAACGTCATTTTGAAATGTATCAAATATTATATCCTTCATTTTGAATCAGCTCCTTAAATAGAGTTTAGTATAAGAAAATTTCCTAAGGAAATAAATTTGTTAATATAACCCTTGGGCGAATTGGTTAATATAATAATAAACAACCTGGCCATTCATTAATAGGGGGTATAGAAAAATAATTATTGATTTTAGCAGTAAGTGTTCTGTGATATAATTAAATGGTTATTTATGGATAACTAATAGATGAAATTTAATATATATATTATAATAGGAGGTGAAAATGTGCTGAAAAAAATTGTGAAATTCATTAGTTCAATTATGGGAATAGCAGTGGGATATATTATTGGAAAAGTGCTTATTACACTGGGCATAAAACAGGGAATAAAATTATTTATAGAGCCTCTATACACGAGTTTAATTTTACTTATTGTAATCTTAATTTTTGCAATTATTTTTTATTTTTTATCATCATTTATTTATAAAGGAATTATAGCTATAATAGATGGATTTGAAATGAATATTCAAAAGCTTACAGTGACAGAATTTCTTTTTGGAACACTAGGGCTTTTAGTAGGACTTGTATTTGCAACTCTTATAGGAGTACCCATATCAAAAATTCATTTTGTAATAGGCCCTATCTTATTTATCTTAATAGATTTACTTGGAGCTTTGGTAGGAATAAAGATATTTATTAAGCGAAAAGAAGATATATTAAATTTACTTACTTCTATAAAGAAGAATGGACTAAGGGATAAGAAGAATAAGCATAGTGAAAAGATATGTCCTAAAGTATTGGATACATCAGTAATCATTGATGGAAGAATATTTGATATATGCCAAACTGGTTTTGTGGAAGGTCCTTTAGTAATTCCATGTTTTGTGTTAAATGAACTTAGGCATATTTCTGATTCTGCTGATGGTCTTAAGAGAAATAGAGGAAGAAGAGGTCTTGATATATTAAATAAAATACAAAAAGAACTTTCTATAGAAACTCAGATATATGAAGAGGACTTTCCGGAAATTGCGGAAGTTGATGCAAAGCTTTTAAAGTTAGCACAGATTTTAAGTGGAAAAGTAGTGACTAATGATTTTAATTTGAATAAAGTTGCAGAATTCCAAGGAGTGCCAGTACTTAATATTAATGAGTTAGCCAATGCCATAAAACCAGTACTTCTTCCAGGAGAAGAAATGAAAGTGATGGTGATGAAAGATGGTAAGGAATCATCGCAAGGAATAGCATATTTAGATGATGGAACCATGATTGTTGTAGAAGGTGGCAGAAAGTTTATAAATGAGGAGATAATAGTAGTTGTTACATCTGTATTACAGACAGCTGCTGGCAGGATGATATTTGCAAAACCAAAGGAAAGTTAAAAGGAGTTTTAGATGATAAGTGCTATTGTTTTAGCAGGTGGAAGAGGTAAGAGAATGAATTACCATAAAAGCAAGCAATTTATTGAAATAAAGGGAAAGCCAGTGCTTGCATATACACTTGAGAAATTTATTGATAATAAAAGTATAGATGAAGTAATATTAGTACTTCCAGAAGATGAAGTGGATTATTGCCAAAAGGAAGTGTTGCAAAAATACTGTTTAAAGGTAGATAGGATAGTATTTGGTGGGAAAGAGAGACAAGATTCAGTATTCAATGCACTAGAAGCTATGGAAAAAGCAGATATAGTATTAATACATGATGGTGCAAGACCTTTTATAAGTGAGAGAATTATTGATGAAGGCATAAAATATGCTAAAGCATATGGTGCATCTGCACCAGGAGTAATCCCCAAAGATACTATAAAGATAAAAAACAATGATAATTTATCGGTAGATACACCAGATAGAAATACATTAGTTGCAGTGCAAACGCCTCAATGTTTTAAATATGATGAAATTTATCAGTGTCATAAAAAAGTTAAGAAGGAAAATATAGCAGTAACAGATGATACTTCAGTGGTGGAAATGTATGGGCATAAAGTATATTTATATGAAGGTGATTATATCAATATAAAAATAACTACCCCAGAAGATTTAATTTTAGCAGAGAGGCTTATATAGGTTATTGACAGGATTTTTGCAAAATTATATAATGAATAAATCAAAAAAATATATTATAAAGCAAGGAAGAAGAATAGTAAAAATCGCCTTTCAGAGAGAAAATCCTAGGCTGTAAGATTTTCAAGAGATTTTGAACCAGCTTCAGAGTTATAGCAAAACTATCGGTTTAACACCGTTATCATTATAAGAGCACAAATTTAGGTGGTACCGCGACTATAAGTTCGCCCTAATTATATTAGGGTGAACTTTTTATTTATAAATTATTAATGATGGATGATGATAAAAGGATAAAGAGTATTTCAAAGCCATCATATATATAACATTGACTTATATAACAGGAGGAAAATACTATGAAAATGTCAAATATGTTAGTTTCAACATTAAGAGAAGTTCCAGCAGAAGCAGAAATAGATAGCCATAAGCTAATGCTTAGAGCAGGGTTGATTAGAAAGATGGCTGCAGGAATTTATAACTATATGCCATTAGGATTAAAGGCTTTAAAAAATGTAGAAGAAATAGTAAGAGAAGAAATGAATGCGGCAGGAGCACAAGAATTTTTAGCTTCAGCAATGCTTCCAGCTGAATTATGGCAAGAATCAGGAAGATGGGATGTTTACGGAGCAGAAATGTTCAGATTAAAAGATAGAAATAATAGAGACTATTGTCTTGGACCAACACATGAAGAAGTATTCACTGATATAGCCAGAACAGAAATAAAATCCTATAAACAACTTCCAGTAAACCTTTATCAAATACAAACTAAATATAGAGATGAAAGAAGACCTAGATTTGGTGTTATGAGATCAAGAGAATTTGTTATGAAGGATGCATATAGCTTTGATAAGGATCAAGCTGGATTAGATGCTTCATATGATAAGATGCATGCAGCATATATTAATATATTTAACAGATGTGGTATAGATGCAAAATGTGTTGAAGCAGATTCAGGTGCAATAGGTGGATCAAATTCAGCTGAATTTATGGTTAGATCAGAAGTTGGAGAAGATGATGTAGTATTCTGCACATGTTGTGATTATGCTGCTAATATAGAAAAAGCTCCTTCAACAGTAGAAGTTGTTGAAGTAGAGGAGTTAAAAGAAATTATTAAGACAGAAACACCAAATGCTAGAACTATTGAAGAATTAGTTAAATTCTTTAACACAACTGAAAAGAAATTTGCTAAGACATTAATATATAATGCAGATGGCAGAATAGTTGCTGTAATGGTAAGAGGGGATAGAGAAGTTAATGAAGTTAAAGTATCTAATGCTTTAGGTGGAGTAATAAACTTAGATATGGCTTCAGCAGAAGAAGTATTTGCAGCAACAAATGCACAAATAGGGTTTGCAGGACCAATAGGTATAAAAGTTGATGAATTATTAGTAGATGAAGAAGTAAGTAAGATGTATAACTTCATAGTTGGAGCTAACGAAACAGCATATCATATAGAAAATGTTAATTACGGCAGAGACTTTACAGGAACTGTTGGTGATTTTAGAAATATAACAGCTGGAGAGAAATGCCCAGAATGTGGCGGAGAAGTTACTATTTCAAGAGGAACAGAAGTAGGGCATATATTTAAATTAGGAACTAAGTATTCTGAAGCTATGAATGCAACATTTATTGATGAAAATGGTAAGGAAAAACCATTTATAATGGGATGCTATGGAATAGGTGTAACAAGAACTTTAGCTTCAATTGTAGAACAACATCATGATGAAAATGGGATTATATGGCCTTTATCAGTAGCACCATACCATATTTCAGTAATACCAGTAAATATTAAAGATGAGGCACAAATGGAAATAGCTAATAAGTTATATGAAGAATTAAGAGCTATTGGTGTTGATGCTTTATTAGACGATAGAAATGAAAGAGCGGGAGTTAAATTCAAGGATTCTGAACTTATTGGAGTTCCAATGAGAGTTACAGTTGGTAAAAAGATTACTGATGGTGAGGTTGAATTTAAGTTAAGAGATGGAGAGATGGAAACAATAAAAATAGAAGAAGTTGTTTCAAGAGTAAGAGATGAGTTCCAAAATAATAATATAAAATTATAAAATTTAAAGGGAGTATGTCTAATGAAAATTTTTAATACTTTAACGAGAAGTAAAGAAGAATTTGTACCATTAAATCCAAGTAAAATTAAGATGTATGTTTGTGGACCTACAGTATATAACTTCTTTCATGTTGGAAATGCAAGGACATTCATTATATTTGATACAGTAAGAAGATATTTTGAATATAGAGGGTATGAAGTTGAATTTATACAAAACTTTACAGATATAGATGATAAGATGATAAAGAAAGCTAATGAAGATAATACTACTGTTAAAGAAGTAGGAGATAAGTATATAGCCGAATATTATCAAGATGCTGATGGATTAAATATAGAAAGAGCAACATGCAATCCAAGAGCTACAGAATTTATTGATGATATAATTGAATTTGTATCTGGACTTATAGAGAAAGGATTTGCTTATGAAGTAAATGGTGATGTTTATTTCAGAACTAAGAAGTTTGAAGGTTATGGTAAACTTATAAAGCAAAATTTAGAAGACTTACAAGCTGGTGCTAGAATAAATGTTGATGAAAGAAAAGAAGATCCAATGGATTTTGCTATTTGGAAAGCTCAAAAACCAGGTGAGCCAGCTTGGGAAAGTCCATGGGGACCAGGAAGACCAGGATGGCATATAGAATGTTCATGTATGGCTAAAAAGTTGTTAGGAGAAACTATTGATATACATGCTGGTGGAATGGATTTAGCATTCCCACATCATGAGAATGAAATAGCACAAAGTGAAGCTTTAACAGGAAAGCCTTTTGCTAAGTATTGGATGCATTCAGCATATTTAAACGTAAATAATCAAAAAATGTCTAAGTCTTTAAATAACTTCTTAACAGCTAGAGATGCTCTAAAGGCTTATGATGGAGATGTTATTAGATTCTTAATGCTTTCAGCACATTATAGAGTACAGTTAAATTTCAGCACTGAATTATTAGATTCAGCAAAAGCTTCAGTGGAAAGATTATATAATGCAATAGATAATTTAGAAAATTTAATTAATGAAGTAACTACTGAAAAGATGACAAAAGAAGAAGTTAAATATCTTGAGAAATTAAATGCATATAAAGAAAGATATATTGAAAAGATGGATGATGACTTCAATACAGCTGATGCAATTACAGTATTATTTGATTTAGTTAGAGATTACAATACTAATATAACAATAGATTCATCAAAAGAATTATGTGAAAAGGCATTAGAATTAATAAGAAGCTTAGGAGCACCTTTAGGAATGCTTCAAAAGCAAACAAAAAAAGAAAGTTTAGAAGATGAAATAGAACGTTTAATTGAACAAAGACAAGAAGCAAGAAAGAATAGGGATTTTGCTTTAGCTGATAAAATAAGAGATGATTTAAAAGCCAGAGGAATTGTTTTAATAGACACACCACAAGGCGTGAGATGGAAAAAAGAAAATTAAAAAAAGGGAGCTGTCATTTTTGACAGCTTCAATGTTATAAGTTAATAAAAAATAGAGAGTGGTGAAGTAAGTGCTTCAAGATTATAGAGAAAAAGAATTTAGTGCTAAGGATGCAAAATTATTAAATCCATTACAGTTAGCACTTATAGGTGATGCAGTATATGAACTGTACATAAGAAATTATATATTAGCCAATAATATGAGTTTATCAGCGCATAAAATACATGTTAAAGCTATAGGATATGTAAAAGCAAAGAATCAATCAGCTATAATGCATTCATTAGAAGAGGAGCTTACAGAAGAAGAAAGCTATATTTTCAAGAGAGGCAGAAATGCCAAGTCAGCAACAGTGCCTAAGAATGCTGATGTAAGAGATTATAGAATGGCAACAGGCTTTGAAGCATTGGTAGGATATTTGCATTTAATAGGAGATTATGAAAGATTAAATTATATATTAAGTAAAGCTGTAACAATAGACATAAGCAAATAGTAAGGAGTTTTTTTATATGACAAAGAGAGAAAATCCAAAAAGAAGAGAAAATGTAGAAAAGAAGAAAAACAGAAGAGAAACGTCAAGAACTGAATATGTATCTAAAGGAAATAGAGTAAATACTCAAGGATATGGGGATAACGAAGTTGTAAATGAAGATTTGGTTCTAGGAAGAAATGCTGTAATTGAAGCATTGAAAGGTGATAGAACTGTTGAAGCTCTATATGTGAGTAAAGGAGATTTGGAAGGTTCTGCTAAAGTAGCCTTAGCTTTAGCTAAAGAAAAGAATATTGTTGTTAAGGAAGTTGATAGAAGAAAACTAGATTCTATGAGTGGGGGGTTAGTTCACCAAGGACTTATTGCCAGAGTGACTCCATTTAAATATTCAGAAGTAGAACATATTTTAGCATATGCTGAAAAGAAAAATGAACAACCATTTATTATCATACTTGATGAAATTGAAGATCCACATAATCTTGGTTCAATTATAAGAACAGCGGAATTATGTGGTGTTCATGGAATAATAATTCCAAAGAGAAGAAATGTTGGAGTTACATCTACAGTTTATAAATGTTCAGCAGGAGCAGTTGAACATATGAGAATAGCAAAGGTAACAAATGTTAATGCAACTATTGATACTCTAAAAGAAAAAGGAATATGGATATATGGAGCAGATATCGAAGGAAAAGATTATAGCTATAATGTGGATTTTGGAGGACCTTGTGCTATAGTAATTGGTAGCGAAGGTAAAGGGATATCTAATTTAACTTTGAAAAAATGTGATGTTCTTGTAAAAATACCTATGATTGGGAAAATTAACTCTTTAAATGCATCAGTTGCAGGTGGTATAATGATGTACGAGGTATTAAAAGGAAGAATAACAAAGTAATTGTTATTAATATACGAGGTCTAAAGTGAGATTTGTATTTGTTGATGGGTACAATGTTGTAAACAGTTGGGACATCCTAAAAAAAGAAAAAAGCATTAGTTTAGAAAGCGCAAGACAAAAGTTGATAGATATTTTAGATAATTATGGTGCTATTAATGGATGTAAAGTAATATTAGTTTTTGATGGATACAAGGTAGCAGGCAATAGGGAAAGTAAATATGAATATAACAAGAACCTTGTGGTTATATTTACTAAGGATGGAGTAACTGCAGATGCATATATTGAAAAGGAAGTAAATCATATTGGAAGAAAATATGAGGTGCATGTTGTGACATCTGATTCTTTAGAGCAACAAACAATATTCCAAAGAGGTGCAGTAAGAATTTCAAGTATAGAATTTTATAATTTGGTTTTTAAGACCAATGAAGATATTAAACATAATTCTAAGAAAGTAAATTCAAGTGATAAGAATGTCCTTCTAGACAATATAGATGATGATGTTTTGAAAAAATTAGAAGCAATGAGAAGAAGTTAAAGGGTTTGAGAATTATACTGTAAATAGGAGGTCATATGTGTAGCAAAGAAGTTTCAAACGATCTACTTATGGATGAAGATGAAATTGAAAGGAGTATAGTGATAGATGCTAAAAATGGGGATGTAAGAGCTCAAGAATACATAATTTCAAAGTATGAAAGCTTTGTTAAGGCCAAGACCAAGTCATATTTTTTAATAGGAGCCGATAAGGAAGATATCTACCAAGAAGGAATGATTGGATTATATAAGGCTATAAGGGATATTAACTTTGAAAAGGCTACAACTTTTAAAGCTTTTGCAGAACTATGTGTAACAAGGCAGATTATAACGGCAATAAAGACTGCAACTAGACAGAAGCATATACCGTTAAATACTTATGTTTCATTAAATAAACCAGTATCGGATGATGAATCAGATAGAACATTATTGGATATATTATCAAGTATAAAGGTCAGTGATCCTGAGGAGCTAATCATAGGCCAAGAACAGAAGAAATTAATTGAAGATCAAATTGAAAGAGTGCTTTCTGATTTAGAGAAAGAAGTATTCCAAAGTTACCTAGATGGCAAATCATATCAAGAAATTGCATGTGATTTGGACGTACAGGCAAAATCAATTGATAATGCATTGCAGAGAGTTAAAAGAAAGTTAGAAAAATGCTTAGCTAGCAAGGAACAAAAATAGAAAAATCATATTGACAAAAAAAACAAATGCTAGTAAACTTTATAATTGGTATATTAAAGTGAAATACACTTTAATGCTCACGTAGCTCAGTCGGCAGAGCGTCGCCTTGGTAAGGCGGAGGTCGTCGGTTCAATCCCGATCGTGAGCTCCAATTTATAAGATATATGTATGCAAACGCTAGGCAGAGTTTATTAAAATAATATAAGGAGGAATTTGCAAATGGCAAAGCAAAAATTCGAAAGAAGTAAACCACACGTAAATATCGGAACAATTGGTCACGTTGACCACGGTAAGACTACATTAACAGCAGCAATCACAACTGTTTTAGCAAACAGAGGATATGCAGAAGCATTCAACTATGCAGATATAGATAAGGCTCCAGAAGAAAAAGAAAGAGGAATCACTATCAACACTGCTCACGTTGAATATGAAACAGAAACAAGACACTATGCTCACGTTGACTGTCCAGGACATGCTGACTACGTTAAGAACATGATCACTGGTGCTGCTCAAATGGACGGTGCTATATTAGTATGTTCAGCAGCAGATGGTCCAATGCCACAAACAAGAGAACATATACTACTAGCTTCAAGAGTTGGTGTTGACTACATCGTTGTTTTCTTAAACAAAGCTGATATGGTTGATGACGAAGAATTATTAGAATTAGTTGAAATGGAAGTTAGAGAATTATTATCTGAATACAACTTCCCAGGAGATGATATCCCTGTAATTAAAGGTTCTGCATTAAGAGCTTTAGAAAACCCAACTGATCCAGAAGCAACAGCTTGTATCATGGAATTAATGGATGCTGTTGATAGCTACATCCCAACTCCAGAAAGAGCTACAGATAAGAACTTCTTAATGCCAGTAGAAGATGTATTCACAATCACTGGTAGAGGAACTGTTGCAACTGGAAGAGTTGAAACTGGTGTACTTCACGTATCTGACGAAGTTGAAATCGTTGGTTTAGCAGAAGAAAGCAGAAAAGTAGTAGTAACAGGAATCGAAATGTTCAGAAAGTTACTAGATGAAGCACAAGCTGGAGATAACGTAGGGGTATTATTAAGAGGTATCCAAAGAACTGAAATCGAAAGAGGTCAAGTTTTAGCTAAAGTTGGATCAATTAAGCCACACAGCAAGTTCGTAGGTCAAGTATACGTACTTAAAAAAGAAGAAGGTGGAAGACATACTCCATTCTTCGATGGATACAGACCGCAATTCTACTTCAGAACAACTGACGTTACTGGATCAATCAAATTACCAGAAGGTATGGAAATGGTTATGCCAGGAGACCACATCGATATGAACGTTGAGTTAATAACTCAAGTTGCTATGGATGAAGGATTAAGATTTGCCATCAGAGAAGGTGGAAGAACTGTAGGTTCAGGAGTTGTTACTAAAGTTTTAGGATAATTCCTACTTTAACATAAAAAATGTTTAATATAATATAATGATATTAAGTAATATTGGAAAAGGACTGGGTTTCATTACCTAGTCCTTTAGAAAGCTAATATTATTGACATAATAAAGCCTTTATGTTAGAGTGTTTAAGTAATTAATGAATATGAATAGCACAATAGCATACAGACTTAATATATTAATTAATAACTGGAGGTGCAGACTGTGAGAGTTAAAATAACATTAGCATGCACAGAGTGTAAGCAAAGAAACTACAACACAATGAAAAACAAGAAAAACAATCCAGACAGAATGGAAATGAAGAAGTATTGCAGATTCTGTAAGACACATACTAATCACAAAGAAACAAAATAATTTTAATTAGCTTGTTTAAAAATGACACATATTCACAATAGTTTTAAGGATGTGAAGTGATGGCTGTTAAAGAAAATGTAAATATAAAAAGTAAGGCTTCTGAAAAGAATAATCACTTTAAATTTTTTAAAGAGATGAAAGCAGAAGTTAAGAGGATAACTTGGCCTTCAAAAGATGATACTAAAAAAGCATTAATTGCTGTAGGAGTAGTCGTGCTAATATATTTAATATTAGTTGGCGGGTTAGATTTAATTTTTACAAACCTCTTTAAGTTTATTTTTAATTTGTAATAAAGGAGGTTTAGGTGAGTTTCTCATCTAGAGTAAATATGAGTGAAAGAGCAAGATGGTATGTAGTACATACATACTCAGGTTATGAGAATAAGGTTAAAGCTAATCTTGAAAAAACTGTAGAAAATAGAAACCTTGAATCTTTACTTTTAGATATACAAGTTCCAATGGAAGAAGTTATCGAAGAAAAAGATGGTAAACAAAAAGTTTCTTTAAAAAAGAAATTTCCAGGGTATGTTCTTGTAAGAATGTTCATGACAGATGAGTCTTGGTACGTTGTTAGAAATACAAGAGGAGTTACAGGATTTGTTGGACCAGGATCTAAACCAGTTCCGCTTACTGATGAAGAAGTTGAATCTATGGGCATTTCAGAAAGTGCTATAGAAATTGATTTAGAAGTAGGGGAGAGTGTTGAAGTTATCTCTGGACCTTTAAAAGGATTCGTGGCTATTATCCAGGAAATCAATCTAGAAAAGCACAAGATGAAAGCTTTAATCGACATGTTCGGCAGAGAAACTTTAGCCGAATTAGATTTTAACCAAGTAGAAAAATTAGTTTAATAAAAACTAATGTTTAATTAAGTGGGAGGGCAAAAAGTCCGTATTACCACATTATAGGGAGGAATAGTAAATGGCTAAGAAAGTAACAGGAATGATAAAATTACAACTTCCTGCAGGAAAGGCAACACCAGCACCACCAGTTGGGCCAGCATTAGGACAACACGGTGTTAACATCATGGGATTCTGTAAGGAATTCAACGCAAAAACTGCTAACCAAGCTGGATTAATAATACCAGTAGTAATTACAGTATATCAAGATAGATCATTCAGCTTTATATTAAAAACTCCACCAGCTGCAGTTTTAATTAAAAAAGAATTAGGATTAGAAAGCGGTTCAGGAGTACCAAACAGAACTAAAGTTGGTAGCTTAACAAAAGAGCAAGTTAGAAAAATTGCTGAATTAAAAATGCCTGATTTAAATGCTGCATCAATCGAAACTGCTATGAGCATGATCGAAGGAACAGCTAAGAGTATGGGTGTTACTATAACTGAGTAATTCTAAGTTTTTAAATAGTGGGAGGTAAAAACCGCTAAAACCACAAAGGAGGCATAACAATGGGAAAGAAATATGTTGAAAGTTCAAAATTAGTTGACAAAAGCGTTTTATATACACCAGCTGAAGCTTTAGATTTAGCTGTTAAAACTGCTAAAGCAAAATTCGATGAAACAATCGAATTACACGTAAG
This sequence comes from Clostridium lentum, assembly GCF_014287815.1. Classification (GTDB taxonomy): domain Bacteria; phylum Bacillota; class Clostridia; order Clostridiales; family Clostridiaceae; genus Clostridium; species Clostridium lentum. The sequence continues at coordinate 25,315 of NZ_JACOOQ010000015.1, forward strand.
ATTAGGGGTAGACCCAAGACATGCTGATCAACAAGTAAGAGGAGCAGTAGTTCTTCCACATGGAACTGGTAGATCAGTAAAAGTTTTAGTATTCGCTAAAGGTGATAAAGCTAAAGAAGCTCAAGAAGCAGGAGCAGATTTCGTTGGAGCTGATGAATTAGTTCAAAAGATCCAAGGTGAAAACTGGTTTGACTACGATGTAGTTGTTGCAACTCCAGATATGATGGGTGTTGTTGGTAGATTAGGTAGAGTATTAGGACCTAAGGGATTAATGCCAAACCCTAAATCAGGAACAGTTACATTTGATGTAGCTAAAGCTATAGCTGATATTAAAGCTGGTAAGGTTGAATACAGAGTTGATAAAACTGCTATCGTTCACTGCCCAATCGGAAAGAAATCTTTCGGTGCAGAAAAATTACAAGATAACTTCAAGACTTTAATGGATGCTTTAGTAAAAGCTAAACCAGCTGCTGCTAAGGGACAATACATCAAATCTGTATCTGTTTCAAGCACAATGGGTCCTGGAGCTAAAATTAACCCAACAAAAGTTTTAGATTAGTATTGACATAAAAAAAAGTCTATATTATAATAAATTTTGTTGAAAAAAAGAATATAACTTCCGTAGACAGTGGGTGTCGCAAGACGTAATAGTTACCTACCGAGGAGTTCCGATTATATATTGGGTCTTCCTGCGTCTACAAGGAAGACCTTTCTTATTAAGAAAACAGTTTTTAAACTGTGAGGAGGTGGACACACAGTGATAAAGAAGAACAGACAAATTAAAGAAGCTAAAGTTCTTGAAATCAAAGAAAAGTTAGAAAAAGCTCAAGGTGTTGTTTTAGCTGATTACCAAGGTTTATCAGTTGAAGAAGATACAATGCTAAGAAAGAGTTTAAGAGAAGCTGGTGTTGAATACAAAGTTTACAAAAACTCTTTAGTAACAAGAGCTGCTAACGAATTAGGATTAGGTGATGTAGTTCAATACTTAGAAGGGCCAGTTTCAATAGCATTCGGATACGAAGATGCTACTGCTCCAGCAAGAGTATTAAATAACTTCGCTAAAGATCACAAGAAATTAGAGTTAAAAGCTGGTATTGTTGACGGTATTGTTTATGACAAGACTGGAGTTGAAAAACTTGCAACTATCCCATCAAAAGAAGTGCTTATTGCAAAACTTCTTGGAAGCTTCAAAGCTCCATTATCAAACTTTGCATATTTAATTAATGCAATTAAAGATAAAAAAGAATCAGAATCAGCTGAATAATAAACTGATATAAGACACATTGTTTTTTAAAATTTTTGGAGGTGCAATTAAAATGACAAGAGAAGATATCATTCAAGCTATAAAAGAAATGACAGTTTTAGAATTAAACGAATTAGTAACTGCTTGCGAAGAGGAATTTGGTGTTAGCGCTGCTGCTCCAGTTGCTGTTGTAGGTGGAGCTGTTGCAGGTGCTGCAGCAGAAGAAAAAACAGAATTCGACGTAGTATTAGCTAACGCTGGTGCTAACAAGATTAAAGTAATCAAAGTTGTTAGAGAATTAACTGGATTAGGATTAAAAGAAGCTAAGGAAATAGTTGATGGAGCTCCTAAGACATTAAAGGAAGCTGTTTCTAAAGAAGAAGCTGAAGACATGAAAGCTAAATTAGCTGAAGTTGGAGCTGAAGTAGAAGTTAAATAATTTCTTTAGAAATTATATATAAAAGGTGCTTTATAGCACCTTTTTTCTTGCTCTTATATGTAAGGGTAGAAAAATGAAAGAAAAAAGAAAAAGTGAATATTGACAAATGATTAAGGTTATGATACTATTATCAAATGTACTATTCAATATGGGATATTATATATTCTTAAGAAAATAGGTATAATTAACTAATGGTTGGTTATACTAGAACGTGATGCTCTCCGAAAGCAAAAGTCCTTAGGGAAATTATGCTTTTGGTTATTTTACTTTTATACAAGGGGTGAAGATTCATGGTACATCCTGTCCAAGTCGGAAAAAGAACAAGAATGAGTTTTGCTAAGGTTAAAGATGTAACCGAAATGCCAAATTTAATTGAAGTACAATTAGATTCGTATGAGTGGTTCCTTAAAGAAGGATTACTTGAAGTATTTGATGATATAAATCCTATATCAAATTTTACTGGAAATCTTGTACTTGAGTTTGTAGACTACAAACTAGATATGGATAATATTAAATACTCAGTGGAAGAGTGTAAAGAGAGAGATTCTACTTATGCGGCACCACTAAAAGTATCAGTTAGACTAACTAACAATGATACTGGAGAAATAAAAGAACAAGAAGTATTTATGGGAGATTTCCCATTAATGACTGAGCAAGGTACTTTCATAATTAACGGGGCTGAGAGAGTTGTTGTAAGCCAGTTAGTTAGATCACCAGGTGTTTATTACAGCAACACAATTGATAAGAGTGGTAAGAAATTATTTGCTTCAACTGTAATACCTAATAGAGGTGCTTGGTTAGAGTACGAAACCGATTCAAATGATGTTATCTATGTAAGAATAGATAAGACAAGAAAGTTACCTATAAGTATTTTAGCAAGAGCTATGGGTTATGGAAGCGACCAAGAGTTACTTGAGTACTTTGGTGAAGAAGAAAGATTTAAGGCTACAATTGAAAAAGATAATACTAAAACTAGAGAAGAAGCATTATTAGAAATATATAAGAGATTAAGACCAGGTGAACCACCAACTGTGGATAGCGCTGTATCTTTAATTGATTCATTATTCTTTGATGCTAAAAGATATGACTTATCTAGAGTAGGTAGATATAAATTTAATAGAAAGTTAGCTATTAATTTAAGATTAATAAATCAAATCGCTGCTGTTGACATTATTAACCCTTCAACTGGAGAAGTAATGGTTGAACAAGGTGAAAAAATTAGCAGAGAAATGGCTGAAGCAATACAATGTGCTGGAATAAATTCCGTAGATGTATTAGTTGAAGATAGAGTAGTTAGAGTAATTGGTAACTACTTTGTAGATATCAATAAGGTTGTACCATTTGATATAAGTGATTTAAATATAAGAGAGGCTGTTCATTATCCAACTCTAATGGAAATATTAGACAATTATGATGATGAAGCTACAATTAAGGAAGAAATAAAGAAAAATATCACTAGATTAATACCAAAACATATAGTTAGAGACGATATTTTCGCAACAATTAGTTACGAAATAGGTTTAGCTTATGGTATAGGTTATACAGATGATATTGATCATTTAGGAAATAGAAGATTAAGATCTGTTGGTGAATTACTTCAAAACCAATTTAGAATTGGTTTATCAAGAATGGAAAGAGTAGTTAAGGAAAGAATGACTATTCAAGACCAAGAAGCTATTACACCACAAATGCTAATCAATATAAGACCAGTTGCAGCTGCTATAAAAGAATTCTTTGGTAGCTCACAATTATCACAATTCATGGATCAAACAAATCCATTATCAGAATTAACTCACAAGAGAAGATTATCAGCTTTAGGACCAGGAGGACTTTCAAGAGAAAGAGCTGGGTTTGAAGTAAGAGACGTTCATCATTCTCATTATGGTAGAATGTGTCCAATAGAAACTCCTGAAGGACCAAATATAGGTCTTATTAACTCATTAGCAACTTATGCTAAGGTTAATGAATATGGATTTATTGAAACTCCATATAGAATTGTAGATAAAGAAACTGGAACGGTTACAGATGAAATAAGATACTTCACAGCTGATGAAGAAGATTTATACTTAATAGCACAAGCTAAGGAACCGATTGGACCTGATAATAAGTTTGTTGAAAGTAGAGTAACTGTAAGACATAAAGATGATACATTAGTAGTTAATGCATCACAAGTAGATTTAATCGACGTATCTCCAAGACAAATAGTTTCTGTTGCAACAGCAATGATTCCATTCTTAGAGAACGATGATGCTTCTAGAGCACTGATGGGAGCCAACATGCAACGTCAAGCGGTTCCATTATTAAAGCCACAAGCACCTATCGTTGGTACAGGAATTGAGTATAGAGCAGCTGCTGATTCAGGAGTTTTACCTAAGGCTAAAAACTCAGGTACAGTTGTTTATGTAAGTGCTGATGAAATCAGAATCAAGAGAGATGCAGACGGTGGAATTGATACTTATAAATTACTTAAATTTAAGAGAAGTAACCCAGGTACTTGTATAAACCAAAGACCTTTAGTTGATAAGGGAGAAATGGTATTTAAGAACCAAGTATTAGCAGATGGTCCAGCTACAGATTTAGGAGAAATAGCATTAGGTAAAAACATCAGAATGGGATTCATAACTTGGGAAGGTTATAACTACGAAGATGCGATGCTAATTTCAGAAGAATTAGTTAGAGAAGATGTATTTACTTCAATACACATTGAAGAGTATGAATGTGAAGCTAGAGATACTAAGTTAGGACCAGAAGAAATAACAAGAGACATACCAAACGTAAGTGAAGATGCTCTTAAAAACATTGATGATAGAGGTATAATCAGAATTGGTGCTGAAGTTAGATCAGGGGATATCCTAGTTGGTAAAGTAACACCTAAGGGAGAAACTGAATTAACAGCTGAAGAAAGATTATTAAGAGCTATTTTCGGTGAAAAAGCTAGAGAAGTAAGAGATACATCATTAAGAGTACCACATGGTGAAGCTGGTATCATAGTTGATGTTAAGATATTCACTAGAGAAAACGGTGATGAATTAAATCCAGGAGTTAATGAACTTGTTAGATGTTATATCGCTCAAAAGAGAAAAATTTCTGTTGGGGATAAGATGGCTGGACGTCACGGTAATAAAGGGGTTATCTCAAGAGTATTACCAGAAGAAGATATGCCATTCTTACCAGATGGTAGACCATTACAAATTTGTTTAAATCCATTAGGGGTTCCATCACGTATGAATATCGGGCAGGTATTAGAAGTTCACTTAGGATGGGCTTCAAGCAAATTAGGATGGCACATAGCTACTCCTGTATTTGATGGTGCTACAGAAAAAGATATTGAAAAATATTTAGAAGAAGCTGGATATAATGCAAATGGAAAGACTGTACTATACGATGGTAGAACAGGTGAACCATTTGATAATGAAGTAACGGTAGGTATAATGTATATCTTAAAGCTTGCCCATTTAGTTGATGATAAGATCCACGCAAGATCAACAGGACCTTACTCACTTGTTACACAACAACCATTAGGAGGTAAGGCACAATTTGGTGGTCAAAGATTTGGGGAAATGGAAGTTTGGGCTTTAGAAGCATATGGTGCTGCTCATACATTACAAGAAATATTAACTGTTAAATCAGATGATGTTGTAGGAAGAGTTAAGACATATGAAGCTATTGTTAAGGGAGAAAACATCCCTGAACCAGGAGTACCAGAATCATTTAAGGTTCTTATTAAAGAATTACAAGCTTTATGCTTAGATGTTAAAGTATTAAATGATAATAACGAAGAAGTTAAATTAAAAGAATTTAGCGAAGATGATATAGAAGATTTAGAAGTTAACATAGAGGGAACTGAAGATTTAGGAAATACACAATCTGTTGCAGATGATAGTTATATTTCAGCTAATGATAACAATGAAGTAGATGCTGACATAGATGTTGAAGAAGATATAGATTTAGATGCATTTACATTAGATGGGTTCCATGAAGAGTTAGATTTAGACGATTTTGTCAACGATGAACACTAATATTGAAGGGAGGATATACCCTTGTTTGAATTAAACAATTTTGATGCTATACAAATAGGATTAGCTTCTCCAGATCAGATAAGAGAATGGTCAAGAGGTGAAGTTAAAAAACCTGAAACAATTAACTATAGAACACTTAAGCCTGAAAGAGATGGTCTATTCTGTGAAAGAATTTTTGGACCTATGAAAGACTGGGAGTGTCATTGTGGTAAATATAAGAGAGTAAGATACAAAGGTATTGTTTGTGATAGATGTGGTGTTGAAGTTACTAAAGCTAAGGTAAGAAGAGAAAGAATGGGGCACATAGAGCTTGCTGCTCCCGTTTCTCACATTTGGTACTTCAAAGGTATTCCATCTAGAATGGGATTACTTTTAGATATGTCACCAAGAGCACTTGAAAAGATACTTTATTTTGCTTCTTATGTAGTTATTGATCCAAAGGAAACTTCTTTATTAAAGAAACAGCTTTTAAGCGAAAAAGAATATAGAGAAGCAGTAGATAAGTTTGGTGAAGAAAGCTTTGTAGCTGGAATGGGTGCTGAAGCTGTTCAAGAGTTACTAGGTGAAATAGACTTAGAATCTCAATCAAAAGAATTAAAAGAAGAGCTAAAAACTAGCAGCGGACAAAAGAAAATAAGAGTTATCAGAAGATTAGAAGTAGTAGAATCTTTCAGAAAATCAGGAAATGATCCAAGATGGATGGTTATAAACGTAATTCCTGTAATACCACCAGACTTAAGACCAATGGTTCAATTAGATGGTGGAAGATTTGCAACATCTGATTTAAATGACTTATATAGAAGAGTTATCAACAGAAATAACAGATTAAAGAAGCTTTTAGATTTAGGAGCTCCTGATATAATCGTTAGAAATGAAAAGAGAATGCTTCAAGAAGCTGTTGATGCTCTTATAGATAACGGTAGAAGGGGAAGACCAGTAACAGGTCCTGGAAACAGAGCCCTTAAATCATTATCAGATATGCTTAAAGGTAAGCAAGGTAGATTTAGACAAAACTTACTTGGTAAGAGAGTTGACTATTCAGGAAGATCAGTTATCGTTGTTGGACCTGAATTAAAAATGTACCAATGTGGTTTACCAAAGGAAATGGCTTTAGAATTATTCAAGCCTTTCGTAATGAAGAAACTAGTTGAAGATGGAATAGCTCACAATATTAAGAGTGCTAAGAGAATGGTAGAAAGAGTAAACAATCAAGTATGGGATATACTTGAAGAAGTTATTACTGATCATCCAGTATTACTTAACCGTGCTCCTACTCTACACAGACTTGGTATTCAAGCATTCCAACCTGTATTAGTTGAAGGTAGAGCAATCAAGCTTCACCCATTAGTATGTACAGCATACAATGCTGACTTCGATGGTGACCAAATGGCGGTTCACGTTCCATTATCAGTAGAAGCTCAAGCAGAAGCAAGATTCTTAATGCTTGCAGCTGGAAATATCATGAAACCATCTGATGGTAAGCCAGTTTGTGTTCCTACACAAGATATGGTTCTTGGTTCATACTATTTGACAATGGATAAAGAAGGATGTAAAGGTGAAGGAAGTTATTTTGCATCAGTAGACGAAGCTATAATGGCATACAACGTTAAAGCTATAGATATTCACGCATTAATCAATGTAAGAATGTTTAGAGAAGTTAATGGTGAAATGAAACATGGAATAATTAAGACTACTGTAGGTAAGATAATGTTCAATGAATCAATTCCACAAGATTTAGGATATGTTGATAGAGAAAATCCAGAAACTATGTTTAATCTTGAAGTTGATTTCTTAATTACTAAGAAGACATTAGGAAAACTTATTGATAAGTGTTATATTAAGCACGGTCCAACTAACACATCAATAATGTTAGATAACATAAAAGCTTTAGGATACCACTATTCATCAATTGGTGCTATTACAGTAGCAGCGTCTGATATGGTCGTTCCAGAAGCTAAGTACACTTTACTAGCTGAAGCAGAAGCAACTGTAGATAAGATAGAAAAGATGTACAAAAGAGGATTCATATCTGATGATGAAAGATATGAGAGAGTTATTGCTACTTGGACTAAGACAACTGAAGATGTAGCCAACGCACTTATGGATAGTATGGATAAGTTTAATCCAATATTCATGATGGCTGATTCAGGAGCTAGAGGTTCTAAGGCACAAATCAAACAATTAGCAGGGATGAGAGGGCTTATGGCTGCTCCATCAGGTAAGATTATCGAGTTACCAATCAAGGCATCATTCAGAGAAGGTCTTGACGTACTTGAATACTTCTTATCAACACACGGTGCGAGAAAGGGTAATGCCGATACAGCACTTAAGACAGCGGATTCAGGTTACTTAACTAGAAGACTTGTTGACGTATCACAAGATGTTATCGTAAGAGAAATAGATTGTGGAACTGAAGAAGGATTATTAGTTTCTGAAATTAAAGAAGGAAACGAAGTAATCGAAGGATTAGCTGAAAGATTATATGGTAGATATACAGCTGAAGATATCTTCCACCCAGAAACAGGTGAATTATTATTACCAAGAGATACATTTATTGAATCTCACATGGCTGATAAGATAGCTGATTCAGGCGTTAAAGAAGTTAGAATAAGATCTGTATTCACATGTAACAGTAAAATAGGTGTTTGTGCTAAATGTTATGGTATGAACTTAGCAACAGCACAAAAAATAAATATTGGTGAAGCTGTTGGTATAATAGCTGCACAATCAATCGGTGAACCTGGTACTCAGCTTACAATGAGAACATTCCATACAGGTGGGGTTGCCGGTGCCGATATCACTCAAGGTCTTCCTAGAGTTGAAGAATTATTTGAAGCTAGAAAACCAAAGGGGCTTGCTATAGTTTCAGAAGTTAGTGGTACTGTAAGAGTTGAAGAAACTAAGAAGAAGAGAACGGTACACGTAATGACAGCTGAAGGCGAAGAACGTAGTTATGAAATTCCATTTGGATCAAGATTAAAAGTAACTAACGATGACATAATAGAAGCTGGGGATGTTATTACTGAAGGTTCAGTAAATCCACATGATATTATGGCTATTAAAGGTGTTGATGGTGCTAGAGAATACTTACTTTCAGAAGTACAAAAAGTTTACAGACTTCAAGGGGTTGATATCAACGATAAGCACTTAGAAGTTGTTGTTAGACAAATGACTAGAAAGGTTAAAGTAAGCGAACCAGGAGATACTGAATTATTACCAGGAACTATGATAGATATGTTCGATTACAATGCTGAAAATGCTAGAGTTAGAGAGTTTGGTGGAGAAGAAGCACAAGGTGAAATCGCATTATTAGGTATCACTAAGGCTGCACTTGCAACTGATAGTTTCTTATCAGCAGCATCATTCCAAGAAACTACTAGAGTTCTTACAGAAGCAGCTATTAAAGGTAAGATAGACCCACTAGTTGGATTGAAAGAAAATGTTATTATAGGTAAGTTAATTCCAGCTGGTACAGGTATGATGAAATATAGATCATTAAATGTAGATGTAAAAGGCGATGAGGAAGAAGTCGAAATTACAAATACTATAGAATAATACAGTGCAATTTTATTGACATGTGTATGCTTAAATGATAAAATACCAATTGTGTGATTTATAAAGCTACACTACAATATGATTGTCTACATGATTCATGGAGGCAAACTTGTTGAAGCATGCCTCCCTGAACTAAGATTAGGAGGGGGATTCATGTTAGACAAGATTGTAGAAAAGAAAGTTATTGGAATAAAACAATGTCTAAAATTTATAAAACTTGGCAAAGGCAAGGTTTTATATGTAGCTAATGATGCAGACGCTAGATTGATATCACCTTTGATAGAGCTAGCGGAAAAAGAAAACATAAAAATTGTAGAAGTTTCTACAATGAAGGAACTAGGATTGATGAGCGGTATTGAAGTTAGAAGTGCAGCAACATTAATCATAGAAAAATAAATTTGTGTTTATCTTATTTATATAGATAAATAAATTTCAGGAGGTGAAAAAATGCCAACTATAAGCCAATTAGTTAGAAAAGGAAGAAAATCTGCTGCTAACAAATCAACAGCACCAGCATTAAATGAATGTCCACAAAGAAGAGGAGTTTGTACAGTTGTTAAGACTACTACTCCAAAGAAGCCTAACTCAGCTTTAAGAAAAGTTGCCAGAGTAAGACTTACAAATGGATTCGAAGTTACTGCATATATCGGTGGTGTAGGACACAACTTACAAGAGCACAGCGTTGTTCTTATAAGAGGTGGTAGAGTTAAGGACCTTCCTGGGGTTAGATACCACATCGTAAGAGGGGCACTTGACTGTGCTGGTGTAGCTAACAGAATGCAAGGAAGATCTAAATACGGTGCTAAGAGACCAAAACAAAAATAGTTTCTTAAACTAAGATAGTGCTTATCTTCGGCATTTACATAGATTTAAAGAAATTTAATTAGATTTATATAGATGTAAGAAGCGAAGCACTTTGCGGCAAATGTAAAGTGTTGCCGAGTACCGATGACTTAAAAGTAAAAAGTGATTAAGGAGGGAAGAAAAGTGCCAAGAAAAGGATTTATCGCTAAAAGAGATGTATTACCAGATCCAATGTATAACTCAAAGGTTGTTACTAAGTTAATAAACAATGTTATGGAAGATGGTAAAAAAGGAGTAGCTCAAAAAATATGCTACGATGCGTTTGAAATAATGGCGCAAAAAACAGGCAGAGATGCTTTAGAAGTATTCGAAGAAGCTTTAAACAATGTTATGCCTTTATTAGAAGTAAAAGCTAGAAGAATAGGTGGTGCTAACTACCAAGTTCCAATAGAAGTTAGACCAGAGAGAAGACAAACTTTAGGTTTAAGATGGATACTAGCAGCTGCTAGAAAAAGAGGCGAAAAAGTTATGGCTGAAAGATTAGCTGGAGAATTATTAGATGCAGCTAACAATACTGGAGCTGCTGTTAAGAAGAGAGAAGACACTCACAAAATGGCAGAAGCTAATAAAGCATTCGCTCACTACAGATATTAATAAACTGAAACTGTTTTGGCTTATGCCAAAGCAGTTTTGTCGAATATAAAATTACTCATTGAGAGGAGGATATACAATGGCTAGAAAATATCCATTAGACAAATTCCGTAACTTCGGAATCATGGCTCACATTGATGCTGGTAAAACAACAACAACTGAGCGTATATTATTCTACACTGGTAGAAGCCATAAAATAGGTGAAGTACACGAAGGTGCTGCGACTATGGACTGGATGGTTCAAGAACAAGAAAGAGGTATAACAATTACTTCTGCAGCAACAACTTGTATGTGGAATGGACACGAATTAAACATAATAGATACTCCAGGACACGTAGATTTTACAGTAGAAGTTGAAAGATCTTTAAGAGTTCTTGACGGTGCTGTAACAGTTCTTGATGCTAAGAGTGGGGTTGAACCTCAAACTGAAACTGTTTGGAGACAGGCAGATAAGTACAAAGTACCAAGAATGATTTATGTAAACAAAATGGATGCTACAGGTGCTGACTTCTTCAGATGTGTTAACACTGTAAGAGATAGATTAAAAGCTAATGCAGTTCCAATACAAATACCAGTAGGTGCTGAATCAGAATTCAAAGGTATGATTGACTTAATATCAAACCATGCTATTATTACTTATGATGATTTAGGTAAAGATGTAAGAATTGAAGAAATTCCTGCAGAATTAGCTGATCAAGCAGAAGAATACAGAATGGCTATGATAGAAGCTATCGCTGAAACTGATGAAACATTAATGGAAAAATACCTTGAAGGTGAAGAATTAACAGAAGAAGAATTACATGCTGCTTTAAGAAAAGCTACTATAGCTAATGAAATAGTACCATGTATTTGTGGTTCTTCATACAAGAACAAAGGTGTTCAAGAAATGATTAACGGTGTTGTTGCTTACTTACCATCACCATTAGATATTCCAGCTGTAACTGGAACAAACTTAGATGGAGAAGAAGATTCAAGACCAGCTTCAGACGATGCACCAATGTCTGCTTTAGCATTCAAGATTGCTACTGACCCATTCGTTGGTAAATTAGCATTTACAAGAATCTATTCAGGTGTAATGAACAGTGGTTCTTACGTTCTTAACTCAACAAAAGGTAAGAAAGAAAGAATCGGAAGACTTGTTAAGATGCATTCAAACACTAGAGAAGAAGTTGAAGCATTAGAAGCAGGTGAATTAGGAGCAATCATCGGATTAAAGAACACTACTACTGGTGACACTTTATGTGATGAAAATGCACCAATCATATTAGAATCAATGGAATTCCCAGAACCAGTTATCGAAGTTGCTATCGAGCCTAAAACTAAGGCTGGTCAAGAAAAGATGGGATTAGCTTTAGCTAAACTTGCTGAAGAAGATCCAACTTTCAAGACTTGGACAGATCAAGAAACTGGTCAAACAATCATCGCTGGTATGGGTGAGTTACACTTAGATATCATCGTTGATAGATTACAAAGAGAATTCAAAGTTGAATGTAACGTAGGTGCTCCTCAAGTTGCTTACAAAGAAACTATCAGATCAGCTGTTAAAGCTGAAGCTAAATATGCTAAGCAATCAGGTGGTAAAGGTCAATACGGTCACGCTGTTATTGAAATGGAACCAACTGAAGGTGAATACGTATTTGAAAATGCTATCGTTGGTGGAGCTATTCCAAAAGAATACATTCCTGCTATCGATGCTGGTATCCAAGAAGCAGCTAAGAATGGTATAATCGCTGGATACGAAGTTATTAACTTCAGAGTTAAATTAGTTCACGGTTCATACCACGAAGTCGATTCATCAGAAATGGCATTCAAAATTGCTGGATCTATGGCATTCAAAAATGCTATGCAAAAAGCAAGCCCAGTATTACTTGAACCAATGATGAAGGTTGAAGTAACTGTACCAGAAGAGTACATGGGAGATGTTATCGGTGATATCAACTCAAGAAGAGGTAGAATGGAAGGAATGGAAGCAGTTAATGGAGCTCAAGTTATAAGAGCATTCGTACCATTATCTGAAATGTTTGGATATGCTACTACTTTAAGATCAAGATCTCAAGGTAGAGGAGTTTATTCAATGGTATTTGATCACTATGAAGAAGTTCCAAAGAACATTCAAGAACAAATAGCTGGTAATAGAGCTAAATAATTAACTAATTAAGTAATAACTATTTGTAATATTGATTATAATAATAGTCAATATTACAAATATTAAAAAATATAAATAATGAATTAGAAAACATATTAATTATAATAATAATTAGTATGAATCATATAATTTTATTTCCAAAAAGGAGGAATTTGCAAATGGCAAAGCAAAAATTCGAAAGAAGTAAACCACACGTAAATATCGGAACAATTGGTCACGTTGACCACGGTAAGACTACATTAACAGCAGCAATCACAACTGTTTTAGCAAACAGAGGATATGCAGAAGCATTCAACTATGCAGATATAGATAAGGCTCCAGAAGAAAAAGAAAGAGGAATCACTATCAACACTGCTCACGTTGAATATGAAACAGAAACAAGACACTATGCTCACGTTGACTGTCCAGGACATGCTGACTACGTTAAGAACATGATCACTGGTGCTGCTCAAATGGACGGTGCTATATTAGTATGTTCAGCAGCAGATGGTCCAATGCCACAAACAAGAGAACATATACTACTAGCTTCAAGAGTTGGTGTTGACTACATCGTTGTTTTCTTAAACAAAGCTGATATGGTTGACGATGAAGAATTATTAGAATTAGTTGAAATGGAAGTTAGAGAATTATTATCTGAATACAACTTCCCAGGAGATGATATCCCTGTAATTAAAGGTTCTGCATTAAGAGCTTTAGAAAACCCAACTGATCCAGAAGCAACAGCTTGTATCATGGAATTAATGGATGCTGTTGATAGCTACATCCCAACTCCAGAAAGAGCTACAGATAAGAACTTCTTAATGCCAGTAGAAGATGTATTCACAATCACTGGTAGAGGAACTGTTGCAACTGGAAGAGTTGAAACTGGTGTACTTCACGTATCTGACGAAGTTGAAATCGTTGGTTTAGCAGAAGAAAGCAGAAAAGTAGTAGTAACAGGAATCGAAATGTTCAGAAAGTTACTAGATGAAGCACAAGCTGGAGATAACGTAGGGGTATTATTAAGAGGTATCCAAAGAACTGAAATCGAAAGAGGTCAAGTTTTAGCTAAAGTTGGATCAATTAAGCCACACAGCAAGTTTGTAGGTCAAGTATACGTACTTAAAAAAGAAGAAGGTGGAAGACATACTCCATTCTTCGATGGATACAGACCACAATTCTACTTCAGAACAACTGACGTTACTGGATCAATCAAATTACCAGAAGGTATGGAAATGGTTATGCCAGGAGACCACATCGATATGAACGTTGAGTTAATAACTCAAGTTGCTATGGATGAAGGATTAAGATTTGCCATCAGAGAAGGTGGAAGAACTGTAGGTTCAGGAGTTGTTACTAAAGTTTTAGGATAATTCCTACTTTAGAATAGCTTAACTATCTTAATTACTAAAATAACAAATTTAACTTTTAAATAAATTTTATAGCGTTAAATAAATGTGATCACAATAAAAAAAGAGAGTAAAGGGACGCCTTTGCTTTCTTTTTTTATATATTATAAGAAAATAATCAATTAAATGAAGTAAATAGAAAAAAGTAAATGTTTAATATATTAATAATTGGGAAAGTTAAAAATAAGAGTAATATAAGGTTAAATTTAAAATAAAAAATATGTTGAAAAAAGCAATAAATCCATATAGAATTATAAGTAACAACTGACGAAAAAATAATTAAAGTTTTTAAAAAGCATTGAAAAAATTAATCAAAAAGGCGAAAAAAAAGTCTTGATTAACATATATAAACATAGTATAATAAAGAAGTTGTGTAGCATAATGCGATGAATCAAGAGGTTGCCGGACTTCCGGGGTATTCTTGAGGAGCTAGTCAGGATCTAGAATCCGACGGCAGTAGTGTGCTATATGTTTAGGTGTGATACACCTGGAACAGTTTACAGAACAGCTACTGTTGTGCGTTAGAAGTAAAGCGTACATGAAAAGGAGGGAAACCAGAATGTCAAAACAAAAAATAAGAATCAGATTAAAAGCTTTTGATCACACTATATTAGATCAATCAGCTGAAAAAATTGTTGAAACAGCTAAATCTACAGGTGCAAAGGTTGCAGGTCCAATACCTCTACCAACTGAGAAAGATGTTGTTACAATATTAAGAGCTGTACATAAGTACAAAGACTCTAGAGAACAATTCGAAATAAGAACACACAAGAGATTAATCGATATAGTTAATCCATCACCTAAGACAGTTGATGCTTTAATGAGATTAAACTTACCAGCAGGTGTTGATATCGAAATAAAGCTTTAATTTAAATAATTAAATAAACAGTTTGAACGGTTATGATTGCTAAGCAATCCGCTAATTCGTTTGGGAGGTGTAAATACATGAAAAAAGCTATAATAGGTAAAAAAATTGGTATGACTCAAATTTTCGATGAAAATGGAAGAGTTATTCCTGTAACTGTAGTAGAAGCTGGTCCATGTGTTGTTGTTCAAAAGAAAACTATCGAAAAAGATGGTTATGAAGCAATACAAGTAGGATTTGGCGATGTTAGAGAAAAATTAGTTAACAGCCCAAGAAAAGGTCACTTTGCTAAAGCTGGTGTTTCTTTAAGAAGAACTTTAAAGGAATTCAGATTAGAAAATGCTAACGAATATGAAGTAGGTCAAGAAATAACTGCTGATGTTTTCGTTGCAGGAGATAAAGTAGACGTATCAGGAGTTTCTAAAGGAAAGGGATTCCAAGGGGTTATCAAGAGATGGAATGCTAACAGAGGACCAATGTCACACGGTTCTAAGTTCCACAGAGCAGTAGGTTCAATGGGAGCTTCTTCTGATCCATCAAAAACTTTCAAAAACAAAAAAATGCCAGGGCATATGGGAGCTAAAAACACTACTGTATTAAACTTAGAAGTTGTTAAAGTAATAGCTGAAAAGAACTTAATATTAGTTAAGGGTGGTATCCCAGGAGCTAACAAGAGCACTGTTGTTATAAGAAACGCAGTTAAAGCTTAATTTCTTTAGAAAGGAGGAAACAGAATGCCTAAGTTAGGATTATTTAACATAGAAGCAAAGCAAGTTGGAGAAATCCAATTAAATGATAATATATTTGCTGCAGAAGTAAATGCAGACGCAATGCACCAAGTAGTTGTTGCATTATTAGCTAACAAGAGACAAGGAACTCAATCAGCTAAAACAAGAGCTGAGGTTAGAGGAGGCGGAATCAAGCCTTGGAGACAAAAAGGAACTGGTAGAGCTAGACAAGGTTCTATAAGAGCACCTCAATGGATCAAAGGTGGAGTTGTATTCGCACCAAAGCCAAGAAGCTACAGAATGTCTATCCCTAAATCAATGAGAAGAGTTGCTATGTTATCAGCATTAACAAGCAAAGTTCAAAATGATGAAATGATAGTATTAGAAAGCTTAGTAATGGATGCTCCAAAAACTAAGACTGTAGTTGGAATGTTAAACGCATTCGAAGCTAAGAAAACATTAATCGTTACTGCTGAATCAAATGAAGCAGTATATAAATCAGCTAGAAACATTGAAGGTGTTACAGTTATGCCTGTAAACAACATCAACGTTTATGATTTATTAAAATATCCAAAAGTTATAATGACTAAGGATGCTGTATCAAAAATCGAGGAGGTGTACGCATAATGAGAATGACAAGCCACGATATAATCAGAAAGCCTGTTATAACTGAAAAGAGTATGGCAGCAATGGCTGAAAATAAGTACACTTTCATAGTTCATATGAGCGCTAACAAAGTTCAAATAAAAAGAGCTGTAGAAGAAGTTTTCGGTGTTAAAGTTGAAAAAGTTCAAACAGTTAGAACTATGGGAAAAACTAAGAGAATGGGCGTACATGTTGGAAAGAGAGCTGACCAAAAGAAAGCTATCGTAACATTAGCTAAAGACAGCAAAGCTATTGAATTCTTTGAAGGAATGCAATAATAATAAAGCGCAGTATTGGTATTAAACCAGATAAGCTTAAAGAAGGAGGGAATTAGCATGGCAGTTAAAAAGTTTAGACCTACTACACCATCAAGAAGACAAATGACAATGGCTACATTTGATGAAATAACAACAAATTCACCAGAAAAGTCACTTCTTGTTTCTTTAAAGAAAACTGGTGGTAGAAATGCACAAGGTAAAATAACTGTTAGACACCACGGTGGTGGAGCTAAGAGAAAATACAGAATAATAGATTTCAAGAGAAATAAGGATGGTATTCCAGCAAAAGTTGCTACTATAGAATACGATCCAAACAGAACAGCTTACATTGCGTTAGTTGTTTATGCAGATGGGGAAAAGAGATACATACTTGCTCCAGTAGGATTAAAAGTTGGAGATGTAGTTGTTTCTGGACCAGAAGCAGATATCAAACCAGGTAATGCATTACCATTAAAGAACATGCCAGTTGGTACAGTAGTTCACAACATTGAATTACAAGCTGGTAAAGGTGGTCAAATGGTAAGATCTGCAGGTACTTCAGCTCAATTAATGGCTAAAGAAGGTAACTATGCAACATTAAGATTACCATCAGGTGAAATGAGATATGTAAGAATCGAATGTAGAGCTACAATCGGTACAGTTTCTAACACTACTAACGATATCATCAATATTGGTAAAGCTGGTAGAAAGAGACATATGGGATGGAGACCTACAGTTAGAGGTTCTGTAATGAACCCTTGCGATCACCCTCATGGTGGTGGTGAAGGTAGATCACCAATCGGTAGACCAAGTCCAGTTACTCCATGGGGTAAACCAGCACTTGGATACAAGACTAGAAAGAATAAGAAATATTCTGATAGATTCATAATAAAGAGAAGAAATAGTAAGTAATTTGAAGAGAAGATAAATTCTCTTCAAGCTTACTAGCCACAAATTATGAAGGGAGGCCAATTATAATGAGTAGATCAATAAAGAAGGGACCTTTCGTTAAAGAAAGTCTTTTAAAGAAGATAGAAGAAATGAATGCTAATGGTGAAAATAAAGTTGTTAAGACTTGGTCAAGAAGTTCAACAATTTTCCCACAAATGATCGGTCATACAATAGCTGTACACGACGGTAGAAAGCACGTTCCAGTTTATATAAGTGAAGATATGGTTGGACACAAGTTAGGTGAGTTTGCTTTAACTAGAACATACAGAGGACACGATTACGACGAAAAAGCATCAAGAAAGAGAAAGTAATCTTTGAAAGGAGGAACATCAATGGAAGCTAGAGCTATAGCTAAATATGTGAGAATGTCTCCAATGAAAGTAGGAGTAGTTCTTGATTTAATAAGAGGAAAAAACGTTAACGAAGCTTTTGCGATATTACAATATACTCCAAAAGAAGCTGCAGTAGTAATAAACAAAGTTTTAAAATCAGCAGTTGCTAATGCAGAAAACAATCATGACTTAAACGTTGAAAACCTATATGTTGCAGAAACATTTGTAGGTGCTGGTCCAACTTTAAAGAGATTCAGACCAATGGATCACGGTAAAGCGTTCAGAATCAACAAGAGAACAAGTCATATTACGGTAGTAGTTAAAGAAAGAGCATAATTAGAAGAAGGAGGGAAAACAAGTGGGTCAAAAAGTAAATCCTCACGGACTTAGAGTAGGAGTTATCAAAGGTTGGGATGCAAAATGGTATGCTGATAAGAAGACATTTGCTGACAACTTAGTTGAAGATAACAAAATAAGAGAATTCGTAAAGAAAGAACTTTTCTCAGCTGGTATCGCTAAGATTGAAATCGAAAGATCAGCTAAGAGAATTAAATTAAACATCCACACTGCTAAACCAGGTGTAGTAATTGGTAAAGGCGGAGCTGGAATTGAAGCTTTAAAAGCTAAATTAGCTAAAATAGTTGATGGAAAGAACATCTTAATTAACATTGTTGAAGTTAAGAATGCAGAAGCTAATGCACAATTAGTTGCTGAAAACATAGCTGCACAATTAGAAAAAAGAGTATCTTTCAGAAGAGCTATGAAACAAAGCATCCAAAGAGCTATGAAATTAGGAGCTAGAGGTGTTAAAACAGCTTGTTCAGGTAGATTAGGTGGAGCTGAAATGGCTAGAACTGAACAATATCATGAAGGAACAATCCCACTACAAACTTTAAGAGCTGATATCGACTATGGATTTGCTGAAGCAAATACAACATACGGTAAGATAGGTGTTAAAGTATGGGTTTATAATGGAGAAGTTCTTCCTACAAAAAAAGTTGAAAAGAAGGAAGAAGTTGAAGCATAAGAAAGGAGGAATTAGACTATGTTAATGCCTAAAAGAGTTAAGCATCGTAAGGTACAACGTGGTAGAATGAAAGGGAAAGCTACTAGAGGTAACTTCCTTGCATACGGAGATTATGGTATTCAAGCACAAACTTGTGGATGGATCACTAGTAATCAAATAGAATCTGCCAGAATTGCTATAAACAGATACATTAGAAGAGGTGGAAAACTTTGGATAAAGATTTTCCCAGATAAGCCAGTAACTGAAAAACCAGCTGAAACAAGAATGGGTTCAGGTAAAGGTTCACCAGAATATTGGGTAGCAGTAGTTAAACCAGGTAGAGTATTATTCGAATTATCTGGAGTTAATGAAGAAGTTGCAAGAGAAGCAATGAGACTTGCATCACACAAGCTTCCTGTAAAGTGTAAATTCGTTACAAGAAGAGATTTTGAGGAAATGGGTGGTGAAGAATAATGAAGGCTAGAGACCTAAAAGAGTTAAGAACAAGCAATTCTCAAGATTTAAAAGTTAAGTTAAATGACCTTAAAGCTGAATTATTCAACTTAAGATTCCAATTAGCTACTGGACAATTAGAAAATCCTATGAGAATAAGAGAAGTTAAAAAATCTATAGCCCAAATCAAAACCATCATAAGAGAAGAAGAGATCAGGGCATTTGAACAGTAAATCTGGAAGGAGGTAGCCCCTAATGGAAAGAGGACTAAGAAAGAAAAGATTAGGTAGAGTTGTTTCTGATAAAATGGATAAGACTATCGTAGTTGCTGTTGAAACTAAGGTTAGACATCCATTATACGGAAAAACTATGAATACTACTACTAAATTCAAAGCTCATGATGAAAATAATGAAGCTAAAATGAATGATAGAGTTGTAATAATGGAAACTAGACCATTATCTAAAGATAAGAGATGGAGACTTGTTGAAATAGTTGAAAGAGCTAAATAGGCTTTAAAACTGAAAGGAGGGTAATTCAATGATACAACAACAAACCTTACTAAACGTAGCTGATAACTCAGGTGCTAAAGAAATCATGTGTATCAGAGTATTAGGCGGATCAAAGAGAAAGTTCGGTAACATTGGAGATGTAATAGTAGCTAGCGTTAAAAAGGCAACACCAGGCGGAGTTGTTAAAAAAGGTGACGTAGTTAAAGCTGTTATAGTTAGATCTGTAAGAGGATTAAGAAGAGCTGACGGTTCATACATCAAATTTGATGAAAACGCAGCAGTAATAATAAAAGATGATAAGCAACCAAGAGGAACTCGTATCTTCGGGCCAGTTGCTAGGGAGCTAAGAGATAGAGAATTTAACAAAATATTATCATTAGCACCTGAAGTTCTATAATAAGGAGGTGGCTCATTTGAAGTTACATGTTAGAAAGAATGACACAGTTGTAGTTATTTCAGGTAAAGATCAAGGTAAAACTGGTGAAGTTTTAAAAGTATATCCAAAGACTGGAAAAGTTCTAGTACAAGGAGTTAATATAGTTAAGAAACACCAAAAACCTAACAGAGCAAACGCTCAAGGTGGAATAATAGAAAAAGAAGGAGCTATATACAGCTCAAAAGTTATGTTATACTGCACAAAATGCAAAAACGCTACAAGAATTAGCAACAAAATCTTAGAAGATGGTACTAAGGTTAGAGTTTGTAAGAAGTGCGGAGAAACATTCTAATTTCTGAAAGGAGGCACTATAAATGACACCAAGACTTCAAGAAAAGTATAAAAACGAAGTAGTTCAAGCTATGGTTGAAAAGTTCGGATACAAAAATGTCATGGAAGTTCCAAAGCTTGAAAAAATAGTTATAAACATGGGAGTTGGAGAAGCTAAAGATAACCAAAAGATTTTAGAATCTGCGGTTAATGATTTAACTTTAATCTCAGGACAAAAACCTATCTTAACAAGAGCAAAGAAATCAGTTGCTAACTTTAAGATCAGAGAAAACATGGCATTAGGATGCAAAGTTACTTTAAGAGGAGCTAAGATGTTTGAATTCGCTGATAAGCTTATGTCAATAGCTCTTCCAAGAGTAAGAGATTTCAGAGGAGTTTCTGATAGAGCATTCGATGGAAGAGGAAACTATTCTTTAGGAATTAAAGAACAATTAATATTCCCAGAAATTGAATACGATAAGATCGATAAGGTTAGAGGGATGGATATAATCTTCGTAACAACAGCTAAAACTGACGAAGAAGCAAGAGAATTATTAAGATTCCTTGGTATGCCATTCGCTCAATAATAAGGAGGGAAAACTGTGGCACGTAAAGCTATTATTGAAAAGTGGAGCAAGACTCCTAAATATAAAACAAGAGCTTATACAAGATGCAGATTATGTGGAAGACCACATTCAGTATTAAAGAAGTTTGGTATTTGCCGTATATGCTTTAGAGAACTTGCTTACAAAGGTGAAATCCCTGGTTGCAAGAAAGCAAGCTGGTAAGAACTTAAACGACTGAAAGGAGGCAAAATAAATGGTTATGACAGATCCTATCGCAGATTTGCTAACACGTATCAGAAATGCAAATTCTGTAAGACATGAAGTAGTAGAAGTTCCTTCTTCAAACGTAAAGAAGGCTATTGCAAATATATTATTACAAGAGGGATACATTAAAGAAATCGAGGAATACAACGATGGTGTAGTTCCAATGATGAGAATATCTCTTAAATATGGAGCAAACAAAGAAAGAGTTATAACTGGTATTAAGAGAATATCTAAGCCAGGTCTAAGAGTTTACTGCAAGAAGGATGAAGTTCCAAGAGTTCTTAATGGATTAGGAATTGCTGTAGTTTCAACTTCTAAAGGTTTAGTTGTAGACAGAGAAGCTAGAAAAATGGGCTTAGGCGGAGAAGTTATCTGCTACGTATGGTAGTAATTAATTCAGAAATTAACTTTATATAGATTATTATAGATATACAATTAAAACAGGAGGTGCGATTATGTCAAGAGTAGGTAGATTACCAATAGCTATCCCAGCTGGTGTTACTGTAACAGTTGACGAAGCTAACGTTGTTACTGTAAAAGGACCAAAGGGTCAATTAGTTAAAGCTATGGACAAAGACATGAATATTGCAGTTGAAGACAACCAAGTAGTTGTAACTAGACCTAGTGATGTTAAAGAGCACAGAGCTCTTCACGGATTAACTAGAGCTCTTATCAATAACATGGTTACTGGAGTTGAAAAGGGATACTCAAAAACTCTAGAATTAGTTGGTGTTGGTTACAGAGCACAATTACAAGGAAAGAAACTTGTAATGAACTTAGGATTTTCACATCCAGTTGAAATAGAACCAATCGAAGGAATTACTTTCGAAACACCTGCTGCTACTAAAGTAGTTGTATCAGGTATCGATAAGGAATTAGTTGGAGCGGCTGCTGCTGATATCAGAAAATGGAGAAAACCTGAACCATACAAAGGTAAGGGAATCAAGTTTGAAGGTGAAGTAATCAGACGTAAAGAAGGAAAAACTGGTAAGAAATAATTAGGAAGGAGTGAACCAATATGTTTAAAAAGGCAGACAAAAAGGCTTTAAGAGCAAAACGTCACCTTAGAGTACGTAAAAAGATTTCTGGTACTCCTGAAAGACCAAGACTTTCAGTATATAGAAGTGAAAAAAATATATATGCTCAAATAATAGACGATGTTAATGCTGTAACATTAGTATCAGCTTCTACTGTAGATAAAGAGTTAAAAGTAAATGCTGGTGGAAACAAAGAAGCAGCTAAAATGATCGGTGAAGCTGTAGCTAAGAGAGCTTTAGATAAAGGTATTACTGAAGTTGTATTTGACAGAGGTGGATACGTATATCACGGAAGAGTTCAAGCTTTAGCTGAAGCAGCTAGAGAAGCAGGCTTAAAATTCTAATAGAACGAGGAGGGAACGCAATGAGAATCGATCCTAGCACACTAGACCTTAAAGAAAAGGTTGTTTATATAAACAGAGTTACTAAGGTTGTTAAGGGTGGTAGAAACTTCAGATTCAGCGCACTAGTAGTTGTTGGTGATGAGAACGGACACGTTGGTGTTGGAACTGGTAAATCAATCGAAATCCCAGAAGCAATCAAAAAAGGTATCGAAGACGCTAAGAAAAACATGGTTAGCGTTGCTATAGTTGGAACAACAGTTCCTCACGAAATATATGGTAGATTTGGAACTGGTAAAGTTTTAATCATGCCAGCTAAAGAAGGTACAGGAGTTATCGCTGGTGGACCAGCAAGAGCTGTATTAGAATTAGCAGGGTTAAAGGACGTTAGAGCTAAGTCTTTAGGTTCAAACAACCCAAGAAACATGGTAAATGCTACAATTAATGGTTTAGCAAGCTTAAGAACAGCTGAGGATATAGCTAAGTTAAGAGGCAAAACTGTTGAAGAGATATTAGGTTAGGAGGTATCACGCAATGGCAAAGATAAAGGTTACTTTAGTTAAAAGCTTAATAGGCAGAAAGAAAGACCATATCGCTACTGCAAACGCTCTTGGTCTAAAAAAGATCGGAAAGACAGTAGAGCATGAGCTTACTCCTCAAATAAAAGGTATGATCGATAAAGTAAACTACTTATTAAAAGTAGAAGAAGTATAATATAACGAGGAGGTGTTTTTAGAATGAAACTTCATGAGTTAAAACCTGCAGCAGGTAGTAAAAAAGCTCCTAAAAGAGTTGGTAGAGGTACTGGTTCAGGATTAGGAAGAAATGCTGGTAAAGGTGAAAAAGGACAAAACGCTAGATCTGGTGGTGGAGTTAGACCTGGATTCGAAGGTGGTCAAATGCCATTATACAGAAGACTTCCAAAGAGAGGATTCACAAATATCTTCGCTAAGAAG
This sequence comes from Clostridium lentum, assembly GCF_014287815.1. Taxonomy (GTDB): domain Bacteria; phylum Bacillota; class Clostridia; order Clostridiales; family Clostridiaceae; genus Clostridium; species Clostridium lentum. The sequence goes on from NZ_JACOOQ010000015.1 coordinate 49,177, forward strand.
TATGTTTCAATAAATGTTGATAGATTAAACATTTTTGAAAATGGAACAGTTGTTACTCCAGAATTATTACTTGAAACAAGAGTTATAAGTAAAGTATTAGATGGTGTTAAAATATTAGGAAATGGGACTATAGATAAAAGCCTAACGGTTCAAGGATGTAAATTCTCAAAATCAGCGGCTGAAAAGATCGAGGCAGCTGGAGGAAAAGTTGAGGTGATTTAGTATGCTATCAACCCTACGTAATGCCTGGAAGGTTCCGGAATTAAGAAAAAGGTTCTTATGGACGATTTTTCTAGTTGCAATTTTCAGGATTGGGATACATATTCCAGTTCCTGGGATTGACACTAGTGCCTTGAGCACATTAACTGAATCCGGTGGATTATTAAGTTTTTATAACTTAATATCAGGTGGAGCTTTCACGAAAGCTAGTATATTAGCTTTAAGTGTATCGCCTTACATCAATGCTTCAATCATAATGCAATTATTAACAATTGCAATACCTTCATTAGAACAATTATCTAAGGAAGGTGAAGAAGGAAGAAAGAAGATCCAAAGCATTACTAGATATGTATCTATAGGGATTGCTTGCGTATTAGCTTTAGGTGTTTATTCAACTATTGCTAATTTAGGTGCAACTAGTGGAGTAGGAACACCTGAAAAAATAGTAATAATATTCTCACTAGTAGTTGGATCAACTTTCTGTATGTGGCTTGGTGACCAAATCACACAAAAAGGATTTGGAAATGGTGTTTCAATCTTAATATTTGTAAATATAGTATCTCAGATACCTTCAACTGTTAATTCGGTTTATACCCTAAAGACAGCAGGAGAGATATCTATAATTGAAATATTATTATTCTTAGTTGGAGTGATTGCCCTTTTAGCAGTTACAATATTCTTCTCATTAGCAGAAAGAAGAGTGCCAATTCAATATGCTGGTAAAGCTGTTGGTTCAAAAGTAATGAAAGGCCAATCAACACATATACCACTAAGTATAATAGGATCTGCAGTTATTGCTATAATATTTGCAATGTCAGTAATGATGTTCCCAACAACAATTGCTGCTTTCTTCCCTTCAAAGGGATGGGCTAGCTGGATTACTAGCAGTAAGTACAGTATTTTCAATACAGGTACTTGGATGTATCCGGTTTGTTATTCAGTATTAACTATTTTCTTTACATGGTTCTATACTCAAATAACATTTAAACCAGATGAAATGGCTGAAAATCTTCATAAGTCAGCAGGATTTGTTCCTGGTATAAGACCTGGAGAAGCTACAGAAAAGTATTTTGAAAATCTACTTACTAAAGTATCTATAATTGGAGGGTTATTTGCAGCGTTTTTAGCAGTAACACCAATATTAGTTGGAAAATATATATCAGGAGTTCAGTTCGGTGGAACATCTTTATTAATAATAATTGGGGTTGCACTAGATTTTTCTAGACAATTAGACTCACAATTAGTGATGAGACACTATGATGGATTCTTAAAATAGATTAATAATGGAGATGATGCCGGTGAAAATCGTATTGTTAGGTCCTCCAGGGGCTGGAAAAGGAACACAGGCAAAATCAATTAGTAATAGATACTCTATACCACATATTTCTACTGGGGATATCTTTAGAAAAAATATTTCTGAAGCAACCCCTTTAGGAATTGAAGCTAAAGGATATATGGATAAGGGACTTTTAGTTCCTGATGAAGTAACTATTAACATGGTTAAAGATAGATTAACTTGGGAAGACTGTAAAAACGGTTATCTTTTAGATGGGTTTCCAAGAACTGTTGCACAAGCAGAAGCCCTTGAAACATTCTTAGATTCAAGAGATGAAAATATAGATACAGCTTTATTAATTGATGTACCTATGGAATTCATACTTGAAAGAATGACAGGAAGAAGAGTTTGTGGATCATGTGGAGCTAGTTACCACGTGAAATTCAACCCAACTAAGGTTGAAGGAATATGTGATGTATGCGGAAGCGAAGTAGTTCAAAGAAAAGATGATAGAGAAGATACGGTTAGGGAAAGACTAGACGTATATGAAAGACAAACACAACCACTGATTGATTTTTACAAAGAAAAAAATCTACTTTCTACGGTAGATGGAACAAAAGCTATTAACGAAGTATTTAATGATATTTGTGAATTATTCGGGAGAGTTGATTAATGATCATTATTAAAAATGATAAAGAAATCGACCTAATGAGGAAAGCTGGTAAAATAGTAGCGGAAACGCTTCTAGTGGTTGAGAAAAACATAAAGCCAGGCATAACTACTGCCGAATTAGATAGGATAGCAGAAGAATTTATAACTAAGCATGGGGCAAAACCTTCATTTAAAGGGCTCTATGGATTTCCTGCATCACTATGCATATCTGTTAATGAGCAAGTAGTTCATGGAATACCAGGAAGGTATGTATTAAAAGAAGGAGATATTGTTAGTGTAGATTGTGGAGCTATTATTGATGGCTATCACGGAGATGCTGCAAGAACCTTCGCTGTTGGAAATATTTCAGAAGAAGCACAAAAGCTTATTGAAGTAACTAAAGAAAGTTTTTTCAAAGGTTTAGAAGCTGCAAAAGTAGGAAATAATCTAACTGATATTTCAAATGAAATACAAAAATATATTGAGGCTTCAGGGTTCTCTGTTGTAAGAGATTTCGTTGGGCATGGAATTGGAAAAGATCTTCATGAAGATCCAGAGGTTCCAAACTTCGGAAGACCAGGCCGAGGTCCAAAATTAGTGACTGGTATGGCTCTAGCTATTGAACCTATGGTTAACGTAGGAAGTCATAGAGTTAAAACATTAGGTGATGATTGGACAGTTATCACCAGTGATAAAAGTCTATCAGCACATTATGAAAATACAGTCATAATTTTACCAGATGGACCAGAGATACTAACACTAGTTAAATAAGTGTTGCTTAGTTATAAATTCGCATGAAACCATATGGTGTCTTGTAAATTTATGGCTAAGGTAATCATCGAGGTGAAAAGTTTGCAAAACAATGACTTAATTGGAAAACTTGTTATTTCAAATTCAGGTAGGGATAAAAATCAAATGTATGTCATAGTAGATAATATAGATGATAATTATTACCTATTGAGCAATGGAAAAACAAAGACAATTCAGATGCCGAAAAAAAAGAAGATAAAACATTTTGATGTTTTAGAAGATGCTGAAGATCATATTAAAACTGCTCTAGCAGCTAAAGATAAAGGCACTGATTTAAAGATTAAGAGATTTTTAAAGCTTAAAGGCATTGTTAAGGAGGGTTGATTACCTTATGTCAAAAGATGATGTAATAGAAATGCAAGGTGTAGTTTTAGAAGCTTTACCTAATGCAATGTTTCAAGTTGAGTTAGAAAGTGGTCATAAAATACTAGCTCACATATCAGGAAAATTAAGAATGAACTTCATAAGAATTCTTCCGGGAGATAAAGTAACAATAGAGCTTTCTCCATATGACCTAACAAGAGGAAGAATTACTTGGAGAGCAAAATAAGGTGTGAAGTCACCATAAATTACACAAGGAGGGTTAGCGATGAAAGTAAGACCATCAGTTAAGCCTATTTGCGAAAAGTGCAAGATTATAAGAAGAAAAGGAAAAGTAATGGTTATCTGTGAAAATCCTAAGCACAAGCAAAAACAAGGCTAATATAATTAAGTATTAGGCAAATATATTTTTACAAATATTAATATATTGACTTTTATTACAAATTTCAATATTATTATATAGGCAATATTTAAGTCGATAATTTTAGGTGCGGCTGCAATAGTAATTGCAATTAGTTATCTATTAACCTAAAATTCATTATAAATTATTTAATAAATAATTGCATTCCAACTTATCAGGAGGTGTAAATCAATGGCAAGAATTTCAGGAGTTGACCTACCAAGAGAAAAAAGAGTTGAGATAGGTCTAACATATATATACGGTATAGGATTATCTACTTCTCAAAAGATTTTAGCTGAAACTGGAGTAAACCCAGACACTAGAGTTAAAGATCTTACTGAAGAAGAAGTTAATGCAATCAGAAACTTCGTTAAGAATATTACAGTTGAAGGTGACTTAAGAAGAGAAGTTGCTTTAAACATAAAGAGATTAGTTGAAATCGGATGTTACAGAGGAATAAGACATAGAAAAGGTCTTCCAGTTAGAGGACAAAAGACTAAGACTAATGCTAGAACTAGAAAAGGTCCTAAGAAGACAATCGCAAACAAGAAGAAATAGTGAGGAGGGATTTCAATGGCTCAAAAAGTTAAAAAGACTAGAAGAAGAAAAGAAAGAAAGAATGTTGAACATGGTGCTGCACACATCAAATCAACTTTCAATAACTCAATAGTTACTTTAACTGATGCAGCAGGAAATGCTTTATCATGGTCAAGTGCTGGAGCTTTAGGTTTCAGAGGATCAAGAAAGAGTACTCCATTCGCATCACAAATGGCAGCAGAAACTGCAGCTAAAGCGGCTATGGAACACGGTCTAAAGAGTATAGAAGTATACGTTAAGGGACCAGGTGCTGGAAGAGAAGCAGCTATAAGATCTTTACAAGCTGCTGGATTAGAAGTAACTTTAATAAAAGATGTTACTCCAATTCCACACAACGGATGTAGACCACCAAAAAGAAGAAGAGTTTAGTTTATATATAAGTTCAACAGGAGGTGTAACGAATGGCAAGATATACTGGAGCTACATGTAGATTATGTAGAAGAGAAGGTCAAAAGCTATTCCTTAAGGGAGATAGATGCTTTACTGATAAATGTGCTTTCGTTAGAAGAAGCTATGCACCAGGACAACATGGAGCAGCTAAGAAAAAGATGTCTAACTACGGAGTTCAATTAAGAGAAAAGCAAAAAGCAAGAAGAATATACGGTGTTTTAGAGAGACAATTTAGAGCATACTATGAAAAAGCTGAACACATGAAAGGTATCAGCGGTGAAAACTTACTTAAATTATTAGAAATGAGATTAGATAACGTTGTTTACAGATTAGGATACGGTGCTTCAAGAAACGAAGCTAGACAATTAGTAACACACGGTCATTTCTTAGTAAATGGTAAAAAAGTTGATATTCCATCATTCAAGGTATCAGTTAACGATGTTATATCTGTTTGTGAAAAGAGCAGAGGAACTGAAAAGTTCAAGACATTTGTTGAAAACCCAAAAACATTACCAAAATGGTTAGAAGCTAACGTTGAAAACTATGAAGGTAAAGTTGTTGCTGAACCAGCTAGAGAAGACATTGATGTACCAATTAATGAAACTCTAATCGTTGAGTTATACAGCAAATAAAATCTAACTTTGTAAAATAAGATCTAGTCTTAAGTGCAATTTTAGAATCAGTTGCCCTCATAATTAGATTGCCATTTTAATATAAGGAGGGTTTTTAAATGTTAGAAATCGAAAAGCCAATAATAGAGTGCATTGAATCAAATGAAGATGGTACTTATGGTAAGTATGTAGTTGAACCACTTGAAAGAGGATATGGAATTACACTTGGAAATGCTATGAGAAGAATATTACTTTCATCACTTCCAGGTGTAGCAACTACATCTGTTAAAATCGATACAGTACTTCATGAATTCTCAACTGTACAAGGCGTTAAAGAAGATGTTACAGAATTAATTCTTAACATCAAATCATTAGCGTTAACAATGGAAGGTGAAGGACCAAAGACTATCTATATAGATGCTCAAGGTCCAGGTGTAGTAACAGGAGCTGACATTAAGACAGACGGAGATGTTGAAGTTATTAATAAAGACCTACATATAGCGACTTTAGATGATAACGGAAAACTATATATGGAGTTAACAGTAAACAGAGGAAGAGGATATGTTACTCAAAATAAAAATAAGAGTGAATCATTACCACTTTCAGCTATAGCTGTTGATTCAATATATACTCCAGTTAAAAGAGTTAATTTCACAGTAGAGAATACTAGAGTTGGTCAAATTACTGACTATGATAAGTTAACTTTAGAAATCTGGACTAATGGTACTATTAAAATAGATGAAGCTATAAGCTTATCTGCTAAAATTTTAATAGAACACTTCAAGTTATTCATGTCCTTAGGCGTTGCGACTAATGATGTTGAAATAATGATAGAAAAAGAAGAAGATAAAAAGGAAAAAGTACTAGAAATGACTGTTGAAGAGCTAGATCTTTCAGTTAGATCATATAACTGTTTAAAGAGAGCTGGTATTAATACAGTTCAAGAGCTTGCTGGTAAATCAATGGATGACATGATGAAGGTAAGAAATCTAGGAAAGAAATCCTTAGAAGAAGTTGAAAGAAAGCTTAAAGAATTAGGTTTAAGCTTAAAATTAAGCGACGAGTAAGGAGGAAGATCCATGGCAGGTTATCGTAAGTTAGGTCTTGCTACAGACCAAAGAAGAGCTATGTTAAGAAGCTTAGTAACAAGCTTTTTAAAGCACGGAAGAATAGAAACTACTGAAACTAGAGCTAAAGAAACTAGAAGTATAGCTGAAAAAATGATCACTCTTGCAAAAAGAGGAGATCTTCACGCTAGAAGACAAGTTTTATCTTATGTTTTAGAAGAAGAAGTTGTTAAGACATTATTCGAAGAAATCGCACCAAAGTATGCTGAAAGAAATGGTGGATACACTAGAATAATTAAAAAAGGCCCTAGAAGAGGGGACGGAGCAGAAGTTGTTATACTTGAATTAGTATAATTTCTTTTAGGGGGGATTAAGTGTTAAGCTTAATCCCTCTTTTTTTTTATAAATATTATGTAAAAGCTTATAATATTATAGAAAATAATGTATACTTAAATTTAATAAGTTAGCTTATAAAGAAAATAAAAGCACTATAGGTTTTTATATGATATTTAATGATTAAAAGGGAGGAAAATGCTTGAATACAATGATTGAATGTAGAAATTTAGTTTTTAAATATACAGCTAGTGAAAACCAGGAAGAAAAGATTGCCATAAATGATGTAAATCTTCAAATAACAGAGGGTGAATTTATTGCTATATTAGGACATAATGGTTCGGGAAAATCTACTATGGCAAAACATATGAATGCATTGTTGATTCCTACCGATGGAAAAATGTTAGTAAATAAAATGGATACTTCTGATATGAATAACTTATGGAATATAAGGGAAACAGCTGGAATGGTTTTTCAAAATCCAGATAATCAATTAGTAGCAACTATAGTAGAAGAAGATGTTGCTTTTGGACCAGAAAACTTAGGTGTACCACCAGAAGAAATAAGAAAAAGAGTTGATGAGGCTTTAGAGAGGGTTGGAATGTCAGAGTATAAAAAGCATGCACCACATTTGCTTTCTGGTGGACAAAAGCAGAGAATAGCCATAGCAGGCATCTTAGCTATGAAACCTAAATGTATAATATTTGATGAGCCAACAGCAATGCTTGATCCATCAGGTAGAAAAGAAGTACTTGATACTATTATTGATTTAAATAGAAATTATGGAATTACAGTAATACTTATAACTCATTATATGGATGAAGCAGCTAAGGCTGATAGAATAGTTGTGATGGATAAAGGAAAGTTGATTTTAGATGGAAAGCCACGAGATGTTTTCTCTAATGTAGAAAAGATGAAAAATATAGGGCTAGATGTTCCTCAAGTAACAGAATTAAGCTATGAGTTGCAAAAAGTAGGAATTAATATAGATACTAGAATATTAGATGTGAATGAGATGGTGAATGCAATATGTCAATTAAAATAGAAAATTTAACATATGTTTATATGCCAAAGACACCTTTTGAAAAAAAGGCTTTAGATAATGTAAGTTTAGAAATAGAAGATGGAGAGTTTTTAGCAGTAATCGGACATACTGGTTCAGGAAAATCTACCTTAATACAACATTTAAATGGGCTTTTAAAGCCAGCCAGTGGAAAGATTTATGTTGATGGAACTGATATAACTGATAAAGATACTAAGCTAGTTGATATTAGAAAAAAAGTTGGGTTAGTATTTCAATATCCAGAATATCAGCTTTTCGAAGAAACTATTGCTAAAGATATTGCTTATGGACCAACCAATTTAGGGTTAAATGAAGATGAAATATTAAGAAGAGTTAAAAAATCTATGGAAATGGTAGGTTTGGATTATGATGAGTATAAAGATATTTCTCCGTTTGAACTTAGTGGAGGGCAGAAGAGAAGAGTAGCCATTGCAGGAGTAATTGCTATGGAACCCAATGTGCTGATATTAGATGAACCTACAGCAGGTTTGGATCCAGCAGGGAGAGATGATATATTAGAGCAGATAAAATTTCTGCATGAAAAATATAATATGACAATAATTCTTGTGAGCCATAGTATGGAGGATGTAGGAAAGTTAGCAGAGAAGATCATTGTAATGAATGATGGACATATAGAGCTTCAAGGAAAACCAAAAGAGGTATTTAGGGAAATAGATACTTTAGAAAGAATAGGTTTAGCAGTGCCTCAAGTAACGTATTTAATGAGAGAGTTAAAGAGAAAAGGCTTTAATGTATCAGAAGATATTTTTACTGTGGAAAAAGCTAAAAGTGAATTATTAAATATATTATTAAAAAATAAGTAATGGAAAGAGAGAGTTAGTATGATAAAAGATATTACCATAGGCCAATATATACCTGGCGAATCTTTTGTGCATAAGCTTGACCCAAGAACCAAGATATTAATATCTATTTTGTTTATTATATCGCTTTTTGTGGTAGATAAATTTGCAGCATATTCTTTTGTAGTTGCTTTTTTAGTATTAGTTATCTGCACAGCAAGGATACCATTTAGATTTGTATATAAAGGTCTTAAACCAGTATTCCTATTAATTGCCTTAACAGGTGCCTTAAACTTATTTATGGTAAAGGGAGGAGAGCTTTTATTCAGTTTTGGTTTTATTAAAATATATGAGCTAGGACTTAGAACTGCTGTATTTATGGCAATAAGATTAATTTTGTTAATAATGGGTACGTCTATATTAACATTAACTACATCGCCAATAGAACTTACAGATGGGATAGAAAGGCTTCTAAGACCTATAGGAAAAGAAATAGCCCATGAATTAGCAATGATGATGACCATTGCCTTAAGATTTATACCAACATTGATGGATGAAACTGATAAGATAATGAAAGCTCAAAAAGCTAGAGGAGCTGATTTTGAAACAGGAAACATTCTACAGAAGGCTAAAAACTTAATACCATTATTGATTCCTTTATTTATTAGTTCCTTTAAAAGAGCTGATGAGCTAGCTATGGCTATGGAAGCAAGATGTTATAGAGGTGGAGTTGGTAGAACCAGGATGAAGGTATTAAAATTCACTTCTAAGGATGTAATTGCTTTTGTATTATTTTCCATAGTATTTGCTAGTATTATAGCAACAAGAATTTTATTATAAATTTTTAATATTAAAATAAAAAAGGTGATAGTTTAGTGAAAAATATAAAACTGATAATAGAGTATGATGGTACTAATTATTATGGATGGCAGAAGCAAAATGATAAGGTCACTATACAAGGAACTCTTGAAGAGGCGGTAAGGAATCTTACTAAGGAAGAAAATGAGATACTTGGATGCTCCAGAACTGATTCTGGAGTACATGCCAGAGGATTTGTGGCAACATTTAAGACAGAGAGTACAGTACCACCCCATAAGTTTAGAGAAGCAATTAATTATAGATTGCCAGATGATATAGTGATTCTTAGCTCTGAAGAAGTTTCTGAAGATTTTCATCCAAGATATTTGGCGAAGGGAAAGACATATGAATATACCATATATAATAATTTAGTGCCAACAGCATTAAATAGGTTATATTCATATCATTATAAATATTCTTTAGATATTGAAGTAATGAAGAATGCTTGTCACTTCTTTAAGGGAACTCATGATTTTAAAGCTTTTAGAAGTGAAGGAAGTTCTGTTAAGACAACTGTAAGAACCATATATGATGTAAATATTAAAATTGATGGAGATTTTATTAAGATTTCTGTTTCTGGTGATGGTTTTTTATATAATATGGTTAGAATAATAGTAGGCACTTTAATTAACGTTGGAAGAGGAAAAATTACACCAGAGGATATTGAAAAAATTATATTAGGAAGAGATCGAAAAGCCGCTGGAGATTGTGTTCCTGCGAAAGGATTAAAGCTAACTGAAGTTTATTATTAAAAATAAAAAAAAATGTTGACACGCCCGTAAGCGTGTATTATAATTTATTTTGTTTGTTAGATTATTTATGTACGTAAGATCCAATTAGACCTGGGTCTTAACATAAATGCAAAGCTCGAAAGAGCAAAGCGATATAATGTAAGTTCAGGGAGGGAAAAACATGAAATCATACATTGCTAAGGCACAAGAAGTTGAAAAGAAATGGTTTGTTGTTGACGCTGCTGGTAAGCCACTAGGAAGAGTTGCTAGCCAAGTTGCTTCAATATTAAGAGGAAAACATAAACCAACATTTACACCAAATGTTGATTGCGGAGATCACGTAATAGTTATCAATGCAGAAAAAGTTGTTTTAACTGGTAAGAAGTTAGATCAAAAATTCATGAGAAAATACAGCGGATACGTTGGAGGACTTAAAGAAGTTCCTTACAGAGAAGTATTAGCTAAGAAGCCAGAACTAGCTTTCGAAGAAGCTGTTAGAAGAATGCTTCCATCAGGAGTTTTAGGAAGAAAGCAACTTAAAAACTTAGTAGTATATAGAGGTGCTGAGCACAATCATGAAGCTCAAAAACCAGAAGTACTTGAATTAAAGTACTAATATACAATCGGGAGGAGGAATAAATTATGGCAAAAGTTCAATATATGGGAACTGGTAGAAGAAAGAAATCAGTTGCTAGAGTAAGACTAGTACCAGGAACTGGTAAAGTAGTTATAAACAACAGAGAAATAGAAAACTTCTTTGGTTTAGAAACTTTAAGAATGATCGTTAACCAACCATTAGTATTAACAGGAACTAAAGACAGATTTGACGTTTTAGTAAATGTACACGGTGGTGGATTCACTGGTCAAGCAGGAGCAATAAGACACGGAATCACAAGAGCTTTAATTAAGTCAGATGAAAGTCTTAAATCAGAATTAAAGAAAGCTGGATTTGTAACAAGAGATCCAAGAATGAAAGAAAGAAAGAAATACGGTCTTAAGAAAGCAAGAAGAGCTCCACAATTCTCTAAGAGATAGTATATTCTTTTTGCAAAAAAAGAGAGGTTCAGCCTCTCTTTTTTTAGTATTTAATAATATATAAAGAAAATTAAAATATTATTACCCAAAATATGAAATATTAAATTCATGTTAAAAACAGAGCAAATTCCTTAACAAATATTAAAAAATATAGTAAACTAGCCTTGAGAAAATAATCGTTTATTATAGAAATAAAAAGTAGAGGAGAGTCTAACTTGGATACAATAATGGTTATAATTAGTTTATTAGGCGGTCTTGGGTTATTCATATATGGTATGAAAATCATGGGAGATGGTCTTGAAAACGCAGCAGGAGAAGGGTTAAAAAATATACTAGAAAAAGTTACTAAAAATCCTATAATTGCTGTAGTTGTTGGTGCCATAGTTACAGCAGTAATTCAAAGTAGTAGTGCAACAACAGTTATGGTAGTAGGTTTTGTTAATGCTGGTTTAATGAATTTAGCACAAGCAGCTGGAATAATTATGGGGGCCAATATAGGGACAACCATTACAGCACAATTAGTAGCGTTTAAACTTACAGATATAGCACCTTTATTTGTTTTTGGTGGTGCAATGATTGTAATGTTTGCAAAGATGAAAAAGAAAAAGGAAATTGGGAATATTATTTTAGGGTTTGGTATTTTATTCATCGGTATGGGAATGATGAGTGAATCTATGGAACCTTTAAGGGAATCAGCAATGTTCCAAAAGGTATTATTAACTATTTCAGATAAATGGTACTTAGGAGTTATTGCCGGAGCATTAATTACTGCCGTATTACAAAGTTCATCAGCAACAACTGGTATATTAGTTGCTTTAGCCAATGCAGGAGCGATTTCAATAGCAGGAGCATTACCAATAGTACTTGGATGTAATATAGGTACATGTATAACAGCTATGTTATCAACAGTTGGAACAAATAAAACTGCTCATAGAGCGGCTATGATGCATTTAATATTTAATGTAACAGGTACAGTGATATTTTTACCGTTATTAGCTACAGGATTATTAGCTGACATAGTTTCATATATGTCACCAGTAGTAAGTAAACAAATAGCTAATGCACATACAATATTTAATATTACAAATACAATAATTATGGTTCCGCTAATACCTTTATTGATTAAGGTAGTTACTTGGATTATACCAGGTGAAGATGAAGATGAAAAACAAGGACCTAAGTATATTGATGATAGATTATTAGAAACACCAGTAATTGCAGCTGGACAAGTAATAAAAGAAACTATTAGAATGGCCACAAAAGCTAAAAAAGGTTTAGTTTTATCAATGGATGCATTTAAGAAGAATGATGAAGCATTAGTTCAAAAAGTTTATGAAAATGAAAAAATTATAAATATATTAGAAGAATCAATAACTACATATTTAGTTAAGCTTTCTAAATGTGAATTATCAGATAAAGAAAAAAATATAGTAGCGGCTACATTCCACATAGTAAATGATATTGAAAGAATAGGGGATCATGCTGAAAACTTAGCTGATTTAACATTACAAAAAATAAATAAATCATTAGAGTATTCTAAGGATGCAATGGAAGAGCTAGATAGTATTTATTCGTCAACTTTGGAAGCTTTAGATATAGCAATTGAAAGTTATGAAAATAGAAATGTTAATAAAGCAAAAAGCATAGTTGATGTTGAAGCTAAAATTGATAAAAAACAAAAAAGCTTTAGAGAACGTCATATAAGAAGATTATATGATGGAAGATGTAATGCATATACAGGGGCTATATTCTTAGATATATTAAGTAATTTAGAGAGAATTGGAGATCATTCAACAAATATAGCTGAAAGTGTTATTGAAAATAATTAATTATAAAGACTAGAGGAAAAATACCTCTGGTCTTTTTTTTAGTTGGAATAATAAAAGTGGTTTTAAACATAATAAAAATGAGAAATAAAAGGTATGGAGGATAAGTATGAAAAAATTTATATTGGCTTTTATAGGTGTATTTTTAATTCTTTCAAGTACTATACCAATAAAGGCAGAAGAGTTAAATGAAAAGATAATCTTGATAGATCCAGGGCATGGAGGAATTGATGGGGGAGCAATATCTAAAAATGGTACTGTGGAAAAAGATATTAATTTGGACATAGCCTTAAAGCTTAGAGAAAGTTTAGAAGATAAAGGCTACAAAGTATTTATGACTAGAGAGTGTGATAAGGGCTTATATGAAAAAGGGAAAAGCATTAAGGAAAAGAAAAGAGAAGATTTAAAAAAGAGGGCATCTTTAAAAGTTGAAACTAATTGTGATATTTTTATTTCTATCCATGAAAATATGTTTCCTCAAGCAAAATGCTTTGGTGCACAAGTATGGTATGCATCTAATACTGATAGTGAAAAGCTAGCCAATATTGTACAAGATTCTATAAAAGTAGTAGTGAATGATGGTAATAAAAGAGTAGCTAAACCAGCAGGAGAAGCATATCTAATTTTAAGAGATAAATATGAAGGAGCATCTATATTAGTAGAATGTGGTTTTTTATCTAATAGTGATGAAGAAAGTAGATTGAAAACTGATGAACATCAGCAATTGTTAGTAGATGGAATTGTTAAAGGAATTGATGAATACTTTAGTAATGACAGTTCTACAAATGAAAAGAGTGAAGCAAGCTAAAATCAGTAAGGTTAATAATTGATAATTGGGGAAAGTTCATAAGGACTTTCAATCTCAATTATCCATTATCAATTATAAATTTTTAATAAAAAATAATAGCTTGTTTATTGAATATATATAATAAAATTTAAATATAAGGGGGATTTTTATGAGAATTATAAATATAAAGGAGATAATAAAGACAGTTAAGGAATTATCCATAGAAGCTAATTATTATTTGCCTGATGATATAAAGGAAGCAATAGAAAAGGCAGAAAAAAATGAAAAATGGCCAATAGCAAATAATATCTTAAACAAGATAATAGAAAATAGTCATATAGCTGCTAGAGAAAAAATACCAATATGTCAAGACACAGGAATGGCTTGTGTATTTGTTGATATTGGACAAGATGTTCATATAATAGGAGGAAATTTGGAAGAAGCAATTAATGAAGGAGTAAGACAGGGATATGAAGAAGGATTTTTAAGAAAATCAGTGGTTAAGGATCCATTACATAGGGTAAATACCAATGATAATACTCCGGCACTGATTTACTACAATATTGTACCAGGAGATAAAGTGAAAATAATGGTATCACCTAAAGGTTTTGGTTCAGAAAATATGAGCAGAATTGCCATGTTGAAGCCATCTGATGGATTAGAGGGTGTAAAGAACTTTGTACTTGAAACAGTAAGAATTGCTGGGCCCAATCCATGTCCACCTATAGTAATAGGCATTGGTATAGGTGGCAACTTTGATAAAGTAGCATATCTTGCTAAAAAGGCTTTATTAAGATATGTTAATGAAAAAAATGTTGATGAGTTTTATGGCAATTTAGAAAAAGAGTTATTAGAAGAGGTAAATAAAATAGGTATTGGGCCTCAAGGATTTGGTGGAAAGACTACGGCATTAGCTTTAAATATAGAAACATATCCTACTCATATTGCAGGACTTCCAGTGGCAGTGAATATAAATTGTCATGCTACTAGGCATAAGGAAAGGATTTTATAGGGGAAAGTTTATGGAAAAGAAAATATATCTTCCTTTAACAGAAGAACAAGCAGCAAATCTGAAAGCTGGAGATAATGTATTATTAAGTGGAATAATTTACACAGCAAGAGATGCAGCTCATGAAAGGTTAGTTAAGCTCATCGAGGAAAAAGAAAAGCTACCCATAGAACTTAAGGATTCAGTGATATATTACGTAGGACCTACACCAGAGAAACCTGGAAAAATAATTGGTTCAGCAGGTCCAACTACTAGTTATAGAATGGATAAATATGCACCTATACTTTTGGATTTAGGATTAAAAGGAATGATTGGTAAGGGAGCAAGAAGTGAAGAAGTCATTGAAGGAATTAAGAAAAATAAATCTATTTACTTTGGAGCTATAGGTGGTGCAGGAGCACTTATTAGCAAGTGTATAATATCTTCAGAGATTGTGGCTTATAAAGACCTTGGAGCTGAAGCTATAAGAAAACTTGAAGTGAAAGACATGCCTTTAACAGTAATTATAGATAGTGAAGGAAATAATCTTTATGAAATAGGAAGAGAAAAATATTTAAATGAGCAAGTAAAAAAACACAGCAGTTAAGCTGTGTTTTTTTGCTATATTGATTGGAATCCATTACCTTTTACTTCTGAAACATCAACTATTGTAATAAAGGCATTTGGATCTATATTTAAAATTTTTCTTCTTAAACTAATCATTTGAGAAGTGGTTACAGCTACATAAAGAAGCTTTCTTTTATGTCCAGTAAACTCACCTTCAGCCATTAAGGAAGTTATTCCCCTATGCATATCTTTTAATACAAAATCAATAATATCTTTTTCACGATCAGTTAATACTAAGAAGAGTTTTTTGCTAGTAAAACCATTAATTACTTTATCAATAGTAAATCCTTGAATATACATTGATATCAATGTATAAAGTGCTTGAGGTAAGCCAAAAATTAATGCACCAATAGCAACAATTATTAAGTTGAAATAGAAATTTACTGCACCTATTTCAAAACTAGGATATTTTTTTCGAATTACCATGGTAATAATATCAGTACCTCCAGTGGAACCATTTCTTGAAAAGACTAGTCCACTACCAATACCATTTATTACACCACCATAAATACAATAAAGCAATATATCATCAACATTTACAAATGATGATAATGGTTTAGTTAATATAAGAGCTGTAGAGAATGACAGCATTCCTATGGCAGTATAAATTGTGAAACGTTTGGTTAAAAATTTATAACTTACAAAGAATAATGGAATATTTATTAAGAAGACAATAAGCCCAGAAGGAATATTCAAAGCATATTGAAAAATAAGAGCGATACCAGTGGCACCACCACTAAGAAGTTTAGCATTAGAAATAAATAGATTTATTCCTAGTGCAGAAATAAATGTTCCTAAAATTATAAGTACAATATCTAAAATAAGCATTTTGTTTTTGTAAAATATCTTCATAAATTTTTCCTCATTAATTATTTATATAAATTTCATATAACATAATAAAGTATATAGTAGTAAAAATGCAATAGAAATAAAAAAATTTTTTTTATAAGAGATATTAATTCTTAATAAATAAAAATCATTGATTAAAAGAGAATAGAAGAGGATAAAAGAAATGTTAAAAAAATTTATAGAAAAACAACAGAAAAACTATTTTTACAAATTAAAAATGTGAGTTTATAATAAGACAATATGTTGTGTGGAATAATGAAAATATAGACATATAATATACTATATATAGTAGAAGAGAGGAAATGGCTAAATGAATAAAATGTGTAAATTTGCTATAGAAGATATAAAGGATAAAGATGGCGTATATAATGAAGCAAAGTTAGTTGAGAGTTGTAATAACATAATAAGACCAGGTATGACTGAGGAAGAAATATTATCATCTATTATGCAAAGTGCCTTAGAGTTAACAACAGAAAGTGAACCAAGATGGCAATATGCAGCTTCAAAAATATATATTTATAAATTGTATAAAGAAGTAAATAATAACAGAGGGTTAAAAAAGCAAGAACCATATAGCAATTTTTATGATTTTATTAAAGAAATGACAACAAGAAATTTATATGGAAAATATATTTTAGAAAATTATTCACAAGAAGAGGTAGAGGAATTAGAAAAATATATAAAGCCAGAAAGAGATTATTTATTTACATATAGTGGTATTGATTTATTAACTAAAAGATATTTAATACATGATTATAATAAAAAGACATTAGAATTACCGCAGCAAATGTTTATGGGAATAGCTATGCACTTAGCAATTCCAGAAGTAAAAGGTAAGAAAATAGAATGGGCTAAGAGATTTTATGATGTTTTAAGTTCATTAAAAGCTACAATGGCAACACCGACTATGTCAAATGCTAGAAAGCCATTTTATCAGTTAAGCTCATGTTTCATTGATACTGTTGATGATAGTTTAAATGGAATATATAAATCTTTAGATAACTTTGCTAATGTTTCTAAATTTGGCGGAGGTATGGGGATATACATAGGTAAGGTTAGAGCTTTAGAGTCAAGTATAAGAGGTTTTAAAGGAGCTGCTGGAGGAGTAATTCCATGGGTTAAATTATTTAATGATACAGCAATAGCAGTTGACCAGCTGGGAGTTAGAAATGGATCTGTAGCAGTATGGCTTGATGCATGGCATAAAGATATTCCTGAGTTTCTTCAAATAAGAACGAATAATGGAGATGATAGAAAGAAAGCACATGATGTTTTCCCTGGGTTATGTTATCCAGATTTATTTTGGCGTTTAGCAGAACAAGATATTGATGCAAATTGGTATATGATGTGTCCTCATGAGATTAAAGTTGCTAAGGGATATTCACTAGAAGATTATTATGGTGCAGAATGGGAAGAAAAGTACTATGAATGTGTTCATGATGATAGAATATCTAAGCGTGTTATGAGTGTAAAAGATATAGTAAGGCTTATTATAAAAAGTGCAGCAGAAACAGGAACACCATTTGCATTTTATAGAGATACTGTCAATAAGATGAACCCAAATAAGCATAAAGGGATAATATATTCTTCTAATCTTTGTACAGAAAT
The DNA here is from genome assembly GCF_014287815.1 of Clostridium lentum. Lineage (GTDB taxonomy): Bacteria > Bacillota > Clostridia > Clostridiales > Clostridiaceae > Clostridium > Clostridium lentum. The sequence goes on from NZ_JACOOQ010000015.1 coordinate 67,024, forward strand.
AATGCAAAATATGAGTGCAATGGAAATACAACAAAAAGAAATTTTTGATAAGAACGGCGATAAAATAGTAATTGAAAAAACAAAAGCAGGAGATTTTGTTGTATGTAATCTTTCATCAATAGTATTAGGTAATGTTGATGTAAATGATGAAAAGGAAATTGAATATGTTGTTGAAACACAAATAAGAGCCATGGATAATGTAATTGACTTAAATTATTATGCAATTCCATTTGCTGAAATAACTAATAAAAAATATAGAGCAATAGGTCTTGGAACCAGTGGATATCATCATATGCTTGCTAATAATAAAATTCATTGGGCAGAAGAAAAACATTTAGAATTTGCTGATAAAGTATATGAAAATATTAATTATTATGCAGTAAAAGCAAGTATGAAGATAGCTAAAGAAAAAGGTTCATATGAATGCTTTGAAGGATCAGATTGGCAAAATGGAGATTATTTCAAATTAAGAGGCTATTCTAGTGATAGATGGAATGAATTAAAGCAAGAAGTAAATAAAACAGGGTTAAGAAATGGATATTTATTAGCAGTAGCACCAAATGGTTCAACAGCTACTATAGCAGGTACATCAGAAGGTATAGATCCAGTTATGGCAAGATTTTGGTTAGAAGAGAAAAAAGGAAGCATAGTGCCAAAGACAGCACCTAATTTAAGCTGGGAAAATTTCTGGTTCTATAATTCAGCATATAATGTAGATCAAAGCTTTAGTGTTAAAGTTAATGGTGTACGTCAAAGACATATAGACCAAGGACAATCTTTTAACTTATATATAACGACAGATTTTACAATGAGACAAATAATGAACCTATACATAGATGCATGTAAGTGTGGAGTAAAATCAATATACTATGTAAGGTCAAAATCACTAACAGTAGAAGAGTGTGAGAGCTGTTCAGCATAATAAAAAATATAAAAACATTTGGGAGTAACTAATATGGATGTAAAAAAGAGATCTTTATTTAATGAAAATGGAGATGTGGAAGTCAGTAAAAAAAGAATGATTAATGGTAATACCACTAATTTAAATGATTTTAATAATATGAAATATGGATGGGTTTCAGAGTGGTATAGACAGGCAATGAATAATTTCTGGATACCAGAAGAAATTAATTTATCACAAGATTTAAAAGATTATAACAATTTAAAAGAAGCAGAGAAAGTTGCATACGATAAAATACTATCATTTTTAATATTTTTAGATTCAATACAGACAGCTAATTTAGGAAATATAAATAATTATATTACAGCCAGTGAAATTAACTTATGTCTTACAATCCAAGCTTTCCAAGAAGCTGTACACTCTCAAAGCTATAGCTATATGCTGGACACTATATGTTCTCCAGAAAAGAGAAATGAGATATTATATCAATGGAAAGATGATGAAATATTGCTGGAAAGAAATAAATTTATAGGGGCTCAATATAATAACTTTTTAGAAGAGCCTACTATAGAAAACTTAGTAAAGACAGTAATGGCTAATTACATTTTAGAAGGTATATATTTCTATTCTGGATTTATGTTCTTCTATAATTTAGAGAGAAATGGAAAGATGCCAGGTTCAGCTCAGGAAATAAGATATATAAATAGAGATGAAAACACTCACCTTTGGTTATTTAGAAGTATAATTAGAGAGCTTATAAAGGAAGAGCCAGAAGTATTTACAGAAGAATTAAGAGAAGAATTAAGATGCATGATGAAAATAGGTGTTGAAAATGAAATTAATTGGGGTAAATATGTAATTGGTGATAAAATTCAAGGAATAAATAGTAATTTAATTGAAAGTTATATAAAATATTTAGGTAATAGAAGATTAAAAGAAATTGGATTTGAAGTAATTTTTGAAGGTTATGATGAAAATCCAGCTAAATGGGTAGATACTTTAGCAGATGCAAATTCAGTAAAAACTGACTTTTTTGAAGCAAAATCAACAGCATATGCAAAAGCTAGTGTGTTAATTGATGATTTATAAAATTAACATTTACAGTATAAATTTGAAAATATTATAAAAAATGTTATAAAATATGATAGTTATTAAAAAAATATAAAGTATTTTGAGAAAATATTAAAAATTAAAGAAATTTTGATAATATTTAAAGAATATATGTTATAATTAAAAAACAATCATAATATTTTAATTAACTATGGAATTACAATGTTAAACAATTACATTGTTATGATGCAGGGAGGAAATTGCAATGAAAAATGGTATTGCTGCTTCAAAAGGATATGCAATAGGTAAAGTATTTATTCAACAACATGAAGAAATAGTTATAACAGATGAAAAAGTAACAGATGTTGCTGCTGCTAAGGCAGAATTAAGCAAAGCTTTAGAAGATTCAAGAATTCAATTAGAAGCTATTAAAGCTAAAACTTTAGAAGAAATAGGTGAGCACGAAGCTCAGGTTTTCGTAGCACACTTAGAATTATTAGATGATCCAGGATTTGCTGGAGAAATGGAAAACACTATAGAAAATGAAAGTATAAATCCAATGAAAGCAGTTCAAATGGTAACAGATACTTTCGTTATGATATTTGAATCAATGGAAGATGCATATATGAGAGAAAGAGCTGCTGATGTTAAAGACGTTTCTAAGAGAATAATCTCTAACTTAGCAGGAAAAGGTGGAAGTGATTTTGCTATAACTGAAAAGAATACAGTTGTAGTTGCTCATGATTTAACTCCATCAGATACAGCTCAATTAGATAGATCATTAGTTGTTGGTTTCTTAACTAACATTGGGGGAAGAACTTCTCACTCAGCTATCATGGCTAGAACATTAGAAATACCAGCAGTAGTTGGTTTAGGAGATATAACTACTTCAGTTAAAAATGGAGACTTAGTTATAGTTGATGGTATTGAAGGTATTGCTATAATCAATCCTTCAGAAGAAGTAGTAGCAGAATATAGAGCTAAGCAAGAAGCTTTCAAAGCAGAACAAGAAGAATTAAAGAAACTTATCGAAGTTAAAACAGTTACTAAATCAGGTAAAAGAGTAGAGGTTTGTGGAAATATAGGAAAGCCAGAAGATATAGACCAAGTTTTAGCTAATGGTGGAGATGGTGTAGGTTTATTCAGAACAGAATTCTTATATATGGATAGAGATTCAGCTCCAACTGAAGAAGAACAATTCGCAGCATATAAGACTGTATTAGAAAAAGCTAACGGAAAACAAGTTGTTATAAGAACATTAGATATCGGTGGAGATAAGGTATTACCTTACTTACCATTACCAGAAGAAATGAACCCATTCTTAGGATATAGAGCTATAAGATTATGTTTAGATAGAAAAGACATATTCAAAGTTCAAATAAGAGCTTTACTTAGAGCTTCAGTATATGGTAAATTAGCAGTTATGTTCCCAATGATTTCAGGATTAGAAGAATTCCAAGCTGCTAAAGAATTCGTAGAAGAGTGTAGAGCAGAATTACATGCTGAAGGAGTAGCTACTTCAGATTCAATTCAATGGGGTATAATGGTTGAAATACCTGCAGCTGCAGTAATGGCTGATGAATTAGCTAAGCATGTTGACTTCTTCTCAATAGGAACAAACGACTTAATTCAATATACATTAGCTGCTGATAGAATGAGTGAAAAAGTTTCATATCTTTACAATCCAATGCACCCAGCTGTATTAAGATTAATAAAGATGACTATTGATGGAGCTCATAAGCATGGTAAATGGGTTGGAATGTGTGGAGAAATGGCAGGAGATGAAGCTGCTATCCCAACACTTGTTGAATATGGACTAGATGAGTTCTCAATGAGTGCTACTTCAATCTTAAATGCTAAGAAGATAATCTTAGAACAAGAATAATATAAAAAATAAGAGGTAAAGGTATTAAGTACTTTACCTCTTATTTTTTATCTGAAAAGTATTCAAAGGTTAATGGCAGTGGTATTTATATGAAAAAGTTAATGGAATAAGGAGATAGTAAGCTGTCCAACGAGTTATAATAGAAGAAAAGAAAAATAATGAGAAGATGGAGACGTAAAATACTGGCATGATAAAAATGATGCAAATTATGTTCCTAAAAGAAGTCTTTCAGATTTAATTATAGAAGGCAAAATTAAATAATATTATTAAATGGACTGTTTTTATCTAATTGATAAGAAACAGTTTATTTTATTTAATAAGTATTTGAGCAGTAGTATTAAGGTATAATAAACATAGGTGGTGATTTTATGAAAATTATTTTTGAAATTTTTCTATCTATATTTAAAATAGGAGCATTTACTTTTGGTGGAGGATATGCAATGATTCCATTAATTGAACAAGAGGTGGTTAATAATAAGAAATGGCTTAATAAAGATGAATTTATGGATGTATTAGTGGTAGCACAAAGTCTTCCAGGGGCAATGGCAATTAATGCATCTATTTTTTTAGGATATAGGATAGCTGGAATTTTAGGTGCTATATCAGCTTTAATTGCAGTAATATTACCATCTTTTATAATAATTATATTAATAGCTGCTTTTTTTATGCAATTTAGAAATAATTACTATGTTAATGCTGCTTTTATGGGCATAACAGCAGCAGTGCCAATGCTTGTATTAGTAGGAGCTATAAGTTTAGCTAAAGGAATACCTAAAAATTTAAGAAGCCTTATAACTATACTTATTTCATTAATTGCATTGATATTTTTTCATATTAACCCTGTGGTAGTAATAATAGTATCTGGAGTTTATGGAGCGATATTTTTAAGAGGGAAGGTATAGGAGATGAAACTATTAGTAAAATTATATTTAGCCTTTTTAAAGATAGGTACTTTTAGTTTTGGCGGTGGATATGCAATGCTTCCTTTTATTCAAAAGGAAATAGTAGAAAAAAATAATTGGATAAGTAGTACAGAATTTACTGATATAATTGGTATTTCACAAATGACACCAGGACCTGTGGCAATAAATTCTGCAACTTTTGTTGGATATAAAATAAGTGGAGTAATAGGCAGTATAGTTGCTACATTAGGAGTAATAACTACTTCATTTATTTTAGTAGTAATAATAAATAGGATATTAGATAAATTCAAAGAATTTAAAATGGTTCAATCTGCATTATTAGGTATGAAACCAGCACTTATAGCATTGATAATATATGCTTTTTGGGATTTAGCTATAGATGCATATAAAGATTGGAAAAGTATTTTTATTACTGTGATAATTGCAGTAGTATTGTGGTCAAAAAAAGTACATCCTATATTAGTAATTGTAATTGCTGCAATACTTGGTTTAGTATTTTATGTATAATAACGATATTATAATAGTAAATTTTAAATAATGGAGACAATGAATGGGAAATAAACTTAACAAAATATATGAAAAGTCTATGGATAATTATAATAAAGGTTATATTGAAAAGGCTTTAGAAGAATGTGAAAAGGGTATATCTTTAAATTTAAAAGATGTGAGACTATTAAATTTAAAGGGAATGCTATTATATATAAAAGGAGATTTAAAGGGAGCAATTGCTGTATGGAAAATAAATAAAGATTATAATAATGATGAAATATCAAAAATTTATATTAGAGATGCAAAAAAAGATGAAGAAAATATTAAATTATACTCTTTAGCAGAACATGATATCAAAGAGTTGAAGATTGATAATGCCATAGAAAAATTAGAGAAGTGTAGGGTGAGTGATTTTAATAGCATAAATGTTAATAATGCTTTATCCATATGTTATTTAAAAAAAGGCAATTATTTAAAAGCAATGGAGTTTAATGAAGCCTCACTAATTATAAATAAAGAGGGAAGGACAGCTCTTGAAATAAGAAATCAAATTAATGGATATTTACAAGATCCAGTAGATGAATTTAAAAATTCAATAAAGAAAAAAGCTTTAATAATATTATTGATACTATTAGGTGTAATAGCTATATTTATATTTTTAAATATTAATAAAAAAGATGAAGGCTTATCAAATAATACTGAAAATATAGTAGCAAATGAAGAAATTATAAATAAAGAAATCATAAATGAAGAAGTTAATAATGAAGAAGTTAATAATGAAGAAAAAAATACTCAAGTTAATAAACTTAATTCGGAAGAAGAAATTAAAAAAGCATATGAAGAATCAATAGGGTTATTTGATGAAAAAAAATATGATGAATCAATAGAAAAGTTACAAAGTGCATATAATAGTGATGTAGATACTTATTATCGTAAACACGTATTATTTTTATTAGCATCATGTTATTATGAAAAAAATCAAATTAATGAAGCTATACAATATTATGAAGAATATATTGATAAATATGATGAAACATATATAGAGGAGATATATTATAAATTAGCTTTAGCGTATGAAAACATAGATTTAAATAAAAGTAAAGAATATGCAAATTATATAAAAAATAAATTTAGTAATTCCATATATAACAATAGCAAAATATCTCAAATAATATATAAATAAAGGAGGAGAATAACAATAATTACTGTAATTGAAGATATTAAAGTCTATAACCCAAAGTATTTGGGTATTAAGACAATAGTCTTAGTTGGAAACAAGATAGAAGGGATATACGATAAATTAAAAATACCAGAAGATTTTATAGAAATTAAAAGAATAAATGGTGTTGGAAAGATATGTTTACCAGGATTTATAGATTCACATGTTCATATTATTGGTGGAGGTGGTGAAGGCGGATTTAGAACTCGTACTAAAGAAATAGATATAAAAGAACTTATAGAAGCTGGAATAACTTCAGTAGTAGGATGTTTAGGTACTGATTCTGTATGTAGAAATATGGAAACACTTTTAGCAAAAGCAAATGCATTGGAGGAAGATGGTATAACAGTATATTGTTATACAGGTTCATATGATATACCAATAAAGACAGTAACAGATAGTATAAAGAAAGATGTAATGCTAATTGAAAAAATAATAGGTGTAGGAGAAGTAGCATTATCGGATCATAGAAGTACTCAGCCTACTTATGATGAATTTCTTAGAGTTGTGGCAGAAACAAGAGTAGCTGGATTATTATCAGGAAAAGCAGGCGTAATTAATGTACATTTAGGTGATGGTAAAATGGGTCTAGAATATATTGTTAAAATGATAGAAGAAACAGAAATACCAAGTACGCAAATATTACCAACTCACCTTAATAGAAATAAAGATTTGTTAGATGAAGGTTTAAGATATGCTAAAAAAGGTGGATATATAGATTTAACAACAAGTTCAGACCCTAAGCATTTAGAACCAGGGGAAATGAGAGCATCAGAAGCATTAGAATACTTATTAAATAAAGGTGTTAAAATTGATAATATAACATTTTCATCTGATGGTAATGGAAGTATGCCTGTTTTTGATAAAGGTAAGTTATTAGGTTTAGGGATATGTAGTGTAACAAGTTTATATGGAGAAGTTAAAGAGGCTGTTAAGAATTATAATATTCCAATGGAAACTGCTATTAAAGTAATAACTTCAAATGTATCAAGGATATTAAAATTAGAAAATAAGGGTACTATAGAAATGGGAAAGGATGCGGATTTAGTTATTGTTGATGATGAAAATTTAGAAATAAATATTGTAATAGCTAATGGAAATATTGTTGTTGAAAATGGAAAAGCTATTATAGAGAGCATATTCGTTTAATGTTTAATATAAAAATAAGGGGCTATATCTAATAAGACATAGCTCCTTATTTTTAATAAGCTAAAGAGAAAAATAAATGCTGACCTATTAAGGTAGTATCAGATTTTTCTACACTTCTCATCCAGCTACAAGTTGCTGTTTCTGGGTTATAAAAAAATAACGCATCACCAGTTGGATCATAGCCTTTAATAGCATCATAAACAGCTGCAAAACACTCTGATGATGGTTCAACGGTAATCTTTCCATCTACTACGCAAGAAAAAGCATAGGGTTGGAATATTACTTCTTGAACCGTATCAGGAAATTGTGGACTTAAGACACGATTTAATATTACAGATGCTACGGCTACCTTTCCTTCAAATGGCTCGCCTTTACTTTCAGCATATACAACTTGAGACATAATATATATGTCATCTTCTGTTAAATAAATTGAACTATTATTATCTGAAAAAACTTCTACATAATCATTATCAGATAAATCTATACAGCTCTCACTGGAGCAATTTAAGCTTTCAACATTTTCATCATACTTTAAATTATTTAATAAATTAATATTATCTGCTAGTTCATAACCTTTGCAGCTAATATTCGCTGAAAGAGAAAGGGTTAAAATAAAAAAAATAAAAAAATTAACCAATTTCATAAAAAACCTCCTTTTGGTTACAACCCAATCAGAATATAGTGTAACCAGAAAGAGAAAAATAATACTAAGAATTTTCTAACAAGCTTAAAAATTGTTGGATGCTCTCTAAAACATTATTATATTTTTTATATGCATTATCATAATTTTTATCAATAACTGTCTTATTTTTTTTATAATCAGAAGAGGAGCGTTCATATATAATGGCAGTACGCATTGAATTTAAATAAGATGAATATAAAGAAAAAATATCATTTAAATTATTATAATAATTTAAATAGCCTTCTGGAATAGAAACACTATTTAAATCTTTCTTTAGAAAATTAAAAGAATTTTCTTTATCATTTAAATCATTAATAATAGCATCGAAGCTTCTATTTTCTTCGCGAACACGATCAACTGCTGGCTTAAGGTCTTCTAAAAGTCCTAAAAAGTTATTAGATATAGCTGAAAGCTTAGTAATAAATTCTGTATTTTGTGAATGTTTAAGTTCACTTTCAATCTTGCTTTGGTTTAATTTGGAGTAATGAGAAATAAATGCGTATAAAAAGTTTTGTAAAGAACTACTATAATTAAGTGAAATGCCTTCATCAGATAGTTTAGAGTAAGAAGCAATGCAGTTATTTTTTAAGGCATCTAAATTAGCAGCTAGTTCATCTAATGAAGAGTCTTCATATGTAGAAATATAGTTAAGACAGTATGTGTATAAGTTATAAGTGTCATCCAATGCTTTAAGTAGATTGCTAGATACTTGGCTATTGTCATTAGAAGATAAACTAGCCAAAGATGTCTTACAATTATCTAAATCGGCAAGGCCATTTTTTAATAAAGATGAAGCTGCCACGATATTTAATGAAGTGTCGGCAGTGCAATTATTAAGTGAAGAGTTAATTGAATTAAGATTATTAGCTATAAGAGCATAATTTGATAGATTACTATAAGTGGTTGTGCTTTTCATATTAGAGCTAATATTTAAAAGAATAACGCAAGTTGAGGTAATAATAATAGATATTATAAGACAAATTATGAAGTTAAAATTATTTTTTAAATACTCTTTATTAATATTCATTAAAAATCACATCCTTTGAAAAGTTGTCTTTACATAAATTTATTAAGATAAACTTAAAAATATTATATATATTATTAAAAAATATAAGTTATAGTGTATAATTTAAATAGAAAAGTAATGGTGGTGAAATTATGGAAGAGTTGGTTTCAATGATTGTAAATGCTTTAAGAAATATTTCAATCAGTGCATGTATAGATATAGTAGTTGTAGCTTTTATTTTTTATAAAGGATACTTTTTAATAAAGGAAACCAGGGCAGAGCAATTATTAAAAGGAATTGCCTTAATTATAGTATTAATACCAATAAGTTATTTATTTAATTTATCAATGCTATATTACATATTAAATAAGACATTAGCTATTGGGGTCTTATCAGTGGTAATTATCTTTCAACCTGAAATTAGAAGAGCATTGGAGCATTTAGGCAGAAGTGCTTTTGAAGATAAGCATGGCTTTGAAGATGAAGAACAGATGAACAAAAATGTAAATGAAATAGTTGAAGCAGTGATTAATCTTGCAGAAACTAAAACAGGAGCATTAATTGCCATTGAACAAGGAACAGGACTGGGAGAGTTAATAGCATCAGGTACAGAGATAGATTCAAAAATATCAGCAAATCTATTAGAAAATATATTTGTTATTAATACCCCATTACATGATGGTGCAACAATAATTGGTAAAGGAAGAATAATAGCATCAGGATGTGTGTTGCCACTTACTAATCAAGATATAAATAAGAAGCTTGGTACAAGACATAGAGCTGCTATAGGACTATCTGAAATATCTGATGCTTTAGTAATAATTGTATCAGAAGAAACAGGAATAATTTCTCTAGCTATTAATGGAAGACTTACAAGAAACTATGATAGAGATAGATTGAAAATTATATTATTAAAAATAATGGAAGAAAGAGAAAATAAGAGAGTTAAAACTGCAGGCAAGAAGGTGAAGGGATGGATAACAGGAAAACTAAGCAAAAAATAATAGTTCAAATTGTATCGCTTTTTATATCCATTGGGTTATGGTTATATGTAACTAATACTGAAAATCCAATAAGGACTGTAGAAGTAAGCAAGGTTCCTGTACAGCTTTTAAATGCTAACGATTTATCAAAGCAAGGGATGGCCTTAGTACCCAATCAAAGTATTTATGTAGATTTAAAGGTTGAAGGATATAGCCAAGACGTGTATAAATTGAATAAAGATAACTTTTCAATTAAGATAGATTTAGCTGAGTATGCCTTAAAGTTAGGAGATAACTCAATTCCAATAACTATAGTTGATACTCCATCAAACGTTACAGTGAAAAATACCTCTAATTTAGTTGTGACAGTAAAGATTGAAGAAATTATAGAAAAAGATTTTAAGGTGGAGTCAAGAATAGATGTGGCAGCCAAAGCTAATTATTATGTTGCACAGCCTCAAATAAATCCAGAAACAGTGACAGTATCTGGACCAAAATCACTAGTAAGTCAAGTTAAGGGAGTTGTGGTATTAGGTCAGGAGGATAATGTTTTTGAAGATATAGTTAAAAATTATGAAGTTGTAGCTATAGGTGATAGTGGATATACTGTAGAAGGGGTAAAACTTTCAACTGAAAGAGTACAAGTAATTATCAAAGTTAACCCAGGTAAATCTGTACCTATTAAGGTAGGCACTATAGGTAATGCAGGTTATAATATTAATATAGCATCCATGGAACTATCGCAGAATTATGTGGAAATAACAGGACCTCAATATATTTTAGATAGTATCAGTGAGATATACACAGAAGCTATTGATTTATCTAGAATAACAAAAAACAGTAATATGAAAGTTGATTTAATTTTTCCAGATGGTATTGAAAAAGCAAGCATATCATATGTTACTGTAAGTATTGAAGTAGAAGAAGCTAAGGAAAGCCAAGAAAATGAAGTAACAAGAGAATTTGAAGTAAAATATACTACAAGTGGTTTAGCAAGTGATTTTAATATGACAGCTTCATCAGACAAGGTAAAAATTGTACTTAAAGGTAGCAAGAATAAACTAGATTCTATCAATATAGAAAATATAGTAGCTAGTATAGATTTATCTTCAATAACTGATACAGGACAATATACAGAGACTCCAGCTGTTAATATTACAGGAGATGCTGAAGGTGTTGAAATAATCAGTGTTGAAAGCATAATAATAAATGTAACTAAAGAAGAAAATAGCGAAGGTGTCTTTAATGAAACAACTACCAATGAAGAAAGTACTTTAGCTCAATAGTAGTTAATAATGAATTATGAATTGATGATAAAAAGCCCCGATGGGCTTTTTATTTTTTAGTTAAACAGTGCAGGTAGAGTTTCGCTAATGTAACTTTAGTTAAGTGGTCATAAATGGCTAATGAAAAGCTTAGTTAGGTTTTGCGTAAGCTACAAGCCTATTTAACTTAGTACTTGTGACTTATTAACTAAAGCTATGATAGACTTAACTAATTAACGTAGTGTTTAATTAATATGTGAGGTATGATAAAATAGTTTAACATTAGAAAATAATAATTAAGAAGGTGATTTTATGACTATAAGAGTTAATAATATAGTACTTAGCTTAGATGATGATATAAGTATATTAAAAAAGAAAGTTAGTAAAAAGCTGAAGATATCTATTGATGAAATAAAAAACTTTAAGATAATAAAGGAAAGCTTAGATGCTAGAAATAAAGATAATATAAGACTTACATATGCCGTAGAATTAGAACATAAAAATGAAGAAAAGCTTGTGGAAAGATTACATGATAAAGATGTAAAAATAGATACTACAAAATATGAACCAGATGTTCAGGAAGGAAATGAAAAGCTTAATAATAGGCCTGTAGTAGTGGGGTTTGGGCCAGCAGGTATATTTGCAGCTTTAATGTTAGCAGAAAAAGGTTATAAACCACTGGTGATAGAACGTGGAGAAGATGTGGATAAAAGAAGTGAAACTGTGGATAGATTTTGGACAGAAGGAAAGTTGAATTTAGAATCTAATGTACAGTTTGGAGAAGGGGGAGCAGGTGCCTTTTCAGATGGTAAGCTTACTACAAGAATAAAAGATAAAAGATGTGATTATGTATTAGCAGAGCTTGTTAAAGGTGGAGCACCAGCAGAGATTGCTTATTTAGGAAAGCCACATGTTGGTACAGATATTTTAAAAGATGTTGTTAAGAATATAAGAAAAAAAATAATTAAATTAGGTGGAGAAGTAAGATTTTCTTCTAAACTTGAATATATAAATAAGGAAAATGGTAAAGTTAAGAGTATCATAGTAAATGGTGAAGAAATTCCTTGTGAAGCTGTGATATTAGCATTAGGACATAGTGCTAGAGATACTTATGAAATGCTTTATGAAACAGGCCTTGAAATGACACAAAAAGCTTTTGCCATTGGCGTAAGAATAGAGCATCCACAGGATTTAATAAATAAGAGTCAATATGGAAAGTTCCATAATCATCCTAAATTAAAGGCTGCAGACTATAAACTTACTTATCAATGCAAAGAAAGTAAAAGAGGAGTATATTCATTCTGTATGTGTCCAGGTGGAGTAGTTGTAGCAGCAGCCTCAGAAGAGGGAAGAGTTGTTACCAATGGAATGAGTTATCATGCTAGAGATTTGGAAAATGCTAATTCAGCATTAGTTGTTCAAGTACATCCAGAAGATTTTGGTAGCGAACATGTCTTAGCAGGGGTAGAATTTCAAAGAAAATATGAAGAGCTTGCTTATAAGGTAGGTGGAGCTAATTATAATGCACCAGTACAACTTGTAGGAGATTTTATGAGGGATAGAGTTTCTACTAAAATAGGTTCTGTAACACCAGGATATAAACCAGGATATAAACTTGTAGATATGAGAGAATGTCTGCCAGATTTCGTTGTTGAATCAATTAAAGAAGGTATAGTTAATTTTGATAGAAAAATTAAAGGTTATGGCATGGATGATGCAGTTCTTACAGGAGTGGAAACAAGAACATCAGCACCTATAAGGATGCTAAGAAATGAAAACTTTGAAAGTACTTCTATTGAAGGTATTTATCCTTGTGGAGAAGGTGCAGGATTTGCTGGGGGAATTATTTCAGCGGCAGTAGATGGTATAAAGGTTGCGGAAAATATCATAGGAAAATATACCAAACTAAATATTTAATAAAAAATTACAATGAATCAAGCATATTGATTCATTGTTTTTTTAAAGTACAGGAAAGTATAAAATTTTCGATGGCTGAAAGTTAGATGTTATCTAGCATTCAGCCTTTAAATATGTTAAATTTATTAATTATAAATTAGAGGTTTTTACATATGAAAAAAGGTAAAATAAAAATAATACTAGAAGATCACTGGCATGGGTTCTTAAAAATATATGAAAATAA
>NZ_JACOOQ010000016.1 GCF_014287815.1 Clostridium lentum
TTGAGTTTGCAAATAGAAATAATATAAAACTTGTAGCAAAGTTAAATCCTTCTGTAACGCAAGGATTTAGAAAAAAAGAAGATGAGTTCCAATTCAATAAAGATGCTGGAATGTATGTATGTAAAGAAGGACATATGGCTATTCGTAAAGCACGACAGGGCAAAAAGAATATATCTACAAACCAAACAGATACTTATTATTTTGATATAGAAAAATGTAAAATTTGTCCACAAAAAGAAGGTTGTTATAAAGACGGAGCTAAGAGTAAAACTTATTCAGTTACTATAAAAAGTGATATACATAAATCGCAGATAGCTTTTCAAGAAAGCGAATATTTTAAAGAAAAGTCTAAAGAGCGTTATAAAATAGAAGCAAAAAATAGTGAGTTAAAACATAGACATGGATATGATAAAGCATCATCTTCAGGTCTAATTGGTATGGAAATTCAAGGGGCATTAGCAATATTTACAGTAAATATTAAAAGAATATTGAAGATATTAGGATAGAAATATCCTAGTTATTATATAAATAACTAAATAAAAATAGTTAATGAAACTAAAAGCTTCAGCTTCATTAACTATTTTTTACTTTGTGGATAACCGCACTTGAAAAACATTAAGTTTTTCAGTGCCCTCTAAGGCTACCTGTACTTTTTTGTTAATGCTGATTGCCTGTCCCCCCCTTAGCACCGTCTTGTGGTGATATTTACTGGTGTTAATGAGGACTAGAAGGGCTTCCTGTCCTCTAATTAGCAACTAAGGAAATATTACCGAAAGTGTCCCTGCTGCAAAAAGTGGAGGAGCAAGGTTGCCTGTATACTTTTTGCAGCTATGAAATTAAAGGGAGTTGACACGTTGTATTTAATCACAGACCATAATAATTTTTATGAGAGATACGGATGGGAATTTTTATGTATGGTTCAAGGAGATGGAGAACCTAATATGACAAGAATGTATATTCATAGAGAACGTTAAATTTCAATTTATTTCTTAGTTTAAAGTACTAGTAGTTAATAAAAAGTGACTACATAGATGGATTATAGTGTATAATATAGACAAAGAGATTGAGTTAAACTAAGGTAGGTGAAAGTAATGCCATATAATGTGAAGATTGAATTGGAAAGTTTATTAAAAGAAATAAATCAAGTGGTTAGGGCAAGTTCTATATATTTATTTGGTTCTTATGCGTATGGAGAGCCTACTGAAGATAGTGATCTTGATATATGTATAGTAACTAATGATAAAAGTAAAAGAAAAGTTGAAATAATGAAGCTTATTAGAAAAGCTATAGCTAAAGTTCAAAATATGCCAGTAGATTTATTAATTTATTATAGTGATGAATTCAATGAAAGAGTTAAGTCTAATTGTACATTAGAAAGTCAAATACTTCATCAAGGAGTAAAGCTTTATGGATAATAATAAAATATATACTGAATGGTTTGAATTTGCTAAAAGAGATTTAGAATCAGCTAAATTCTTAATGAATATGCATCCAAGACCTATAGAAATAATATGTTATCATTGTGAACAAAGTGCAGAAAAATACTTGAAAGGTTATCTTATTAAAGCTGGGAATAAGATTGAAAGAACTCATGATTTAGTATTACTTAACAATAAGTGTAAAGCTATAGATAAAAGTTTCGAGATAATAGAAGATGAATGTATTGAATTAGTACCATATGGAGTACAAGTTAGGTATCCATATAAATTAGATGTTACAGATAATGATATGATAAGTGCCATAAATTGTGCAGAAAAAATAGAAAACTTTGTTAGAGATAAAATAGGTAATTAGGATATTTTACATTATTATTAATTTTCATATTTTAATTTTTGAAAAAAATTTCCACTCTGTTCCATGAGCAGTGGGACTGCAACGTGAAAAGTAATTGCGAAGGGGGGACTAGCTTTCTAGCAATTGACAAAAAGGTACTAGTAAGGCTACCTGTACTTTTTTGTTAATGCTGATTGCCTGTCCCCCCTTAGCACCGTCTTTTGGTGATATTTACTGGTGCTAATGAGGACTAGAAAGGCTTCCTGTCCTCTAATTAGCAACTAAGGAAATATTACCAAAAGTGTCCCTGCTGCAAAAAGTGGAGGAGCAAGGCTGCCTGTCTACTTTTTATAGCAAGGACAAGGTGTGTTGCAAGTTTTAGATTAAAAATAGTTAAAAGATAATAAAATAAATTATGAGCAAAAAGCCTTAAAAGAAAAGAATTAGTTAGTAGGTCATGATATGAAAGTTTTACTGGAAAAGATCATTGGCCCCCAACGGTTACCTGAAAGAGAAATGTTTAATCTGTAGAATTTCTTAGGGTAAAAAGGATTCGGTTCATTTTAAGAAACCTTTTTAGGCTTAGAAATACTAGGTAATAACATGCACTTCTTTTAGGTGTTGGATTAAGGGCCCAAAAAATATAAAATAATATTATCTAATATGGATATAGCAGTTATAGTAAATAAGGTAATATTGGTAGTAGATACACTGTGCAATAAAGAAATGTATTTACTATATTAAAGCCATGAAGAATTATAACAATTAAAATAGCAGAATTAATTATAAGTAATATATATTTTTATTTATTACTTTACCAAGTAAAGTTTCCACTCTGTCCAACTTTGAAAAAGATGGACTGCAATTTCTTAATTATGGAGTAAGTGAAAAATAATGTGCTAGCCTTAATGGCTTGTACATTATTTTTCGTTTACGGAATAATTATTTCCTTTTTAGAAAAGCAAATAGGAGCACAGTTTACGTAATATTTAAAGAACATAAATTAAGTATAAGAATTGTAATAGTGTCATGATAAATTGAGGGCTCTTATTTGTGACTAGATAGAATTAACATGATTTGAGCCCATAGGTTTAAGGGAATGGAATTCCCTTTTAAATTCAAGCTTAACAATTAATTCTTTTATCTATTTATAGAATAATATTAGTTGTATTATTTAAAAATTTAAAGAAGAAAGAGTGGTTAGAAATTATAGATAAGTGAATTAATTATTAAGGTTTCATTTGATCAAAATCATGAATAAAGGTAATTAGTTGTAATGAATATATGGATGAAACGATCTTGCAATATTGAAGTTAATCATTATCTATTATTACAGGTATAGTGGTGAAATATTAATATTTTTGGTTTCTTTTTAATTTACAATCGAATATATGTTCTGTATAATTATATTATGGGATAAAGAATGGGGAATATAGTGTGAGTGAAAAGCAAAAGGAGATTTTAGAGATTATAAAAACTTTTATTAAGAAAAATGGGTATTCACCAACAATTAGGGAAATATGTAAGCTAGCTAATATTAAATCAACAGCAGCAGTACATGCTCATATTAAAAAGTTAAAGGCTGAAGGTCATATTACAACTGGAGTAGATATACCTAGAAGTATTGTTCTTACAAAGAAAGAAAAGAGTGTTAAATTTGTTGTAAATACTATAGCTTTAATGTGTACAGAGGATAAAGAGTACATATTGCTACAAGAGAATAAAAATAAACATACTAATGAGAGTATATTTGAATTACCTGGTGGAGTTATTAAAGAAAGTGAAAATGTATATGAATACTTAAGATGCAAATTAAAAGCTAATGGGTTTGAAGTAACAAAGATATTTGGTGAAAATAAATGTAATGAATTAAGCTATGAAGAACAAATATTTACGGTATTTAAGCCCTTTTGTGTCAGCCAAAACTATAATGATAACAATTTAATTATCTCTAGTACTATTTTATGTGAAGTAAACAGTGCAAATTATTGCAACAAAGGTAATTTAAAGTGGGTTTGTACTGATGATTTAAGAGCTATGCTAGTAGATCATCAGGAAAATATATCAACTCATAATATTGCAACATTAAAATTATTTTGTGATCTATAAAAAGCTATATTAATTAACTTAATATATAAAAAGAAAAGTTATAGTAGGTGGGTTCTACTATAACTTTTTTCATGTTAGAATTTCTTTTCTTAATTGATTTATTGCCCTATTTTTAATGTTTACCGTTGTAGTATAATTAATGTTATTATTTTTTGAGTATTCCTTAAGAGATCCATTATTTATAAGTGTAAAATTAAGTATATCCTTATGCTGCTGTGGTAATTTGTCTATATATTTATAAAGGTTTTTTGCTAGGATACTGTCAGTAACTTGTACATCTACTGGTTCATTATTTGATGTTAGGATATGCTCCAAGGTTCCATTTAATATTAATGCCTCAGAGCCTTCACATGAGCTTCTATTACAAGTCTTTTTTATTAGATAATTAATGTTGTTTTTAATTGCCATGGTAGCATAAGCAACAAATCTCTTTTTATCTAAGTCATAAATCTTGATGCATTTTAGTAATGTAGCATAAACATTCATGCTCTATATCAGAAAAGTCATATCCATGGACAAAGGTTCTTTTTGAGATATTTAATATCATAGGTCTAAATTCTTTGAAAATAATTTCCTTAGATGATACATCTCCATTTTTAGCTTTAGCAACTAAAGATTCTATATAATTAAAATTCATAAAAAATTACCCCCTTTCTTAGTATATATGGTTTTAAGACATATATTTTAATTGGAGGTGAAATTTCATGAAAGAAATTATATTAGCAATAGACATTGGACATAATGTTCCTTATGATACAGGAGCAGTGGGAATACGTAGGGAGGATGATCTAAATAGGTTAGTTGGAAATGCTTTAATAAGTAAGCTTAGGGAAAGAGGGATTAAGGTTGTGAATTGTACGCCTAATACTGCTAAAAGCCTTAATGATTCATTGTACCAAAGAGTAATTACAGCAAATAACTGCGGTGCAACATTGTTTGTATCAATACATCATAATGCATGCCCTGGTGGATATGGAGCAGAGGTTTTATGTATTAAAGATAACTACCAAGATGGATTATCAACAAAGGTAGGAGAAGATATCTTAAATGAATTAGCGTCACTTGGACTTAAAAACAGAGGTGTAAAGGATAGAAGGGACCTATATGTTATTAATAATACTTCAATGCCTGCATTAATTGTTGAATGTGCCTTTGTTGACAGTAGCTTGGATATGGCAAACTATAATCCAGAAAAGACCGCAGCTGCAATGTACAAAGGAATATGTACAGCTCTTGCTATATCAGAAGATCAACAACCTAGTACTAATGATGAAGAGTATTATATTGTTAAATATGGAGATACATTATGGGGAATAAGTAAAAGATTCAACACTACTGTAGAAAGGCTGGTAGCACTAAATAATATAGCAAATAGAGATTTAATTAATGTTGGACAGAAATTAAGGTTAAAGTAAAACTAAAGTGTAGAAAAGGTTTATGTATTAAGGTACATAAGCCTTTTGTTATTTAAGAGAATAAAAGAAAAATAGTGTTATTAAATTATTTAAGTAACCTTAATATGTGATATAATATATTTACTAATTTTTAGATAAAACAAATTAAGGGCGGTATAAACATGGCTAATTCAAATAATTTTACGAAACAGAATATACTTGATGCAGTTAAATATATTGATAAGAATGGTATTCCAGATAAAAATAAAAGTGCAAAATATGAATTTGCTTTTGATTCAGGCAAAAAGTACCCAGCTAAATATGTAATTTCTGTGGCAAATCATCTGGTTAATAACGTAGATATTTCAAATGAAGAATTTAATGATATAGAAGCTAGGAATATATTAATGGGATTGGATTTTGTGATAGAAACAAGACAAGAAAAGTTTACATTAATAATTACTGCTAATGAAGTTATATCAAGTGATGAACGTTTTACAATGGACAATCTTGGACTTGGAGATAACTATAAACCACTAGATACATATTTTAAGAATTCTTCAGGTGAAATAATTAGGCGAAAGTACACTAAAGGTGAAAAAAAGAGCTCTAATCAAACAATGCCACGATTGGCTTGTCAGATTTTTGAAGAGTCTCTAGTAGCTTTATCTGAAGAGGAAAAAGTAAACTTTCCTATTTGTCAATATACTCCAGAGTCGGAATTAATTCGAGGGATTTTTTCTAGCGTTGAAGAATTCAAGAAATATAGAAATTCAATTGAATATTTCAGATATAAGTATGGGGATGAAAAACTACTTGTTAGTTATTGTTGGAATATCTTTTCAACTATTATATTTGTTAAAGAATGCTTAAAGCGTTTTGGGAAAGAAGGCGATCAATTTGTTCTTACGTATCGTGAAAAAGACAAAAAAGAAGTTGATCAACTTGTAAATGAAAAATTGACAGATAAAGATGATGTAATAGAGTCTAATGGTTATATGAATCCATATTCTAATCAATTAATAGAATCTAAGAATATTATTTTACGTGGAGCACCAGGGACGGGTAAATCATATTTAGCAAAAGAGATTGCTGCTGATATCATTAGTAATGGCTACTTTGATAATTATACGTTACTTACAGATGAACAAAAAAAGCAAATTGAATTTGTTCAGTTCCATCCGAGTTACGATTACTCTGATTTTGTAGAAGGTTTAAGGCCTAAAGTAAATAATGATGGTTCTATAGGGTTTGAACTTCGAGATGGTATATTTAAAAAATTTGTAGCAAGGGCAAAGAAAAACTATATTAATGCAATAAGTAAGCAAGAAGAATTGAAAAAGTATATTTTTATAATTGATGAAATTAATCGTGGTGAAATTTCTAAAATATTTGGTGAGTTATTTTTTTCTATAGACCCTGGATATCGTGGAGTAGCTGGTGAAGTATCTACTCAATATTCAAATTTACATAAAAATCCTGATGAAAAGTTTTTTATTCCAGATAATGTTTATATCATTGGTACAATGAATGATATTGATCGTTCTGTTGATAGTTTTGACTTTGCCATGCGTCGTCGTTTTAGATTTATTGAAATTAAGGCTGATGAACGTTTAGAAATGTTAGATGTTTTAGGTGAGAAAAAAGAAGAAGCAATTCGTCGTATGACTGCTCTAAATAATGAAATAGCAAAAGTTGAAGATTTAAATGAAAATTATCATATTGGAGGAGCATATTTCTTAAAATTAAAAACTTTAAATTTTGACAAGCTGTGGAGTGATTATCTTAAGCCTTTACTTCAAGATTATGTGAGGGGGATGTATGATGAAGATATTATTATGAAAAAATTTGAAAGGGCTTATCTGAATGTACTACCTAAAGTAGGTGATGGGAATGACGGAATTCAAGATTAAGGATAATACAACTATTAGTAAATATGATTTTGATGAAGTAAGTCTCATAACAGAAAAAGTTTTAGATAAGACACTTGGTCAGCTTGAAAAAGAAGGGGTATTTGTTTTTCCTGAACTTTTAAAAGACGCTGAGGATATCACTAAAGAACAGATAATTTTACAAAGTGTTAATGATTGTTATCGTTCAAGTAATGTTATGGGGTTTTTGGGATATGGTAATGAACGTCTTATAATTAAATCACGATTTTCAAGTGAGGAAAATGATTATTTCTTTCAATATCTAATTGAAAATGTATTGGAGATACCTAATGTTTTAGATTTAAATATAGATGCTAACCAAGATAGCCGAGTGTTTAATTTGTTGTTATTTTTATTTCCATATTATTTAAAATTAGCGATGAGGAAGGGGTTATTTAAAACATATATACAAAGTCAATATAATGATTGGAATGTTAAAGGAACGGTTGATATTGCTCGTCATATTAGAGATAATAGTCCTTTTACGGGCAAAATTGCATATAACCAAAGGGAATTTTCTTATGATAACTATATAATGGAATTAATCAGACATACTATTGAGTTCATTAAGAGGAAACCATATGCAAATAATGTGTTACGAAAAGCTAAAGATGAAGTTTCATTGGTAGTTCAAGTAACAAATAATTATAAGTATTATGATAGAGGTAAAATCATAATTAAAAATAAAAAGAAACCAATTAGTCATGCGTATTATCATGAGTATAGGAATTTACAACGTTTATGTATAATGATTTTACAGCAAGAGAAGCATCAAATTGGTTCAGGAATTACTAAAATTCATGGTATTCTCTTTGATGGCTCATGGCTATGGGAAGAATATATTAATACATTGATTGGGAATAATTTTTATCATCCAATGAATAAGAGAAGAAAAGGAGCACAGCGATTGTTTGATGGTAATATTGGACTTATTTATCCTGATTTTATTAGTAAAAATGCTACTAATCGGATAATTGCTGATGCTAAGTATAAACCATTAGGGAATATTGGAAATAAGGATTATCTTCAAGTATTAGCTTATATGTTTAGATTTGATGCTAAGAAAGGTTTATACTTGTATCCTGAAAGTGGTAAATTAGAAAATAAAGTGTTAAAATTGAATTGTGGATTGACATATGAAGATAATGTAGAACCAAGAACTGACATTCAAATAATTAAATGTGGATTGAAAATACCAATCGTTGCAAAAGACTACGATGAATTTAAGTGTAAGATAAAGACTAGTGAGCGAGCCTTTATTAATCAGTTGAAAATGAATTTAGAACAAATTACATAAATTAAAATAGTCTTTTAATAGCAAAGTTTAGACTTGATTAAAGAAGCTACTAATTAATATTTAGAAGAATATAGTTGAAAGTGGAGTGAGAATATTATGGGAAAGTACTTTTTAGAAAGTGATTTTAAAGCATTTGATTCTTCATTAGCTAGAAAAACTGATGATAAGGTGATAGCAAATAGACTATATGTAGTAAATAAGTTAAGGGCTTTAGATGAACAAGGTTTAAAAAGTTACATGTTAAAGAATGACTTACATTCACATAAGCAAAAAGCATATTTAACAAGTGTCGTATGGCCTTTAAGACAAGCAAATGGAGAATATGTTGATTACGTTAGAATGGGATATGGTAAATCAAAAGAGCATGTTATAGAATTAGTAAAAATACTACAAATGTATAGCATAAATAATAAGGGATTTATGAAATATGATATGGCATTTCATTATGTTACTCAACTGCAATTATCAATTAATGAAAAAGGATGGAATATTGCGTTATATTTAGGGTATTATGGATGGTTAGAACAAAAAAACCTTGTGAATAAATTATTTGAGAATAGTTCTAGGAGAGAAGAGTTTAAAAATTTATTAGATTATATTATAGATAATAATTATGTATTATATTTATGTTCAGATGTAGGAGATAATTATTATGAAGATACAGATGAGTATATTAATGATATTATAGATTATTTTCATAAAGGAATAAGTTTTACTATTTATATTGCTAATGAGCAAGATAAGGAAAGTAAGGAAAATGAAACGAATAGGATATTAAATTTTCTAATTGATGAATTTGATAAATTAATGCCGTTATATAAATTTATATCTTGGGATCCAACTCAAAATAATTATATAAAATAATTAGAATCTTTCTGAAATTCACCCAAGTATTAGGCAAGAACTTAAATACTTGGGTTCTGTTTAGCAAATATATTAATAAATAAAGTGGACAATGATATTTTTCATTGTAAATTTTCAAAGACCATTGCTCATTACTCCTGGTCTTTGAAATATGTATAATCAACATTAAGAACTTCAGCTATTTCTTTTATAGTTTCTGTTTTAGGGATTCGATTTCCTTGTTCCAAATTACATACACTAGTAAAGCTACGATTTAAGAGTTTTGCAAATTCATGTTGATTTAGATTTCTCTCAAGTCTAAGATATCTTAATTTTTGAGCAAATGTATCTAATTCCATATCTTGTAGTATAATAGTATTAATATTAAACTTTATTACTGAAAATAATGTTGCAAAAGTTGCACTTTTGTACACACTGCACATGCAAAGCTAATGACAACTTATTATCCACTAGAAAAGCTTAGAAAGATTATAGGATTAGAATATGCTAAATATATTGATCCTTACGCTGGAAGCAAAGGAAACTCCGTAAGATATCTATCTGTTGCTCCAAGGACTAATGATCTTAAAGTTGATGGAGTTGATAATCTATTTTGTGCAGGAGAAAAAAGTGGCTTATTTGTAGGTCATACTGAAGCCATATGCACTGGAAGCTTAGCAGGACATAATGCTGTAAGACTTGCTATAGGAGTACCTCTTCTTATATTACCTACTTCAATTGCCATTGGAGATATAATTTCATATGCTAATGAAAAGGCTAAAACAAGAGATGGAAGAAAGAATAGATATACTTTTGCTGGTGCAGAATATTTTAAGCATATGCAAGATATTGGATTATATACCCTTGATAAAGATGAAATTAATTTAAGAATTAAGAAGTTAAATCTTAATAATATATTCAATCTAAAATTAATATAAAAAGAGTCAATTTTTATTATACAACAAAGAGGACGGTAGATAGATTTGTGTAAAATACAAATCTGCCTACTGTCTTTTTATACGATTAGTTGGTAGTTTTGGAATAATATACTATATAAATTTTAAGAGGATTTTTTATGACAAGAAAAAATGACATCAACATTAGTATTTCTAGATAATAAAAAATATTACTGGAAATCAAAATTACCAGTAATATTTGATTTATAAGAAACTATATTACACAAAATTATCTATAGTCTCGCAGATAGTTTTTATATTCTACAAAACTATCTGCTCTTATGTTTAAAAAATTAATTGTTTAGTATATTAGTTGAAAAGCCGTTTTTTCCATTTTCTTTTACAGTATATAAGATTTCATCTGCTTTTTGATATAGTTCAGTAAAATTTATATTATCTTTAGTAAATACAATTCCTATGCTCAATGATATATTTTGGCTAATATCATTATAAGTTACAGTCTTATTCATAGTATTACATAAGTTAGTTGCAATTTTAGATGCAACATGCAAATTACTAAAATCTAAATCCTTCATAAACACTATAAATTCATCACCACCCCAACGACCAACTATATCACTTTTTCTAAATAGACGTTTTAAATTGTCAGCTAAATCCTTTAGTACATCATCACCAATTTTATGACCTAAATTATCATTTACACCTTTAAAATTATCTATATCTATAATAAAAAATGCACCATATAAGTCATTAGATTTATTCTCAATATAATTACTTACTAGCTCTTTACATGCTCCACGATTAAATATTCCTGTTAATGAATCTGTTTCGCTTTTCTCCTTTAAAAGGCTATTTTGTTTATTTTTATTTTGTAATCTAATTTTCATAATTATATAGGTTGATAAAGATGTTATAACTAATATTGATATTATAAATATCATCACTTCAATATAATTTGAATATATAAATGATTGTAAGGTGATTTTGTTTTTAGTATATAATGTGTTTTTATAAACAATAGTATTTAACTCTTCAGCAGAAATACTATTTATAATTTTATTTATAATTCTTAAAAGTAGTACATCATTATTATTTGATAATCCAATACATAAATCATTATTTAATTTATTTTTATATATAACAGATATGTTTTTATAATATTTTTCTCTTGTATTAGATTCTATACTATATAAATCACCATAGGTATAATCAGCAGTTCCTTTGTTTACTGCATTTATACAATCTTCAATATTATCGTAGTAAATAATTTTGCTACTATCAATATTTTCTATAGATATATCTAAATCATATAAATACTTTTTAGGTAGTGCTAATATTTTATCAGATTCATCAGCATTTACAGTTAATTTATTTTCTATTTTAAAAATAGGGGATGAAATATATGATTTTGTCATATATAAGTTGTATTCATCCATGAAACTGTAATTATTAGGGATTCCAATCAAAATATCTGCTTTGTGTTCTTTAATAAAATTAAGTGCTTCTTCAAAGCTATCAACTACTTGAAGCTCTATATTTATATTTAACTTTTTAGAAATAATATTAGCTATATCGATAGAAATTCCTTCAGGTTTTTTATTTTTAGAATTCCAGTTTTGAAGAGGAGCAAAGTTATTAACATATACAGCTTTGATTTTTTTTATGTTTTTTAAGAATTCCATTTCATCATGAGTTAAACTTAAATGATAGTTATCCTCAACTTGAAAATATTTATTGTATAAAGATATACTGTAATTAGGACTTATTTGTCTTATTTGTGAAATTGAATAATTAAGCTCTTTTATTATTGCATCATTTCCTTTTGTAGTAGCAAGATAGTATGGTCTTGATGCAAATTTTGTTACAACTCTTTCATCTTTAGATAATAGTAAGTCCTTTGCTAAAATAGCATCAATTTCTTTATTTTTTAAAGCTGTATGTAATAAATTATCTGAATTTTTATCATATTCAATAATTTTTATATTTTTTATGTTGTTATTCTCACAAAATTTATAGAATTTATCTATAGCTGATGATCCTTCTACAACTCCAACAGTAATATTGTTTAAAGTTTTAAAGTCAGTTTCAACTATGGTGGTATTGTTTTTTAGTACAGAAATGGTATAATAAGATGCTCCTATATCATATTCAGGAAAATCGAATAGTGTTTCTGTAAAATCATTTTTTAACATTGCACCAGCAAGATCAATTTCTCCATTCATTAATTTAGTAGTTATTTCATCTGGTGTACATTCTATAAAATTATATTTCCATCCAGTAAATTTTGATATTTCCATCAAATATTCATATAAATATCCAGTATATTTACCATCTATAAATTTTGAAAATCCGTCCACTTCTGAAAATCCTACATTGATAGTATTATCTTTAGCATAAGCTATTTGTAAAGGATAAAAATTCATTATATACGTTAGTAATAAAAGTATAGTTGCAAAAATTATTTTTTTCATAGAATATTCTCTTTCTTATTTAAGATTATTGTTTTATAGTATTCTTTATAATTAGTTTTTTCAAATCTTCATTATTATATTTTTTATTCATAAATATATAGCATAATTAAACTCTCCTTAATTCATTTGCACTCAAACATTGAAAAATGTCGATATATAGTATATTATTTAAGTATAATGTATATTGTTTTGGTTATTTTGTAAAGTTTTTAAATAAAAATAAATATTTTTTAAATGTAGAAAAGGAGTAGTATGGAAAAGTATACAATTATAATGTGTTTTTTGTTAGTTATAAGTTATTTTATAGCTAAAATTAATTTAAGTTATAAAAAAGGTATAATATTGGTAAATACTGTTGTTTCAATAACTTATATAATCTGGAGAATAACAGTTATTCCAATTCATAGTGGTGTTTTTAGTTTTGTAATTGGTGTAATGCTTTATAGTGCTGAATTTTTAGGATTGATAGCATTTTTTAATTTTCAATATTTATTTTATAAAAAATATAAATTAGAAGTTAAGACATTGGATGTTTATAAAAATGAGGAAATTCCATTTGTAGATATTCTAATATGTACATATAACGAACCACTATATTTATTAGAAAAAACAATAGCAGCATGTATAAATTTGCATTATCCACAAAACAAATTTAAAATACACATATGTGATGATGGTATAAGACAAAAGTTAAAAGAATTATGTGATAAATATGATATAAACTATATTACAAGAAATGATAATGCTGGTGCAAAAGCTGGTAATATAAATAATGCACTTAAATTTGTAAAAGGAGATTTATTTGTTGTATTAGATGCAGATATGATTCCTAAAAAATGTTTTTTATCTAAAACAGTTGGATATTTCTCCAATGAACATTTAGCATTTGTTCAAACTCCACAGGTTTATTATAATAAAGATATGTACCAATATAATTTATCTAAAAATATACCAAATGAGCAAGATTTTTTTATGAGAGATATTCAAGAAGCAAGAGCTGCTCATAATGCAGTCTTACATGTTGGTACAAATGCTGTATTTAGAAGAAAATATATAAATGAGATAGGTGGATATCCAACATATTCTATAACAGAAGATATGGCAGTTGGAATGATGTTGCAAGCTAAAGGATATGATTCTATTTTTGTAAATGAAGAATTAGTATTAGGTTTGAGTGCTGTTACTTTTGAAGAATTAGTTAAACAGAGGGACAGATGGTGTAGAGGGAATCTACAAGTTTTAAAGCATTTTAATCCTATATTTATGAAGGGATTAAGTTTTTCACAGAGAATAGCCTATTTTGATGGTGCTGTATATTGGTTTTCAAATTTACAAAAAATGATATATATGATATGTCCAATCATTTTTCTTATTACTGGAAGATTAATAATAGATTCATCCTTAATTAATCTATTAATGTTTTATATTCCTTTTATATTAGGAAATATATTAATTTTTGAAGTATTATCCCCTAAAACAAGAAGTGCAAAGTGGAGTCATTATTATGATATTGCTATGTCACCACATTTGAGTTTATCTATATTAAAAGAACTTATTGGATTAAAAATTAATTTTAATATTACATCAAAAGAAGTTATACAAAACAAGAGACATTTTCATTATAAGATAGTTATACCACATATATTAATTATAATTGTAACTATAATATCATGGATAATATCTACAAGGTCATATATATATAATAATATAAGCGTAGGAGCATATATACTAAATATGGCATGGAGTATATATAATTTCATAGGTATTGGAGTTTCTTTATATGTAGCATATCAAAAACCAATATTTAGAACCAGTGAAAGGATTATGATAACTGAAAATATTGTTGTAGAAATAAGTAATGATTATGGTTCAATACAAGGAAATCTAATTGATATATCTGAAATTGGAGTTGGAGTAAGATTACATAATATTAACGAAAATATTCTGAAAGTTAAAGATAATATTATGCTTGATTTAAATAAAACTAAATTTGAATGTGAAGTAATAAGAACTAGTAACGATTTTGTTGCATTAAAATTCAAAAAAATATGTCCAAGCCAAATGAAAATTATTATGAGTATTTTTACTGATAATATGAGTCCATATTATAAAATTAAATAGAAGATAAAATAATATTCTATAGTTAAAAACTAAAAGAGAATTCTAATGCGAATTCTCTTTTAGTTTTTAACTATGCTGTTATAAGTTTATAACATGATAAGCGCAATTCACCATTAGGCGAAGTTCGAATAAACCACTGATAATTGCTATTACTGTATGTTTGCTTTTTTATCTCCGAAAGTTCACAAGAGGTGACTACTGGAATATAGTAGTACAGAATCGTATCCTTTTGCAAAGTTATAAAAACTGTAGCTTCATAGTCAGTAAAATAATCTGTTAATGTATCAAGACAAATTTCAATATACTCATCAGTAACATCAAATTTACATTCATATTCTTGGCGAGTTTTAATATTTTGTAATATTACACTCATCTTAGAAAAATCTTTTAGTTCTAATTTAGAATAATATAAAAATATACTGTTTGAAATTTTAACAAATTTTTTTACTTTTAATCTTTTATTAGGAAAATAAATCAATGATTTGTGATTTTCTAGTTCATTAATTTCTATCATTTGGTGACTCCTTTCTATATATTATAAATATTTTAATGATATAATATATAGAAATATTTATAAAATGTTACTAATCATACAAGCATTTCTATCATTAAATCTAATGTGGATTTTGTCTTCTTTAAATTATCAACATAATCAGCTATATGATTTTTATAAAATTCTACGCCTTCATCTGTAATGGCATATACTTTTTTACTTCGTTTATTCATAGCTTCATCACCTATCCAATGGCTTGTTACATAGCCTTTAAGTTCTAAATCATATAATGTTTCATATATGGTACTTGATGAAACAGGAAAAGGTCTCTCAGCATTTTGAAATTTATTACGAAATACCTCTAATATTTTATTACCAAATATAGTTTCTCCTTTAGCTAATTCTTTTAGTATATAAAATGTATATAACATTTTTGTATTAACAACATTTCTTGGTGCAACAAGACGATTTCTATTATTGCTCATTTTTCGTTCATCCTTTCAAATATCTCTTGTATATATTAATAGTATCAAATATAGATATCAAAGTCTAATTATTCAATTTTTAATAAACATATTTTGAACCTAAATACTAAGTTAAGAATAGAATATATTATAGAACTAAAGATAGGAGATGATTAACTTGTCAAGTAGCAAAAAATCTTGTAAATGCTACGAGTGTTGTTGTAAACCTTGCAATACATGCTGTACTCCTTGTTGTAATCAATGTTATAATCCTTGCGGTTGTAATAATTACGGATGCGGATATGGCGGATACGGCGGAAACTGTGGTTGTGGAGGATTTGGCAACGGCTTTGGAGGTGGCTATGGCGGAGCTGGTGGTTGTGGCTGCTGGTGGTGGATAATTCTTATCTTCCTATTTGGTGGTTGCTGCTGGTAATAGTCATTAGAGTTGGAGTATTGAAATTTTTTTCAATACTTCTTTTTTAAAATTTAATAATTTTTTTTATGTAAAGGGGCAACATATTATTGTAATTAATTTGTTGGAGGGTTTTAGTTGAAAAAAATATTATTAATTATAATGATAGTAAGTTTACTAATTCCTTTTAAAATACCTATGGCATACAAAGAATTTGATTATTCTAGAACAAGTGAAAATGATGAAGATTTTCCTTATCCTAAATTAGATGATTTAATGAAAGAGTTAAAAGAGAAAAGGAAACAGATTGAACAGCAAAGATTAGAGGAAATTAAGGCAAAAAAAATTGAACAAGGTGAATTAATTGATGAGTCTGCTGAAGAAAATAATGATGATAAAAAAAATCATGAAAAAGTTGAAAAAAACAAAGAGCAGGAAGTAATTCCATCATTAATAGTTAGACTTAGAGGTAAGCATTCAGAAAAATATCTTTGCTCATATAGCTTTATAGAAGTTGAAAATAACTCTGAGAAAATAATAGCAAAAGATATTATCACTGATTATGAAAAACTCCTTAAAAAATCATCTTTAAAAGTCAGAGCTAATGAGAACATTAACTTTGAGTTTAGTACTGTACCTAAAAATGTCACAGTTTCAATATGGAATTTAGATAATAAAGCCTTAACTGTCAAAAGAGGCTGCATTAAAGTTCCAGATTTAGAGGGAAAATATGTGCTTATTGTTAAAGGAAATTATAAAAATGGCTTTGTTAAATATGCTGTAGTAGTAGATATAAGAAAATAAAATACTTGTTAGAAAGGACATTAACTATGAACGAAACTTTTGAGGAAAAGAAACATATAAGTGAATTAAATCCTGAAATTAGCGATGAAAATGACAAAAACGAAAAAAATACTCCTCCTATTACCAGTTGGAAACCTCAATCAGAAAGAATTGAAGAAATAAAAGAATTGGGTACTAATAATAAAAATCAAAGTGTGCAAGTACTACCTATAATTGGGCAAATTGAAGGGCATATGGTACTTCCACCACAAACAAAAACAACAAAATATGAACATATAGTACCACAATTAATATCCATACAGCAAAATGATGATGTAAAGGGTCTACTTATTGTATTAAATACTGTAGGAGGAGATGTTGAAGCAGGGCTTGCTATTGCAGAAATGATTAGGTCTATTGCAAAACCAACTGTTTCTATAGTAATTGGTGGAGGACATTCAATTGGAGTACCACTTGCAACTTCAGCAGATTATTCATTTATAACACCATCTGCTACAATGATAGTTCATCCTGTAAGAATGAATGGATTTGTTATTGGTGTAGCACAAACATTTAATTATTTTAAGAAAATGCAAGAACGTATAAATAACTTTATTGTACGTACTTCACATATTGATAAAGAAACTCTTGAACAAATGATGTTAAGATCTGATGAACTACTAAATGATGTAGGAACAATTCTAATTGGTAATCAAGCAGTAGAATGTGGTCTTATTGATGAAGTAGGAGGAATAACTCAAGCACTAAACAAACTTAATGAATTAATTGGAATTAAATAAAAAGATTAGTAAAAAAGAAATCCTTATTTATGGATTTCTTTTTTTAATAAATCTATTTTAATTAAATTTATACTATAATATAATTAATCTATTAAATTTATTTAACATTTACTAGGGGGGATAAAATGGCTAAAAATAAAAAAAAGCCAATGAATAAAAAAAATACTAATGAAAATTCCAATAATAAAACTGATATAAAAGGCATAATTTTAATTAGTCTAGGTTTAATATTAGCTCTGGCTATATATACAAATTTTGCTGGTGCTCTATCTATTTTTGCAAGGAAAATTATTTTTAATTTAATAGGTATATTGTCATTAGGACTTCCTATATATCTAATTTACTTTGGAATTAATCTTATAAAGTTTAAGAGCAATATCAAATATGCAAGAAAGATTATAGGTATAACAGTTATATATGTAATAATTGGGTTGTTCTTTGCTACTGTTAAAATTCAAACAGTTGATTCTATAGGATTCTCTAATACATTAAGAGATATTTTAAGTTATGATGGATTTAATATCCATGGAGGCCTTCTATGCCATATTATCGCATATCCTTTATCAATGCTAGTAGGATTTCTAGGTGCCTATATATTTTATATAACTTTTGCTATTATAAGTTCTGTGTTATTAATGGACATAACATTATATGAAGTATATACGGAGATTGTAAATAAATTTAAATCTAGAAAAAAAGCTATTAGAAAGTTTAAATCTTCAAATAAAAAAGCTTCTTCACCATCTATTGCAATTGATGATTCATCAGAAGATAAATTTATAAAAGATATCAATAATAAAATTAAGATATTAGACTTTATGAGAAATTCTGAAATTAAGGACAATGTTGATACATTACCTGAAATAAATATCCATATATCTGAAGAAGATAATACTCTTGATGAATATAATGTAGAGCTTTTTAGTAATATAAAGCATTCTAGTACTAAACATAATAAAGGAATTACTGAATCTGAAAAAAATGTTGTAACTAAAGAAATTGATACAATGCTTAATACAAGTAAAGAAAATTCTATTAAAATTTATACTTACCCAAAACTGGACTTATTGAATAATAATGCTAAATCTAAAATGAAAAATGAAGACAAACAAGATCTTTTTGATAATGCTAATAAATTGGAAGATACCTTGATGAGTTTTGGTGTAGAAGCAAAAGTGTTACAGGTTACTAAAGGGCCATCGGTAACACGCTTTGAAATCCAGCCTAGCCCAGGCGTTAAAGTTTCGAAAATTGTAAATTTACAGGATGATATTGCTTTAGGACTTGCAGCTAGTGCCGTAAGAATGGAGGCACCTATTCCAGGTAAATCAGCTATAGGCATAGAAGTACCTAATAAAAAGCAAACTCCAGTATTCTTGAGAGAGGTACTTGATTCTAAGGAGTTCCAAGAAAGCACAAAGAAGATTTCTTTTGCTTTAGGTAAGGATATCACTGGTACATGTATCGTTGGTGATTTAAGTGAAATGCCTCATATGCTTATTGCAGGAGCTACAGGTTCTGGAAAGTCTGTATGCATCAATTCACTTATAGTGAGTCTTTTATATAAATATTCACCTGATGAAATAAAGCTATTGATGATTGACCCTAAGGTTGTTGAACTTAGTATTTATAATGGAATTCCTCACTTGCTAATTCCAGTAGTCACAGAACCTAAAAAAGCAGCAGGTGCCTTAAATTGGGCTGTAAATGAAATGGATAAAAGATATGAACTATTTACTAAATATAAAGTTAAAAACATAAAATCTTATAACCAGCAAGTTGATAAAGGTTTTATAAGCGAAAAGCTTCCTTATATAGTTCTAATTGTAGATGAGCTTGCTGACTTAATGATGACATGCCCTAATGATGTAGAAGACTACATATGTAGACTTGCACAAAAAGCTAGAGCAGCAGGTATACATCTTATTATAGCTACTCAAAGGCCTTCCGTAGATGTAATAACAGGTGTAATAAAAGCTAATATTCCATCAAGAATATCTTTTGCTGTTTCATCAGGTGTCGACTCTAGAACAATTCTTGATCAAACAGGTGCTGAGAAATTATTAGGAAGAGGTGATATGCTTTACTCTCCAATGGGTGCTAATAAACCACTTAGAATACAAGGGGCATTTATATCTGAAGAGGAAGTGGAAAATGTAGTAGACTTTATAAAAAGTAGTGAAGATGAAGTAAATTATAGAGAGGAAATCATTGAACATATTAATAATGAAAACTTATCCTCTAGCAGTCACAGTGGTGATAGCGAAGAAAATGATGAACTTTTAGATGAAGCAATTAAGCTTGTAGTTGAATACCAACAGGCATCTACGTCCTTTATACAAAGAAAGCTTAGAATTGGATTTAATAGAGCTTCAAGGATTATGGAAGAGCTTGAGGCTAAGGGTATAATTTCTGAAAGAGATGGTAGTAAGCCAAGACAAGTGCTTATAGCAAAAGATGAAATTTATAATGAACAGTAATACAAAATACTTGTAAATATATCTGTGTTCAATTAAAATAAGTTATGGTTAAATACAAAACACTTAGGAGGAAAAGAAGTTTGAGTAAGTTTAAAGTAGGAATGGTCAGCCTTGGCTGTGATAAAAATAGAGTTGATTCTGAATTAATATTAGGTTCAATCAATAAGTTTTATGAAATAACAAATAATCCTAAAGAAGCTGAAATAATAATAATTAATACTTGTGGATTTATTGAAAGTGCTAAACAGGAATCAATTGATACCATCTTAGAAATGGCAGAATACAAAAAAACACACAAATGCAAAATGATTATTGCAACAGGATGTTTAACTCAAAGATATGGTGATGAGCTTTTAGAATTAATTCCAGAAATTGATATATTAATGGGTGTTAATGACTACATGAAGCTACACAAGCTTATTGTTGATTTTATAAAGACAGAACAAAGAGTTTCATCAACTACTTATAAGGATGAAGGAGTAAATGAGGGAGAAAGAATATTAACTACAAATTCACACACTGCTTATCTTAGAATTGCTGAAGGATGCAATAATTTCTGCACTTACTGTATAATTCCTAAAATAAGAGGGAAATTTAGAAGTAGAAGCAAAGAATCCATATTAGCGGAGGCAACTTCATTAGTAAATCAAGGCGTTAAGGAAATAATATTAATTGCTCAAGATTTAACTAACTATGGTGAAGATTTATATGGGAAGAATGAGTTACATGTTTTAATAAATGAAATATCTAATATAAAAGGACTAGAATGGATAAGACTTCTTTATTGTTATCCTGAAGAAATAACTGATGAATTAATAGAAGTTATAGCTAATAATCCAAAAGTTATGAAATACCTAGATTTACCAATTCAACACATAAGCAATAATATCTTAAAAATGATGGCGAGAAAGACTAATAAAGAAACTATCATTGGCAAAATTAATTTATTACGTGAAAAAGTACCTGGTATAACTTTACGAACATCATTAATTGTTGGATTCCCTGGTGAAACTGAAGAAGATTTTAATGAGCTATGTAGATTCTTAAAGAATTACAAGCTTGATAACGTAGGCGTATTTACTTATTCACAAGAAGAAGGAACAGCTGCTGCTAAATTACCAAATCAAGTAGATGAAGATGTTAAAATCAAAAGAAAAGAAAAGCTTATGAATATTCAAAGAGGTATTGTTAAAGATTTAAATAAATTGAAAATTGGAAATATATATGATACTATTATAGATGGCAGTACTGGAGAATATTACATAGGAAGAAATTATGAAATGGCTCCAGAAATAGATGGCTTAATTTATATTACTAAGGGGAAAGTGCTTAAAAAAGGTGATATAATTAAAGTCAAGATAACAAATATTATGGAATATGATTTGGTGGGAGATGTTTGGAATGAATCTAGCAAATAAATTAACTTTGTTAAGAGTTATTTTAGTTCCTGTATTCTTAATTTTTTTAATTGGGAAAGGAATTCCTTATGGTTCAATAATAGCTACATTAATATTTATAATAGCTTCATTAACTGATCAGCTGGATGGATATATAGCAAGAAGTAGAAACCAAATAACTAACTTCGGTAAGTTTATGGATCCATTAGCTGATAAATTATTAGTTACAGCTGCATTAATTTCACTAGTTGAATTACATTTAATACCTAGCTGGGCTGCAGTAATAATAATTGCAAGAGAATTTGCTGTATCTGGACTTAGAACTGTCGCTGCTTCAGAAGGTATTGTAATAGCTGCCAGCTGGTGGGGAAAAATTAAGACAGTTACTCAAATAATAGCTATTTTACTATTATTGTTACAATTTAATATTGAATCAATACAATCATTAAATAGTTCATTTGAAGCAAGTGCATTTTTAAATAACTTCTTTGCATATGCTCCAAAAATAGCATTATTTATAGCAGTAGCTATGACTATAATTTCTGGAATTGACTACTTTATAAAAAATAAAGGTGCAATTTCAACAAATAAATAGTTTAAAATATTAAAAATAGGTTATACTTAAGAAAGTTCCTTCTATGTATTGTTTAGATGGAACTTTTAACGTATAGTAAAAACTATTATATTTTTATTGACTAACAGAACTATTTTGTTTATAATTTATTCATGGAACAAATGTTCGAGAAAGGGTGAAGTTAATGGCAAATATCGATATGGATAAAATG
This sequence comes from Clostridium lentum, assembly GCF_014287815.1. Classification (GTDB taxonomy): domain Bacteria; phylum Bacillota; class Clostridia; order Clostridiales; family Clostridiaceae; genus Clostridium; species Clostridium lentum. The sequence continues at coordinate 22,474 of NZ_JACOOQ010000016.1, forward strand.
AAAGCTATCGAAAATGCAATGGGACAGATAGAAAAACAATTTGGTAAAGGTTCAATAATGAAATTAGGAGAACATAGCTCACTAAATGTTGATGCTATTTCTACTGGTTCTCTAGATTTAGATATAGCTTTAGGAATTGGCGGTGTACCTAGAGGAAGAATAATTGAGATATACGGACCAGAAAGTTCTGGTAAAACAACAGTAGCATTACATATTTCAGCTGAAGCTCAAAAAAGAGGAGGAGCAGTAGCGTTTATCGATGCTGAACATGCTTTGGATCCTAGTTATGCAAGAAATGTTGGAGTTGATACTGAAAATCTAATCGTTTCTCAACCAGATACTGGTGAGCAAGGATTAGAAATTACAGAAGCATTAGTTCGTTCAGGTGCTATTGATGTTGTAGTAGTTGACTCTGTTGCTGCTTTAGTGCCTAGAGCTGAAATTGAGGGAGAAATGGGTGATTCTCACGTTGGTCTTCAAGCAAGATTAATGTCTCAAGCTTTAAGAAAATTAACAGGTACAATTAATAAGTCAAACTGTATTGTAATATTCATTAATCAATTAAGAGAAAAAGTTGGAGTAATGTTTGGTAATCCAGAAACAACTACAGGTGGTAGAGCGCTTAAATTTTATTCTTCAATAAGAATGGATGTTAGAAGAATAGATTCTATCAAACAAGGTGATGAAATAATAGGTAATAGAACTAGAGTTAAAATAATGAAAAATAAGGTTGCCCCTCCATTTAAGGTAGCTGAATTTGATATTATGTACAACGAAGGTATTTCTAAAGTTGGAAATATTGTAGATGTAGGCGTTAAAGAAAGCATAGTTCAAAAGAGTGGAGCTTGGTTCTCTTATAATGATATCAGACTAGGTCAAGGTAGAGAAAATGCTAAGCAATACTTAAGAGAAAATCCTGAAATAGCTTTAGAAATTGAAAATCAAATCAGAAGCAAATATGATTTACCTATAAATCAAGATAACGTTAAGGTTGCATCAGAAAAGGCTGAAGAATAATTAATAAAAAAATCGCTCTACAGCGATTTTTTTTTGTTGTATAAACAAAATAAGATAGGATATAATAATAAGGTAATTGCTTATTAATAAAATATGATAAAATCAACTAAACTTGACATAATTTTATTTATAAGATAAAATAATAACAAATACTGGTTTATCATATTCAAGGTTCAGTGAGAATAATATGACACCTACTACGCTTTTATTTTTATATATACGTATAATTAATATGCTAGGAGGTGTTGGAATGAATATATTACTAATAATATTATGTAATATTATTGTGTTAGCAATTATAAGTTTCATAATTTATAAGCTGATACAAACAGCCACAAAAAAAAGAGTCAGTATTTTAGAGAATGAAGCAGAAGAGTTACTTAAAAAAGCGACACGAGAAGCGGAAGCTACTAAAAAAGAATCTATTTTAGAGGCAAAAGAAGAAGTTCACAGACTTAGAAGTGATTTTGATAAAGAATCTCGTGAGAGAAGAAATGAAGTTCAAAGACTTGAAAGAAGAGTTATTCAAAGAGAAGAAACTCTTGATAAAAAAAGTGACCTTTTGGAGAAAAAAGAGGAAACTATCAATAAAAGACTGCGTGAAATAGATGAAATGGATTTAAATGTGCAAGAATTGTGCAAAAAAAGAAGAGAAGAATTAGAAAAAGTAGCTAATCTATCTTCTGAAGAAGCTAGAGAAATATTATTAGCTGAAGTTAAAAGAGAAGTATCTCATGAAGCTGCACTAATGATAAAAGAAATTGAATCTAAAGCAAAAGACGAAGCTGATAAGAAAGCTAGAGAGATAATCACTACAGCTATTCAACGTTGTGCTGCAGATCATGTTTCAGAATCTACTGTACATGTTGTACCGTTACCAAATGATGAAATGAAGGGTAGAATTATTGGTAGAGAAGGGCGAAATATAAGAACAATAGAAACATTAACAGGGGTAGATTTAATTATTGATGATACTCCAGAAGCTGTTATATTATCAAGTTTTGATCCAATTAGAAGAGAGGTTGCTAGAATAGCACTGGAAAAATTAATAGTTGATGGCAGAATACATCCTGCTAGAATTGAAGAAATGGTTGAAAGAGCTCAAAAGGATGTTGAAAATGACATTAAAGAAGAAGGTGAACAAGCAACATTAGAGACTGGTGTACATGGTTTACACCCAGAAATAACTAAACTATTAGGTAGATTAAAGTATCGTACTAGTTACGGACAAAATGTTTTAAAACATTCTATCGAAGTTGCTTATTTAGCTGCATTAATGGCTTCAGAATTAGGGCTTGATGTTAATTTAGCAAAAAGAGCAGGTTTACTTCATGATATAGGTAAAGCTGTTGATCAAGAACAAGAAGGTCCTCATGCATTAATAGGAGGAGATTTAGCTAAGAAATATCATGAATCTCCATTAGTAGTTAATGCTATTGCAGCACATCATGGCGATGTGGAAATGCTTTCAATGGAAGCAATATTAGTTCAGGCTGCAGATGCAATATCGGCTGCAAGACCTGGTGCAAGAAGAGAAACTGTAGAAACTTATATTAAGCGTTTAGAAAAGTTAGAAGAAATCGCAAATTCTTATGAGGGTGTAGAAAAGTCATATGCTATTCAAGCTGGAAGAGAAATAAGAATTATGGTTAAACCGGAAGTATTAGATGATGCTAGTTCAATTGAGTTAGCACGTAATTTAGCTAAGAGTATTGAAGAACAATTAGAATATCCAGGGCAAATTAAAATTAACGTAATTAGAGAAACTAGAGCAGTTGATTTTGCTAAATAATAAATAAAAAAAATACATTTTGTTTTAACAAAATGTATTTTTTTATAAAATAAAGAGGATATTATCACTTTTAATAGAATATATATAAGTGTAAGAAGTATTATAATATTAATATTTATGTAAACGATTTAGGAGGAATTTGAATGGAAGTATTAAAAGTATCAACAAAATCAAACCCAAATTCAGTTGCAGGTGCTTTAGCTGCAATAATCAAAGAAAAAAATATAGTTGAAATTCAAGCTGTAGGTGCTGGTGCAATTAATCAAGCTGTTAAAGCCATCGCAATTGCTAGGGGATTTGTAGCACCAAGCGGAAGAGATATAGTATGTGTTCCTGCTTTTACTGACATTGAAATAGACGGACAAGAAAGAACCGCTATAAAGTTAATAGTCCAGCCTAGATAACATATATTAAAAACTTAAAGGGGATGTGGCATTAAGAATAAATAATACAATATATTATGTTGATTTTTAATTATTAAAACAATATATTGTATATAAAATTTTTAGTGCGACATCCCCTTTTTTCATATTCCAAGAAATTCATAGTATAAATATAAAAAATAGTGCTTTTTTTCTAAAAGATATACATAATACTTGAAATTATTTTTTTCTCGTTATATAATGTAGTAGTTAGGTATATAAAATTAAGTAAAGAGGTGTGTTAGATGGTATCTAAAGAAGTAGTAGTTAACAATGGAACTGGTTTACACGCAAGACCAGCGACTTTATTAGTAAAGAAAGCTTCAGCTTTCAAATCAGATGTAAGTATTGAATTTAATGGAAAAAAAGCTAATGTTAAAAGCTTAATCGGAGTTTTATCTTTAGGAGTAACTAAAGGTGCAGCAATAACTGTAAGCGCTAATGGTGATGATGAAGCTTTAGCTTGCGAAGAAATTGCTAAATTAATCGAAAGCATTGAAGAATAATAAAAAAAAGTGCATTTGTGCACTTTTTTTATTTTTTGAAAAAAACATGTAAAATTTTAATAAAGTATGATATAATACGAATGAAAAAATAACTTAATTACTTTTTATTCGGAGGTATTAATATGAGAGATTTATACAGTACACCACTAAATTCAAGATATGCATCTAAAGAAATGAGTTACATATTCTCAGAAGATATGAAATTTTCTACTTGGAGAAAGCTATGGGTAGCATTAGCTGAAGCTGAAAAAGAATTAGGGTTAGATATAACTGATGAACAAATTAATGAATTAAAAGATAATATATATAATATTAATTATGATGATGCAATAAAAAAAGAAAAAGAAGTAAGACATGATGTAATGAGTCATGTATATGCATATGGATTACAATGTCCTAAAGCTAAGGGTATAATTCATCTAGGGGCTACAAGCTGTTATGTAGGTGATAATACAGATATTATACTAATGAAAGAGGCATTAGAAATAGTTAAAGAAAAAATAATAGCAGTTTTATCACACTTATCTAAATTTGCTTTAAAATATAAGGATATGCCTACTTTAGGATTTACTCATTTCCAACCTGCTCAATTAACTACAGTAGGTAAGAGAGCGACTTTATATATGCAAGATCTTGTGATGGATTTAGAAAATATAGAGTTCTTAATTTCAACTTTAAAACTAAGAGGGGTAAAAGGAACAACTGGAACACAAGCAAGCTTTATGGCATTATTTGACGGTGATGAAGAAAAAGTAAAAGAATTAGACAGACTAATTGCTAAAAAAATGGGCTTTAATAGAAGCTATGGAGTAACAGGTCAAACTTATCCTCGAAAATTAGACTCAATAGTTTTAAATACATTATCAGAAGTGGCTCAGAGCGCTTATAAATTTAGTAATGATTTAAGACTTCTTCAAAACTTAAAAGAAGTTGAAGAACCTTTTGAAAAAAATCAAATTGGATCTTCGGCTATGGCATATAAAAGAAATCCAATGAGAAGTGAAAGAATAAGTGCATTAGCAAGGTACGTAATAGTAAATTCATTAAATCCTGCAATAACGGCTGGAACACAATGGTTTGAAAGAACTTTAGATGATTCTGCTAATAAGAGACTTTCTGTTGCAGAAGGATTCTTAGCTTTAGATGGTGTTTTAAATTTATATATAAATATTGCTGAAAATATGGTAGTATATGATAAGGTAATAGCATCTCATGTAATGAATGAACTTCCATTTATGGCTACAGAAAATATTATGATGGCTTCTGTAAAAAAAGGTGGAGATAGACAAGAACTGCACGAAAGAGTTAGAATACATTCAATGGCTGCAGCTCAAAGAGTCAAAGGCGAAGGTTTAGAGAATGATTTAATTGAAAGAATTGTAAATGATTCAACATTCAATCTATCAAGAGAAGAAATAGAGGTAATAATAAATCCTACAGATTTTGTTGGAAGAGCATCAAGTCAAGTTGTGGAATTCATTAATGAATATATAAACCCATATCTTGAAAAATATAAAGAATATATTGATATAAAATCAGATATAAATGTTTAATAAAAATTAATAATACAATAAATTAGGATAGATTTTTTAATCTGTCCTAATTTATTTATATAAAAAAACTAAGCTAGCAAAAACTTTTCTACTATGTAATCTTATTTATATCCAAATCATAAAATATATGGAACCTATAATTAATAGAGAGGTCGAAATTTATATGATGAAGGACATAATTAATTTAGATGATAGCAATAAGAATTTGAATGTATCAAAGGAAAAAGTAGATATACTTATTAGAGAAATTAAAGCTAAAGGTAAAAAGATAATCAAAGTATATAATTCATTTTCACAAGTTGATCCATGTAGTTATTCATTAATACAATTATATAAATTAACAGAGCAAAATATAAACTATAAAGATAATGAATATAGATTTTTTACTACTATGAATAAAAGTTTGATATTTCAATGGAGTAATCATGAGAATATACTTAAGTTATCTCAATATATACTTAATGAAAACCTATTAACAATATATTTTAAGTATATGAAATTTAAAGATAATAAAATCTTCTCATCTTTAAGAAAGAATGTAAAAATAGAAGAGTTAAATATAGCTATTAATAAGTTAAGTGCACTATTAAATAATAGCTTTGCTTTATTACCACCTATATATAGCAATATCTATAGTGAAGATTTTATAAATTCTGATATTTATAATAAGTCATTATCAGAAGAAGAGTTAGAAAATGAAGTTAAACGTATTAATTTCAATCACAATGGACATTTGATAACAAAGTATACTAATAATAATATAAGTTATTGGATTAAAGGTCTTATTTATAGAGATAAGAAAAATGAAGCATTTAATAAATATTATGCTTATGAACGAGAAATATTTAAGCAGTTTAAAGAAAATATTGATTGTTTAAATATTTATATCAAATCATTTAAATTTTTAAAACCAGTGCTAATTGAAGAAGAATATAAGTCGCTATCAAAATATATATTGAACGAGGATGAATTTAACCTATATTTAAAAAAAATATGTAATAAATTAATGAAGTATCGCAACTATATAAGTATTATAAATAGAGTTACATCTTTAGATGAAGAAGTATTACATCTTTTAGACTTTATTTATACAAATACTAAATCAATTAATGAAGGTGAACAACTATTAAGTTTTATTAATAAATATTACTATTATATGCTTATAAATAACATTGAGAAAAACAATCAGTATATTAGTGAATATTCATCGGTGGAAGATTATTTCAATATATTAATTAAAGCTGTTAAATTTACTAATAAAATTTTAAATAATAATTTGCCTTTGGAAAATTATTTAAATGAACTTTTTAATGAAGATGTAATGATTGAATTAAACAATACTATTACTACAGGAATTAATTATGAAAGTGAAATATTATCTTTATTAAAATCATGGGGATATAAAATAATGTGTAATTTCCATTACGACAATTATACATTAAGATATATAGTTTTCACCAAGGAAAATCCTAATAATTTTGTCCCTATATATTTTGATAGTATAAGTGAGTTTAATGAAAATAGCCTAAAAGAAATATTATACCTTCTAGCTAATTCTAAGGATATTTTATTTATATGGAGTCGTGACTGGTGGTATAAGCGTAATAGTGAAACCATAAGGATACGCTCTTTTCTCAATAGAATATTATAGATATTGATTTTTTTGATAATTTTATGTATAATAATTACCTGGACAGTTCGTGAACCTCCTGTCGTTAAATAAAACTAGGTGTTTATAATAGACTTATCAAGGTTATTATGGTACCTATATTTATATATAGGTACCTTTTTACTTGTCTATTTTCTTAGAAGGTTCTAATATTATTATTAGGAGAGACTTAAAAATGAATAAAACTAAAAGAATAGTAATAACAGCTGCTATAGCAGCACTTTATGCAGTTACTACACTAGTTATAGCACCGTTATCTTTTGGAAGCTATCAATTTAGAATTTCAGAAGTATTAGTGCTACTTGCTTTATTTGATCCTCTTTATATTGGTGGATTGACCTTAGGATGCTTTATTGCAAATATGCTAGGCCCTAATGGAATGATGGATATAATCTTTGGAACTATTGCTACATTTATAAGCGTAGTTGCTGTTTATTACACACCAAAGATTATAAGAAATAGTAAGAGTGCTTTAATTATAGCATCTTTATGGCCAACTATAATAAATGGATTAATAGTAGGATGGATGTTAAGCTATCTTTACGCTTTACCATTAATACTTACAATTTTCCAAGTAGCACTAGGAGAGTTTGTAGTAGTAACTATCTTAGGAATTCCATTTGTAAAATTTATAAAACCATATATGAAAAAGATAATACCAAATGTGTAATAAATATACCCTTCATTAAATTTATTTTAATGAAGGGCTTTTTTGATTTTTATGAATGATTTATGTTAAAATAAGATGTTTAATAATATAAATAAAGGAGTTCATTATGAATTTAATTACATTAGATAAGATAAGTAAATCGTATAGTGAAAAAATACTATTGGATAATGTTACTTTAAATATAAATGAAGGCGATAAGATAGGCTTAATTGGTTTAAATGGAGCAGGGAAGTCTACGCTTTTAAAGATAGTGGCAGGAAAAGATGAATTCTTCAGTGGTGAAGTTACTAAAAGTAAAGATTTAAGAATAGAATATTTATCCCAAAATACAGAATATAAAGATGAAACTACAGTACTTGAGCAAGTTTTCCATGGTGATAATATCGAAATGAAACTTTTAAAGGAATATGAGCTATTACTAGAAACTATTAATAACCGTGAGTTTTCTGAAGAGCTTAACAATAAACTAATAGCATTACAATCAAAGATAGATAATCTGAATTTATGGAATTTGGAAAGTGAAGCAAAAACAATCTTAACTAAGCTTGGAATAAATAACTACAATGTTAAAATGTCTACTTTATCTGGTGGACAGAAAAAAAGAGTGTTTCTAGCATCTGCTTTAATAAGTCCTTGTAATTTATTAATATTAGATGAACCTACTAATCATTTAGATTCTTCCTCTATAGAATGGTTAGAAGATTATTTAAATGCCAGAAAAGGCGCATTAATGATGATTACTCATGATAGATATTTCTTAGATAGAGTTGCAAATAGAACTATTGAACTAGATAGAGGAAAGTTATATTCATATGATGGAAACTATAGCTATTTCCTAGAAAAGAAAGCAGAAAGGCTTGAGCTTGAAGCAGCAATGGAGGAAAAGAGACAAAAACTTATCCTTAAAGAATTAAAATGGGTAAGAAGAGGGGCTAAAGCTAGAACAACTAAACAAAAAGCAAGACTTCAACGTTTTGATGAATTAGTAAATCAAGAATATATTGCTGCTCCGGAAAATATAGATATGCCTTTTGTAGGAAGAAGATTAGGAAAGAAAACAATAGAATTATATAATATATCAAAAAGATATAATGAAAAGGTATTATTAAAAGATTTCTCTTATATATTCTTAAAAAGCGATAGAATTGGTATTATTGGTGATAACGGTATGGGGAAAACAACTCTTACTAATTTAATTAATGATAGTGTAAAAGTAGATTCAGGAAGTATTGAAATTGGAGATACAGTGAAGATATGCACCTTTGCACAAGATGATTCTCATATGGATTTAAACATGAGAGCCATTGATTATATAAAAGAAGGAGGAGAAACAATTCCAACAGAAGATGGCACTGTGATAACAGCTTCACAACTGGCGGAAAGATTCTTATTTGACGGTATACTTCAATATACAACTATCAATAAACTTTCAGGTGGAGAAAGACGTAGACTTCATTTACTGAGAATATTAATGGAAGCACCAAATGTTTTAATACTAGATGAGCCTACAAATGATTTAGATATTGAGACATTAAAGATATTAGAAGATTTTATTGATGAATTTACAGGAATAGTCATAGTTGTATCCCATGATAGATACTTCCTTGATAGAACTTGTAATAAGATATTCTCTTTTGAAGGTAAAGGTACTATAAAAATATACAATGGTAATTACAGTGATTATTTAATTCATAAAGAAATAGAATTAATAAATGGAAAAGATACTAACAATAAAAAAGCAACTATTAAAAAAGAATATGTAAAAACTAAGGAAGATAATCCTAAATTTTCATTTAAAGAACAAAAGGAGTTTGAAACTATATATAATGATATTGATGACTTAGAAGAGAAAATATCAAATATAGATAAACAAATGGAAGAAAACCCATCAAATTACGGCCTTTTAAATGAACTTACAAATGAAAAGGAAGCACTAGAAGAAGAACTTCTTTATAAATATGAAAGAGTAGAGTATTTAGAAGGCTTATCTAAGAGAATTGAAGAGTATAAGAAAAAATAATTTATAAAAAGTTAGATTGCTATACTTGTAATCTAACTTTTATATAAGGAGAAAAAATGGTTTTTAGTAGTTTAATTTTTTTATTTAGATTTATGCCTATTTTCTTTCTTTTCTATTTTATACTTCCTATGAAATATAAGAACTTATGCTTATTGATTTTCAGTCTACTATTTTATTCATGGGGAGAACCAAAATACATCATATTAATGATTGCCTCAATTTTAGTAGACTATTGTATATCACAAAGAATATGGAAAGAAAAAGAGAATAAGAAAAAACAAAAAATTCTCTTAAGTACATCAATTATTTTTAATATAGGGATATTATTTGTATTTAAATACTATAATTTTATAGCAGATAATATAAATAATATTTTTAAAAGTAATATACCACTTAGTTCAATGACATTGCCCCTAGGAATAAGTTTCTATACATTTCAAACACTATCTTACACCATAGATGTTTATAGAGGTAGAATAAGACCTGAAAAGAATATTGTTAATTTTGCTACTTTTGTAACAATGTTTCCACAATTAATTGCAGGTCCTATAGTCAAATATACTGATATAAAAGAAAAGTTGGTTAATAGAAGAAATAATTGGTCATTAGTAGAAGAGGGTGTTGAAGATTTTATTGTAGGTTTAGGAAAAAAAGTGTTACTAGCTAATAATTTGGGAATGCTTTGGGAAGAAGCACAAAATATTGGTTTTTCCAATATTTCTACACCTATGACATGGCTTAGCTTATTAGCTTTTTCATTGCAAATTTACTATGATTTTAGTGGTTACTCCACAATGGCTATAGGACTTGGAAAATGTTTGGGATTTGTATTCCCTAAAAACTTCAATTATCCTTACATATCTAAAAGTGTTTCTGAATTTTGGAGAAGGTGGCATATAACTTTAGGATCTTGGTTTAAAGATTATCTATACATACCTCTTGGAGGAAATAGAAAAGGGGCAAAGCGTTCATTTTTAAATTTATTAATAGTGTGGTTTTTAACAGGATTATGGCATGGTGCGGAATTTAACTTTATTTTATGGGGATTGTACTTCTTTTTATTAATTTCATTAGAGAAATTAATTTTAAATAAATATCTTAATAACTATAAGTTTTTAACACACGCTTATACAATATTTATGCTTTTAATCGGTTGGGCAATATTTGCTATAACAGACTTAAATTTATTAAAAGTATTTTTAAAACAACTTTTTCTGTTTAAATACAATACAGAATGGATTTATTATTTACAAAATTATATAATTATAATTGTTATTGGAGTATTATGCAGTACACCAGTGGTTACATCTATCTGGAATAGATTGAAAATAAATAAGTATGTCAGTACACTATTTTTGATATCAATATTTATTTTATCAGTGGCATATTTAGTAGATTCTAGTTATAATCCATTTTTATATTTTAGATTTTAGGTGATACATATGAAGAAAAATATTTTGAAAAAATACCCAACATTCTTTGTATTTAGCATCTTAGTAATTCTTTTTACGGTGATAGATATTATTAATTCTCCAAATGAATTTTCGGAACTTGAAAACAGAAAATTATCTCAAATGCCTATTTTATCACTTAAATCATATATTGATACTAGCTTTTCATCTGATTATGAAAAGTATATTAATGATCAATTCTTTTTAAGGGATAATTGGATTGATTTAAAGTCAAGAATAGAATATCTATTAGGAAAAAGAGAAAATAATGATATAATTTTTGGTAAGGAAAATTATTTATTTAAAAAATTTACCACTTTTAATGATGAGATGCTGGAAAACAATCTTAATTCTATTATAACGTTTACTAATAACTATAATAAAGAAGTGGATTTTTTTATTATTCCTAATTCCTATGCTATATATGATGAATTAACACCACGATATTTGCCACTAGTTGATCAATTATCATTAATTAATTCTATCAATAGCTATCTTTCTTTGAAAAGTAACGATCATATAAACACCATAAATGTTGCTGAAGAATTATTAAAAAATAAAGATGATTATATATATTATAAGACAGATCATCATTGGACATCTTATGGGGCTTATTTAGCTTATTTAACATATATGGATTATTTAGGTTTAGAAATTGTTGATATAAATAACTTAGAAAAAATAACAATAAATAATTTCTTGGGAACATATTATAATAGAAGTAAATATTTCAAGGCAGATAGTGATTTTATTACATATTATAACATTTTAGGTTTGCATATTGAAATAGATGGCAAAGAAAAGCTTTCATTAATGGATTTAGATAAATTTAAAGGAAGTGATAAATATTCAGCTTTTCTTTGGGGCAATAATGGATTAACTAAAGTAATTAATGAAAATATTTCGGAAGAAAGAAAAGGTAGTAGTATATTGATTTTTAAGGATTCTTATGCTAATTCATTTATTCAATTTTTATCATATAATTATGAAATTATTGATATCATAGATTTGAGATATTTTAAAGAATCTATAAGAAATTTTATGAAAGATAAGGATTATAATGAAATTCTAATTATGTATAGTTTTAACAATTTGTCTACTGATATAAATATAAGAAGATTAAAGTTTTAAAAATTAATATTGACTAAAACTTAATGTTCTGTTAATCTAGGATAGTCGATTTTATTTATACAACAGGGGGAAATATAATGGAAAACACAAATGAAAGAAATGTAAAAGTCCTTGTTGCTGATCCATCTGCATTGGGATTATTTGGTTTAGCAATAATAACTTTAGTTGCTTCTTCACAAAAGTTAGGATTAACTTCAGGAGTATCTTTAGTTTTACCATGGGCTATATTTTTAGGAGCATCAGCGCAATTAGTTGCATGTATTAATGATTTCAAACATAATAATGTATTTGGAGCTACAGCATTTGGAGCATACGCATTTTTCTGGTATGCAATGGGATTCTCTTGGATGATCCAAAATGGAGTATTTGGAGAAAAATTAGCTGCTTCAGTTGATACAACTCAATTAGGTGTTGCATTCTTAGGGTACTTAATTTTTACATTATTTATGACAGTAGGTGCTTTAGAAACTAACAAAGTATTATTCTTAATCTTTGTATGTATAGATTTCTTATTCTTAGGATTATCATTAAGCTCATTTGGTATAGCTACAGAATTAACTCACGGGATAGCTGCATGGTCAGAATTAATAATAGCTATCTTATCATTCTACGGATGTGCAGGTAACGTGTTAAATAGTCACTTAAAAAGAGTTATATTACCACTTGGTAAGCCATTTGGGATTTTAAAATAATTTATTTGAGACTATAGATAATTAAATTTATCTATAGTTTTTCTATTTAAAATTTTATATAATAAATTTAAGTACTTACAAGGAGATAAATATTATGGAAATTAGCGTTTATTTAAAAAGTAAAAAAGACCCAATAAAATATACTGGTGATCGTATAGATGTCCTTGACTTTGAGATGGATAATGTTAAATATAAACAAATTAGATCTTTCAGAAAAGGTTTTTCGAAATCTGAATTGATTATGAGTGATTTAATTGTAAAAATTAAAAAGGTTTAATAAAAATAGCTAAAGATTATAAAAGAATTCATCTTTAGCTATTTTTATTAATTAAACTAATATAAGTTATATATGTTATTTATATATATTAATATAATTTTATTATAATTAAGTATTTTTAGTACTTATTTTACTTATAAAGGGATTTCAATTCTGATAAAAAAAATATTTCTAGCTTTTATGTTAATTAGTAAAAATATAATTTTCAATAATTTAAAAATATATTTTAAATTAAAAGTTATGTGTATATTTTTCATAAATACATAATATAAATTAATAATTTTTATTAATTTATATATTTCGCTAAATACCTATTTAGCGAAATTCGTATTATTGAATTATAAAAACCTCTATGATATAATAAAATAGAGGTTTTATAGCTTATAATGGAGGTATACAATTGACATTAAAACGAACTTCAAATAATAATTATTCTAACTTTTCATATACTAGTGAAGTAAACAAACTATTAAATGTTACATTAAATAAGCGAGATGAAAGTAAATTAAAACAAGTATATGCTAATTTCAATAATTTAGAGTCTTCTCGTAGTTACGAACCAATCATAAAGGATTTATATATCCTTACTGAAAAGCATCATTTAACCACTAAGCAATTATCTGAAATTTATAAAATTGGAGTAAGAAGCATTCAAAAATGGCTTAAAGAATTAGGCCTTAATAGGTCTATAGCTAAAGCTCATAAAGTTACTAATAAAAGTACTGTTAATAAAAAAAATATAGATATTGAATTGTTGTGTGCCAATGTATCAGATGTACCTCGAATTAATAAATTTGGTATAGAAATTGAAGAAAAAGAGAATCTACCTATGCTAGTAAAGGATTTTTTAAATTATTTAGAAACAATCAAAGGTAAATCAATCAATACTATAAACGCTTATAAAACAGATTTATCTGTCTTTTTTAAGTTTATAAAGGTTTATAAAGGGTATCAATTAGATGATAATATTCAATTTATAGATATACCAATTGATGATATCAATAGTGATTTTATAAAATCAATTAAGTTAACTGATATGTATGCATTCTTATCTTATGCTGAAAAACAAAGAAACAATAGTAATTATGCAAGAGCTAGAAAAGTAGCAACTTTAAAGTCATTTTATAATTATCTTCACAATAAAGCTAAGGTTATTCAATTTAATGCTGCAGCTGAGTTGGAATCGCCGAAGATCAATGAAAGGCACCCTATTTATTTAACATTAGATCAAAGTATCGAACTTCTTGATTCATTAGATAAGTCTAATAAAAATTATGAAAGAGATTACTGTATTTTGGTTTTCTTTCTTAACTGTGGCTTAAGAGTTTCTGAATTATGTAGCATTGAAATTAACAAGATTAAAAGCGACACTTTAACTATAATCGGCAAAGGAAATAAAGAAAGGACTATTTACCTTAATTCGGTATGTATTAAAGCTTTAGAGCAATATTTATCTGTCAGAGATGATTCTAAAGCAATATCTAAAAATAAGAATTACTTATTTTTATCAGCTAGAAATACACCTATTAATAAGAGAACTGTCGAAATATTAGTTAAAAAGCATATTTCAAATGCTGGATTTACCAACGCTAAGTATACTCCTCATAAGTTAAGACATACAGCAGCAACACTTATGTATAAGCATGGTAATGTTGATATAAGGAGTTTACAAAACATATTAGGACATGAAAGTATATCTACAACGCAAATTTACACTCATGTTGATGAGGAGCAATTAAGAGATGCTGTAAATTCTAATCCTCTTTCTAATTTGTAAATAATAAAAAACTATATCACTTAATGTAATATAGTTTTTTATTATTTATCTTATTTTTTATTTTTTAAAGAAACTGTTCTTAATCCTGGATATAATTCGATAGTTGAATCTTCTAATGATTCTTCTTCATCTAACCCTATATCATCAAGATACACAATGTTTTCAAAAGCATCTACATAATCATCTTCAAGATAATTTTCTAAATCTACAGAATATTCTGCTTCATTTGATTCTATATGTAAATCAAGAGCTGTATCCATTGCTTTTTTAAGTTCTTCTTCGATAAATTTATTTTCTTCAACATTTTTAGATATATCTTCAATTTTTATAGCTCTAATATCAACACCTGCTTCTTCTAAGCATTTACCACAGTTATCACATATCTTTCCACCAGGAATTAAATCACAGTAATCATCTTCAGTATATTTATTGTTGCTCATAATATCACCTCAACTTAATTAACTTTTATATTCTATCAAAGTATTGTATAAATTTCAATAGTTATTTTATAGAACATTCGTTTGATATTAAATTTACAGTATGTTATAATACAATTACTAAAGTGAGGTGTTAAAAGATGAGCGAGTTAAATGATAAGCAATTATTGATATATGAATTTTTAAAAGATTTTACAAGCGAAAAAGGATATCCACCGACTGTTAGGGAAATATGTAAGGCTGTTGGACTTAAGTCAACATCTTCGGTTCATGGACATTTAAAGCATCTTGAAAAAGAAGGATTAATAAAAAGAGATCCTACAAAACCTAGAGCATTAGAAATAGTTGATTCTGTTGTTAAGAAAGAAATGATCAATGTACCAATTATCGGAAGAGTAACTGCTGGACTTCCTATACTAGCTAATGAAAATATCGAGGATTCTTTTCCACTACCATTAGATTACGTTAAGCATAATAATGATTTATTTATGCTTAAAATAAGTGGTAGTAGTATGATTAAAGCAGGTATACTTGATGGAGATTTTGCGATAATTGAAAGAACTCAAACTGCATCTAATGGTGATAAGATTGTTGCCTTAATAGAAAATGAAGCAACACTTAAAACATTCTATAGAGAAAATGATCATATACGATTGCAGCCAGAAAATGATGAGATGGAACCAATTATAGTTGATAATTGCAGTATACTTGGTAAGCTTATAGGTATATATAGAACATATTAAAAAAGAGAACCCCATTTAAGTTCTCTTTTTTAATACTTAAAATTATATTATGTTATTTAAAGCTAATAATACACCTATTTTTGCATGATCAAATGTTAATCCACCTTGTAAATATGCAATATAAGGCTCCCTAATTGGTGCATCAGCAGATAATTCTATTGAAGAACCTTGAATAAATGCTCCTGCTGCCATAATTACCTCATCTGTATATCCAGGCATTGCCCATGGTTCACATTCAACAAATGAATCAATTGGTGAACCTTTTTGAATACCCTTACAGAAGTTAATAAGGTTTTCTTTATTCCCAAATTTAATAGCTTGTATTATATCACTTCTCTTATCTGTATATTTTGGTAATACTTCAAATCCAGCAAGTTCCATAATTCTTGAGCAGAAGATTGCTCCTTTAACAGCTTCCATTGCTATATGAGGTGCTAGGAATAACCCTTGGAACAATTGTCTCATTACACCGAAAGTAGAACCACATTCTCCTCCTATTCCTGGAGTTGTTAATCTGTAGCTGGCTTGTTCAACATACTTTGATTTACCTACAATATATCCACCTGTTGGTGCAATACCACCACCAGCATTTTTAATTAATGAACCAGCAATTAAGTCAGCTCCCACATCAGTTGGCTCAATTGTATCAATAAATTCACCATAGCAGTTATCAACAAATACTACTACATCTTCTCTAATTGATTTAACTACCTTGATTATTTCTCCTAGCTCTGATACTAAAAATGAGTTTCTCCAACCATACCCTGTACTTCTTTGAATATGTACAAGCTTTATGCTGTTATCTTCTTTTAAAACTTCTGTTATTTTTTCAACATCAAATTTTCCATTTAATAGGTCTACTTGTTTATATTTTACACCATATTCTCTAAGAGAGCCGATGTTTTCCTTATCATTGATACCAATTATATTATGTAATGTGTCATATGGAGTGCCTGAAATACATACCATCGTATCCCCTGTTTTTAAATTACCCATTAAAGCACATCCTATGGCATGAGTTCCATTTACGAAATGTGGTCTAACTAAAGCGCTTTCTGCATTGAATACCCTTGCATATACTTTGTCTAGAGCTTCTCTTCCTATATCATCATATCCATATCCTGATGAATTAGTAAAATGAGAATCACTTATTCTTTCTTCTTGAAAAGCATGTAAAACCTTCAATTGATTATATTCTCTTATTTCATCATAAACCTTTAATTGATCTTCAATGTCATTTAATGCTTGTTTATATAACTCAAAAACATTATGCTTTATCTTATACTTATTAACTAGTAAGTCTTCCGCTAAATTAATCATATTTATCCTCCATTATCTTGTTACTATGACTATTATATATAATTAATTTGTAAATATAAAGTATTTATATAAAAAAAGATGAAAGATTAACCTTCATCTTCTTTACCATATTCATTACCCTCTGCAAATAAAATAGGCTTGTTTGGAGAAATTGTAGTTATTGCATGTTTATAAACCATCATTTGTTTACCTTCAGAATCTAATATAACTGTAAAATTATCAAATCCTTTTACTAGTCCTTTTAGAAGAAACCCATTGGTTAAATATATAGATACTAGCATTTTGCTTTTTCTTGCACCATTAAGAAAAATATCCTGTAAATTATTTTGTTGTTTATTCAACATAACCACCTCCATAATATAGCAATATGTTAATTAAAATTATAACGCTATTACCTATTAATGTCATTAATTATTTTATTTAAAATCTCATCATCAGACATATAGTCCTTATTCAAAAATATTGCTCTTGGATCCTTTCTAAACCAAGTAAGTTGTCTTTTTGCATAATTTCTAGAACCTTGCTTAACCATCTCCTTGCTTTCTTCTAAAGTAATTAATCCATCTAAATACAATAACACTTCTTTGTAACCTATTCCTTGCATTGACTGCATAGAAGAAGTATACCCTAATTTCTTTAAATTAATACATTCAACAAGTAATCCCTTTTCATACATAATTTCTACTCTTTTATTTATTCTCTCATAAAGCTTTGTTCTATCCATATTTAATACAAAATAATGTACATCATATTTGCTTTTATATAAATTATCACCGGCATTATATGAGCTAAAAGGCTTACCAGTAAGCTTATATACCTCTAAAGCTCTAATGACCCTTTTTCTGTTATTAGGATGAATAGACTCATAACTTATAGGATCTATTTCTTTTAACATGTTATGGACATATTCTGCTCCCTCTTTATCTATAAGTTTATTTAATTCTTCTCTATATTCATCGTCCTTTTCAGATTCTGTGAAATTCATATTACAAGTCAAAGCATTAATATATAAACCAGTCCCACCAGTAAGGATAGGAAGTTTTCCTCTTCTTAATATGTCTTCTATAGCTTTTTCTGCCCTCTCCTTATAATCTGCAACAGAAAAAGCTATATCTGGTGAAACTACATCTAACATATGATGTTTTACTCCCAGCATTTCTTCTTCTTTTATTTTAGCTGAACCTATATCCATGCCTTTATAAATCTGCATAGAATCAGTAGAAATTATTTCACCATTCAAGGCTTTTGCCAGTCTAATTGATAGTTCTGTTTTACCTACTGCTGTTGGACCAGCTAGCACTAAGATTTTATCTTTCATATATTTTCCTTTCTAAACAATCCTTCTAAATTTTTTATCTAATTCATAATTGGTCATTTTTATAATTATTGGCCTTCCATGTGGACAATGGAAAGGATCTTCAATATATCTTAATTGCTCAATTAGCTCTTTCATTTCTATTTCAGTAAGATAATCATTAGCTTTTACTGCAGCTCTACAGGCCATTGAAGCAATTTTATTTATCTTAACTTCAACAGTCTTTCCACTTCCCATATTCTTTAGGTTGTCTATCATATCTAAGAACAGTTTTTTAGAGTCCAGCTTTCCTAAGAAATAAGGAACCTCTTTTAAAGAAATTGTATTGTCACCAAATTCATCGATGATAAAACCAGACTCTTCAAAAAGATTCTTATTTTCAATATAGCATTCATAATCATCCATGGACATTTCGAGTACCATCGGGATTAATAAAGGCTGAATAATAGTATTCTTATTTTCGATATCATTTCGATATTTTTCGAATAGGATTTTTTCATGAGCTGCATGCTGATCAATTATATATAGACAATCTAAATATTCTGCCAAGATATATGTTTTATTAAATTGACCAATAACCCTTAAGTCTGCAAATTTTGCCACTGGAACTTTTTTATCCATACTCTTTTTGATTTCACTTTTTTCTTCATTAGAGTTTTCCTTATGAGAGTTGTTATATAAAATTTCTTCCTTCTCAAAATTTTGCTCAACATATTCATCATTTTTAATGAAGTTTTTAGCCTCTTTAGCAGCTTTTAATTCATTATAGATATTCTCTTCCTTTTTAATATCATTCATAGTTACAGAACTATATATATCATTTATAGAAGGTTCCTTTAGTAAGCTGTTTTTTGTTTCAAGTAAATCTATCTGTTCTCTTTTCTCAACATTTATAAGTTCTTCTTTTAGCAATAAAGGACTTTGAATATTAACATTTAGTTGTTCTTGATGAATTGCAAAACTATTGAATACATCATTCTTCAAAGCACTATGAACAGTATCAAAAACAGCCTTAAAAATCATTCTTTCATCTTTAAATTTTATTTCTGCTTTTGTTGGGTGAATATTTACATCTATATTATCAGCAGGAATATCAATAAACAATACAAAGAAAGGAAACTTATTTACTGTTGAGAAAGATTTAAAAGCATTTTCCACAGCAGCAACAACAGTTTTATTCTTAATATATCTATTATTTACATATATACTTTGATTATTTCTAGACCCACGTGCAATAGATTCTCTTCCAACATATCCATATATCCTAATATAACTGTCTTCATGATTAGAGAATTCTATTATATCTTCATAAATTGTTTTACCATAAATAGTTCTAATAGTAGATGCTAAATTATTATCTCCATAAGTTAAAAGAGTCTTTTTTTTATTATTGAATAGTTTAAAAGAAATATTAGGATAAGAAAGAGCTATTCTTGTGACAATATCATTGGCAAGAGATCCTTCTCTAGATGGAGTCTTTAAAAACTTCTTTCTAGCAGGAACATTGAAGAATAGATTTCTCACTTCCATAATTGAACCATTATTCATCCCTATATCATTGATTGATAATATTTCACCAGCAGAAATGGATACTTCCTTACCAAAATTGGCATCGGCAGTCTTACTTCTAAAGTTAACCTCAGAAACAGAGGCAATAGAAGGCAGCGCTTCTCCTCTGAATCCTAAAGTATTAATATGATATATATCATCCACAGATACAATCTTTGATGTAGCATGAGGCAAGAATGCTTTCGAAATATCATCTGCATA
This sequence comes from Clostridium lentum, assembly GCF_014287815.1. Classification (GTDB taxonomy): domain Bacteria; phylum Bacillota; class Clostridia; order Clostridiales; family Clostridiaceae; genus Clostridium; species Clostridium lentum. The sequence goes on from NZ_JACOOQ010000016.1 coordinate 43,036, forward strand.
AATTCCAGAACCATTATCTATAACACGAATTAATTTTATTCCACCTTCTTCTATTTCAATGGTGATATTTTTAGCACCTGCATCAATGGAGTTTTCTACTAACTCTTTTACTACTGAGGCTGGTCTCTCTACAACCTCACCAGCAGCAATTTTATTAGAAGTATGCTCATCTAATATATTTATTCTTTTCATCATAGTACCTCACTTACATATTCTTAGATTTTTGTACTATTTCAAAGAGTTTATTCATTGCAGCAAGAGGTGTCATCGTCATTATTTCAATACTAGCAATTTCTTTAAGAAAAGCTTCCTTTTCAATCATTGCAAAATCTATTTGTATTGTATCATTAGTTTCTACAGTCACTTTTTCTTCTTTTTTAGAATCTTTTTCTAAATCTACCACAGCTTCTTGTTTAGTCTCCACTACAGTTTCCTTGATTTCTTCTGCAACGTTCTCTTCGGCCATAAACTTTCTTTTGTTACTTTGTTCACTTAACAATTCATGACTTTCATCAAAGGATTTTTCTCCTTCTAACTTATGTAGAATTTCCTTTGCTCTTTCAATAACACCTTCTGGTAACCCTGCTAGTTTAGCAACCTCAATACCATATGATTGGTCAGCACCACCTTCCACAATTTTTCTTAGGAAAATTACTTCACCAAGTTTTTCAGTTACAGCAACTGAATAATTCTTAACCCCTTCAATAACACCTTCTAATTTAGTAAGCTCATGATAATGAGTAGCAAATAAAGTGTTACATTTTAATGTTTCCTTATTACACATATATTCTATTACTGACCAAGCGATACTTAATCCATCATATGTAGATGTTCCTCTTCCAACTTCATCTAATAAAACTAAACTCTTAGAAGTTGCATTCTTTAAGATATTTGATACTTCCCACATTTCCACCATGAAAGTAGACTTACCACCTGCTAAGTCATCTGATGCTCCTATTCTTGTAAATATCTTATCAGAAATAGAAATATTGGCACTGTTTGCTGGAACAAATGATCCTATTTGCGCCATTAAATTAATTAGAGCCACTTGTCTCATGTAAGTAGATTTACCAGCCATATTAGGTCCAGTAATAAGAAGAAACCTATCTTTCTTTCTATTTAAATGTGTATCATTACAAATAAATTCACCTTTATCAATTACTTTTTCTACAACAGGGTGACGTCCTTCTTTTATTTCAAAAATTCCCTCTTCGTTAATTTGTGGTTTTACATAATTATTTTCTAAGGCAATAATAGCCATAGTTGAAATTACATCTAACGATGATATTATGTTAGCAGTCTTTTTAAGTCTAGATATTTCTTTTTCTACTTTATCTCTTACTTCAACAAATAACTTATATTCTAAAGCAATAAGTTTTTCTTCAGCACCTAATATTTTTTCTTCCATAACCTTTAACTCTTCAGTAATGAATCTTTCAGCATTAGCAAGAGTTTGCTTTCTTATATAACGCCCTTCAGGAATAGTAGCATAATTTGCTTTAGATATCTCTATATAATAACCAAATACTTTATTATAGCCAACTTTTAATGAACGGATACCAGTAAATTCTCTTTCTTTATTTTCAAGTTCAGCAATCCACTGTTTACCATTAAGCTTTGCACTTCTAAGTTCATCTACTTGGGCAGAATATCCATTATTAATTATATTTCCTTCTTTTACTGATATTGAAGGATCAGCAATAATTGCTAAGTTTAATAATTCATTTAAATCATCTAATGTATCTAATGAATTATACCATTCCTTTAGTAATGGTGCATTTAATCCATTTAAAACAGCTTTTATAGATGGCAGTTTTTGTAATGATGATTTTAATGAAACTAAATCTCTAGCATTAACATTCTTATTAGAAATCTTACCTACAATTCTTTCTATATCATAAACATCCTTAAGAGCTTCTCTAATTTCCTCATTTATATATGTGTTATTATATAATTCTTCTACAGATGTTAATCTATTTTCAATTTCATCCTTCTTTATTAATGGTTCTTCGATCCACTTTCTTAGAGTTCTTCCTCCCATTGCAGTGGCAGTCTTATCTAAAACCCAAATAAGACTTCCCTTTTTAGTCTTATCCCTTAAGTTTTCAGTAAGTTCTAAGTTTCTTCTAGAACTACTGTCAATTGACATATAGTTTATAATGTCATATGTCTCTAAAAGATTTATATTAGATAAACTTATCTTTTGTGTTTCTAATATGTATTTTAATAATGTAGAAGAAGCTTTCTTTGCTCTCTTATCAAGATTTTTTAAATCTAAAGATGTGAATTGAGCTATCATTTCTTCATCACTACAAGAAAAGTCATTGAAGTCCTTAATAGTAACTAAAGCGTTACTTATACCTTTAATATCATTTTCTAAGTTTTCATAAATACTCTTATCTATAAGAATTTCTTTTGGTGAAATTTTTGATATTTCATCTAGAAGGCTTGCCTTAGAAACAGTAAATGATGTTGTTTTAAATTCACCAGTGGAAATATCTGAAGAGGATACACCATATATGCCATCTTCTTCATAAATAGATAATATATATACATTTTTGTATTCTTCTTCAGTTGTATTTTCTATAAAAGTACCTGGTGTAATAACTTTAATTACATCTCTTTTAACTATACCTTTAGTAGCTGCAGGATCTTCAACTTGTTCACCAATGGCAACCTTATATCCTTTATTAACTAATTTAGATATATATGAAGCTGCAGCATGGAATGGAATTCCACACATTGGTGCTCTTTCTTCCAAACCACATTCTCTACCTGTTAAAACAAGTTCTAATTCTTTCGATGCTATCTTCGCATCTTCAAAAAACATTTCATAAAAGTCACCTAATCTATAAAAAAGAATACAATCTTCATATCTTTCTTTTATTTCAACGTATTGTCTCATCATAGGCGTTAATGCCATGATACATCCCTCCTAGTAATTTTCAAGGTATATACCTTGATTTTTAGCCATTTTATAAAATAAATTATACATTATTACAAAAAAAATATAAAGGAAATAAGACTAAACAAATTTATCTAAAATCATTGTATAATTATTCAGATACATCCTCGGATATTTGTATACAAATTGCTAATTATTCACTTATCATTAATATTTATACATGATATTGAAATAAGTTTTACCATAAAATGAGCTGTTCACTAATTATTTAGTGCGACAGCCCCTTTTAAAATTATTATATTATTGCAGTAATTACTCTTTTTTACTTTCTTCTTTAATTTTATCAGCTAGTTTATCTGAAACACCTGGAATATAAGCTTTAACATTTTCTGTTGGATCATTTAATAATCCAAGTAATAGCAAAATGCTACAGATGGATTCTATGATCCCCATAACTTTATCACTATTGATGTCTAAGCCAAATTGACATAATAAACTTACAATAAGTGCAGCTAAAGCTACTATGGTACCTCTGTTATTTAATCTAGATAAAATAGACTTCCAAACTGACATAGTTCACATCTCCCTATTATTAATCTTTTAATAACTATAAACTATACACTAAATATTATTTCTATACATCAGTAAATATTCCTTAATCTAATAAAAAAAAGAAACTATATTATATTTTAAAATACCTAATTTAATTAAGGTATAAAATAAAATTAAAAAAGCTGCCACATATGGCAGCTTTAAATTATTTAATTACTTCACCTATTAATGAGAAGTTTTGAGCTCTTGTTATTTTTACATTAACAAGTTCTCCAACATTTACATTTTCACCAGTAAAGTTAACTAATCTTCCTGTTCTAGTTCTTCCTGTAAGTTTTTCAGCATCATTTTTGCTATTTCCTTCTACTAATACTTCAAGTATATTTCCTTCTTCAGCCTTATTTTGTGCAATTACTCTTTCATTTACTGCAGCAATTAATCTATTAAACCTATGGTGCTTATCTTCCTCACTAACTTGATTTAACATCATATCAGCTGGTGTATTGTTTCTTCTTGAATAAATGAACGTAAATGCTGAAGAATATCCTACTTCTTTAACAAGTTCTAATGTTTCTTGGAAATCTTCTTCTGTTTCACCTGGGAAACCAACAATAATATCTGTTGTTAAAGTCACTCCTGGTATTTCTTCTTTAATTTTCTTTATTAAATCTAAATAATATTCTTTTGTGTAATGTCTATTCATTTTCTTTAATATACTATTTGATCCACTTTGTACTGGTAAATGAATTTGTTCGCATAACTTATCACATTCTTTAATAGCCATTATTACATCATGTGTAAGGTCTTTAGGATGAGATGTCATAAATCTAACTCTTTCTAATCCTTCTATTTCATTAATCATTCTTAAAAGTTTTGCAAAATCAACTTCTTCTTCTAATCCTTTACCATATGAGTTTACATTTTGACCAAGTAAAGTTATTTCTTTATAACCTTGTGCAACAAGTTCCCTTACCTCATTTAAAATATCTTCAGGCTTTCTTGAACGTTCTCTTCCTCTTACATATGGTACTATACAATAAGTACAGAAGTTGTTGCAGCCATACATTATTGTTACGAAAGCTTTTACATTACTTTCTCTATCTATTGGAAGTCCTTCAACAATATCTGTTTCTTTATTAAATATTTCTTTTATTTGAACACCTTCAGTTTTAACTCTATTTAAGTATTCAGGGAATTTATATGCATTATGTGTACCAAATACAATATTTACATATGGGAATTTTTTTAAAATTTTATCTGCCATACCTTCTTGCTGCATCATACATCCACATATTCCTATAATTAAATCTGGATTTTCTTTCTTTAAATGCTTAAGACTTCCTAAATTACCAAAAACCTTATTTTCGGCATTTTCTCTTACACAACAAGTATTAAACAATATTATACCTGCGTCTTCCTTATTTTCAGTTTTTGTATATCCAACTCTTTTAAGCATACCAGATAATTTTTCAGAATCTTCTTCATTCATTTGGCATCCCCAAGTTTCGATATAGAAGTGTTTTTTTACATTATCTTTTTCTTTAAGTTCATCTAATATTTTAATATCAAAATTTTTACTCATTATTGTTCCTCCAAAATTTATATAAATCATAACGTATTATAACATAACTTTTTGCAAAAAATAAAGAGTAGGATTTTTGGATTCTGTATACTTTTAATAAATATATTTTTGTTATTTTTCTCTTTTCCAGTTATTTAAGGAATACTCATATTTAAATCCACATTTATTATATAAATTTATGGCTTTAATATTATTTTTATCCACTCTAATGTATAAATCCAATATATTTCTGTCAATACACTCATTAATAATATGATTTAATAATAATTCGCCAAAGCCCTTCCCCCTAAAAACAGGAACTATACCAAAATTAACAACAGTATATCTTCCCCTATTATAAATAACTTGTCCATACCCAATAGCACTATTATTCATCATCAAAAATATAGAGAGATCATCTATATAATATTCTTGCTTTATATCATTTTCAATGTCTGAAACATAAATTTCTGCTCGCATTTTATCATGAAAAATATCATTTTGCAGGTCACATCGTAACTTTTCATCTTTACCTATTTTAAATCTTTTAAATGCTATATTAGGATGTATAAACCTATTGCTATAAGCATATTCAAGAACATCTTTATCTTCTGTTATCTTTTTAAATAATCTTTCACTACCTTTTTTATCTTGGTCAAATAATACAAGTTTCATTAAAAATGTTTCTCTATATTTACAAAAACCTAGCTTACGTAATACACTATTGATTGCTTCATTATTCAACTCCTCATAAATAAGCATATCGTTATCAAACTCCCATAGTATATCTTTATCAACTATTTCTAAATATGATGGTTTAACATATAAAGACCACACCTTAATGGGATTTTCGAAAGGTATGTTATACCAAATATAACCTATAACTTTCTCATTATGAACAAATAATTTCACAAATTTTTTTAGTATTATCTTTGAAAAAAAACTTTCACTTTCATAATACTTAAAAAAATCTTTATCATAAGTTTTAAAATTTAGCTTTTCTGCACTTAATTTCTTAAATTTATCCAAATTACTATTTGATAACTTTTCTAACGATAACATGCCAATCCCTTCTAACACTTAACTTATTCAAAGACAAAAAGATTACACTGAAATAATATGTGTAATCTTTTTTAATAATACCTTGTAATTTATAAAGGCTAAGTTTTATTCAGCATCTTTTATGCTAAGTGCTATTTTTCTATTTTCTTTATCAATACTTAGTATTATACATTTAACTTCTTGACCAATAGATAAAACTTCACTTGGATGTTTTATATGATCGTGGCTTATTTTTGAAATATGAACTAAACCATCTATACCTGGCTCTAATTCAACAAAAGCACCAAAATCATTAATTCTAACTACCTTTCCTAAAACAGCTGAGCCTTCGCTGTACTTTTCATCAACAACACTCCATGGTTCTGGAGTTAGTTCCTTAATACTTAATGATAATTTCTTTGTTTCTTTATCTAAGTTTATAATCTTAACATCTACAATTTGACCAATTTTTAAGACTTCCTCACAAGATTTTATGTGACTCCATGAAATTTGTGATAAATGAATTAAACCATCAACACCATCAACTTCTGCAAAAGCACCAAAATTTGTGAATCTCTTAATTTCAGCTTTTACAATATCACCAACTTGAAGAGAATCCCAAGTTATAGCCTCCTTTTTAGCTTTAGCTTCTTCTAAAAGAATCTTTCTTGAAGCAACAATTTTTGAAAGATTTTCTTTTGAAAAATCTATAAGCTTAACAGCCATTTCTGTTCCTACTAGGCTTTCTTTATCTTCTACATATTTAATATCAATTTGCGAAGATGGTATAAATATTCTTACACCATTGTAGTATGCAACTAACCCTTTTTCTTTTGCAGCAGTTACTTTGATTGTTAATTCTTCTTTGTTTTCATATACTTTTTCTAAGTATCCTAAAGCTTCGTCTTTTTCAAATTCAAGTCTTGATAAAACTACATAGTTATCTTCGTTTTTTAATTTGATAACTTTAGCCTTTATTATATCTCCAACTTTGATATTGCTTAATACTTCTTCAAGCTTTTCTGCTGATGTAAGTTCTTTAAATGGAATCACACCATCTGATTTATATCCTATTAAAGATATTACTACAACATCATTAGTTATAGATAAAATTTCACCTTCTACTTCATCTCCAATACGAAATTTTCTATCCATTTCGTTCATTAACTCCAATTGATTTTCCATTTTTCTATTCCCCTCCAACTTATCAATAACTTCCTTTATAATCCAATCTGGAGTTGATGCTCCAGCTGTTATCCCAATTTTTTCGAATGATTCGTTTTCAATAAATTCTTTTGGTAATTCGTTCACATTTTCAATGTGTATAGTATTTGTACAATTACTTTTAGCTATTTCATAAAGCTTTGTTGTGTTTGAACTATTTTTTCCTCCTACAACAATAACTGCATCACTAACTTTAGAAAGCTCATCAATACTCTTTTGTCTCACTTCTGTAGCTGAACATATTGTATTAAATGATAAAAGTTCCTTAACATGTGGAGTTAAATTGTTAATAGTATTTTTCCAATTTTCCTCTTTTTCAGTAGTTTGTGACACTGCACATACTTTGTTTGGAAGTTCTTCATTAAACTCACCATTATTTGTTACTATTGCTTCATTGTTACACCAACCGTTTATCCCCGCAACTTCCGGATGTTTTTTATCACCTAAAATTACAATTTTATATCCCAAAGAAGAATATTTATTAACCTTCTTCTGTATATTCGTAACGTAAGGGCAAGTTGCATTAACCACTATAAAATTTCTTGCTTTTAGTGATTCTATAACTTCACTTCCTACTCCATGGGAACGTATTACTATTACATCGCCTTCTTTTAGCATATCAACGTTCTCAAATTCTACTGAATATATATTATTTTCTTCTAAAAATTTAACAACATCATTATTATGAATTAAAGGTCCTAATGTATATATTTTTTTACTATACTGCTTTTGAATTTTAATTGCTTCCTCTACTGCTCTTTGAACTCCAAAGCAAAATCCAGCATTTTCAGCAAGTGTGATTTTTTTCATAAAATTTCTCCTAAGTTAAATCAATATAATTTTATTTTAATATATTTTCAATATAATTACAAATTATTTCAGTAACTTCATTTATATTATAATTTGAACTATCTATTTCTATTGCATCATCAGCTTTTCTTAATGGATCAACTTCTCTTGTGCTATCTATAGTATCTCTTCTAATTATTTCATTTAATATTTCATCATAATTAACTTCAAGACCTCTTTCAGTTAATTCTTTAAATCTTCTATTAGCACGTTCTTTTGCACTAGCAGTTAAAAAAAATTTGCATTTTGAATCTTTTAAAACCACAGTTCCAATATCTCTTCCATCCATAATAACATTATATTTTTCTGCAATATTTCTTTGTAACTGAACTAACTTAGATCTAACTTCTGGTATAGATGCATAGTTTGAAACTATTGCACTTATTTCTGGCATTGTAATTTCTTCTTGCACGTTAATTCCGTTTAAAACTAAATCATCATTTTCAAAATGAATTTCCATAGTATCAACTAATTTTACTAATTTTTCTACCTCTTCTGGCTTAATATGTTTACGTTCGGCCATTAAAGCAACTGCTCTATACATTGCTCCGGTATTTATATACATAAGATCAAATTTCTTTCCTACTATCTTTGCTATAGTGCTTTTCCCTGCACCAGCTGGTCCATCTATTGCAACTGATATTCTCATATTATACCACCTTTCAAAACTATATATTATTTTTATACTTTAAAATTATATAATCATTATTTAAAGTTCACAAGTGTTATAAATATTTTCCTGCCAAATATCCTGTAGATAATGCTATTTGTACATTATATCCACCTGTAAAAGCATCAATATCTATAACCTCACCAGCAAATGATAAGTTATTAATAATCTTTGATTTCATTGTTGAAGGATCTATTTCTAAAGTAGATACACCACCTGAAGTAACTATTGCTTCTTCTAAAGGTCTTAACCCCTTTACTTTACCTTTTATACCCTTAATAACACTTACAAGATTTTTTCTTTCTAACTTAGTAATTTCATTAACCTTCTTATAGTCATCTATCTTTGAAAGTTTTATTATTAATGGAATCATTTTTTGTGGTAATAAATCATCTAATGAATTTCTAAAATCCTTATTAATATATTTTTTAAAATCTTTTTGTACTCTTAAATCTAGCTCTTTATCATCTAAAGATGGTTTTAAATCAATAGAAATTGAATATGTATCTTTATAATCTATATATCTTGATCCTGAAAGTACTATAGGTCCAGATATTCCATAAGAAGTAAATTTCATTTCTCCTTGATTTGAATATCTAACCTTATTCTTACTATCTAGTATATCTAACTTAACATTCTTTAATGTTAAACCCATCAATTCTTTAAACCAGTCTCCATTTAATTCAACTGGTACCAATGAAGGTTTTAAATCAATTATTTTATGTCCTAGTTTTTCTGCTAAAACTTGCCCTTCACCTCTTGAACCAGTTAAAGGATAAGATGCTCCACCAGTGGCAATTATAAAATAATCAGCACTAATTTTTTGACTATTATTTATTTCAACTGATTTTATTGTATTATTTTCAAAGAATACATCTGTAACTTTAGAATTTAATTTAATATCCACCTTAGCCTTACTTAGTTTTTTAGATAAAGCTTTTATTATATCTGATGATTTATCAGACTCAGGGAATATTCTTCCACCACGCTCTATCTTTAATTTTGTTCCTTCACTTTCTATCATTTCTATAACATCATTATTAGTAAATGAATATAAAGCACTATATAAAAAATGCGGATTACCAGGAATATAATCAAAAAAGTCGCCAATATCTTTACCATTTGTTATATTACATCTTCCTTTTCCTGTGATAAATAACTTTTTAGCTATTTTTTCATTACCATCAACTAAAACAACATTATGGTTTTCAGCAGCTGTGATGGCAGCCATTATACCTGCTGGCCCTGCTCCTATTACCATTACCTTAGACATAATCTTTTCTCCTTTATGTTAAAAATTAAAGGAATTAACTTTTGCTAATTCCTTTAGTGTTACAATTACAATATTTCTTTAAAATTCATCATCATTATTATGATTATAAGAATATACATTATATTCTTTCCAAATCTGTTCCAGACTGTTAAAGGTAGTTGAAACACTTTCTTTCTGTCTTAATCCTACTGCAATTAGTAATGCATTAATAACAGACAATGGTGCTACTAATGAATCAACAAAGGAAGCCATATTGCTTTGAACAATTAAAGCATAGTCTGCTCTTTGTGCAAGTGGTGATATGATGCTATCAGTTAAAGCAACAATTGTAGCTCCCCTATCTTGTGCAAAACTTAATACATCAATAGTTCTATTAGCGTATCTTGGGAAGCCTATTCCTATTACAAGGTCACCTTCACCTATATTAATCATTTCTTCAAAAATATCAGAAATACCATAACCTACAGTTTTTACATTCTGCAATATTACATTTAAATAAAATCCTAAAAATTCTGCAAGAGCCATAGAACTTCTAAGTCCAATGATATAAATTCTTTTTGCTTCAAAAATATTATTTACAACATCTTCAAATGTTGAATAATTTATTTTTTCCATAGTTGCTCTAATATTTTCCATATCAGACTTTAAAACACCTTTAAGCGTATATCCATTACAAATATAATCGTTTGATAAATCAAGTCTTTGAACAGTTGTAAGCTTATTTTTAATCAGTTCCTGTAAAGATTTTTGTAAACTTGGATATCCAGAGAAACCTAGTTCAATAGCAAAACGCACTACTGTAGATTCAGACACCCCCACCGAATTTCCAAGTTTAGCTGCAGTCATAAATGCAGCTTTATCATAATTTTTAAGTATATATTCAGATATTAATTTCTGGCCCTTACTTAGTTTAGGAAACTTATTATGAATAATGGCCATTAAATCTTGAGCTTCATCGTTGTTGGTTTTATCCATTGTTAAATCCTTTCTTTTTTCAAATAATTAGCTTAAATTATTTTAGCACTTATAATAAATATTATCAATTATATTATAAATTTAAAATTCTATTTTTCAATATAATATCAATTTCATTTCTTTTCTATCACTATTAATAATGGTGCCGATTTTGCTCTATTTAAATATTCATGAAGCATGACTCCATATATGTTTTTAGGTAAGTTTCTTACATACTCCATGATAAAGTTTTCTTCATTTTTCCCTTCTGAATGCCCCCTATAAATTGCAATAGTCATTATACCGTTACTATCTAGAAGTTCTAATCCGGCTTCAATACTCTTCATAGTAGTTTTTGCTAAGGTAGTTATTTCTTTATTACTACCTGGAAGAAATCCTAAATTATACATTATGCAGTTTACCTTATCTTCTATAACATATTCATCAAATTTATGGTGAGAATCATTTACAACAGATACATTTTTCCTATTTTTAAGTTTATAATTTAAGCAAGCTTCTTCTTGAACATCAAATGAGTAAACTTTTTCAAACCTTTCGCACAGAAAATCTGTATCATATCCATTTCCTAAAGTAGCATCTATGGCTATAATTTTTTTTTCTAAATGATTTTCTATGATACTATGGGATAAATCGCTAATATCAGAAACATATTTAAACATAATTTATAGCTCCTTTATATATTGAAGTTCTTCTTTTGTCAGTTCTCTATATTTCCCCTGTTGTAAATAACCTAGTTTTAAATCACCTATAGATACTCTTTTTAAAGAAATAACTTCATGATTAAGAGATGAACACATTCTTCTTATTTGCCTATTTTTCCCTTCGTAAATAGTAATTTCTACAGTAGATATATATGAATTTTTTACTAAATCTTCTGAAATAATTCTTATCTTTGCTGGTGCTGTAACATATCCACCAATATCCAATCCTTTTTCAAACCTTTCCATATCTTCTTTTGAAAATACACCTTTACATTCAGCTATGTACTTTTTATCGATTTTAACTCTTGGATGAATTATATTATTATATATATCACCGTCATTAGTTAATAATAAAAGGCCTGAACTATCATAATCAAGTCTTCCTATTGGATATACTCTTTCTTCAACCTTAACAATATCTAGGATAGTCTTTCTTCCTTTTTCATCTTTTACAGATGTAATAACTCCCTCAGGCTTATTAAGCATTATATATACTTTATTTTCCTCTGGAAGTATTCTTTTGCCTTCGTATTCAACTATATCATCTAAAGTAACTTTAGTACCTAGTTCATTTATAACTATTCCATTAACCTTTACTTTCCCAGTTAATATTATTTCTTCGCATTTTCTTCTAGATGCAATACCGCATCTAGCCATATACTTTTGCAATCTTTCTTCCATGTTTTTCACTCCATTATTCTTATTCAAGCTAATTATATATTTTACTGACTGTTAATACAATATATAAATTTCATCTAAATTATTAGCTTTATTTATGTTTAAGTTTATATCATATTTTTCGCTATTATATGGTAAAATATATAAATAATTGAAATAAAGATTATCTTTTATAAAATTTGGGGTGTATTATGTATATTGATGAAGCAAAAAAAGCAAGAAAAAGAATTGAAGATATTATAGTTAAAACGCCATTATTACATAGCGATATTTTTAGCAAACTTTCTTCAAACAATGTGTTTATGAAATGTGAAAATCTTCAAGTTACAGGGGCTTATAAGATTAGAGGAGCTCTTAATAAAATCTCTCAATTATCTAAAGAAGAAAAAATTAAAGGAGTAGTATGCTCATCAGCCGGAAACCATGCTCAAGGAGTAGCTTATGCGTCTTCAATATTGGGAATTGAATCTACCATTGTAATGCCTAAAACAACGCCATACTTAAAAGTACAATCAACAAAGAATTATGGTGGAAATACAGTTCTATTTGGTTCATGTTATGATGATGCTTTTTTAGAAGCAAAAAGAATTGAAAAAGAAGAGGGAAAGGTTTTTATTCCACCATTTGATGATTTTGATATAATATATGGTCAAGGGACTATTGGTCTAGAAATCCTAGAGGACTTACCTGATGTAGACTATATAATATGTCCAGTAGGTGGCGGTGGTCTTATAAGTGGTATAAGCTTAGTTGCAAAATCTTTAAATCCTGGGATAAAAATTATAGGTGTTCAAGCTTCTGGAGCTCCTTCAATGTATGAAAGTATTAATAAAGGTGAAAGGATTACCTTGGAACAAGTTAACACCATAGCTGATGGTATAGCTGTTAAATCTCCTGGGGAAAAAACTTTTGAAATCATTGATAAATACGTTGATGAAATAGTTACTGTAACGGAAGGTGAAATTGTTGATGCATTCCTATTATTAAGTGAAAAGCATAAACTTTTAGGAGAAGCGTCAGGAGTTGTTTCTCTAGCTGCTCTAAATAAGTTAAACTGTAAAGATAAAAAGATTTGTTCAATAATAAGCGGAGGTAATATTGATATGCTTACAATATCAAATCTCATAAATAACGGCCTTGTTTCTGGAGGCCGACTATTCTGTTTCTCAGTGGAGCTACCAGATGTTCCAGGACAATTAGTTGATATTTCTCAAATATTATCTGAAGAAAATGCTAATGTAGTCAAGCTTGAGCATAATCAATTTAAAGCAATGAATAGAATTAATAATGTTTTACTTGAAGTAACAGTAGAAACTAATGGTCATGAACACATTAATAAAATCATTAAACACTTTAACAGTAAAGGATATAAAATCAATATTATGTATAAAGGATAATTGATAATGAGAATTAAAAAAACAGTATCAGAGGATACTGCTTTTTTGTTACGCTCCGTATATAGAATAATACTCTTCTATTCTAGCTTTTATTTCATCATCAATATAAACTTTTCCATTTATTTCTCTATTATATAGGTATTCAACAACTTCCTTCATTGAAACAATTGCATAAGTTGTGATACCAAAAGTTTCTTTTATTTCTGCTTGAGCTGATTTATCACCTCTACCCTTTTCCATTCTATCAACTGATATAACAAGCCCTTGAATTTTAACATCGCCTTGAGCCTTTAAAATAGGAGCTGTTTCATATATAGAAGTTCCTGCTGTCATAACATCTTCAACAATAACTACTCTCTTAGTGTCATCTAATTTAGCACCTAACAGTATTCCGCCTTCACCATGATCTTTTACTTCTTTTCTATTAGAGCAGTACTCAACATTTAAATCATATAGCTTATTCATTGATATTGCTGTTGTAACTGTTAAAGGTATTCCTTTATAAGCTGGTCCAAAAAGCACATCAACTTCTTTACCAAAATATTCATTTATAGCCTTTGCATAAAACATTCCTAATTTATCTAACTGTTCACCAGTTGTATAATTTCCTGTATTAATAAAGAAAGGAGTTTTTCTTCCACTTTTTGTTATAAAATCTCCAAATCTTAAAACATTGCTTTCTACCATAAATTCTATAAACTCTTGTTTGTATTGTTCCATTATAAGCTTCCCTCTCAATTACGTATATTTTTCTAATTAATTGTAACATTAATCGTAAAAAAAGCCAATAAATTTATTTTTTTAACAAATTCTCGGTAATTGTTCACCTTTCATTGGAAAGCATTTAATTTTAGCACCAATAATTGTCTCTAAGTATAAATTCTTCTTACCATCAGCAATAACTTCTCCGATAATAGTAGCTTCTTGTCCTTCTTGGCTATTTCTTAATAAGTTTAAAACATCTATAGCATGCTGGTTGGAAACAATAATGATAACTTTTCCTTCATTAGCCATGTACAAAGGATTTAATCCTAATAAACCACTGAACTCCGATACTTCTGCACTAATAGGAAGTTTATCCTCATAAATAAGCATCTCTTTGTTAGAAGCATCAATTATTTCTAATAGAGTTGTAATAACTCCTCCCCTAGTAGGATCTCTCATCACTTTTATTTCTGATGAACTATTTAAAATACTTTCTATTATGCCATTTAAACTTTGACAATCACTTTTTAGAAGAGAACTTTCACATAAATTATTCCTTTCATTCATAATGGCAGCTCCATGCTCACCTATTGTACCACTGATTATTATCTTATCACCTACTTTAATGCTTCTCAGTCCTAATGGCCTATTTCTAGATATCACCCCTATGCCTGTGGTATTTATAAATAGCTTATCACCATTCCCCTTTTCTACTACCTTTGTATCACCACATACTATTTTGATATTAGCTTTCATTGCTTCATGACTGATTGTCTTTATTATTTCTTCAAGTTCATTTATCGCTAGTCCTTCCTCGATAATAAGTGAAAGTGATAAATATAAAGGAATAGCTCCCACCACTGACAGATCATTAACTGTTCCACAAATAGATAATTTTCCTATATTACCGCCATTAAAAAATATGGGATCAACCACAAAACTATCTGTAGTCATGGCAATTTCTCCTGATATTTTACCGAGAGTAGTAGCGTCATTTTTTTGCAAAAGAAATTCATTGCCTAAATATTTAAAGAATAATTCTTCTATTAATTTATTTGTTTCTTCTCCACCACTTCCATGTGATAACTGAATAAAATCCATTATTGCCCATCCCTTCTATACTTATAGTAATTATTACATGTGCCTTCATTAGAAACCATACAAGCTCCCAGTGGATTGCTCGGTGTACATATTCTATCAAAATATATACATTCCATTGGTGTTTTCATTCCATTAATTATGCTTCCACAAAGACATTTACTTGAAATTTCTATATTGTTAAATTTAACTCTAAACTTTTTTAATGCATCATACTGTTCATAAGAATCCTTTAATTTATAGCCGCTATCACTAACTTCACCCAGTCCTCTCCAAAAGCTGCTATCTATATCAAAAACCTCTTCAATCTTTTTCCTAGCTACAATATTACCTTCTCTTTTTACTACACTCTTATAATAATTAATGCAGGTATACTCTCTTTTTTCTGCCATCATAGATAATTTCAAAATACTTGCCAAAATTTCAGATGAGGTAAATCCTGAGATAACCATTGGTATATTGTATTTCTCAGCTAAAGACTTAAATTCCTGGCTTCCAGTTATAGCACATACATTCCCTGGGCATATTAAGCCATTAATTCCTATATCTTTATCTTTAAGAATATATTCAATGATAGGTGGCATTCTCTTAATTGCTACAATAAAACTCAAGTTACTTATATTTTTCACTTTTGCCCTAATTAAAACATCGGCATATATAGGTACAATTGTTTCAAAGCCAACAGCTATAAAAACTATTTCATTTCCCTTATTACACTCTGCTAAAGTTAATAATTCTTCTGGAGAATATATAACTTCAATTTTCTTTCCCTTTGATTTTTCTTTTAATAAACTACTGTGGCTACCAGGAACCTTAAGCATATCTGCAAAAGTAACTATCACTACACCTTTATCTAACAAAGCAATAGCACTATCTATATAATTGATTTCAGTTACACATACAGGACATCCTGGTCCTGAAACAAGGTGTATATTTTTAGGCATAACTTTATCAATACCATACTTATAGATTGACATTGTATGTGTTCCACATACCTCCATTATCTTCATTGGCTTTTTAAGATAATCATTAATCTTTAGTATTATATCTTTAGATAAATTTATATCCTCCACAAGCTTAAACACCATTTTTTTCTCCTTCTAACACCGTTAATAACTCTTTAAAAATTTTTAAGGTTTCCTCAGCTTCAGCCTTTTCAATCTTAGTAATTGCAAATCCCGC
This sequence comes from Clostridium lentum, assembly GCF_014287815.1. GTDB lineage: Bacteria > Bacillota > Clostridia > Clostridiales > Clostridiaceae > Clostridium > Clostridium lentum. The sequence continues at coordinate 59,847 of NZ_JACOOQ010000016.1, forward strand.
ATGCACTAAAATATAATCTCCTATCTTTAAATTAGGAATTAAAGTAGTTACAATATTCTTTTTTATTGTGCCGAAGCTTACTAAAGCATTACCATCCTTTATTTCCATTATTTCTCCTGGCATAGCAACACACATATAATCACCCCTCTTACATATTATTGTATAATATTGGAAAATGTTTTTAAATAGCCTTTCTTAGAATTTATGTAAAGCTTGTATAAACACAGTGAGATAATTAACATCTCACTGTGTTTATACAAGCTTTATAATTTTATTTTTAGAATCAATAAGAACTTCAGCACCCATTGGTAGTGTTAGAGATGGCAAACTATGTCCACAAGCAACTCCTGTAATTATAGGTTTTCCTAAAGGTTTAAGCAACTCTTCAATAATTTCAGAAATTGTTAAGCTTTGCTGTGGCTTAGAAGCTTTACAATTTGAAAAATAACCTAAAATAATACCTGAACAAGCATTAATTTTTTTAGCTTGAATAAGTTGAAGAAGCATTCGATCAATTTTATAAGGTTCTTCAGCAATTTCTTCAATAAAAAGTATCTTATTATTAGTATCTATTTCATTATCTGTACCTAATGATGAACATATTATTGAAAGGTTTCCTCCAGTAAGCTTTCCACATGCTTTTCCCTCAACAATAAATTTAATTTTTTTACTCCGAGGATTATATAAATTACCCTTAAGGTCATTGGCAAAAATCATTTTTTTTAAACTATTTAATGTAAATTTATCTATTCCTTTATATAATTCCGTTGCTGGCATTGGTGCATGATAAGTAATCAAATTACATCTCTGATTAATAGCAATATGAAGCATAGTAATATCACTATAACCAAATAGTGCCTTAGGATTTTCCTTAATAGCTGTGAAATTTATCTTATCAAGCAATCTTGCGCAACCATAACCACCTCTTAAAGCATAAACAGCCTTTATATCTTTATTGTCAAACATTTCATTAATATCATCAGCTCTAAGAATATCTTCTCCTGCAAAATATCCATGTTCTAAGGTACAACTTTTACCTAATATTACTTTAAGACCTAAACATTCTAAAGCATTAATTGCTGATTCAAGTCTATCTTTTATTATTGGACCTGCTGGAGCAACATATCCCACCTTATCGCCATTTTTTAATGGAGTTGGCCTAATCACATAAACACTTCCTTTAAATATCTTTCTTTGTAAATATATTTAAATAAATAATATATTAGAATTATTCAATAAATAAAAGTCATCAGCTAAAAAACCAATGACTTAGATACATACGCTAATGGGAATTATTAAAATTGTTTCTCCTTCAATTTTAAATTTAGGTTGACTAGGTAATATTATTCCAGAGTCATTTAAATTATTGCCTATATCACAGCAACAATTAAGAAGATTTTCGTAAAATAAAGGCTGTCCCGTTTTTCTTAGTAAATGAATATTTTCATTTTTGCTACATATTTTAACTACTTTCCCTATAACTTTGCATGGGCATTCTACTTCATCAAATATATTTGAATAAGTATCAAAAAAATTTTTATTATTTACTATCACTACAATATCATTTCCTTCAGTCTTAATAATTAAATCTTTTGTATTATTGCTAGTAAGTAATGTTTTTAAATGTGCCATCTGCTTAAAAACAAGCTGAAAATTATTTAATATCTGTTCATTGCAATTACAATATTTTTTCATTTCAGATATTCCAATACAATTAATAGCATCATAAAATACATCTAAATATGCTAGTACCGACTCTGAACTTATACTTCCTGTAATTTCAATATAATCACCTACCTTTAAATCCTGATTTTTTCGCCAATCACCTGTAATACTTTTTAATAAATTAGAATTAACTAAACTATTCATAAGCTGTGAATGTAATTCGAAGCTTGTATAAATTCTTGTAAGCTCCTCTTCACGCCTACAAAATCTACGTCCATCTAAATTCTGTCTATTTTCTTTTCCTTCAGTAGTATTGCAGGCGTTATTAAAACTCTTCCCTTTATAACCGTCCCTTTCATCTTTCATTTGTCTATCTTCCTGAAAATATAAATCTTTATCTGTAAAATCAACTCCAGCAGAAATAGTTCTATCCTCTATCCACTTTGAAGTTCGTCTTTCTATATATCCATTTATAATAAGAGAATTCAAATTTTTAGTAAGGCCTTCATCAAGGTAAATTAGCAAGTCAGTAATATCCAAGATTAATAACACCCTTTCTTAGAGTATTTATTATAGATATTTTATTCCAATGCAAAAATAAATGTTACAATAATAAAATAAGTACCTATGCTTATTTACTTTAGCATAGGTACTTGCTATTATAAAATCTCTATTGAATTCATATCTAACTTATAAGTAACATCTTTTCTTTCAACAATTAAATTTATCTTTTCCTTTAAATTATTATCTTCTTTAATTTTACCAATTAATTCTTTTGTAGGATTTATGGCAAAAGGACAACCGACTGATTTAAACATTGTATAATCGCCAGAAGTATCTCCATAAGCATAACTATTATTTAAATCAATATTATACTTTTCTACTAATTCATTAATAGCTTTTTTCTTGCTATTTGAATCCCACATTGGTATTACTTCTCCATTATATTTTCCATTTTCATCAACCTCATAAATAGTACCTCTATAATCATCCATATGGTATTTTTCAGACATTTCTTTAACTAATTCTATTGGGGAACCAGAAATTGCAATAACAACATGTCCTTGATTTTTATGCCATTTTATTCTTTCTCTTGTGAAAGTATATACTCTATCACCTTTTTGCTCGATAACTTTTCTGGCTATATGCTTAATGTGTTCTTCCCCAGTTCCAATTATGGCTTCCATATATATATCTACCATCTTTAATAGATATGTATCATAATCTCCCTGTCTTTTATCCCAGCTGATATATGCAGGTCTTACTTCATTTTCCCACTTTTCTTTATCAACTAATTCATATTTAATTATCTTCTTAAATACTTCTGTTATTAATCCTTCTCTATATATTGTTCCATCAATATCAAAAAATGCTGCAATTCTACTCATATCTTACTCCTTCGTTTATATACTTTAATTTAACTATATATTACATCAACTATTAATTCAAGAAATATTAAAAAACAAATGAAAGCAAAATACTTAAAAATAATATTACCACTATTACAATAAGTGAAAGTAACGTAGGAATTGTTATATTGAAGAAGATAAGCAATAACTTTATCCCTGTAAATATTAAGATACACCCTACTCCATATTTTATCCCCTTAAACATACTATTAAGCTTAGATAGAATAAAATAAAGACTTCTTAGACCTATTATTGCAAAGATATTTGATAAATATACTATTACCACATTGGTAGTAATAGAAAATATCGCTGGAATGGAATCCATTGCAAATATTATATCCGAAGATTCAATCAGTAGTAAAATTAAAAATAACGGAGTTGCATAAAGTTTAGTATTCTTTTTGATGAAAAAGTATTCACCTTCTATTTCATCTGTAAAAGGTATAATACCTTTTAAAAATTTAACTATCTTTTTATCGCTATAATTAGTAGACTTATCTTCCTCTTTTATCATCATTTTAAAACCACTAAAGATTAAAATCACACTAAAAATGTAGGTTACAAAATGAAACTTATTGATTATTGTTATACCTAAGAAAATAAATATAAATCTTAGAACCATAGCACCTATTATTCCATAGGTTAATACTCTTTTTTGATACTCTTGTGGTATATTAAAATTGGTAAAAATCATGAGAAACAAGAATAAGTTATCTACACTTAAACTTAACTCAACTACATATCCCCCTAAATATTCTAAGGCAACTTCTTTACCTGAAATAATAAACACAATAAAATTTACAATGATAGATATACTTACCCAAAATATAAAATTTCTTACTGCTTTTTTTACTTTCATCATATACCCCTCAAAATTATATTCCCTAAATAATTTATATGTTGAATACATGAAATTTATTTCTTAATATCTCTATCTTCCATTTAGTATTATTTTGCTCTTTTGACCAACTTTATACCACATAAATAAAGAAGCATTTAAAATAATGCTCCTTGTTAGAATATTAAAGACTAATGTATTGATTTTCCAGAGTCAGTTACTTGTATTAACCCATCTGGATAAGGATGGAAAAATGATTGATTTTTTAAATTTTCTATATCAAATCTAATTATGTACCCTTTAATTAAATATTGCAAAACTGAAAATGGAACAATACCATTTCGATATTTATCAATAGTGCTCCAGATAAATTTTATTTCTTCATCAGAAAGCTCTTCTCTAAATTGCTCTATTGCTCGTAGGCATACATTGATATTAGATGTATATCTTGGTGTCCTGCTCAATAAAATATTTAATGTATTTTCATATTCATTTATTAAGGTGGAAAAATCACCATTGTCATAATTATAAATTAACTCATCCAATAGCTTTGAATATTTTTGACTATAAGAAATGAATAGCATTGAATTTTTTAAATGGAACTCTCTTAATTCTTCAAAACTATTTGATTTCTTCACTGATCTAAAATCAGATAAAATATAGATGTTGGTTAAAAAACGTTCTCTAATCTTATAATTTGTGAGCCTACCTTCATTTTCAACTAACAGATTAGGATACTTTTTTATTACTTCATCTGCAAATAATCCATTTCCTCTTTTGATTGAAGAGCATTTTTCTATATTTGGATAAATCTTTGCATCTTTTATACCACAAGAAGGTGACTTGCTTTTTAAGATAAATCCATCTACTTCTCCTAATTCACTTAAGAACTTTGAAGTAAATCCTTTTAGTTCTTTTGTTAATACTATATTAGTCTTATTTTGTACTACATTATACCCATCATCATTTTCGACAATTTTCAAGGAACCTCTAGGCGTAGGGAGTCCACAGCCTTGTTCCGGACATACTTTGATAAACTCAACATAATCACCTAAAACTTCAATAAAATTATTAGGCTCCATGCCTCCATTATATCTACAAGGCTCAAATCCAAGACATTTACTAACAACTATTATTGGTTTTCCACTATTAGACATTCCTCATCCTGCCTTTCTTTAATATTCCTGTCTATTTATTATTAAGTAAAATATAATTATTAAAACTTTTTATTTTGCATAGATAGCTTTAATTTGAATATTTCTTCTTTTAATTTTTCAATGACTAAATCTTTTTCTTTTAACTTTTCGTTAAATCCTCTTTCAGTTTCTATAATCTCTGATCTAAATTGGTCTTTAAGGTTAGAAATTTCTTCAGTCTTATCATTTAAAATATTATGAATTTTATCGTTTAATGAATTGCTATATTCTCTATACTCTTTTATTTCAGCCTTTAGGCTTATAATTTCCTCTCTAGAACCTCTTTGTTCTTCTTTAGTTATCTGTAGCTTTTCTTTAATTAGCTCATAATCTTTATATCTCTCTTCTAAAGACTCTAATTTTACTTTATACTCTTCAGCAACCTTATTGCTACGTTTTTCTTCCTCTAGAAGAGCATTTAAAGACTCTATATGCATTTGAGAGCTTTTTATTATATCTGCTTTTTCTTTTAATTCTTTTTCAACATTAGTTAACGCCAGGTTAACTCTAGAAAAGCTATCTTTTACAGTATTAAGTTCTTTATTATTTTCTAGTAAAGTATTTTCTATTTCTTTTATTTTTTCTTCCTTTTTAGTTATAGTTTGTTGAAGTCTTACAATTGTCTTATCACGATTTTTAATTTCCATCATTGATTTTTCAATTTGCTTTTCTTCTAAAAAACTAGCTATTTCTAAAGAATTAATATAACTATTCTTTATTGAATCTAAAAGATATGTAAACTTCTCAATTTCTGTTTTTCTATCGGCAAACCTAGTATCTTCAGTAATTTTAAAAACTTCATATTGATTTAACAATGCCGAAACCATACTTTCTGCATCATCAAACTTACTTTGTAAATCATTCAATCTATTTTTAGTATTTCTTTTTAGCTTAAGGCCTTTGGTTTCTAACTTCTCAGTAATTACTTCATTTGAAGTTTCTATATTTTCCTCAGTATTATTATTTTCTATTTTATTTTCTTTATTACTACTTAATACATTTTCCATAAAAAACTCCCCTATACATTTTATAACTTAGTTAACTATAGTTAACTAAGTTATCTGTAGTTAACTAATATTTTATATTATAACACAAATATTTTTTTTTACAATCCAAATAAATGGTAAAACAACTTATAAAACTGCGTCTTTTCAGTAAAAAGCGCAGTTTTTATATAAAATCTTGATTTTAAGCCATTTATAAGCTATACTAATTTTATAAAATGTTAAAATACGCAGTTATAAAAATGCAAATACGCAGTTTTTAAAAAAGCAATTTAAATTTTCAGCAGAAAGGAATTTTTAAATGAATTTAAATGATGAAATGGTCGAAATGATGAAATTCTATGAATTTTATAAAAAAATAAAAGCAAGTGAAGAAAAAGATAAGTTAACTAATAAAAATTCTGAACTTTTTCATAAAACAGAGGAAGCAATTCATAAATCTAGAGAAGTAGAGTTAAATAGCTATAATAAAAAAGTAAATTCATCAAATAAAACAGAGGGAGCAAATACAAAAGATAAAAAAAGACTTAAAAAAAATCATATGGCTACAAGACCATTGGATAGAAACGAATATGAGGAAATAATTAAGTTATGTAATAGTGGTTTTACATATATAGATAAAAACACAGGGAAAGAGAGAACTTTTAGAAAAAATACTTCTCTAGCTTTTGCTTTTGTTTTACAAGCTACTTTAGGTTTTAGAGCAAGTGATATAGTTAATTTAAGGATACGTGATTTTAGTAGAAATAAGTTTTCTGTTCAAGAAATAAAAACTGGTAAATGGCAAAATAGAGAAATAAATGATCATATGTATCAAAAAATATTAGAATATTCTATTGAAAACAACTTAGATAAAGATGATTACATATATCCTAACAAAATAAGAAATATGCAACAACAATTAAAGATAATTACTGATTATTTAGGATATAAGAACATTGGCACTCATTCATTCAGAAAGCTATTTGCTCATACCATATATGAAGAATCAAATCATGATATAGAATTAGTAAGACATGTCTTAAATCATGGTGATATCAGAACAACCATGAGATACTTAGGCGTAAGTCAAAAAAGAGTTAAAGAAGTTATTGATAAAATTGATTTTTCTTATATATTATAAAAGAAGAGGATATAGTTATTTACATATAGCTATATCCTCTTTATTACTGAATTTTAAGTTCATCTACACATTCACTTATTATCCTAATTCCCTCTTCTATTTCTTCCATTGTAATACGAGATAATCCTAGTCTCAATGTATCTGTTTTTTCATTATTAACATCAAAAATATCACCTGGAGCAAAGATAACTTTTCTTTCGTAGCATTTCTGAAGTAGTTTCCTTGAATCAATTCCTTCAATTGCTATATACACATGCATACCATATTCTCCCCAGATATATTTAGGTTTTAAATATTTATCAAGGCACTTTATGGCGAAATCATGTTTTTCCTTATAATACTTTCGAGTTCTTTTTATCTGTTTTTCAAAAGCTCCACTCCTCAGATATTCATATAAAATTGCTTGATCTAAAAAAGATGTATGAATATTATAGCAGCGTTTAACACTTTCTAAGGTATCAACTATCTTCTTATCAGCTAAAACCCAACCAACTCTGATTCCTGGGAAAAGTATTTTGGAAAAACTCCCAATATAAATTACACCATTATTCTTTCCATCAAAAGCTGCTAAAGGAGCTATATGAGAATTGTTATAATGTAACTCCTCATTAAATCCATCTTCAATTATAGGTACATTATATTGCTTAAATAAATTATATATCTTAAAACGCTTTTCACCATTAATAACTATTCCTGTAGGATTATTATAAGATGGAGTAAGATAACCTATTTTTATTTGATTATTTTTCAATTTATATTCAAGTTCCATTAAATCAATACCATCTTCAGCTATATCAACACCTATTAAATTAAGTTTATGAAGCTTCATTAATTTGATGCTTGTATTATGAGTTGGATTTTCGCAAAGTATATTATCACCAGCATTAGTATAAGAGGATAATATAAGCTGTAACCCTTCCGTAAATCCATTGGTGATAATAAAATCCTTGTTATCAGTATTAACACCCTTCTTATTCATATATAGGTGAAGATAATCAATTAAAGGTTTATATCCCTGTGCATACCCATAGTTTAATATTTTATGTCCTTCTAATGCTATCCTATTTAAAAATGCTTTTTTAAATTCTTCTACATCAAATAATTCTCCATCTGGAGAAATACTTTTAAAGGAAATCATTCCTCTTTCCCACGGAATTTCACTTTTTACAGTATCGAGATAGCATGATAAATCAGCATATTCATTACTCTTTTTTTCCCATTCAATATTCCATTCACCTTTTAAAGCTATATTTTTATCAGTAACAAAGGTACCTTTACCTTTAATAGTATATACAACACCTTCCAATTCTAAATTTTCATAAGCTGTAATTACAGAATTACGACTTACACCTATTATCTTAGATAATTCTCTAGTAGCTGGAAGCTTACTGTTAGATGATAATATTCCATTTTCTATAGTTTTTTTAATATGTTTTTCTATTTGATAATAAATTGGTTCATTGGAATTTAATTTCAAGTTAGAAAATATCATATTTCTCACCTCCAGTACCTAATTTTATAAAAAATATCTTTTTTAAATATATTCATTGCTAATAAATAAACCTTCTGACTTAAATATATCCATAATAAATTTTAAATCCTTACAGCCAAAATTAATAATTTTAACCTTCCAATAGCTTATTTCTAGACCAATTTTTAAATCATTAAATACAAAATACATTTCTTCATTTAAAATAGTTAAATTATACATTACATCATCAATAAACCTATTTATATCTTTATAATATTCTAAAAAACTAACACCATCTTCATAATCATCATTTAAAAAGTAAATATTATCATCAAAAATATAAAGTTTGCTTAAAGCCGCAACAAACTTATTAGCAACATTATAATTATTATTGCAAAGTATCTGCTTTTCAAACTCATCATACTTACTATTTTTAAATCCTTTTGGTACTACTGAAATAATAAATATATTTTTACATTCCCTTTGCTTATAATTTTCATCTGCTAATTTTTGAAATAGGATACGTATAGCTTTATTCTCATTAATAGTTTTTTCTGACACATTAAACATCTCCTTATACAAAAACATAATAATACCCTTAATAATATTATAGTACTAATTATTTCATAAATAAATTTAAATTTTAATCTACCTATATAATTTATATTTAAAAAATATAGTATAATAAATATGATATAAATATATTAAGTTAACCTACTTATATATTTATATATAAATTACATTAACATGAAAAGGATAAGATACATGGAACAAAGCTTTGAAAAATTATTAAACATCTCCACCAGTGGCAATCAAAAAAACTTTAATGAATTTATTCATTATAATAGATATGAACCAACTTCTTATTATGTATTAGAAGCCATACTTCATAATTATCCTCTTTTAGAAAGTGATAATATTGTTGACTTTGGTTCTGGTAAAGGTAGACTTAACTTCTTTTTAAATTATTTCTTTAAATGTAAAGTTACTGGCGTAGAAATGAATAAGTACTACTATGAAGAGGCTTTAGAAAATATGAAAAACTATTTAAGTAAAAATAAGGGACATGATTGTTCTAAGATATCATTTGTTAACTGTATTGCTGAGGATTATGAAATAAATTCTAAGGAAAATAAATTTTATTTCTTTAATCCTTTTTCTGTACAGATTTTTATTAAGGTAGTAACTAACATAATTTACTCCGTAGTAGATGAATACAGACCAGTGGACTTAATTCTCTATTATCCATCCGATGATTACATATATTACTTAGAAAATTACACAATATTCCAGCTTATAAAAGAAATTAAGTTAAATAAGCATTATGAACAAGATAATAGGGAAAAAATCCTCGTATATAGACTTCAATATTAAATAAAAAATCACACCATGAATTATCCAAGGTTACATCATTTTGATATAACCTTGGATAATTTATTTATATTTAATATATTAATTATATTCATATGCTGCTCTTAGCATCTCAATTTCTTTAGCATATCCATCTAATTCATTAGGAGTTTCTAAGAAGAATGGTATATTTTTCAACTTAGGATGATTAATTATTTTCTTAATAGCTTCAAATCCTATCTCACCTTCACCAATCTTCTCATGTCTATCTTTGTGGCTGTTAAATGGGTTTTTACTATCATTTAAATGTATAGCATGTAGTCTATCAAGTCCAATTATTCTATCAAACTCTTCTAAAACTCCATCTAAATCATTAACTATATCATAACCAGCATCATATACATGGCAAGTGTCTAAACAAACACCCATTTTTTCCTTTAACTCAACTCTGCTTATTATTTCAGCTATTTCTTCAAATGTTCTTCCTACTTCTGTACCTTTTCCAGCCATAGTTTCCAGTAGCACAATAGTTGTATGCTCTGGCTTTAATACTTTATTAAGCATTTCAACTATATAGTTTATTCCTACATCTACGCCTTGCTTTACATGACTTCCTGGATGGAAATTGTAAAGACTTGTTGGTAAATATTTTAGCCTTTCTAAATCATCAGCCATCATTTCTGTTGCAAATTGTCTTGTGCTTTCATCAGCAGAACATCCATTAAGAGTATATGGTGCATGAGCTAATATTTTAGCGAATTTATTTTCTTCCATTAACTTTCTTAAAGCTAATATATCTTTTTCATCTATATCTTTTGCTTTTCCGCCTCTTGGGTTACGTGTAAAATATTGAAAAGTATTAGCTCCTATTTTAATAGCTTCTTTTCCCATATTTTCATAACCTTTTGTAGTCGATAAATGACATCCTATGTTTAACATTTAATCCTCCAATTTATCTAAATCATACTATATGTATTCTTTTTATTTATATTTCTATAATACTATACTGCACTTCTATTATCAACTAATAATAATTATTTAATAATTCACTATTACTTATACCTCAAAGGTTGTTTCATCTATCCAGTGATAATACTCCTTAATATCATCTACTAATTTAAACAAAGCTATATCTTTTTCCTTGCATTCTAGCATAACATCAAAATCTCTATGGAGTTCTTTAGCTGAATTAATAAATTTCATAAATTCTTCGCTATTAATATAATCAGCATGTTTTCTATCGAATTTACCTTCTCTTGGTGATGAAAAATGTATTTTAGGTGGAAGAGGCTGATTATTCCATGTATTAACGATTTCTGCCCAAATATCATTTATGTTTTCACCATTATTGTTACAATTATGATGATGTACATCTAATACCATAGGAATATTTAAAGCTTTACAAAGTTTTAGAGTTTCTGCTTCTGTATAAGTTTTATCATCATTTTCTAAAATCACCTTATTTTTTACTCTTTCAGGATAAGTACTAAAATTATGTATAAATCTTTCCATACCAGCTTCCTTTCCACCAGTAGCTCCTCCAACATGTAGTACCATCTTACCCTTATCATAATGCATTTCTTCAAACCAATCTACATGAATATTTAATATGGTCTTAGTACTTTCCACAACAGCAGGATTTACACTATTAATTACGTTAAATTCATCAGGATGAGTATCAACTCGCATATTATATTCATTTATAAGACTTCCTATATACTCAAAATCCTTTTTAAACATCTTCCTATACTCAAAGTATTTCACTTCTGGATGTGTTATTAATGGTATTAAGGCAGAAGTAATTCTATAAAAGTGTATATTATTTTCAATATTATATTTAATATGTTTTTCCAATCCATTTAAATTTGAAGCTATGACAGTTTTTAGCTTTTCAATCTTTTTTTCATCTGATAAAATCTTTTGATAATTGCTATATGTTACAGTACTAGAGCTAGTAGCTTTCTTTCCTAACTTATTAGAAATAGCAACATAACCTAACCTTACAATCATTTTTAATTCACCGTCCTTGTTTATATTGTGTCCTAACTTTGAAAGTTAATTATTTTTTCTTATGATATAAGAAAAAATAATTATAATAAACCGTCCTCTTTCTTAAGGTTATTTACTTTTCTTCATAACAAATTACTGGTGTTCCTGCTTCAATTTCTGCAAATATTTTTTTAGCTAAATATTTAGGTGCATTTATACAGCCATGAGTACCATCATTTATATATATATCTCCACCATAAGAATATCTCCAAGAAGCATCATGAAGCCCTATATTTCCATTAAAAGGCATCCAATAGGTAACTTTAGCTTCGTAGTTTGCGCCGCGCAAGGTAGAATTTTCCTGTTTATATGTTATTTCATATATCCCAATAGGCGTACCATTTCCATTACTAACATTACCAGACACAATATCACCCTGTGCTATTAGTTCTCCATCTTTATAATACCAAATATGCTGTTTAGTAATATTTATTTCCAAATAGCTATCACCAAAATCATTTTCTCCTCTGCAAACACCCTTTTGCAAATATTCAGGTTCTTTTTCTACGATAGATCCATTTTCAATATATTCTTTTAATATCTGAGCTTCCTTCTTTTTATTAATCCTCCAACCATAATAACCACCAGATATACTTAATGTTTTTCCTGTTGAGGTTTTAAATTCACGTGCTACACCTACAGTGTCATATTTTTTTGCTAGAGTTGTAATATAATTTATAATTTGCTGATCATCCATGGATACATTTAATTCATCATCTATCTTTATCCATTGATTTATTAATGAATAATCTACTATTTCAGTTTCATCACTAAATACATAAGTTACCTTAGAAGACATATATTTATCTATGATCTTTTTACCTTGTTTTACCTTCTTAGAATAAGAACAGTATTTAGGATTTATATAACAATTAGATTCATCTAGATTCAAAAGTATCTGATCTGTGTATATTGACTTTTCTATTTCTGAATATACTTTTTCTTTATTAAGGTAATTACCATAAACTTCATCTACTATGACAAATTCAGTATCAATAAAAATAAAACTAGCATTTTCTGGATAAATAATTTCATCTTCATTAAAAAATTCTAGTTTATCTATTTTATTCTTAAGTAACTCTTCATCATAAGAATAAATATTTTTTATTATATAATTGTTCCTTTTAAATATATCTATTATCCATAAAAATGAATTTTGTTTTTTAACTATAGTGTCAATCTCATCATTGTCTATATATTTAAAATTTATACCACTTAAATCAATATCACTACTTTTTTCTCGTCCTTCTATAAGTAGTCTATACTCTCCAATAGTAGTTTTTATATGATTAGTTGCTTTATTTAAATTCATACAAGATAAATCAATTCCATTAATACTTGTCCCAATTAAGAAATGACTTTTAAAAAAGCAACCAATTATAATATACACTATAATAAATATTATAAATAATGTTATGCCCTTCTTAAACATTATATTATCCAAATTTCTTTTCATAGTATAATAGTCCTTTCATTTTAAATTGTCTATCAATACTATATATAATTATGTTTAATTCTATTTATTCATGCATTATAAGTAATATATTATATAAGAGGAGCAAAACTATAAAAAAACTTCCACTAATTTTATATTTATTATAAAAACTAAGCTGCACATATTGTATCCTATAAATTATTTGAGATTCTAATCTTATATTCATTTTCAATTATGTTATTAATAATCATATTCATTATAGTATTACATACATAACAGGCATATCTTAAGTCATTCTCATAACTACTATCGCTTTCATATTCACTTAACATTTCATTGAGAAACTCAACAACTTTCGTAGGTTTAATTTCTGTATTTTTTTCAGCTGTAAAATTATATTCCTTTGCTATCTTATCTAAATTCTTTTCATAGATTAAATGTTCCTTTACTATATTAGCACTTTTAAATTCCCACCTTTGATTATGTGGTAGACAGAAATAGTCACAAAGAAAATGACATATCACTCCTAACTCTTGATTAAACTTATTAATACTATAGTTTGTATATAAATCTTTAATTGATAAATTACTTAAAAATTCAATTTTATTAATTATCATAATAAAGCTTTCATCTTTATAATGCTTCTTTAGCTTGTACTTAGAAACACAATCGGGTTTTATATTGCCCCAGATAAAATGAGTTTCTTTTATTAAAGCCTTCTTATCATAATCCATATTTTCAAATATTTTTCTGCCCATTAGCATATGAGTATTTATTAACATAATGTAACCTTCTTTATTATCTTATTATTAATATAATAGTATGTTCATCTAATATTAACAATATGTATTATAAGGTAATTATGTAATACTTTTAAATATATTTTAAGTTTTTGTATTTTAGCTCAAAAAAATTTTATTTTTACTAGTTGTATTTTTTTCTTATCTCTTCAAGCTTTTGAAGAATTAAATTTTTTCTATTTTCGATTTCCACATCTTCATTGCTATGTTTTTTTAATATTTCTTCTTTAAAATTTCTAAATTTATAATTAAATTTAGTAGAATAAGCTGTTGGATATCCTTGTACTAGTCGCTCTTTAATAAAGCTTAATTTAGCTACTTCTTTCCTTATTCCATTTGATAATCCCTCTATTTTATCTTTTAATGTATCTACAGAAGTCTTTATCTTATTACTAAACTCACTGATATCACCTTCATTACCATCTTTAATATAATATAACTGATTAGATGCATTATTAAGTATTAATTCAATTTCAGATTTTAATTCTTTTATCTCACTTAAAGCTTTCTCTGATTTCTCCATAAGTTTATTTATATCGATAGTAGCTTTAATGGACGTTATTGTATCAGCAATTACAAATAATGTTACTACTATAGATATAATCATAACAAATCTATCATCCAGTAATAATACATATCTTTCTATAGGTTTATGAACAAATTGTATAAGTAATATAGATAGTACACCCCAAAACAATGAACATACAAGACAAATTCTGCCCTTATATTGTATCTTGTAATAGCTATAATCCCAATATTTAACCTTAAATATTGTTTCCATAAGCCAGCCAGTAAAATATTCTAATATAGTAGCTCCTATCATACCAACAAAATAAACAGCCAAAAGATTACCTCTAAAAGGTAAGGTTATAAATAGTACTAATACAGCTCCTAAACCATATATTGGTAGAAGAGGCCCGCTTAAAAAACCTCTATTTATCATTTTTTTACTTTCAACTGATACAATTGTTGACTCAATGCACCATCCTAGAAAACAATATATATAAAAAAATATTAACCATTGATATATATTATATAATCCCATCTTATTTATCCTTTCTTTTTTAAATATCTTATAAAAACTATATATACTTATTTTACCACTTTTTATTTATTTTTTCTCTTTGCTTGTAAAATTTTCTTATTTTTAATCTTCTTTTATATAAAAAACAGCCTCTCTTATTTAAAAAACTCTAACTTATTATTTAATTATTTGCACTAATTTTTAAAATACAAAAAAGGAGTATTGCTACTCCTTATATTATTCCAGTATGTTCTAATAATATTTTTAAACCTATGCAAATTAAGATTACTCCACCAAGTAATTCTGCTTTAGACTTAAATTTATCACCAAATACATTCCCTATCTTTACTCCAGACATTGATATTACAAGTGTAATAATACCTATCAAAGTAACAGCTGGTATTATGCTTACCTTTAAGAATGCAAAAGTTATCCCTACAGCAAAAGCATCCATTGCAAGTCCTACTGAAAGAATTATTAATTCAATTAATCCCATATTATTTCCTCATTTCATTAGTAGTTAGTGTAAAGTTTTTTACACTATTTTTATTTTAAAATCTTTATATATCAAGGTTTCGAAAGTTTTTTGCATAAAAAAAACAACGACCCCCTAATTTCATGTTAAAATTGAATCTCT
>NZ_JACOOQ010000017.1 GCF_014287815.1 Clostridium lentum
TTATTTTCATATATTTTTAAGAACCCATGCCAGTGATCTTCTAGTATTATTTTTATTTTACCTTTTTTCATATGTAAAAACCTCTAATTTATAATTAATAAATTTAACATATTTAAAGGCTGAAAGCTAGATAACATCTAACTTTCAGCCATCGAAAATTTTATACTTTCCTGTACTTTAAAAAAGCTAAAAATAAGCAAATACTTATTTTTAGCTTTCTATTATCACTCTTCAACTTCATATAAAGTCTTATCTTTTGGTAGCATTTCTGCCAAATCCTTGTTAGTAAATATTTTTAATTCATGTAAAGCTCTAGTACATACTGTATAGAATAAGTTCTTATTGCTTTCATTTAAATATTCTTCACCATCTGACACTATTACCCCATCAAACTCAAGTCCTTTAGATAAGTAAGAAGAAATTACATTTACTCCTACTTTAAACTCTGAAGTCTCAGTATCAATAAGATTAATTTCATCTAAAACCTCTTTAAGCTTATTATAAACATCATTGGTTATAGCTTTTGTCTTACATATAACAGCTATAGATTTATAGCCTTTTTCTTGCATGGTTTCAATAGTCTTGGCCACCTCAACTATTCTATTTTTTGTGATTATAACCTTAGGATTATCTCCACTTCTTTCTACTGCTTCAATTGGTTCATGTGTATCAAGTAGCTCTCTTGTAAAATTAGTTATGTTGGCTGTTGAACGATAACTCTTTGATAACACTTCAATTTTTATATCATTAAATATTTCTGTTATTGCATTTCTATTCTTAACATTTGAATGTTCATCTATTCTTTGATTTAAATCTCCCATAATTGTTATTGCTGCATTCTTAAATGATTTTCTAATAAGCTCATAGAATAATGGACTATAATCTTGTGCTTCATCTATTAAGATATGCTTAACATTCTTATAGTTTCTGAAACCTTCCATGGCTGCTCTTATATATAGCATAGGTGTTATATCTTCATATTTTACTTCTCTATTATTTAAATATCCTAACGTTATTTCTTTTACCTTACTTAAATCATCATTACAATAATTTTCAATATTACTCCATAATAATTTATATATTTCTACAGTATTAAATGTTACTACCATATTATCTATTTGAGCATTAATTTCTGTCTTACAATGTTCATAAAAGTTTTCTTTATCTTCTACATATTCAAAATCATAATCTCCTGAATCGCTATTTAAAAACCTATTCTCAACTTGTGAAAAAATACTTTGTTTAACTACATCAAGCCTATTTAATAAAGGTATATCATTAAATCTCTTTAAGAATGTATTAGCAACACTTTTAACTGGAATAATCTGCTTACCATCTATAAATATTGGTTTACATTTTACCAACTTTTCTGGTAAATCTCTGCAGAAACTTTCGATAATCTCCATAAATTTCATGCTATTTTTATATTCCATGGCTAAAACTCTATTGGCTAATTCTTGATCACCACTATATAAATAATCTAAATGCTCCGCCTTATTTTCAAAATAATAATCTGCTGGTAAAGATTTTTTTGCATATGCATCAAAAGTAGTCTGAAGAACATTATTTTCTCCAAGCTCAGGTAATACATCACTAATATATTCAGCAAACACTTCATTAGGACTGAAAATCAATATATTATCTGCTTGAAGATTTTTTCTATGCTTATATAAAAGATATGCTGCCCTATGAAGAGCTATAGATGTTTTTCCTGAACCTGCTGCACCTTGAATAAATAAAGTTTTTGCATCATCATTCCTAATAATATCATTTTGTTCTTTTTGTATTGTAGCTACTATATTCTTCATTTTATCTGTAGCATTCCTATCTAACATTGCTGTTAAAGATTCATCGCATAAAGCTGCTCCTGAATCATGAGTAAAAACAATTTTTGAATTCTTAATATTAAATTGTCTACTAAATTCAATATCACCTTCTATTTTTCCTATAGGTGCATTATAAAATGCTGGACCTACTTCAAAATCATAAAACATATTTGCCACAGGTGAACGCCAATCAAAAACATAAAAATCAAAATTATCTTTATCCTCAACACTAGCAAGCCCTATATAAAAACTATCTCCTTCTTCACCTTTTTCTTTAAAATCCAATCTAGCAAAGTAAGGAGATTTTAATTGTCTTTCTAAGCTTTTTAATTTATTTAATTTATTAGCATAAGTCTTTTCTTCTAAAGCAATTTGACTACAATTTTCTAAAACCTCAAATTCATCAAATTCATTTCTATTATCCCATAAAAATTTTCTTTGTTTTCTTATTTCTTTATCCTGTTCAGTACTTAATCCATCAAATTCCTCTATAAGTTCATTAATAGCCTTGATGGTTGTTTGTAAATACTTTTCTTCCTCTTGTTGACTTCTACCAATATACATATTTTTTCTCCTCTGTATTTAATAATCAGTTTATTATTATACTTGATTGCTTTCTATAAAATCAACATTGAACACTACTTTTATCTCTTGAAAAAACAATTTTTAATAATATTGGTGTAAATATACTTGTAAATACCACCATTATTATAATTGGAGCTAAAAAATAACTACTTATTAACCCTAAAGTTAATCCTTTGCTGGCAATAATAAGTGTTACTTCACCTCTAGTAACCATGCCGCTACCAATCTGTATTGATTCCATATTATTATATCCACATAACTTAGCACCTAAACCACATCCTATAATCTTTGTAAGAACAGCTACTATAATTAACGCTATAGTAACCATTACTATTTCTCCATTTAAATATGGTAGCTTTACATTTAACCCAACACTAGCAAAAAATACTGGTGATAATAATATATATGATAATGTTTCAAATCTCTTTGTTATATATATAGTTTCCTTATTGGATGAAAGTACAAGTCCTGCTATATATGCACCAGTTATATCGGCAACACCAAAAAACTTTTCTGCACTAAATGATAGTAATAAACATATTACAAAAGATACTATAACAAATCTCCTTTTATCAATGTCATATTTATCCACCCATTTATTAAATAATGTATAAGTGATAATTCCTACAATCACACTAAATATAAAAAATGCTACCATTTTTACAACAACCATTACTACACTTACAGATGAATCAGCTAAACTTGTAATAACCGTTAAAACCAACATTCCTAAAACATCATCAATAATGGCTGCTCCTACGATTATATTTCCTACAGAAGTGGATACTTTTCCAAGCTCCCGTAAAGTTTCTACTGTTATACTAACAGATGTCGCTGTTAAAACAGAGCCTATAAATATATTTTGCACAAAGATATTTACATTGCCTACCTTTCCATCATTGATGCAATATGCTAATATTGTGCCTCCAATTAAAGGTATTATTACTCCCATTGTTGCTACTATAAATGAAGTCTTTCCACTTTTCTTAAATTCACTTAAATTGCTTTCTAGACCTGCAGTAAATAATAATACTATAACTCCCACTTCTGCTAGTTGCTTAATAAAATCTGTTTCATCTATTACATTAAATACCGCAGGTCCTAATATTAAACCAGCCAATAATGCTCCAACCACCTGTGGTAATTTAAATCTCTTAGTAACCAAAGATAAAACTTTTGTACTCAGTAAAATAAGTGCAAGATCTAATAAATATCCATATGACATATATCATTACCTCCTATATAACTTTGTCTTACATAAATTTTACCATTTATTAATAATAAAAAGTCATAGAAACATACTTGTTTTTTTCCTATGACTTGTCACATTTATTAATTATTTATTTTTATTATCCAGCTTCCACATTCTTTTTTAATATTTTGCTTAGCTAATATAGCTGAAATAACAGCATATCCATCAATATTGCATTTTTTAACATAATCTATGTTATCTAAGTTTAAGCCGCCTATTGCTGCTACTGGCAAATTTACTTTCTCTTTAATCTCTTTTAAGGTATCTAATGATACTCTTTTAGCATCAAGCTTTGTTTTAGTACCAAAAATATCTCCTACCCCTAGATAGTCTGCTCCATCTACCTTGGCCCTTTCAGCTTCTTCCATCGTCCTACAAGAAACACCAATTATTTTTCCTGGCATCAATTTTCTTGCTTCCTTTGCTGGAATATCACTTTGCCCAAGATGCACTCCATCAGCATCACAAAGCATTGCTATATCTATTCTATCATTTATGATAAATTTAACACCATACTTCCTAGTAAGCTCTCTAAGGTTCATAGCTTTTTCTAAAAATTCTTTACCATCAGCTTCTTTTTCCCTTAACTGCAACATGGTAACTCCACCCTTTAAAGCCTCTTCTATACAATGATAAAAATCACGGCCCTTTAATATATCACTATCAGTAATTAAATATAGTTTTAGCTCTTCCATAACTCCATCCATTTAATATCATACATGTTTTTTCAATCTGTCAAATGGCATTATTGCTAGTATTACAACACAAAGAATTCCTTCAACACCTGCTGTTGAACCATTATATACTAATGAATATAATACTGCTCCCATATTTTCTGGTGCAAAAGCTCCAAAGAATACAACCCCTGATAAGAACTTTGAAAATACATTAAGCACTACCGCCATTAAAGGTCCAAATATTCTTTTTATTCTTGTATCACTGCCAAAGGTACCTGCTAATCCTAAGGCCATTGTTGGAAATATATAATCTAGTAAAAATTGTACTGGATGAATTACATACGGCCCATCTAATAGTGATAATAATCCAAATACAAGACCTGCAGTTACACCTGCTGTCTTACCGTAAAGTAATGAAAAAAGCATTACTGGTAGCATTGAAAATAGTGCAATACCTCCACCTTGTGGATATCTAATTATTTGAATAAGACTTAATATAAAAGAAATTGCCGCTATTAATGAAGCCATTACCATCTCCTTAGTGTTCATCCTATTATTTTTTAAATCAATTACATATGATATCACTATAATTGCTGAAATTATTCCTAAAAATATTATCATCTTTATTCCCCCTACTTATTGTTTTTCTTCTATCTTTATTATTCTTGAATTTTCTTCAAGTAACTTCTTATTTAATTTATATATATTATCCATTAATTTAATTTTAAAGGTTCCCAAAGGAGTATCACCTTTATCTGCTAACTCTCCTGCAATACCCATAACAAGCATTGCCATAACAGTGGCTTCCAATCTATTTTCTCCTGTTCCTAAAAAACTTCCTATTAAACTACCAGTCATACATCCAGTACCTGTTATTCCTTTTAATTTCGCTGTTCCATTTTCAATTCTTAATACATTTTTCCCATCAGATATATAATCGTTAACTCCTGTAGCAACTACTACACATTCTAATCTTTTGGCAGCTTTCTTCACTATTTGGATTATATCTTCTCCATCATCAAGAGAGTCTACACCTTTTCCTTTAACATCTAGACCACATATATATTTAATTTCTGCTACATTTCCCTTAACCACATCAAACTTAACTTCATTTAAAAGTTTATTAACAAACTCACTTCTTGTATTTGTTGCAAAAACTCCCACTGGATCAAAAATAACAGGTTTATTATATTTATTAGCTGCTTTTCCAGCTTTCACAAATAAATCAAGTCTTGATGAATTCATAGTTCCTATATTAATGACTACTGCTGAAGAAATGCCTATGACCTCTTCTACTTCTTCATAACTATAGCTCATAAGAGGACTAGCTCCCAGTGCTAAAGTCACATTTGCACAATCATTTATTGTTACTTCATTAGTATAATGTACTACCAGTGGATTTATTTCCTTAACCTTGTTTATTAACTCATACATATCTTAACTCCCTCGATGCTTTATCTTTCTTATTTACTGAATGTTAACCCTTCAAATTTATAAAAATGATGAACTGGCCCCACTCCATGTCCAATATCAAAGCTATGCTCAATAGCTTCAGTAATATACTTCTTACTTAATTCTACAGCTTCTTTAATACCATATCCTAATGCAAGATAAGCTGTTATTGCTGATGATATTGTGCAGCCAGTACCATGGGTATTTTTTCTATTTATACGCTTTGTTTCAAATACTTCAAAAATATTCTCACCAATTAATACATCTACTGCTTCACCATCTAAATGACCACCTTTCACCAGCACAAATTTAGGCCCCAGCTCAAATATTTTTTTCCCGGCTACTTTCATATCTGTAACAGAATTAATCTTTATCCCTGTAATTTCTTCTGCTTCAGGAACATTAGGCGTTACTAAATAAGCCATAGGTATTAGATATTTTATTAAATTTTCCTTTGCTTCAGACTTTAATAATGAATATCCACTTTTAGAAATCATCACTGGATCAACTACCAAAAAACTTGGATTATATTTCTTCATGGTATTTACTATATCCACTATTATTTCTGGACTAGACACCATACCTATTTTCACAGCTGCTGGCTCAATATCATCAAAAATCGCTTTTATTTGACTTTTTATTATTTCACCACTTAACTCCTCAACAGCAAAGACACCTTCTGTATTTTGTGCTGTTACTGCCGTAATAACACTCATGCCATATGTACCAATAGCACTAAATGTTTTTAAATCTGCTTGAATTCCTGCACCTCCTGAAGAATCAGATCCTGCAATAGTCAATGTTGGTACTCTGTAATTTCTCAAAATTATTCCCCCTCCCATTAAGTTAATTACAAATTATCAACGATAAATATAAAAAAAAGCTGCACTCTTATCCAGAGTACAGCTATTGAATATGAATAATTAATCTACTTAAATAAAAGTAGTTTCATTTTAATTCATCATTAATAATTCGTCATCGATTTACGCTTTCCTCCGCTGGCATTATCCAGTTCAGGTACAAGGGTTGATTATGTTATATCTCTCAGCTTTTTATAGCACCCCTAGCAAATTATATATATTATTGTCCTTTTTATTGTAAACTTATATTTATTTTTTTACAATACCTTATTTTTTAAATTTAATTCTTCCTCTGCTTGAATAAAATATCTCCCATCAGTCCAAAGCTTTGCCTTATTTTTACTTACTAATAAAGTACCTACTGAACCAGTAAAACCTAAATTTAATTACTATTTTAAAATAAAAAAATAAAATGTAAAGCTCCTTAGATAACTTACATTTTATTTTTCAATTCCTCTATTTCTCTTTCCAAAGCTAAGATTTTATCATTTAATTGATTTATAATATCTTCTTCATATTTTCCATTATGACTTTGTTTTCTTTCTTTATGAGATTTCTTTTTATTTTTCTTCTTAACAATTTGTTCATAACCATCAGAAGTTGAAGGTTCTGCTGTAAATGGGTTGGATATATTTCGATAGTCTGGACTATAGTACCTTCCTGGCCCTGCTTGTGAATATTGTTGCTGAGCATTAAACATTACTATTACCTGGGCAATTAACTGTACCCAATTTCCAAACGCATTGGCTACATTTGTAGGCATATTACCTGATAATATACTGCCAACCACTTCTCCTAAAACAGTAATAAGCATTGGATCTATATCTTGAAAACCAAACGGAATATCTAAATCACAATATTTATACTCATTAGAATTTGCACCACCAGTTGGATCTATTTTACACTTATTATTGAATTTATTTTTATTATTCTTTTTACTATCATATTGGTCTTTAACTCTATCATCAATAATATCTGCATCCCAAGCCATATTTTCTCCATAATTATTATTGCTATTACCATATTACGTATAATTAAACTTAGGTGTTCATATTATCTACCAAAGTCTTTTCTAAAGAAGTTACTCTTGTTTTTAATTTTTCTATCTGCTCTTTCAATTCTTCCATAAGACTTTCTAATCTTTCACAGCCATTGATATTGCTCTTTTCTGAACTATTCCTAATATTTTCACTGTCATTACAATCACTATTGGAATTTTCCTTGGAATCGCAACTACAAAAAGGATTATTTACATTTTTATATCTTAAGTCATAATAACGTCCTGGTCCATTTTGAAAGTATTGCTGTTGTGCTCCATAAGTTTCTATTGCTTGTCCCACTAAATTAAGCCAATTAGATATAGCCACAGCTACATTAAAAGGTACATTTCCAGCTATAATATTACCAATCAACTCACCAATAGTTATAAAAACTATGGGATTTATATCTTGAAACCCTCCAGGAATATCTAAATTTAGATTAGCACAACAATTACTATTCCCTCCCCCTGAAGGATCTACCTCAGGAATATTATTTGACACATCATCTTCGTTTTTCACATATCCATTTCTCTTAAGCATTTCATATATTTCATTTAAATCATACATATTCATTTTTCATTCTAAAACTTCACGTAAAATTAATATATTAGTATTTTATGCTTTATTTTTATTTTAGTAACATCTTATTATGCCTTTTCATAATATATATTATAACACTAAGCAAAAGTTATACTCCTATCTTTCGGCATAAAGCTAAGCCTCATAGTAAATCTACTACGAGGCTTTTTTTTACTTAAAAATCACTTCCTGCTAAATATCCTGTTGAAAATGCCATTTGAAGATTATATCCTCCTGTTTCAGCATCTATATCAATTACTTCTCCAGCAAAATATAAATTATTTATTAATTTTGATTCCATGGTAGAAGCATTAATTTCCTTTACTTTAACTCCACCTGACGTTACCTGTGCAGCTTTTATAGTTAAAGTTTCCCTTACTGTAAGCTTCATTTCTTTTATATACTCAATTATCTTAATTTCATCTTCCTTTTTCAAGTCACTGGCTTTAACTTCTACTAAGTTAAGCATTTCAAATATCTGCTTCAAGAAATTTTGTGGCAAAATTCCCTTTAAATTATTTAAAACGAACCTATTACTGTTACTTCTAATTATCTGTGCAAGTTCCTCCTTTGACCTATCTTTAAGAAAATCTAAAACGACTTCAACTTCACCATCAGCTAAAGCTTTATTTAAGTAT
Organism: Clostridium lentum; assembly: GCF_014287815.1. Taxonomy (GTDB): domain Bacteria; phylum Bacillota; class Clostridia; order Clostridiales; family Clostridiaceae; genus Clostridium; species Clostridium lentum. The sequence goes on from NZ_JACOOQ010000017.1 coordinate 8,910, forward strand.
GAAGAAATTTTTAATACTGCTGGACCTGATATTCCAAAGTGAGTAAATATCATATCTCCTTCTTTTTCAAACTTCTTCTTTTTAAATTTTGCCTGTATATGTACATCCTTCATAGCTATCCCTTGAAGATTTTTAACAAATTCCTCCTTTATGACAAGTGGAATTAAAGCTGGATAAATAGGTGTTATTGTATGACCATATTTCTTAATAACATCATACATACTTCCATCTGAACCAGTTGTGGGAAAACTTTTCCCTCCTGTTGTAACTATCACTTTATCTCCATTAATAGACTTACCTGTGTCAAGTATCACACCTTTTACTACATTATCTTTCACAATTAAATCTTCAACCTTTGTATTATACAATATCTTAACATTGTTCTCTCTTAACTCATTTTCAAATAAAGATATTACTTCATCTGCTTTATCGCTTTTTGTATATACTTTTTCATCATATTCCACCTTATATTCTAGTCCTTTTTCACTTAAGTACTCCAGTAGTTGATAGTTTGAAAAAGTGTATAAAGCACTATATAAAAATTTGTTATTAGTTACTATTTTACTAAAGAACTCTTCAATATCTCTGTTATTAGTGATATTACATCTTCCACCACCAGTAAGCTTTAACTTCTTACCTATTTCATTATTTCTTTCTATTAAGATAACTTCATTATTTTTAGCTGCCGTTATAGCTGCCATAATACCTGCTGGCCCACCTCCTATAACAATAACCTTTGCCATTTTGCCTACACCTCACTACCAATAATTTGTTTATTTTCTTATTATAACAGAAAACATATTATGTATATATAAAAAAATAAGAAATAGCCAATAAGCTATTTCTATCTACAACAATTATCCATACATTGTTGTAGTGCATCACTTAAGCCATTTGTCAACTGACAATTTTGATTCATTAAGAAGCAATAAATACTTTGATTACTCCACCAATATAAAAATAATATTACATAAATCAAATTTATAAACTGCGATCCATAACATAGTAATATATTAAAAAAATCACAATAAGTAAATTGATTATTGGGATTATTGGCATTACTTAGTAAAGCATCAGCTAAGTCATCCAAAGGCAAACCATTTATTATGCTATCCAAAGTACTACCGCTATTGCAGTTACTATCAAAATTATAATAATCCAAATTATTCATGTCTCATCCTATAATATTGCTATATAAATATTTTATGATTTTTAATTTAATAAGTTCTCTTTTTAGCAATATTTTAACATTTTCTTAGCTCCATTATATGCTGCAATAAAATATCCACCATATATTATAATCATTATAATCATTGTTACTATAATATAATTCATTATAGATCCATCACCAAAAACAGAAACTATATCTGAAGAAATCTTTAATCCTAAAATTGAATGTACTATAGCAAGTGATAAAGGAATCATAAAATAAATTGCTATTTGTACTAAAATAGATCTATTAATCATCTCTTCATCTACACCAATTTTTCTAAGTAATGCATATCTGTCTATATTATCTGCTGCTTCTGATAACTGCTGTAATGCTAATACTGCTGCTGATGCTATTAAAAAGACACTTCCAATATAAATAGCAAGATAAGAAATCATTGTGCCAAATCCAGCTGAATTAGCTAATAAATCTTTCTTTGTAAGATAATATACATATACAGAGTCATCAATATTATTTTCTCTAAATTTGCTAGCTAAATATTCATCACCTTCACTATTTTTATAATTAATATTTAAATATGAATTATATGGTTCCACTCCATTTAAAACTTCATCATTAACTATAAAAGTACATAAATTATTTTCTAGCATTTGATTATAAGTAGTCACTTCTATAGACTCTATTTGTGCTGGTAATAATTTTTCTCCGTTTACAACTATTTCAGTATTGTTTTTAGTAGCTTCCATTATATACTTTTTAAAATCTTTTACATCGCTACATACCATATATTTATCATCTGCTAATTTAACTTGTTCTTTTCCTATCATTTCCATAACACTGTTAAACTCTGAAACCTTCATTACTGGTATGTTTTCATTTGAAAATACAGGATAATACTTTTTAGTTTTATTTATAGCCTCTTCAGTAAGAAAATCTCTATAACTATAATCATTATCATATAACTTATACTCTGAATAACTGTTGGCAATACTATCTAAATCTATTCCTTTATTCATAAGTTCTTCTTTTATATCTAACCCTTGATAATTCCAAAAAGTAGCATCAAATTGACTCGAATATTTCAAACCTTGGTTTATTGATTTATTTATTCCAAGGCCACCTGATAATGTGCATATAGAAACAAAAAGCATTAAGCATATAAAAGTCATGGAAATAAAGGTTGTATTTATCTTGCTGTTAATTTGTCTTAAGATAAACATATTTAAATTTTTAAAATATTTATTTTTATTACTTTGCATTACTTTTAATAAAAAACCTGAAAGAGCAAAGAAAAATAAAAATGTTCCTAAGGCTCCCATAGCTACGATGATAAATAATGATGATGTAATAATGGCAACACCCATTTTTAACACATAATAATATGCTCCACCTAATAAAGTAATACTTATTATAAAGATAACAACTGATAGCCAAAGATTTCTTACTTTGATATCTTGATTTTTCTTTGCAGCATTTAACAAATCAATTAATTTAACTTTTCTAATAACATTAGAATTAAATAATAAAACTATCAAGTATATTATTGCAAAACATACCAATGTTTTTATAAATGCACTTTTTGAAAAAACAAATTTAAATCTTACAATATCCACTTGGAATAACTTGGCTGTAAATATTGATAACCCTTGCGATAACAATGTTCCTACCACTAAGCCTACAATTAAAGAGAGAATACCTATACATAATGTTTCAATAAATAATATTTTTGAAAGAGTTCCTTTTTCCATCCCTAAAGTCATATATATTCCAAATTCTTTTTTTCTTCTTTTTATTAAATAATTGCTGGCATAAATAATTAAGAATCCTAAGATAGCAGAAATAAATACCGATGCTACGCTCATAACTACATTGACCATTTCGAAGGCACTTTTTTCAGCCTCACTTAAGTTCATCATAATTGTTTGTGATTCTATGGAGTTAAATGTGTAAAATATCGCTACCCCAAATACTAATGTTAAAAAGTAAATTGAATAATCCTTAAAACTTCTTTTTATATTTCTTATTGCAAGTTTAGCATACATCTCTCACATCTCCTCCTAGAAGTGTAATTACATCTATGATCCTATCAAAGAACTTGTTTCTGCTATCATTACCTTTTATAAGTTCATTAAATATCTTTCCATCTTTAATAAACAGTATCCTGTCAGCATAACTAGCAGTAAAAGCATCATGAGTTACCATCATAATTGTTGCATTTAAATCCTTGTTTAACTTTTCCATACTTTCTAATAATACCTTTGCTGATTTTGAATCTAATGCTCCTGTAGGTTCATCTGCTAATATAAGTGATGGATTAGTTATTATTGCTCTTGCAGCTGCAACTCTCTGCTTTTGTCCACCTGACATTTCATATGGATATTTATTTAAAATATCTTTAATATTTAATTTATCTGCAATATTTGTTATTCTCTTATTAATTTCTCCATAATTAATCTTACATATAGTTAAAGCTAATGCTATATTTTCATAAGCTGTTAATGTATCTAAAAGATTAAAATCTTGAAAAATAAATCCTAACTCTTCTCTTCTAAACTTTGCTATTTTTTTTGACGAAAGTTTTGTTATATCATTATTATTTATATATATATGACCACTACTAGCTTTATCTATAGTTGAAATGCAGTTAAGGAGCGTTGTTTTTCCACTGCCTGATGCTCCCATAATACCTACAAACTCTCCTTTATTCACAGTAAAGCTTATATTATTAATTGCTTTAGTAATATTGCCATTCTTACCATAGTATTTTTCAATATTACTTACCCTTAATATTTCATTACTCATTTCTCTAACCTCCAGTATTTACTATACTCATATAATATCGTTAATTCATCATGGTATCCATAGAACTATGTAACAATAACCTTACACTTTTGTAACATAAGCTCATAGATTACCAACAATCTTATGAATTATGAGTGACTGAATAAATCTCCAGAGTTTATAATTAATATTAATCTTCCGCTAAATTATAGTTATTAATAGGAAATACTATTGTTACTTCTGTTCCTACTCCTAACTTTGATTTAATACTTATGCCTAAACCTAGTTTTAAACATAATTTCTTACATAAATATAAGCCCATACCTGTTGAGTTATTATATTTTCTACCATTTTCCCCAGTATAGCCTTTTTCAAATACTTTTTCTATTGACTTTTCACTTATTCCAATACCATTATCTAAAATTTTTAAAATAATATTCTTATCTTTTTCTAAACACCTAATCTTTATATACTTTTCATCCTTATCCATATATTTCACTGAATTAGAAATTATTTGTTGCAAGATAAATTCAATCCATTTGCTATCGCAATAGACCTTTTTTTCTATATCTTCTAGTTGAATCTTAACTCTTTTTTCAATAAGTATGTTTGCATTTTTTCTTATAACTGAATTTATACTATTTTTTAATGGTATTTTCTTGATTATATAATCCCTCTCTACTGTACTGCTTCTAGCATAAAATAATACTTGTTCTATAAAACCTTCTACTTTTTCAATTTCCTCCAAGACACTTTTATTAATATATCCTTCATCATTTTCTAAAATAAGCCTAGCAGATGCTATAGGTGTCTTTATTTCATGTACCCATGTTTCAATATACTCTTTATAATCATTAATATTCCTTTTTAAATCTGCTACTTCATCCTTCATGGATTTAGTACATTCCTCCAGTACAGAATAAATAATATTACTCTCAATAAAATCTCCTGACTCTAATATTTCTGCTATAAAATACTTTTTATCTAGCCCATCTAAATTCTTAAATAAATTATCATAATATTTTTTCCTATTAAAATAATCATAAATATAACAGCTAAATACTCCTATAAGATTTAATATGCTGATAAATACTATTGTATATGTATCTACTTTTAATGCTTTTAAAATAACAACACCTGAAAGAGTCATTACAATATTAATAACCATAAAAACAAATTTTTCTTTAATATATTCAATTAATTTCATACTAATATATAACCTTGTCCTCTCTTAGTTGTAAGCATATTATTGGCTCCAATTTCCTCCATCTTTTTTCTTAGCCTATTTATATTAACTGTTAAAGTATTATCATCTACAAACTCATCATTTTGCCATAAATACTTCATAAGTTCACTACGAGAAACTATTTTTCCTTTATTCTTTATTAAAGTGTAAAGAATCCTACTTTCATTTTTAGTAAGGTCACTTTTATTACCTTCATATTCCATTTCACTGGTGGAAAGGTTATATCTTAATCCATTATATTCATGTATCTCCATACTATTATTTCCATAAACTCTTCTTATGATTGATTCTATTCTTGCCAATAAAATGGCTGCATTATATGGCTTAGTAATAAAATCATCGGCTCCAAGATTCATGCTTATAAGCTCATCCATTTCAGTATCCCTGCTAGTTACAACTATGATAGGTACATTGGACTGCTTTCTTATTTCCTTGCATATATAATATCCATCAAAAACAGGTAGATTTATATCTAATAGTATTATTTTTGGGTTTTCTTCCAAAGCTATGTCCACTATATTTTCAAAGTCAAAGGAAGTAGCTACTTCATAACCATATCTTTTTAAAAAGCTACCTAACTGTTCATTTATCTTTACATCATCTTCAATAATAAAAACTTTATTCATATATAAGTCACCTCTCAATAAATTATATCCATATTTTACATAAAAATAATAGTGCCATATTAATTTTTATTAATATAGCACATAAAATTTATCTATTATCTATTTTTTCAGGATATAAATCATGATTTGCTAATCTGTTAAAAGCAACCTCTTCCCACCTTGTTCCTGGCTTTCCATAGTTGCAATATGGATCTATGGAAATTCCACCTCTTGGTGTAAACTTTCCCCATACCTCTATATACTTAGGTTCCATAAGCTTTATTAAATCCTTCATTATTATATTCATACAATCCTCATGGAAATCACCATGATTTCTAAAGGTAAATAAATATAACTTTAATGATTTACTTTCAACCATGTATTTATCAGGTACGTATGATATGTAGATAGTTGCAAAATCTGGTTGACCAGTTATTGGACAAAGGCTTGTAAACTCTGGACAATTAAACTTTACAAAATAATCATTATCTGGATGTTTATTTTCAAATCTTTCTAATATTTTAGGATTATAATCATATTCATATTTAGTATTTTGATTTCCAAGTAAAGTTATTTCCTTCATAAATTAAATCTCCTTAATCTTACTGCTAAGTATTTTTATTATAATTACTCCTAATATACCTGGTATAACTTGTCCTACACATAAGCTAAATGCCATAGCTTTATAAGGTATTCCTAATAAATATGATAACCAAGTAGCTACCCCTAGTCCCGGCACAAATATTATTGAAATTGCTGCTAAATTTATATTTAGCTTATACTTTCTTATAAGAACAATAAGGAATGATGTTGTTATTCCAACTAATCCTCCACCTAGCATATCTAAGACTCCTAAACCTCCCATTATTGTGTTAGATATTATATTTGCAATACCTAATGGTAAAACTAGAAAAGGGAAGATGTATGATAAAGAATATATTGTTGTGGCAATCCTTATTTGAAATTGCCCAAAAGCAAAAGATTGTGTACAAAACATTATAACTACATAAAGAGCAATTACTAATGCTGATAATGTTAACCTTTTTGTTGAATTAATTTTTATATTATTTTCCATGAAAATCACCTCCAAAGCATAAAAAAAGGGCATAAAAATGCCCTATTGTTTTAGAATATAATCTTCACTTCCTAGTTTTGTTTATAGACAGGAGGGTCACGAACTGTCTTATTAAATTCACCTAATTGAGAATATCATACATTTTACCTAAAATCAACTATTTTTATAATTTTATCCTTTAAGTTCTTCTTGCATAATTTCATCTAACAACGCTGGATAATTAGTAATAATCCCATCTACCTTAGCTGCAATAAGTAGCCTCATATATAGAGGTAAATCAACTGTATATACATTAATCTTTAAATTATTGGCATGGACTTCCTTTATTAACTCTGCTGAAACCAGTCTTAAATCTGGATGAATTGCATCAGCCTTTAACTCCTTAGCAACTTTAACTATATTTTCTATAGGCTCATAATATAATAATCCTGTTTTAATTTCTCCATCTATTTGCTTACATAACTTTATAGAGTTTGGATTAAAGCTTGAGATAATTACTCTTTCTTTCATTTCATAATCTTCAATCATATTTATTACATCTTGTTCAATTCCTGCATAATGTATCATATCTGTCTTTAATTCGATATTTAAAATCACATCACTATTCCTTATTAAGTTTAATACTTCTTCTAAAGTTGGAATCCCTGTTCCTTGCACTCCTTCAAACAAAGCTCTTCTAGTTTGAAGTTCTTTAAGCTCCCTTAAAGTAAAATCCTTTACCAACCCTTTTCCTTTAAAGGTTCTCTCAACCTCTTCATCATGAATAACAACTATCTTATTATCCTTTGTTTTCTGAACATCAAGTTCAATTCCTGATGCTCCACACTTTATTCCTTCTTCAAAAGCAAGCAATGTATTTTCTGGATAATCAGAACTTGCTCCTCTATGGGCAAAATTTATCATTATACATAAGCCTCCTATTTCTTACTCAATATAATTCATATTCTTATTTCCATAAACTAATACATTATTTTAATTATAATATTCTTAGAATTTATAGTACATATTTAACCATTTCACACAAAATTCCTATAATACCTACTCCGCATAAAAAACCAGTAAATACTCTTTTTCTAAAAATATAAAAAAGTGGCTTCCTTAAGAAAGCTCCTTTTTCAACTCATCATTCATAATTCATTATTATCACAGCAGTGCTTTACTTGTTATATATCCCCCAAAGATAAATACTAAATTCCATATAGCTATACCCATGGTAGAATAAATTGTAAATTCAAATATATCTTCTTTAACAGTTCCTGAAATCAAAGAAACTATAGTCCGTACAACTGGCAAAAGCCTACAAACAAACACACCTTTACTACCAAATCTTTTACTAAAATCAAAAGCTTTATCAATGGAACCCTTTGCTTTAGGAAATTTTTTCTTTATCCATTCTAATAAAGGATTTCCTACATAATATCCTACATAATATAGTGATATACTTCCTAAAACACCAGCTAAAACAGATATTATAAACATTCCAAAAAAGCTATATTCATTATTGGCAATAAGTACTCCTATGGCTGGTAGTATTACTCCACCTGGCAACCCAGGAAGATTTAAATACTCTAGATACACTATAAAAAACAAAAATATTATTCCATACTTTAATATGTATTCAACAACTAAATTAACATTATTTATCATAAACTTACCTCATAATCATTCTTAAAACGAATATACTTAATTTTATATTTCTATTATATATTAGATATGGTCACCTTTTCTATATATTATACTCTAAAGCTTTTTACTATAGTGATATAGTTATTTATCGTATAAATAACTATATCACTATATATCTTATTATCTGTTAATTAAATTTATTGTTAAATAACCACTTAACATTAATACTAAATTCCATATCCCAATACCAATTGATGAAAATATTAAAAACTCTATTAAACTTTCCTTTACACTTCCACATACTAAAGATACCAATGTTCGCACTCCAGGAATAAATCTGCATAAAAGTACACCATTACTACCATATTTATTTGTATACATTAAAATTTTATCTATTGTTTCCTTGCTTTTAGGAAACCTATTCTTTACCCAATTAATCATAGGATTCCCTATGAAATATCCTAAATAATACAACGTCAAACTTCCTAATATTGCAGCTACTAACGTTAGTATAAACACGTAAATAAAACTATATTCATACTTGGCTACAAAAACCCCTATGGCTGGCATTAAAATTGATGATGCTAAACCTGGAAAATTTAACTGTTCTAAAAATAAAAGTAAAAATATAACTGCTGTTCCATACTTTAATATATATTGGATTATTATTTGAGAATTATTCATATATCATTTTCCTTTCTTCATTACTATTTGCTTATATCATAATTCTTTTAAAGTATTACATCATTAATAATATTTACCACTTTTTACCATATTATTACTTATGAATTAAATCACGCTATATTTTTTACAAAATAATTGAAAATAATTATCACTTATTCTATTTTCCCTTTTTCTTTTTTAAATATAGTAATATAATAACTATATATTCGATAATAAGGAGATAATGAAATGACTTTAAACAGAAATGACCACTGCTGGTGTGGTAGTAATAAAAAATATAAACAATGTCACTTACAATTTGACGAAAAAATAGCACACCATCAAAGAAATGGTGCTGAAGTTCCTCCAAGAGAAATTATAAAAACTCCAGCACAAATTGAAGGTATAAAAGCTAGTGCTAAAATAAATACTGCAGTTTTAGACCTAGTTGCTAAAAATATTAAAGCAGGAATGTCTACAGCTGAAATAGATAAACTTGTTCATGACTTTACTGTATCTCAAGGAGCTATACCTGCTCCTTTAAACTATCAAGGTTTCCCAAAAAGCTGCTGTACATCAATTAACGATGAAATATGTCACGGAATTCCTAGTGAAGATGTAATTCTTAAAGATGGAGATATAATAAATGTTGATGTTTCAACAATACTTAATGGTTACTTCTCAGATGCTTCAAGAATGTTCAAAATAGGTGCTGTACACCCTGAGCTTGATAAGTTAGTTAATGTTGCTAAGGAATGTCTAGATTGTGGTTTAAAGGCTGCTAAGCCATGGGGATTCATGGGTGATATTGCTGAAGCTGTTCAAAAACATGCTGAATCCAATGGCTACTCTGTAGTTAGAGAATTTGGTGGACACGGAATAGGCTTACAATTCCACGAAGATCCTTTTGTTTCTCATGTTGGTAAAGCAGGAACAGGTATGCTTCTAGTACCAGGAATGACTTTTACTATTGAACCAATGATTAATATGGGAGCTCCAGATTTATTTATCGATGCAGATAATGATTGGACTGCATTAACAGCAGATGGATACCCATCTGCTCAATGGGAATATACAATATTAATCACTGAAGATGGTGCTGAAATATTAACTTACTAATTTTATTAACTAAGTAATTATTTAAAGTATAAAAAATAAGTTGTAGATTATTTTAAACCTACAACTTATTTTCTATAGTTCCTTTACTAATTCTCCATTTTTAGCACTTACTGCTTTTATCACTCTGCATATGGCATATCCTAAAAATACCACTGAATAAACTGCTATATTTAAAGTATAACTACTATCCATGCTTACTTTAGGAACAAACATCAGCATTACATGTACTATTAGTTTAATTGCCATTTACTTTTAATATTTTTTCTGATATAATATTATTCCTTTATACAATAATATATATTGGTGTTATTGTATATAATTTATTTAAATTTGAAAGGTTTAGGTGAACTAAATGATAAGTGATAGAGAGTTAATTGTAAAAGCATTTGAAGCTCAAAACTTTTGTTACACTCCATATTCAAACTTCAATGTAGGTGCTGCACTACTTGGCACTAATGGAAAGGTTTATCAAGGATGTAATATTGAAAATGCTGCCTTTTCTCCAACAAACTGTGCTGAAAGAACTGCTTTCTTTAAAGCTGTTTCAGAAGGACAACAAGATTTCTCAGCTATTGTTATTGTAGGAAACAAAGCTGATGTTAAAATGGGCGAAGGTGATTATTGCGCTCCATGTGGTGTGTGTAGACAAGTAATGGCCGAATTCTGCAATCCAGAAACTTTTAGAGTTATCTTAGCTAAAAGTCCTGATGATTACAAAGAATTCTTATTAAAAGAATTATTACCTTTAGGTTTCACTAGTAAAGACTTTAAATAATTCTAATTTAATAGTAAAAGTTTTAAAAGATTAGTGTTGCAGCACTAATCTTTTAAAAACATATTATATCAAGCTAATTTAAAAATTTCAATATTTTTTACAAATTATTTTTTTCAGTTAATCTTAACATTTCCTCTACTTCATTTTTAGAAATAAATCTATATTTTCCATACTCAATACCATCTAATGTTATATTCATAATTCTCACTCTTTCAAGCTTTACTACATTATAGCCAAAAACTTTGCTCATTCTCCTTATCTGTTTATTTAATCCTTGAGTGAGAATAATTTTAAAAGTATTATTGTCCATTCTAAACACCTTACATGATCTAGTGACTTGTCCACATATTTCAACTCCACTGGACATACCTTTAATAAATTCTTCATCAAATTCCCTATCTAAAGTTACAATATACTCTTTTTCGTGTTCATTTTCTGATTCTAAAATCTTATTAGCTAAAACACCATCATTGGTTAAAATAATAAGTCCTTGCGATGGCTTATCTAATCTTCCTACAGGAAAAATATACTCTGGATAATTCATATATTCTATAATATTACCCTTCACAGTCTTTTCTGCTGTACATGTTATCCCCACAGGCTTATTAAGTGCTATATATATCTTTTCTCTGGCAGAAACCGGCTCATCATCAATAAGTATTTCATCACTTTCCTCCACCCATTGACCTGGTATAGATAAAATACCATTAACCTTGACTCTTCCATCTTCTATATATCTTGCAGCTTCTTTTCTTGAACATATTCCTAAATTGCTTAATAATTTATTAATTCTCACTATATCACCTAATTCTATCATTTGTATAATATCTAAATTATACCATACTTAATCTTTAACATATCTAAAACCCTATATTTTATCAAAAGTGCGAATTCCTTTATAATTTTTTAATTATTTATAAGACTTCTAATCCTTATTACATCATTAGTTATTATATTATCCACCCCTAAATAAATAGCTCTCTGACCTTCCTCTTCATTATTTACTGTCCAAACAAACATCTCCTTACCAAGTTTATGAACTCTTTCTACAACTCTTTCATTTAATCCTTCATAGGCTATAGAAATAGCATCAATTTCATCAATATTAAAATTTTCTGCTAAACTTCTAGTAATATATCCTATTTTTATATTACTATTATAATTTCTAACCTTTAGCAATACTCCATAATTACTGGAGGTTATTATTACTTCTTCCTCCATCTTGCATTTTTCTATTAATTCCGCTACAAGCTTAGATATTAACTCTTCATCGTTATTTACCTTTAAATCAATATTTATCTTTGACTTTCCTCTTATAACTTTTAGTGCCTTTTCTAAAGTAACAATTTTATCATCTTTCCCTATAGAAAAAATTCTTTTTCTATTAATATCATTAAAATTGCTTTCAGAAATATTAAAACTTTCACCAGAATTTTTAATAAATACATCATCATGACTTAAAACAAGCTTATTATCCTTTGTCCTGCGAACATCAATCTCTATGTAGTCTGCTTTTTCTTCAATGGCAATATTAATGGCTTCAATACTATTATCTCTTGCTTTTAATGAACTTCCTCTGTGAGCTGTTATAAAAACCCTGTGCTTTTCACAATTTTTTTCTTCAGAAAGAATTTTATGTTCTAACAAATTATAAGAAAAAATAAATATAAATACTATTATTAAACGCCTAAAAAATTTAAAGTACATCTTATCACCTTCTTTAACTTTAAAAAAAAGGATTCTAAGAAAACTTCTTAAAATCCCCCTCCTATATTATATATTTTTAATGATTAATTAATTCTCCCTTAGTATTAATGCCCATATTTTGAATAATTATTAGCTCTTTCAACTTAAGCTTAAAATATTATAGTAACTCTTTCCTTAACTCCATTAATTTATCTATATATTCTTCACAAGCACAAAAAAATTAACTTTAATAATTATTATTTAACACATCAAAATTAATAGATGTACCTAGTAATAATATTATTACTGCAATTAAGTTTTTATAAGCTTTTTCAATATCTTTTGGTTGAGAATTGCTATTATTTTTCACAGTATTATATGCATCCCAAAGAATCCCAACAAATATAGCAGTAACTATTAAATATATTAAATTAGATTTTCTAGGACTATCACTTAAATCCTCCATATTTTCTGTAAAATTAGTATTATTTATATTATCTAAAATTACATTTCTTTGCCAAAAAAGATATTCTATATTAATTATAACTCCATAAAGAATTAAAAATACAGCCCATATTGATATGTTAACAATATATAATTCTTTGTATATTTCTCCTTGCTCTTGATTTGAGTTATTATTTTCAATATTGCTTGATTTACTTTTAAATGATTTCTTTTTATCTTTCATAATAAACCTATTAAATTAACTCCTAGTTTATATTTAATATATGCACTTAATGCTTTATTCGTAATAAAAATAAATTTTTCTACAATACATATACCTTAAAACCGTATATTTATGCAACCACTTTGCATTTTTTATTATATTTTTGTATTTTTTTATATTTTTTATTTTAATTTAATATATTTATTCGACATTTTCATATTTGTTTTTAAATATTGTAATTATTTTACATGGATTTTTATTTATTTTATTTGTATAATAAAAAAACAAGTATATAATAAAGAAAGGAATAGATAATTATGTCATTAATTGGAATTTTAATTATTATAGTAGGCTTTGCACTAAAACTTGATACAATAGCAGTTGTTGTTTCTGCTGGTGTAGTTACAGGATTAGTTGCAGATATGAGTATTTCAGAAATACTTTCTACTTTAGGAACAGCATTTATTAACAATAGAACAACATGTCTTTTTATGTTAACTTTACCTGTAATAGGATTATGTGAAAGATATGGATTAAAAGCAAAAGCTATAGACCTTATAAAAAAAGCAAAAGGGTTATCTACTGGTGCATTATTAAGTGGATATACATTTATAAGAGAAGCTTCTATTGGTATGGGAGTAACACTTGGAGGACATCCTCAATTTGTAAGACCTCTTATTAATCCAATGGCTGAAGGTGCATCTATAGCTAAATATGGAAATTTAGATGAAAAAGATATTGATAAAATTAAAGCTTATTCAGCAGCTTCTGATAATATAGGTAACTTCTTTGGTCAAAATGTCTTTATGGCAAGCTCTGGAGTTCTTCTAATTTCAGGTACTTTAGAATCACTAGGCTATAATGTAGATACTTTACAAATAGCTAAAGCTTCACTTCCAATTGCATTAGCAGCATTTGCACTTTGTATTTTACAAAACTATCTTCTTGATAATAGTCTAAAAAGAAAGTACAACAAAAAATAATAGTTAGGAGGAAAAAGCTATATGGACATAACAAAATTGTCAAATACATTACTAGAAATATTTTATATCATGATAGGGCTATACATGGCTACTACAATGGTATTTACTTTAAAAGATAAAAATCATAAAACTAGAATAGGTACAGCTCTTTTTTGGGGTATAGTATCTGCAATTTTTATATTTGGTAAGTTGCTACCTCCTGCAGTAGTTGGTACACTTATTATTGTAATAGCAATATTATCTGCTTTAAAACAAATAAACATAGGAACTTTAAAACAACTTGATACTACATTTGCTCAATTAAAAGCTGATAAATTAGGTTTAAAAATATTTATACCTTCATTAGCTATTGCTTTTGTTGCTATGGCTATAGCACAATTCACTAAATTATCTGGTACAGTTGCTATCGGTATCGCTGCTGTTGTTGCATTATTATTAACATTTGCATTTACTAAAGCTAAGCCAATAGAATACATTGAAGATAGTAACAGAATGTTCCAATCTGTAGGTGTATTTGCTATATTACCTCAACTTCTAGCTTCACTTGGTGCTTTATTTACAGCTGCTGGAGTTGGTGATGTTATTTCTAATATAATTTCTGGTGTTATACCTGATGGAAACAGATTAGCTGGTGTTATTGCTTACTGTGTTGGTATGGCTTTATTCACTGCTATCATGGGTAATGGATTTGCTGCCTTTTCAGTTATTACTGTAGGTATAGGTGTTCCTTTTGTATTTGCTCAAGGTGGAGATCCTATTGTTTGTTCAGCTCTAGCATTAACATCTGGGTTCTGTGGAACATTATTAACACCAATGGCTGCTAACTTTAATATGTTACCAGCAGTATTACTTGAAATGAAAGATAAGAATTTAGTTATTAAAGCTCAAGCTCCTTTTGCTATTGCTTTATTAACTATTCATATATTATTAATGTATTTTTTAGGATTTTAAGGAGTGATATATAATGAAAGTATTAATAACAGGTTTTGATCCCTTTGGAGGAGAAAGTGTTAATCCTGCTTTAGAAGCAGTTAAAGCATTACCTGATACAATTGCAGGTGCAGAAATAATAAAACTTGAAATACCTACTGTTTTTAGAAAATCATTAGAAAAAATTGAAGAAAACATAATAAAACACAGCCCTGATATCGTAATATCAATTGGCCAAGCAGGTGGAAGATTTGGTGTTACGCCAGAAAGAGTTGCTATAAATATTGATGATGCTAGAATTGAAGATAATGAAAAAAATCAACCAATTGATATAACTATATTTGAAGATGGAGAAACGGCATATTTTACTAACCTTCCTATTAAGGCAATGGTAAAAGAAATGCAAGATGGAGGAATTCCTGCTTCTGTTTCAAATACAGCTGGTACATTTGTATGTAATCACGTTATGTACGGTATAATGTATATGATAGATAAAAAATATCCTAATATAAAAGGTGGATTTATCCATGTACCATATATACCTTCTCAAGTAGTTACTAAGCCTAACATGCCTTCTATGTCAGCATCTGATATAACAAAAGGTCTAGAATTATCTATCAAAGCTGCTGTAGAAAACAAAGAAGATGTTAAAGCTGTTGGAGGCGAAATCTGCTAATGGAACAATATAACCTTTTTGTATATGGAAGCTTAAGGCCAAACTTCTTTAACTTTGAAAAATATTTAGAAGGAAAAACACTTGATATAAAGCCTGCAGTTTTAAAAAATATGGATTTATATCATATGCCTTACAAAGGCTATCCTGCAATTACTAAAGGTACTGGTGTAGTTGTTGGTGAAATAATTACTGTTAAAGATTATGATTCTACAGTAAAAGCAATTGACATCATGGAAGGATTTTTAGGAGAAAATAATCCTAATAATGAATATCATAAAATTCTTTTAGAAGTTAATCATTTAAATTCTAATAAAAAAGAAAAATGTTATACATATTTCTACAATGCTGATATTGATAAAGACTTTAATGAAAAAGCAGTCTTTATCAGTGATGGTGACTGGAAAAACTATATGTTAAATATAAATAAAGACTCTGCTAAATAAGCAGAGTCTTTATTTATATTTAATAATTTATTATTAACTTTTAGTCTTCATATTTTATTTTAATAAATTTATCTATTTCTTCTGCCACAAGTTTTGCATGTGCTGCAGCTCTAACTACAGTATCTGCCCCTGTAACAACATCCCCTGATGCAAACACACCTTCTTTTGTGGTATGCCCACTTTTATCAGTTATTAATAATCCCCATTTATTTATTTCAAGGCCAGTGGTATTGGATACTATATTATTTCTTGCCGCTTGGCTAATAGCTATAATAACAGAATCACATTCAAATAAACCTTCTGTACCTTCTTTATTTACTGTTATAATTTTACCATTATCATCTTCTGCATTTTCTGTTTCTATGTATTTAACACCTTCCTCTGTAATTTCCAGTGGTGCTTTAAATAATTCAAACTTTACGCCATCTTCCTTTGCTTCTTCTAGTTCAACCTTAGTACATGTCATATTTTCAAATCCTTTTCTATATAATACATATACTTCATCTGCTCCACTTCTCTTTGCAGTTCTCGCTGCATCCATGGCTACATTTCCAGCACCAATTACAACAACCTTATTACCTAATCTATATACAGATGGAGATTTTAAATAATCTATGGCATAATGTACATTTCCTAAACTTTCCCCTTTTATATTTAACGGCTTAGGATTCCAAAGCCCTGTACCAATAAATACAGCCTTATATCCATCAGTTAATAATTTGTCAACTGTGATTACCGGTCCTATAAGTGTATTAGGCCTAATTACCACTCCAAGCTCTAAAAGCTTTTCCTCATATTTATCTATAGTCTCATTAGGAAGTCTATATTCAGGTATTCCATATCTTAATACTCCACCTATTTTTTCATGAGCATCAAAAATAGTAATCTTATATCCTTTTCTAGCTAAAATAAATGCTAATGTAATACCAGCAGGGCCACCACCTATAATAGCAACACTATGTTTATTTTTTGGAAGGTTCTCAAAATGAATTTTATCTAGATATTCACTTGATATAAACTCTTCCATTTCACAAAATCTCACTGGCTCACTTTTAATTCCTCTTATACAATTTCCTTTGCATTGATCCTCATGAGGGCATACCACTGCACAAATAGCTGATAATGGATTATTCTCAAAAAGCACTTCTCCTGCTTCATGGATTTTTCCTTCTTTAAATAAAGAAATAACTTCCGGTATTGGTGTATCAATTGGACAGTTCATTCTACATCTTGGCTTTTTGCATAATAAACATCTATCTGCTTCTAATAATAATTCTTTCATTTGTTTCTCCCCTCTGTTTTTAAAAAGACTTATAGCATTTATTTTATCAAATTTAAGTATTATTTATCAAATACACCAAATACGTATTTCTTAAATTCTTCAAATGTACTTTTTTCTATTGATACTCCTTTATGTATTTTACCAGTTGCAAAATTATATTCAGCAACACCATAATTAAACATTGCACTTGTAATAATAAAGTTAGTATCGTAATATCTATAATTTGCTTTATTGTCCATTGAAACCATACATATATCAACTAAATCTTTAGAATATGTAATATATCCAGCCTTATTCATTTGTAAAATAAAGTAGAATAAATTATAAGCACCTGCCAGTTCCACCATTGAATCTCCTGCCATATTAAATAACTTATTTATATTATGGAAGTATTTAATATCTTGGAATTGAATAGTCTTATACACTTCATTTATTTCAACTTCACTTAAAGCTAATTCATTAATTTTATTTTTTATATATTCCCATGATGTTGTTTCTCTAATTGAATTATTCTTTATAACATTTTGAAATTTTTCAAACATCTCTTCAGCATCATTTCCCTTATGTATCAAAGTTCCATTTATATTAACTGTATATTGTCCACCAGAATACACTAAAGCTATTTTATTTTCCATATATATACACTCCTATTTAATAATAATTATTATTATATCATATTTATTATACTTATATATAGTGTTTTCAGCATAACTCTACTTTTCCCAATAATCATATTTCAATATACTTCATATAATATTATTAAATCAATATATTAAAGTGATAAAATGAGATACATTCTAGATATAAAAAAATGTAAATTTATTGGAAAAGGACACGAAGGTCGTGTCTATCTCACACCGGAAGGATTTGCTTTAAAAATATTTTATAAAACCAAAAATGCCCATGATGAAGTAAAAATTTTAGAAAAAGTTAAAAATAGTCGCTTCTTTCCTAATGTTCTATTTATAGCAAACAAAATGGTTCTTAGAGAATATATTTCTGGTGAAAATTTAGGAAATTATCTTTATAAGCACGGCTTATCGTATAATATTGCTGTTGAAATAATTGAGCTTGTAGAGGAATTTAAAAATTTAAATTTTACACGAATTAATATTAGAAGCGCGCATATTTTCATTGATAGCAATGAAAAAATTAAAGTTATAGACCCAAGAAAACCATATATAAAAAACACACCTTATCCTAAAGATATCATTCATGTACTTGTAAAACTTAAACTTTTTGATGATTTTTTAAAATATTTAGCTGAATATAAACCTTCTCTCTTAAAATATTGGTCATTAGGATATGACTATTATATTAAAATGTCTAAGAAGAAATATTTTATCAAATTAAAGATATGTTAATTTGCTGGTAAAAGCAAAACAGCTAGTCAGTAAAACTAGCTGTTTTAAATATCCTTGAAAGAAATTTACATATATCTTAAAATATATTTATAACCAAATTTTACAAGGAGGTTTTATTTTGACTTTACCTTATTATGAAAAACTACCCTGTGGTGGAATTCTCACAATCGTTAATAATAAGTGGTTTATCCAATATTCATTCCTTCCTCTTGACCCCAACGGTGGTAATATATCAATTATCATAAAAAGTACAGATATAGACAATCATCTTATAGCCCTTCGTAATAATTTTGAACTTTTCAAATCCATAGAACATAACTGTGATGAATGTATTTATGGCATACCTGCTTATATGAATATGACCATTAATGTTCATGGTCCTTCTAAAGGAGTATGTTTAGAAGGATATTATCGTCCTATTTCCACCGAAAAAGAATTCCAATTAGTAAAAGACTCTTTTCTTTATGCAAAGGAAAAAGCCATGGAATTATTAAAGAATAAATCCACAAATTAAAAATCCTGCTAAGCTTACTGCACTTGCAATCAGTGCATATGGAATTTGACTTAGTGCATGATCCATATTATCAATACTGCATGAACTAGATGTTAATACTGTAGCGTCTGAGTAGAAACAAGCATGACTACCTAATGCTCCTCCAGATAATACTGCTGCCATTACTAAAACTAAGTTAGCACCTAATGATGCTCCAAGTGGAAGAATAATTGGTACGCATACTGCTGGTATGCCCCAGTTGCTTCCTGTAATAAATGTAAGTAATGCAACCACAATAAATGATACTGCCGGGAAAATATCTCCATTTAAATATGGAGCAACTGTTTCTATTACATAGTTAGGCAACCCTATATCATTAGCTGCTTGCTGCATAACAAAGGCCATAAACACAATGGCTATTGTTGGCACCATGTCACAGAATCCTCTTATATAAATATCACAAAATTCATCAAATGTCATTTTCTTTCTTGGTACATATAGTACAAGACACACAAACAGTGCTGCTATAACAGATATAAATAAATCTCCGCTAATTATTGTCATACCAATTAACACACCCATTGGTAATAAAAAGTCAATAAGCTTTCCTTCTCCATTTGCATATTCATCAAGCAAATCCGAATTAAACTTACTACTAGTTTCACCATAAACTTTTCCCGTTGTTTCCACTCTCTTATAAGCGTCTTTCATTTTACCAATTTTAGGTATTATCCCTAAAATGAAAAGTGGCACTATAATAACTGATGCCCATGCATAAAAAGTAAATGGAATAACTTTAAGATATGTAGCTATATCACTTCCATAATTTAATGCTGCAACAGCAGGCTCTTTTCCAAAAACACTGGCATAAAATATTGCCCATGTTGAAAATGGTAATAATACACAAACTGGTGCTCCTGTAGAATCTATTATATACGCTAATGATTCTCTTGGAACTTTTTTCTTATCACTTATATTTTTCATACATGCCCCTAAGGTCATGATGTTTAAGTATTCATCAACAAAAATTAAAATCCCTAATATCCAGGTTGTAATCAATGTACTTTTTTGGGTTTTACAATATCTTTCTAACTTTCCTGCAAACCCTAATGTTCCTTTAGACTTTCTAAGTAATGCAATTAAACTCCCAAATAAACCACATACAATTAATACCCATTGATTATCTGGATTACCAGCAGATGTAAAAAAGGCCTCAGACCATTTACTACCGAACCCAAACCCGTACATTATTATATAGGTTGATAATGTTCCTAATAATAATGCTTCTAATGTTTTTTTTGTTAATAAAGCAAAGATTATAACAATCAATGCTGGTAAAATACTTAATACACCGTATTCCACTTATCATTCCCCTTCCGTTTTATAAAATTATATTTTAGTACTTTATTTAAAGCCCTATTAAGTATACATTAGTACTACAATAAAATATATAAAAAAAATTAATTTTTTTATATATTTTCTGTTTTTTACATACTTATATAAATATATCTATATTTTTTATCATACAATAAATGTTATAATCTAAATGTAGATAGCAAACTTATGAAAATACTATATTATAGATGAGGTAATAATATGAAAAATTTAAAAATTTACTTTACTTCTGACATGCATGGATATATTTATCCTACTAATTATGTTGATAGAAGTGAAAAAAACATTGGACTTTTAAACATAATGTCAAATTTTAAAAAGGATGATAATACTCTAATAATTGATTGTGGTGATACTATTCAAGGTTCTCCTTTTACAAACTATTTAAGTAATAATGATTTCACTACTCATCCAATAGCAGACATAATGAATGCTGCTGGCTATGATTATATAACTTTAGGAAACCATGATTTTAATTATGGTCTTACTTATTTAAATAAATATCTCCATACATTAAAAGCTAAATGCTTATGTGCAAACATAGTGGATAAAACTGGACAGCTTCCTATATTACCATACGATATTAAAACATTAGGTAATGGTTTAAGAGTTGGTATAATCGGTATTACAACAGATTTTATAAATAGATGGGAACGTGCTGAAAATATTGAAAATCTAACAATTAGTACTACATATAAAGCTGTTTCATATTATTTTGATGAAGTAAAATCTTCTTGTGACGTACTTATTGGTATTTATCATGGTGGCTTTGAGTATGACTTAGAAACACATAAACAGCTTACTAAAACATCAGAAAATATAGCCTATAAATTATGTGAAGATTTTTCTTTTGATATTCTCCTAACAGGCCATCAACATATGTCTATCGCTGGGCAGACACTTCATGGCACTCATATAGCTCAAACGCCTTTTAATGGAACTAAGTATCTAGAATTAGATCTTACATTACAAAATGATGGAATAAAAACTATTGAATCATCTTTAAAAGATGTATCTATAAATCCACAAAAAGAAATGTATGAAAAATATCTTCCATTGGAAGAAAAAATTCAAGAATGGCTTGATACACCTGTTGGCTTCCTAAACAAAGAATTAATGCCTTCATCACACTTAGAAATGGCTCTAAATGGTTCAGAACTAGCTAATTTTATTAATCAAATTCAAATTGCTGAAAGCGGAGCTGATATTTCTTGTACTTCTTTTTCTAACGAAATAAAAGGCTTTAATAAAAATGTTACTGTAAGAGATATAATGTCTACTTATAAATTTCCAAACACCCTTGCAGTTTTAGAAGTAAATAGAAAATACTTAAAATTAGCTTTAGAAAGATGTGCTAGCTACTTCCATATAGATAATGAAACTATTTCAATCTCAAATAGGTTTCTAAAGCCTAAAGTGCAACATTATAATTATGATTATTTTAATAATATTGAATATACTTTTGATTTAAGAAAACCTGTAGGTTCAAGAGTAACTTCTATAAAATTTAAAGGCCAAGAGCTATCTGATAATACATCATTATCACTTGTAATGAATAATTATAGGGCTACAGGTGCTGGTGGCTATGAATTCTTAACGGAATGTCCTATGATAAAAGAAATACAATGCGAAATGCCTGAAGTAATAATTAATTACTTTAGAAAGCATACAAATGTTCAAGTAGACTGCACTAAATATATAAATGTTGTTTACTAAAAAAACTATACTTATAAAAATAAACCTATAGTTGAAAATAAATTCAACTATAGGTTTTAAATTAATTTATGCTCTTTTTCCTTTTTATAATTTTAACTCCAACTGCAACCATTACTAGAGCTGAAGCTAATATTATTACATGAGCTTCACTTCCAGTATTAACTAAAGATTTATTATTCTTATTAATGCCTTCATTTTTATTGTCTGCTCCAGGTTTGTTATTTCCTGGTTTGTTATCTCCAGGTTTATTATTTCCTGGCTTATTGTTTTCATCTTGATTATTGTCATCTTGACCAGGTTCTTTTTGTTCTTCTTTTCTTAAATTATCCATAATATTTTTTAAATTTTGCTCTGCATTGTCAATTATTTCTTGTGTTACTGTTGGATTTTCTGAAACTGCATTCTCATACACTTCTTCTGCTTCATTTAATGCAGCAATTAGCTTTTCTCTATCTTCTTCAACTATTTCATCAAATTCATCACTATATACTATTACTTTTGCATTTTTAATAGTATTAAATAAATTTTCAGTAACTAGTGGAATATATTCTTCTAATTTTACATTATCTATATTTATTGAATGTTCATCAGTAATTTGTGTTCCATTAACAGCTCCCATAGCTATACTGAAAATTGAATTTTCATCACTTTCTTCTGTCATTTCAAAAATTACTTGATATTTATTGTATTCACCTTTTAACTCAACTATTTCATTAGGAGAATATGGTCTCCAGTCGTTATCACTGCTTCCATCTCTTTGAATAGTAAACATTATTGATCTATCAATTGTACTTTTTGCATCAAGAGATAATACATACTTCTTTCCTTTTTCTAGTTTTACATTACTTTGCTTAAGTTGTATTTTCCAATCAGCATCACCAGTATCTTGAATATCTATTCTTGCTGAAGGATCACCTGTAGAGTTATCTATTGAAGATGATACTTTAGATGATACACTGCTATCTGCAAATAACTCCCACTTAGCAAATCCATTGCCGAAATCTCCATTTGTGATTAAACCTGTTTCTTTAATTCTAACATTATCAATATAAGTTACTCCATAAGCACCTAATAATAATTCTAAATTTGAATTATTTAAAACTTCTCCTGTTTTAAATTTATATTTGAAGTTAGTCTTTTCTGTAGTAATATTTGCTTCAAAGCTTTCACCATTAATTTGCGCCTTAATAGTTTTATCTTCTTCGCCATAAGCATCAAATGAAAGAGTATATTCTTTATTTTTTGCTATAGCAAGGTCTGTTTGCTTAACTATTACATCACTTAATGATGCTGGATTTTCTTTAACATCTACTTTTAGCTCTCTTGAATTATTGATATTTGGTACACCAATAGAAACATTATCTATTGTAGATTCTATATCCCAATATTTCATACGGTCTTGTCCTACATCAAATGTACCATTATATACATAGTTTCCATCCGGAAGAACTGTTTTTTTATTGTTATCTTCTGCTTCATGTTGACCTATTTTTTCTAATCTAACATTACTTATTTCAATAGTAGCTAATGATCCTTGATTACCATAGCTAAATTCTACTCTACCATTAGCCTCATCAATGTCTTTCATAATAAAATCATAAGAATAGCTTTGTAATTCATTTGTAAGATTAACTACTGTATCTTCAAATTGTCTCACATATCCTCTATCTGGTGAAGTAACATTTACTATCATTGTTCTATCTTCATCTGCTCTTGCATCAAAAGTAAGTCTATATTCACCATATTGCTTTAAAGGTAATTGAGGTTGAACTAATTGTAATGAGTAATTTTCCTTTCCTACTTCTTCAGTAGTAAGAATAATTTTATTATTTTCAATTATGCTTTCTCCTCTTCCACCAAGAGTTGTAAGTTTAATCCAACCTTCATTATCAGTTAAATCTTCATTTACAGAAAAATCTCCATTATTAATATAGTTTCCAGTAGCATCTGGATCTCTTAAATCAACTGGTTCTTTTTCTGGCTTAGTAACATTTTCATCATAGCTATCTAACTGATAAACCTTAACATAATCCACCTTAAGTTCAGCATTTTCAAAATCAGTAGTTTCGTCTGGATTACCTGGCCAATTTCCACCAACTGCTAAATTGAATTGAAGATAAAATGTTTGATCAAAAGGTGCTGGATATGTTTTCTCATCATCACCTTCTTGCTTAGTATACCAATCATTCACTGTATGATATAAGTTTCCATCTATATAGAAACGCATTTCACTTGGTTCCCACTCCACTGAAAATACATGATAATCATCAGCAAATGTAGTTCCATCTAAAATATAAGTCCCTTGCTGCTCTCTATGTGGATTACCATAATGTATTGTTCCATAAGCTTTTTCTGGCTCATGTCCTAATACCTCCATAATATCTATTTCACCACATCTTGGCCAAGAACCATAAAGATTCTCATCTGTTGGCATCATCCAAAAGGCTGGCCATAACCCTTGTCCTTCTGGAACTTTTAATCTAGCTTCAAAACGACCATATTTATAATCTCGTTTATTTTGAGTTGTTACTTTCCCTGAAGTATATTTAACACCATCTTCAGTTTCATCTTTGATGGCTTTAAGAACTAGCTCTCCATCTTTTACATAAATATTATCTGTAGAGTCAGTATACTCTTGTAATTCATTGTTTACCCATCCTGGTTCATGTGTTTCATAATTCCAGTCTTCCATATTTAATGAATCACCATCAAAATTATCTTCCCACACTAGTTTCCAGTCTTCACTAGTTTCTTTCATAAAATCAATATTACTATCAGCATATACATTACTAACATTAACCGTATTACTCATCATACTTGTTACTAAAGTGCCAACTAACACATTACAAATCTTTTTCTTCATTCTATCCTCCTATTATAGTTATTATTCTTTAATTTTTATTACATTGGATCATAAGATACCCAATCATAGTACGCTTTAATTGGCGTAGCACCATTGAATCTGCCAAGCCATGAATCTACATTTTTTCCTGGCCATAAATTCATCATTATTTTTCCTGGATGTGATGGAATATTATCATATGCTCTATAAACTTCCTTACCATCAACTAACCATGCAATGTAATTTGGCTGCCAATTAAAAGCATAAGTATGAAAACTTTGTGATGCATCAAAACCTAAATCATAAAGATATTCATGGTTTCCTACACCATTTGTATAATAATTAAACTGTACCTTAGTAGTGTCTTTACCTAAAAACTCTATATCTATTTCATCCCATGGGCTATTATCAGTTGGTCCTATATAAGTGAAAAATGAAGAAACTACTCCTGTATTTTTCGCTGGCTTCATTCTAACTTGATAAAGTCCATATCCATAAGTATCATTACTTCTATATTCCCCACCAGCATATTGTGAAACACCACCTTGATAATCTCTAGTTATTGCCAATTCCATAGTTCCATTATAAAAATTAACGTTTTGTCCTCTCCATGTGCAATCAAACATACCTCCATTGGACCATCCATCTGATTTGCTCCAATCTCTTGAGTTCATATAACTAAGTCCATCTCCAAAATGACTAGTTGTTAATGCTGAAACTTGAGTTGATAATAATGTTCCTGCTAATAAAATACCTGTAATAATTTTTGATAATTTTATTTTCATATTATTCACTCCTTTAAAAATATACCTCTAATAGAAAATGTTTACATTAAGAATAAAATAAATTGATAAATATTATTATTTATCAATTTATTTTATAGAGTTTTAGATTAAAAGTTCTTAGCCTTTTAACTCTTTATACATTTCTATCATTTCTTCAGCTAAAGATTTAATAACTTCTGCACTCATCATTTGATCTTCTGCATGCATAAGCATTAATGAAAATTCTGTCTTTTCTCCTGCTGCTTCCTTTTGTATTAATGAAGTATGTGCATGATGCCCTTCCGTAAGATATTTCGCTGCTTCAGATAATCTCTCTTCACCTTCTGCATAGTTACCACTTCTTACTACTCTTAATGCCTCAATAGCTAATGATTTAGCCATACCAACATTACTAATTATCTCAAATGCTATTAATTCTAATCCTTCCATTACTTACAACTCCTACTTTAATTTTTAAATAGTTACAGTATCTTTACTATTACTTAACTCATGTTTTCTTCTGTCTTCTTCTGCTTTTACTTCTGCTTTACTAGCAGCAATTACAAATGGTGCATACATCAATACACTAACAGCAAGAGAAACAAATCCCATTATTAATGCTAATATATTTCCACCTGTGCCTAAGAATGGTGCTAATGGTCCTGGTGTTGTCCAAGGTACTTGGAAAGCAATTGGTGGTATGATTTTAAATACAGCTATTGATAAATAACCAATCATTTCACCTACTAATGGCGTTAAAATAAATGGTATCATGTATATTGGGTTTAATACTATTGGTAATCCAAAGATAACCATTTCATTTATATTGAATAATCCTGGTGCAAATGAAAGTTTAGCAATACTCTTATGTTCTTTTGCTTTACTAAATAAGAATAGAGCAATTATTAAACCTAATGTTGCTCCTGATCCACCGTATGCTCCAAATCCATCATATAAAGCATTGAATGTTACTGGATAAGGTGCTCCCCATGCAGTTCCATTTGCTGCAGCATATGAAAGGTTAGCATTAGTTACTTCTGAGAACATAGTATCACGTACAGCCGCAATAGTATTTGGTCCATGGATACCCATAACCCAAAGTGTTTGAGATATTAATGTTAATATTAAAACTGATCCTACATTTTGTGATAATTTAGTTAATGGTTGTTGAATTACATTGTAAATTATTTCGTTCAATCCACCTGGTGCAATTTTCTTAATAAAGAAGTTTACAAAAGTGAATGAAACTGTTGTTATTATTATAGGTACTAATAACTTAAAGGTTCTAGCTACTGCTGGTGGTACTTGCTCTGGCATTTTGATTTCTAACTTATTAGATTTTGATAAAGCTGACATTAGTTCACCAACTAATAAACCAACTATTATTGCAACAAATAGACCTTGTGGCCCAAAAAATTGAGTTGCTAAATGCTTTGCGCCTTCTACATTTACATAATCAGGATATATTATAAAATAAACAGATACTGCTGTTAATCCTGATAATAAATCATCAGATTTAAGCTGTTTAGCTAAATTTCTTGCAATCAAGAATGTTACTAATATTGCAAGAATATCTGTTGATCCTTTTAATACTGGACTAAATATAGCTTGATATTCTGCAATATTGGGAAATATCTTTTGTAATCTTAACATCTTACAAACAAATCCATCTGGTGATAAAAATACTGAATTAATTAATACCATTAATGATCCAGCCATTGTTAATGGGAATGTTAATATAAATGCATCTCTTACTGCACAAATATGTCTTTGTGAATTCAACTTACTTGCTAACGGCACTAGAAATCTTTCAATTTGAGATTGAAATTTTTCCATAAAACTCATAATATACCCTTCTTTCATTCTTTATTAATTTTTTATTTTACTATTTAATTTTTTCTAATGTACTTATTAATATTGATTTTCCATCCATTATTCCATATAATCTCATATCGATTACGTCTACTGGTATTCTTCCACATGCTAATTTTTCCACTACTGGTTTTTGGAAACGTACTTGTGGTCCTAAAAGAACTATATCAACTTCATTAATTTTTGTTGAACATTCTGATACTGGTAATGCTTCAATTTCTACTTCCACATTCATATCTTGAGCTGCGCTCTTCATTTTATTAACTAATAAACTTGTTGACATTCCTGCTGAACATACTAATAATATTTTTTTCATAATTAATCACCTCATAAATTTTTTTATTATAATATTTTTATAATTCTTCTCCATTAGTTTCTATTACTTTCTTATACCAATAGAAACTTTTCTTTTTAATTCTTTTTAATTCTTTGATTTCTTTTTCATCTCTATCTATATATATAAAACCATAACGTTTTTGATATCCATTTAACCAACTTAATAAATCTGTAAATGACCATGTACAATATCCTAACAATTCAACACCATCTGTGATAGCTTCTTTACAAGCTCTAACATGATTGCTTAAATATTTTATTCTGTAATCATCATTTACAACTTCATTTTCTTCTAATTTATCAAATTCACCTAAACCATTTTCAGTAATTAAAATAGGTAACCCATATCTACTTGTTAATCTTCTTAATCCTATTCTTAATCCTTCAGGATCTATTGCCCAATCCCAATTTGTATATTCTAAATATTGATTTTTAATATTTTTAAATACTCCTGGTATACCACTGTCTTGTGCTGTTCCCTTTTTACCAGTGTTATTCATTCCTTCTACAGCACCTACACCATCTAATCCATTTTTTTCAATTGTTGTTGTTTGATAGTAATTTATTCCAATGAAATCAGGTTTTGCTCTTTCTAATAATTCTAAATCACCATCTTCAATCACTGGTGCTACTCCTAATTTTTCATAATACTTCATTGCAAATGCTGGATATATACCTTTACAATAAACATCAAGCCACCAGTTATTATTTAATTCTTCTGCATTTTCTGCTGCTATAACATCCTCTGGATTACATGTATTTGCATATATTGGTGAGAATGCAAAGCTTGGACCAATCATTCCATTTGGTACATAAGCTCTAAAAGATTCAATAACTTTTGCATTAGCTAAGTTTGCAATATGATTAGCTTGTAACATTCTCTTTAAATCTTTAACTCCTGGTGGATGTAATGCTGTCATGTATCCTAAATTTATAAATACATTTTGTTCATTTAAACTTACCCAATATTTAACTTTATCACCAAATCTCTTAAATAACGTTATACAGTAATTGTTAAAATCATTTATTATTTCTCTTGATTCCCAACCACCATATAAGTCTTGTAAATATTGCGGTAAATCCCAATGATATAGTGTTATGATTGGTTTAATATTATTTTTTATAAGCTCGTTTATTAAATCTTCATAAAACTTTAAACCAGCTTCATTTACTTCTCCACGACCTTTAGGATATATTCTAGTCCATGCTATTGAAAATCTATATGCCTTTAATCCCATCTCAGCCATTAAAGCTACATCTTCTTTGTACCTATTATAGTGATCAACAGCTACATCACCGTTAGTACCTTTATATGTTTTTCCAGGTAGCTTAGTATATACATCCCAGATACTTTCTCCTTTTCCATCTTGGTTCCATGCTCCTTCTACTTGATAAGCTGCAGAGGCAGATCCCCACAAGAATCCATCACTAAATTTTTCTAACTTTTCATAAATCATTAAATCATCTCTCCTTGTTTCACTTCATGAATTTAGTATATAATACATTTTCTGGTTTGTAATCATTTTCTAAAGCAAAAAAAACATGTTCCACCTTTAAAAAATACATACAAAAATAAAACAAGGTGTTTTTTAAAAAACACTAAAAATATATAAATAAAAGGCACATATACACTCAAAAAATTGAGTCTATATGTGCTTTCTTACTCTATACCATATTCATTATATAGCTTTTTGCCAATCCTCTCTATCATATATAATACAGGAATTTGTGTTGTAATATCACTATAATTAACTTTAACTTGTTGCACATAATAAGGTAAATTTAAATCTGATATTTTAGCTATAGTACAATTTTCCGTATTTGTTATACTGGCAATTGTACAGTTTTCTTTTTTAAATCTAACAATATTTTCTATAGTAGTTGATGTTTCTCCTGATACTGATAAAGCTATTATGAGACACTCACCATAACATTTAAAATTCTTAGGGAAAAATGGATCATCAATATGAAAGGTAAACTTTCCAATAGCAGAAAAATATCTAGCTGCATATTTACACAGTATTCCTGAGGATCCTATTCCTAAAAATATAATACTATTAGCCGTTTTAAGCATATTACATAATGTATCTAATCTATTATCTAAATCACTGCCTTCAATATTTTTCAGAAAATTTATTATTTCTGATGTATCATCATTTACCTTTTTAATATTATTTTCTTCAATATACATTTTAAATTTGACTTTAAATTCTGAAAATCCTTCACAGTTCAATTTCTTGCAAAATCTCAATATTGTAGTTGTAGATACATGTGCTTCCTCTGCAAGTTCCCGTATTCTCATATATATTACTTTTTTACTGTTTTTCATAATATATTCATATAGGGATAATTCTAAGTTGTTTAAACTTTGTATCACTTCATATCTAAACATATCTTCACCTCAAGTTAGCTTCTTCTACTCTTTTGATTTAACTTTTCATTTATTTATACTAACTATTTTTTAATTGCATTTATTACTGCACCAAGTATATTTGCATCATTATTATACTTACATCTATCTATTTTAGTTGTAATAACATCACATTCGGTATGTCTAATACACTCTTCCCTATACTTCTCTTTAATCCTATTA
The DNA here is from genome assembly GCF_014287815.1 of Clostridium lentum. Classification (GTDB taxonomy): domain Bacteria; phylum Bacillota; class Clostridia; order Clostridiales; family Clostridiaceae; genus Clostridium; species Clostridium lentum. The sequence continues at coordinate 40,013 of NZ_JACOOQ010000017.1, forward strand.
ATAAACCATTCTTCTTCAGATATTCCTCCACCTATACAAATAACTTCTGGATTATAGAAAACTGTAATAGTTATCAACTGTACAAGTATATAATTTATCCACTGATCCACAGTTTCTTTTGCTGTATTATCTCCTTCGAAATATTTATTACATACCTCATGTCCATATCTCACTTTAACGTTTTCATCAACTTTGTCATTATATATATTTATTAAAGCCGTCATTGATGCATAATCACCCATATTATCCATCTTTCCATTACTAAAATTTATAAATGGAAGCTTATGAAATTCACCAGCAAAAGAGTCCTTTCCATATATCACTCCATTTTCATTACAAATACATCCACCTGTTCCTGTACCTAATATTAAAAATGCCGATGATTTGCTATCTTTTGCATTTCCTATTTCAAACTCACATAACCCTGCAGCTTTAGCATCATTTATTGCTGCAACTTTTTTATTTGTTCTATTTTGTATTTCATGAACTATATTAGTTCCATACATAATTCTTAAATTAGGTGCTGCATACGATCTAACATTAGCTTCTTCATCTATAACACCTGGAGCACTTATACCTATTACATCTATATCCTCAATCCCTCTCATGTTATGGCATATATAATCATAAAGCTCATCTTTTGTCTCAAACTTAATAGTTTCAACTTTCCATTTCTCCATAATTTTATACGATTCATCTACTAAGGCATATTTAATAAAAGTTCCTCCAATATCAATTCCTATTTTTTTCATTTCAAATCCCCCTTTAACCATATTTTACAAATTATACAATAACATATGTATTTAATAAATTAAATACTTTTTGTAAAAATATATACTTTTTTAATAATAAATCACTTATTGTTTTATAAAAAATGAGTTATAGTAAAATATGTTTTATTTCACTATAACTCATTTTTTATTTTAAGAACTATTTCTGTATATATTCCTTCTTCGCTATATATTTTAATTCTTCCACCATATAAAGAAATTATTTTATCTGCAATTGAAAGTCCTAATCCAAAGGAATTATTGTTTTTTCTTGATTTATCAACCTTATAAAATCTATTTAAAATATAAGGTATTTCATCTTTTGGTATTCCTTTACCATTATCTCTTATATTAAATAATATATTTTCATTCTTTTCAAATATATTTATATCAATAACACATTCATCTTTATCATTATACTTAATAGCATTATCAATAAAGATAATTAATATTTGCTTTAAATGATCCTGCTTAATTTTTAACATTAGATTTTCATCCATTATTAATTTAAATTTAGTAGTATTATTTAATATCTTATAGTGTTCTATAATTTGTAAAATTATTTGTTTAGCTTGAATTTTTTCAATTTCACTTAGATTTATTATCTCATTATCACATCTTGATAATGTTAATAAATCTCCAACAATTTTTGTTAATCTTTCTGTTTCACTAATACATATATCTAATGATTTTTCTAAACGCTCTTTATCATTCTTTCCCCATCTTTTTATCATTCTAAGATGACCTTGCAAAGCTGTAAGAGGAGTTCTTAATTCATGAGATGCATCAGAAACAAACCTGCTTTGCTCATTAAATGCTTCTTCTACTTCATCTAACATATCATTAAATAATATATTAACTTTATCAAATTCATCATTAGTATTTGATATTTCTACTCTATATTTTATGCCATTTTCCTTTACTTCATTTATTGTATTAGATAAATTTTTTAATCTACCAACAAATCTTTTTGATAAATAAATAGCTCCAATTATACTTAATATAATTCCAATAAATAATGATATTAATAATGTTTGAAAATAATTTTCCATTATTTCATCAAAAATCATATCTCCATGTACAATTTGAATTCTATAATCTTTATTTTCAATTTCTATCTTTCCATCTAATACAACATATAAATCCCAATCTATATATCTAAAATTAACTTTTAGCTCCTCATTAGTACTTAACGGTATCTTATCCCAAATATCATTTTTACTTTTATATTTTATATAATTATCCTGATATATTCTTATAATTTCATCATCATCTTTTATAATATCATTTAAAGTATTATCTTTTAATTCAATATTAGATAGTATATAACTTAACTCTTCGTATCTCTTTTCAATTTGCTCCTCTTCATATTCAATAGTGAGCATATTCATGCTTATTAGTTGTACCACTGAATAAACACAAATTATTGATACTATTATTATTGAAGAAATAATACTAAATTCTAAAAATATCGGTAATCTTTTTCGTTTTTTCATTACTTTTCACTAATAATATAGCCAACAGCTCTCACAGTTTCTATATATGCCTCTTTATTTTTTTCATCTAATTTATTTCTTAAATAACTTACATAAACATCCACTACATTAGTTCCTGCATCATAATCATAACCCCATACTTCATTTAATATGTTATCTCTCGTAACAACCTTTCCTTTATTGTTTAAAAGCAATATTAAAAGTTCATATTCTTTATTGGTTAAATTAATTTTTTCTTCATTTTTCATAACTGTTCTTGATTCTAATTGAATACTTAAATCTTTAAACTTTATAATATTTGATTTTACTTTTTCCGCTCTTCTAAATATAACTTGAATCCTTGCAATAAGCTCTTCTATAGCAAAAGGCTTAGCTATATAGTCATCTGCTCCAATTTGTAGTCCTGCTACCTTATCCATTACGCTATCTTTTGCACTTAGCATTATAACTGGAATATCTTTTTCTTTCTTTAATCTTCTACAGACTTCTAAACCACTAATACCTGGTAGCATTAAATCAAGCACTATCAAATCATAATCTTCTCTTAACGCTTTTATTAATCCTTCTTTGCCATCTTCACTTATCTCTGCCTCATAGCCTTCATATTCCAGTTCCATCTTTACAAAATCTGATATATTAGATTCATCTTCTATTATTAGAATTTTTTTCACAAAATCACTTCTTTCAAAAATTTCTGTATATTAACCATTGTAATCTATATCAGTTATTGCACCATATTTAGAATTTACTTTTACTTCATATAATCTATTATTACCATCTTTTATTTTAAATTCATATTCTAAAATACCATCTTCCAAATCAATTCTATACCCTACTATTTGTCCATTTATACTTGCTAAAGCAATTTTCTCTGCTTCACTTCTACTATAATTTATATTAGATTTTACATACCCATAAAATATACCTGCTATTATAACTCCAATTACTCCTAATACTATCATTAGCTTAATCATAGTTTTTATTATTTTTCTTTTTTTCTCTTTAATTGTCTTTACTATAAGATTTATTTTTTCGTTCATTTCATTTCTTCCTTTACTATTATTATTTATATATACATCTTATAAAAAAATAGTTATTAAAGAATGAATTTAATATTATAGAATTATTAAAAATTTTTAATAATTACTCTTTTTGATTATTATCCATGCTTTGAATTTCTAAATATCCCTTTTTAACCTTAATTTAAAGAATTATCATTTTATCTCCCAAATAAGTGCATTAGGCTTAACAACGCCTTATTTATATAATTTTATTGCATAACTAATATTATCTGTTAGTGTCACATATATTAATATCTTATTCTTTCTATAATACATTTTTTAATTTAATATAATATTTTATTAATATTGTTAAATTTACTCACAACTTAAATACTCCTTTATTTCTTTTAAATTCTTAAAGCTTTTTTTACAATATCTTAATATTTCTTCATCAGCCACCTTTAAATCCTCTACATGAATTCCTTTCATTCCTCCAGAAAAAGCTGCTTTTATCCCTGCTGGTGAATCTTCTACAACAAAACAATCTTCAGGTTTAACATTAATTTCTTTTGCTGCTTTTAAAAATATATCTGGATTTGGTTTTCCTTTTTCCACATCATCACCACATACTATTGCATCAAAGCTTTCTTTAAGCCATTTATCTTTTATCTGTTTTTCCACTCTCTCCCTTTTTGCGGATGTCCCTAAAGCTATTTTATAGTTTCTTTCTTTAAGCATTGAAAATAATTCTTTTACACCTTCTTTTAAGGGAATACCCTCATTTTCTATGATAAAAAATAGCTGCTTATCCTTTTCTTCATACATCTTTTCAATGGGAAGTCCATCACCAAAATTATCCAAAAATATCTTTATTACATTTTCTCTTCCTGTCCCCATTACAGTAATATATAATTCTTTAGTCATTTTATATCCATACTTTTCAAAAACTCTTTGCCAAATATCTAAATACACTTTTTCCGTATCAAAAATTACTCCATCCATATCAAATATCACTGCTTCTTTTCCCATAAAATCACTCCATCATATTATATTTTTTCTTTAACTCTAAAATTCTCTTCACGCTTTTATTTATGTGCTATTCACTTATATCACCATAATATTATAATCTACCTAAATATAAGAAAGCTATATCAATATGATATAGCTTTCTTATATTTAGGTAGATTAATCAAATATTTTATTTTCTTTTTTAGCAAACTTTTCTTCCTTTTTTATATCATGTTCAATATCTTTTGCTAATTTTTTAGCTTCTTTTTCATGAATCTTTTCTTCATGCTTTTTAAGCCTTTCTTCTTCCTTCATTTGATGTTTTATTTCATGAGCAAATTTCTTTTCTTCATGTCTTTCATGTCTTTCTTCTTTATGTTCTTCATGATGAATTTTCATTTCATTAACTTTTTCTTTAAAAGTCATAAAATCCACTCCTTATTTTACAGCATTTAAAGCTGCTTCATAATCTGGTTCACTAGAAACTTCATTACAGTACTCAACATACGAAACTTTATTATTTTCATCTACAATAATAATTGCCCTAGTTAAAAGTCCTAGTTCTTTAATATAAACACCATAATTCTTACCAAAATCTCTATTTTTATAATCTGATAAAATAGTAACCTTATCTATTCCTGCACTACCACACCATCTACTTTGAGCAAAAGGTAAATCCATTGATACCACATATATACTTACATTATTTAGTTTTGCTGCTTCTTCATTAAATCTTCTTACTTCCCTATCACATACTGGTGTATCAACTGATGGAACTATTACAAATATTCTTTTTCCACTGGTATCCTTTAAGGTTATTTCCTTTAATTCTTTGTTGGTTAAATGAAAATCTGGAGCAGAATCACCAACATTTATATATTTATCTTCCAAAGTAACTGGTGTTCCCTTAAATGTAATCATATTATATTTTCTTACCTCCTTTTTATTTTTCTCATATTTATATTTCCTAACTTTTTTCTTTATTATTCTAAAAAATAAAACTCCATACTTATTTATAATTTTAAAAAAGCTGTAGCATAAACTACAGCTCTATCAACAATTTCAATAATTATCTATCGCTTTGTTGTGCTTTCTTAGCTCTTCTACAAGCTAAACATCTCTTTGGTTCGTTATCGAATCCTTTTTCTTTGTAGAATTCTTGTTCTCCAACTGTGAATACGAATTCAGCACCACAATCTTTGCAAGTTAATGTCTTATCTGTCATAATAATTCCTCCTAATTTTAAAGATTCTAATGTGATAATAATCTCTTAAACTACGAGAAACCATTACATTAAAGAAACTTTATTTAAATAGCAGTATACACTGCTTATACTCATACTAACACTTATTTATACAAATTACAATATTTTTTTTAAATTTTACAAAGAGATTTTCAATAAAATAAGGCTTCTAATTTTCAACCTTATTTTAAGCTATTTAAAATAGATTTTCCAATTGTACCCTTTGGCATTTGCACCTCAAAATTATCAGCTATTGTTGCACCGATATCTGCAAAACTTTTACCAGTTCCTAATTGGCCATGATTTTTCATTGATGGAGAGTATGCTAAAAACGGAACATATTCTCTTGTATGATCACTTCCACTATAAGTTGGGTCATTACCATGATCTGCTGTAATTATTAATAAATCATCTTCTTTTAACTTATCTAGTACTTTTCCTAAGTTTACATCAAATCTTTCTAACTCTTCTGCATATCCTTTAGGATTTCTTCTATGTCCCCATAAAGCATCAAAATCAACTAAATTAACAAAACATAATCCTTTAAAATCCCTATCCATCAATTCCAAAGTTTGCTCCATACCATGAACTGAACTCTTTGATTTGTGGCTTTCAGTGATTCCTTCTCCATCAAAGATATCACTTATTTTTCCTACTGATATAACATCATAATTATTATCTTTTAAAACATTTAAAACTGTTTCACCATATGGCTTTAAAGCATAATCATGTCTATTGCTCGTTCTCTTAAATTCACCTTTTTTCTCGCCTACGTATGGTCTTGCTATAACTCTACCAACTTTCCATTCATCCTTTAAAGTTATTTCTCTTGCTATTTCACAACATCTGTATAATTCATCTAATCCAAAAGTTTCTTCGTGACCACAAATTTGAAGAACTGAATCTGCAGAAGTATAAACAATCATGTCTCCTGTTTTCATTTGGTGCTCTCCTAATTCATCTAATATTTCTGTCCCGCTAGCACTTTTATTTCCAACAATCTTATGTCCTGTTTTTACTTCTAATTCATCTAGTAGATTCTTTGGAAATCCTGTATCTGTAAAAGTTTTAAATGGTTTAGTTATATGAAGACCCATCATTTCCCAATGACCTGTCATTGTATCTTTACCAACGCTTGCTTCTTTTAATTTCATTTGATATCCAAGTGGATTTTCTATACTTGCTACATGTTTTATTTTATGTAGGTTTGCTATCCCCATTCTTTGAAGATTAGCAATATTTAAAGAATCTACTGATTCTGCTATATGTCCAAGTGTATCTACATTTATATCGCCATATTCCTTCGAATCATCCATAGCTCCTATTCCTAAAGAATCTATAACTATTGTAAATATTCTATTATATCTTTTCATATTCTTATCCCCTTTAATTAATTTATTATTTATATTTTTCCTCATTTTTTCTCTTATATATGTACATTTATATTGTATAATATAACCTATCTTTTTTATAGTCTTATTTTTATATTCATAAACATTTGATGAACTCTTACTTCATGGTATTCATATCCATTAGCTTATCATTCTCTATTTTAATACTCCATTTTTTATAATATTGAATTTGCCAATAAGCTTTGCTTTTCCTATAGAACAATTGTGTTTTCCTAAAAGTACAGCTATCAATTCCGTAATCATTGTATTTTCTACTACTTCTAATATATTTAAAAGTTCTTCATCATCAGTAAAAACTATCTTAGATAAATCTATATACTTTTTAGCAACGTTAAGTTTAATTTCTCTACAATCAAGTCTAAAAAAATAATTGATCAAATTCATATCCACCTTATGTAATGTCTTTATAATAAATTCATACATTTCTTTACTAAGATATTCACTGGTAGCATAATCATAAATATAAATTCCCATTTGAAATATATCACACTTCTCACCATTAAGACTACTAACTATTTCAGCTAAAGCTTCTTCTCTATATCCATCTAATATATATAAAAATAAGTCTTCTTTATTTTCGAAATACATATAAAATGATCCTCTTGAAATCTCAGCATTCTTTATAATTCTATTAATAGATGCATCATTAAAAGAATATTCTACAAATTCACTTTTGGCTGCATTTATAATCCTTTCTTTCTTTTCTATTGGTAAATTAAAAAAAGTATTAGTCGGCATATAATAGCTCCCATCTATAAAAATAATATATATTATATCATTTATTATTTTATATTTATAAATATTAATGCGGCTCTCAAAAGAAAGCCGCTATTATTTATTTTAAACTATTCACTTCTAAGAGCTTCAACTGCATCTTTCTTTGATGCCATCTTGGCTGGAATATGTCCTCCAAGCATAGTAAGAATTGTACTTATAATTACAAGCATTACAGCATAAACTACTGGAAGCTGAGCTACATTTTTAAGATCTGTCATTTTGTAAATAACTGAGTTTATAGGGAATGTTAGACCGTATGCTATAGCTATCCCTAATACTCCTGAAAATACACCTAATATACATGTTTCAGCATCAAATACTCTTGTTATATCCTTTTTACTAGCACCTAAGGCTTTTAATATACCAATTTCTTTCGTTCTTTCTAAAACTGATGTATAAGTAATTATTCCAATCATTATTAATGAAACAACTAATGATATTCCTGCAAAAGCAATTAAAACCAAAGTTATGCCTGTCATTATTCCATTGGTCATACTCATTATAGTATCTGCTAAATCAGTATATACAATTTGATCTTCAACATCTTTTCCTTCATTATACTCATCTAAATATTTCACAACAAAGTCTTTATTATCAAATGAAGTTGGGAATATACTTATCATATATGGAGTTGAATTTCCCCCTAAATATGCTATAAGCTGCTCCTTAGTAGTTTCATCAACCTTTTCAAAAGTTAAAACATTAAAATCTGCTTCTTTCTGTGATTTTACAATATCTGAATTCATAGAATCTGCAATTATTATCTCTGAAAGTTCATCTGAATATGCAAGTCCTGGCATAAGCATTGCAAGTCCTGCATCCTTTTTCCCTCTAATTATTCCAACAACTTTTAAATCAATTGCATTATTTGAGCTATACATTTCTTCATAATTAGTATTAATTGTATAAATACCCATATCTGTTGCACTGTAATAGTCATTATTTAAAATAGCTTTAAGTCTTAACCCTAATAAATCATCAAAAGAAATAGTTTTCTGATCATATCCTAATGCCCTTAAAATAGTGTCTTGTACTTGATTTTTATCATCAATAACTAATACTACCTCATTAGCATTTTGTGGATACTCTCCAATTAATAAATCATAATTTGTTTCTAAATACCCTTCCCCCTCTTCTGTTAAAGCCTTTGGATATGATACAAAATTAATATCTTTAGTATTTACCGGAACCACTTCACCATGTTGCTCCATTAAAAGATTTACTCCAGTTATTCTTGTATACCCTATACTTTGAACATATTCAGGATTAATATTTTCTATATAATCAATATATTCATCTGTAAATACATTTTTGTGAGTCATTACATATTCATCAGTACTATAGCTATAAACTTCTTTAGCATCACTATAACTTTTTTCATTTTCAGTAATACCTAGCATTTCCTTCTGCATTGCTGAAATCTTATCAATATCAATTTCATTAGTTTCTTGCGTTATCATAATAGGAAATGATGCAAAACTATCACTTTGGAATTTGTTAATTTGCTCTTGGAATCCTGAAGATAATGACATTATGGTAGCAATACCGATTATTCCTATACTAGAAGCAAAAGCAGTAAGAGCTGTCCTACCCTTTTTTGTTTTAATATTAGTAAATGAAAGCTTTAAAGCAGTTGCAAAGCTCATGCTTGTTTTTTTAAGCTTGAATCCACTATTTTCATAATTCTTCTCATCATATGGATTGCTATCAGAAATAATATTTCCATCTTTAAATTCAACTATTCTATCAGCATACTGGTGAGCTAACTCTGGATTATGTGTTACCATGATAATTAGCTTATCTTTTGCCACTTCTTTTATAAGGTTCATAATTTCTACTGATGTTTCAGTATCTAAAGCTCCTGTTGGCTCATCAGCTAATATTATGTCAGGATTATTGGCAAGAGCTCTTGCTATGGCAACTCTCTGCATCTGCCCACCAGACAATTGATTAGGTCTTTTATGTAAATGATCTGATAAGCCTACATTTTTAAGAACTTCTAATGCCTTTTCATGCTTTTCTTTAGCACTTACTCCACTTAAAGTCATACCTAATTCAACATTTTCAACAATGCTTAAATGTCCAATTAAATTATAGCTTTGAAATATAAAACCAATGGAATTATTCCTATAGCTATTCCAATCCTTTTCTGTAAAATCCTTAGTAGATTTACCATTTAGTATTAAGTCTCCATCAGTATAATTGTCTAATCCACCAATAATATTTAAGCAAGTTGTCTTTCCTGAACCACTAGTTCCTAATATAGCTACAAACTCTTTTTCTCTAAATGCAACTGATACACCTTTAAGAGCCTGAGTTTCAATTTCTCCAATCTTATATGTCTTTTTAATATTTTTTAATTGTAACATACCTTTATCCTCATTTTGCCAATTATATATATATTATGACAAGGTGTCATATTCATCTAAAGTATATATAACACATTTTCATATGTCAATCAATATTCTATCCAATTTACTTAAATTTAACAAAGTTTCACTTTTAAATATAAATACTTTAATATTATTTACCAATATATATTTTTTGTATTTCATTTAAATAAAAATATTATATAATATACTTCTAGGGAGGTGCTTTTAATAATGAATAACCAATTAACTATAGAAAATATAAAAAAATTACAAGATGAATTAGATTATAGAATGACGGTGAAAAGAGCAGAAATAGCAAAAGAAAAAATGATTGCTGCTGCTCATGGAGATAGATCTGAAAATGCTGAGTATAAAGCAGCTTGTGCTGAATATAGAGAAAATGATAATAGGATACAATACCTACTTACCATGATTTCAACTGCTACTGTAATAGATGAAAGTAGCTTAGATAAATCTGTTCTTGGAATTAATAGTAAAGCTAAAATTAAGTTTATTGAAGATGATTTTGAAGATATAATAACGCTTGTTACAACTATGGATATGGATCCTGAAAATATGCTTATCAGCATAGAGTCTGATTTAGGAAGAGCATTGAGCGGAAAAAGAGCTGGAGATATAGTGAAAGTTAATGCTCCAGGTGATAACTATACAATTGAAATTATAGAAATAATGGACTAATGATTTAATCTTTAGTCCATTATTGTTTTATAAATTATAATAATGCTTTTACCATTGGATTAATTTTTGATCTATCAAACCTTCCACTAATCTTTGGCATTATTTCCTTCATTATTTTTCCAATATCTGCAACTGTATAACTACCATTTTCAATAATTTCTTTAAGCATTTCATTAACTTCCTCATCAGTTAATTGCTTTGGAAGATATGGTGTTAAAATTTCTATAGCAAAGTTTCCTTCAGCTATTTTTTCTTCATTATTAGCTTGCTTTGCATACTCTAAAGCCTCTTTATTTTGTTTTATACTTTTTTCTATTATCTTTATTACATTTTCATCTGAAATATCTTCTCTATTATTAACTTCATATGCTTTAATTTCAGCATTAACAAGTCTTAATACGCTTACCTTAGCCTTATCTCTTGCTTTCATAGCTGATATTTCATCTTTTTTTAATATTTCTTTTAACATAGCTTTTACGTTAGTATCATAAATACTAACACTTCACCTCTTTCCAATATTTTTACTAAATTATAACATAATTCATTACAATATGCGACTTTGCTTGTACCTAATTTAATTGAGTAAAGAATAAGCTATATTCACTTGATACAGCTTATCTTTCCCTATATTAAATTATATTTCATTAACAATTCTTCAATAACCGTTCCTGAAACCTTCTTCATCATAGTCTTTTGTGCTATTGATTCTGATAGAGATAGTTTTATATCTGTTAGCTTCTTTCCATCCATCATCTTTGAAGTTGAATCTAAAAGCACTCTAATATCATAACAAGAACCAAATACTTCTGGAACTCCACGATCCACATTAAGTAATGTATAAACAGCTTCCATTGCTGTCCTTACAGAATACTCTGTAGTGAATACTGTATCTCTTACTGTATCAGCAAACTGTCCTAAGAAGGCAAAGTTTACACAACCTTCTGGTACAACCTTAGGTCTGTCTCCTGCAGTTCTTGGCATAAAAAAAGCAGTAACATATGGCATCATGCATGGAACACAATTTGCTGACTGCTTAGCCATTTCTGCAATTTGATCTTCTGGTACACCTAAATGATATAGCCATTCCTGAGTAATTTCATAACCAGTACAGTTCTTCATTGGTTTCTTGATAAAGTCTCCTGGCACATCTGTAAATAATCCATATACCCATACAACTAATTGATTATCTTTTTGCTCCTTGAAATGAGGTTGTCTATTTAATGTATAACTCATTAACCAAGATGAATCCTTAACAGTTATTATACCTCCGGTAACAACCTTACCACTAAATGGATTACGCTTGCATATTTTTTCGATATATGGCGGAATCTTATCATCTAAAGTTGTTATCGTCGCCGACTCCCAATTTGTCTCTTCTATATTAGTACAGAATTTATCAGGATTTCCAAAAGACTTATCCTGTGCTGCAATGTTTCTCCATAATCTCCAACATGCACCTTCCTTATTATTCAAAACTGCTGCATGATCATTATCACCATAAGTAGAATTTTCTACACAACTTCCATTAGTAACAAAAACAAGATCATCTTCAACTAAATCAATGCTTTCCTCTTTCCCATTATGAGTACATATTATTTTACTAGCTACTTTTTTACTACCTTCTTTTTTAAATAGCACATTTGTAACAGTAGTGTTATATTGAAAGTTTACCTCATGAGCTTCTAAATATTTTATCATTGGTAAAATCAATGATTCATATTGATTATATTTAGTGAATTTTAAAGCTTTAAAATCTGGTAATCCACCAATATGATGGATAAACCTTTGTATATATAACTTCATTTCTAACGCACTATGCCAATCCTCAAAGGCAAACATAGTCCTCCAATATAACCAGAAATTTGACTGAAAAAAGTCACTACTAAAAACATCTTTTATCTTTACATCATATAAATCCTCATCTTTAGTAAAGAATAAATGAACTATCTCCAATGCAGCTTTATCACTTAATCCAAACTTGCCATCAGTGTGAGCATCTTCACCTCTCTTGACAGTAGCTCTCATTAATGAATAATTTGGATCCTTCTTATTTAGCCAATAATATTCATCAAGCACTGAGGCCCCTTCTATTTCTAGAGAAGGTATTGATCTAAATAAATCCCATAAACACTCAAAATGATTTTCCATTTCACGTCCACCACGAATTATAAATCCTCTTTCATTATCTTTAATACCATCACAAGCACCACCTGGAAGATTTCCATCTTCTAAAATATGAATATGCTCACCTTTCATTTGGCCATCTCTAACTAAAAAACATGCAGCAGCTAGTGAAGCTAACCCTGCGCCAACTAAATATGCTGATTTTCTCTCTACATCTGCTGGTTTTTCTGGTCTAGCAAATGCTTCATAATTTCCATTGCTATAATACATATAATTGCCTCCCACTATTTATCTCAATAATTTATTTTATTTATAAATTCATATTACTGATTATTAATATTCTTTAATATAGACAATATCTTTCCTCTGTCTAATATTTATCCACATTCATAAAAGTGTAAAAAAAATAGACAAATGCTAGCACTTGTCTATTTTAATCTTATTTCTTATATGAATATGTCTTGTCTGTTCTATACCTTTCCAACGCTTCTTCCATATTACCATATATAAGTTTATTAAGCCTTTCAATAATTTTATCTGACTCTTCTTTCATACCACTCTTAATCCAGTCTAAAACAATTCCAACAAAAGCATACTTATAAAAATCAGCAATAAAGGATTTATCCTTTTCTCTAACAGGAATGCCTTTTGCCTTTTCCTCTACTACACCAATTAATAATAAATATACTTCATTATATAAATATCTCTCTAAATATTCTCTGCTGACAGAATTAAAAGTAGTTAAGACAAATTCTTTATTATTCACAATATATTGAAATATTTGCTTAAACCCTTGTTGCCATGTTTCGTATGTCTTTTTTTCGCCTAAAGCTTTAGTGGCTTCATTAGTGTATACCCATTCCAGTAAATCATATATATCTTTAAAATGATAATAAAAAGTCTGACGGTTTACCCCACAATATTCTGTAATATCTATAATCCTTATCTTCTCCAATGGTTTTTTTGCTAACATCTTTTTCAACGAACTTGCAAAAGCCCTTTTAGTTATTTCTGACATATGTTAACCTCCCATCTTTAACCAGCTAAAATAGCTAATATTTTTTCCATAACTTTCTAAATAATTGTACCACAGATAAATGTAAATATTCCATAATATAAAATAAAGCTTAATATTCTAGTTTTTCATATATAAAAAGGGGCTGTCTCATAAATCATTTAAAAATAATTTATTAGACAGCCCCTTTTTTATCTTACATTGAATATAATATTTTTAATTCATCACATACAAATTGCACTTTTGTTCCAATGATAATTTGAATGCTCTTTTTACCTGGTTTTATTATACCTGAAGCCCCAGAGGATTTAATAAGCTTTTCGTTTATTTTATATTTATCTTTAATTTCTAAACGCAATCTTGTAACACAATTATCAATAGAAATAATATTTTCTTTTCCACCTAAACCTTCTAAGATAATTTCAGCCATTGGTGCCTTAAAACTTAATACCCAGTCTACAAATCCTGCTCTTACAGGAAGTACTGTACATATTACGGCAGAAATTCCACTTAATACTGCATGTATAAAATATAGTCCTGGTGCTAAGAAACATAAAGGCAAATTCTAACGGCTCAGTAACACCTGTAAAGAATGCCGAAATTGATCCTGCAAGTAATAATCCATATACTACTTTTTTTCTTATTCTTCTTTTCACAATGATACATTGCTAAAGCTCCTGCTGGTAACTTAACAGATTTAAATTTATTATAACAAGTAGCTCCAATAATCCCTGCTAAAATACCTGTAAACTGAGTCTGTATCTTACCAAAGGCTGCTGGTACTTCAGATACATCTACACCTTTAAACATGGCAACAGCAGTAGTTGATAATAAAGTAGTCATCATCAACCATGAAACAAGACCTGCAAGACCTGCTGTCCCATCATTATCATCTGACATCCCAATACCTACACCTATAGCAAAAAGAATTCCCATATTGTCTATTAGAGCACTACCTGCCTTAATCATAAAAGCAGCTATTAAATTATTAGCTCCCCACCCTGCTGGATCTATCCAATATCCTATTCCCATAAGTATACTGGCAACTGGTAAACATGCTACTGGAAGCATTAATGATTTACCTAGCTTTTGCAAATATTTCATGATAATAATATTTCCCCTTTTTTCTTTTGATAAGATAAAAATTATCTTTCAGTATAAACTTCTTTCCCTTTGACAAATACCTTCTTTATTGTTATATTTTCATCAAATAACAATAAATCTGCATCATAACCTTCTTTTATAGAACCTTTATAACTATGAACATTACAGTGTTTTGCTGGATTATATGTAGCCATCTTTACTGCTTCATATAAAGGTATTCCGCAATTTTTATATACATTAGCAACAGCTTTATCAATGGTTAATACTGAACCAGCTAAGGCTCCATTTTTAAGTCTAGCAGCACCATTTATCACTTCAACATCTTGACCACCTAAAGAATAACAACCATCTCTCATGCAGCAAGCCATCATTGAGTCGCTTACTAACATTACTTTATCAGTGCTTTTAACTTTATAAGCTATCTTTAATGCTGGATATGAAATATGAATTCCATCAGCTATTGTTTCTGTTGTAATATCAGTATCAAATATTGCTCCTACGCATCCTGGCTCTCTATGGTTAAAACCTGTCATTGCATTATATAAATGCGTTGAATGGCTAATTCCCCAGTTGATTCCTTCTATTACTTCCTCATAAGTAGCTTTTGTGTGTCCTAAGGAGCAAACTATACCTTTAGATGTAGTATACTCTATAAGTTCCTTAGTTCCTTCAACTTCCGGTGCCAAGGTAAGTGATACAACAGCATCACTACATCCATCAACTACTTTTTCATATGATTCTATGGATGGCTTTAAAAGAAAATTAGGATTTTGAGCACCAATGGCTTTGGGACTGATAAATGGTCCTTCTAAATGTGCACCTAAAACATTTGCTCCCTCTGTTCCTTCTTCTTTTAGCTTCTTAATGACCTTCATGGCTTTATTAATATCTTCAATTGATACAGTCATTGTTGTTGGTAAAAAAGATGTAGTTCCATGCTCCACTATTACCTTTGCTATAGTATTGAGAGCTTCTACTGTACCATCCATAGTATCATATCCACCAGCACCATGTATATGTACATCTATAAATCCTGGAGAAAGATATAAACCTTTAGCATCTAAAACCTCTCCTTTAAAATCTTCTGTATTTATTTTTTCTATTTTACCATCTTTAATTAATATTGATCCTTCTTCAATTTTATCTTTATATATAATTTTACAATTTTTAATTATCATTAGTAAAACTCCTTTAGTTAACAATTATAAGTTTTCTAATGCTTCCTCTATTTCTTTATCTATTATAAGAGTTACATCAAAATGTAATTTTAACATAGTTGATGGATTATTTGTGGTTATTTTTCTAAAATACCAAACTTTCAAAAAAGAGTCATAATACAATAATGATACTTATTGCTCTTTTCTCACGCTTAACTAGTCTATTTAAATTAATACAGTAGCACCACTTACCAACTTTGAATAACCTACAGAGAATCATTTATGTAAACAAGGTTGTCTATAATGATGATATTTTTCATATGCTTAATAATTGTATCTATATCTTGAATAAGTAAATATATCTAAAAAAATGATACCTCATAAATTTTTAAAATTATTTATGAGGTATCACTCTTAATATTTATATTAAATTAAGCACTAATTATACTTTTTACTTCATTATAATATTTTTCAACCTTAGACAAAATTTCTTGTTCTTGTGCTAAATTAGCTACATGAGCTAACGATTCTTTAACACCTTTTTCAGAAATTAGGCTTTGAAGTTCTACACTTTGACTATCTTCTTCATTATTATAATTAAGAGCAGCTCCAACTCCTAATAATAGATTGTCTATGTCTAAATTAAAACTCTTTGCTGTCATTAGAGGTTTAATTAATCTGTCATTTTCATTTAATTTTCTTAAAGGCTCTCTTCCAACTCTAGCTACATCATCCTTTAAATATGGATTTTTAAATCTTCCAATTATCTTATCTATATATTTAAAATGCTCTTCTTTATCAAAATTATATTTAGCTATAAGTCCTTGTCCACTTTCTATCATGGCCTTTTTAACTAAATCTTGGATAACTTCATCTTTTATGCTTTCATCAACAGTATTATAACCTTTTAAATATCCAAAATAAGCTGTTATTGCATGTCCAGTATTTAATGTAAATAATTTTCTTTCTATATATGCCATTAAATTATCAGCTAAATTCATTCCATATATTTTAGGAATTTCACCTTTAAATGCTTTTTCTTCTACATTCCATTCATAGAAATTTTCCACAACTACATCTAATATATTTTCACTTTTAACTGGTGGTACTATTCTATCCACTGAGCAATTAGGGAAACCTACATATTCATTTAAATAAGCTATCTCTTCTTCATTTAAATATTTTTTAACTTCTTCTTCTAATTGTGAACTTGCTTTTATTGCATTTTCACAAGCTACTATATTTAAATAACTAGTTACACCTGTTATCTTTCTTAACTTAATTCCATTAGCTATAGTTGATGCTATTCTTGGCAATACTACAGGACCTACAGCAGTTGTAATTATATCTGATGTTCTAATTTCTTCTAATATTTCATCACTTGTTGATATAACACCACTAATGTTTTCTACTTTTTCATCTTTACATTCAACATCCATTATATGAATTGTATAACATTTATCTTCATTAATCTTGCTTATTATCTCTTCGTTAACATCTGCAAATACTACATGATATCCTGATTTAGATAATAAAGCTCCTATAAATCCTCTTCCTATGTTTCCAGCTCCAAATTGAATCGCCCTTTTCATATTATTTTCCTCCATTTACTTTAATAATTTATACAATTAATTATTTATTAAATACTTTTAATATATCATTTACATCATATGTCTTTCTTAACTTTTCTACTAAACCTTCATCTTCTAATGACATTGCTATATTAGATAATATAGTTAAATGTTCATCTCCAACACCTGCAATACCCACTACTAAGTAAGCTACTTCATCACCAAATTTAATTCCATTCGGATATTGAAGTACTGCTATTCCTGATTTCTTTACTTCTTTTTTAGCTTCTCCAACACCATGTGGTATAGCAACTCCCATCCCTATATATGTTGAAACTATTTCTTCTCTTTCAAGCATAGCTTGGATATATTCTTCTTTCACATAGCCTTCTTTTGCAAGTATTTCACCTACTCTCTTTATTGCCTCTTCCTTTGAAACACTTTCTAAACCTAAAACTATATTATTTTTATTTAATATTGAAGTTTCTTTTGCTTCTACAATTTCATTAGTTGCTGCTACTTCTTTTGCAACTTTAACATTTCCATTTGTTCTTGCTTGTAAACTATTAAATAATTCATCTAACTTTTTATCTTGTAAGAAGTTTTCTATAAATACATGTTCAGCTTGTGTTGAATTCTTCTTTGCTCTTTCAATTAACTTAACATGACTTACAACTAAATCAGCATCACTTGGTATAGTATCTACTGAAGAATTTGTAACTTCTATATTTAATCCTAATTTCTTTATTCTATTTCTAAATTTTGTAGCACCCATTGCACTTGATCCCATTCCAGCATCACATGCAAATACTATTTTATTTATAACATCTCTTTTAATTACATCAACATTACTTTCTAAGTTGCTCTCTTCTTTAGTTTCATCTTCCATATTATTTGCTACTTTTTTTACTAAAGGTGCTGCTACTAGGAATGAAACTGCTGTAGCTGCTAAAATTCCTAAAAGTACTCCTAACATTTCACCTTTTGGTGCTAAAGCTAATATTGCAAATATACTTCCTGGTGATGGTGTTGCAACTAAACCTACTTTAAATATTGAAAATACTAATATTCCTGCCGCACTACCTGCTATTGGTGCTAAAAGTAATAATGGATTCATTAATACATATGGGAAATAAATTTCGTGAATCCCACCTAAAGCATGAATTATTGCTGCTCCTGGTGCTGACTCTTTCATTGCACCTTTACTACACATCCAATATGCTAATAACACTCCAAGTCCTGGTCCTGGATTTGACTCTAATAAGAACATTATTGATTTACCCATATTTTGAGCTTGTTCGATTCCTATTGGTCCTATAATTCCATGATTGATTGCATTATTCAAGAATAAAACTTTTGCTGGTTCTATAAATATTGATACTAAAGGTAATAACCCTTTACTTATTATAAATTCTACTCCACCTTTTAATACCCCTGTCATCATAACAACAAATGGTCCTACTGCATAGAATCCCACTATTGCAAGTATCATACCTATTATTCCAACTGAAAAGTTATTAACTAACATTTCAAACCCTGCTGGTACTTTACCTTCAAC
Source organism: Clostridium lentum (assembly GCF_014287815.1). Lineage (GTDB taxonomy): Bacteria > Bacillota > Clostridia > Clostridiales > Clostridiaceae > Clostridium > Clostridium lentum. Next base: position 59,320 of record NZ_JACOOQ010000017.1, read on the forward strand.
TGCTTTATCAAACTTTTTAATAATATATCCACTTAATGGACCCATTATCATAGCACCTATAAACATTGGAATATCAGCTCCAACAATAACTCCCATTGTTGCTATTGAACCAATTACTCCACCACGAACTCCAGCTACTACTTTACCACCAGTGTATCCAACTAATATTGGTAAAAGATATTTTAACATTGGATCAACTAGTCCTGCTAATTTTTCATTTGGAAACCATCCACTAGCAATAAAAAATGCTGTAATAAATCCCCAAGCTATGAATGCTCCTATATTAGGCATTACCATACCACTAAGAAACTTTCCAAACTTCTGAATCTTTTCCTTCATATTTATTTCCCTCCTAAACTTGATAGCATATTTATCTATAAGCTGTATTTGAAATTTTAATCTATCGCTTACAAGTTTATTTTATTTTATATATACGTTTACATCAACAAATTGATAATTACAACTTGTCCTTAATATTAGTGACAAATTATTTTTTTAACAATACCTTATATTTTGTCACTAATAAAGCAATGTTTTTAGTTATAAATTAAATAAAAGGTTAAGCACATATAATAATTATGCTTAACCTTTTATTTATTATTTTATTATTCAACTGTAACAGATTTTGCTAAGTTTCTTGGTTTATCTATATCGCAACCTTTTTCACTTGCTACATAATAAGCTATTAATTGCAATTGAACCGCTCCTAAAATAGGTGCTATCATATTAGAAGTTCTAGGAATTCTTAATACTTTATCAAATACTGTTAAATCTAATTCTTCATCTTCATAAGCAATTGCAATTATTTCAGCTCCTCTAGATTTAACTTCTCTTATGTTGCTAATCATTTTATCTTTTAATTGACTTTGAGTTAATGCTGCTATAACCTTTGTTCCAGGTTCAATTAATGCAATTGTTCCATGTTTAAGTTCACCACCAGCATATGCTTCAGAATGAACATAAGATATTTCTTTAACTTTTAATGCACCTTCTATAACTAGTGCATAATCAGCTCCTCTACCTAAGTAGAATAAATCTGTTTCTTCCGCTAATATTTTACTTACTTCAGCAACTTGTGATTTCATTTCAAGCACCGCTTCAATTTTTTCAGGTAAACTTAATAAAGATTCTTTAAGTTCCTTTTCCACATCTTTATCTAAAATTCCTTTTAAGTCAGCAAAATACATTCCAAGTAAATTCATTACTACAACTTGAGTTGTATATGCTTTAGTAGATGCAACAGCAATTTCTGGTCCTGCCATAGTATAAATTACATTATCAGCTTCTCTTGAAATACTGCTTCCAACAACGTTAGTTACTGCTAAAGTTTTAGCTCCTACTTTCTTAGCATCTCTTAAAACTGCTAAAGTATCAGCTGTTTCCCCAGATTGACTTAATGTAATTATTAAAGTTTTATTAGTTACTAATGGTTCTCTATATCTAAATTCTGAAGCTATTTCAACTTCAACTGGAATTTTAGCTAATTTTTCTATGGCTACTTTCCCCATTAATCCAGCATTATAAGCTGTACCACATGCTATTATATAAATTCTATCAATTTCATTTAATTCTTCTAAAGTTAAATTGAAATCTTCAAATTTAACTTTATCATTTAATAAAACTCTTCCTGTCATTGTATCTCTAATAGCCTTTGGTTGTTCATGAATTTCTTTTAACATAAATGAATCATATCCACCTTTTTCAGCTGCATCTTCATTCCATGTTACTTTATAAATTTCTTTTGATATTTTCTCTCCATTTAAATTAAATACTTCTGCACTATTTTTAGTTATAACAACAATTTCTTTATCTTCTAAAAGATAGATATCCCTTGTATAATTTAAAACAGCTGGAATATCTGAAGCTATAAATTTTTCATTATCTCCAAGCCCAACTATTAAAGGGCTATCTTTTCTTACTGCTACTATTTTATCTGGTTCATTACCACAAATTACTCCTAAAGCATAACTTCCCTCTAATCTTTCTATAGTTTTAGCTACTGCCTCAAATAAATCACCATTGTAATAGTAATGAATTAAATTTGGTATAACTTCTGTATCTGTAGCTGATTTAAACTCATATCCTTTATCTTTTAAGAATTTAGTTAATTCAGCATAATTTTCAATTATACCATTATGAACTACAGTTATATCTCCTTTTGAAGCTTGGTGAGGATGTGAATTAATATCTGATGGCTCACCGTGAGTGGCCCATCTAGTATGTCCAATTCCTATTGTTCCTTCAGCAGGATTATTTTCTAATTCTCTTGATAGATTAGCTAAACGTCCTTTGTGTTTAACTATTTCTACTTCACCATTATTAATTACAGCTATCCCTGCTGAATCATAACCTCTATACTCAAGCTTAGATAATCCTTCTATTAAAAAATCTGTTGCATTTTTATTTCCAACATATCCTACTATTCCACACATATTAAAAATCTCCCTTACATTTATAAAAATAATTTTACTTCTTCAAGACTCTGTTCTAACATAAATTTAATACAGAGGTATAATGTTCTCAGAAATCAAAAATCTTAAATGAAGGTTGTATACCCAATTGAATTTGTTCTAGAAATCACTTTCTAGGTTTGTCAATCTTTAACAGTAGCATACAAGTACTGTGGGGCATCCGCCGAAAATCTCGATATTCCCCAACCTCGTCAACTTAGTAAATGTTTTAATTTATTTACTAAGTTCTGGCGCTTTTATTATTTTTTTAAAAATTTTTCTTCTATAATTCTCACCAACTTATTTAAAATTTTATACCTCTCGTTTAAAATTATATCATATCAATAATATTTTTGCATTAATATTTTTACATCAAATAAACCATATAATTGTAAATAATCAAATAATTAATAAAAGGAGAATACAATATAATGAATTTATTGCCACTAGGCTCTATAGTAGTTTTAAAAAATGGTTATAAAAAACTTATGATTATTGGTAGAAAACAAATACAACAATCAGAAAATAAAATCTGGGATTACTTAGGTGTATTATATCCAGAAGGTTATTTAGGATTAGGATATACATTTTTATTTAATAATACTGATATACAGCAAGTTATTTTTAAAGGATATCTAGATTTAGAAGAAGATGCTTTTAAATTAGCTTTAAAAAATTTAAATAAGTAGATATAATAAACTTAGATAAGAAATATCCTTTATCTAAAAATTATAGCTTATTTTAGGAGATATTTAATGAAAAAAAATGCTTTAACATTAAGACAAAAGAAAATAATAGAAATTTTAACCAGTCCTAATAATACTGATTTTATAACAATTTCTAATATTGCAGAAAAATTAGGATTAAGCAATAGAACTGTATTAAGGGATATGCCTAATGTGGAGAAATGGCTTTATGAAAATGACTTTAATTTTATAAAAAAACCAGGAGTAGGTCTAATTATTGATGAAAGTTTAGAAAACAAAGAATTTATATTAGAACTACTAGAATTTGAAAATATAAAAAAAGAATACACTAAAGAAGAAAGAAAAAGAATAATATTAGGAGAATTAATACTTAATAAAACTCCATTAAAATCATATTATTTTACTTCAAATTTAAAAATATCTGAAGGAATTTTAAATAGCGATTTATATGAATTAGAAAATTGGTTAAATCAATTTAATATTAAAATTATAAAAAGACAAGGTGTTGGAATTTATTTAGAAGGTTCTGAAGAAAATTATAGAAAAGTATTATCAAATATTTTATATAGTGCTATAGGACAAAATAAAATTATAGATTTATTAGGTAATAATAATGAAATAGATAAAAATCTTAAGGATTTAACATTGGAAAATAAATTACTAGATTTTGTAGAGGAAGACTTAATAAAAGCTATTCAAAATGTACTAAATAATATAGAGAAAAAATATGAATTTAAGTTATCAGATAATTCCTATATAGGACTAATAATACATTTAACTTTAGTAATAAAGAGATTGCAAAATGGCGATACAATAATTATGGATAAAGATGTTTTATTAGAATTAGAAAATATGGATGAATTTAAAATAGCAAAAAAAATTGCTAATAATTTATCTAAAGAATTAGGTATAGAAATATCAAGAGATGAAATGGGATATATCACCATGCACATTAAAGGTGCAAAATTATCACTAAATAAAATTGAAGATAACATAGATTTAAATAATTTGGATATTAGAAAAATATCAAGTACTATTATTGCCAGTATAGAAAACGATTTCCAAATAGATATAATAGATAAAGATAAATTAAATAGAGATTTATCTAATCATTTAGTTCCTGCTATAAGTAGGTTAACCATGAATCTTAATATTAGAAATCCATTGCTTGATAGTATTAAAGAAAAATATTATGAAATTTTTAAAGCTTGTGAAAAAGCATGTGAAATACTAAAAAATATAGTTAATATCTCTAAGATATCAGAATCTGAAATTGCATACATAACATTACATTTTGCAGCTGCAATACAAAGAACTTTAGAACAAGAAAAAATAATAGCTGTAGTAGCATGTCCATCTGGCGTTGGGACATCTAGGCTTTTATCAAGTGATATACAAAGATCATTTAATAATATAATCATTAAAGATAGAATTTCTATTATTAATATAGACATTGATAGTTTAAAAAATCAAGGTATAGATTGTATAATTTCTACTGTAAAATTAGATATAGATTATAAATGTATATCAGTAAATCCATTGTTATCAGAAGATGATAAATTGAAACTAAAAAATTTTACAAAAGAAATATTGGATAACAAAATAAATATGGTATCTAAAAAAGCTGAAAAAAAAATATTTGGAAAAGAAGAAATACAATTAATATCTAATTTAGGTGATATTATTATTAATCTGTTATCAAATATAATTTTGAAAGAAGTGAAAACGGTTTTAGATATAAATGATTTAATTTATGTGTCCAGTAAATTATTTAGCGATAATGAAGAAGATAGAATAAACATAGAAAATAGATTATTACAACGTGAAAAATTAGGAACTACATATCTGAAAGGATATGACTTAATGCTTTTACATTGTAAAAGTGATGTAATTAAAGAATGTAAATTTGGAGTAATTCAACTAAAAGATGAATTACTAATAGATGGAAAAAAAATTAAATCTACAATGCTTTCTTTATTACCAGAAAATGCAAAACAAATAGAATTAGAAGTTATGAGTGAAATAAGTTGTGAATTAATAGAAAATCTGTATTTTTCAGAAATAATAAAAACAGGAAGTATTCATGATATAAAAAGAGAAATTGAAAAAAAACTTACTTATTTTTATAAAAATAAAGTAAAATCAACTATTAAATAAAGAATAGGGATGTCGCATTAAAAATCAACGCAATATATTGTATTGTTTATTCTTAATGCGACATCCCCAGATTCTTTGTTATATATTTTTTGCTTCAACTAACTTTATTTTCATTTCACATTTGCTTTTATTTATTACATATTTATACGCTGGAATAAGAAATGCATCAGCAAAAATCCATGCTACTGGACTTGCTAAACATACTGCAACATAGCCAAAAATAGGAACTAAGATAAATCCACATAATGCTCTAGCAATCATTTCACACACTCCTGCTAATATAGCAAAAGTTGAATATCCCATTCCTTGGATAGTAAAACGTACTACATTTACTATGCATAAAGGAATATAAAAAGCTGCTACGATAATTAAATTTTCACTTACCTTTGCAAGTATTTCTATTTCATTTTCATTTACGAAAAGAAGGGCTAAGCTCTTGCCAAAAAAAACAGATATCATTAAAGCAACAATTGAATAAACTGAACCAATTATCATACTCTTCTTTATGCCTTCACTTATACGTTCTAATTTACCAGCACCAATATTTTGTCCTGTATATGTAGCCATTGTAGACCCTAATGCATCAAATGGACAACATAAAAACATAGAAATTTTTCCCGCTGCTGTTACTGCTGCTACAATTATAGATCCAAGACCATTTACTGCTGCTTGCAGTATGACGCTTCCTATAGCAGTAATAGAATACTGTAGCCCCATAGGTACTCCCATATAACATAATCTTCTTATACAATATCCATCAATCTTCAATTCATCACTTTCAAATTTTAGAACTGAATATTTTTTTCTCATATATATTAAACATAATATACCTGATACAGCTTGAGCTATAACTGTTGCCCAAGCAGCACCAGCTACTCCCATATGCATATAGATAATTAAAAATAAGTCTAAAATTATATTTATTATAGATGATATTATCAAAAAGAAAAGTGGCGTTTTACTATCACCTAGTGATCTTATAATTCCAGATAACAAGTTATATAAATAAGTTGCTGGTATACCTAGAAAAATCACATATATATAGCTATAAGCCCCTTGAATTATATCTTCTGGTGTTCTCATGGCTATTAAAATTTGTCTACAAAACACACAAACTATCAATGTCATGACTACTGAAAATACTATAGCTAAAAAACCACTATTAAAGACGTACTTACGTAGTTTTTTAAAATTTCCTGCTCCAAATTTTTGTGCCACCGGTATGGCAAACCCATTGCAAACACCCATACAAAAACCAATTATCATAAAATTTATTGACCCAGTAGACCCTACAGAAGCTAATGCACTTACCCCTAAATATTTACCTACAATAATTGTATCAACCATACTATAAAACTGTTGAAATAACATTCCTAATAATAACGGAATTGCAAAGCCTAAAATAATATTGAAAACATTTCCTTTGGTCATATCTCTCATTTCACTTTTTCTCATAACCCATAACCTCTCTCTTTATATTTTCCTTAATTTTTATTACTCCAAAGATATATTATTATATAATGTCTACAATTTCCATATATTTCACATAATTATTTTTTACAAAATTTTACTATATTTTCGCAAATTTCTTTTTACTCTTCTACCTCATAGTAGATAACTTTGTCATTAACTAGTGGTTCTAGTACTAAGCCTACAAACTGACTTTCACCATTAAGTTATTGAATATAGTAGTCACACATAAAAATCCAGATATACAATTATTTAAGTATATCTGGATTTATTAATTTTAATTATTTATTATTTTTTAGCCACATTATAGCACTATATGCATGTATAGCTGCTCCTGTAGGTAATATATCCTCATTGAAAACTACCTTTTCATTATGCATAGCTTCTCCATATAAACTATTTTCTTGCTTTGTACCAGCTCCTAACATAATATATACGCTTGGAACCTCATATGAATAAGAAGCAAAATCTTCTGAACCCATTCCACCTTGCTCAAATAAAACAACTGCTTTTTCTCCAACTATATCTTTCATATAACCAGTAAGTTCATGAGCTAATTCATCATTATTTGCTAATGGTGGTACAGATGATAACTCTATCAATTCTGCTTCTCCTCTAAGCATTTTAGCTGTAGAAGTAACTATTTCATTCATTCTATCAAAAATAAATTCCCCTACTTCTTTATCTAAACTTCTTATAGTTCCTTCCATAACAACTTCTTCCGGTATTACATTTGGTACATCTCCACCTACAAATTTACCTATTGTAACAACAGCTGATTCAGTAGCTGATATTTCTCTAGTTAAAATAGTTTGAATTGCTAAATAGATATGTGCAGCTATATTGATTGGATCTATTCCTGTTTCTGGCATAGCTCCATGACATCCTTTTCCTTTTACAACAATTCTAAATCTATTACACCCTGCAATACTAGTTCCTAAACCACATAATACAACATTTGAAGGTGTTCCTGAATGAACATGCATTGCTAAAGCTGCATCAACTTTAGGATTTTCAAGTACCCCTGCCTTTATCATTTTCTTAGAACCAGTAAATCCTTCTTCATCAGGTTGAAAAACTAATTTAATAGTTCCTTCTATCTCATCTTGATTTTCTTTAAGTAATCTTGCTGCTCCTAATAACATTGCTGTATGCATATCATGTCCACATGCATGCATGCATCCATTAGTAGACTTAAAGTCACATGAAGTTTTTTCAGCTATAGGAAGTGCATCCATATCTGCTCTTAATAAAAAAGTTTTTCCTGGTTTGTTTCCTTTAATTGTAGCTACTATTCCACTTTCACAAATTTCTTCAGGAGAATATCCAAATTCAACTAATTTATCCATAACATATTTTTTAGTTTTTGGTAACTCTTGACCTACCTCTGGATTACTGTGAATTACTCTTCTATAGCTTATAATTTCTTCTTTTATAAGTTTTGCTTGTTCTATAAATTTTTTCATATGTTTACCTCTTTATTTTTATTTTATAAACTTAATATTATACTTTTTATTTTCAAAGTCAATTAAATAATTGTAAACAAAAAAGAAATTTATTTTTAATAATTTTTTTAAAATCTAGACCCTACTCTTTTAATTTAAAATTAATCAAAAATATATATTTGAGGGTCTTTTTTAAGTATCATTATGATAAAATTTATCACAATAAAAATTTGCTTCAATAATTAAATTTTAGGTAATTTAATTTTGATATATTATATTTAATTTATCTAAATACTCAAACCTTTTAATTTCTTTACCATCTAAATCCTCTTTATTCATATCAACTGCACTAACTCCATTATTGTTATATGTAGAATAATAATAAATGCCTTTTTGTTGACACATACAAGAAGAATATAAAGTAATATCATCTGATCCTTCACTAATTACAGCACCTCTAGGCATTGCTACATTATTTAACATATGAAAAAATTGACTTATTCCTGATAATAAATCTTCTGATACTGGAAATTTTGATTTTAAATATGCTATTCTTACAAATCTATCAACTCCAGAAAGTCCTCCTGGTAACCCTTTTGTACCCATCCCTACCCCTAAAGGTCTTAATTCTTTATTGCCCCATTTCACATTTTCTGGTTGAACAGGTGTGGTTTTCATATATTCATTTAAATTAGTTAAATGCCAACCAAATGTTGGTGAATTAGTTAAAACTCCAATTGGATTATCATAAGTTTTAAATCCTTCTTTTGTTTTTTCTATAACTATAGATTTTCCATTAGTATCTGAAACTATCCAATGAAGTGTTGGAAGAGGTGTTTTTTCATTAATTGGTATTGCCACTAATTCTATATTTTTAATTTCATTTAAAACCTCATCTACTGTTTGAAAATTTGATAGTATCCATAAAATTAAATCATATGGTGCTATATTTTTCTTTCCATGAACTTCATTTTCTTCTGCGTGAAAATATCCTGGAAAATTAAGTCCTGCACACCCTAATCCTTTTTCATTAAATGCATCTGCAAAAGCTGGATAATCATCTATAACACTGGCCATACCCAATATTGCATATTTATTTTTTCTTATCTCTCCAGTAACTCTATCTCTATACTCATAATTTCTAGGAACTAATGTTACTGCTTGATTAAATGAATATGCCAAATCCATATTTCTACCAAATAAATTATAACCATCTTTAGTTGATAACGTTAACGCTGTACACATTTTTATCTCCTCCAAAGTAAATTTTATCTTAAATTAAAAAATCTATAAATCTATCCTAATTTCTTAAAATAATTTTTCTATTATTATTTTTTAATTATCAGATAAACTTAGTATTCTCTACTAAGACATTATTCATTCATTTATTATTAAGATAAAACAAACCCATGAAAATCAAAAGTTTGCTTTTCATGGGTTTATATGTTGCATGATATTATTTATCGTGATAAATACCCTCTATATTCACTTGTATAAAGAAGCTTTTTAGCATTTTCTACCCTCTCTTTAGTAGGTGGTTTTACATTAATTAAAGGATAAGCAATACCAAGTTTCTCCCATTTAAAAATTCCAAGGTCATGATAAGGAATTACTTCTACACGATCTACATTGCTTAAAGTCTTGATAAATTCATTAAGTCTTATCAATTCTTCATCATTATCACTTCCACCTGGTACCAATACATGACGAATCCATACTGGTTTGTTAATTTCTGATAAATACTTAGCCATATCAAGAATATTTAAATTACTCCATCCTGTAAGTTTTTTATGCTTAGATTCATCTATTTCTTTAATATCCAAAATTACAAGATCAGTTACATTCATAAGCTCCTTAAACTTGCTAAAGAAAGGCTCTTCTCTTGTAAATGGATTTCCAGACGTATCTAATGTTACGTGAACACCTTTAGCCTTAGCCTTTTTAAAAAATTCATTTAAGAAATCTATTTGGATAAGTGGCTCACCACCACTCACTGTAATGCCTCCTCCACTTTTCCAATAAGTTTTATATTTTAAAGCTTGAGTCAAAAGCTCATCAGCAGTTCTTTCCTCACCACCATTAATATCCCAAGTATCAGGATTGTGACAAAACTTGCATCTCATATGACAGCCATTAAAAAAAACAACAAAACGCACTCCAGGTCCATCAACAGATCCAAAAGTTTCTATTGAATGAATTTTTGCTATATTTTTATTCAAATTAAATTTCTGCATGGCATGTTCTAGAAATAACATCAAGTTGTTGTTCTCTTGTTAAATCTATAAATTTAACTGCATAACCTGATACACGAATGGTAAAGTTAGCATATTCTTCTTTTTCAGGATGTTCCATAGCATCTTTTAATTTTTCAACACCAAATACGTTAACATTTAAATGATGTGATCCTTGTTCAAAATATCCATCTAATACTTGTACAAGTTTATCAGCTTGTTCTTCTTTATCATGACCAAGTGCTGTTGGGTTAATTGTTTGTGTATTTGAAATACCATCTAAAGCCCATTCATATGGTAATTTAGCTACAGAATTTAATGAAGCAAGCAATCCATTATTTTCTGCTCCATAAGATGGACTTGCTCCTGGTGAAAGTGGAGTCCAAGCTTCACGTCCATCTGGCATATTACCTGTATATTTACCATATACTACATTAGATGTTATAGTAAGAATTGATGTTGTTGGTTCAGAATTTCTGTATGTGTGTCTCTTCTTGATTTTGTCAAGGAATGACTTAAGAACATATACACCTATTTCATCAGCTCTGTCATCATCATTACCGTATTTAGGGAAGTCCCCTTCAATTTCATAATCTGTAACAATGCCTGCTTCATTACGTATTGTCTTAACTTTAGCATACTTAATTGCCGAAAGAGAATCTATTACATGTGAGAATCCTGCAATACCTGTGGCAAATGTACGTCTTACATCTGTATCAATAAGAGCCATTTCTGCTGCTTCATAATAATATTTATCATGCATATATTGAATTAAATTTAGAACATTTACATAAAGACCTGCAAGCCAATCACTCATTTGTTCATATTTTGCAATAACTTCATCATAATTAAGATATTCAGAAGTTATTCCCTTATATTCTGGTCCAACTTGTTTACCTGATTTTTCATCAATACCACCATTTATTGCATAAAGTAAACATTTAGCTAAATTAGCTCTAGCTCCAAAAAACTGCATTTCCTTCCCTGTTTGAGTAGCTGATACACAACAACAAATTGAATAATCATCTCCCCATACTGGTTTCATAACATCATCATTTTCATATTGAATAGAACTTGTTTCTACTGAAATCTTAGCTGCATACTTCTTAAAATTTTCAGGAAGTGCAGAAGAATAAAATACAGTAATATTTGGCTCTGGTGCAGGTCCCATATTTTCTAATGTGTGAAGGAAACGATAGTCATTCTTTGTTACCATATGGCGTCCATCAACACCTATACCTGCTAATCCAATAGTAACCCATGAAGGATCGCCTGAAAATAATTCATTATAAGATGTTATTCTTGCATATTTAACCATTCTACATTTCATTGTTAAATGGTCAATTAATTCTTGAGCTTCTCTTTCTGTAATAACTCCCTTATCTAAATCTCTTTGAATATATATATCAAGAAATGTAGATACACGCCCTATTGACATAGCTGCACCATTTTGAGTTTTTATTGCAGCTAAGTATCCAAAATATAACCATTGAACTGCTTCCTTAGCATCTTTTGCTGGTTGTGATATATCATATCCATAGCTTTCAGCCATTTTTTTCATATTTTCAAGTGCTCTACGTTGTTCTGTAATTTCTTCTCTTAAACGAATAATATCATCTGTCATAGTACCATCGCCACAATTATTAAAATCGTTAGTTTTTTCTTCTATAAGATGATCTATACCATAAAGAGCAACTCTTCTGTAATCTCCAACAATACGTCCACGCCCATAAGTATCAGGAAGTCCTGTAATTATATGACTATGACGTGCTTTTTTCATTTCTGGTGTATAAGCATCAAATACTGCTTGATTATGAGTTTTATGATATTCAGTAAAAATTTTGTGTAATTCTGTATTTACTTTATATCCATAATTTTCACAGGATTGTTCAGCCATTTTTATACCGCCATATGGCATAAAAGCTCTTTTTAAAGGCTTGTCTGTTTGAAGACCAACAATTTTTTCAAGTTCTTTTAAAGATTCATCAATATACCCTGGACCATAAGATGTAAGGCTAGAAACTACTTCAGTTTCCATATCAAGTACTCCACCCTTAGCTCTTTCTTCCTTTTGTAGTTCTTGTAATCTGCTCCAAAGTTTGTTTGTAGCATCTGTCGGAGCTGCAAGAAAACTTTCATCACCATCATATGGTTTATAATTTTTTTGAATGAAATCTCTTACATTGATTTCTTCTTTCCATAATCGCCCTTCAAAGCCTTCCCATTGTTCTTTTTCTAACATTTTCATTCCTCCACAAATTATTAACATATTCAAATTTGAAAACTATACTCAAGAAAAATATTATCTTATTTTATCATTTATGTCAATATTTTCCTTAAACAGTTTATTATACAAATTAAAAAAGTGGCTTTCGCCACGCTCCCTTCGGGAATTTAATTTTAAGTATTCTAAAAGGCATAGAACTAACATCGGTTCTATGCTATATTTTTCCTATTAATTAATACTTTATTCCGTAT
>NZ_JACOOQ010000018.1 GCF_014287815.1 Clostridium lentum
TTATTTTCATATATTTTTAAGAACCCATGCCAGTGATCTTCTAGTATTATTTTTATTTTACCTTTTTTCATATGTAAAAACCTCTAATTTATAATTAATAAATTTAACATATTTAAAGGCTGAATGCTAGATAACATATAACTTTCAGCCATCGAAAATTTTATACTTTCCTGTACTTTAAAAAAGGTGTCATGTCAAAGTTTATTTGACACGATACCTTTTACTTATGCCTTCTTTCTTTTTTTAAGAAAGGTTGTTCCAATAATTACTGCTGCAAATGATATAAATATTAATCCACTTTCTTTTCCTGTTGTAGGAAGTTTACCAGTGCCTTTATCCTTTTCTGTTGACTCTTCTTTTCTTATATTATCATTTATAGTAAGATTTTTTTTTAGTGTCTTCAATTACTGGATTTTGATCTTTATCATCTTCTTCATCTTTACTAGAATCTCCTATGCTGTCATCATCCTCTATTTCATCATCAACATCCGGCTCTATTATTTTTTCTACTAAAGATTTTATTGCTTCATCAAGTTTTAATATTGCCTTATCTACAGCTTCCTGCATAGCATTTTCATCTGCTTCAATATTTAATGCCTTATATAATTCATCTTTTAAAACAATAGAGCTTTCTTCTGTATATTTTGATAAATCAATACTTTTTACTTCTTCTATCTTTGCTGATAATACTTCTTTATTAGCTTTAAAAATATTCCATGAATTTGGAGTGTAATTTTCTTCTATTAAAGTTTCATATTCTTTGATAGTTTTTTCTAAGTTTTCATAATCTATAGCCGTAATAAAGTTTAATTGTACTGAATCGATTAGTACCCAACATCCTGATTTTGCATCAAAATCAAAGCCTATTTCAATAGTTTCATTTTTTATCCATACTTCCATAGATACTTTTGTCCAATAAGTTGTTTTTGGTAATTCAAATTCAGCTATATTTTCTCCATCCTTTATATACATATTAGCTTTATTTTGATTTCCACCATTATATACATATGCTGAAAGCTCATATTTTCCATCAATAATGCCTGCAACTTCTTGACTTACCTTAGCAATGTATGGCTTATCATTCCATAATGATAAAGCATACTTTCCTGATGGTGCATCATTATCACCTTTACTCCTATCTTGTGCTGATGCTGAATTATTCTCATCTATTACAGTCCAACCATCTAAATTACCCAAATCAAAATCACCATTATTAATGCTTATCTTACTAGAAAGCCTCATAATAACTTCACTAGCTTTGCTAGGTAATACTTGAAGATCAATTATTTTATTATCACCGTATCCATCTTTTTTAGCTGATACAGTATAGCCATCTCCATCAATAACTTCATCAACTACAAAGTATCCATTTTCATCTGTTATAGTATTAAATTTTTCTTCATTCTTCAAACTAATAGATATTTCCACATCAGATAGCCTGTTATTATTAGAGTCTACTGCTACTCCTATAATTTTCCCAAAAGCTTTATTCAAAATAATATCTTCAATAGATATTACCTCTTCAGCTTTTACCATTAAATCTTTCATTACAAATGTTTCATATCCAGCTTTACTTATAGTCATTGTATAGTTACCTTCATTGACATAAGAAATCTCAAAACTTCCATCTTCCTTACTGTTAGCTGTATACTTAAATCCATTATGACCCTCTAAAGATATTGTTGTATCCACCACTGCTTTACCATCTTCATCAATAACTCTTCCACTTAAAGATGCTGAATTTACTAATAATGTAAAATTAACATCTTTGGTTACTATTCCATTAACTATGTCTATATCTTCACAAGTAGCATCTGCATACCCTTCCTTAGTTGCGTATATTGTATATCCTTTTCCTTCTGGAATATCGCTTAAAGTGTAACTGCCATCATCACTTGTAAATGTAGAGAATTCAGCTCCATCTAATATACTATATACCTTCACACCTTCTAAAGCATTTCCTTTATTGTCAATTACTTTTCCTATTATTTTTCCACTTCCTACTTCAAGTTTAACTTTTGATACTTCACCAATCTTTATTTCAGTAATTGCTTGTGCATCGCCATAGCCATTTTTACTTACAGAAATCTTCACTTCATTACATGGTGATAAATTCACCATAAAGAAGTTTCCATATTTATCAGTTTTTCTAATATATTTTTCTCCATTTATTTCAATTACTACATTTGCATTAGTAATCTTATTTCCACCTGTTCCTACAACAGTTCCTGATAACATTCCTGTGGTGTATCCTTCCGTGTTATCTCTAAAAGATTTTAATGCCCTTAGTGCATATCCATCAAAATCAAATAAAGTAGTATTAGAAACCACATTGCTTCCAGCTTTATCCTCACTACCATCTTCTGCCTGACCTCTTTCCATAGCCCAACCAATACCTTCGTGATCTATCATAACTGGATCCCAGTACAAATCACCAATTATCCAGTTCTTTTCAGAAGTTCTTATACCATTAAATAATTCATCTAAGAACTCCTTTTGCCCTTGAGGAGAAGATTGGTGACTTTCAGGTCCATTATCAGCAAGTTGTCCTGGATATCCATCTGGTTTTGTAGGATTCCAATTATATCCTGTTTCTAAAATTAATATTGGTTTTTGATACTTTTCACCTAAATCATTAAACCATGGTATTATTTCCTCCACTGTCTTTTTAGTCCAGAAAGGATAATATGAACTTCCTATAACATCATAATTAACATTATATTTTTCACAATTATCTAGGAAAGTAACATACTTGTTAGTATTTCCAGCCATATCTAAATGTACTGCCACTGCAGTATTGGTTGATACTTCCTTTACAGCTCTATAACCAGCATTTAAGAATTTAGCAAGATTTTCAAAGTTGACAGTGCTTCCATAAGGATATAATATTCCATTTTGCATTTCATTGCCTAAAGAAATAAATTCAGGAGTTGTTCCCTGATCTGCTAACTTTCTCATGATGTCTTTTGTATAATCATAAATAAGCTCTTCTAATTTTGCTACAGATTCTTCTTCATTTAATCCTTCAATTTCACTGCGCCAAGAGGAAGGTATCTCCTGTGTTCCTGCATTAGGCCACCAATCACTATAATTAAGAGTAACTTCAATCTGCATACCCATTTCTTTAGATCTTAATGCTAAATCAAGAAGATCTTCTGTATTTTGATATCCATCTGGTAGATAATAATCTGGATTTGTTATTGAACCATGTTCTCTTCCCACATCATTATGTGTTCTAAGCCTTACAAAATTGAAGCCATTTTCAGCTAAAATATGAAAAACATCTCTAGCTTCTCCTTCTTCATCATAAAAAACAGCACCTTCATCTTCTAGCCAATTTACCATTGTTAGGTCTCCACCTTTAAGAAAAGTATACTTATTTTCATCATTAGCTATAGTAATACAGTCATAATTTGACCAATTACCAGCATTACCTTTAGAATAAAATCCTAAAGTAACTTGATTATTAGTTACTTCAAAATTTAGTACTACTTTTCTGAAATCATCACTGACAGGGATACTGGTTTTGGCACCAGTACCTCCAAAATCATTAGCATAAATATAATGTTCTTCTTGTCCGCCTCCACTAGCAGTATATACTTCTACTCTATAATAACCATTTTCTAATCCTGTTATAGTTTGTTCTGTCCACACTTCATAATTATCTGAACTCCAATACCCCAAACTAGCTGAATCATCATACCCCCATGAATTCTTCCAGTTGGCAGCATTAGTATTACCTTTAACAGTCCATCCATCAAGAGAACTTTTAAAACTATAATTAGTTATTACATCTTTTTCTGCAGACTCAGGTGATACTGTGTACATACCTAAAGAAAACATAGTAACTACTGCTGTAGATATAACTCTATTAAATGAAGACTTCTTTCCCAAAATTTTATCCCCCTTATACCTTAAATTCTAAACATTAGTTTTTAAAACCATCACTTTATACTTATCTAATTTAACTTCTCCTCTTACTTTACTACCACTTAGTAAATCTAAATACTCCTTATCTAGATTTACTGATTTTTCTTCCTCACTGAAGTTCATTAAAAAGATATATTTATTTTCTTCATCTTCTCTCAACTCAGCATTTACACCTAATGGAAGTTCAATATTGATGGCTCTCCTAAGTTCTAATTCATCAATTATACTACCAAAGAACTTAGTATCAAAATCATTAAATGTTCTTGCTGCTACATAATATGCATTACCATTTCCATACCTATTACGAGTTAAAGCAGGCATTCCTTTATAATAATCAGTGGTATACCTTGCTAAAACTTCTGCATTTTCAGCATGTATTACATCACAGTAATCTTTAACCTTATACTCTTTACCTTCATATTCAATATAATTTACATCAGTATCGTATAATGTATCTATTTCTTCTGCCCATATACCAGTGACCTCTCTTAATGGTCCTGGGAATCCTCCTAAGAAGCAAAGATCATTTTCATTAACTATTCCACTAAAATAAGTAGTTACAAAATTACCACCATTTCTTACAAAGTCATTTATTCTTTCTGCAACTCCTGGCTTAACCATATATAACATTGGTGCAATCACTAACTTATATTTACTAAAATCTGCATCCATAGTTATTACATCTACTGGAATTCCCTTTCTCCAGAATACTCTGTAATATTCTTCACAGCTTTCAATATAACCTTTATTTTCATTATTTAATGCTTGACAATCATCTATTGCCCATCTATTTTCCCAATCAAAAATTATTGCTACTTCTGCATCTACACTTGTTCCACATACTTCATTGATTTTTTTTAAGCTTTCTCCAACTTCTGTTACTTCTCTAAATACTCTTGTATTTTCATGTCCACAATGGTCAACTACTGCACCATGAAATTTTTCAGAACTTCCTCTTCCTTTTCTCCATTGGAAATATTGTACTGAATCTGCTCCATGAGCTACTCCTTGTAATGATGATAAAAGGTGCATTCCTGGTCTCTTACCTTTATTAATCTTATGCCAATTTACTAAGCTTGGTGTACTCTCCATAATCAAGAATGGTTGTCCACCTTTCAATGATCTATATACATCATGAACAAAACCAACATTAGAAGCTAATTCTTCCGTAGTTTCCCAATTGTTATGCCAAGCTGGATATTCATCCCATGATACTATGTCAACTTCTTTAGCAAAATCACCATAATTTATTCC
Source organism: Clostridium lentum (assembly GCF_014287815.1). Lineage (GTDB taxonomy): Bacteria > Bacillota > Clostridia > Clostridiales > Clostridiaceae > Clostridium > Clostridium lentum. Next base: position 5,185 of record NZ_JACOOQ010000018.1, read on the forward strand.
ACCAAATAAGCCCATTCTAGGGTAATCACCCATAAAATTAGTTGTTACAGGTATATTAGGCGTTATTTCCCTAATTGGAGCTATTTCACTTTTATAGAAATCAATATGCATATCACTAACAAATCTTCGCCAATCTAAATTATGTCCATGAACTTGCATTTCTCCAAGTGGTGATGGACTTTCAATCTGACTCCAACTATTGAATTTATGACTCCAAAACCCTGTCCACCATGCTGAATTTAATTCATCTAAATTGTTATGATATTTTTCCTTAAGCCAATTTCTAAAACGTTCTTGGCATAATTCACAGTGACAATCTCCACCAAGTTCATTAGAAATATGCCATAAGATAAGTCCTGGATGATTCTTATATCTTTCAGCTAGCTTTCTATTTAATTCTGAAGTCTTTTGTCTATATACTGGTGATGTATAACAATGATTGTGCCTTTGTCCATGAAGGTTTTTAGTTCTATCTGCATTTACTCTTAAAACTTCTGGATACTTTTCTGACATCCATGCTGGTCTTGCTCCACTTGGTGTTGCAAGTATTATGTTTACTCCTGCTTTATATAAATCATCCATTATATTATCAAGCCATTCGAATTCATATTTTCCTTCTTCAAGCTCTATGGCACTCCAGCCAAAAATATTAATAGCAGCACAATTTATGTGTGCTAACTTCATAAGCCTTACATCTTCCTTTATTATTTCAGGATACTCAAGCCATTGATCTGGATTGTAGTCTCCTCCATGTAAAAATTCTTTTCCTATTATATTATTAAATAAATCATATCTTTTTTTCATAAATTTTCTCCTTTTATTCTCTGGTAACGAATACATTTTTAGTTTTAAAAAGTATATTTTTAAAATTGAAAGTTGGAACCCCACTTTAAAGAGGCTCCAAGGAAATATATATAATTAAAACATCATGATAATTTATAAGTTTAAATTATTCATTGTTTATAATATTGTGTCTTACTCATTATAAGATTTTAAGAATTCTTCAACTTGTGCTTTACATTCTTCCGTAATCTTATCTAATCCAGCTTCTTTTAATTTAGTTTTATATTCTGCTATAGCTGCATTAACATCACTTACCATTCCTAAGTCTATTGGAACACCATATTGAGTAACTACATTACCAACAGCACTCATTTCATTTTTCACCTTTGAATCATCAAATGTAAAAGCTGTAAGTGGATTATCTACTGTATCATTTTCTTTCCACTTATTAATAGTTTCTTGAACTATTTCTGGTTCAGTAGATGAAGTCATAGCATACTTAGATGAATACCATCCCCATGGACATACTTCTTCAGCTGGGTAATTTGAAGCATTTTCTGTTGGTGTATAATATTGGTTACCATCAGTTGTATAGTGCTTTCCTTCTACCCCATACCAAGTAAGTTTATTAATTTCTTCATTAGATCTTAATAATTCTATTGCCATTAATGCTCTTTCTGGATTTTTTGAACTAGCATTTATAGCCATACCACCATTTGTATATGGTTGAACAGTTTTAGATATACCTTCTGATAAATCAATTAATTGAGTATTCCATTCAGGATGAACATTATTCATTTCTGTAACGCTATTTGCAACTGATCCTAAATTCCAAACCATTACAGCTGTTTTTCCTGCTTCAAAATCATCATCTCTAGTAGCTTTACTTGATATTGAGTCAGCAGCCCAATATCCTTTATCAGCAAACTCCTTCATTTTAGTTGCATATTCTAAATACTCATCAGTATCAACAAAGGCAAACACCTCTCCTGAATTATCATTTACATCAAATCCTAAAGTTGGAGTTGGAGCTCCTGATATAGTATTAAATCCATATCTTTCAAGCATGTATGGCCATTGAAGATTTTGTCCTCCACCATTTGCTATTACTTTTATACCATTGGAGCTTTCACCTGTTGCTACAGCATCCATAAATTTTTCTAATTGATCATAAGAAGTTATTGAGTCAAATCCATATTTGGCCATTAAGTCTCCTCTAACACCAAATACATTTATTCCATATTCACTCTTATCATTTGGAACCATATATACTTTTCCATCTATTTTAGCTTGGCTCCACCCCTCTTCCGGTTCACTTGCATAAATATTTGGTGCATATTCTTGAAGCATCTCATCTGATAATTCTAAGAAACCGTTTTTAGTTGCCACTTGACTATAATATCCCCATCCTGAAGCTGTAAATATTAAATCAAAATCTTCACCTGATTGGAATAATAATTGATATTTTGTTGCTAAATCTGACCATGGAATAAAATTTACTTGTAAAGTTGCATTTATTTCTTCTTTCATTATTGAATTTACTTTGTCATATACTTCATCGAAGTCTGCTGGTTTATCACCTATTAAATACATCTTTAATGTTACTTCTTTATCTGTTAATACCCCAGATGCTAGTGTTCCTGCTGTTCCTGAAGAACTTGATCCACAACCTACCATCATTGTTCCTGCCATTAATGTACTTAGTGCTATAGCAGACATTCTTTTTACTAAATTTCTTTTCATCTCTTTTCCTCTCCTTACCATAAGAATTACTATCTATTGTTTTATCAGCCCTTTACAGCTCCAATTGTCACACCACTTACAAAATACTTTTGAATAAATGGATAAACTAATATTATTGGTCCTGTAACAATTACTGTAAGTGCCATCTTTAACGATTCACTTGGCATTTCAATTGCTCCTGATACTGCTGAACTATTTTGTGCTAGTATCGTCTTGTAAGCTTCAATATTATTAACTATTTTATATAAATAGTATTGAAGTGAATATAAATTTTCATTATTTATAAATAACATTGAATTATACCAGTCATTCCAATATCCTAAAGCTATTAAAAGACCAACTGTTGCTAATGCTGGTTTAATTAATGGTAGTATAATCTTCACAAATATTGTAAAGTCCCCTGCACCATCAATCTTAGCTGATTCTGTTAAAGCTTGTGGAATTCCTCCAATATAACTTTTCATAAGTATTATATTGAAAACACTAAGCATTGGTGGTATTAATAAAGAAAGATAAGTATCTTTTAACCCTAAATATTTAACCATTAAAATGTACCATGGTACTAATCCACCATTAAATAATGTTGTAAAGTAGAAGTAAAATGAAAATTTATTTCTCCACTTAAAATCTTTTCTTTGTAAAACATAAGCTGTCATTGCCACTATAAATAACCCACAAGCAGTACCAATTATAGTAAGACTTATAGTTATCCCATAGGCTCTTAAAATTGCCATTGGTTCCTTTAATGCAGTTCCATATGCACTAAGTGATAATTTACTTGGTAAAAGTGAGAAACCATTAGCAATGATTTCTTTTTCATCTGTAATTGACCCCATAACTACAATAAGAAATGGAATAAAACAAAACAGTGCAATTAAAGTAACTACTGTATAACTTAATATATTAAACGCTTTTATATCCTTTGACTTTTTCATCAAACATCACCTCCTAGAATAATGAATAATCTTTATCATATGATTTAACAATCTTATTAGTAATAATAATTGTTATGAAACAGAATATTGATTGATAAAGACCTGCAGCTGCTGACATCCCAACTTCTCCTGATTGTATCAGTGATCTAAAGGTAAATGTATCTATAACATCTGTAATTGGGAATAATGGTCCATTATTTCCTACCAGTTGATAGAACATTTGGAAATCTCCTCTGAAGATATTACCTATTGATAATAATGTTAAAATTATTAACGTTGGAACAAGACAAGGTATTGTTACCTTAAATATTCTTTGGAATATGTTTGCTCCATCTATTTGTGCTGCTTCATAGATTTCTTGGTCAATTCCCATTATAGCTGCTAAATATAATACTGTTCCATATCCAACATTTTTCCATGCACAGAAAGCAGTAATTATTATTGGCCATACCCACTTAGTCCCATAAAAATTGATACTTTCCATACCTAATTTATTTAAAATTGTGTTTACTGTACCATAATCAACATTTAAGAAATTATAAGCAATCATTCCCACAACTACCCAAGAGATAAAGTATGGTAAAAACATTGCTGTTTGTGTAACTTTTTTGAAATACTTGCCTCCAATTTCAGATATAAATATAGCAAGTCCCATCTGTAATACTGTATTTACTACTATAAATCCTACATTATATAGAATTGTATTTCTAGTTACTGTCCATGCTTGTCCAGATTTAAAGAAATATTCAAAGTTACTGAAACCTACCCATGGACTTCCAAAAATACCTTCCCTAAAATTATAACTTTTAAATGCTACTATTGCCCCACTCATTGGCAAGTAACTGAAAATAAAGAAATACAAAAATGCAGGAATAAGCATCATAAGTAAAACTCTATTCTTTCTTAATGCTCTAGTAAATGATGACTCTTGCTTTATTCCTGCAGTCGAAATCTTATCATCACTAAAAACATTGTTCTCAATTTGATTTTCCATTGTCAATCCCCCTTATTATACGTTTTCATCTCATGTATAAATAATAACATCTTATAAAAGATGTAATTATGGTAAAATTCTTTGATTATAGTAAAATATTTTTATTTTAAACATTTACATAAATAAATTATCTCATTTTTACCTTTTTATTGAAATATATTCTTTTTTAATGTTATACTTTTATATGATATCTAATGGAGGTGGATTATGATTAAAGTACTTATTGCAGATGACGAAAGATTTACTAGACAAGGTATCCTAGATATGGTTGACTGGGACAAGCTTAATGTAAGCGAAGTCAAGGAGGCTTATGATGGTATTAATGCTCTAGAAATATTAAAAGATTTTGAACCAAACATACTTCTGACAGATGTTCGTATGCCTAGACTAAATGGCATAGATTTAGCATTTAAAACAAGGGAGCTTTATCCTAACTGCATGATACTCTTTATGAGTGGTTATTCAGATAAAGAATATTTAAAATCTGCTATTAAGCTAAAAGCTATCAATTATGTTGAAAAACCTATTGAAATTGAAGAGTTGGAGGAAAATTTAAATAATGCTATCCTTGAATTTGTAAAAAATACTACTATTCATAATAGCATTGAACATACTATTGCCAATGAAATATCATCTATAGATAATTCTGTAGCAGTTAAATCTATAATAAGTTCTTACTTTCCTAAAGATTTCAATGACAAATTAGTTGATGGCCATTATGTAAGCGTTTTAATAAAGATTTACAAAAATATTCCAAACAAGTATTTGTTTATAGATAAAATTCGTGAAATTATTCATGATTGTGGATTAGAAGGCTTTGTTTCAATGCAAAATGAACAAGATATAGTATTACAGATTTTTTTCTCAAAGAATATTAAATCAATACATAATTCAAATGTTTTCCAAAGCTTTTTTGCTACTTTAGATGAATATATTAAAAATTATAGCCAATTTTATATATTTGTAGGCTCTATTGTTACCAATATGCAGGATATGCATAAATCATATGCATATGCTTCTTCATTAGACACTTTATCCTTTTTTAAAGATTATAATTCAGTGATTTATTTTGAAGAAATTCCTCATAAAACTTGTGCCACTATTGATTCTAATGCTTATTCAGATTTTAAGAGAAATTTGAATAATGAAGATAAACAAGCTGTCTTAAATGATATTAATAATATAACATCAGAATTTATGCTTAATTGTGGTACAGACATCAATGAAATAAAAAATGTATATAATAAATTTCTAATGCATATATTTAATTTCTGTCATAGCAGAAATATTAATCTTAATAATTCTGTAAATGAAAATACCAACTTTAATGCTATACTGCAATTTAATAATATCTTTGAAATAAAGCATTATTTATTAGAAATAATCAAAGATGTATTTTCATGTTTAAAGGAAAAAGATATCTATAATGAGCCAGCATTAAATATAATCAAATATATTAATGAACATTATAATAGCTATGACTTGTCTTTAGAAGATATCAGTAAGAATACATTCTTAACACCTGCATATATATGCGTAATCTTCAAAGATTATACTGGAAAAACTGTTAATAAATATATAACTGAATATAGGATAATACAAGCTAAGGAACTGTTGAAGGATTCAAATATAAAAATGAATGATATTGCTTTAAAGGTTGGCTATAAAGATGGTAATTATTTTGCAAAGATATTCAAGAAAGAAACAGGCTATACCCCTTCAGAATATAGAAGGAAATTTTTATAATGAAATTACCACTGTTGCATAATATGAAATTATTTAAAAAATTTGTATTAACATATTGTATCCTTTTAATTATACCTGTTTTAATAATTTCTTCTTATGCCTATGCTAATCTTTCAAATATAATAACTGATAATTTCCTTAACTCAGCCAGTGAATCCTTTGAACAATCATTAGATTATATGAACTATACAGTTTATAAAATTTTTGATACATCTAACACCATAGTCGTAAACAATACAGTTACTGATATATTAACTCGTGATGTTGAATCTTATGCTTTAACTGATCAGATATATGATTTTTCTAACCTTCAATCGTACCTTTGCTCCTTTGAAAATAATCTGGATATAAAAAAAATAAATCTTTATATAAACGATAAATTTATTTATTCCAGCGAAAATGTGAATTTTTTTAAAGCTAGCTCTTTAGAAAAAACAAAGGCTGAAGATTGTATCGTAAGTACTAATGCAAGATTTATTTGGGGATCAATGTGGTATCTCAATGAAAACACTGTAAATGATACACTGTTTCTCCTTAAAAGTATCAAGAATCCTGATGATCTTTCAAAGGATATAGGCTTTATTAGGATTAATTTTAGAAAGAGCATAATTCAAGATATACTAGATAAAATTAGCCCTCTTGATGATGTTTTCAGCTTTGTAATTAATTCTGATAATAAAATAATAGCATCTTCAAGAGATTTAAAGGACTTATATGATAATTCCTCTATAAACTTAGAACTTATAAAAAATGCTGCACAATTATCTAATGAACTTATTACCTTTGATGATGGTAAATTTTATCTGCAAAGTGCTTCTATAGATAAAACTGATTGGTATATGGTAAATGTACTTTCCAAATCCAGTATATTATCTACTATTAAAATACAGCGTAATTACTTATTTATAATTGTGGTTTTAACAAGTATAATGGCAATAATATTAGCTGCTTATTTTGTTAAGCTAATTAATAAAAGATTATTCCAAGTTATTGATGGCATGCGTCAAGTTCCCAATGGACAATTAAATAAATATATAGAAAATGATAGTTCAGATGAAGTTGGAGAACTTATTGATAATTATAATTATATGATCAGTAAAATGTCTGTACTTATAGATGAGCAATACAAACTAGGAAAAGAGGTTAAAAATGCAGAGCTAAAAGCATTGCAATCACAAATTAATCCACACTTCCTCTATAATACACTTGATATGATTAACTGGATGGCTTATAGAAATATGAATAAAGAAATAAGTATTGCTGTTAAAAACTTAGCTAAGTTTTATAAACTTTCATTAAATAAAGGAAAAGATATTGTTACTATAAAAGATGAAGTAGAACATTCTAAGCTTTACGTAAATCTACAGAATATGAGATATGACAATAGAATTACCCTAACAACTAGACTAGATGAAAACTTAATGAATTGCTCAATTCCTAAAATTACTTTTCAGCCTATAATAGAAAATTCCATTAATCATGGCATACTAGGAAGGGGCATGGAAAAAGGTTCTATACTTATCAGTGGCTATATATCTCAAAACAATCTTATAATTCAGATTTCCGATGATGGTATAGGTATTGAAAAGGAAGTGTTACCACTTATATTAAAAGAAAATAATTTACAGACAAAAGGTAGTGGCTATGGTTTAAAAAATATTAACCAGAGAATTAAAGTACTTTATGGTGAAAGCTACGGCTTATCCTTTACCAGCAACTATAGCTTTGGTACTACTGTAGAAATAACATTGCCTGTAATAATATAATTTTTAAAGAAAGGACTATATTATGAGTAAAAATAAAGATTTTTTTGATAAACCACTATTCACACTACCAAGTTATCTATTTTGGTTCTTACAAGGAGGTGCCTACTTCTTTATCACTAACATATTGCTAGTTTTATTTATAACAGCAACAGCTATTAATCCTGACTCCTTTAACTTAATAATTTTATTTATTTCCTTGATTCCATTAGGACCATCATTATCAGCCTTATCAGCTTCTACTTCTGAAATATTAAGAGAAAAATCAATTTCCTTCTCTTCGTATTTCTTTAAGTCATACAAAGATAATTTTGTAAGTAGCCTAAAACTTTGGCTTATAATACTTTTTCTGCTATCTCTTATGTTTGTGGATTTTCAATATTTCTTTTTAAACATGCCAAAATATGGCATACATGTTGTATTTGAAATTCTTGCAATATATATAGCTCTTTTAATCCTATATGCTATTCCAATAAATTCTCGCTTTGAAATGAAAACAAAAGATATATTTATATTGTCATCATATTATATTATTAAAAAACTTCCTATAACTATCTTAAAATCTGCAATACTTGTGGGAAGTTTTTACTTAGTATCAAAGACTACATCACTACTTATAATAGTTTTGCCAAGCATAATATCCTTTATTTTTTCTTTCTATGATAATACTATATTTACTGATATAGAATGTAGTCAGAAAACTGCTTAAATAGAATTGGGCTATAAAAAAGCCTTTGAAATCAAACAACCATATTAGTAAAAAAATTAATTATACCAAAAATCGCTGCAAGTTTAATACCTACAGCGATTTTTTACACTTCCCTTTTTATACAATCATGAATAACAAGTAACTAACTATAATTCCAATAGATGGAATATATAAAATATATTTATTTTTTACTTTATCTTTAATCTTTAATACAGTTAACATTAACATTGTACTGATTATACCAAATATAACTAAGTTTCTTGTTTGACTTTCTGCAAAATCATAAACTGTTCCACCAATAAATAGCACATCAGATATAAAAATAATTAAGAAATTAAATAAATTGCTTCCTACAATATTTCCTACAGATACATTAAAATTGCCAATCTTAACAAGAGAAACACATGATGTAAGTTCTGGAAGCGAAGTTGCAATACCTAATAATAAAGCTCCTGCTAAGCTTGCACCTAAATTAAGTCTAGCTGCTATAATATCAGTAACATATGTAATTAATATACTTGATATTACTAATCCAATGCTCACTAAAATAAATCTTATAATTATTTGTTTTAATGAAAGTGATGTTGTTACAGCTGTTTCATCTTTAAATTCATCTGCTGTTCCACTATCATCATTGGACATAGTCTTTACTCCTAATGTATATAATACTAATATTATTATTGAAGTTATTGAAATTGTTACTACTTCAAAATTGACTATATTCAACATATTCAAAGCCACTGCTACATATATAGCAAGTGTAACCCATGCAGTATAGCTATGACTTTTAGATATATTAGACTTTTTAAAGTTGCTTGTCCATAAAATAATAAGCATTGCTATAATGGTCATATTAAATAAATTGCTTCCTAAAATATTTCCCAAAGAAAGCCCAGGATTCTTTAACCATACTGTTGATGATAAACTTGTTAATAATTCTGGAAGTGATGTTACTGCTGATAACAAAACCCCACCTATAAATGCCCCTGATAATTTGGTGTTCTTATCTAATAAATCAACATATACAGATGCCTTAATAGATAATAATACTACAGCTATTGCTAGCGCTAAGTAAATTAAATAAATCATATAAATCCCTCCATTGCTTTGTCCCGCAAAAAAAACGAGACTTACAGATAGCATGTCTCTAAACATACTATCTGTAAGTCTCGTTATTTAAGATAATACCAGACCATAAAGGCCATGATTGTTGATATTATCACAGTAATTCACTGCTAACTACTCCCCTACAGAACTTATTATATTGATTATATACTTAAAAGAATATAATTTCAAGGAGTTTTTTATTTTATTTCATCTTATCTAAAAGATATTTTCTATTATTTATTACACTGCTATGATTAGGTACATATCTGGCTGCTAGTTCATTATATTCATTTGCTTTATTAAAATCACTTATCTTGCTATAACACACACATAATTGAAGAGCCGGTACCCACGTATACATAGCACTATTAACTAAGTTCAAACTTCCTGGTTTTGGTGGATTGTTTATGGCATTCTCATACCAAAAAACTGCTATTTCATATTTTTCCTTTTCATAAAATGTATAACCAATTCTACAGCAGAGATCACTAGATGGAATATCATACTGTAACCCCTTAAACAAATACTCTTCTTCCTTATCCTTATAGCCAATAAATCCATAGCATTCTGAAATCTTTATAAGAGCCTGTTTTATATCTTCAATCCACCCCTTTTCTGTATCTATAAAATCATTATATGCTTTTATAGCTTCCAAATAGTATTCATTATCATAAAGCTCATTACCATAATAAAATAAATCTCGTGGTGAAAATTCTTCATTTTTAAGTATCATCTTACGAAATATTTTTAAATTTCTATCGGTATATTCCTTATCTTTTAAATGCTTTACAGCAATATCTGCATTTAAAGTATTTCCATAAACCTCTAAATATTCATGAACCTTTCCTATCCAAATATAATTATTTTCTCTTTTTACTATCCTATTTCGCCTCAAAGAAACTATTGGATTATTATTCTCATCTATTGATAATACATACGGCATTGATACTGCATCTACATTTCCATTCAAACTTTTCTTCAATAACTTTAGCTTCCGCTGATCTTCTTTTTCCAAAACATCATCGGCATCCAACCATAATATATAATCCATCCTTGCCTTGCTAAAAGCGAAGTTTCGAGCCTCTGCAAAATCATCTTGCCAAGGAAAATCATAAATATCTGCTTTATATTTTTTCACCTTATCTTTGGTACTATCTTGTGAACCAGTATCTACTATAATTATCTCATCTACTATATCAATTACTGTATTAAGACACCTCTCTATAACCTTTTCTTCATCTTTTACAATCATACATAAACTTATAGTACTCATTGATACCTCTTAAAATCTTTCTTTCACTATCATATTAATTTTAAGTTTATCTTTTTGTTACTTAAGTATAATAATATGTTTTATTTATCTCCAAGTCTATTTTGCTCGAACCTAATTAAATTAAAATTCATATTATGATATTGAGTTAAACTAAATTACTTTTAGATTAAGGAGTTGATTAACATTGAAAAAAGGAATAAAAATAGCTTCAACTGGAAGCACCTATATTGCTAGTGGAACACCTGACAGTAATTTTTCTTCATCTTCCAGCTTGCTAGTAGGAAATTTATCTTCTTGTTGTCCAGCCGCAAATGAATATAGATCTATAATTAGTTTTGACTTAACTAATTTTTCATACCCAATAAATATGGCTGTACTTTATTTATATGTAGAAAATATTCAGTCTACTACAGACTGTAATCTCTCTATATCAATAAGTAATAATACAACTACTGTAGATACAGACACTGTAACTTGGAATACTGCACCTGCAGTAGATTATTATTCTACACTTAACTATAAATTGCTTACATCTGATATAGGGTACTATATAAAGTTAGATGTTACACCAATAGTTAGATGTTGGCAATGTACTACTGGTGTAAAGAGCATCACTTTAAGTTCTAACAGCATCATAAACCGTGCTCCTCTTATTACTATTGCATCTACAAACTCTTGTAATCCACCAGTGTTAGCAATTGCTCCTGTAAAGTGCTGCAACCCTGACCCTTGTTGCAACGGTTATAATCCATTTCCTTGTTCATTCCCACCATGTTGTCCTTGCCCAACAGGAACAACAAACCCAAGTGGTGCATGTACACCTGCAAACTTTGATCCTGCTTTAGCATCTTTCTACTCTGCTGGACAAGTTATTAGATATAATAATCAGCTATATCTAGTAAATGCTAACAATCCTCAAGGAATCCCTGGAATCTCTGCTGACTTCACATTATTAAGTTCAACTGGAACTACTGGACCTCAGGGGCCTACTGGTGCTACCGGACCTCAAGGTCCTACTGGTCCTCAAGGCCCTACTGGTGTCACAGGTACTGTTTCAAGTGCCTATGGAACATTTACAAGCACAGGAGGAAGTACACCATTAAGCACAACTGCTGCTCCTATAATTCTTACTACTACTAATGTTGCTTCTAACATGTCACTAAATCCAACCACTGGAACAGTAACACTATCAGAACCTGGAACTTATAAAATAACTTATGTTGTAGTACCTTCTGCTACAGTTCCAATAGTTACTGTTGGCTTAAGTTATAATGATTCAACTACACCTTCAGCTGCATCAACTTCTACAATAAATACAAGTACAAATCCTAATGTGCCAATAGTTGGTCAAGAAGTATATACAACAACTACAGCTGGCACAACTGTAAGAATTATTGCAACTGGCGCAGATCCAGGTTCCTTAGATTATAGTAATGCTAATTTATCAATAATTAAAGTAAGTAATTAGACAATTGATTATTTCTAGTAGATAATAAAAATCAGCTATTTAACCTAATAGCTGATTTTTATATTTAAAAAAATTAATCTCCTACACCAAAATCAGTGTTATTATATAACACTTCTATATATTGATAATCCTCTAGATACTTAAAATTATCAGTAAACCACTGTACAAGCTCTTCATCTCTTTTTACATCAGTGGTATTATTAATAAATACATTTATTGTGACATACTTAAAGTTCTCTAAAACAAGATTTATATCTCGCTTTATCATTTCCTTTGTCTGCCCCTTAATTCCTACAAGAAGGCATACAGATTGAAAACTTTCTTTCACTTCATCTACAGTTTTAAAATTAGCATTTTTATTTAATACTAAATTTCTAAAGCTATTATCAAAAGTCTCTACGCCAATCTTAAAAATTATTTCAATACCAAAGAAATCTCTCATTTCTTGTAACCTATTTTTATAACACCAATGGCTTTCCAAAAATAATTTTTTTATCTTCTTTTCAACAACTATCTTCTTAATATACTCTAAGCTCTCTCTTGGTATTTCAAAGCAACTTCCAGAATTAATTACCTCCAAAACCCCAAATTCTCCTGTTATATTATTCAGTACTTCCTTATTAAGTTTATTTATTTCTGCTATATTATCATCATTATCATCAATGTAATCACAAAAAGCACATTTACCCCAAATACAAGGTAGTGCCTTAAGCAACACTATTTCTCTTAAATTCTTATTAATTACCTTACTATATCTATCCATATTTCACCTAAACTGCTGTAATTTTATTTTTTATATCTCTTGGAATCACTTTTATAGCTGCTAATACTAAATAAACAATCAATATCTTATCTAAAAGATCCGTTACTATTTGTGTTAAAAATACACCAAGCACCATACTAATACCATTATTTCCTAATATCCCCACAATAATAGCACTACCTGCTGAAGTAACTCCACCAAAAACATAAGCTGCTATACATGCTGAAACAAAAGATACTGGTATAGCCATTAAAATTATACCTAAAATACTTTTCTTACCATTGAATAATCCCCTTCTATAAAATATTCCTGAACATAAAGCAATTATTATTTGAGCTGGAATAAAGTATAAGGCACATGGATCAAAAGTTATATAATTTACTATATATGATACCACTCCTGTTAATATTGCAGGTACAACTCCAAATAAGAACCCTACAAGAACTGTACCAATTGAATCAAAATATATAGGTAATTTTAAAGAAATTGCAATAAGTCCTCCAATAAAATTTAATGCTATAGCTAACGCCATAATAGTTATTTTCAATGTATTATTATTTCTCATAAAAAACTCCTTTCAAACTCCATATTTACAATTTTCTAAAATTATATTAATCCCTTCCTTTCTACAAAAAAAGAACCATCCTAGAATGGTTCTTTTCATATAACTTATACCTCAAATAAAACCTCTAAGACATAAGTCTTAGAGGTTCATAAAAAACAAACATATAAATGCAAATTAATAAAGTAGCTTACAGCTAATTATAATCCTAGTTTTTTATAGAGGGATGGTATTGACGAACCTCTCCTAAGAATTCTCTTAGATTTCTATTAATTTATTTCCACTTAAAAAGTCTCTTTCAAATATATATCATTAAAAAGAAAATTTCAATACTATTTTTTAATTAAATTATTATACATCCTTTCAGCATCTGCTTCAACTTCACTGTTTAATAAGAATAATGATACAAAATTACCATCAACTTCAATAGTTGCATTCTCAGCTACTTCTTGTTCTTCTGGATAAAAAGCCTGCCCTACCTTATCTTCTAAAACTTTTTCCATTGAATTCTTAACATTTTCAACTTTTCCATCCTTAGCTTTTACAATCATAATAAATCCTGGACCTGGTCTTCTTTCTGTTTCATATATTGCATAATTTTCTACATCATCAAGATTTAAATGATATACTTCTTCTACCATATTAGAATCAACTTCCTTTGGTGATATTAAGTAATCTGCTTCTATCAGTTTTTTTGCTATTTCTTTTGATGTAATATTACTGCTTACATCACTATTTTTTCCACAACCAACTAAAACACTGCTCATCATAACAAGTATAAGTCCACTTATTAATATTTTTTTCATTGAAAAATCCCACCTTATATGTAATTTTCTTTTATTATAATTAGACTATTAATTATAATAAAAGTTCCATTAAACTTATATTTTTATTTTATCATAAAAAATATAAGTTTAATTTTAAATAATCTATATTTTTTAATACTACAAATAATATATTATTTTATCTATACTTATGTTTAAAACATCAACTAAATTTATACATTTATTAATTTTTGAATTATCATCACTTTGTAATACTCGTACAATTGGCCGTGAAGGAAATCCATTAATAGTTCCTTCAACTAATACTATATCACCATTACTTAATTTAAGCATAGTACCTTTTAAAAATGGTATTGCCTTTTTATAGAAAACTTCTACAATTTTATAATCAAAAGCAGTCCCTATATGTGCCATTATTCTTTCTAAAATATTATTAGGTAAGTCTGATTGAAGAATTACTTCACTATTTACTAACTTATCATAAAAATCTACAATAGCTATTATTTTACTATATTCATTTATCCTATTTCCTTTAATTCCCCTTGGATAACCACTTCCATCAACATGTTCATGATGATATAAAATTGGAAAAAGAACATCTCTACTTACATCAGTATATAAGTATAAATAATTATATCCTTTTTCACTATGTGTTTTTACTACTTCCTCTTCATCATTTGATAATTTAGTAGATTTATATATTATTTCTTTAGGTAAAAAAGCATATCCTAAATCATGTAAAATTGCTGCTATTCCTAATCGTCTTAGTTTGTCTATATCATAATTTAATTCAATTCCTATAATAAGAGATACTACAGCTACATTTACAGAATGTTGAAAATATTGGCTTTCAAAATCTCTTACATCAATTTGTTCTATAGTTAAACTATTTTTCTTCAATAATTCATCAATTATTCTATTTACTAAATTTAAAATTTTTTCTATATATACATTATTTATTTCTTTAGTTCTTTTTATTGATGTTAAATTAGAAAATTCATAAGACATCTTTTTTAACTCTAATACTGCTTCTCTTCTTAATTCTGGACTAATAACATCATCAATTATATCTTCTCTACTTTCATCCATTATATATACATATATAATTTTATTTTTATGCAATAATTCCATCATATTTTTATCTATTTTCATACTTTTACTAATTAAAAGCTTTCCACTAGAGTTATATATATCCATTGCAGTTATACTATTTTCTTTTAAATATCTTAAAGGTATTCTTCTCATAATATACTCCCAAATAACTAAATTAATACTTGTATACTTTAATAAGCATACATATTTAATATTTCGTATTTTTCTTTTTAAACTTTATTTCTTAAATAATTACTCGAAAGTACTCGTAAAAATTCGTATGAAAATTAACTTTACTCAATTTACATAATTTTACTTTTAAATTATAATTTATTTATATAAACAGTATTTTAACTAATTATTTTTTATGTAAAGCATAGGAGTGAAATATGGAAAATAATCATTTTGATTTAAATGCAAAACGAAGGATGCTTTACAAAAGAAAGAAAATAAGGAGGCTACTAAAACTATTTCTTACATCATTTTTTTCTTTAATGATAGTATTAGGCATTGCTTCTTCTTATATAAAAAACAATACAAATATAACAACTCTTAATAAAAATGCACTAAAAAATAAAATTTCTTCCACTCAAGAAAGTAAAGATAACTTTAAGGTCTGCATAGACCCTGGTCATGGTGATGAAGACATAGGTGCAAAAGGAATAAATGGCTCCTATGAAAAGAATCTAGTATTAAATATAGCTTTGGAACTTGGAAAGATTCTTAAAGAAAAAGATATTGATGTAGTTTATACCAGAATTGATGATAATCTTCCTTGGTCTCAATCTGCCAATGATAGTCTAAAAGAAAGATTAAAAGTTTCTAAAATATCTAATGTGGACGTTTTTATATCCATCCACTGTAATAGCGATTATACTGCCACCGATGCTAAAGGAGTGGAAACTTGGTACAAAAATGGTGATGATGCAAGCTATACGTTTGCTTCCTACCTTCAATATGAGCTAGGCCAACTAGACTATACTTATAATAGAGGCTTAAAAACTTATGAAAGCAAAGATGATGCCTTAGCTGTTTTAGAGCTTAATGAAAATACAGCTGCTTTAGTTGAACTTGGATTTTTAAGTAACTCTCAAGATGAAAAATATCTTACTTCAAATGTTGGACAAAAAAACTGTGCTGAAGCTTTATCAAAAGCAATACTAGATTACAAAAAAAATGTACTAGCCAATAAGAAATAACTTAAAGTTAAAAATTGACTTAACTAATTATGAATTTTTAAATCAACTCACAAAGTTTAAGAAATTTAAATTAATTCTAGAGTTTCACTGCTAATTTAGTAAAACCTCTATTAAACATTTATCTATCTAATCTATAGCCAGTTATAAATTTTGCAATACTTTACCAAAATAGCTTTAGAAACTCTTAATTAAGTTTAATATTTCTGTAGCTTTTATACCTTTAAAACTGATGCCTGTGATATATAATTTTCTAATATTTGAGGTGCTAATAAATAAAGGAGCCCATTACCTACTAAAGTCTTCTTAAATCCTAATGAAGCAGTATGCCTTATTAATTGAGCATAAAGTTCTGTTTCACTCATTTCTCGCCCAAAATCCTTTCTTGACCAGTTTATTATTAAAGCTAATGCTCCACTTACATGAGGTGTTGCCATTGAAGTTCCTTGCAAATTAGCATATTTATTATTTGGGTAGGTAGACATTATACTTACTCCTGGTGCTACTAAATCTACTGATTTATTAGAATTGGTAAAGCGGGCAATATTTTTACTATAATCTACTGCTCCAACTGAAATACATTCACTATAAACTGCTGGATAGCTTAGTTCTTCCGTATCTCCATCACTATCACCTTCATTGCCTGCTGCACATACTACCAAAATATTACTCTCTACAGCTTTCTTTATGGCTTCATGAATTAAAGGTGTTTCTTCCGTACTACCAAGAGACATTGATATTATATTCACCTTTTTTCTTACTGCATAATTAATGGCCTTTGCAATATCTTCTTCAGTGCCTTGTCCCTTTTTATTTAATGCCTTTAAAATAAGTAAACTGCATAAAGGTGCTACACCTACAACTCCTTGTCCATTTTGACTTGCTCCAATAGTCCCTGCCACATGAGTGCCATGACCTAGATAATCTGTTACAATTTCAGGATCACCACCATCGTCTTCCGTAAAATTATATTTACCGATTATCCTATCTTTTAAATCTACATGAGTACAGTCACAACCTGAATCAATAATTGCAATAACAACTCCTCTTCCTCTATCTCCTTTATTCCAATATTCTGGAGCCTTTATCATTGCTACACCCTTGGGAATTTCATTTGTATCTTCCACTACGCTCATAACCTTAAAAGTACCTAAGGCAATTATTTTTTTATTATCCATAAACATCTTCCCCCTTTACCTATCTACACCATAAATTGGTTCTGTAAAGTATGATATTTCCTAGAAAATCCTTCTTAAAGCCAATAATTATAATCACCTCTATATTTAATTACTCACTTTATAATATTCTATAAAAAATATTATGTTACTTATTATAAAAAGGTTCTTTAATTTGAATAAGAGTTTTCAAAACGAAGTTCCTGCTAATGTTATTTTACTTGCATATTATAAAAATATAACTGGTCTATACCTTAAAAAAAGTACCCAGTTAATAGGTACTTTAAACTTATTCAAATATATCACGTAAATTTATTTTTAAATCTGGAAAAACAACTGATTCATACTCATCATTATTTTTGTATACATTCACTATTTGATATGCTCCATCATTATACTAAATCCACAAATATTATCTACTTTGTTAATACTAAGATTTGTTATATTTATGAATTTATACTTAATATATTAAACTATTTTTTTAATTTTTCTTATTCTTCTGATAAAATATAAACTCCCGTAAAGGGGTTTATATTTCTAAAAACAATAACTAAGATCTTTCATTACCTTCATAAAAAGCCATTCCACTAGTTACATCTACTACATCAAAGCCCTTATACTTTAATTCTCTACATGTAATAGCACTTCTTCTGCCTGCTTTACACATTATGTAATACTTTTTATCCTTTTCTAAATATTTATCTGGATTATTTAATAAAGTATCCATTGGTATATTTTTAGCAGTTCTTAAACTTCCACATTTAAATTCATGAGGCTCTCTTATATCTATTAAATTAATTTCTCCAATAAGCTCATCAATTTCGTTTATATCTATTGTTCTTTCATTAAGATTAAAATTAAACATTTTTCTTCCTCCAATTATTTATTTACTATTTTTATATTTTAACATATTTGAATAAAAAAATAGTCATAAATAATTGCCATGAGAAAATCTACCTATTAATAACTTTAACTTGAAATGATTCCATAACTTCTAATGACTTCTTATGCATTTCTTCATCAAAACCAGCAGTAAGCGAAGCATCCACAATTATTTCTGCATTAACAAATTGAGATTGAAAAGTAACTGCATTACTAATAACGCATATATTGGTCACAACTCCTACCAACTCTATTTCTTCAATATCATCATAAACCTTTTTAGCAATGTCCAACATATCTTCCGGTGATAGTCCAAAGGACTTTTTATTATAATGAAGTGTATTTTCTACATCTTTGAACTTCTTTAACTCTCCATATAAATCGTGTCCTTCAGTATCTATGATACAATGCTTCACTGGCAACTTTTTGCCTTCCCTAGTATGTAGATAATTTTCAAAATGAGTGTCATAAGTAAATATTACTTTATCTCCCCTATTTAAATATTCCTCTATCTTATTACATATGCCTTTTTCTAAAGTTTCTGCTTTTACAAAACCTAAAGCACCGTTAACAAAATCATTTTGATAATCAACTACTACAAGTAACTTTGCCATAATATATTATCCTCCCACTTTTATTAATATAAAAAAATAAATACCATCATATGTGTATATACACTTGTAATAGTATTGTATATAGATACTTTTTTCAAGCTTTTTTATAATCTTTTTTCCATATAAAACTTGAAAATATATAATTTTTATACGTATATAAGCGAACTACTTTATTAAATTAATTAATTATCTTAATTATTTTTAGCTTATTGTAATTTTTTTCCACAAAACATATAATATTATTATGATTTATTTAATAAGGAGATGAAGCTTTGGAAAATAGTAGTTGCAAGAAGAATTTTTTTGAGGTTTTTTTAGAAGAAAGAATAATCCCTGATCCAGATATTCTTTTAGGAAAAGCCTTAAAATACTTAAAAAATACCGGAAGAAAAGTTTCACTGATTGGGTTTGATGAAACTTCTGCCCCTATAGTAAATATCGATGAGGAATCATACATTTTCGATAAGTACTTTGGAATATGGGAGCATGCTAGGTTTACTAAAACAAATAAAGAGGCTACAGACTCAACAGCTTCTGAAAGAAAGATTAAAATTGAATCATATTTATAAATATGTAATTCATGATTTTAATTAATATTACTTTCTCAAAACAATTAACCTAAAAGGACAACTAATAATTTTAGCTGTCCTTTTATATTGCTTCTTTCTTTAGAATATATAAACACTTATTATACTAATTTATCATCTTCTTTAGCCATTTCTTATTTTGATACTTTTTTCTCTATTTTAACTTTAGATGGCATCTTTTTAATAAAAGTCCCCTGTACCTTTAAATTATCTTTATTCTTTTGTACCATTATAGGATCATTTGTTAATGTTATGGCCTTTTTACTACAAAAATCTTGGCACAAACCACAAAAAGTACAAGATGCCATATCAAAGGACATGGTAATTTCTTGTCCATCTTCTACTGGCTTTATGCTCTTAGTTATAGCATTGCCTGCACATACCCTTATACATAATCCACAACCAATACAAGCATCTTCATTAAAGCTTAATCTTCCTCGATAATTATCAGCTGATTTTAATTCTTCAATAGAGCCTTCTTCTGTAATAGGCTTTTTAAATACATTTTTTATTCCTTCTGTAAGAAATGGAATTTTAAACATTATATTTCTTCCCTCCTACGCTTATTTAATATTTCAACAGCTTCTAGTATTCCTTTTAAGATTGCTTCTGGTTTAGGTGAACAACCTGCCACTGATACATCCACCTTTGTCCATTTATCCAAAGGTCCATCAACAGAGTAACTATCCTTAAATACATTACCTGAAGCAGGGCATGATCCTACTGATACTATAACTTTTGGTTCTGGCACTTGTGACAACACATTTATCATTCTTTCTCTGCATTGTGTTGTAACTGGCCCTGTTATAAGCACTATATCTGCATGTTTAGGTGAAGCTGTAAGCTTCACACCAAACCTTTCTGCATCGTATTTAGGACCTAGCAATGCCATTATTTCAATATCACAGCCGTTACAAGAACCAGTATTTAAATGATATATCCACGGAGATTTTTCTCTACTTTTTTCAATTAATGACATAAGCTTTTCCTCCTATATATTCATACTCACTAAAAAATAACTTATTACTGATAATATTGTAGGTATTGTCCAATAAAATTTAAACATTTGATGTGCCTTATACCTTCCCATAGATCCTCTTACTATAGATAAGCAGACTATAGTTATTAAAGTTGATAAAGCTATCATAATTACTGTATTAATTATTAAATTAATAGAAGTGCTTCCAAACTCCACAAATATATTTCCTAAAAACAAGGCCACAAAAAGCATAGCCATTACATAGCTTTTAATGCTATGACTTAATTTAAATAAACTTAAATATATTCCACTATATTCAACTAAAGGTCCTTCACATATTTCTGTTTCTGCTTCTGCTACATCAAAAGGTGCTACTCCTACCTTAGCTGGTAAAATCATTAAAAATGCTATAGCTGCAGGCAATAAAGCTAAAGAAAACATAAAATTCCCCTCTATTGCCTGTGCTTTTTCTATAAGCTCCATGGAATAAATAGTTTCAGTACCTAATATCTTTCCTGCCTTCTTACATACATCTATAATAATTATAATTAAAGGAAGTTCATACCCTATAATTGATACCACTTCCCTGGATAATCCTATGGAAGCAAATGGTGATGCTGATGCCATTGCTCCAATTATTAAAGCTAAAGATGGGATAATAAGTAGATATATTAATACCACCACATCTGCTGTACTTTTTATAAAAGTATACTTTCCCAAAGGAATAAATAACGGTATGATTACTATACTTACCACTGCTATAACAGGAGCAATAATAAATAACTTTCTATTGGCACTAGAAGGTATAATTGTATCTTTTCCTAAAAGCTTTATAAAATCATAAAAGCTCTGACTTATCTTGGGCCCTCTTCTTCTTTGCATCTTTGCTACAATCTTTCTATCTAATCCAGATATGAAAAATCCTATTAAACTTGAAAAAATTATCCCTGGAAATACAAGTATATATAAAATTATCTTTAAATATTCCATATTTCCACCTCCTATAAAAATATAAAGGAAAGTATTGTTACTACTATCAGCATAGTTACAATCCAAAGTGAGTAGGTATTTACACTTCCATTATGTGCATTTTCAATAAATTTAAAATATCCCTTTAATTCATGCTTCATTGGCCAAAATAAATCACTTGAATTCACCTTAGTAGCTTCTTCATTTTCTCCTCCAATAAATACATCAAACTTCCTACTACCTCTATTTATATATGCTTCACTTAAATCTTTATCTTCATCTATTGAGTACTTCATATTAAACAGGATGAAAATAAATATTGCTAAAAGCACTACTATAAACAATATAAAAAAGTTTCCTGGAGAATATATTCCACTTATCTTTATTGTAGTATCTATACTTTCACTGGTACCAATATTAAGTGCTGCATTGATGTAGGAGTCTATATTGAGGATACAAGATATAACTGGACTTAATATATATTTCATCATAACTCTTGGAAATAGCCCTAAAACTAATGTACCTATAGATAAGACAGACATTGGTACTTTCATAGAAAAAGGTACCTCTTTTATCTGTCCACCACCTATATTTTCTGGGCCAAAAAAAACTGAATGTCCTACCTTTATGAAAGATGCCAAAGTCATAGCCGATACCACTACAGCTACAACAGTAACTATTTCCACTCTACCTTGTGATGCACTTTCATAAATAATCCACTTGGAAGCAAACCCATTAAAAGGAGGTATTCCACTGATAGCTGCTGCTCCAAATAAAAACATAGTCATGGTAAAAGGCATTTTTTTACCTAATCCTGATATTGAATTTAAATCAGTTGTACCAGTTGTATATAATACTGCACCAGCACATAAAAATAATAATCCCTTAAAGACGGCATGATTTATCATATGATATAATGCACCTGCCATAGCCAAATCTTGAATCTTGCCAGTACATATAATTGCTACCCCAAATGCACTTACAATATAGCCAATTTGTGAAACTGAATGAAAAGCCAAAAGTCTTTTAAAATCATGCTGCAATAATGCCATGGTTACACCAACTATCATTGTTGCAATACCCCAAACAATAATTAGATAACCTACGTATTTATTGTCATTAAGTGCAAATATACCAAATAATATTCTTATTACTGCATATATTCCTGTTTTGCTCATAACACCTGATAATATCATAGAAATTGATGAAGGTGCTGCCATATGGGCATCTGTAGGCCAAGTATGACATGGAACCATAAAAGCTTTTACGGCATATCCTACCATCATGGAGCTAAAAGCTAAGATGGTAATTGAAGACATTTCTGAAGTATTTCTTAGTATATCTATTATTTCTGCTAAATTTAAAGTTTTAGTTTCTGTATATAATAAAACTGTTCCTAGCAATATAAGGGATGACCCTAATGAACCTGTTACTATATATTTGAATGCTGCTTCCAAGGATTTATCCTTATAATTTCTAAAGGCAGTCAATGAAATAGCTGCAAAAGTCATTATCTCTAGCATTACATACATATTAAACAAATCACCTGTAAATACAAATCCTAGCATACTACCTGATAAAAGTAGGAACAATGCATAATATTTATCAAGTCCATTATCTTTACTCATATATTTTAAAGAATAAATAGCTGAGAGCAAACAAGCTATTGAAATTATAAGTGCCATAAATATACCTAGTGCATCAACTTCTAATGCTATACCAAAGGCCTTTCCAGCCAATGGTTTCCAATTCCCTAGCCATACAGTTATGGTATCATTGTTAAACATTACAGGCTTTATCATCAAGATCACTGCAATTACGCTTACTAATAATGCTACTATAACAAAGATTTTTTTTAGCTTCATGTACTTATTTTTAAATAAGCCTATAACAAAGGCTATGGCTATTGGTGTAATAATTGCTATAAGTGGAAGATTATTTAATATTTCTTTATTCATCCTTTAATCCTCCTTACTTCATCACTATCTATACTGCCATAATGTTCATTTATCTTAATGACTAGTGATAGTGCTAATGCTGAAACACAAGCTCCTATTACTATGGATGTAAGTGTAAGAGCTTGTGGAATAGGATCAACAAATTTAGCTGCTCCATCAGTAAATATTGGTGTTGTTGCATCATTTCTATATCCAATTGAAATAAGCAGTAAATTTATTCCTGAATCAACTATTCCCATACCAATAACTATTTTAATAAGATTTTTCTTTAAAACTATGATAGCTAGTCCTATAAATATCAGTAAAAATGCTCCTATATAATTAATGGTCATGATTATTCATCCCCTTTCGATTTCAAATTTGATACCATTATTAAAATCAAAAAAGATACTCCTGCAAAAACTTTAAATCCTACTGCAAAATTCATTAGAAATATACTACCTGATGAAAATAATTCTCCTGGCTCACCTAAATAAAATATATTTTTAAAAAATGTTCCACCAAAAACAAATCCTAGAAAAGCCAATATTATAAAACCTAAAGCACCAATATCTTCACCAATCTTAAGGACATTCACCTTTATTTTTTTACTTAAATTTTTAATGCCATAAGACACATATAAAATTGCAAAGGCTCCAGCAACCAATACTCCTCCTTGAAATCCTCCACCTGGTGATAAATGGCCATGTATAATGATATATAAGCCTAAAGTTATTATTATTGGAAGTACTAAATCTGAACAACAGGTAAGAATTGAATCCTTTCTCATTCTTTTATTATTCATCTTTATTATTCACCTCATCTTTCTTACTGCTTCTTAAAACAGCACTAACACCACAAATAGCCGTAAATAGAACTATAGATTCTCCTAACGTATCATATCCACGAAAATCAAATACTACAGCAGTTACAGAGTTAAGGGCTGAAGTCTTAGAGATGGTTTCATTAAGGACTATTTGTGAAGCATCACCTAAATCCCTATTTTCTTCAATATTGAAACCTACATATATAAAAGAGGCTAATAACGCAAACAAAATAATATATGTTATCTTTTTACCCATTTTTCTCCTCCTTATTTTTATTTCTCTTAACATTATTTAAAGTTATGATAAAAATTACTGGAGTTAGTATTGCTCCTACTGCACCTTCAGCTATGGCCACGTCTGGTGCCTTTAAAAGTAGGAATTCTAATGCTAAAAATGTCCCTAAAACTGAAGTAGCTATAATGCATTGTAATACATCATCGAGAATAAATATGGATACCGCTGAAATTATAAGCCCTATTATTATGATGGCATTGACAATATTAAATGCTGTCATTTTATATCCCTCCCATAATGATCGTACTTAACTTTATTGCTTTTTTCATCTAAATGCTTATATGCCGCCTTTGCCATAGCATGGGAAGCCACTGGATTAGTGATTAATAAAAAGAAAATTATTATAAGTGATTTAATACCAATAGAAATGTTATTGTTAAGAAACCCATATATACTACAAGCTAAAGCTATTGGCATAGCCCCCATTGTTGCAATATTGGTTGAAGATTGTAATCTGCAAAGAGTATCAGGCATTCTAAGTATCCCAACCACTCCTGCAAAGGTAAAAAAGATTCCCATTATAATAAGTATTAGTATTATGATTTCCCATATACCCATTATAATTCCCCCTTTATATATTTAGATATGAGTACTGTACCAATAAATCCTAAAAGAGTTATTATAAGTCCTAGATCTAAATACATGGCTCTATTTTTTAAAGCACCAAATAAAACCATTATTATACCAGCTAAAATATCAATGGCATCTGCACTAAGCACCCTATCAATAATAGTTGGCCCTTTAATAACCCTATAAATTAGTATTAATGAAAAAATAGCAAATATTATAGCTGTTCCCTTAAATAGCAAATCAATATTCATTAATCAAATATCCTCCTTATATATTTTTCAAACTTGCCCTTAATAATTTTTGCCGCCTTTTTTCCATCATCTGTAGTGCTATTAAGCCAATGCACATATAGGTAATTTTTATTTTTTTCTTCATATATATCCATAGTTATTGTTCCTGGAGTCAACGTTATGCAATTAGAAAGCATTGATAATCCCCAATCTGATGAAAGATTTGTTTGTATTTTTACAATAGCAGGATTTACTTCTATCTTCTTAAATGATAGTGCTTTTTTTGCCACATCCCAATTGGCTTTAATAAGTTCAATACTATAAATAGGAATAAAAATTAAAAGATTAACAAGCCTAAATTTTTTAAATAACCAAAATCCATCTTTCTTAACAAAAAACTGACTACAAAACACTCCTACCACCACAGCTACAACTAGTCCTGTAATTAATTCCTCATATCCTAACTTAAAAATATTAAAATCTTGTGCCAAAAAAAGTATCCAAAAAATATATGATAATAGAAACGTTGAAAAAAAAGCTTTAAACTTCATATATGATTTCCCCTATCCTTTATATTTTTTAATGAGCCACTCTGCAAATGGCTGTATTTCTGATTCATCTGTAGAATCTATCTTAAATACCTCTGCTTCCTTATTTCTCTCCCATAACTCCTCTTCCACTTTTCCATCATTAAAGTTAAAATACTTTGCCATATCATATTTATTTAATACCACTGCATTAGCCTTAATAAACATAAGTGGATATTTTACTACCTTGTCATCACCTTCTGGAATACTTAACAATGCTATTCTTAAATTTTCACCAATATCAAATTCTGCTGGGCATACTAAATTTCCTATATTTTCCACAAAAATCATATTAATCTTATCTAAATCAAAATAAGGTAATATATTTTCAATGGACTTAGCTTCAATATGACAGGCACCTTCTGTATTTAACTGCACCACTGGAAAACCTTCTTTTTGAATTCTTTCAGCATCAATGGTACCTTCAATATCGCCTTCTATTACACCTGAACTAATTCCTTTATCTCTTAAATATTTAATTAAGTTAACAATAAATGTTGTTTTACCTGCTCCTGGAGATCCCATTACATTAACCATATAAATATTTTTCTCTTGAAGAATACTTCTAACTTTACTGCTTATATCCTCATTCCACTCTAATATCTGTCTCATAACCTTAATTTGCATTTATTCCACCTCCATAGTATCAATATAAAATTCTCTACCTTTTACTATTTTATAATCAGATTTACCACAACTTGGACAAACATATTGCTTATTTATAAACTTTCCTTCAAATCCACAATTATGGCACTTAATCATTACCTTTTCATAAGCAATTGATATTTCTGCATCTTCAGCTAAAGTTCCTTTAGCAGCAATATTAAAATAATATGATATACAATTTGGCATAAGACCTGTAAGCTCTCCTACTACTATATTTATCTTCTTTATTTTTTCTATATTGTGTTTTTTTCCTTCATCTAAACATATTTTTAAAATTCCTTCAGTTACTGACAATTCATGCATAATATCACCTATCTAAACATGAGAAACATGGATCTATACTAGCTACAATAAGACCTGCATCAGCAATGGTGTTATCTTTAAGCATCACAGGCACTGTGGCTGCATTTTTAAAGGTTGGTACATGAATATTAACTCGACTATTAGTCTGTCCACCATTAGAAACTACAAAATACGATACTTCTCCCCTTGGTGCTTCTGTTACTGCTAATGATTCTCCCTTAGGCACTCTAGGAATTTTATTTCCTAAGTTTATAGGTCCATCTGGCATATTTTTTACTGCCTGCTTGATTATTTTAAAGCTTTCTTCAATTTCCACAAGCCTTACTACAGCTCTTGAAAATACATCTCCATCTTCTGCTAATGCTACCTTAAAATCAAAATCTTCATAGCTGTTATAAGGCATAGTTTTTCTTACATCAAAATTTACATTAGATGCTCTACCATGTGGTCCACAAGCTCCATAAATTAAAGCATCTTCATGAGTCAGTATACCAACTCCTTTTGTCCTTGCAGCTATGCTGCTATCACTGTCATATATATCATATATACCTTTAAACTCTTCCTCAGTTTCCTTAATGACTTTTAATAATTCATTAAATTGTTCTTTACTTATATCTCTTCTGGCCCCTCCTATTATATTCATAGCGTAATTAACTCTATTACCTGTGATTATTTCCAACATTTCCATTATTCTTTCTCTAGTTGCAAAACATTTCATGAATAATGAATCAAAAGCTATGAGATGTGCTGCAAGTCCAAGCCATAAAAAATGAGAATGAATTCTTTCTAGTTCACTGATGATAATCCTTATATACTGTCCTCTCTTAGGAACTTCCAGACCAGCTATATCTTCTACGGCTAAGCAATATGTCATGGCATGTGAATGTGAGCAAATTCCACACACCCTTTCCACCAAAGTTATTGTTTGAATATAATTCCTTACTTCTGTTAGTTTTTCAATTCCTCTATGGTTATATCCAATAAAGACTTCTGCTTTCTTTATAAGCTCACCTTCTGTGTAGAGCTTCACATGAACCGGCTCTTCAAGAGATGGATGATATGGTCCTAATGGTAAAACATAACTCAAATCAATACCTCCTAACTATCCTTTAATTTTTTAAGTTCATTTAAAGGCAATACTAATATTTTTCCTTCTCCATTTTTAAATTCATCTGGCAAAAATAATCTTCCACTTCTTTTAAGCCCAATAAACTTTACTGGCATCATCTCTTCTATTTCCTCTTCAAACCAAGCAGCTCCTATATATATGCTTGTAGCTGTAGGTATTTCTCTTTGATCTTCCAATTTAAGAATTTCCCTAACTTCATCATGCTCAATAGTATAAATCACCATCATCTGTCCCTCTTCATTTATATATCCATTGATACATACAAGCCGCCCACCACTTTTTATATTTGTTTCCAGTTCATTTAATAACTTATCTTTTTCTATTGCTCTTTTAATTATTTTTCCCATAAGACCTCCTTAAAAATTTCACTTTGGAAATATTTGTAATTATACTATAATTATACTTTATTTATATCCATATTTAACAATAAATTCTTATATATTCATAAGTTTATTTATGAAGTTTTCTTTCATTTTTGTTTATCAAAGTACCTTTATATGATATAATCAACTTAAATAATTTAAATTTGTAAAGCTTATACATGATTAACTCAACATAATACTCAGCCTTGAGTCAGGGTTATTTCATTGAATAAATATATTATATTTATAGTAAAAGGAGTTTTTTGAATGGGTTTCAAAGATAAAATGACTAAATACTACTCAGATGCTTATATGGAAAAATACGGAGATAGAATGACAAGTGTAGCTGGAACAATTTTATCAGTTAAAACTGAAGTTAAAAGCATTCTAGGAATTTTTAATAAATTACATGTATTTTTAGTTGTTAAACCTGAAGTTGGTAAACAAGTTGTAAAATGTGAATATAAACAGAATAAATGGTTTAAAAAGCCTCAATTTATTGATGTAAATCAAGGTCATAAAGTTATTATAATGGGATTAAAAGGTATTAAAGGAAAAGCTAACTCAGAAAATATTCTTGTTTCTAATATAGCAAACTTAACAACAAAAAAAGACCTTCATCCTTTTGATCATAGCCAAATAAAGAAAGCTAGACAACAATCTACTAAGATGATGAGAAGATAAAAAAGCACTACAATAAAAATGGTGATTATAAAATAGAAAATACTGTATCAAATGTTAAGTTGATACAGTATTTTTAACTTTACTTATAAAATTTGCCCTCTACTTCTCTTATTAATATAATTTACAGCTCTCATTTTGAATCTTTCACTTTCACCTAATTTATAAAAATTCTTTAAATCCATTGTCAAGAATAAAGTATCTAAAGCTAAATAATTTAAATCTCTTAAATTATCAATATCTTTTTCTTCCACTTCTACCTTATCACATCTTAACTTTAACTCTTCAAATAATTCACTATACTTTTCAAGATTATTCATAATTATATCATCATAATTTGCAATATCACTTTCCATAACCATTTGAATAAACTTCACGTATTCCTTATTTAATTCATTATATTCTTCGTATGTTTTTACTAGTTCCATTCCTATCCCTCTTTTTAATGTATTTTATCTATTATTATACACATAAAAAATTATTATTAAAATTAATTTTATCTGCATATATTTATATAAACTTTTATGGCTACGTAAAGGCTTACTACTTTTATGTAAAATTTTTCTTCCTCTTCTTCATGATGAGGTATCTTTTTAAAGGAGTTTTTTTATGAAATATAATGGAGCAGAAATATTAGTAAAACTTTTAGAAAAACAAGGGGTAGAATATATAGCTGGAATTCCTGGCGGTTTTAATTTACCTATATATGATGCACTATATAATAGCAATATTAAACATATATTATCTAGACATGAACAAGGTGCTGGCTTCATTGCTCAAGGTATTTCCAGATCTTCCAATAAGATAGGTGTATGCCTTGCTACTTCTGGTCCTGGTGCCACTAACCTCCTTACTGCTATAGCTGATGCCAAGCTAGATTCTATACCTATGGTTGCCATCACTGGACAAGTTCCTTATTCAGCCATCGGTACTGATGCTTTTCAGGAAGTTGATGCTTATGGACTTACTATTCCTATTACCAAGCATAATTTTATAATAAGAAAAATTGAAGACATATTTTATGTTGTTCCAGAAGCTTTTAAAATTGCTACGGAAGGTCGACCTGGCCCTGTTTTAATAGATTTTCCGAAAAATATTCAAAGCGAAGTGATTGAGTTTAAGAAATTTCCTTCTATAGAAGAAAATAAAGTGGATATAGATATACCTAATACCAATGCTTTATCATATATTGGAACACAAATTAATAAAGCCAAAAGACCAATTATATATGCAGGTGGCGGAATTATAAGTTCTAATTCCTCAAAATATCTTTATGACTTAGCTAAGAAAAATAATATTCCTGTAGCATTAACATTGATGGGCCTTGGAGCATTCTCTGCTGATGATGAATTATATTTAGGAATGCTAGGTATGCACGGCTGTCCATTTACTAATATTTTAATAAATGAAGCAGACCTAATATTAGCTTTTGGGGTAAGATTTGATGACAGAGCCACTGGCGATATAAAAAAATTCTGCCCTAAGGCATCAATTATTCATGTAGATATTGATGAATCGGAAATAAATAAAGTTAAAAATAGTAGTATATCTATGAATTGCTCCATTAATTCATTTTTAAAAGCAATTATTGGCTACATAGATGAAAATCCTAGAACTAGCTGGATACAACGTATTAATTGCTTTAAAAATAAATATCCATTACCTTCATATGATGACCCTATGCATCCTGCTAATATCATTTCTTTTGTAGCTGATAAAATACCTGATGATTCTATTATAGTAACAGATGTGGGACAACATCAAATGTGGACTGCTCAAAGATATCCATTTAAATATCCAAAAACACTATTAACTTCCGGTGGACTAGGTACCATGGGCTTTGCCCTCCCGGCAGCTATAGGAGCATCTCTATATAATCCTCAAAAGCTCATTGTTTCCTTTAGTGGAGATGGGTCCATACTTATGAATATTCAAGAATTAGCCACATTAGCAGAAACAAAATCTAATATAAAACTATTAATTATCAATAATCATCATCTTGGATTAGTTCGTCAACAACAAAACTTATTTTATCATAAACACTATATTGCTTCTGAATTTATCTTCAATCCAAATTTTAAAACCATTGCTGAAGGCTTTGGCATCAAAGGTTATGATTTAAGTAATGAAAGTGATCCACTTGAAAAACTCACAGCTTTGCTCACTGAAATTGGACCTGCTGTTATTAATATTCCAATTAATGATGATGAAAATATTTATCCTATGGTTCCACCTGGTGCTGCCAATACTGAAATGATAGGAGGTATACCTATAAATGATTAATACTGATTTTTATCTTATTGAACTTCATGTTAGGAATCATCCTGGAGTAATGAGTCATATTACAAATCTTT
Organism: Clostridium lentum; assembly: GCF_014287815.1. Classification (GTDB taxonomy): domain Bacteria; phylum Bacillota; class Clostridia; order Clostridiales; family Clostridiaceae; genus Clostridium; species Clostridium lentum. The sequence continues at coordinate 37,250 of NZ_JACOOQ010000018.1, forward strand.
TTGCCAGAAGAGGATTTAATCTTGAAGGAATATTATGTGGAGAAGTTGGTGATGGAAAGACTAGCAAGATATATCTACTTGTAAAAAATGATTTATATCTAGATCAAGTTATAAAGCAGCTGCAAAAATTATATGACGTATTAGATGTATCGCTACATCAAGATTATAACCATTCAGTTTTTAAATCCTTATCAATTCTTTTAAATTTAAAATAAATTCATAAAAAATATTTTTTAGTATACACTAGATTAATATTCAAAAAAATATAAAAAATCCTTAAGAGAATTGCCTTTTAAGGATTTTATTATTCATTAAATTATTTATATGCTGCTTTTGAAACTGATGCTGAAACAGCCTTTACTACTCTTTTATCGAAAGCATTAGGAATAATATACTCTTCACTTAATTCTTCATCAGTAACAATTGAAGCAATAGCTTTTGCTGCTGCTATCTTCATTTCTTCAGTAATATCTTTAGCTCTCACATCTAAAGCCCCTCTAAATATTCCTGGAAATACAAGCACATTATTAATTTGATTTGGAAAGTCTGATCTACCAGTTGCTATAACTCTAGCATTACCTTTTTTAGCTTCATCAGGCATAATTTCAGGCACTGGGTTTGCCATGGCAAAAACAATTGCATCATTGGCCATAGTACTAACCATTTCTGCTGATACAATATTAGGGGCAGACACTCCTATAAATATATCTTTGCCCTTAATAATTTCTTGCAAGCTTCCTCTTTCATCATACTTATTAGTCTTTTCTGCCATAATAGTTTGTTCTGGATTCATCCATTGCTCTCCTACAGCTAAAGCTCCTTTCATATCTACTAAAACCACATTGCCAATACCTACTTCCAACAAAAGTTTGCATATTGATATTCCAGCTGAACCAGCTCCATTTATTACAACATTAGCTTCATTTATTGATTTATTAACTAGCTTTAAAGCGTTAATTATTCCTGCTAAAACCACAATGGCAGTTCCATGCTGATCATCATGGAATACTGGTATATCAAGCTCTTTCTTTAATATTCTTTCAATCTCAAAACATCTTGGAGCAGATATATCCTCTAAATTAATTCCTCCAAAAGTTGGTGCTAAATATTTTACTGTCTTAACTATTTCATTAACATCTTTTGTTGCTAAACATATTGGAAAAGCATCAATATCAGCAAATTCTTTAAATAGTATTGCCTTTCCTTCCATAACGGGCATAGCAGCTTCAGGTCCAATATCTCCTAGTCCTAATACTGCACTACCATCAGATACTACCGCCACAAGATTTCCTTTTGCTGTATACTTATAAACATCTTCTTTATTTTCACTAATCCTTCTACAAGGTTCTGCTACACCAGGAGTATAGGCTACACTTAAATCTTCCCTGTTCTCAACCTTTACCTTTGAAACTACTTGAATTTTTCCTTTATTTTTTTCATGTATATCTAAACTCAATTTGTTATAGTCCATTTTTATCTCTCACTTTTATACTTTTTTATTATTTTTATAATTTTACTAATGATAATTATATCATATTAATAATTTTAATATATATTAATAATATGTATATCAATAATTTATTATTTTTTTCTACATTTTATTATCATTTTTTAATTTTGCTCAGTAAATATTTGTGTTTTTAAAAATTAATTGATAGAATATACTCTATCAAATTAAAGTTAGGAGATATTGATAATGAATTTACCAAAAGATGAATTACAAAAAATTTATGGTCAAATAAGTCCATTTGAATTTAAAGATAAATTGATACGTCTGGCACAAGAAAATAATGATGATATTCTTGATGCTGGAAGGGGAAATCCCAACTGGACTGCATCCACACCAAGAGAAGCATTTTTTACCTTTGGCCAATTTGCTATAAAAGAGACGCAAAGAACTTGGTGCAAAGATGATTTGGCAGGAATGCCTGAAAAGAAAGGTATTGCTAAAAGATTCCAAGAATTTTTAGAAAACTCTCCCCAAACATCTGCTATAAAATTATTAACTAATATTTTAAAATATGGAACTGAAGAAATGAATTTTAATTCAGATGAATATATTTTTGAACTTACTGATGGAATTATCGGAGATAATTATCCTGTACCAGACAAAATGCTTATACATATTGAAAAAATAGTACATAATTATTTAATGAAGGAATTATGCCAAAACAAAGAATTTGAAAGTAATTTTGAAGTATTTGCTGTAGAAGGTGGTACTGCTGCAATGTGTTATATCTTTGATTCATTAGTTGTAAATAACCTTTTAAAATCTGGTGATACCATTGCTTTAATGACTCCTATATTTACACCTTATTTAGAAATACCTCATTTACCTAACTATAAGTTTAATGTTATAAATATAAAAGCAAATGAGATAGATGAAAATGGAAATCCAACATGGCAATATACAAAAGAAGAATTAAATAAACTTAAGAATAAAAATATCAAGGTATTATTTGTGGTAAACCCAAATAATCCAGCTTCCGTTGCTTTAAGCAGAGACTGCAAAGATAACCTTATTTCTGTAGTTAAAGAACATAATCCTGAGTTAATGATAGTTACAGATGATGTATATTGTACATTTGTTGATAACTTCCATTCATTAGTTAGTGAACTACCATATAATACTTTAGGTGTTTATTCATACTCAAAATATTTTGGTGTAACTGGCTGGAGATTAGGAACTATCTTTTTAAATGAAAAAAATATATTTAATGACCTTATTAAAAAACTATCACCAGATATGAAAAATGAATTAAATGAACGTTACAAACATTTATGCCAAAATCCAACTGAGATTTCATTTATGGATAGATTAGTGGCTGACAGCAGACAAGTTGCCTTAAATCATACTGCTGGACTTTCTACACCACAACAAGTACAAATGGCATTTTTCTCACTATTCGCCTTAATAGATAAGGAAAATACTTACAAACAACTTACAAAGGATATTTGTAAAAGCAGAAAAAATTTATTATTTAATGGATTAGAACTTGAATATGAGAAAAGCCGCCATGATGCAGCTTATTATACTGAGTTAAACATATTAGATATAGCCTTAATGAAATACGGCAACACTTTTGCTGAACACATAAAAGAAAACTATAGTACCTTTGATTTACTATATGATTTGGCCAAATATCATGGAGTAATCTTATTAAATGGTGATGGCTTTGCTTCTTCAAAATGGTCTATAAGAGTGTCTCTGGCTAACTTAAAAGATGAAGCTTATCCAAAAATAGGTATAGCTATTAAAAACTTAATTGACAATTTATATAATACATATTTAAATTTATAACAAAAGGAGCTGAGGCAAAAAACTTCAGCTCCTAATTATTTTAAATCTTTTTATCGTTGCCAATATAATAGTAATACTGGAATCATTAGCTATCTATTTATATTTTATGCCATTAAAAACTCTCTATCCCCAATTATTATCTAATTAATTTGAACTTAATACTGATTATTTTCATATTATAAATGTGACTATTAATAATTAGAAAGGATATTAACTTTGAACGATATAATTAAAATAACTAATATTTCTTCCACATATGTAGAGAAACTTAGAAATAATAATACATTCTTCAAAAATGAATTTTTATTGTGTGGTGTATTTTATGTAAATTTATATAATTATGATATCTATAAAACCTTATTAAATTTTTCTTTGCCTTCTATTGATCTAGATAACATAAATAAGATAAGCTTAAATATATTTTTAAATAATATCCGTGTTTATAATAATATGCAAGCAAACTTTAAAATTTCCACACTAACAGCTCCATTTATGAGTTATACAGCAACTTGGAGCAATAAACCTGAAATAAACAGTTTAAATTCATTGAATTTCCCAATAAACTCTTCTAGCGTTGGAAAATATATAGAATTTGATATTACTTATCTAATAAAAAACTCTTATGATAACTTTTATGGCATAGCCTTAGAAAGCTCACATGAAAAATATACATCCATGCTTCAGTTTTTAAGTAAAAATTCATCTAATCCTCCTTATATAATCATTGAAACAGTCTCCGATACAGTTAATAACAATGAAGAAAGTCCTGCTGAAATAGTTACAAATATTCCTGATGAAACTACTGAAAATTTAGCACCTAAAAACACTTTGGAAAGCAATATTGAGCCTTCAATGCTCACTTCATTAAAAACTTCAATTGATGAACTTAATACTAAATACTCATCTTTAGAGTCCATAGTTAAAACTACTGCTGATAGCATATCCATACCATCAGATTCTAATGCTACTGAGGAACTTTCTAGCAAAATTTTAAACTTAGAAGAAAAGCTAGATATATTTAATGATAACGTTAATACTTTAAAACTTAATTACGATATATTAAAAAACATTTTAAATAAAAATGATGAAACTATTGCCTCAATCGTTGATCACTTGGCTGAAATTGAAGTTAAACTTTCTAGCATTTCAGATTCATCTGATTTTTCACCTATGATAAATTCACTTAATAATTCAGTAAACACTCTTAAATCATCAATAAATGAAATTAATCTTAATAATTCTTCTGCCATAGAAAAAGTGAATACAAGGCTTAACACTTTAGAAAATCCTAATATTTCAAAGTTTATCGAAGAAAACATCACCCCTTTGGCTAATAGTTTATCAGCTCTACAAGCTCAATATGAAACTTTAAAGCAGCAAATAAGTTTAATTTCTATTACCCCATTAAATTGATTAGGCAATAAGCTTTTATCTTGTTAAACAAATGAAAATCTAATATTAATCAAACCCATTGAAAAAGGTTCAAGTAAACTAATCTTCCTTGAACCTTTTTATAATCATCGCTGTATAACCTACTGTAGTCCAATCTTATTAATCTCTACTTTCTTATTAGATAAAATCTATCTAACTATTAGTTTACTCATTATTATGAAAAAAATACACTTTTATACATCTATAGCGTTAAAAAAAGAGTTATTGTCAGACAATAACCCCTTAAAATTTATCTTCCACAGCATTTCTTATACTTTCTTCCACTACCACATAAGCAAGGTTCATTTCTTCCTAAAAGCTTCTTGTTTGGAATTAAAGCTAATTCATTTTCTGTATATCCCTTATAGCTCCACTTTCTTGTATTCTTATTTACTTTTTGAATTTTAGCCACAACATTTTGGAACTCAACCATAGTATTAAATTGGATATTTCTCTTCTTTAATTCAGATATTACATATTGGATATTTACATCCGAAAATACTAATGGTCCACAGATATCTTTAAATAATTTATCTGCTATATCCTTATTGGCACATAATTTTAAAAATGTTTCATAAAGACTTGTATGTGCTTCAGTCATATGGCAATGGAATTCTTTACTATAAGCATCTATCTTTTCTTTATCTAATTTATAGTATTCTGCTATTTTCTTTCTATTTTCAAGCAATTGCTCTAAAGATTCTATATTATATAATAAAATGCTTTCAATAATGTGCTCTTTATATGGTTTCACTATTTTGCTAGAAGCTGCATACTTTTCAAATATGCTATTAAATTCTTCTAATGATAATTTTTCTTCATTATGAAGATTGAAAGTCTCTACAAGTATCTCTGATTCATATACACCATAAGCTTCTGCAAAAGCTACAATATACTTTACTACTTCAAAATATCTTTGGCTATCTTCATCATTACTCATATCATTTAAAGCCTCTTTGACTTCTTTCGGCATTACCATAAATACGTCTTCATTTTTTAAATATGTAAATATTACACCATAATTTAATAATGGTACATAGCTTAATAAAGAAATTTCAGTTGAAACTATATATTCTTTATTCTTTAAGTTATCTAATAACTGAAGATTTTCCTTATCAAAGCCATTTAATTTTTCAATCAGTGCTGATGGCTCCATTATTGCTATCCTTATTGCCTCCACCAATTGATCCTTTTTCATTTTAGATCTCTGAGGAATCTCATATGAAGCTGCTATTTTACTTAATCGCTCCTTAGTTAAATCAGATAAACATCCATCTAAAGTAAATTTAATTTCTTTCTTACTTGATAATTTTTTATTCATAGCTAATATTTCATCTACTTTATGCATTTCCTTCACTCCTACTTTTATCTTTATATATCTTACTTTAAATTCCCAACTTTCACAAGTTCTTTTATAAACAAACTTTTATTGTAATATTTTATAAAAAAGGTATATTTATTGAATTTTTAGGATAATAAATATTTATAGGAAATTATTATATATTTTTAAGGAGTGATTCTATGAGTATCTCCAATAATAGTGATGAATTATGAATGATGAATTTAAGTTCATCATTCATAATTATATTAAATATCTAATAGGTTTCTCTTATATGAAGAGTATAATTTTCTTAGCTCTTCCATTTTTTCTTCTAACTCTATATACAGATTAGAAGCAAGTTCTAAATCTTTCTTATCAAAAGCTTCTTTTATCCTAGTGAATAAACTCTTATTTGTATATGTGTCTTTCATTATATAAACTCTTAAATTATTTATATTAGTCCAATTAGTTATATCTAAATCTAAGGCCTTGTCAACTGAATGTAGAGCCTTATATCCTCTTATCTTATCTCCATAGCTATTTATTACTCTATGGCTTATTTCTAAAATCCATCTATTAGTTACTGCCATTTTTACACTATCTATCAGTTGTTCAGTTAATACATCATTTCTCTTTAATACTTGCACCTTTTCTGGATATTTAGCAAGAGCACTGATATTTTCATAAATTGTTGCTGGTGCTTTACCAAAGTATTTATTTCTTTCTTCATCACTAAATGCTTCGAAGACATCCTCTTCACTTCTATACTCTCTATCTTTTTCTAAATAATCTGCAGCTTCCCCTGATTTTTTAGATATTTCAGCTAATAAATCATCTTGAGATTTATTATTATTTACTGCATATAGTATACCATCAAGCATTGCCATATACGATGTGGCCATTGTTAAATAAACATTGGAATGAGGATTTGGTGATCTAAGTTCAAACCTTGTAGCTAATGGACTTGCTAAATCTCTTATCAAGCCAACTAATATACTTCTATTTCTTGAAGGATTGCTTGGTGAAATTCCTAGTGATGTTACAATACATACTGGTGCTTCAAATCCTGGTTTTAATCTCTTTAATGAATTATTAGTTGAAGAAATAAATGGATTCATAACTTCATAGTTCTTTAATATTCCCATTAAGGCACCATAGCCAATAATTGATAAAAAGTGTTCTTTATCAGTATGGAATAAATTGATTCTCTTGCCATCCTTAAGCTTTAAGCTCACTCCTAAATGCACGTGCATTCCTGAACCTGCTACTCCATCAATTGGTTTGGCCATGAACGTAACTTCCAATCCTCTTCTTCTAAATGTTTCCTGTACAAGTATCTTTACAAATAATTCATTATCTGCTGCTTGAACAGCATCTGCATATTTCCAATCTACTTCTATTTGTTCCATTATATGATTAAAATCACCACTTGAGCTTAACTTAGCCTTAACTCCACCAACTTCTTTATGACCCATCTCTGGTTCAAAACCATAAAGTTCCATTAATATAAGAGTTTCTTCCAATGCTGTACGAACGTTTCCTTTTGTTCTAGTCCAATAGTGTTCATGTAATTCTTGTGATGTTGATAGCTGTTCTATTTCTGCTACATCATTTGGTGTCTTAACCCAAAATTCTAATTCAGTAGCTGAAGTAACTATAATTTCTTCTATATCATCCTTAGAAATATTATAATCAGATAAAACTTCAGGATGATTATCAAATATATTCCATAGGTTTCCCTTAAATGTTTCGATGGCAGATCTTAGTATATTTCTTGAATCTACTGCCTTATTATCATGGTATAAGAAACAAGGAATTCTTAATGTACCAATTGGTTTTTGGGTTTCTGGATCAATAAAATCATAATTATAATCAACAAACCACTTTGCATTTAAATCTGCTATCATATCAACTTTAGCGTTATTAAGAGTTGCTATTCCTGGAAGTACAACAGAAGATCCATCTGTCTGTACAGCAACTCCATTAATAAATGACTCTAAATCATCTAAAAAAAGACTTACTGGTATTTTTTCATCTGTGTCATTTCCTGATAAGTCAACACCTACAAATGAAACAAATTTAATTTCTGAATGACTTTTTAATATGGCTTTAATATTTTCTTTAGTGTGTTTTTCTTTAGGTATAGTATAAATTAAATCCTTCATCATAAAACAATTCCCTCTTTTCCCGTCGAATATTATTTGATTTTTTAGAATATTAAATTCTACTCTATATTGCTTATATCTTCCTTATTGTTAAATATCTAGAAAACTTGTATTGAGCATTGAAAAATATTATAAATCATTATCAATTTTAGCACAATATATAAATTATACCATATACTTCTTATAATTTATACCTTATATATAAAGGAACCACTATAAGCTTAATTAATATCCCTAGTGGTTCTTATCTTTATTATATATTTGTAATATAATACTTTTAGAGTTAAAAATTTATACGAGGTGTTATTAATGAAAAAGATTTTAAGACCTGCATGGGCTGAAATAGATTTAGATGCAATAGCTTATAATACAAGAAATATAAAAAAATTAATTGGCGATAAAGACTTAATTGCAGTGGTAAAAGCAAACTGTTATGGTCATGGAGTCATAGATATAATTCCAACCTTGCTGGAAAATGGGGTTTCTCGCTTTGCTGTTGCCATGATTTCAGAAGCTCTTGAAATAAGAGATAATAAGATAACTGCACCTGTAATGATTTTAGGTTTTACACCTTTATACTTAGGTGAAGAGCTTATTAATAATAATATTGAACAAACTGTTTATGATTTAGATTATGCAAAAGAGTTATCAAAAATAGCCTTAACCCTTAATAAAAAGGCTAAAATTCACATTGCCATTGATACTGGAATGGGGAGAATTGGCTTCTTGCCTAATGAAAAATCAATTGATAACATAACTGAAATTTGTTCCTTAGAAGGAATTGAGGTAATAGGAATTTTCACTCATTTCTCTACTTCAGATGAAAAAGATAAAGAATATAGTCATGAGCAATTTACTAAGATGCTATCAGTGATGGATACACTAAAAAAAAGAGGTATAGATATTCCTCTTAAGCATGTAGCTAATAGTGGTGCTATTATTGATTTACCTGATACTTATTTAGATGCTGTCAGGGCCGGAATAATCCTTTACGGCTATTATCCTTCCGATGAAATAGATAAAAATAACCTTGCTTTAAAACCTGCTTTAACCTTAAAAGCAACAATAACTAATGTAAAAACTCTAGAAAAAGATATGTATGTAAGTTATGGCAGAACATTCAAAACTAGCAATGAAACAATTGTGGCTACTATACCTGTTGGCTATGCCGATGGTTATTTAAGAAAACTTGCTGAAAATGGTAAAGTAATAATTAAAGGTGAATTTGCTCCTATCATAGGCCGCATATGCATGGATCAATTTATGATCGATGTAACAAATATTCCAGATGTAAAAATTGGTGATGAAGTAATTCTTCTTGGCGAAAAAAATGGTCTTAAATATAATGCAGATGATATGGCCAAAAAACTTGACACTATCAATTACGAAGTTACATGTATGCTTAAATCTAGACTTCCTAGAGTATATATCAAAGATACGCATATTATAAATGTTAAAAATCATATATAAATTATAGCTAATAAAAAATAGTAGATAAGTTTAATTTTATCTACTTTTTTTATTAGATTGATGATTATTTTCTAACACAAAAGAATAAAATTATCCTCTAAAATGTTTTACCATTGATTCTATTGATTCATTGAATTCTTCTGTTGATGAATTTTTAAATACCATTAGTCCTGGAATATCTGGTTTTTCAAAATTACACCTGCTTATATACTTGTCCCAATTTTCTAGTTTCCAAGTATCACGATCAGAATTACGTTCAATCATTCTTTGGTGACATACTTCTGGATCTGTTTCTACCCATATTACTACTAACTCAACATCTCTTTCTGCAAGTTTTTCACGTAAGTTATCCATATATTCTTTATCTCTTACTTCTCTAGTAAATGGAGCATTTACTAGTGCTGTATCACAGTAGTTTAAAGCTTCTAAAGCTAAATCTAACGCTACATCATACTCATAATTTCTTATATGCTCTTCAAAGAAATCGGAACTTCTGTTATACTCTTCTCCAGCAACAACAAAGATTTGCTTAGATAATCCAATTAAAGTATCTTTATCTAAGTATACTATTGGATTTAACGCTTTCGCTAATTCTTTTGAAACAAATGTCTTTCCACAAGCTGGTGGCGACGTAACTAAAAGTAAACTTTTCATATGTATTCCCCCTATTGTTTATTATTTAGAATAATAAACTAAATTCTTAAATTTATTTTTTTCACAGTAATATTATAATTTCATATATACAATTAGTAAAGGATATGAACCGTTAAAGAAAGCTATATTTTTAATAATAAAACAATTTTTTAACAAAATTCGCCTTTTTTATCAATAAAATTGTTCCTTAATGTATATTAAACAAGCTCTTTTCTAATAAAGCTGTTCTTTTCTACTTTGTATGGAATCTTAACTTTGCACATCATTCCAGGGTGTGGGCATGATTCTAATTTATTGCCTTCTAAATCATAAATTTCTTCTACTACAAATTCTCCACCATCAGAGTTTGAAGAAAGTATTTCTACCTTTTCTCCCATTGAGAACTTATTTCTTTGCTTACATGTAGCTATTTGAGTTTCTTCATCATATTCATGAACAATTGCCACTACATCATATTCTCTTACATGGTTATTTGTTTTATAAATTATTCCTTCATGCTTTGGCTCATTAAAGAAGAAACCAGTATGGTATTCTCTATGGCTTACTTTATACATTTCATCTAATAATACTTTAGGTAACTTATAGTTTTCTGGATCTTCACAGTATAAATCTATTGCCTGTCTATACGCCTTAACAACTAGTGCTAAATAATATTCACTTTTATTTCTTCCTTCTATTTTTAATGATTGTGCTCCTGCTTGCATAAGCTCTGGTATATGCTCAATCATACATAAATCCTTTGAATTCATTATATAAGTTCCATGCTGATCTTCTTCTATTGGGAAATATTCATTAGGTCTTTTTTCTTCTACTAAAGAATATTTCCATCTACAGCTTTGTGCACATGCACCTCTATTGGAATCTCTTCCTGTCATATAGCTTGATAAAAGACATCTTCCTGAATAAGAAATACACATTGCTCCATGAACAAATATTTCAAGTTCTAACTCTGGAGAAATATTTTTACGTATATCCTTAATATCTTGCAGTGTGCTTTCTCTTGCTAGTACTACCCTTTCAGCTCCTAGCTCTTCCCACATATTACAAGCTGCATAATTAGTTGTGTTTGCTTGTGTACTTATATGTATTGCTAAATTAGTATACTTCTTAACCAACGCTAGTACACCTAAATCTGAAACTAAAACAGCATCTACTCCAACTTCATCTAGCTTTTTTAAGTGCTCAATTAAAGCATCTATTTCGCTATTCTTAGGCATTATATTAACTGTACAGTAGATTTTTTTTCCTAAACTATGTGCATATTCTACTCCTTCCTTCATTTCTTCATATGTAAACTTTTGTGCCGTAGCTCTTAGTGAAAAGGCTCCTCCTCCAAAATATACTGCATCTGCTCCATATTGAAATGCTATTTTTAATTTCTCCAAACTACCTGCTGGAGCTAATAATTCAGGTTTCTTTATCATTTCTGTCATATAGTATCTTCCTTTACAATTATTTTTTAATAATATCTATTATATATCAAATAAATAAATCTTAAAATTATATAAATGGAATATTTCATAATAATATTACATTAAAAAAAGGGATTTTTAATGCAAATCCCCTTTTTTATCTACGAAATATCAAATATTATTTTAATACAATCTCTTTAGATTATTTTCTTGTTTCATAAATTTCTTTTTCAACTGAAATGAATATATCAGCAATTACTTGGTAAGCTTTTTCCCATGCTTCCATAACTTCATCAGTAGCTGCATCTCCTAATACTTCTTTTATAGTTAATAAAAGATTTTTTCCTACTATTGGATAATGTTCAGCTTGAATTTCTTTATTACAGTGAACTTCTCCAATTTTCTTAACTACTGGTAAAATAGCTGGAAGATTATCTATGTTTTGTGCTGCAGCTAATATTGTCATTGCTAAAGCTTTTGGTTGTTCACCAGAAGCTTGCTTGTCCATATTAAATAAAGGTTTTACTTCTGGGTTATTAGCAAACATATTCTTGTAGAAAGTAGTTGTTATTTCTAATCCGTGAGTTTTTAATGCTGGTACAGTACTTTTTATTATATCTATTGTCTTTTGATCTAACATAATTATTTCTCCTCTGTATTAATTATTAATTAATAATTATTATTTATCTATAAATTTAATATATCATAAAGATTTTAAATGTGCAAATAAAATATACATTTATTTATTATTTTCTATAAACTTTTCAATAGATTAAAACTTTCTAATACATAATTCATCTTAGTATTCTTTTTAAAAACTGCTCTTTAATCAAATATACATATCTATATAATAAATAATATGGATATATAAGCCATATTACCGCTGAAGATTTGTTAATAAATATACTTTCTTTTAATATATAAATAGCCATAAAAGTAATAATAAATAACGCAATAATACTTATAAATAATTCTTTCATAGAGTTAATCTCAATATTTCTCTTATTTACAAAAAATAGTATTATGGCTATTATAGTGCATAAAAATATTTTATTTAAATATGAAATTACATAAATATCAAGCATATATTTCTTCATATAAATAACATATTTTATCTTATCCATACATTCTTGAAAAAATTTACTCCAATAATCAAAATCAGACCATTTGTTTGGAAGAATATCCACTGGAATAGATATTTTATATCTTGTTATACAAAAGAATGCAATTATCCATACTATTATCATCATAATACTAAATATGAACAATACTGGTCTATCTTTAATTTCAATAGCTTTTTTTAAATCACTGCATACTATAATCAACAATATTATCAATGGTAACAGACTTGTACACATTTTTCCTAAGTTATAATAAACTGTAGAATTAACTCCATATTCTTTTACACCATATCTCTCACTTATAAGCTTTATATTTTTTATACCATCATTGCTTATATCAATAAGTAATCCTTGAATTTTATCTTTTGAATCACTTTCTGCCTTCATTATTATAGTATCTTCCATTGCTCTATGGATGCCTCTAATAATAAATTCTCTACTATCATAAATAATTGTATTACCTATGACGTCATTACTACCAAAAAGCTTGTATGCTGTTTCTTCATCAATTAAGCACCCTTTTATATCATCTTCAAATAATATAGGTCCTTCTGCCACAAGAGAAGACTGCCCACAAATAAATATTATGTTACTTTCTACCCTTCTATTAAAATTACTATTTAATACTGTTTGCTTTTCTTTTTCATGCCATCCTGTAAATACTAGAGAGTTTCCCTTATCTTTTTCTTCTTTCTGCATTTTATAAATATCAGCAGGAAAATATTCTTCTTCATCAAAATATATGTTAAAAGTATTTTTTACTGAAGCTAATCTATTGGTGTATCCTATAGATAAAACCCAGCATATAATCATAGCCAAAACTAAAGCTATCTTAATTACATGGCTAAATACCCTTTTCATTTATTCTTCCTCCAAACGAACTCTATCGCCTTCTTTTATAGTCTTATTACTGCTAATTATTATTTTCTGACTATTGCTTATAGTACCTTCTTCTAAAGCTGCATAAGTATCATTTTTATCTGCAATAGATACATCAACTCTTATAGCAACTTTTTCTGTTCCTAGTATAGTTTCTTCTTCTCCTACCACTAAGATATAATATTTATCTTGCCCTTCTTGATGCAATGCTTCTAACGGTACACATACTTGATATTTCTTACTCTTACTAGATAAAGTAAGCTTACCTGAATCACCTATTTCTCCTATACCAACTGGTAGTATCACTGAAATATTATAATTATCACTTTCACTTTTACTTATACTATCTATGGTTATATCTCCTATTTCATTATTGGAACTACCTATTTTCAATACAACTGATTGCCCTTGCTTAGCATATTTTTTTAAATCCTTAGATAATTCCGCTACAAACTTATATCCTGATTCTTTATCTGCTAAATATACTGTACTTCCTCCACTAGTGATATCTCCTACCGTTACTACTACATTAGTTATAATACCTTCCTTCTCTGATACAATCTTTCCTTCTGCTCCTTCAATTTTTTTAAGGCTTTCAAGTTTATTTTTAAGTTCATCAGTATTAGATGCTTCCTTAATATCTTCTAAAGTTCTCTTTTCTGCTAAAAGATTGTTACTTTTATCATTCGTAGCTTGATCATAAGCCGATTTCTTTAAGTTATAATCATATTCAATACTTTCCTTATCTAATGATTGCTTTTCCTCTTCACTGGCATTATTATATTTGTTAACTAAAGCCTCAGCTTCCTTATATGCCGCTAATGCATCTGAAATTATTTTATCTTGCCTAGATACTGCTAAATTATAATCCTCCGTAGCTCTAGATAAATTCTTTTCCTTTTCAGATATTTGACTTTCAATTTGCTGAATCTGTGATTTTAAATCTGTTAAATCTATTTCAAACAATGTATCACCTGCTTTAATTTCACTACCTGGATATACATTTACATATGAAACCTTTAAATTTTCCACTACAGCAATACCCTCTTCTCTATTTTGAATTATACTTCCATCTACCTCAACTTCATGAGTAATAGTCATTCCTTTTGATGTTTCAACCTTTACAATTGGTATCAATAAAGAATCTGCAAATCTTGATAATATAGTAAGGATAACCATTAGTACTAAAAAGTAGGCTAAAAGCTTCAAGGCTTTTTGCTGTAAGGTTTTATTTGTCTTGCTTTTCCACTGATATTTTATTATTTCTTTTATCTTCATACTATCATTCCTTTACTGCTGTTGCTGCTATTCCCTGCTCTAGATGACTTTGACCAGCAAAAAATACTATTATTGCTGTTATTAATGTTACAGCAGATGCTGCAAATGCTACATCTGCACTTTCCAGACCAATACTAGGTAGATATAATGATAAAGGCCAAAGGCTCTTATCCTTTAAAAATGTTAATGGCTGTTCAATTAAGTTCCAATACTCTAAAAATCCAAGTATCATTGCTGACATAATTCCAGGCTTTCCAAGAGGTATTCCAATCTTAATAAAAATTTTAAACTCGCTAGCCCCATCTAGTCTTGCACATTCTATAATGCTTTCTGGAATACTTATAAAAAATCTATACATTATGAATACAGGAAATGTAGAAAAAACTGCTGGTAACACTATACTCATTGCTGTATTTATAAGTTTAATCTTATCAAGCACTAAATATGTGGAAAGCATTGTTACTTGGAAAGGCATAAGCATCAGCACTATATATAAAGTAAATAGCAGTTTTTTATATGGAAATTCATATCGTGCAAATCCCCAGGCTGCTGTTACTGATACTACTAACTGTCCAATTAAAATACTTACTGTCATACCTACAGAATTCCAAAACATCACAAAAAACTTTGGTGTATCTAGTAAAAGCTCTACATATGATCTTAAAGTAGCATACTTTGGTAGTACACTCCAAGTAACATATCCGCTCCCATCATTTAATACTGGTCCCAAATACTCTTTGATTTCTGCAGCTCCCATAATAGATCCTGAAAGTAGAAATACTATAGGAAAACACATTATCATTGCTAAAATAAATAAAAGTAAAGTTATTATTTTCTTTTTCATATTATCTACCTTTCTTTAATTTTCTCTTTCCCATACTTTTTGTAATAATGCTATTAGAATATATATCACTATAGCCATAATCACTGAACCTGCTGACATTTTGCCAAAGGATAAATCTCTAAACCAATTATTAAATAAATGCTGCAATACATACATACTTTTATCAGGATAATCTCCACCAATAAGATAAGCTTCTCTAAATACCTTAAAGGAATTTAAAAGAGATAGCACTGCTACTGTATATAATGTAGTCTTCAAATTAGGAAGAGTTATTTGTGTAAAACATTTCCATTCACTGGCCCCATCAACTCTAGCAGCTTCATATACACTTTCAGGTATACAGCTTAAACCAGCTAGCCATAAAACAATATTATAACCAAGATTTTTCCATATATAACTAAAAACTAATATCCAAAAGGCAAATTTAGTGTTCATCCAGTCAAATCCATGACCCCCTACTTTAACTAACCATGAACTTAATGCCCCATTTTCATGAAAAATTATTTTCCATATCAATACTATGGAAGCTATAGGCACAGCCATTGGTATTAAAAAAGCTGTCTTTATTATATAAGCATTTCTTACAAACCTCTGCATTAATACTGCTATAATAAGAGAAATTATCAGTAATAATGGAATGCATATAAAAACAAACTTTATGGTGTTTGTTGCTGCTAACTTAAAAGCTGCATTTTTAAATACCTCCATATAATTTTTAAAAAATACAAATTCTCTAGTTATTGGACTTTGAAAAGATCGTATGACCACATCTGCAAATGGAATTAAAATAAATATACTTACCCCTATTAAGCTTGGAAGGATAAAAAAACATCCTTCCATTTCATATTTTTTTCTTTTCCTTTTCTTTAACTTTTCCATACTATTCCGCCAATATTAAATCAATATTATCGCCTATATTCTTAACAACTTCATCTAATGTCGCATTTCCATTTGCATATTTATCAAAGGCTTTTGCCACTTCCTCTAAAACAATAGTATTAACTGTAACTGGCGACTTTAAACTTTCTATTTCAGCTTTAAAGTTGTTAAAATATTCTTTCGTTGGCCAATACACTTTTAATTCCACTGTTGTTCCATTTTCATTTGAAAATCCCCATGTACCAATAGATTGATCTTCACTATAACCTTCTCCATTTTCTCCAACAAATTCATCTGCATATGGATATTCTGAAATTTTATCAAAAGCTGCTTTATTAATAGGTAAACCATCATAAGATTCTTTACTTTGACTTTCTTCACTTAATAAATAAGCAATAAACTTCTTAGCTATTTCCTTATTATCACTTTTAGCATTAATACCCATTAAGTTTTTTGGAACAAATACTCCTGATGTTTGTCCATTAATTAAAGCATAAGATATATCTTGATTCCCTTTACTTAAAGAATACATATACTCTATAAAATCTCTTCCACTAATAACCCCTACTGCAAGCTTTTTAGACGATTCATTCATAATACTCATCGGATTTAAATAATTATCTAAATAATAAATCCCTATATCTTCACCATATTCATCTATATAAGACTGCATACTTTCCTTATATTCTTCATATTGAGCTTCATCATAAGTAGCTAAATATGCATCATATATATTTTTTGTTTCCTCTAAAAATTCTTTTATATTATCTTCATTTATTGTATTATCCTCATTTAACCAAGTACTACCATTAGCATAGTAAAGCATACTGACTAACATTGATGGAGTATACATTTCAACATATTTATCATCATTGGCTTTACCAGAGTTTTCTGCTGATTTAACTAATGCTGCACTTAATGTCTGTAAATCAGTAACTGAACTTACATATTCAGTTTTTCCTACCACTACTGGAATTGTAATCTTTGTTGGAATTGAATATACTTTTCCATTTTTATCTGTATATGCATCTATTATATTTTCAAATAATAAGTCATTCTTTGTATAATCTGCTATAACATCACTTATATCTTCTAATAATCCTTGTTCAAAATATGCTTCTGACATACCATCAAGTAATATTATATCTGGACCCTTACCTGCCATTATCTCAGTATTTAAAGTTCTTAAAGCATCTGATTCTGTAACAGCATCCTCACCTGAAGTACCAATTTCAAGCTTAATATATATATCTGGATTAGCTTTTTGATATAGCACTATATTTTGTCTTATCTGATAATTTTCATATAATGAATAAACTGTTATTTGATTCTCTGGAACCTTTGGTGTATCAGCTGAATAAGTAAACCTTATGATACTTGTACCAACTTCATAGCTGTTATAATCTTGTCCACAAGCCAAGAAAGTATTATCTTTGCCTACTACAAACGTACTAATATACATATTGTCATCACCTATGGAGCTTAATGACCCTTCTATGATTTGCTCTACTTCCTTTTCACCTAATTTATACTTATAAAGCCCTGTGGTACTAGTATAATATATAGTTTTATCATCATCAGAAAATATATTTGAAATACCATAGAAATTTGAGTTATTTTCATATAATACTTCACTTTCTAAAGGTTTAATATTTCCTAGTTCTTTACCACTTTCTAAACTATATTCCTTTACAGAATTACCTCCAACAATAACTAAAGAATCTCCTACAGTAGTAAAATCACTAATATATGAATCATCTAAAACAAATTCATTTTTTATCTCACCACTAGCTGGATCTAATTGATATATCATTCCATTATCATTGGAGAATACAATGTCTCCATTCTTAGCAAACTTAAATGTATAATAATATCTACTATAAGACATATCCTCATCTTCTGCTGTATTTTGAGAAATTTCATCTAAAGAAATATCATGTATACTCCCTTCATCATCTATAAATGCATATTTGTATTCTGGTTCAAAATACTTATCATCTGTAGCATCTTCTGCATTGTCATCCACTGATTCCTCTTTTAAATTTTCATCTTCTTCAGATTTCATATAATCATAAAAATAATATGAAATAAAAATGTTTCCATCTTTTGATAAAATAGCATTATTTACTGATAGCATGCTATTTTCCGAATCACCCTGTGGTAAATTTATCTCTTTTCTATTCCAGTTTTGACATTCATCGTCTGATATATAAAGTTCAATTTCTTTTTCCCCATACGCTAACATTCCTATAGTACCATCTGAAAGAACTCTTAAGTCTCTTACATCATAAATTCCTTCTGGTGCATCATAGAATTCTTCTATGTATCTTCCCATTTCTGCTGCTGATCCTACTTTAGTACATCCAAACATGCTTAAGGCAAATACACTGCTTAAAGCTACTAAACCATATTTATTATTTACTTTTCCCATAAACTACCTCCAAATGTTAATAATACTCTGATTTTATCATAATATTTTATAAAAATATACATTAATGTATTTTTTTTGATTTTATTCATATTTTTATAATATTAGTTTGAATATTGATTATTTATATATCATTATAGCTTTGTTACAATTTAATAAAAAAACTTCCAGTAGCTAAAACTACTGGAAGTTTTTTTATATTATTTTATCTTCTTTTAATAATTTATATAACGTAGGACTCACATTAAATTCATTAATTAATGATTTTACTTCCTTTAAAGATTTCTCTTGTTTTTCTTGTGATATATTGGCTTTTGATGCTCTTATTAAAATATTTTTAGGAGAATGTGCAATATTAATAAACTCTAATAATTGAGTTTTATACCCAGCACATTCCAAAAGATTTGCTCTTACACTATCAGTCATTAATGCAGCAATTCTTTCTTTTACTATGCCGTACTTAGTTAATATTGAAAAATTATCACTTTTCATTTGAGCATTAAATTCATGCTGACAACAAGGAACTGAGAAAATCATTTTTGCATTCCACTTTATTGCATTATATAAAGCATAATCTGTGGCTGTATCACAAGCATGAAGTGTAATAACAATATCTACATTATTATTATACTTATATCCATTAATATCACCTAGTTCAAAACTTAAATTTTTATATCCATAATTTTTAGCAATATCGTTACATTTTTTTATTACATCTTCTTTTAAGTCTAAACCAATCATTTTTACATCAATTTTCTTAATTTCTACGAAATAGTAATATAAAACAAATGTTAAATATGATTTTCCACAACCAAAATCTAATATTGTAAGTTCCTTATAATCATTCTTCTTTATCTCATCGTCAATTATCTCTATAAATCTATTTATTTGCTTATACTTGTCGTATTTAGAATTTATCACTTTTCCTTCTTTAGTAAATACACCTAAGTCTATTAACGGTTCTATTATCATTCCTTCTTTAAGTATATAATTCTTTTCTTTATTATGTCCCTTTTTAGCAAATTTTTCGTTATTTCCATCTTTCTTGCTACAATGTACCTTTCCTTTTTTAGAAATCTTCACATCATATGTAGTTACATTTGACCAAGCTGTGAATTGTTTGTAATTTCCTGATGTATATTCTAATACCACAGATTTAATTTCCTCCAATGATATATTTTTGTGAAATACCTGTTTATCTGTAAACTTTTCTATTTGATAATATTTTTTAGTTTTAATTTCCTTTAAAAGAATATTTATCTTATTATATTTTACATCTTTATTAACCTTGTTACTTATAACTAATTTTATTATTTCTTCACTAAATATATCATTAATTGTTCTTTTTAACTCTTCCATAAATTTTAATTCACCTTTTTCTTTTTATAATTATGTTAAAAAAGTTATTGCTAATCACAACAACTATATTACTGCTAATACCAAAAACTTTATATTGTCTTCATTATCATTTGTTAATTTAAAATTTTGTTCATATTATTACTTTCGTAACTTATTCCATAAATGTTTATAAAATATATGCAAATTATGTAAAAGAAAAATACTTTAATTAATATAATTAGAGTTTTTTCTTTTACACTTAATCATAAACTAATTAAATTATTATTTTAATTCTTTAATAATTGCATTTTCTATATTTGAAACAACTTTATTTTCATCAAATTTTTCTACTGATGATATACACACTTCTTGTGAAGGCAATTCTATTTTGTTGTTTATTATATTATTTATTATTTCTGCAACCTTAAAATAATTATTTTTATCAACAAGCCACCCATTAACTCCATCTTGAACTATATCTTTAGGTCCCCCAGATTTAGTTGATATAACTGGTATACCTCTTGATAAAGCTTCTGCTAGAACCATAGAAAATCCCTCTGTATTTGAAGTTGAAATACATATACTAGCTTCATCTATATCTTTCCACGGTTCTTCTTTCCACCCACTCCAACTTATATTTTCATTTATTCTTAATATTTTAGCAACATTTTCTAATACCTTTCTTTTACTACCATCACCAATTATATTAGCTTTCCATTTTCCTCTTATCTTATTTAAAGCATGCATAAGCATAAATAAATTTTTTTCTTCTTCAAGCCTTCCAACACTTAAAATTTTAAAAATACCATCCTGCGGTCTTTTTATAATGTTTTCATTATTTATACTAATTGGATTATTAACTAAATATATATTTTTTTCCTTATCATAGCTTCTTATTCCATCACCAACTGCCGAACTTATCGCCAAATGCGCCTTAGCATAGCTTATTAAAAATGGATCTTTATAAATATTTATATCTCCATGGATCCAAGATAAAATTGGTATGACTTTATCTGTTTTTTCCCAATTAATACCTAAACTACATATATAGCTTTGAAATGGTATATGAGCTGCAATACATATATCTGGTAATCCTATTTTCTCCATAAGTTGTTTATAGCTTTCTCCTAAATATTCATACGAATCATTTTTCATTTCATTTCCATAATAATAAACTTCACCTAAGGAATCTATCCATTTTAAGTAAGGAGGAACATATGCTATAATCACCCTTACCCTATGACCTTTTTTCTTAAGATTTTCATATACTTTTGTAGTAACAGTTTCTACTCCACCTCGTCCTCCAACATAGTATAATGCTATATCTATTAACATCTTTTTTCACCTAACTTCTTTATCTTACACGTGTAAAACCATAAAATTTATAATAAGTTTTTATTATCACTTCTTCAATTTTATTTATAACTACTTGTTCATCAAACTTCTGTATTGAATCAATACAAACTTCTGCCTTTGGCAAAATATATTTACCATCTTGAATTTTAGATAATATTTCTGCTAATCTAATATAATCACCTACTTGGTATAACCATCCATTAACGCCTTCAACCACCATATCTTCGGGACCACCACATTTAGTAGTAACCACTGGAATCCCTCTAGCTAATGATTCAGCTGTAGTCATTGAAAAACCTTCATATAATGATGAAATTACTGTAACAGATGCTTCCTTAACAGTATCCCAAGGATTTTCATGCCATCCAGTCCACTGAATATTTTCATTGATATTCTTTTCTTCTGCCAAAGTTCTTAAAGTAGAATAATGTCCCCCATCACCAACTACTATAAGCCTCCATGGCTTTTTTAAAATTGCTAAAGCATTAATTAAAGTCTCAATATCCTTTTCTGGACTCAACCTTCCTAATGATAATATGGTCAGTATTTCTTTAGGTCTATTTATAACATCTAAATTCTTAATCTGTACTGGATTTCCCACAACATATATATTTTCTCTATCTAAAGCTAATGCTAAATCATCACCTAACTTATTACATAATGCCATATGTGAATTACTAAAGCTTAAAAGTTCTCGACCTCCATAGGCACTTACAGGTCCATGCAACCAAGAAATTTGCGGAATTACATTATAATTTTTCCCATTTAAGGCAACATTACAAATATAACTCAAACTGGTGGATTGAGTTGCAATAACTATATCTGGCCTTCCCTTTTCTTCAATAGCCTGTCTATATTTCATTGCATATTGATGTAATCCTGAATTTATCATAGAAAAAGGAATATCTTCACCATAATAATATATTTCGTCAAAATTTCTTTCCCACTCAATATATTCCGGCCTATATGCTTGAAATACTCTAACTCTATGCCCTTTCTTAACTAATCCATTATATACTTTTGATATAACATTTTCTAATCCGCCTCTGCCTACGGCATAAACAAGAACTATATCAATTAGCATATATGCTCTCTCCTTATTAATTTTATAATTATTATCTGACAATTTAATATATGATTTGCAACTAAATTTTGTCCTCAATTTTACATACTTTATGTCATTTTATTTTTTTATATTATTTTTTCACTTATTATTTTAAAATATCTACTTTATACTTATATAAATATAAATTTTTCATATTCATTTCCATTTTTATACAATTTATGTTATGATAATTATATTACTTTTCATAAATGAAAGGAGTATTATATGAGTTGTTGGACCGTACTAGAAATTAATCCTACAAAAGATTTAAGGGAAATAAAAAAAGCATATTCAAGATTAATAAAATGCTATAACCTTGAAAAAGATACTAATGAATATACAATACTGACAAATGCTTATGTAAAAGCAATGTCACTGGTAAATACTTCAGTAAAAGATATGTCTAAATGCTTATCTAACAATTCAATTGATTATACTTATGAAAATATCAAAAGCTATTGTGATGACTCATTAGATAATAAAAATTACATATCTGATTTTAATTATAATCTTAACTATATATACACCAATCCAGTCTTAAGATTCAATATTGATAGCTGGATAGAATTATTAAAATCTTATATGTTTATCAATAAAGAAATACTAAATGTTTTAGAAAATGATTTAATAAATTATATTTTTATTCATAGATATATACCTCATGAAATATTTTTGCTTTTTGATAAATATTTAAAATTTAATGAAAGAGAAGCTGAGCTATATAAAAAATATCCTAAAAATACCATCGATTATCTACTACAAGAAATAAATCATCCTCTTAATTTAAGCTATAACTATCTTTCAACCATCAGCAAAGATAAAATAGAAGAATATCTTGAACTCCGAGAAAAAGCATTTATTTATATTAGTGATAAGAATGTTATTGAATATCTTAGTAAAGCCTATACTATCTACTCTTATGATTTGGATTTATTAAGACTTCTTGGTGCCTATTACCTTAATAAAAATGACACCATAAGCGCCTTAAGATATTTTAGAGAGGCTTTAGAAATAAATAGCTCTGATATGTACTGCTTAGCGAGTTTTGGGCATCTTTTAGTAAAAACAAAACAATATACTAAAGCAATTCTTTGCCTTGAAAAATACACTTCAAAATTAAAAAATAATCTTGATATTGATGCATTAACTGATTTAGCTTTAAGCTATTATTATTCTTATGAATATATTAAAGCTTTAGATTTATTCCAATTATTAAATAAGTTAACCCCCCTAAATGCATCTATTAAAAAATATATTAATGCTATCAAAGAAAAAATAAAAAATCCACCTAATGATAAAATCACTTCAGCACCAATGTATAAAAGATTTATTACTACAAAAGAAACTCTACTTATTAATAAATTAAATGAAATTTATACTAACTTCCAACTAAGAATAGATATTAATAACTGGAAAGACTTATTAAGTTATCAGATATTCTCTTTAGAAAACCTTTCTTTTTATATTGAACAAATAATCATTGAATATCTAACAACTCATAAGTTCATTCCTAACGAAGTATTTATCTTATTCTCTAATCACTTTAAATGGCTAGATAGAAAAAAAGAGCTTTTTCACTTATATACTAACCTAAATATAGACATTCTTTTCAAAAACTTATATGAACTACATCCATTATCATATAGCCATTTAAAAAATATTAATGCTGAAAATTTAGATAAGTACCTTAAATTAAGAAGTCTTGCATTCTACTCGTTAGATAATAATATAAATGAAACTCTTAATTATTTATCTGAAGCATATAAAATTTATGATAATGATTATGAGCTTTTTAGAATATATGGTGATTATTTTTTATCCTTAAAAAAATATGATAAAGCAGCAAAATACTTTACTAAGTCTCTTTCCTTAAATGATTTAAATTATTACTGTATGTATAGACTTGGTCTTATTTTTTCTCAAAGGCATGAATATGATAAAGCTCTTATCTATCTAGAAAAGCTTTCTTTAATAAAAAAGGATGTGTATTTTATTCACTCAGAAAAATTCTTAATGGAAATTGCTTTATGCTATTACTATACTAATAATCTACTTCTTGCCAAGAAGTATTTTAAAAAACTAAGTCTTATTAATAATAGCCTTCATTTTATAGATATTTATTTAAAAAATATAAACTATAGATTAAACGGAGTTAATAAAAAAGAAATTCATATCTCTGTTATTTCTAATCCTAATTATAATGATGAGAATATCATCTTAAAATTATTTAAAAACTCCAAGCGAAAAATCTCTCTATTATTTACTTAATAAAAATAAGATATAGCATTACTATATCTTATTTTTATCCTCTTCAATTTTGCAATGCTCACAACATATTGCTTTTTCACATTCTAAAGTATTTCCACTAAGGATTACCTTACTTCTTGCTAAAGTCCTGCAAGTGTTTTTCATATGGTAGTTTTTACCATTAGGTGTCCAATAGACTATAATTTCTTTTTCTTCTGGAAATTCAATACTTTCATTGCTTTCAACTATCTCTTCTACCTTTTCATCAGCTTCTATTTTTGCTAATGGTGCTTCATTTATTACTTGTTCAGTTTTAATATTATTTTCATCTTTTTTAATATGAATTTGCTCTTTTTCATTAACCATTTTCTTTTTATTTTCATCTTTGAAAATTCCTAATGGCAAATTAGTCACTATAGTTATAACTGTATCTCTATGAAAAATATCTTTATTATATAAAAATAAAATTAATATTAAACCTACTATTAACGAAAGCATCATAATCATTTTCCAAGTACCTTTCCTCTCCTTATATTTGCTATTAACTCTTAACATAATAAATATTGCCATTATTCATTATATTGCATTTATTAAAAATTTAAATAGGTTTATAAAAAAAACTTATGTAATTAAACCCATCTCTTATTTTAATAGCTTCTAAAAAAAGATTAAAGGAACTCCCTTAGAGTTCCTTATCATCAATATCCTATTGTTCAGCAAATTGACTGTTATATAGTTCTTCATAGAAACCACCTTTAGCCATAAGTTCCTGATGATTTCCTTGTTCAATTATATTACCATCTTTTATTACAAGGATTAAATCAGCACTTTTTATAGTTGAAAGCCTATGAGCTATAACAAAGCTTGTTCTTCCCTTCATTACATTTTGCATAGCTTGCTGTAACATAAGCTCAAGTCTTGTATCTACAGAACTAGTTGCTTCATCTAATATTAAAATAGCTGGATCTGATAGTATTGCTCTTGCAATGGTAAGAAGCTGCTTTTCTCCCTGTGATATATTAGATGCCTCCTCATTTAATACCATATCATAGCCTTCTGGCAATGTCTTAATAAAATGATGTACATTAGCAATCTTTGCTGCTAATATAACATCTTCCTTACTGGCATTAAAGTTCCCATACTTGATATTTTCTTCAATAGTACCATTAAATAACCAAGTATCCTGTAGTACCATTCCAAAAAGACTACGTAAATCTTCACGCTTCATATCTCGAGTATCTACTCCATCAATCTTTATTGAGCCACCTTTTAGCTCATAAAATCTCATTAATAAGTTGATTAACGTAGTTTTTCCAGCACCAGTTGGTCCAACTATAGCCACCATTTGTCCTGCTTTAATTTCTGCATTTAAATCATGAATTAATATTTTATCATCATTATAACCAAATTTTACATGTTCAAAACTTACATCTCCTCTTGGATTATCTAGTTTGACACTTTGCTCTTTATCTGGAATTTGCTCTTCTTCATTTAAGATTTCAAACACTCTATCTACCGCTGCAAAAGCTGACTGTATTGCTGATGATAATTGAGTTACTTGTGATAATGGCTGATTTATTTGCCAAATATATCTTATAAAAGCTTGTAAATTCCCTACAGTAATTCTACCAGCTACTGCTGTAATTGCTCCTATAATTCCAATGGCAGCAATTCCAAGATAACTTACTAGTGATACTAAAGGCCCCATTGTACTGGAAATAAATTGAGCTTTAAAACCTGAAGCTTGTAATTTACTATTTATTTCAACAAATTCATTTATGGCACTTTCTTCTTTACCATATAGCTTTATCTCATTGAAACCTGTGAACATCTCCTGTACAGCTCCATTTAGCTTTCCTAAAGCATCTTGCTGTGCTTTAAAATAGCCTTGTGATTTGCTTACCACAATTTTTGATACAAGAAAGCTTAATGGTATTATTAGTGCTGCCACAAAAGCCATTTTTACATTTATTCTAAACATCATAATCAAAGCTAATAAAATTGCTAAAATAGAATTAATTACCTGACTTAAGCTTTGCTGCAAAGCATTTGATATAGTATCAATATCATTAGTAATCCTGCTTAATACATCACCATAGCTGTTTCCATCAAAATAACTTACTGGCAATCTTTTAATCTTATCCTGTATGGCTCCTCTTAAGTCTCTCATACTATTTTGTATAGAGTTAGTTAATAAAAAACTTGCCCCATAAGTTGATAATACATTACCTAAATATATACATACAAGAATCACCAATACCTTTAGTATATATTTAAAATTTACACTAGCGTCTTCAACACCTCTGATTATATCAAGAGAATCATTGGTAAGTTGAGTTATTATAAAACCTTCCACCATAGGAGCAAGAGCTGTAAATACAGCTGCTGAAATAATAAGTATTATGGCAAAAATAAACCCTTTCTTATAATTTTTTACAAAGGGGGCTATTTTTCTAATTGTATCTTTTATCTTATTCATTATGCAAGTTCCTCCTCTGTAAGTTGTGATAATGCTATTTCATGATATACATTGCAAGTACTTAACAATTCTTTATGCTTACCAACGCCTACAACTTTCCCTTCATCTAATACAATTATCTTATCTGCATCCATGATTGATCCTATTCTTTGCGCTACTATTAAAACAATTGCATCTTTAGTTTCTTTTTTCAAAGCCTTTCTAAGAATAGCATCTGTCTTAAAGTCTAGGGCTGAAAAACTATCATCAAATATATATATTTCTGATTTTCTTACTAAAGCTCTAGCTATTGATAATCTTTGCTTTTGCCCTCCTGATACATTAGAGCCTCCTTCACTTATAGGTTCATCAAAGCCCTTTTCTTTAGTAGTAATAAAATCATAAGCTTGTGCAATTTTTGCACTATTTTCAACTTCATCATGAGTGGCATGAGGTTTGCCAAATTTTATGTTACTTTTTATAGTACCGGTAAATAATAAATTCTTTTGTCTTATAAAGCCTATTTTCTTTCTTAGTGCTTTTAAATTAAACTTTCTCACATCTATACCATCAATTCTTATACTTCCTTCTGTTACATCATAAAATCTTGGTATAAGATTAATAAGTGTTGACTTTCCACTACCTGTACTACCAATAAAAGCAATGGTTTCTCCTTTTTTAGCACTAAATGAAACATTTTTAATTACTGGTTCTTCTCCATCTGGATAAACAAATGTAACATTTTCAAATTCTAATGTTCCTTCATTATTTGTTTCAGTAATTCCTTGTTCTGGATTTTTAATCATAGGCTCTGCATCTAATATTTCCTGTATTCTTTCTGCTGAAACTTGTGCTTTAGGATACATAACAAAAACATTAGAAAATAACATTAAAGAGAACATTGCATGAAATAAATATTCTATAAATGCAACTAATTGCCCAACTTGCAATGAGCCAATATTTATCATCTTGCTAGCCATCCAGAATATAGCTATTATAGCTAAGTTTAATAATAAAAAGAAAGTAGGTTGAGCCACTGACATAAGTTTAAATAGCTTTTTTGAAATGAAAGCATATGCATTATTAACTTTTTTAAATCTCTTTCTTTCATAATCATCATTACCAAAAGCTCTAATAACCCTAATTCCTGTTAAATTCTCTCTAGATATTCTATTAAGCTTATCTAAATTATTTTGTTGTGTTTGAGACCATGGATGGGATGTTTTAGCAATTAAATATACGCCTAAAACAATAAGTGGTAAGGTAACTGATAAGATAGCAGATAATCTCACACTTGTTGATAAAATTAAAAATACGCTTATGATAAACATAATAGGACATATCATTGCCATTCTCAAAATAGTATTAGTAAATTGCATAACTTGAAAGGCATCATTGGTAGTTCTAGTTATCATTGATGATATACCAAATCTATCGTATTCACTATGAGAAAATTCTTGAGACTTTTTAAAGATATCATTTCTTATATCTCTAACAACGCTGGTGGAAATCTTCGCTGAAGTAAATCCTAAAAGTATTGACCCCATAACACCTAGCACAGATATAATAACAATAACAGTTCCCATTTTCTTTATATAGCTTATATCATTATAAGCTATACCTTTATCTATGACTGTAGCCATTATTGTAGGTATACCTAACTCAACTAAAGCAAATCCTAATACACCAATTATATTTAATAAAACTAAACCTTTATATCTGTTTAAATACTTTAATATTAATTTCATTTATTCATCTCCTCTTCATTATTATTCCATTAGTCTTTAGTATCATATCTACTTATTTATTTTGTGTCAATAATTAAATTTTATCTATATACATCAAAAGAGAAATATATAAAACCATGCTATATACAAAATCACTATAAAAATCTATATTGGCACTTACACCTTTACATATATATTTAAAAGGGTCTGTTCATAGTGCGACAGCCCCTTCTACTTACCTTTTCCTATGTCTTACTAATAATACTATTATTAATATAATAATTATCACAGCACATAATATAATTAAACCCATATTAATTACATTAGGTGCAAAAAATGATAACCTCACTTCTGTATTTGTATTTAAATCCTGCAGAGTATAACTCCACTTGTTTGTATAATCATCAATTTTTGTTGTTGCATTACTTTCTGTAATCTTAAAAGGTATGGAAAGTGTTAAATCATATGGTATTTGTGCCACATAATTTTTGATGGTATTTGTTACATTTCCAATTAAAAAACTAGTTACATTACCATACAAATATTTTTGTATTTCTGGTGTAATATAGTTATTTATATTATTACTTACTTCATTTTCAATATTAGCATCTATCTCTGATAATAAATCTTTAGTAAGACCTATATTAATTGTATATTTATCCTTTAAAACTCCTTTTTTTCTTTTCACATCGTACTTAATAATATTGCCATAATCATATGACAAATTGCTTATATTTAAAGCATTAGATTTTAATAAATCCTTTATATTTATTTTGGAAGTTGTAATTGTAACCTCTTCAATAGTATTATTATCTTGTGAATACACATTAACTTCTGTCTCTGTACCTAATACCTGCTGTAGCAATCCATCTCCTACCACATTTTTTATACTTTCATCATAAACTAATCTAAATACTGTATTGCTGCTTCCATCTTTATTTACTTTTACATTTGTACTTACTTCCATTGTTCCACAACTTACTAAAAATATCATTAATAAACTTATAATAATACTCATAACCACTTTTTTTAATTTGTAATACATTGTACTTCCCCCTACGCATATTACTATAATAAAAAAACTTCATAATTTATATTTTAAACTAGCTATAATAAAAATATGATATAATCAATATTATTTATATAAA
The DNA here is from genome assembly GCF_014287815.1 of Clostridium lentum. Lineage (GTDB taxonomy): Bacteria > Bacillota > Clostridia > Clostridiales > Clostridiaceae > Clostridium > Clostridium lentum. The sequence continues at coordinate 67,812 of NZ_JACOOQ010000018.1, forward strand.
ATTAAACTTGGTCTTATGTCAATAAAACCTATATGGTGTTAATATAAAGTAATGGACATATTAAAATAAATCTTTTAATAAAATTAAATCTACAAGAAAGCTAAAAAATACTTTTAAAAAAGATGTAAGTGTCTTCTTACATCCTTATATTACATTTATTAAAACAACTTTTTTTTCTTTCAATGATTTTTTTACATCAATAATTCTTTGATTTTCTGAACCTCTATATTTTAAGCTTAAATTTTTCATTTCAGCCTTAAATGGACCATCTATTAAAACATCAACTTGTTCTAATATTTCCTTTCTTTTTGGATTACTTATTATCTCTTCATAAGTATATCCTGACCAAAGCCATATTTCCTTATTAGTTTCTTCTTTTATTCTAGTTAAAAGTTTTAATAAAGAATCATCCATTAACTGCTGCATAGGCTCTCCACCTAAAATACTTACCCCATGAACATTGGGACTTTTTACATAAGAAAGGAATTGTTCTTCCACTTCTTCAGTCCAAAATTCTCCATACTCAAAGCTTTGCTGATCTTTATTAAAGCACTGAGGACAATTATGTGTACATCCACTTACAAATAAAGTAGTACGCACCTTGGGCCCATTTGTGACGTCGAACTTCCTAATTTGTGCATATTTCATTTTAGAATTCCCCTTAATTTTTACTTTCATATGTTAATTTTATTGTTAATCATATTATACTACTAATTATATAAATATGCTAAATTCATAATTTATACTTATTATAAGTAAAAATATGATATACTTAATACTATTAATATTATTTATATAAATTTAACAAAAGAGGCGGTATTATTTAATGAAAAATTTAAAAATCTATTTTACATCTGACCTTCATGGATATGTTTATCCAACTGATTATGTAGAAAGAAATGAAAAAAATATTGGTTTGCTTAATATAATTAATCATTTCAATAAAGATGGAAATACATTAATAATTGATGGTGGAGACACTATTCAAGGTTCACCTTTTACAAATTACTTAAGTAATTCAGAATTTGATGTGCATCCATTAGCAACTATTATGAATGCTGGAGGATATGATTTTATAACTCTTGGTAATCATGACTTTAACTATGGAAAGGAATATTTAAAGAAGTACTTAAATAATTTAAATGCCACTTGTCTTTGTGCTAATGTTGTAGATAAAACTAATGAATTACCTATTTTCCCTTACAAGATAAAAACAATGGAAAATGGATTAAAAGTAGGTATAATTGGATTTACTACTGACTTTATAAACAGATGGGAGCGTCCTGAAAATATAAAAGATATAGATATCACTGATACTTTTGACTCAGTAAAGAAATATTATGAAACTGTAAAAGAACAATGTGATATCCTTGTAGGTGTTTACCATGGTGGATTTGAATATGATTTAGAATCTCGCAAACAATTAAGCACTACAAAAGAAAATATTGCTTATAAAATATGTAAGGAATTTGATTTTGATATACTTCTTACAGGTCATCAGCACCTTCCTATAGCTAATAAAAATCTTCATGGAACTCACATAGTTCAAACTCCACATAATGGAAGTAAATTCTTAGAATTAAATCTTACTATAAATGATGATTACAAAGTTGAAATAAATTCATCATTAAAAGATTTAGAATTAAATCCTAATAAGGAAATGTATGATAAATTCTTACCATTAGAAGATAAGGTTCAAGAATGGTTAGATACTCCTGTTGGTGTTTTAGATACTAAACTTCAGCCTACAACTCATTTAGATATGGCTTTAAATGGTTCAAATTTAGCTAACTTTATAAATCAAATTCAACTTGAAAGTAGCAATGCAGATATATCTTGTACTACCTTTGCAAATGTAATAAAAGGATTTAGTAAAAATGTTACTGTAAGAGATATTTTATCTACTTATCCATATCCAAATACATTAGCTGTTCTTGAAGTTAATAAAAATATATTAAAATTAGCATTAGAAAGAGCTGCTAGCTACTTTGAAAATAATAATGGAAATGTAACAGTATCTGAAAGATTCTTAAAACCTAAAGTTGAACATTATAATTATGATTACTTCTCAAATATAAACTATACTTTTGACTTAACTAAAGAAGTTGGAAATAGAGTTACTTCTATTAAATTTAATGGTGAAGAATTATCTGAAGATAAAAACTTAACTTTAGTTATGAATAACTATAGAGCTAGTGGTGCTGGTGGTTATGAATGCTATGAAAATTGTAAGGTTGTTAAGGAAATATTAATTGAAATACCTGAAATAATTATTAATTATTTTAAAAACAATCCTAAAGTTGTTGTAGATACAGCTAGATACTACAAAACTATATCTTAACCAAAATACTGTATTAACTCTTAGTATTTTAAAAAGTTAATATTTTAATATAAAACTTTAAACTCCAACCAGTATAAAAAAGTTTAGTTGGGGTTTTTATTATGACTTTGTTAAGCTAAGTTTTTTTATAAATAAAAAAGTGGCTTTCGCCACGCTCCCTTCGGGAATTTAATTTTAAGTATTCTAAAAGGCATAGAACTAACATCGGTTCTATGCTATATTTTTCCTATTAATTAATACTTTATTCCGTAT
>NZ_JACOOQ010000019.1 GCF_014287815.1 Clostridium lentum
TGTGTTTAAAATTAAATTTATTACCACTAATTACATAATATAAACTGAATAATTTTTCTAAAAAACAAAAAAGAGGTCGTCTACATAAATGATTTAAAAATCATTTATGAGACGTCCCCTTTTTTCTATAAAGAAAATGTATGTATAGTCGATAAATTAATTATAATAAATTTGGAGGCGATAAATATGAAGGTATTAAAACCTTTTTATTATGATGATTTTAAATGTATAGCAGGTAATTGTATAGATAATTGTTGTAATTCTGAATGGGAAATAAGTATAGATAAAAGCACGTATAAAAAATATAAAAGGTTAAGAGGACAATGGGGCAATAAAATTAAAAAAAATATTTGCAAAATTAGGAATAACAATAATAATTATTTAAGATATGGAAAAATCAAATTAAAAAATAGTAGATGTTCATTATTAAGTGAAGAAGGATTATGTTCCATACATGCTAATTTAGGTGTGGGATATCTATGCAATACTTGTAAAGTTTATCCAAGGCAAATAATTAAATATGGAAAAATTTATGAAAGAAATTTATTTATGTCATGTCCTGAAGTAGCTAGATATTTTGTTAGACATAAAGAAAATTTTTATTTTAATATGGGTGAAGAAGAGTTATCAGATTTAGATAAAGATTATATTATTGATAAAAGTTATGATGAAAATCTATATAATCTTCTTTGGGATAGCCGTAGTTTAGCTATGGAAATAATTCAATTTAAAGAAATTGAAATTTGGAAAAGAATTATATTTTTAAAAATGCTTACAGATAAAGTTCAAAGATTAATAGATGAAGAAAACTATGAAAACTATGAAAAGGTATTAAATGTTTTCAGAAATGAAATAACTAATATTGATCTAATAACTTCTTTAGATAAAATTAAAGTGGTTGAAGAAGTAAAACTTACATTTATTAAAGGTGTGTTAAAAACCAGTATTAAAAAAAGTTTAGATAATTGTAAATATAGAAATTTAATAAAAGAATATAATGAATTATTTAGAAAAAATAATCATAGAAAAAATGAATTAGAAATGATAATAGAAAAAGAGAAAGAATTTAATATATTCTTACAAAATTATGAAAACATATTAGAAAATCTATTAATTTATTTAATATATGAATATTTTATACAAGCAGTATATACAAAAAATTTAATTAGAGAAATTAATAATATTGTTTTTAGTTATTCAATTATACGAATGTTACTATTAGCAAGATGGAATAAAAATAATAAAAAACTAGAAGAAAATGATTTTGTAGAAATATTTTATGTATTTGCAAGAAATATAGAGCATAGATATAAATTTTTAGATTCTATATATGATGCAATTAAAAGTGCAGGATATGATAGTATAGCATATACAGCAATATTAGTGCGATAGAATGGAGTAAATTATGAGAATTAATATAAATATGAAGTCCTTAGGGATATATAGTGGATATAAGAAAAATATTATAGCTAATTCTGCTGCCATGGAGAAAATATCCAGTGGTAAGAAAATTAATTCTGCCAAGGATAATCCTCTTAAAATTGAACAAAGTGAAAATTTTAGGATGCAAATAAGAGCATTGGAAATGGCTAATAAGAACTTGCAGGATTCCACATCTATGATTCAAGTTGCAGACACTGCCATGGGCACCATCAGTGAAGCTTTAATTAGAATGAAAGAATTAACAGTGCAAGCTGCCAATGAAGTTACTAATGAAGCTGATAGAAAGATTATTCAAGGTGAAATTGATGAATTAACAAGTTATATTAATGACACAGCTAAGAATACAGAGTTCAATGGTAATAAGCTTTTAGTTAATGGCAATGTAACTGATAATAGTAAACCCGATTATGTGGAAATGCAAATAGGTGCTAATGTAGGTGATAGCATTGGAATTCCATTCTTTAATGTATCTAGTGAAACTTTAGGTATTGATAAATTAGATGTGGTTAATGATGCCACAAAAGCTTTAAATTCCATTGATGAAGCTTTAAAAGATGTAAATGGGTGTAGAGCTAAATATGGAGCAGTGCAAAATAGATTGGAAAATTCCATAGAAATTACTTCTAGTTCATCATATATATATGAAAAATCTAGCAGTGATATAAATGATGCTGATATTGCACTGGAAATGGCGGAAATTGCAAGAACATCTATATTGATGGAATCAGCCACAGCAATGATGGCTCAAAGCAATAATTTCCCTAAGGATATGTTAAATATATTAGCAAATTTAAGAAAATAATATTTTAAAAAACTTTAAAAGAACTAAAATGTGGTTAAAATTCATTTTAGTTCTTTTTTTATTTTTGTTAAGTAAATAGAAGTAGATAATGGAATAAATTTGGAAAAAACTATAAAAATTTTATTTTGAATTTAAAAGTTGAAAATGTTTTTCTGTTTGAAAATTCAATGTTATTTAATATTATCACAAAAAATAATTTAAAGTTTTATAAATGCTAATAATATATTAAATTATTTTGAAAATCATGTAGAAAACATTCATTAAATGTAATATAATTAAAACTAAAGTTTCGACATTTATAGAGTTTGGAGGGGAATTAATTGTCTAATAGTTTAAATACATATGACTTAATAAAGCGAGGATTAAATGCCGCTGCTGTAAGAAGTGAAACTATAGCCAATAATATAGCAAATGTTAACACCAGTGGATATAAGGCTTTTAAAGTTGTTTTTGAAGAAAAATATAAAGATTCTGGTTTTAATATGAAGGCAACCAATGAAAAACATATTCAAAAGGAAAAACCAGGAAGTATCACTACTGTTAGAGACGAAGAGACAAGCATGAATGAAAATGGAAACAATGTTAACTTAGATTTAGAAAAGGTAAATCAAGCAGCAAATACTTTAATGTATCAAGCATTAACATCACGTGCCAGTGGAAAGTTAGCATCAATGAAAACTGTGATTGGAGGAAATTAAAATGGGAATGTTTGATTCAATGAGAATTAGCGCCAGTGGATTATCAGCAGAAAGATTAAGAATGGATACCATAAGCTCTAATGTGGCAAATGCTCAAACAACAAGAACAGAAAATGGTGGACCATATGTGAGAAAGGTAGCTGTTTTTAAGGAAGCATTAGATGAAGCAGGAAGATGCAAAGGTATATCAGCAGTGGGAATAGTAAATGATGAATCAGAGCTGGAAAGGGTGTACGATCCTACTCATGTGGACGCTGATGAAGACGGATATGTAACTATGCCTAATGTGAACATATTAAATGAAATGGCAGATATGATAGTTGCTACTAGAACATATGAAGCTAATGCTGATGCATTAAGTGCATCTAAATCAATGTTTACTACAGCATTATCTATAGGAAAATAGGAGGATATAACAAATGAAGATAGACAATTTTACACCCAGTGAAAAAATATTTGAAAAAAGAATAGCAATAGAAGATGAAAATAAGGATGGATTTGGACAAGTATTTAAAAGTGCATTACAAGCGGTCAATGATAAACAAGTTTATTCTGATGAAATGACAAATAAACTTGTTTTAGGTGAAGATGTGGAAATTCATGAGGTAATGCTGGCGGCAGAAGAAGCTTCATTGGCATTACAAACAGCAGTGCAAGTTAGAAATAAATTAACAGAAGCAATTAAAGAATTAACAAATTTACAAATATAGTTAGGAGTGCTTAAGCATGGACAAGTTTTTAGAAGTTTTTAAAAAGCTTTTAGAAAAATTTAAAAATTTAAGCAAAGGTGTAAAGATAGCATCGATTATATCTGCTATAACACTTATCATAGCTATTTCATCATTGTTTTTTTATCAATCTTCCAATAAATATTCTGTTTTATTTTCAGGTTTAGACTCAGCAGATTCAAAAACAGTTTTAAGTGCATTGGAGGAGCAAGGTGTAAATTTTAAAGTTGAAGGTGATTCAATTTTAGTAGATAAATCTGTAGTAGATAAGCTTAGATTACAATTAGCTTCTAATTTAACTATGGGGAGTACAGGCTATGAACTAATGGACTCAGGAAGCTCTTTTGGTATGACTGAAGAAGAATTTCAAATTAAAAAGCTTAGAATGCAACAAGGTGAATTAGAAAAAACCATAAAGAGTTTTGAACAAATAAGTGATGCAAGAGTACATATTACTCTTCCTACAAATTCGGTATTTGCCGATGAAAAAGAACCAGGAAGTGCAGCAGTATATGTTAAGTTAGTAGCAGGAAAAACTTTATCACAAGAGCAAGTTAAATCAATAGTGGCTTTAGTTTCAGGAAGTACAGCCATATCTAAGGATAATATTCAAGTAATGGATAGCAATATGAATCTTTTATCAGAAGATTCAAGCTTTAAATTAGATGAAAATAGTGATCAAAATGTAACTTCTACTTCCATTGCAACTCAATTAGAGTTAGAAAAGAAGTATGAAGCTCAATTACAAAAATCAATTTTAGAACTTTTAACACCGGTATTAGGAAATGGAAAAGTTAAAGTAATGGTAAGTGCTGATTTAGATTTTGATTCAACAAAGGTTACAGAAACAGTGGTGGATCCTAATAAAGTAATAATCAGTCAAAAGACTTCAAAAAGTGAGAATAATTCATCAGAAGGTAATGATAATGCAAGTGGTAGCGGAAGTGTAATTGATGAAAATATGGGAAATACAATAGTTACCAATGATAAAAACACAAAGAGTACAACTGAAGAACAAACAACTAATTATGAAGTTGGAAAAACTGAAACAATAAAAATTAAAGCTCCAGGTGAAGTTAAATCATTAAGTGCATCAGTAATAGTTGATGGAGAAATTAATGATGCATTAAGAACTGCCATTGAACAATCTGTGTCAGCAGCAGTAGGGTTAAATGCTGAAAGAGGAGATAGAGTTAGTGTAGCAGGAATTACATTTAACACTAAAGATACAGGAAATATTACTGATCCATTTGCAGAGCCAGAAGCAAATAATAACAATATGATTTATATGATTATTGCAGGAGTAGTAGGTGCTATTTTATTAATAGTATTTATTGTGTTAAGAAGTAAAAAGAAAAAGACTAATAAAGAAGTAGTTACAGAAGAAGAAGGAAATCTACTGGATATAGTTATAGAAGATAAGATTTCAAAAGTAGAGGAAGAAGAATTAAAACCTATAGAGTTTGAAGTTCCAAATCAAAATATACATATTGAAAATGAAATTAAGAAATATGCAGCAGAAAAGCCACAACAGGTAGCTGATATAGTTAAATCTTGGTTAGTAGAAAGTGAGAGATAGATAAATGGCGAAAAAACAATTAACAGGTATTCAAAAGTCAGCTCTATTATTTATTACTTTAGGGCCAGAAGCATCAGCAGATATTTTAAAAAGATTACCTGAAAATGAAATACAAAAGATAACTTATGAAATAGCAAATATTTCAACTGTTACATCAGAGCAAAGACATAGCATATTACAAGAGTTTTTAGAAATGAATAAGGCTAAAGATTATCTTTTAGAAGGTGGACTTGACTATGCTAAAGAATTACTATCTAAAGCTTTAGGACCACAAAGAGCAGGGGAAATATTAAACAAGGTAGCAGAAGCATCACAACTTAATAGACCTTTTGCCATAGCAAGAAAGGCAGATGCTCAGCAAATACTTAATATCATTAATTATGAACATCCTCAAACCATTGCATTAATACTTTGCTATTTACAAGTGGAAAAGGCAGCTCAGATAATTGCTGAGCTACCTGAGGAAATTCAAAGTGAAGTAGCTTTAAGAATAGCTACTATGAATACTACATCACCAGATGTTATTAGAGAAATAGAAAAAGTATTAGATGATAAGTTATCTACTATTGTTAAAACTGAAACTACAGTATTAGGTGGAATAGATACTTTAGTAGGTATATTAAATCAAGTTGATAGAACAACTGAAAAGAATATAACTGAAAGCTTACAAGAACAAGATTATGAGCTTGCAGAGAAAATCAAAAGCTGTATGTTTGTATTTGAAGATATTCTTACTCTTGATGATGTGGCAATTCAAAGAATTCTTAGAGATGTTGAAACTAAAGAGCTTGCTCTTGCTCTTAAGGGAGCTTCAGAAGAAGTGGCAAATGTTATTTATAAAAATCAATCTAAGAGAGCAGCAGCTTCATTAAAAGAGGATATTGAATACTTAGGACCAGTAAGATTAACTGATGTTGAAAAAGCACAACAACAAATTGTAGCTATTATTAGAAGATTAGAAGATGCACAAGAAATAATTATTTCAAGAGGTGGAGAAGATGCACTCATCATGTAATCTTATAAAATCTAGTAATACATCTGTTAAAGGTGATATTAAAATAGTAACAGAATGTGTTGTTACTGAAGAAGAACAACATTTTCAAGAAATTGAAAATAGTCAAATTAAAAGCTATGAAGCCATTGGGGCAAGTATATTAGATAAGGCAAGAAAAGATTCTGATAATATTATTATGGAAGCTTTTCAATATTCAAAAAATATTGAAAAAGAAGCTTATGAAAAAGGATATGCTCAAGGTGTAAATAATGGATATGAAGATGGCAATAAACAGGGATATGCAGAATCAAAGGAAGAAGCTAAAAGTATTATAGAAGATGCTGTAAAAAAAGCTAGAGAAATTTTATTAAGTGCTGAAAAGCAAGTGGAAGATTATAAAATAAAAAAAGAGAAGGAAATAGTGAAACTTTCATTGGAAATGGCAAAGATTATAACAAATAAAAATTTTGAAAATGATGAAAGTGTTATAAGCTTAATTAATCCTGTACTGGAGCAATTTAGAGGTGAAGAAAATATAGTTATAAAATGTAATGGAAACTATATTGTGGCCATTGAGTCTAAAGTTAATGAATGGAAAAAGTCATATGCTATTTCTGGGGAAATACTAGTTCTTGAAGATCCATTAATGGAACTTGGAAATGCAGTTTTGGAAAAAAGTACAGGTAAAGTTGTAGTTGGTTTAGATGTTAGCTTAGAAAAATTAGAAGAATCTATAAAGGAATTTTGTGGTGAAGAAGATGCTTAATATAGATTTTAATTTAATTAGGAAAAGAGTTAATGAAATAGATACTACTTACTGTGAAGGTATAGTAAGTGAAGTTATAGGTCTTACCATTGAAGTGCAGGGAATAAAAGCTTTTGTTGGGGAAGTTTGCACTATATATAATGTTTATAATAATCCTGTAAGTTGTGAAGTGGTAGGGTTTAAAAATAACAAAGTCATATTAATGCCTTTAGGTGAACTTGTAGGTATATCTCCAGGATGTATAGTTGTTCCTGAAAGAAGGCCTCTTGAAGTACAGTGTTCTGATGATTTAATGGGAATGGTATTAGATGGTTTAGGTAAACCAATATATGGTGGAGAACTTTTAACTGGAACACCATATCCTTTAGAAAATCAACCACCAGATCCATTAAAAAGAAAAAGAATAAAGGATATACTACCTACAGGGGTAAGAGCCATTGATGGTTTTTTAACTTGTGGTGATGGACAAAGAATAGGTATTTTTGCAGGTTCAGGAGTAGGTAAGAGTACAACACTAGGAATGATTGCAAGAGAAGCAGAGGCAGATGTTAATGTTATATGTCTAATTGGAGAAAGAGGCCGTGAGGTTCTTGAGTTTATTGAAAAAGACTTGGGACCGGAAGGGATGAAAAAATCAGTGGTAGTTTGTGCTACTTCTGATAAATCAGCCTTAGAAAGAGTTAAAGGTGCATTAACAGCCACTGCCATAGCAGAATATTTTAGAGATAAAGGTAAGAAAGTTATTCTTATGATGGATTCTGTAACAAGATTTGCCATGGCGCAAAGAGAAATTGGACTTGCCATTGGAGAGCCACCAGCACAAAAGGGGTATACACCGTCAGTTTTTGCTAAGTTACCAAAGCTTTTAGAAAGAGCTGGTACATCAGATGTTGGTTCCATAACAGGTTTTTATACGGTGCTAGTTGATGGTGATGACTTTAATGAGCCTATTGCAGATACAGTAAGAGGTATACTTGATGGTCATATAGTTCTGTCAAGAGCATTGGCTCACAAGAATCATTACCCAGCCATTGATGTATTAAATAGCGTAAGTAGATTAATGTCTCAAATAGCTGATGATAAGCATAAAGCAGTATCATCACAAGCAAGAGATTTACTTGCTACTTATAAGGAATCAGAAGACCTTATAAATTTAGGAGCGTATGTTAAGGGCTCCAGTAAAAAGATAGATTTGGCTATTCAATTTAATGATAGTATTAATGCTTATTTAAAGCAAGGAATTGATGAAAAAACAACTTTTGCAGATAATTTAAATAATTTATTTGCTATATTTGGATGATAATTTTAGGAGAGATTAATTTTGGCAAATGGATTTAAATTTTCTCTTGAGAAATTGTTAGAAATGAGAAAAACAAGAGAAGAAGAAGGTAAGAAGCTTTTTAATAATAGTCAGCAGGAACTGCAAAAGTCCATTAATAAGTTAAATGATCTTAATGATAAGTATAAACAATATAATGGAATTGCAGCAGGAGAAACTGTTATATATCAAAAATTAAAGAAAAATTATTTAATAGCTTTAAATAAAGGTATTGAACAAACTGAAATAGAAATAGAGAAAAAACAAAAAGAAGTAGATTATAGAAGAGAGCAATTAAAGGTTAGGCAAATTGAAAGAAAAACTGTAGATATATTAAGAGAAAAGAGATTTAATCAGTTTATGGTAGATGAAAAAAGAAAAGAAGAAATAGCCAATGATGAATTTGCACTATATGCCCATATGAGAAAGATTGGAAAGGAGGTGAAAGAACATGGATTTAGGTAATTTAAATGCTGTAATAGCCAATATGGGAAAAGTTGATAATAACAGTAATGTTAATGGTGATAATTCAGTTAAAACTGAAAATAAAAGCAGTAATGGTAATTTTAAATCAGTGATGAGTTCCAAGGAAGATTCTCTTTCTAAAACTACAGAAGATAACAAAACAACTGTTGAAAATGTATCTAAAGATATAAATGAAGCTATAGATAAAACTGAAGTTATTGAAAAAATTGAAAATGGAACTAAGGAGGAAATAATTGAAGAAGTAATGGTATTACTTCAAGCATTAAATATTCCAGTTATTGATAATAGTAATTTACCTATAAAAATTTATTTAGAATCTGGCAATACTTCTAGTTTAGATTGTATCAATACTTTAAAAAATATAAATTATTTAAGTGAAATTGCTGATTTAAATATTTCATCAGAGCTAATAAATAACAATAACTCTAATGTGTTAGAAAATATAAATTTACTTAAAAATAATACTGTATTTGAATCAGAAAATATTAATATATTTGAAAATGTAATAGAAGAAGTGTCTTTAAATAATGGTGAAAATATAGATTTAAATGAAGAAACATCATCTAATATAATCAATTTGCCTATTAAAGAAATTGTTAAAACTTTAAATTTAGAAGAAGATAAAGTTGTTACAACAGATAATATAGATAAAATATTAACTGTTTTGTGCGATAAAGATGGCAATGAAATTAAAAAGGATAAATTTATAGAAGTTGTGGATAGTTCTAAAGGCGAAAGCAAAAAGGATACTTCACAAGGTGTTGAAATGTTAAAGATGGTATTTAATATAGATAAATCTAATGGTGAGCAAAAAGGTGAAGAAGATATTTTAGCCAAGCTTATGACAATGGATGAAGACATAAATAAAGTTGAAGATTACATAGTTGAAGACACACCTATATTTACAGAAGTTTTAAATAGTAAAAATGATGTTGCTTCAAGTCTAATATCAGAGGTGAAACCTGTGGTAGTTTCAAGAGAAACAGTAGCTACTGATGTGGTTTCTAATGTTAAGTATATGGTTAAAAATCAAGTGGAGCAACTTACTGTAAAGATATATCCTAAGGAATTAGGTGAAATAACCATAAAGATAATATCTGAAGATGGAATAATGAAGGCAGATATTAAATCAACATCTAAAGAAACATATACATTGTTAAATTCTAATATGGAAGAAATTAAAAAGCATTTAAGCAATGAAAGTTTAATTATTAAAGAAGTAAATATTGGCTTATATGAAGATACTACTTATTATAGTGGACAAGGTTTTAGTAATGAATTTAATGATGAAAGAAATAAAGAAAATTATTTTGTAGAAGATAATGATTCTATAAATATACATAAAGAAGAAAATGAAGAAATTTCAGAAGAAATTTCTAATGTTAACTTATTAGCATAGGAGAGAATACATATGTCAGATATAAGTACAATTTCAGGTCAAAGTAGAGCTGGTGGTAATTATACTGTTGGAGGAAAAACTGATAGAGGAACTTCAATTGTTGAAGCAGGTGGAAGTGTAGATAAAAATGCATTTTTACAAATATTAGTGGCAGAATTATCTAATTTAGATCCAACGGCTGATGCAGATTCAACACAATACATATCACAATTAGCACAGTTTTCAACTATGGAACAAATGTCTAATTTAAATACTACAATGTCTAATTCAGCAGCATATAACTTAGTAGGTAAAGGTGTTACAGTTAATGTTCTTGATAATAAAGGTATTCCTTATACTGGTATAGTTAGAGGTGTAAGTGGAAACAATGGGACGAGTTATACAGTATCAATAGAGGTTTATGAGGATAATCAAACAAAGTATATTGATGTTCCAATGAGTAGTATTCAAACGGTTTTAGATGTAGGAGACTCATCACTTTCAGCTTTAAATAATATGAATACAAATATTGCGATGATGACAGCAAGTTCTTATATAGGAAAATATGTGGAACTTACTGAAAGTAAAGAAAATGGTAATAATGAAAAGGTAACAGGACAAGTTATGTCTGTATCTAGAGAAAATGGTGCTATAAATATTAAAGTTAAGCTTTTAGATGGAGAGATAAAGACTTACGACTATAGTTTAGTTGAAAAGGTGCAAGATACTCCAATATAACAAAAGAAGGTGAGTTATGGGGTATAGAATAGTTAATGGAAGAGCATATGCTGTAGGTAATTTTTTTAACCTGGAAAGTGAAGCAAAATTAACTAATGGTAACACAGGGGAAGTTAGCTTTAATGATGTATTAAATAATGTAAAGACAGAAAATGAAGGATTTATTTTATCTAAACATGCTTGTAAAAGATTCAATGAAATAAGCTTTTCAAGAGATGATATGAATGTGATAAATAATGGTTTCGATTTAGCAAAAGAAAAGGGTGCTAAAAATGCAGTGTTTATATATAAGGATGTGGCATTAATAGCTAATATAAAAAATAGAACAATAATAACTGCCGTAGAGAAAGAAAGAGCAGAAAATAATGTTTTTACCAATATAGATAGTGTAGTTATATTATAAAAATTTATTAGGCTGGACCAAATATGGAGGCCTTGTCTTGTGGAAAGATAGAAGCAAGAAACAAATGAAAAATTTTTAGGAGGAAATATTTATGTTAAGATCGTTATATTCAGGGATTTCAGGAATGAAAGTAAATCAAACTAAGTTAGACGTTATAGGTAATAACTTAGCCAATGTAAGTACAACAGCATTTAAAGGATCAAGAGTAAATTTCAGTACTACAATAAGTCAAACATTAGGTAGTGCCAGTGCAGCATCAGATTCTTTAGGAGGTGTTAATGGTAAGCAAGTAGGTCTTGGAGCACAAATTGCCAGTATAGATAAAATCATGTCTCAAGGTTCAATGCAATCAACATCAAGATCTCTTGACGTGGCAGTAGATGGAAGTGGATACTTTATGGTGGCTGCAGGTCCAGAGCTTACGGGAGGAACTAATGACAAGATAACAATAGATGATAATGGAATAGATGCTATGCCAGCTAATAGCTCTGTGGCATATACAAGAGATGGTTCTTTTGTGTTAGATAATGAAGGTAACCTTTTAACATCAAAAGGTTATAGAGTTTTAGGGTTTGCTATGAAAACAACAGATACAAAGAATAATAATAATGGAGATAACATAAGACCAGATGGAACAGTATTATACGTTGAATCAAACAATAATACAGTATCTGTAGATAACCAATTAGTATCTTTAAAAATTCCAGATAAAGTAACTAAAATTGATAAAGCAGGTAAAGAAACCCAAGTTGCAGTAAAGAGTTTTAATATATCTGCTGATGGATTAATAACAGGTGTATTAGAAACTGGTGAAATAACAGCTCTTGGTCAAATAGCTATGTCAAGCTTTAAAAATGAAGTTGGTTTAACAGATATAGGAAACAATATGTATGAACCTTCAGGAAGTTCAGGAGCAGCAATAATTTCAAGTGGTAAAAATAGTCCAACTAATAGGAATAGCTCAGGATATGGAGATATTCTTCAAGGATATTTAGAAATGTCAGGAGTAGATATGGCAGAACAATTTACTGATATGATAGTTGCCACTAAAGCTTTCCAAGCAGCAGGAAAAACAATCACTACAGGTGATGAAATTCTTTCAGAAATAATTAACTTAAAGAGATAGTTTGTAAATTATTAATTGTGAGCAATGAATGATGGATTAAATTTAATTTATCATTCAGCTCATAAATTATAGTAAAAAATTGAATTACCAAAAATGAGTTAATTATTTTTAATTGATTCATTATTGGTAATTCAATAAGCAAGAAAGGTGTTAGTATGATTGATTTAACAGCAATGAATAATAAAGAATTTACTTTAAATGCAGATCATATAGAAAAGATTGAAGAAGTTCCTGAAACTTTAATAACACTTACCAATGGGAAAAAGTATATTGTTTTAGAAACTATACATGAAGTAAAAGATAAGGTTATAAGATATAAAAATAGAATAGCTACGTATAGAATTTAGGGGGAAATTGATGTGAAGAAAACAGATATTATGACGCCGGCTGGGTTTGTACTTGGAGCTGCCTTAATAGGATATGGAATTGTTTCTGGAGGTCCTTTTAGTATATTTATTGATATTCCATCAATATTCATATGTGTTGGAGGATCTTTAAGTGCTTTATTTATCACATATACTATGGATGAAATAAAAGAGATGTTTGGAAGTCTTGGTAATGCATTTAAAGAAAGCAGTGCTTCTCAAAAAGATATAATAGTACAGTTTTCAAATCTTTCACAAAGAGCAAGAAAAGACGGTTTATTATCTTTAGAAGAAGATATAAGTAATTTAGAAGATCCATTCTTAAAAAAGGGTATGCAAATGGTTGTTGATGGTATTGAGCCGGAAACTATTAAGGAAATATTAGAACTAGATATATATGAAACTGAAAATAGAGGAATGAATGTGGCAGGTATGTATAGTGCTTGGGGTGGATATGCTCCAGGGTTTGGTATGATAGGTACATTAATAGGGCTAGTTCAAATGATGCAAAACTTAAATGATATTCAAAGTATAGCTGTTGGTATGGGAGTTGCACTTCTTACAACTTTCTATGGTTCATTCTTAGCTAATTACTTTTGTAATCCAATAGGTGCAAATTTAAAAAGACAATGTGCATTAGAAACTGGTACAAGAACTATGATGTTAGAAGGTATCTTAGCAATACAATCAGGTGTTAACCCAAGAATTGTAGAAGAAAAACTTTTAACTTATTTATCTGCAAAAGAAAGATTAGAATATATAAATAGTAATACAGAAAATACAGAAGGAGTTGCATAAGTTATGGCAAGGAAAAAAGTACAGCGTGATGAACCAAGCGGTGATGAATGGTTAGCTACCTACTCTGATTGTGTTACTCTTTTGATGACTTTTTTTGTTCTTTTATATGCAATGTCTTCTACTGATGAAGCTAAAATGAGAGCACTTTCTCAAGCTTTCAGAAGTGTAATGGCAGGTGAAGTTGGGGATAGTATTTTAGAATATAATTTATATAATGGTGATGTTCCTTTAATTGGTGGAGAAACACCAACAGATACTGTAGATGGTGAAAATATTGAAGAAAGTATGTACTATCAAGTAAGTAAATTTGTTAAGGAGCATGAACTAGAAGCGGCAGTGGAAATAATTGAAACTGAACAAGGTGTTGCCATTCAAGTTAGAGAAAGTATACTTTTTGAAACTTCAAAATCAACTTTAAGGGAAGATAGCAAGGAAGTATTATCATCTATTGCAGAATTATTATTGTCTATAGATAATACTATTGTAGTAGAAGGGCATACTGATAATAGACCTATTTCTACAGCAGAATTTCCTTCTAACTGGGAATTGTCAGTGGATAGAGCTGTAAATGTAGTAAAATATTTTGTTGAAAATACAGGCATAGATCCAAAAAGATTAAGTGCTACAGGATATGGTGAACATCATCCAGTGGTGCCTAATGATACTGAAGAAAATATGGCTAAAAATAGAAGAGTAAATATTTTAATTATAGCTGATGATAAGGAGTAAGAAATGGCAGAAGAAAAGAAAAAAGGTAAAGGTAAACTAATTATTATTATAGTTGTAGCATTATTACTGCTAGGTGGAGGAGTTTTTGCTGGAGTATATTATGGTATATCAAAGGCAAATGCTGAAGAAGCACCAATAGTAGAAGCTTATACTGAATTAGGGCAATTGCTTGTAAATTTAAGTGATGAAGGTAGCAAAAAATATGTGCAAATGACTGCTACTGTTACTTATGACAGTGCTAATACAGAAGTAGGAGAAGAAATTACTACTAAGCTTGTTGCTTTAAGAGATTCAGCAATATTTTATTTAAAATCTTTAAAAACTTCAGATTTTACTGCTGATAATGAAGTTAATTTAAAGAGAGATTTAGTACAAAGATTAAATTCAAATTTAAAATCTGGAACTATTATAGATATTAAATTTAATGAACTTTTAGTTCAATAATAGGAAGTACATATATATGGAATTTGTATTGATGAGTATTAAAATTATAGGAACATTAATAGTTCTTATACTTTTAATGCTCTTACTATTAAAATTTAATGAAAGCAAATTAAATGAGGTAAATTCAAGAAAAACCATAAGAGTAATTGAAAGAACTCAGTTATCAAAAGATGTATCTTTACAAATAATAAAGATAGGAAAAAAAGCATATGTAATGTCAGTATCACCTTCTAAAGGTGAATTTATAAAAGAGCTAACTGAAGAAGAGCTAAATGAGATTGAAGTTTTAAAGAAATTTGAAATTGAAAAAAATAAAGAAGCTTTTAATAATATTATAAAGCCTTTTGAGGAAGTAATAAATAAACTAAAGAAAAGGAAAAATAAATATGAAAAATAAAAAAGCTTATAAATTAATAGTGTTTTTTATAATAGCAATTACTTTCATGATTCCAAAGGAAGCTTTTGCATCGCCACATTTTAATTTATCTGTTAGTAGTGGAGATACTCCAGCAGATTATGTGGATAGTATAAAAATACTTATATTTTTTACAATGTTAACATTATTACCATCATTTATAATAATGTTTACATCATTTACTAGAATAACGGTGGTCTTTTCATTATTAAAGAATGCCATAGGAGCGCAGCAATCAATACCTAGTCAAATTTTAGTTGGATTAGCTATTTTTTTAACTATTTTCATAATGCAACCAGTATATACAGAAATAAATGAAGTTGCATTAAAGCCGTATTCAAATGAAGAAATAACTTTTGAGCAAGCACTTGAAAATGCATCTAATCCAATAAAGGATTTTATGTTAAAAGAAACAAGGCAAAAGGATTTGGAATTATTTGTTGATGCCGCAAAGCTTAATAGTGGAGAATTAACAAGAAAAAATATTCCTTTATATTCTATTGTTCCTGCTTTTGCCATAAGTGAATTAAAAACAGCATTTCAAATAGGATTTTTATTATTTGTACCATTTATGGTAATAGATATGATAGTAGCCAGTGTGCTTATGTCTATGGGTATGATGATGCTTCCACCAACAGTTATATCTTTGGCATTTAAATTGTTATTATTTGTAATGGTAGATGGATGGAATTTAATTGTAAAATCATTAATTACAAGTTTTTCGTGAGGTGAATAAAAGTGAGTGAAGCGTTATTAAATGGAATAATAAAAGAATCTATAATGACAGTAATAAAGGTGGCAGGACCTTTTTTAGCTGCTGCATTAATTATAGGTCTTATAATAAGTATAATTCAAGCAACAACCCAAATACAGGAACAAACTTTAACTTTTGTTCCAAAATTGTTAGGAATATGTGCAATAGGATTATTTTTAGCTTCTTGGATATCAAAAACTATGGTTCAATATACAGAAAATATATATAATATCATTACTAAGATATCTTAGGGGGATAAATGATAGATTCAGCAATTATTTTTACTGTTATGTTTATCTTCGTAAGATTATCAGCATTTTTTATAGTTTTTAATATTATTTTTCCAAGTGGAACACCAAAGGTACTGAAATTAGCTATTCCAATGATTTTAGCTTTTGCAATTGAACCAACGGTTTCCAATGTAAGTATGGAAATTATAAATAATAATAATAAGCTACTGATATATTTTTTAAACGAAGGGATTACTGGAGCACTTTTAGGACTTGTAACTAAAAGTTTATTTCAAATATTAAAGCTTGCTGGAAGTTGGATTGATCTTCATATAGGATTTAGTATGTTGTCACTGGCAGATGCCAGTGCATCATCAACTACCACTGTAACAGGAAAGTTACTTGAATATTGTACTTTAGTATTATTTTTTATAACAGATGCACATCATTTGATCATTAAGTCATTAATAGAAAGTTTTTCAGTTGTTTCTGTAGGTTCATCAATAATTTCATCAGAATCTATGATGGAAAGTATGCAGATAATAATAGAATATTTCTTTATGGGAATAAAAATTGCATTACCTATAGTTATTATAATTATAATGACAGATATATGTATGGGATTAGTATCTAGAGTAGTTCCACAAATAAATGTAATGATTTTAGGTATGCCTGTAAAGATGATAGTAGGGTTATTAATGATTACACTTTCTATAGCGATAATAAATAAAGTTTTTATAGGTGCTTTAAGTTATTTACCTTCAGTTATAAGAAGAATATTAAATGTAGCTCCTGTAGCACTTATTTTTATGTCAGATGATAAAACAGAAGAAGCTACGCCTAAAAAGAAGTCTGATGCTAGAAAAAAAGGTCAAATTGCTAAAAGTAAAGATGTAGGAATTGCTCTTACTACCATAGCAACTTTATTGGTGATTATGACTTTAAGTGATAAGATAATTAATAACTTTAAGGAAATAATAATTTACTATTTAAGCAATGTAGGCTCTATGGAGTTAACAGATGGTTTATTAAAGTCAATTGCAAGTAATTCTTTTACTAAATTTGCTTCAACAGTTGTATTGGTAGTAATACCTATAATGGTTGCAGGAATAGTAGCTAGTTTAATGCAAACAGGATTTTTATTAACTGGAGAACCATTAAAACCTTCTTTAAAAAAGCTTAATCCTTTAAATGGTATTAAAAATATGTTTTCTAAGAAAAGTGCCTTTGACCTTTTAAAGAATCTATTGGTGGTAACTATTGTTACTTACATTGGATATTCTTATATGAAAGATAATTATAATGATATTCTTCATATATCAACATTAAATGTTTCAAGTATAGGTAGTGAAATAAAACAGATAGTTGTTGGTTTATTTACTAAAATAGTAATACTTTTAATAGTGCTGGCAGCTACTGATTATTTTATTCAATTTAGGTTCCATAATAAAGAGCTTAGAATGTCTAAGCAAGAAATAAAGGATGAATATAAGCAGATGGAAGGGGATCAACAGGTAAAGGCTAAGATAAAGCAAAAACAAAGAGCCATGATAACTCAAGGTATGATGAATGCCGTGGGAGATGCCACTGTAGTTATTACCAACCCAACTCATATAGCTGTAGCTATAAAGTATGAAGATGGACAGAATAATGCACCTAAATTGGTTGCAAAGGGAATAGATCATTTAGCCATTAGAATTAAGGAAAAGGCCAAGGAAAATGATGTTCCAATAATAGAAAATAAACCTTTAGCAAGAATGATTTATAAAGAGGTAGAATTGGACAGAGAAATACCACAGGAAATGTATCAAGCTGTAGCTGAAATTCTTGTGGCTATATATAAAATGAAAAAATAAGATAATTAAAAGGATTGATGAAATTGGCTATCGATAGAAAGTTTAATTTAAAAGAAAATCTTGATGTGTTGGTGGCTTTTGGGGTAATTGGTATTGTACTTATGATAATAATACCATTACCATCAATAGCTTTAGATATTTTACTGGCACTCAACATAACTTTATCAATTATTGTAATAATGATTACTATGTTTACCACAAGCGTACTACAATTATCAGTTTTCCCAACATTACTATTGGTAGTTACCTTATTTAGATTGGGGCTTAATATTTCTTCTACAAGACTTATATTAAGTAAAGGTGATGCAGGAAGTATAATTACTGCCTTTGGTGATTTCGTAGTTGGTGGAAATTATGTTGTTGGAGTTATTATATTCTTAATAATTATGATAATACAGTTTCTTGTTATAACTAATGGGTCTACTAGAGTTGCAGAAGTTTCTGCAAGATTTACATTAGATGCAATGCCTGGTAAGCAGATGAGTATTGATGCTGATTTAAATTCAGGATTAATAGATGAAGCAACTGCTAAAAAAAGAAGAGCTGATTTGCAGTCTGAAGCAGATTTTTATGGAACCATGGACGGGGCATCTAAGTTTGTTAAAGGTGATGCTGTAGCAGGTATAATAATTACTGTAATAAATGTTTTAGGTGGAATTATAATTGGTATTACTCAAATGGGTATGTCAGCTGGAGAGGCAGCTAGTCGTTTTGTTATTTTAACAATAGGTGATGGGCTTGTAAGTCAGGTTCCAGCATTACTTATTTCTACTGCTGCTGGTATTCTTGTAACTAGATCAAATTCAAAAAATAATTTCGGTAAAACTTTAACTACTCAGTTATCAGCTTTCCCAGTGGCTCTTGGAATTGCAGCAACAATAATGTTTGCCTTTGCAATAATACCATCAATGCCAACAGTACCATTTGCATTGGCAGGGGCATCTATGGGTGGATTATCATTTATGCTTATAAAGGAAGAGGAAAAGAAACAAGAAGTTGCTATGGTTCAAGAAGTTGAAGAGCAAGAAGAGCAAATAAGAAAAGAACCTGAGAATGTTATGAATTTAATTTCTGTAGAACCTATGGAAGTTGAAATTGGATATGGTCTTATACCTTTAGCTGATGAAAGAAATGGTGGAGATTTATTACAAAGAATAGCTTCAGTTAGAAGACAGTGTGCCATTGAAATGGGTATAATTGTACAGCCTATTAGAATAAGGGATAATTTACAGCTTAAAAATAATGAGTACATATTAAAAATTAGGGGAACAGTGATAGTTTCCTCTGAATTGATGCCAAACATGCTTCTTTGTATGGATCCATCAGGAGAAAGTGGCACTATGCCAGGAATTAAAACTATTGAACCAACATTTGGTCTGCCAGCTGTATGGATAAATGCAGATCAAAAAGAAGAAGCTGAAATAAGAGGATTTACAGTGGTAGATCCAATAACAGTAATGGTTACTCACTTAACTGAAACTATAAAATCTCATGCACATGAATTATTAGGACGTCAAGAAGTTAAGATGATAGTTGATAATATGAAGGAGAAGTATAGCACAGTTGTAGAGGAACTTATACCTGATTTAATGACCATCGGTGAAGTACAAAAGGTATTACAAAATTTATTAAGAGAAAAGGTACCAGTAAAGGATACTGTAACAATTTTTGAATCTTTAGCAGATAATTCAAGAAATACTAAGGATATAGAGTTATTAACTGAATATGTAAGATTTGCTATGGCAAGAACCATATGTAATACGGTAGTAGATGAAAATAGAACTGTTACAGTGATCACATTAGATCCACAAATTGAAAATATAATTGCAAATAATACACAAAAATCTCTGCAAGGATCATTCCCATCAGTTGATCCAGAAACAACTACAAGAATTTTAGAAAAAATACGTCAAACAATAGATAGTGTTTATTTCTATAATAATCAACCAATTATCTTGGTATCACCTAATATAAGACCGGTATTTAGAAAACTTATAGAAATGGTATTTCCACATGTGATGGTACTTTCTTTAAATGAAATACCAAATGATGTACAAATAAGAACAGAAGGAGTTGTAGCTTTATAATGATAATAAAAAAATATGTAGTTAAAAATATGAATGAGGCTATGACGAGAATTAGATATGAATTAGGAAAAGATGCAATAATTATAAGTCAAAGAAAAATAAGACAATCAGGATTTAAAAAATACTTTTCACCTAAGCTTATAGAAGTTACAGTAGCCTTAGAAAACACTACAGAATCAATGAAAACACAAAAACCACAAAGTACTTTTGCAAGTAGTGATGTGTTAAAGGAATCTGTTGAAAGTATTAAAGCAATAATGAGTAAGGATGTTGTAAAACCTAAAGAAGAAGAGAAAAATGTTCTTGAAGATGAAGTTAAAGAAATGAAGAGTATTTTAAATGAGATATTAAATAATACTAAAGGTGAAGATAATGAAGATTTATTATTAAATTATGTTAATAGTCTTGATTTAAATCCTGTTTATTTAGAAGAGTTTAGAAGAGTTTGGAATGAAGCTGAAGATAAAGAAGAAGCCATGAAAAGTTATTTGTCAGAGGTAGTACAAATATCAAATGAAGATATAAATGGTAGAGTTGTGTTGGTTGGACCTACAGGTGTAGGAAAAACCACCACAATAGCAAAATTAGCAGGAAAATTAGCTCTTATGGATAAGAAAAAAGTTGGGTTAATCACCATAGATACTTATAGAATTGGAGCTGTAGAACAACTTAAAACTTATGCAGAAATAATGAATATACCATTTAGAGTTGTTATAACCATAAAAGAAATGGAAGAAGCAATTAATTCCATGACAGATTTAGATGTGGTATTAATAGATACCACTGGAAGAAGCAGTAAGAATAATATGCAGATTTCAGAACTAAGAGCTTTTGTTCAAAAAGCTAATCCAGATCATACTCTTATGGTTATGAGTAGTACAACTAAAAACAAAGATGTAAAGATGATACTTAAAGGTTATGAGCAAATAGAGTACGAAAAGCTTATTATTACAAAGTTAGATGAAACTTCATCATATGGAATTATACATACCATATTAAAGGAAAGTAATAAGCCGGTAGCTTTTTTAACTACAGGTCAAAATGTACCAAATGACATAAGGGTTCCAAGTAAAGATGAAATTATTAAGCTTATAATGGGAGAAGATTCAATATGATGGACCAGGCAGAAATTTTAAGACAATTAGCTAGTAAAAGTAGTGGATTAAATGAAAAATCAAAAATTATAACTATAACTTCAGGAAAAGGTGGAGTAGGTAAAAGTAATTTTGTAGTAAACTTAGCAATAGCTCTTGCAAAAGAAGGGAAAAAAATATTGCTTTTTGATGCTGATATTGGTATGGGAAATGATGATGTATTAATGGGAATATATCATAAGTACAATATTATGGATGTTATAAATGGTGAAGTTTCAATTGAAAATGGAATTATTGAAGGGCCACATGGAATTCACTTACTACCTGGAGGAACAGGAATAAATAATATTGAAGATTTGACAGAAGAACAAAGAGAAAGATTTATTTCAGAAATAGATAGAATTGATGGATATGATTATATATTAATTGATACAGGTGCTGGAATAAGTAGAACAGTTCTTGCTTTTATTGCTAGTTCTGATGAAGCTATATTTATTTTAACACCAGAACCTACATCATTGACGGACGGATATAGCCTATTTAAAGCACTTAAGCATTTTAAAATAGAAACTCATGTTAATATAGTAATTAATAGAGTTATAAGTGAAACAGAGGGAAAATCAACATTTAATAAATTTGACTTAGCAACTAGAAAATTTTTAAATGGATATCCAAGTTATTTGGGATGTATATATGAGGATAAGCATATTACCATGGCAGTGAGAAATCAAATTCCTATAGTAATAAAATATCCTAAATCTGAAGCAGCAAAATCCATAGTGCATGTATCAGAAAAAATTATGGGTAGAGAAAGTTCTATAAGAGGAAATGGTGCAAAAGGATTATTTAATAAGTTATTTGATATTTTTTCTTAGGAGGAGAGGGAAATGGCCAAGTTTCAATTAAAAATAAATGGAAGATTAGATGTATTATGTATGCAAAAATTATAGCTAACTAAGGAGGGGTAACAATGAGCTGGACTAATATAGATAATAAGGAAAAAATAGTGGAACAATATATTCCTTTAGTAAAATATATTGCGTCTAGAATAATGATTGGAAGGAGTACTTATATAGAGTATGAAGATTTAGTTAGTTATGGAATGATAGGGTTAATGGATGCCATAAGTAAATTTGATCCAGATAAGGGAATAAAATTTTCATCTTATGCATCAATAAGAATAAAAGGTGAAATGATAGATCAGATAAGAAAAGCCAGGCCTATTTCTAAAGGGGCAATGGATAAATTAGCAAAGTATAATGAAGCTATTGATGCATTGCAAAATAGGTTACTTAGAGAACCAATCATAGATGAAATAGCTGAATATTTAAATATAACTGTGTCAGAAGTTGCTGATATCGAAAGATATATTAACTTTATGTCAGTAGTATCTTTAGAAGGAATTCTATTTTCGGAAGATGATGAATTAACTATTATGGGAGTTGTTGAAGATAAAAATAGCCCAAGTCCTCATGATTCTTATGAAGATAAAGAAAAAGTAGAAATATTAGCTGAATGTATTGAAAAATTAAAAGAAAAAGATAGAACAATATTAAATCTTTATTATTATGAGGGCTTGACGTTAAAAGAAATAGGTAAAGTACTAGAGGTATCTGAATCGAGAGTTTGTCAGTTACATAGTAGAGCTATTAAGAATTTAAGGGTTATGCTTCAAAAAATAAATTACATAGAGGTATAAAAAGTGATACATATTTTACTTATAGTTATAGGAATAGTTTTAATAGTTGTTAATAGAGATATAAAAAATGAAAGAGCCGATGATGGAGGCTCTTTTACTAATATTCTAAAAAATGAAGAAAAAGAATTTACAGACTATGATATGAAATTTGTAGATATGAGAAAGGATATGGCGGAAAGTATTCTTGATTTACAAAAAGAAATTGAAGAGTTAAGAACTGAAGTTTTTAATATAGAAAATAGTAATGTAAATATAAAAGAGAATATAAAGCAAGTGAAATTAGATAACGATATAAAAAGAGATTGTATAGATAAAGATATAATTTCTGAAATTAATTTTAATAATTTAAAGGATAATCATGGTGATGATAGTAAGTTTGAAAATATTAAAATGATGATTGATGAAGGAAAAAGTGATGAAGAAATATGTAGTTCACTTAGTATAGGAAAGGGTGAAGTATTATTAGTAAGAGCATTATACAATCAATAAAAGAAAGTATTTATATATTTAGAGATAAAAAGATTTTAATGGGAATTGGAATTGGAATGATTATATCTACATTAATATTATTTTTATCTGGCACTAATAAAATGTCAAATGCAGAAATAGAAAAAGCAGCAAGAGCTATGGGAATGCATTATGAAGATGAATGTAAGGTTTTTTTTGAAAATGATAATTCTTCAAGTAATGATGCTACTACTAATAGCACCACAGAAGCTAATGAGGAGGATATATTTAATGATTAGAAGTTTATATACATCATTATCATCAATGATTACTTTAGAAAATCAGCAAACATCAATAACAAATAATTTATCTAATGCTAATACAAATGGATATAAATCAGAATCTTTAGTTACTAAGAGTTTTAATGAAGTATACATAGGTAATAGAGAAAATGGTGTAATAGGTAGTTTGAGTTTGGGAGCTGCCATTGACACAGTACAAAAATCATTTACTCAAGGTGGACTTAAAAGTACATCAGATTCATCGGATTTTGCTATAAATGGAAGAGGTTTCTTTGTAGTTCAAAAAGGTAATGAATATTTGTATACAAGAGATGGAGATTTTACTGTGGGAGCTGATGGAACTTTAAAGACTACTTCAGGAGATTCTGTAATGGGAAGAAATATGAATACAGGGATAATGGAACCTATTTTTGTAGGCAATAATCAATATACATTAGGAGTAAATAATATTTTAAATGTTGATGGATTAGCTAATTATCAAATGGTTACAGCTGATTTTGAAGATTATAGTACATTAAAAAAAGTAGGAGATAATTATTATACAGGAGAAAATCCTATTATGGATTCTGTAGTAAAAACACATCAAGGTTATTTGGAAGGGTCTAATGTTAATGTAACAAATGAAATGGTTAATATGATGAGTACAATGCGTAATTTCCAAAGTAGTCAAAGTATCTTTAAGATGATAGATGGTACTTTGGATTTAGCTGCTAACAGCATAGGTAAAGTGTAGGAGGATATATAGATGTTAACAACATTATGGACAAGTAAATCAGGACTTAATGCTAATCAAGAGAAATTAGATGTAATATCAAATAATATAGCAAATGTAAATACTACAGGATATAAAAAAGTTAATGCAGGTTTTAAGGATTTAATTTCATCTTCTTTAGATGAATGGGGAAATCCATTAAATGATAAAACAGCTACAGTAGGAAGTGGAGTTAAAGCTGGTAATTTTACTAAAGATAATAGCCAAGGTGGTTTACAAACAACAAATCAAAAAACTGATTTGGCATTAGATGGTGAAGGATATTTTAAAGTGATTTCCAGTAATGGAACAGAGTATTATACTAGAGATGGCAGTTTTAAATTAGATTCTTATGGAAGACTTGTAACTGCTAATGGGAATATTTTAGAGGTTCAGTATGCAAATGGGTATTCACAGAATAATACAGGCCTTACAGCTGATAATTTTACTATAAATAAAAAAGGGGAAATATTTGCAGAAAACAATGGTAACTTTGAAAAGGTTGGAGAAATTGCAGTATATACAGCAGTAGGTAATGATGCATTTACATCTGTTGGAGATAATTTATTTAAGGAATTAAATGGAGTTCAAGTATACAGAACTTTAGATGCCGATATGTATCAAGGATATTTAGAAGCTTCCAATGTGGATCTTTCACAAGAAATGACAGATATGATAGTAACTCAAAGGGCTTTTCAATTAAGTTCTAAAGGAATTACAGCTGCTGATGAAATGTGGGAAATGATAAATAATCTTAGATAAAAAATAATGGATAAAATTTAAAATAAATTTTATCCATTATTTTTTTATAAACTATTAATTTAATAAGATTTTTTTCGATAATAAAAATGGAGAGAAATTTTAGATAACAGAGGAAGAAATAATGAAAATTAATCATAATATGGGTGCTATGAACTCAAAAAGAAATATGAAAATAAATAATAAAGCCTCCTCTAAATCAATGGAAAAGCTAAGTTCAGGATTAAGAATAAGCAGTGCTGGAGATGATGTAGCAGGTCTTTCTATTTCTGAAAAAATGAGAGCACAAATTAGGGGCTTGGAGCAGGCTTCAAGAAATGCAGAAGATGGTATTTCTTTAATTCAAACAGCAGATGGTGCATTAAATGAAACTCATTCTATAATTCAAAGAATGAGAGATATTTCTGTACAAGCTGCTAATGACACTAACACTGAAAGTGATAGAAAAGCTCTTCAAGAAGAAATGAATGAACTTACTTCAGAAATTAATAGAATTGCCAATACTACCGAGTTTAATACTAAAAAAATATTAACTGGTGGCCAAGGAAATGGTGTAAAGGCTATAAATTTAGATTTTAATGGTACTGAAGTTACTCACACAAAAGGTAATGATGCTATAACGAAGAATATGAAGGTTGCAATTACATTAGATGCAGGTATATCAAGTAATATTTATCCTCAACCTGATCGTTTTAGTTTTCAGATAAATGGAATAGATTTAGGGGTTACATATGTTTATTTACCTAATGGAAATGTAGGAGATATTACTTATGGAGTAAAAGATCCAAATGGATTTATAACTCAATCACCTACTCCCAATGGTGTAGTTACAGGAGGTCAAATTAAAATTACTAATACTGCTAATGGAACTTTGGAAGCTAAAGATATTAAAAAAGTAGCAGAAGCTACAGCTAAATTAGTTCAAAGTCAAATTGATACTAATCCAGCTTTAAATGGCGATTTTAGAGCATATGCTAAAGGTAGTCAAATTATAGTTGAAGCTTTAGATAGTGGAAATAGTACAG
Source organism: Clostridium lentum (assembly GCF_014287815.1). GTDB lineage: Bacteria > Bacillota > Clostridia > Clostridiales > Clostridiaceae > Clostridium > Clostridium lentum. The sequence goes on from NZ_JACOOQ010000019.1 coordinate 26,215, forward strand.
GTGCAAATGCAACAATGAATGTTACAGGAATAGCTTCTGCTAATAAAGCTTTTAATGTAACAGATGTTAATACTGGTGGACAAGTCGGTGCAGGAGGAACTATAGCAGGGCAAGATATACCAGCAAAGGGAGCTTCAACTACAATAGATTTTTCTACTATAGCAGCAACTAAAGATGATATAAAAGCACTTGTAGATGCAGGGATGAGCATTAATGGACAAACTATACAGTTTTTTGATTCTACTGATGGACCATATATGGGTAAAGCAATAGGAATAGATATCAAGGACGCAACAAATGCAGAAGAGTTAGTTCAAGCTATAATAGATCAAACTATAATGAAACTTCAAGGTGTAGATTTAACAAGGGATGGTAATAAATTAGTTATTACATCTCAAATAGTAGGAGAAAATAGCGTACTTGAAGTATTTAATGGTAATTCTTATAATGAAGATATTGAGATAAAACTTCAAGTTGGTTCAAATAAAGAACAATCAATGCTTGTTTCAATTGGAAATATGAGAGCTAGAGCTTTAGGTTTAGTTGGAGCTGGAGCTGGTTTTACTAAAGAACCAGGAGTTACTGATGGAACCGATACTAAAAAGTATGAAAGAGCATTAGATGTAACTACATCAAAAAGTGCAGAAAGTGCAATAAAAATAATTGATGAAGCTACTAAAAAAGTATCAGATCAAAGAGCGGCTTTAGGTGCATATCAAAACAGATTACAATATGTAGTAAATAATTTAGATAATTCAGCTGAAAATACTATTTCATCTGAATCAAAAATAAGAGATACTGATATGGCCTTAGAAGTTACACGAAATACAAAAAGTGATATATTATTACAAGCAGCTCAATCTATGATGGCACAGGCTAATTCTGCACCAGAGCAAATAATACAATTACTTAAATAATTAATAGGTAAAAAATAAGAGATGCAAAGCATCTCTTATTTTTTAAGCATTTGTTATTACGTTTGTTACTGGCGGTACAACTTGTTTCTTTCTTGAAAGAACTCCAGGAAGGAAAGCAGTATTGTCTACTAGTGTTGCATTGAATGCTTTTTCAGCTATGTCAGATCTTTCACCAACAACAAGAACTTGAGAACCTTCAGTGATTATGTCAGTTAATAATAACATAACCATATCTAATGATGATTCTTTTGCTTTTTCATTCATGTAAGCTAACATTTCTTCTTTTAATGGCATAAATCCATCAATATCCATTGTATTAACTTGTGCTATACCAACTTTGATATCTTCAATTGAGAATGGTTTGTAATCTTGATTGAAGATTTGTTCCACAGTTTTTCCTTTTAATGAAGTTCCTGCTTTGAACATTTCTTTAGCGTAATCTTCAACAGATGAAATACCAGCTATTTCAGCAAGTCTTCTACAGATTTCTTCATCTTGAGGTGTGCAAGTAGGGCTTCTGAATAATAATGTATCAGAGATTATAGCACTACATAATAAACCAGCAGCAGTCTTAGATGGAGTTAAACCTCTTTCAAAGAAGCATTTAGCAACTATTGTAGAAGTACTTCCTATTGGTTCATTTCTAAAGAAGATAGGATTGCTTGTTTGAATATCAGCAACTCTGTGGTGATCGATGATTTCTAATACTTCTGCATCTTCTAATCCATCAACAGATTGACCTCTTTCGTTGTGGTCAACTTGGATAACTTTTTTCTTGTGTTTAGAAATTAAGTGGTATCTAGCAACCATTCCTAAAACTCTACCATTTTCATCAGTTACTGGGTAGCTTCTGAATCTAGTTTGAGCCATAGCATCTTTTATATCGTCCACTAAGTCATCATTAGTAAATGATACGATATTTTCCTTAGCCATTACATATTCAACAGGTACGCTTTGTACAATAAGTCTTGAAGTTGTGAATGAGTCATGAGGAGTAACTATTACAGTAACGCCATTTTCTCTAGCTAAAGTAATGATGTTTTCACATGGTGTATGAGAACCTGTTACAATCATTAATGATACTTTCTTATCTATTAATGCTACTTGAGCTTCTTCTCTATCACCAACGATAGCAATATCTCCAGCATTTATATGATCAACCATGCTCTTTGGATCCATAGCAGAAACTACTATTTTGCCTGGGAATGTTTTTAAGTTTTCATTTATATAGCAAGCTGTAGCTGAAAGTGTATCTAATATGTTTTCTAACGTAGTATTGCTTTTTGATAATATTGTGTTGTCCCACATGTCCATGTAGCAAGAAGTTAAATTAGAAACAGAAAGAACACCTAATAAGTGATTGTTTTCATCAACAACAGGTAATGTCTTCATGTTGTTTTCTTTCATTACATTCCAAGCAGATTTTAATGAAAGTGTAGGTAAAACTGGATTTATTTTATCGAAGTTTAAGTCTTCAACCATAAGTCTTACAGTTTTTAATAATTCTGGAGCTTTAGCACCAAAATAATCAAGAACAAATTGTGTTTCTTGGCTTATGTTACCAAGTCTTACAGGAACAGCTTTTGTATCTCCTGTTAGATTTTTAAATTCAGCATAAGAATATGCTGCACATATAGAATCTGAATCTGGATTTTTATGACCAGTTACATATATTATATCTTTCAAATCAATTGCCTCCTTTGTATTTTCTAAAAATAAGCATATGACAATATTTTATCGCATAAGTATAAAGGTTGTAAATAATTAAAAATGTAAAATTAAAAATCGATGAAATTCATAATTTTTAATTCTTAATTTATATTGGATTTAATATATATTTATAGAAGAGTTATTTTATGGGAGGAGAAGATGTGATTCAGGAAAGAGAATTCACAAGGGGACTAACAACTAGGGAAGCAGAAAAGAGGATACAAACATATGGTTATAATGAACTTAAACATAAAAAGAATAAATCAGCCATATTAATTTTTTTATCTCAATTTAATGATTTTATAGTTTGGGTTTTAATAGTTGCAACAGTTATATCAGGTATAATGGGAGATAAGGCAGATGCAGTAACCATATTAATAATTGTGTTTGTCAATGCTATATTAGGATTTGTTCAAGAGTTTAAGACGGAAAAATCATTAGAAGCATTGCAGGAATTAGCTGCTCCCACATGTAAGGTTATTAGAGATGGAAGTTTAAAAGTAATTACGTCTAGGGAATTGACCTTAGGTGATGTAGTGGTGGTAGAAGCAGGAGATAGAATACCAGCAGATGGTAAGTTTATTGATGCTTCTAATATGGTAGTGGATGAATCATTGCTTACAGGAGAGTCTGTAGGAGTTTCTAAAGATACTACGAAAGATAAAAATCATGGATATATGGGGACAATAATTTTAAAAGGAAGAGGTATGATACTTATTGATGCTATTGGTATGAATACAGAAATGGGTAAAATAGCTAATCTTTTGGATAATATAGAGGAAGAAAGGTCACCACTAAAAGAAAGATTAAATTCATTAGGAAAGATTCTTGTAATTGCCTGTTTAGTTATTTGTGCTGTAGTAACTATCTTAGGAATAATAAGAGGTAATGATATTACGGAAATGTTCTTACTGGGAGTTTCATTGGCAGTGGCAGCAATACCAGAAGGGTTAGCAGCTATAGTAACAGTAGCATTAGCACTTGGTGTAAATAGAATGTTAAAAAGAAATGCACTTGTAAGAAGACTGCCAGCAGTAGAAACATTAGGGTGTACATCAGTAATATGCTCTGATAAAACTGGTACTTTAACTCAAAATAAAATGACTGTTAAGGAAATCTTTATAAATGGAAGAATATATGAATTAGATAGAGAATTGCCAAGTAATTATGAAATGCTGAAAAAAGCATTTGTATATTGTAATGATACTAACTATGACTATAACGTCAGCAAAGTAGAAAAAGCACTGATGGGAGACCCTACAGAAACAGCACTTATAAGTGCATTTTTTAAAGATGTTAAGGAAATGAAAAACTTTGTGGAAAAAGCTAAAAGAGTTTATGATATTCCTTTTGATTCTAATAGAAAAATGATGACTGTAATAATGAAGGAAGATAATTGTGAGACTTGTTATATGAAGGGTGCACCAGAGAGGGTTATAAATAAGTGTAATTATATTTTAGAAAATGGCAGAGTAAAGCCTATGACCATGGCTAAAAAGAAACAGATATGTTCGTATATTGATATCATGTCCAACAAAGCTTTAAGGTGTATTGCAGCAGCATATAAAAAAGAGGATATAAAGAAATCAGAAGATGTGGAAAATAATTTAATATTTATAGGTGTTGCAGGTAGCATGGATCCGCCAAGACCAGAAGTAAAAGAGGCAGTAATGAAATGTAAGTTGGCAGGAATCAAGCCTGTTATGATAACAGGAGATCACAAAAATACTGCATTGGCAATTGCAAAAAGTATAAATATATGTAATAGTGATGATCAAGGTTTATCAGGAGAAGAACTTGAAAAAATCAGTGATGATGATTTAGAAGAAGCAGTTAAGAAAGTAAGAGTTTTTGCTAGGGTATCACCAAATCATAAGTTAAGGATAGTAAAAGCATTTAAAAAGAATAATAATATAGTAGCCATGACTGGTGATGGAGTTAATGATGCACCAGCTATAAAGGAAGCTGATATAGGTATAGCAATGGGAATATCAGGTACAGATGTAACTAAGGAAGCAGCAGCAATGATACTGACTGATGATAATTTTGCAACTATAGTATCTGCTGTAGAGGAAGGTAGAATTATTTATGATAATATAAGAAAATTTATTAGATATTTATTATCATGTAACTTAGGAGAAGTTCTTACAATGTTTTTAGCGTCTGTATTTTACTTACCTAATCCATTGACACCAATACAAATTTTATTTGTTAACTTGGCAACTGATGGTCTTCCAGCCATTGCTTTAGGAGTAGACCCACCAGATAAGGATATTATGATGCAACAACCACGTAGAAAGAGTGAAGGGATATTTGCTAGAGGTCTATGGGAAAAGATAATAGTAAGAGGATGCCTTATTGGTGTATGTACATTATTTTCTTTTGAACTTGCTAGGCTTTTTGGTATGGATTTGGCAACTTGTAGGACTATTTCATTATGTACACTTGTAATGTCTCAATTATTGCATGTTTTTGAATGTAGATCTGAGAGACATTCTATATTTGAAATTAAGATTTTTTCTAACCCATATTTATTAGGAGCTGTATGTGTTTCTGTTATCATGATATGTAGTATTTTATATATACCTTTCTTGAAATCAGTGTTTAACACTGTTTCATTAAATTTAGATCAATGGGCATTAGTATTATTTTTTTCAGGAATAATATTCTTAATAAATAGCGTGTATTTATATATTAAAAGTAAAGGAAAGAAGGAATATAATTAAAAAGGTTGCTAGATAATATTTTGTATGTAATATACTATTAAATATTATCTAGCTTTCTTTGTTTATAATAAAAGGTTAATAGAACATTATTATGAAATATTTAGTACATACTATAATATAGTTGAAAATATGAAATTAGGAGTATATAATTAAGAAGAATTTTATTATAGCAAATTAAGAAAATAAAGTGCTAATTTTAGACAAGCTTTTATTTTCATGGGAGATATGCATGAAAAAAAATAGTAATATGATAAAAATATTAATGAGTATGATGTTTCTAGTAGCAATAGTAGTTTTAGCTAATACATATTATAAGGAAAAGGAAAATGAAGAAAATATTTATTTAAATAATGGTATAGATGAAACTGCAGAAAATAGTGATTCAGTAAATGAAGAAGTGCAATATGTTGATATTATATCTCTAGGAAATTTAATAATACATCAATCACAAATAGATGGAGCAAAACAAGAAAATTCTTATGATTTTTCGCCAAGTTTTCAATATATTAAGAAAATGATTTTAGATTCAGACATATCAATGGGAATATTAGAGGGTACTTTAGCAGGTTGTGAACCAAGTGGCTATCCATTTTTTAATTCGCCAGATGAAGTAGTTGATGCTTTAAAAGATACAGGAATTGATATAATTAATTATGCTAATAATCATATTTATGATTATGAAGATGTAGGTTTACAAAGAACTATTGATGTTACAAAGGAAAAGGGATTAGATGTTTTAGGAGTAAAATCTACAGAAAAAGAAAAAAATTATTTAGTGAAGGAAGTAAATGGAATAAAGATAGGATTTCTAGCGTATGTTTTTGAAACATCAATGATTAATGGCCATAAAACAATAAATAGTAATATATTATCCACATATAGTGAAAATCTTATAAATACTTTTAATTATAATGATTTAGAAAGCTTTTATAAGAAAATTGAAAATGAAATATCAGCAATGAAATCAGAAGGTGTTGAGTTTATTATAACATCAATGCATTGGGGAGAAGAATATAATACATATATAGAAGCATCTCAAAATGAAATAGCTAAAAGACTTAATAAATTAGGTGTGGACATTATTTTAGGTGGACATCCCCATGTTATTCAGCCATATGAAATAATGAGAAATGAAAGTGGAAATTCTACTTTTGTAATATATTCACAGGGAAATTCTCTGTCTAATCAATCAGAGCAAGAAATTGGTGTAGCTGAAAGTGAAGATGGAATAATGATAAAGTTTACTTTAGAAAAGAAAGATGGAAATGTATCTTTAAAAGAATATAAGATAATCCCAACATGGGTTTATAAGGAAGAAAAAGGGAATGGAACATATTATCATAAAATAATTCCTGTAGAAGAAGCACTGGCAGATCCAAAGAAATATGGCATAAGTAGTGATGTATATGAAAGGGTAGAAACTTCATTAAATAGAACTAAAGGTATATTAGGCATTAAATAGGCAGTAACTTTACTGTCTATTTTTTAATATGTGATCAGAGAATTGGCAATAACTTGATGGTGAAAGTCAGTTGTGGGCTTGGTATTGGTAACTACTAGCAAAGGATAAGGGTGTCTATGGTGAGGTAGAATCTGAAAGAAGTCTAAGGCAAAATCTTGGTCTGAGGAACACAAACTACATACAAGGTTTACTAAGATTGGACTAGTTTGTGTTACAAAACAAATTTCATAATAATTAAAAATAAAATAGTTATTTTCCTCCTAATCCATTGTTAACAAAGAAAATACTTGTATTTGTGAAAAGCAAATGATAAAATTCTTTTAAGTTAAAAAATGTTAATTTTAACATATATAAGCAATTAATTAATTAAAGCTGGGGGAGAGGGAATGAGGTTTATAAGTACAAGAGGAAAAAGTGGAAAAGTTTCAGCAGCAGAAGCTATAATTAAAGGGTTAGCTGATGATGGAGGATTATTTGTACCAGAGTATTTTCCAAAGGTTTTTCAAAAGTTAAAAGAGAAAGCAAGTATTTCATATGAAGAGTTATCATTTGAAATAATAAAAGAGTTTTTTGATGATATTCCAGAGGAAGATTTAAAGGAAGCTATTGATGAAGCATATAGAGGTAGATTTGAGATACTGGAAAAAGGGGCATTTTTAGAATTATATCATGGGCCTACATCAGCATTTAAAGATGTAGCACTTTTATTTCTTCCACAAATTATGAAAAAGGCAAAGAAAGTACTTGCCATTAATGATGAAATAACTATATTGACAGCTACATCTGGTGATACTGGCAAAGCGGCATTGGAAGGATTTCATGATGTAGAAGGATTTAAGTGTGTAGTTTACTATCCTAAGAATGGAGTAAGTGCAATTCAAGAAAGGCAAATGAATATACAGGTGGGGAATAATGTTAAGGTTATAGCTATAGAAGGTAATTTTGATGACGCTCAAAGAGGTGTGAAAAATATATTTGCTGATGAAGAGTTAAGGGATAAATTTAAAAATCATGGAATCTTATTGTCGTCAGCAAATTCTATAAATATAGGCAGGTTAGTGCCACAAATAGTTTATTATTTTTATGGATATTTTAAACTTGTTAATAAGCAGAAGATAAAACTTGGAGAAAAGATTAATGTTGCAGTGCCAACAGGTAATTTTGGTAATATATTAGCAGCTTACTACAGTAAGAGAATGGGGTTACCAATTGATAGATTTATTTGTGCATCTAATGAAAATAATGTTTTGTCAGATTTCTTTAAGACAGGAACTTATGATAGAAAAAGGGAATTATTTATAACAGATTCACCATCTATGGACATATTAGTATCATCTAATTTGGAAAGATTGATTTTTGAAGCAGTGTGCAGAGATGGAGAAAAGGTTTCTAATTTGATGCAACAATTAAATAATAATGGAATATATGTTTTAGATGAAATTTCAAAGAAGTTTTTAGTTGACTTCTATGGAAATTATGCAACTAAAGACGAAATTTTTAAAGATATAAATAGGCTTTATCATGAAGAAAAATATTTAATGGATACTCATACTGCTGTTGCTCATACTGTACTAAGAAAATATAAGAATGAAAGTAAGGATTATAAGCAATCTCTTATAATAGCGACAGCAAGTCCTTATAAGTTTCCAAGAAGCATTTGTAGTGCTTTAGGTATTGACGTGAAAAATTCTAGTGATTTTCAAGTATTAAATATATTAAATAGCTATACTAAGATACCTATTCCAGAAAATTTAAGAAACCTTGATAGTAAGCCAATACTACACAAAGCTGTTTGTAAGAAAGAAGATATTAAAAAGGAGCTTTTAAGTTTTTTATATGAATGATAGATATTTTAAAGTAAGGGTTCCAGCAACCAGTGCTAATATGGGGCCTGGTTTTGATTCATTAGGGATAGCATTTAAGTTGTTCAATGAATATATTTTTGCTGAAATTGAAAGTGGAGTAAAATTTATAGGTTTTGAAAGTGAGTTTGCCAACAAGAATAATATAATATTTAAAGCTATGGAAAAGGTATTTAAAGATTATAATTATGATTATAGTGGTTTAAGGATTGAAATTATCAATTGCAATATACCAGTTTCAAGAGGTTTAGGTTCAAGTTCCAGTTGTATAATTGCAGGAATTATAGGTGCATTTTCAATAATTGGCAAGGATATTAATAAAAGTGAAGTATTAAAATATGCTGTAGAAATAGAAGGTCATCCTGATAATGTATGTCCAGCTATTTATGGAGGTATGGTCACAGTTGTAATGGAAGATAATGCTCCTATATTTAATAAAATAGATATTAAGGAAGAGGTTAGGTTTGTGGCCCTTATTCCAGAATTTAAATTTTATACAGAAAAAGCAAGAAGTATTTTACCTAAGGAAATTTCATTGAAAGATGGAGTTTATAACGTTGGAAGAACTGCTTTACTTGTTTCTGCATTTGCAAATGGTAATTATAATTTGTTAAAATATGCAATGAAAGATAAATTTCATCAAGCATATAGAAGCAGATTAATAGAAGGATATGATATGTTAATTAAGGAATGTATGAAGCTTGGAGCTTTGGGATGCTTTTTAAGTGGAGCAGGTCCAACTATAATGACAGTTGTAGGTAGTGAGGATAAAGCATTTAAAAGCAATATTAAGAAATTTATTGAAGAGAATAACTTAAAATATACTGTTGTTGAACTAAAAATAGACAAAATTGGGGCAACGGTTTTAGAGGTGAATAAAAATGAAGGACGATTATTTAGTAATTGATAAGAAAGTACTATCAGAAATTTTTCAGAAGGTAATTGATACTAAAAAGATTATAGAAAATGGTGATGTAAAAGGAATAACAGAAGCAACTAAGGTAACAGGTATAAGTAGAAGCGTATTTTATAAATATAAGGATTATGTTTTTGAGTTTTCTAAGATGTCTGCTGGCAGAAAAGTTACTTTTAGCATGATGGTAAAACATGAAAAAGGGTTATTATCAACTATTTTAAATGAAATATCTAAGGAAGGTGGAAATATACTAACTATTAATCAAGGAATTCCTATAAATGATGTGGCTAATTTAAGTATAACTATGGATATAAGTAGTATGGAAAAAAACTTTAAGATATTTTTAAATGAAATAAATAATATTAATGGTGTTGATAATGTTGAGCTTATTGCAATAGAATAAAAAATAATGATGAATTGTTAGTTTTTATTAATAATTCATCATTTTTATTTTTATTTGACAAAAGTACATTTTTATAGCAGAATGATTGAAGAATTGAATATAGGTAGTATGTAAATACTAGTAAGAAAGGAGTGAGAAACATGGAGATTTATTTTGATAATAGTGCCACTACAAAGCCTTATGATGAAGTTATAGAGGAAACTTGCCAGGCTATGAGAGAATATTATGGAAATCCATCTTCATTACATAATATAGGTCTTAAATGTGAAAAGAGATTAAATGAGGCAAGAGAGTATTTTGCTTCAACTATAAAAGCTGATAAAGATGATATATACTTTACTTCTGGAGGAAGTGAAGGGAATAATTTTGTATTAAAGGGATTACTTAAACCAGGTCATCATTTAATAACAACAGCTTATGAACATCAATCAGTATTAGATACGTGTAAAATACTTGAAAATAATGGTGTTAAGGTAACATATTTACCTGTGGATAAAGCTGGGAGGATTTCATTAGAAGATTTAGATGAAGCAATAACAAAGGATACAGTATTAGTATCAATAATGCATATCAATAACGAAGTTGGTACAATACAAGATTTAGAAGCTATTGGTAAGATAATTAAATCAAGAAGCTCAAGAGCAAAATTCCATGTGGATGGAGTACAAAGTTATGGGAAATTTCCTGTAGATGTAAAAAAAATGAATATAGATTATTTTACAGCAGCAGCACATAAAATTCATGGACCAAAGGGAACAGGATTTGTTTATATAAAAAAAGGTGCTGGTATAAACTCTTTAATTTCTGGTGGAAGTCAAGAAAGAGGGTTTAGAGCAGGTACTCAGAATTTACCATCTATAATAGGTTTTGAAAAAGCAGCTAAAATGACTTTTGATAAGATTGATGAAAATTATAACAGTGTTTTAGCCATAAAGAAATATATGATTGAAAGGTTGCAGGAAATAAAAGATATAAGAATTAACAGTCCTCTAGAAGATGATTTTTCTCCATATATTTTAAATGTTTCCTTTATAGGAGCAAGAGCGGAAGTATTATTACATTTGTTGGAGGATGCTAAAATATATGTTGCCACAGGATCAGCATGTACATCAAAAAGTAGTGCTGCATCAGGAAGTTATGTAATAAAAGCTTTAGGATTAGACAATAAAGAAGTGGAAAGTGCCATAAGATTTTCATTTGATCACAATAATACAAAGAAAGAAGTAGACAAAGTAATTGAAGTGTTAAAAACTTCGTTAATGTTTTTAAGGAGAGTGCGTAAGTAATGAATCAATTAATTTTAGTAAAATATGCAGCAGAAATATTTTTAAAGGGATTAAATAGAGGGAAATTTGAAAGAAAACTTTTAAATAATATTAAGCAAAAGCTTGAAGGATTAGATTATGAGATAATAAATGACCAAAACAGATGGTTTATTAAGGCTAATAATATTGATGAAGCAGTAGAAAGAGTAAGAAAAGTATTTGGTGTTGCAGAAGTATGCACAGTAACTCAAGTAGAAAGAGATTTAAATATAATAAAAGAACAAGCTTTAAAGAAGATTAATGAAGTTAAGCCAAAGACTTTTAAAGTTGAAACTAATAGAGCAAATAAGAAGTTTACTATGAATTCTTTAGAGGTTTCAAGAGATGTAGGTGGATATATATTACATCACTATGAAGGTGATTTGGATGTTCAGGTTAAGAATCCTGAGTGTGTATTAAATATAGAAATAAGAGAACATGCTTACATATTTACTAGTGCAGATAAGATAAAAGCAGTTGGAGGACTTCCTTACGGAATAAATGGTAGTACTATGCTTATGTTATCAGGTGGAATAGATTCACCAGTGGCAGGATACTTAATGGCTAAAAGAGGTGTTGAATTAAATTGTGTATACTATCATAGCCATCCATATACTTCTGAAAGAGCTAAGGATAAAGTTAAAGATTTAGCTAAGATATTAGCTCAGTATACAGAAAGAGTTAATTTATATATAGTACCATTTACAGAAATTCAAATGGCAATAATTGAAGGTTGCAGAGAAGATGAATTAACAATTTTAATGAGAAGGTTTATGATGAGATGTGCATGTGCTTTAGCTGAAAAGAATGGAGTACAATCAATATCATCAGGGGAAAGTATTGGGCAAGTTGCCAGTCAAACAATGGAAGGATTAATAGTAAGTACTGATTGTGCTGATAGACCAGTATTTAGACCATTAATAACAATGGATAAGGGAGATATAATGGACATAGCAAGAGAAATAGGTACATATGAAACGTCTATATTACCATATGAAGATTGTTGTACAATATTTGTACCAAAACATCCTAAAACTAAACCGCAATTAGAAGCTATGAGAAAGTCAGAATCAGTATTAGATGTTGAAGCTTTAGTAAATAAGGCAATAGAAGAAACTGAGTTAGTTGTATTTTAAATTTGAATAAATTACAAAATTTTTCACAGAAAAAAGTATTTTTCTGTGTTTTTTTAAAATTTAATAATATTAAAATTTATGTTTACAATGAATAGGTATGTAGTATAAAGTAGTGTTAATAATTTACGATAATAATAATAAAATTACTTTTAATTTTATTATTAACAATGAGGGGGATATCTTAGTGAAAAATAAGAAGATAGTTTCATATACATTGGCAGCAACACTGGCAACATCAATAGTACCTAATGCTGATAGTGAAGTAGTTAGTGCAACTGAAAATAATTCAGTTGAAAATAATGCTGATGAAAATTTAAAGGAAAATGTAGAAGTAGAAATTGAAAATACAGAAAAAATTCAAGATCAAGATGCAGATAAATCTGATGAAAGCACAGATGAAGTGAAAAATGAATCAGATGTAGTTGAAGATGAAATAAAAGATAATACTATAGAAGAAAAGTCTTTAGAAGATGATGAAGAGGTTGTTAAATCGGAAGAAATTTCTAAAGCAAAAGAAAAAGAGGAAAAAATAGAAGTTAAAAAAGCAGAAGGTAAAGTTGTAGGAAAATTAGAAGTTGATATGAATTTCCCATTACCACTAGCTGATACTTCAAATTTAGGAATATCTTTAAATCTGAAAAATTCTAATAAAGAATTAATAGGAAAAGTTGATATAAATGATATTTTAAATGGAAATTTAAATTCAGGTGTTACTTATACTGTTGAAAAATTAAATTCTAAAAAGCAACCATTAGAGCAAGGAGATTCAATATATTATATAAGAGTTGTATTTGAAGGGTTAGAAAGAGGAAATTATTCTGTTGATATAGATGGAGAAGGATACATAAATACAACAGTAGATAATATAGATATAGTTGATTATTCTAAGAGAATAAAACTAGGAACATCTATAAATGAGATGATTTCAAATGAAAATTATAATCCAGTATTCTTAGCAGGAGATGTTAATAATGATTTTGTTATAGACATGAAGGATTATAAATTAGTTTTTGATGCTATTGGAAGCAAAGACAGTAAATATGATTTAAATAGAGATGGAAGTGTTGATATAGCAGATTTATCTTATGTTAATTCAAACATTGGAAAAACTAAAGGACAAGTGGAAATAGTAGATTTAGAAAAGATATTAGACCCTGAAAATATTGACATAGACACTAAAGATTTAAAAGGTGCAGAAAATATCAAGGATATATTAACAAGTGCAGACACTGTTGTTAATTTAGGGAGAGCAGATGGAGAAGCACCAAGTGCAGACAAACCTTTAACTATATCTATGGGATTAGATACTACAAAAAATGGAACTCTTAGAACAGCTAATAGCGAAGGTGTTGAAATGGAATCAGTTGTAATAAAAGGTTCTGCAGTTGAAGGTGAAGATGCATCTATTCCATCACAAGGATACATAACTTACACTGATGTTGATGGTAACACAGAAACTGTACCATTCAATGAAGAAAATCTTAAAAGAAGTGGTGCATCAAATGATGTTGTTATTGATTTAGGAAGTCAAGTTGCTGTAAAGCAAATATCTATAAATGTAACAGGAAATAGAGGAAACAAGAAGATTTCTCAAATTGCAAAAATAGAGTTTTTAAATAATGTATATAAAGAAGTTCCAAAGCCAGATATGAATATTCCAACAATAAAATCTTTAGAAACTTCTACTAATCTTCATGATGAAAGAATAACAATATCATGGGAACCACAAGCAAATGTAACTTCATATGAAGTAATGTATCAAAAGCTTAATGAAAGCGGTCAAGTTATAAGCACTAAAAAGTTACAAACAAATAAAACAAATTTAAATATATTAGATAAAGATATAAAACCTTATGATTTATATAGAGTAAGTATTCAATCTTTAAGTGGGGAATGGAGCAGTGGATATTTAACTGAAAAAGATGTACCTACAGCATTTGATGGAAAAGCAGATAATGTAGATGCTGATTTTAATCCAATAGATAGCTATTATAATGGTGATAAGGGAAGTGTATCAGAAATACAAGTTATTCCTTTAAACTCACCTGAACCACCAAGAAATTTAACTACAAATCAAGGATATAAATCTTTTACAGTAAGTTGGGAACAACATTCTCAAGCAAGAGATTTTGATATATATTATAGAAAAGTTGGAGATAGCAATAAAAACTGGATAAAGGCTAATGATAATCACAAAGAAGTTATTGAAGGTAGCTCTGATATTACAAATCCAGATAAGAGTAAATTGGTAAGAAGTCATAGTTATACAGTTAATAATCTTGATGATAATGCTACTTATGAAGTAAGAGTTACTGCTACTAACCACTTAGGTACAAGTGAAATGTCTAAGTCATATATAGCAAGTACAACATCAGTTACTCCACCATCAATGCAAGAATACAAGTTAATTAATAGACCAACAAGTGAAAATGAAATAGGAACTACTCATATTGTTGATGTACGTAATAAGAAGGATGAAAATGGATGGAATCAACAAGATGACTACTTACATTATGATTCTAAATATGCATTAGTAGATGGAGATTTTACTACTGAATGGAAGGTTGATAACTGGGATACAGGGGCTAGTTATGGTGCAGATAGAGGTTCAGAAATTACATTTGATGATACATATACAATTGGAAGTATAGGTATTGGTAGAACTCTTCAAAGTGGTCATTATATGGGACTTTATAAAGTAAAGGTTACTTATTGGGATGAAAATGATAATAAAAATGTAGTTTATACAGAATCAATAAATGAAAAATGGTCAAATGGCAACAGTTATTATATGGTTAAGTTAAATGAACCTATAAGAGCAAAGAAAATAAAAGTTGATACATCAGGATATGGTGGAAGTACACAAATAATATCAGAGCTTAAGTTCTATGAATATGATAGTTTAAGTGATGATATAAAGAATTTATATGAAGATGATTTAAGATTAGTTCTTAAGAAATCTGTTACTCAAGATGTATTAAATGAATTGGCTAAGAGATTAGATACACCAGATGCTATTAGTGGCGAATATCATCCAGATAAGGATGTTTTAAAGAAAGAGTTAGATACAGCTCAAAAGTTATTTGATGATAAGGAAGTTTCAGAAAAAATTACAACTCTTGATGCTAGTATTAGAACTAATAATGAAGGTCCATCTTTAGGAATGGGAAATAGTTATCAATCTTTAGGAAGTGTTGCAAGACCTTCAGTTGATGACAAGGGTACAAGTAAGCAAATTGTAGTATACATGGGGTCAAGTGATCCAAATACTAGAGTTGATATAGTATTTTTACAAAATTATGGACTTCCAGGTTCGTATATGAGTAAAGTACAAACAGTATCACCAGGAAGAACAGAAATAACTATACCATCAATCATTTCTGCTGATGTGGAAAAAGGTGGACAAGTTATGGCAAGAGTTACTCAAGGTTCAACAACTGCCAATGTTCAGATACGTTTAAGTGGAGTTACTGAAATTCCTAACTTAAATGTTAACAATATGATAAATGATACTACTAAGGAAAAAGAAGTAAAAGATAAAATAAGAAATTATATATCAGAATTAAAAACATATATGAATGATATAAATACTTTATATCCATCAGAAGTTTCTGATAAAGATAAGATTAATAATGTATATCTTTATGATGAACAAACATCACCTTTAAATACAACTGATATTGAAGGAGATAGATTTACATTAACTTTACCAGCATCAGAAATTCTTAAAGGTATAGAAAGTGGATTAGAAGGTAATACTGAAGCTCAAGTTAATAGAGTATATGATGCACTTTTAGCATGGGAACAAGAAGTAAAAGTTGGTTTTGCTAAAAAAGGTGTATTTGAAGAAGTTCAAGATTTTAATGGTAATGGTGAAATTGATGATGAAGATAGAGCTTACTTTAGAAAGCACAGAGCACCACTTACAAGATTAAATATTAAATATCAAAGAATGATGATGGGAGCAGCAGCTTATGCATCTAATCATCATATAGGTGTAGGATTTAGCTCATCTCAATATATTCAAGGTGTTCCTTATAAATTTGATGAAAATGGAAAGGTTACTAATGCAGATTCTGCTCATTTATATGGTGGATTAATAGGTCATGAAATGGGACATGTTATGGATATTGGTGATAGATTATATCCAGAAACAAGTAATAACTTAATGACTGCTATTACAGGAACTATGTTAAATGAAAATAGTCCTTACTTTGATTCATTTAAAAAGGTATATGAAAAGGTTACTTCTAATACAATAGGTTTATCTACTGATAGAACTGTAGTTTTAAATATGTTATGGCAACCTTATTTAGCATATGAAGATAATATTACTTATGAAATGTTATTTACAGATGTTGATGCTGACTTAACTAATGATTCATATTTTGCTAAATTAAATAGAGCATATAGAGAAATGTCAGAAGAAGAAAGAGTTAATGGTGACAGAGATCAATGGCTAATAAGATTAACTTCTAAAGTTGTTGGTAAAGATTTAACTGATTTCTATGAGGCTCATGGAATAATTGCAAATGAAACAACATTAGCGTATGTTTCTAAGTTCCCTAAGGAAACTAAAAAGATTCAATATATAAATGATGAAGCCAGAAGACAAAGAATAGCAGGAACTGCTGATATGGAAGAGGGTACTACATTAAGTGCATCATTTGCAGATGGAATTACTACAGGTTCTTATGTAGATTCTAAAGAAGTTAAAATTAATTTATCAGTAGATAAAAGTAATGATAGAATTTTAGGATATGAAATTTATAGAAATGGTGAGCCTTGTGGATTTATAGAAAGAGATAAAGCAAATTCACAAACTGTATATACTGATACTGTTGAAAATATAAATAATAGAGTTGTAGAGTATAAAGCAGTAGCTTATGATTATAACTTAAATCCAACAAATGAAGTTCAATTAGGAACTGTTAAAATACGTCATGAAGGTGGAGTAGATAAGAAAAGTTTAATAATATCTTCTAATACTATAAGTCTTCATGAAGAAAGTAATGATATTCATTCATGTGATGGTAATGAAGATTTAAAACATGCTTTAGATAATGATAAATCTACTGTTTATGAAGGTAGAATGCTTACAAAGGATGAATATAACTCAAGTATTCATACTGCTGAAATGAATCCAAATAATAATCCGTATGTAATTTTAGATACTACTGAAATGAAAACTTTAGTAGGTATAAAATATACAGCACCTACAACAAAATCAGGATTTATATTTAAGAGTACATCTATAGCTGATAATGCACTGAAGAAATATAAGATAGAAGTAAGTAAGGATGGAGCAAGTTGGACAACTGTTAAAGAAGGTACTTTAAACTTAGATCCACAAAATCCAACAGAAACAATTTATTTTGATGCAGAAGGTGTTACAGGTGGTAACCAATTAAGTTCATATAATGCTAGATATGTGAAGATAACAGCATTAGATACTAAGAATTTTGCTGCGTCAGAATTAGATTTAATAACACCTCCTGGAGATAATATTGAAATTGGACTTTCTGATGATAATATTACGTATACTAATGGAATTGGTGTATTAAAAAATGATTATGAATATCAATCAGATAATCCAGATACTGATGAAGATGAAAGAAAATTTATTCCAGCTGGTTCAGTTATAATAACTGGGGAATATAGGGGAAATCCTGCATTTAATGTTCCATTAGTTCTTAATGAAAAAGAACAACATATAGCAGATAAGTATCAAGGTATTCTTTTAGCTCAAGTACCTGACAATGGTAATTTGGAAGAAGTAGCAGAAGGAACTTGGATTTATTGGGTAAATCCAGAAGATGCAAAAACATTTAATGAAGATAATAAGAAAATTTTTGCAGAGTTATATAGAACAGATGCGGCTGATGCTTTAGAGGGTGGACAAAGATTAGTAAGTGATACATTTAAAATTGATGTACCAAAAGAACTTCCTGAAATAACATTATCTGCTTCAAGTAGAAGTGTAAATGAAGTTAAGGCTATTGATATAAAAACTGATATATTAAATGCTATTAAAGAAAATAGATAGTACAAAGGAGTAAATGCATGAAAAAGGTTAATACTAAAACAAAAGTTATAGCTTTATCAACAGCTGCAGTAATGACGACGGCTATTTATTTAAAAAGTGATAATGTAACTAATGCTGAACAATATGCACAGGTATCAGATAATGCTATAGAACTTAATGTAGATAAACAAAATAAAGATACAATTAAATTATCATTAAGTAATTTTTCAGATTTAGCAAAATCTTTACAATTAAGTGTTAAGATTGAAGGAAATGCTATTTTTACTGATGATTCTATAAAGTGGTTAGTTAAGTCACAAAATGATGATTTAAAAACAGATGTTAAAATAAGTGCTGATAAAAAGCAAATGGATATATTTATATTATCAAATTCTAATATAGAAATTGATGGTGGATTATTAGAAATTTGTGAAATTAATGTTGCTAAGGAAAATAAAAATAGTACAGAAGGATATACTGTTGTACCAAATGTAAATTCGGAAGGTATTGCATATAACTATATTATTGATGGAACTAACAAACAGGTTAAGGGTTCAGATATAGTAAATAGTAGTAAAGATAAATTAACAGTAAATACAGCACCAGTAATTTCATTAGTAGAATCACCTAAAATTGTTGAAGGAAATATAATTATAAAAACAGGTGATGTTTTTAAGCCTTTAGAGTATGTTAAAGCAACAGATGATGAAGATGGTGAAATAACTAATATAACTGCCAATAGTAATGGTGTAGATAATAAAAAACCAGGAAGTTATAAAGTTACTTATGTAGCAACAGATAAGGAAGGAGAATCTACTACTTTTGAGGCCATTGTAGTGGTAGAAGAAGCTAAACAGTCTGTTAGCAATCCAGTTATGACAGTAACAAATAAAAATATTCAAATAAGACAAGGTGAAACTTTTGATCCTTTAAATGGTGTTATAGCAACAGATTATCAAGGAAGAAAGTTAACTGTTACTGTTACAGGAACTTATGATGTAGAAGCTTTAGGAAGCTATGTATTAACATATACAGCAACAGATGCATATGGCAATACTGTTACAGATACTGCTACATTAGAAGTAGTTAAACAAAATGCACCTGTAATAAATGGAGTTAAATCAGAGGTTACAATAGAGGTTGGGCAAGCTTTTGATCCGCTAGAAAATGTTACTGCTACAGATTTTGCAGGAAATGCAGTAGAAGTTAAGGTTACAGGAACTTATGACGTAAATGTACCAGGTGAATATACTATAACATATAAAGCTGTAGATAATTATGGAACTGAATCAGCTGAAATGAAAACTATATTAAAAGTCGTTGAAAAATCAAATAATAACCAAAAACCTGATGATAGTGGAAATAAACCAGACAATGGAGGAAGCAATCCAGGAGATGGTGTAAATAAACCAGATAATGGAGGAAACAATCCAGGAGATGGTGTAAATAAACCAGACAATGGAGGAAGCAATCCAGGAGATAGTGTAAATAAACCAGACAATGGAGGAAGCAATCCAGGAGATGGTGTAAATAAACCAGACAATGAAGGAAGTAATCCAGGAGATGGTGTAAATAAACCAGACAATGGAGGAAACAATCCAGGAAACAATATAAATAGTTCTAGCAATGGGACAAACACAGGACAAAATACTGGTAATGTAAATAGTGGTGATTCTAAGAATGAAAATGTTATTAGTGAAAATAATAACTCTACAACAAATAGTTCTAAGATACCTACTACAGGAGCAGCAGTTGGTAGTGGAATAATAGTTTCTATTGGATCTGTTATAGCTTTAATAGGTGCATACTTATTTAAGAAAAATAGATAATAAAAAAAGTGCTTAAGTGTTTCATTGCTTAGGCACTTTTTATTATTAATTATAAAAAATGATGGAACTGTGGTAGATAGAATAAATTCTAATATTCTAAAAATTCAATATTAGAACAAGCTGTTCAAGCAATGCTTTCACAAACTAAAAGTGGAGTTGAAACTGTTAAGAATTTGCTAACAACTTAATTTAATTCTAAAACTTTGTATTTATTGACATAAAAACATTTAGTGTTTATAATGATAATTATTATCAATTAAAATATAATTATAAATAATATATATGAGGTAAATATGAAAAATATTTTAGAAATAAATGGGTTAAAGGCAGAAGTAGCTACTAAAGTACAAGGATTTATAAATATTTTAGATACGGATAGAAAAATACCAGTAACTCTTATTAATGGAGCAAAGGAAGGTAAGAGCCTTCTTATTACAGCTGGAGTTCATGGAGGAGAATATCCATGTATAAAGGCGGCCATAGAAATAGCCAAAGAAATAAATCCAGCAGATGTTTGTGGAAATATAATAATTGTACATCCAGTAAATGTTGAGGCATTTTTTAAAAGAACTCCAGCAGTTGTTCCAGAAGATAATAAGAATTTAAATAGTATATTCCCAGGAAAAAAAGATGGAACAATAGCAGAAAAAATAGCTTATATTATAGTTAATGAAATGCAAAGTAAAGCAGATTTCCATTTAGATATTCATGGAGGAGATTTAAATGAAGCATTAACTCCACATTTATATTATGCAGGAAAGGCAGAATTGAAAATTATTAATAAAATTAAAGAGGTGGCTGCTGTGCTAGACGTTAAATATATGGTTAAGTCTAACTCTACCACAGGAGTTCATAGCTATGGTTCTATTAGTGGAACTCCAAGTATGCTTTTAGAGCGTGGAGGAATGGGGTTATGTCTTACAGAAGATGTTAAAGCATATAAGAAAGATTTATATAGTGTTTTAAATAAAATGGAGATATTGGTAACAGAAGAAACTATTAAAGAGGAAATTCCTATAGATATTACAGAAGCAAATTATCTAGAAGCTTTAAATGAAGGGTGTTGGACTAGCTTTGTGGAGGCTGGAGAATTAATTTCTAAAGGACAGGTATTAGGAGAAGTTACAGACTTTTTTGGCAATTTAGTAGATAGATATTACGCAGAATTTAATGGTGTTGTAATGTATCATACAGTAGCGTTAGCAGTTGCAAAGGATAGCCCTTTAGTGGCTTATGGTAAGCTTGAGTAAAAGAAATCATACATGTTATGGCATGTATGATTTTTTTTAATAATTAATAATAATGTTGACACAATAGGAGATAAGATATAAAATTTATAAAGGTAAATGCAAATCATTTGCATTATGAAATGGAGATTAATTTATGAAATTATTAAAATATATCTTTAAGAGAGTTGTAGGAGTAATACCCATTTTGATAATAATATCATTTGTATCATTTGGGCTTATGAATTTAGCACCAGGAGATCCGGCAGAAGCAATATTGACTTCTCAGGGAGCTGTTGTAACATCAGAAGTTTTAGAAAGCACTAGGGTAGAGATGGGATTAGACAAACCTTTTTTAGTACAATATCTAAATTGGATGAAAAATTGCTTAAAAGGAGATTTTGGCATTTCCTATTCTACAGGGGTATCGGTAAAGGAAGAGTTATTTAAGCATTTACCATATACCATAACACTTACAGCCACAGCTATGGCTATAACTATACTTGTTTCGATTCCCATTGGAATAATAGCAGCAATTAATAAAGATAAATTTATAGATTATATAATAAGGACAATCAGCTTTATAGGCAATTCTATTCCAGGATTCTTTTTAGCATTGATATTATTATTAGTCTTTTCTTTAAAATTAAGATGGTTTCCTATATTAAGTGAAAGTGGTATTAAGAGTATAATTTTACCTTCTATAACTTTAGCAATACCTATGATAAGTAAGTATATACGTCAGATAAGAGTAGTTGTTATTGAGGAATTAGAAAAGGATTATGTAAGGGGAGCTAGGTCTAGAGGAATAAGTGAAGCAGGAATACTCTATTTTAATGTACTTAAAAATATAATGATAACAATAATAACGTTAGTAGGATTATCTATAGGTTCATTAATGGGAGGAAGTGCTGTAATTGAGGCTATATTTGTTTGGCCTGGAATTGGAAGCTTAGCATTAAATGCTATATTCAATAGAGATTATCCTGTTATTCAAGGATATGTTCTTTGGATGGCAATAATTTTTGTGCTGATAAATTTAATAACAGATTTGCTATATAAGTTTATTGACCCAAGAATTGAAGCATAGTGAGGGGATAAATATGAGTACAAAAGATAGAAGAAAGAATAAATTTTTAATGATTTTAATATTGATAGTAATAATCTTGGGTATAAGCTTGTTAGCACCATATATAGCACCTAATGATCCGTATAAAATAGATTTACAAAATACATTAAAGGCACCAAGTAGAGAATTCTTTTTAGGCACTGATGCTTTAGGTAGATGTGTATTTTCTAGAATGATATATGGTGCATCTAGAACTATTTTTTCATCACTTATTTTAGTTTCACTAATGTTTGTATTTGGAAGCTTTATAGGAATTATTAGTGGATATATAGGTGGATTATTTGACAATATAGTAATGAGAGTTGTTGATGTATTTTTAGCATTTCCTAGTTTGGTGTTGGCCATTGCTGTTGCAGGAGTTTTAGGTGGTGGTATGATTAATGCTATGATAGCCATAGGGGTTATCGGTTGGACTAAGTATGCTAGGTTAGCTAGAGGTGAAGTATTGGAGATAAAGGAAGAAACATTTATAAAAGCTGCTAGGTTAAGTGGTAATAGTTCTATGTATATTGTTTTTAAGCATATTATGCCAAGAGTTTTAAGTACTCTTATAGTTACAGCATCTTTAGATATTGGAACTACTATCATGGAAATGGCAGCGCTTTCTTTCCTAGGATTAAGTTCACCACTACCTATACCGGAATGGGGAGCAATGATGAATGAAGGAAAAAGTATGATTCAATTTGCACCATGGATAACCATAGCACCAGGTATAGCAATTTTTATTATTGTCATATTATTTAATCTTCTAGGTGATGTAGTACATGATATGCTAGATCCTAAGCAAAAAGAATATTAATAAGGAGTTAACTGGTGAAGAAAAGAAAAATAAACATAATGGCTTTAGGAATTTTAACATGTTTTCTTATATTAACGGGCTGTGGCAAAAGTAATGATGATACTGTTTGGAAAAGCAAGGAAGAATTAGTATTTGGAACAACAATCAGTACTAAAAGTTTAGATCCAGCACAAGGATATAGTGGATGGTTTACTGTAAGGTATGGAGTGGCAGAAACGCTTTTTAAATTAGATGATGCTATGGAACCAATTCCATGGCTAGCACAAGGATATGAAGCATTAAATACTACAACATGGCGTATAGAGATTAAAGAAAATATATATTTTCAAAATGGAGTAGAGATGACAGCAAAAAAAGTGAAAGAGTCATTAGACAGAGTAATTGAATTAAATAGTAGAGCTAAATCTACTTTAAAAATAAAAAATATTGAAGTAGATGGAAAATATTTAATTTTTAATATGGAAGAGGAAAATCCTACTTTAATAAATGATTTGTGTGATCCTTTTGCAGCAATTATTGATGTGAATGGTACAGAAACTCCTGATAGTAATCCAGTAGGTACAGGTCCTTTCATAGTAGAAAAGTTTACTACTATCAGCTCAAGTTATTTAACTAGAAATAATAATTATTGGGATGGTGATGTAAAGCTAAGCAATTTAAAGATTATTCCTATTAGTGATAGTGACACATTAGCCATGGCACTACAATCTGGAGAAATTGATATTGCTCAGGGAATATCTACATCACTTATGGCTTTGTTAAAGGAAAATGACGATTATAAGTTAAGTAGTATAGATACCTCAAGAGCAATATTAATGTATTTTAATGAAAATAACAGCAATTTAAATAATAAAAATGTGAGAAAAGCAATTAATATGCTTATAAATAAAGAAGAGTATGCAAAGGGACTTTTAAATGGTAATGCAACAGCAGCAGTAGGACCATTTCCAAAGAACACTACATATGGTTCTAATGTAACTGATAATTCAAGTTATAATAAAGAAGAAGCAATAAGAATATTGACAAAAGAAGGGTATAGCGATACCAATGGTGATGGAATTTTAGATAAGGATGGAGAAAATTTAACTTTAAAATTAATTACATATTCAGCAAGAGCTGAGTTGCCAACAATAGCCCAGGCACTTCAAGCAGATTTAAAAGAGGTTGGTATAGAAGTATCCATTGAAATATCTGAAAATATTTCAGATATATTATCTAAGGGAAGCTTTGATTTATGTTTATATTCCAATGTAACATCATCTACTGGAGAGCCTTTATCTTATTTAAATAATGCCATGAGAAGTAATGGAGAATTAAATTATGGTAATTATAGTAATATGGAAGTAGATATGCTTTTAGATAAAATGCAGTTAGAATTTGATATAGAAGAAAGAAATAATTTAGCAGAAGAAATAGTTCAAAAGGTTTTAGATGATGATGGTTATAATTTTATAGCACATCTTAAGGTTAGTTTCTTGATGAAAAATAATGTAGTGGGATTTAAGGCACATCCTACAGATTATTATCAATTTAATAAAGATACATATATTCAGTAGGTGAAGCGATGAAAGAGATATTAAAAGTTAAAGATTTATCTGTTAATAATAATAGCGTAAAAATATTAAAGAATATATCTTTTAATATAAAAAAAGGTGAGATATTAGGCATAGTTGGAGAAAGTGGTTGTGGAAAAAGTACGCTCATTAGAGCTTTGATTCAAATGATGAATAAATCAGAGGAAATAATTAGTGGTGAAATATTATTTAATGAAAGGAATCTTTTATCATTAGATAGTAAGCAGATAAGAAAATTAAGAGGAAATAATCTGGCAGTAATTTTTCAAAATCCAGGAGCAACATTAAATCCTATTAGAAAAATAGGTAAACAATTTGTACAAACTATGCAAAGTCATATGAATATAAATAAAAATGAAGCTTTAGAAAAAGCTGCAAATATGCTTGAGAAGGTTAATTTAAAGGATAGCAAATGTATATTAAACAGCTATCCTTTTGAACTAAGTGGAGGTATGAAGCAAAGAGTTACCATAGCTTTGGCCATGATTTTAGAGCCAGAAATATTAATAGCTGATGAGCCCACCAGTGCATTAGACGTTACGGTACAGGCACAGGTAGTAAAGGAAATGATGTCACTTAGAGATAATTTTCAGACAAGCATAATAATAGTTACTCATAGTATGAGTGTTATATCACAAATGGTAGATAAAGTAGCAGTTATGTATAGTGGAAATATCGTGGAGTATGGAGATAAAGAAGATATACTCAGAAATCCTAAACATCCTTACACTAAGGCTTTAATAGATGCAGTTCCTAAGATGGATGGAACTATGCCAAAAGGTATAAAGGGAAATCCACCATTATTTACAGAAAATATAACTGGTTGTAGTTTTGCACCAAGGTGTGAAAAATGTAATGAAGTATGTATAAAAAATCAGCAATATTTGAAGAAGATGCATGATGGAAGATACATAGCTTGTGATTATGTAAAAGATGTGGAGAAAAAATATGGATAAAATAATTTTACAATGCAATAATTTAAGAAAGACATATAAAAAGAAAGATCATTTACATGTTGCTTGTGATGATATAAATCTGTATATAAAGCAAGGTGAGTGTTTAGGGGTAGTTGGAGAAAGTGGTAGTGGAAAAAGCACTTTAGCTAATATCATTATGAAGCTGGAAAAAGCAGATAGTGGAACAGTAATATTAAATGATAAAGATATTACTAATGTAAAAAGAAATGAATTAAAAGAAGTTTATAAGGAAATTCAAATGGTATTTCAAGATGCCATTGGCTCATTTAATCCAAGGCTAACCATTGAAGAATCTATTATGGAGTATGTTTGTAATTTATGTTCTACAACGGAAGAAGAAAAAAAGCATAAGGTAGATAATCTTTTGCAGATGGTAGGTTTGCCAAAGGAGTATAAAGATAGATATCCTCATGAATTAAGTGGAGGGCAATGTCAGAGGGCAGCTATTGCAAGAGCATTATCAGCCCATCCTAAGATTTTAGTTTGTGATGAAGCTACCAGTGCTTTAGATGTATCAGTTCAAGCACAAGTAGTTGAATTACTAAAAGAAATGCAAGAAAAAATGAATATTTCATACTTATTTATTACTCATGATTTAGCATTAGTAAGTAGTTTTTGTGATAGAGTAGCAGTTATGAAAAATGGAAAAGTAGTAGAAGTTGGAGAAGCAAAGGAGGTTATTAATAATCCTCAACATGAATATACCAAGTTATTAATTCAATCAGCTTATCTTTAATAAGTAAAGTCATCAGTCTGTAAAAAAGATAGCCAGAGCTATCTTTTTTACTATTTTCTAATAAAGTTTGTTTGAATTTTTGTTTCTTTTTTAGGAATATTAATGTGATTTGCTTGGCCAACTTTAATACATTTTAAAAGCCAAGCCATATTTTTACCTAATGTTCTCATTATTTGCATACCTTCAAGGTCTTGTACTACTTCTTCAGGAGTATTACCATGAACCATACACCAATATTGCGAAGAAACAAGTGGCATATTTGAAATAGTAAAGTATTTATTTAATTGTTCTAGAGTGGCAGTGGAACCAGCTCTACGGCAACTAACTATAGCAGCACCAGGTTTATACTCAAAGTACTTTTTACCAGCATAAAAAGCTCGATCTAAAAAACTTGTTATAGCACCAGAAGCAGCGGCGTAATGTACAGGAGAGCCAAAGATAAAACCATCAGCTTCTTGTGCTTTTTTTAAGGCAACATTTACGGTATCATCATTAAATACGCAGCGTCCAGATTGTGTTTTAGCACAATTACCACATCCAATACATCCTCGTATAGGTTTATTGCCAATATGAAAAATTTCTGTCTCTATATTTTCTTCATTAAGAGTCTTAGCCACTTCACATAATGCAGTATAAGTGCATCCTTTTTCTTTAGGACTTCCGTTAATAAGTAAAACTTTCATAATATTCTCATTCCCCTTAAATTTTTATATCTATATCATTATTATTATTATACAAATTATGTAATAATTAATAAACTATTTAAAAATGATTAAAAATTGACAAAATGGGCGATGATGTTTAGTTTTGTTTTGAAAAAAATAAATGGATAATGGAAGCTTGAAAAAGCTTTGAATATCTCTTTAAATCATAAAAAATTAAACTTTGACTTTCCTTGACTTTGGATTTATAATTTACTTGTAAAAAGAGATGAGGGATATGAGGAACAAGAGCTAAGGGATATTAAGGTAAAGAAAAAAGGAGGTTTTTGTATGTTTGGTTTAATACCTTTTAGAATGACAAGAGGAAGTGGTAATACAATATCATCATTAACTAATCTTTTTGATAACTTCTTTAGTGATGATTTTATATCAACTTTTGATGACAGAAATGATATAAGGGCTGATGTGAGAGAAACAAATGAGGCTTATTTAGTGGAGGCAGAGCTTCCAGGAGTGAATAAGGAGGATTTACGTTTAGATTATGATAATAATTATTTAACAATTTCAGCAATGAAGAATGAGACATTTGAGGATAGGCAAGATAATTATTTGAGGCAAGAAAGACATTATGGACAAATAGCAAGAAGCTTTTATTTTGATAATGTTAATAAAAATCAAATACAAGCTAGATTCCAAAATGGAGTTTTAGATATTATCTTACCTAAGAGGACTATTGAAAGATCAAGCTATAATGGAATACCTATTCAATAGTGTTCGAATATTTTAATTAAAAAATAGCAATTTAAAATTATTTATATGTGTGAAAGCATAAAGGAGGCTTTTATATGTTTGGTTTAGTACCTTTTAAAATGAATAAGGATCTTAATAATAGTAACACAATGTTTAATGATTTATTTGGAGATTTCTTTAATGATAATCTTAATATGAATACTGCAATTAAAGCAGATATCAGAGAAACTAAAGAAGCCTATATATTAGAAGCTGATCTTCCTGGAATGAGAAAGGAAGATATAAACTTGGAATATAATCAAAATTACTTAACTATACACGCTCATAAGAATGAAACTAAGGAAGATAAGAAGGAAAATTATATAAGGAAAGAAAGACATTATGGAGAAGTTTCAAGAAGCTTTTATGTAGGTAATATTGATAAATCTGCTATAAGTGCAAAATTTGAAAATGGTGTTTTGGAAGTTACCTTACCAAAACAGGAGAAATCAATAAATGAAGATAATAAAATTAAGATTGAATAATTTAAAGCCCTGTTACAGTGAATTGTAGCAGGGCTTTAAATTTTAACTATTAATTTATTTTTTGTACAAAAAGCAGATAATAACTATATATAGTGTATGAGGAGGTTTATAGAACACATATATAGTGTTTTAAAAATGGAAGAATAATACTGTCAAATTGATTATATTATTTAAAATTAAAGATTTTTATAGCAAAATGAAGTTTTTAATGGGAAATTAGCAAATAAAAAGAAAGGAAAAAAAGATAAAAAAAGTTTTTTGAGTTATAATAAATAGTCATATTAATTAATAACAAAATTAATATATATTAGAACTAAATAGGGGGAGATTTGTATGCAAGTAATTAAGCGCGATGGTAGTACAGTTGATTTCGATAAGTCGAAAATAAGAGAAGCTATATGTAAATCTATGAAAAATGGTAGTGGTATATACTTACCGGATATTGCAGGGATAATAGCTGATGATGCAGAGAAATATTTTAGTAAGGAAGATGAAACCCCAACTATATATAAGATAGAAAGCTATGTTTATGATAGATTAGTTCATTATGAACAATCAGTAACAGCTAAAGCTTATGAAGGATATAGAGCAGTACAAGAGTTTAAGAGAAATACTAATACAACTGATGAAAGTATCTTAAGCTTAATCAATAAGACTAATGATGATGTTATGAAGGAAAATTCTAATAAGAATGCTTCTATAGCTGCTACACAAAGAGATTTAATAGCAGGAGAAGTATCGAAGGATATTTCAAGGAGAAGATTAATACCATCACATATGGTTCAAGCTCATGATGAAGGAACCATTCATTGGCATGATATGGATTACACTTTATCACCAATATTTAACTGTTGTTTAATAAATTTAGAAGACATGCTGGAAAATGGTACTGTTATTAATGATAAATTAGTTGAATCACCAAAATCATTTGGTACAGCTTGTACTGTAACAACGCAAATAATAGCACAAGTATCTAGTAACCAATATGGTGGTCAAAGTATAACAGTTAAGCATTTAGCTAAATATTTAAAGGTAACAGAAGATAAAGCTTATAATCACTATATGAAGCTTTTAAATGATGAAGAGTTAGCTAAGAAGCTTGCTTTAGATATGAAAATGAAAGAGCTTAAAGATGGTGTACAAACTATAAGATACCAATTAAGTACATTACAAACAACAAATGGACAAGCTCCATTTTCAACAATTTATTTAGAAATAGAAGAAGGTCATCCTTATGAAGAGGAAATGGCTTTAATTTGTGAAGAAATGATTAAGCAAAGATTAGAAGGGATGAAAAATTATAGAGGACAAGAAATAGGAGAAGCATTCCCTAAACTTGTTTATCTATTAGATGAACATAATTGCTTAGAAGGTGGAAAATATGATTATATCACTAAATTAGCAGCTAAATGTACAGCCAAAAGATTGGTGCCGGACTATCAATCAGCAAAAATTATGAGAAAGAATTATGAAGGGAATACATTCCCACCAATGGGTTGTAGATCACACTTATCACCATGTAAAGATGAAAATGGTAACTACAAGTGGTATGGTAGATTTAACCAGGGTGTAGTAAGTCTAAATTTACCACAAATTGCTATTACGGCAGATAAAGATATGGAGTTATTTTGGGATATGTTAGATCAAAGATTAGAACTTTGTAAGGATGCTTTAATGATTAGACATAACATGTTACTTGGAACTTCTTCAGATGTATCACCAATCCATTGGCAACATGGTGCTATAGCAAGACTTGGAAAAGGTGAAAAAATAGATAAATACTTAAAAGATGGATACTCAACATTATCATTAGGATATGTAGGGGTATGCGAAATGGTTTATGCAATGTTAGGGGTAAGCCATACTACTCCAGAAGGAGAAAAGTTTGCTTTAGAAGTAATGAATCATATGGAAGATAAATGTATGGAATGGAAGAAGGAAACTGGTTTAGGATTTGGTCTTTATGGAACACCAGCAGAAAACTTAATTTATAGATTCTGTAGATTAGATAAAGCTAGATTTGGGGAAATTAAAAATGTAACTGATAGGTTATATTATACTAATTCTTATCATGTGCACGTATGTGAAGAAATAGATGCATTTAGCAAGCTTAAATTTGAATCTCAATTCCATGATATATCTTTAGGTGGATGCATTTCATATATAGAAGTACCTGATATGAGTAAAAATATTGAAGCAGTTGAAGATATAATAAACTTTATATATCATAATATTCAATATGCTGAAATAAATACAAAACCAGATATATGCTACAAATGTGGATATACAGGTGAAATACAATTAAATAAAGGGGATTTAACTTGGCATTGTCCATCATGTGGAAATAGTGATGAAAATGAAATGCAAGTTATGAGAAGAACTTGTGGATACATTGGAACTAACTTCTGGAATAAAGGAAGAACAGCAGAAATTGGAGATAGAGTCTTACATCTATAAGTAAAAAAGATAAGTGTTATATAAAATTAAGTTTTAATATAACGCTTATCTTTTTAATTAATGCTATAATTAAGATAAAAATAAAATCAAAAAGGTTATTAATTTACAATAGATAAGTAATGACTCTATTATTATAGGAGGAAGTATGGCACTTAATAATAAATTGAAAATTACAGATTCAGTAGAACTTGCTAGAATAGAAGAAAAAATAAGTAAGAAAAGGGCTATTGAATTATTTGAAAGTGGATATTTAGACAGCTTAGAAGCGGGAAAATATAATTCATTATCTGATATTCATAGATATTTATTTGAAGATATATATGAATTTGCAGGAAAAATACGTGATGTTAATATTGCAAAAGGAAATTTTAGATTTGCACCTGTTATGTATTTAAAGGCATCATTAGAACATATTGAATCAATGCCACAATCAAGTTTTGATGAAATAATTGAGAAGTATGTTGAGATGAATATTGCTCATCCATTTAGAGAAGGAAATGGAAGAAGTACTCGAATTTGGCTTGACTTAATATTAAAAAAAGAATTAGGTAAAGTAGTTAATTGGAGTGAAGTTGATAAGAATGATTATTTACTTGCAATGGAACGTAGTCCTATAAAGGATATAGAAATTAAGCATATTTTAAAACAAGCATTAACTGATAAAATTAATGACAGAGAAATCTATATGAAAGGTATTGATACTAGTTATTATTATGAAGGATATACTGTTTATAGAATAGAAGATTTATAGTAATACAAAAAAATAATATTTTACATAAAACTTATAGAATTAAATTTAATTTCTATAGGTTTTGTTTTTATAATATTATTTATTTAGTTATGTACTTAATTTTAGGAAATAAAAGTGCAAATATAATGTATACTAATTAATAAAAAGTGTATATAAAATAAAGAAAATTTTAAATAAGATATATAAATGTGTCGAAAAATATGTTATGATACAAAGGAAAAAATATTTAAGGATGGGAAGATAAATGAAAAGATTTTTAGCATTACTTTCAGTTTTAGTACTAAGTATTTCAATGTTAGTTGGATGTGGTTCAAAAACAGCAGATAATGATGAGTTAGTTGTATACTTTGTACCATCAAGAGATCCAGCAGAGATTCAAAAAGCAACTAAACCATTAGCAGAAATGTTAAAGGCTGAATTATCAAAATTAGGTTACGATTTTGAAAAAGTAAGAATTGAAGTTGGTACAAGCTTTGAAGCAGTTGGTGAAGCATTATCTTCAGGAACAGCTCAAGTAGGATTTATTCCAGGGGGAACTTACGTATTATATGATGATGGTGTAGATGTTGCATTAACAGCAACTAGATTTGGATTAAACCATGATTCAGAAAATCCAGCAGATTGGAATACAGCTCCAACAGAAAATACAAACAATAAAGTTAAATACTACAGATCATTAGTAATTGCTGGTCCAAGTGAAAAAGGACAAAAATTAGCTGCAAAAATTAACAATGGAGAAAAGTTAACTTTAGATGATATTCAAGGCGCTACATGGGGAGTTTCATCAAATACAACTTCACCAGCAGGATATATTTATCCAAGCCTTTGGTTACAAGAGAACTTTGGAATATCAATAACAGATTTAAAAAGTAAAGTGGCTTTAGATAACTATGCAACATCATTATCTCAATTAGCAAGTGGTCAAATTGATGTAATGGTAACTTATGCTGATGCACGTTTAGACTATGTTGATCAATGGAATTCTAATTTTGGAAGAACAGCTTCTATATGGGATGAAACAAATGTTATTGGTGTAACAGATGGTATTTACAATGATACAATATCTGTTACTAAGGATGCATCAATGACTTCAGAATTAAAGGAAGCTATACAACAAGCTTTCATTAACATAGGTAATACAGAAGAAGGTCAAAAAATTATTTCAATATACAGCCACAAAGGTTATGAAATTGGAAATAGTTCTGACTACGATGCAGAAAGAGAAGCACAAAAATTAATTAAGTCTATGCAATAATTTTAAAAGAAAATATCTTTTATTTTATTAGCTGTAAAAATGAGTTCATGTTTAACATGAACTCATTTGGTATATAAAAGTATAATATACAAAAAGTTTACAAAAAGATAAATTTAGAATGTGAGGGAAACTTGTGATTAAGTTTGATAAGGTAAATAAGGTTTATCCAAATGGATTACATGCGCTAAAAAATATATCACTTGAAATAAATCAAGGCGAGTTTGTAGCAATAATAGGTTTATCAGGAGCTGGTAAGTCTACATTATTAAGAACAATTAATAGAATGCATGACATTAGTGAAGGGTCATTAACTGTAAATGGACAAGAAATAAATGATTTAGCAGG
This sequence comes from Clostridium lentum, assembly GCF_014287815.1. Lineage (GTDB taxonomy): Bacteria > Bacillota > Clostridia > Clostridiales > Clostridiaceae > Clostridium > Clostridium lentum. The sequence goes on from NZ_JACOOQ010000019.1 coordinate 59,690, forward strand.
AAAAGATTTAAGAAAATTTAGACGTAAAATAGGAATGGTATTCCAATCTTTTAATTTAGTAACTAGAACTACAGTAGTAAACAATGTATTAACTTCAAGAGTGCCAGATATGCCATTATGGAAGTCTATAATAGGTTTATATTCTAAAGAAGATAAAGTTATAGCTTTAGAAGCATTAGACAAAGTTGGTATATTAGATAAGGCTTATGTTAGAGCTGATCAACTTTCTGGTGGACAACAACAAAGAGTTGCTTTAGCTAGAACATTAGCACAAAAGCCAGAAATAATTCTTGCTGATGAGCCAGTTGCAGCACTTGACCCAATAACTGCAAAGCAAGTTATGGATGACTTCAAAAAGATTAATAAAGAATTAAATATGTCAGTATTAATTAATATTCACCATGTAGATTTAGCATTAAAATATGCTGATAGAGTTATTGGAATAAAGGCAGGAGAAATAGTATATGATGGACCATCTGCAGAAGTAGATAGTGAAGTATTAAAGCAAATATATGGCCGTGAATTATCTGCTGATGAAGTAATGGGGGCTTAATTATGTTAGGAAAAATAAAAAATATATTTAAGCCTGAAAAGATTATTCTGAACAATGGCAAAGAAGTTCAGCCTAAAGCTTCAGTTGCACCTTTTGTAATAATTGGACTATTTTTATCTTTAATAGTTGCAGGAGATGTAACTGGGTTTAATTTTGAAACAATAATTAAGAGAGGAAATGAGTTTTTTGTAATATTAAAAGATATGTTTCCACCTAATTTTGATTATATGAAGACAGTTATTCCACCACTTATAGAAACTATAAAAATATCTGTTTTAGGCTCTTTAATAGGAAGTTTTATAGCAATTCCTTTTGCTATGTTATGTTCTGTTAATATAAATAAATCTAAAATTATTTTAAATTTAGTTAGAGTTGTAATGAGTATTACAAGAACATTACCAACATTAATTATTGCTTTAATATCAACTTATATATTTGGATTAGGAACTTTTGCAGGTACTGTTGCAATATCAATATTTACTTTTGGTATAGTAACTAAAATGTTATATGAAAAGGTTGAAACTGTTGATATGGGACCTTTCGAAGCTATGGAAGCTGTTGGTGCGACAAGAGTAAAAGCCTTTGTTGGAGCAATAATGCCTCAAATAATGCCTTCATATTTATCCATTTGTCTTTACAGTTTGGAGATAAATGTAAGAGCTGCTGCGATACTTGGATATGTAGGAGCTGGTGGTATAGGTCTTATATTAAATGAAAAAATTGGTTGGAGAGAATATGATAGGGTTGGTATGATCCTTGTTATGTTATTTATAACAGTCTTAATTATAGAAAATGGAAGTAAATATATAAGAGAAAGGTTAGGGTAGTATGGAATTATCATTAAAAAAACAATTAGAAAAACAGCCAAATACATGGATAAGTAAAGCCCTAACTGTATTATTTATAGTAATTGTAATAGTATGGGCTTCAAAGGGAATTAATTTTAGTGGAATTAAATCAAATGGAGTTGATATTGCTAAAAATGTATTATCAGGAATTCTACATCCTGATTTAGAAATGTTATTAACTGAAGTTCCAGCATTATTATTAGAAACTATTTGTATAGCTTTAATAGGTACTTTAATTGGAGCAGTATTAGCAGTTCCGTTAGCATTTTTATCTTCTACTAACATAATGCCTAAGTGGATAAGTGTTATAGGATTATTTATTATAGCAGCACTTAGAACATTCCCAGCATTTGTTTATGGATTAATGTTTATTCGTGTAACTGGACCTGGTGCTTTTGCAGGGGTTCTTACAGTATCAGTAATATCTATAGGTATGATAGCTAAATTATTTATTGAATCAATAGAAGATTTAGATACTAAAATATTAGAATCTCTAGATGCTGCAGGATGTAGTACTTTTGAAAAAATAAGATATGGAATATTACCACAGTTATTTACAAATTTCGTTTCTACAGTTATATATAGATTTGAAATAAATATAAAGGATGCTTCTATATTAGGACTAGTTGGTGCAGGGGGAATAGGAGCACCATTAATATTTGCAATGAATGCATTTAATTGGGATGAAGTTGGTGCTATTCTTTGTGGATTAATAATTTTAGTATTAGTTGTAGAAATAATTTCAACTAAAATAAGAACTAAACTTGCTAGAGGTTAGGATAAATAAAATATATAGTATGAAAATCATTTTTAATACTAATATATAATAAAAGGGGGATTAGAACTTAAATCCTCCTTTTTTTAAATTATATTTTTAGGAGTATAAATGTAAAAAACAATAATAATTTAAAAATGCTATCAAATAAAGTTATTAGAGTGCTTATGTAGAATTATATGATATCTAAAAAGCAGTTATAAAATTGTTGATTATATAATTCTTATAGTATATCTTTTAAAGAATATTAATACTACCAAAACTGAACTAAATAAATTTGTAAGTGATTTTGAAAATATTTTAAATAACTTTAAACCAAGTGTTCCAGCTAATGTATATAGTAAAATATATATATCGAATAGCGGTGAATGTCTGCGGACTACACCTAAGGGAATCGGATGCGTCCGATTCTCTTTTTAAAGTACAGGAAAGTATAAAATTTTCGATGGCTGAAAGTTAGATGTTATCTAGCATTCAGCCTTTAAATATGTTAAATTTATTAATTATAAATTAGAGGTTTTTACATATGAAAAAAGGTAAAATAAAAATAATACTAGAAGATCACTGGCATGGGTTCTTAAAAATATATGAAAATAA
>NZ_JACOOQ010000020.1 GCF_014287815.1 Clostridium lentum
TAGAAAACGTTTTAAAAAGAGACTTTACAACTACTTATATTAACGAAAAATGGGTAGGAGATATTACATATATTCATACTAGTAGGGATGGTTGGTGCTATTTAGCTTCAGTTCTTGACTTACATTCTAAAAAAATAATTGGCTACGCTTTCGGTAAAAGAATGATTAATGATTTAAAAGAGCTATGTAAAGAGTTTAATATTATACAATCATTTAGTAAAAAAGGTTGTCCTTATGACAATGCTTGTATAGAATCTTTCCATTCTTCAATGAAGAAGGAAGAAATCTATAGAAATACATATCGTACCTTCGAAGAAGCCAATATAGCTATATTTAAATATATTGAAGGTTGGTATAACAGAAAAAGGATACACTCTTCTATTAATTACATGACACCAGAACAATGTGAGTTATTAGCTAGAAGTGCAGCATAAAAAAGTTTGACTTTTTGTGTCCAAAATATTGACATAAGACCAGTTCACAAGAAATGAATTATAAGATTAGATAGTTTCACTTTCAATTCACTGATAATCAGGAATTTATAGGGGAGATTAAAGTATAAATTGTATAACTTTTATATTAATTATTTATATTAATTAACTCATGGTTAAATTTTTATCTTTACAATTAACTACAGCTCAATTGTTTACATTAAAATATCTTGTTAAAATAATAATACCAAAGGCTTTTGATATTATTTAAAATGAGAGGTTAATAATACTATGAAAATAAATGATATTATAAAGAAAAAGAGAATTACACTAGGAATGACACAGGAGCAAGTTGCAGATTATCTTGGTGTTTCAACACCAGCAGTGAATAAGTGGGAAAAAGGTGGCTGTTATCCTGATATAACATTATTACCAGCACTAGCTAGGCTTTTAAAAGTAGATTTAAATACATTACTTTCTTTTAATGATGACTTATCAGAGAAGGAAATAGGTAATTTTTTAAATGAATTATATGAAGTTGTAAGCACTAAAGGTTTTAATACAGCATATGAAGTAGCTATTGATAAGATTCAGCAATTTCCTAATTGCTATAAGTTGATTCTAAGCACTGCAACCATGTTATCAGGAATGATTTGTATGTTTGGAGTAGATAATAGAGAATACTATGAAGGACAAATAGAAGCTTTATATGTAAGAGTGCTAGAAAGTGAAGACTTAGAGGTTAAAAATGAGGCAACCTCTATGCTTATAAATAAATATTTAGAGAGAAATGAATATAAAAAAGCACAAAGCTGTATAGATAAATTACCTACTGTTACATATGATAAAGATAGGTTACAAGGAAGACTTTATATTAAAAAAGGTGAGTTTGATAAGGCCTCTGAACTTTTTAGCTATAAGTTAATAGAAGCAACCACAGATATTTTTACAATATTAATATCCATGATGGAAATAGCTTTAAAGGATGGTAGAAAAGAGGATGCCAAATATTTTGCAGAGATTTTAGACAAAACAACAGATTTATATGACCTATTGGATTACAATGGACAAGTTGGATATTTCAAATTATACAGTGATGAAAAAGATGCAGATAACTTTGTAATTGTACTTAAAAAAATGCTAGAAGCAATGAAAAAGCCATGGAACCCATCAAAATCTAAACTATATGCAAATATGAAGGTTAATCAAAGTGAAGAAGGATTTGAACAATTTATTGATACCTTTGTAAATACTCTGAAAAGTGATGTTGAAGGTGAACTAGGTTTTGTAAAAAATAATGAAGAATTTAATGAATTAATAAACAATATTTAATAAATAAAATAATAATTTGATTTTTCATTAAATTTGTTTTATCATATATTTTATATTAATATTAAGAAGAATAAAAAATTCTATGAAAAGAAGAGTACTTATTTATAATTATCTACTAGCGAGTAAGAATAGAGTGGAAGTCTTATAAGATATGAAATAAGGAAGAGGAACTTGGAGAAGCTACCTGAGCATTTATATGTAAGGGTGTGACGTTAACTGCGTTAAAGTTTTGAGTGAACTAGAATTTTCTAGTTAAATTGAGTGGTACCACGGAAATATTCCGTCTCTTTGTATTATAAAGAGGCGGTTTTTTTATATTAAAAAAATAGGAGGCAGATTATGAAAATATTTATTGATCAAATCAGCGATATAGTTAAAGATGTTTTTGAAGGACTTGGATATGACAGGGAATCAGGAAAGGTAACTGTATCAAATAGACCAGACCTTTGCCAATATCAATGTAATGGGGCGTTACCTAATGCTAAGAAACATGGAAAAGCACCAAGAGTTATAGCAGAAGAAGTAGTAGCTAAATTAAAAGAAAATAAAATTTTCTCTAAATTAGAAATAGCAGGACCTGGGTTTATTAATATAACAATTAATGATGAGTTCTTAATTGATTATATTAATAAGATGAACAAGGATGAAAAATTTGGTACTTCACCAGCAACAGAAATTAAAAAAATAGTTGTAGATTACGGTGGAGCAAATGTTGCTAAGCCTTTACATATAGGGCACTTAAGATCTGCAATCATTGGTGAAAGTATTAAGAGAATTGCTAAATACTTAGGACATGATGTTATTGGTGATGTTCACTTAGGAGATTGGGGTCTTCAAATGGGTATGGTTATTTCAGAAGTGGAAAGAAGAAATCCAGAATTACCATACTTTGATGCAAGCTTTGAAGGAGAGTATCCTGCTGAAGCACCATTTACAATAGATGAGCTTGAAGATATATATCCATATGCAAGTAAGCTTGCTAAATCAGATGAAGTTGTAATGGAAGCTGCTAAGAAGGCAACAGTGGAACTTCAACAAGGAAGAAGAGGATATGTTGCTTTATGGAAGCATATCTTAAATGTATCAGTTGCTGACTTAAAGAAAAATTATGGAGCATTAGATGTAAGCTTTGAATTATGGAATGGTGAAAGTGATGCACAAAAATTAATTCCAGATATGGTTAAGGAATTAAAGGAAAATGGATATGCACATGAAAGTGAAGGAGCTTTAGTTGTTGATGTAAGTAAAGAAGATGATAAAGCACCTATTCCACCACTTCTTTTATTAAAATCTGATGGAGCGTCACTATATGGAACTACAGATTTAGCTACAGTTGTAGAAAGAGTTAGAGATTTAAGAGCTAATGAAATAATATACTTAGCTGATAAGAGGCAAGGACTTCACTATGAACAATTCTTTAGAGCAGCAAGAAAATCAGGAATTGCTAGGGAAGATATAGTATTAGACTTTATTGGTTTTGGTACAATGAATGGAAAAGATGGTAAGCCATTTAAAACTCGTGAAGGTGGAGTAATGAGACTTGCTGACTTAATAAGCATGATTAAAGAAGCTGGTAAAGAAAAACTTAAAGATAATAAAAATATAACAGCAGAAGAAGTTGAAGAAATATCATCAAAAGTAGGGTTAGCTGCTTTAAAATATGGTGATTTATCAAATCAAGCTTCAAAAGATTATATCTTTGATATAGATAGATTTGCTTCATTTGAAGGAAACACAGGGCCATATATTCTTTATACAATAGTAAGAATTAAGTCTATCTTAAATAAAGCTGCCATGGATATTTCTAATGTATCTATAGATATACCAACAACTGAAGCAGAAAGAAACTTAATGCTTCAAGCAATTAAGTTCAATGAAATGATAGAAAGCAGCTTTAGAGATAGAGCACCTCATAAGGTATGTGAATATATATATGAATTATCCAATAACTTCAATAAATTCTACAACGATACAAGAATAATATCAGAAGAAGATGAAGCTAAGAAAGCATCATGGCTTGCATTAATAAATCTTGTGAAAAACATCTTAGAAGAATGCTTAGAATTATTAGGTATGGAAAGCGTTGAAAGAATGTAGTAAAAATGAAAAATTAAAACTGAATAATTTAATTTTTTATAAAAAAAAGCACCTTCAACAGGTGCTCTTTTAAATAATGGGGGGATGGGAACCTGTTTTTACACAGGTTTATATCTACATTTATAGTATTGACTTTATTAATAAAATTATACAAAAAATAAAAAATAATTTTAAAATAAAAAGAGCACTAAAGTGCTCTTTTTACAATATTTAGAAGTCGGATTGACCAGTTGTTCTTGGGAATGGTATTACATCTCTGATGTTAGACATACCAGTTATGTACATGATAAGTCTTTCAAATCCTAAACCAAATCCAGCATGTTTAGTTTCTCCATATTTTCTAAGTTCTAAGTACCACCAGTAATCTTCTTCATTAAGATCTAATTCAGCCATTCTTGTCTTTAAGACATCAAGTCTTTCTTCTCTTTGGCTTCCTCCTATGATTTCACCTATTCCTGGAACTAAACAATCAGTTGCAGCAACAGTTTTTCCATCATCATTAAGTCTCATGTAGAATGCCTTGATATCCTTTGGATAATCTGTAACAAATACTGGCTTCTTGAAGATTTCTTCAGTTAAATATCTTTCATGTTCTGTTTGAAGATCAATACCCCATTCAACTGGATACTCAAAATCTTTTCCACAGTTTTTAAGAAGTTCAACTGCTTCTGTATAAGTAACTTTACCGAAATCTGAAGTTACTATATGATTTAACTTATCTAATAATCCTTTTTCAATGAATTGGTTGAAGAAAGCCATTTCTTCTGGACATTCATCCATAACGTATTTAATTACGTATTTTAACATGTTTTCAGCAAGTTCAATATTATCATCTAAATCAGCAAATGCTATTTCAGGTTCAATCATCCAGAATTCAGCTGCATGTCTCGCTGTATTTGAATTTTCAGCTCTGAAAGTAGGACCAAATGTATAGATATTTCTAAATGCTAAGGCATAACTTTCACCATTTAATTGTCCTGAAACTGTAAGGTTAGTTTCTTTGCCAAAGAAATCTTCTTTGTAATCAATTTTTCCATCTTCAGTTTTTGGAATATTATTAAGATCTAAAGTTGTAACCTTAAACATTTCTCCAGCACCTTCACAGTCACTTCCTGTTAAGATTGGAGTATGAGTATATACAAATCCTTGATCTTGGAAGAACTTGTGGATTGCATATGCTGCTACAGATCTTACTCTGAATACTGCTGAGAAAGCATTACTTCTTGGTCTTAAGTGAGCAATTGTTCTTAAGTATTCAAAAGTATGTCTTTTCTTTTGTAATGGGTAATCAGAATCTGACATACCTTCTATTACAACTTCTTTAGCTTGAATTTCAAATGGCTGTTTAGCCTCTGGAGTTTCTACTAAAGTACCAATAACTTTTATTGATGAGCTGATTGGTAATTTTGAGATTTCTTTAAAGTTTGATAGGTTGTTATCAAAAACCACCTGAATATTTTTAAAGAAGCTACCATCATTAACTTCTATAAATCCAAATGCATTTGAAGCTCTTAAAGTTCTTATCCAACCAGAAATAGCAATTTCTTTAGTTAAATATTCTTGAGAATTTCTGTAAAGTGATTTTACTAAAACTACGTCTTTCATAATTTACCTCCTAAAAATTTTTATAATAAAAAAACCTCTCATCTCCATAAATAATGGGACGAAAGGATAACTTACGTGGTACCACCCAAATTGCCTATATTAAGGCCACTTAGTGCATAATGCAAAATTAATAACGGATTAAACCCGTCTAAGCCTACTAAAGTTTTACTGGTTCGGTTAGAAACTCCGAGATGTTCTTCACAAATGATTTCGTATAAGGCTTACACCATCCCTTATTCGCTAAAAACTACCTTCAAATGCTACTCTTCTCTTCATAGTAATTACGATATTTATATTTAATAATTCGATTTTACAATAGTTTGCTAACATTTGCAACTTAAATTCATAATATAATAGCTATTTATGGCTACTTAAAATAAATAAATTAACGTGAAGGGTACATTCATTGTTTAACTAAAGTAGAGCATCTTTCAATGCTCTATTTTATTACTCTTGTCCTGTTTCATATGAGTTTACTATGGCTGAAGGGAAGTTTAACATAGTACAGTCTTTCATGATTCTTTTGTATTCATATTTCAGTTCTCTGATAGTAACATCAATTTTACCTAAATTGTTAATATCTAATATTGCGTATGTAATATTAGGTCTACCTATTTTAGGTTTTCCAATACTTCCTATATTAACAATAAGTTTATCATTAAATTTTTTTATATATGGTATATGAGTATGAGCACAAATTAAAACATCATCTTCAAAGTTTTCCATAACTTTTTTTGTGTTTTCTGCATCTTCAAATAGGTATTCATTTATTAAGTTAGGACTTCCATGAGTAAAGCATAAATTAATACCGTTAACTGTATATTTTAATTTTTCAGGCAATGAATCTAAATAAAATTTATTTGAAGTTCTTAATTCAGAGCATGTCCAAGGTAAAGAAAAAGAGTTAATTTCAGTATTTCTTATATAAGTATAAGCACCATCCACCACTGAAGCATCATAATTACCTTTTATACAAGGAATTTCTCTTCTCTTTATTAAAGCAATAACTTCATTAGGATGAGGTCCGTAACCTACAAAATCTCCTAAGCATACTATCTTGTCTACTTTTTGATCATCTATATCTTCTAATGCTTTCATTAATGCGTATATATTTCCATGAATATCTGATATGGCTGCTATTTTCATTTTTAAATCCTCCAATGTATTTACTAAGATAATTATATCATTAATTATAATTTTAGTGACAAAAATAGAAGTGGATATTATTGAAAATATAAAGTATTATTATAGAAAGAATTGATAGTGTTTTGGAGGTGTTTTTTATGAAAAATAGTAGAGTAAATAAGGTTTTAGAAGGAATGATGAGAGAAGGATTATCACAAATGATAATTACATCTCCAGCATCTATATTTTATTTAACAGGAAAGTGGATACATCCAGGTGAAAGAATGATTGCTTTATATATAAATAAAAATGGCAATCATAAAATGGTTATTAATAGGTTATTCCCTGTATATGAAGATTTAGGTGTAGAAATGATTTGGTATGAAGATACTGAAAATCCTATAGACCACTTAAATAAATGTATTGATAAGAATGAAATTTTAGGAATAGATAAAGATTGGCCAGCGAAATTTTTAATACAACTTATTAATAGTAATGTAGCTAAGGGATTTGTTAATGGTTCGCCAATTATTGATAGAGTAAGAATGATTAAAGATGCTGAAGAGATAGAAATAATGAAAGCATCATCAAAAATAAATGATGCAGTAATGCTTAAGCTTTGGAATAACTTAGAAGTAGGTAAATCTGAAAAGTATTATGTAGGTCTTTTACAAGAATTATATGAAAGTGAAGGAGCATCAGGATTTTCATTTTCTCCAATAATAGCCACTAGCCCTAATGGTGCAGATCCACATCATGGCACAGGCAAGGACCTTATCAAAGATGGCGATAGTATTGTTTTAGATATTGGTGGAAAATATAATTCTTACTGTTCAGATATGACGAGAACAGTATTTATTGGAAAAGAGCCAAGTAAAGAACATGCTGATATATATAATATTGTAAAGAGTGCTAACGAAAAAGCTATTTCAATCATTAAAGAAGGTGTGAAGTTCTCAGATATAGATAATGCAGCAAGAAATCTTATTAAAGATGCTGGTTATGGAGAGTATTTTACTCATAGAACAGGTCATAGTATTGGAATAGAAGTACATGATTTCGGTGATGTAAGCGGAGTAAATCATGAAGAAGTAAAAGCAGGCATGATATTCTCAGTAGAACCTGGAATATACCTAAAAGACAATATAGGTGTAAGAATAGAAGATTTAGTATTAGTGACAAAAGATGGTTGCGAAATACTAAATTCAGTAACTAAAGAAATAGTTGTATTATAAAAAGCTAAAAAGCTGTACCGCAAGGTACAGCTTTTTTAAATTGTTTTAACTATTCTATTCATTAAATTAATGAAGTTAGTTTTAACTTTTGTAGAAGTTTCCATAACTTCTTCATGGCTTAAAGGCTGATCTAGTATTCCAGCAGCCATGTTAGTAATGCAAGAGATTCCCACAGTCTTTATACCAGAGTGGTTTGCAATGATAACTTCTGGAACAGTAGACATACCAACAGTGTCACCACCTAAAATTCCAACCATACGAATTTCTGCTGGAGTTTCATATGTTGGACCAGATAGCATCACATAAACCCCTTGCTTTAAGTTTAATCCTAAATCTTGGCCTGCTTCTAATACTTTATTTCTTAGGTCTTTGTTATATGCTTCAGACATATCAGGGAATCTTGGACCAAACTCATCAAGATTTCTACCAATTAAAGGATTTGTACCAGAAAGATTGATATGGTCATTAATAATCATTAAATCTCCAGGGTTTAAATCTGTATTTACAGCTCCACAAGCATTAGTTACAACAAGTTTAGAAACTCCTAAAAGCTTCATAACTCTTACAGGGAAGGTAACTTCTTGCATTGAATATCCTTCATAGAAATGAAATCTTCCTTGCATAGCTATAACTTGCTTTCCTTCTAATAAACCAATTACTAGTCTTCCTTTATGTCCTTCTACAGTAGATGTAGGGAAGTTAGGAATATCGGCATAGTCAAAGAATTCAGCTTGCTCTATTGTATCAGCTAAAGAACCAAGACCAGAACCTAATATTAATCCTATTTCAGGGGTATATTTGCTTTTGCTTTTTATAAATTCAGCAGCTACTGATATTTTGCTTAATAAATCCATTAGTATCACCTCTTAAGTTTATTTTTTATTAAGAATTAAGTAGAAGTTCTCCTACTTTAACAACATCTCCAGCTCCTACAGTAAGAACTAGATCATCTTTTTTAACTTTATTTTTTAAGTAGTTTGCTACTTCTTCATGGCTATGAAGATTTATGCAGTTAAAACCTTTTGCTCTTATAGAATCACCAAGTTCATCTGATGAAACAAGACCAGTATCTTTTTCACGGGCAGCATAGATATCCATTAGGATAAGCTCGTCAGAATCTTTAAAGCAAGTAGTAAAGTCATCAAATAAAGTTTTTGTTCTAGTATAAGTGTGTGGTTGGAATACACAGTATACTTTATTATGAGGAATAAGTTTTGCTGTATTTAAAGTGGCAGCAATCTCTACTGGATGATGAGCGTAATCATCAATTATAGTAGCACCATTAAATTCTCCTTTGTATTCAAATCTCTTATGAGCACCTTTGCAGGCAGCTAAGCCATTAATAACAGCTTCATTAGGAATTTCTAAGATTAAAGATGTACATATTGTTGCTAGAGCATTTAGGATATTATGTCTTCCTGTTGTGCTTAAAGTAACATCAAATAATTCCTTATGATGATGGAATACAGTGAAAGTAGCACAACCCTTATTGTTAAATGAAATATTACCAGCTGTAACATCGCCTTTATCAAATCCGTAGCTTAAAGTTTTACATTTTGCATAGTTAAGAACTTCCACTACTCTAGGATCTTCTGCACAACCTACTAGATATCCGTCATCAGGGATTAAGTCAGAGAACTTTTTAAAAGTATCTTCAATATGATTGATATCTCTGTAATAATCCAAATGATCAGCATCTATGTTAAGGATAATACCTATGTAAGGGTAGAATTTTAAGAAAGATGCTTTATATTCACATGCTTCTGTTACAAAGTATTCACTTTCGCCAATCTTATAGTTTCCATGGATAGCATCAACATCTCCACCTACAAGGATAGTTGGATCTAAGTTTGCTTCAATAGTTATGTGGGAAAGCATAGAAGTAGTAGTGGTCTTCCCATGAGTACCAGCAATAGCTACATTATACTTATGTCCTTTCATGATATAGCCTAAGAATTCAGCTCTATCCATCAATTCTATGTTTTGAGCTTTGGCTTCTATTAATTCTGGATTATCAGCAGGAATTGCAGCTGTGTAAACAACTAAGTCAACGTTTCTTAAGTTTTCTTTTTTATGTCCAATATATATTTCAGCATTAGCTTCTCTTAATTTATTTAAAACTTCAGATTCCTTAGAATCAGAACCAGAAACTCTATATCCTTTTGTTAGTAGTATAGCAGCAAGTCCGCTCATACTTACTCCACCAATTCCAATGAAGTGGACTTTCTTATGTTTATCGATATTTAAGTCAAAAGCCATCATATCAACTCCTTTATATAATCTATCTATAATTATATACAAAATTTACAATTTGAACATATAAAATAATAAATATATGAAAATATATATTGAAAAAAAGGGGATAAGGCAATTATATATATTTAGAAAGATTTTTAAAATTAGTGAGTAAAACTATTGATAATAAGCTATATTTAGAATAAAATATGAATATTATAGGGTAGAAAAAATATGAAAGTTCGTGATGAGGCATATAAAGAAAGGAGAAAAAATGGAAAAATTAAGCAGAAATAATAGGGTTGTAATCATTACTAAGATTTTAGTTGAAAATCCCAATAAGGTAATAGGCTTAAATAGATTTTCAGAATTATTAAATGCAGCTAAGTCAACAATAAGTGAAGATATAGTTATTGTTAGAGAAGTACTAGAAAAATTAGAAATGGGTAAAGTTGAAACTATATCTGGAGCAGCTGGAGGAATAAAGTTCATTCCTCAAATGGGCGTTAGTGCTAAAGAAGAGTTTGCTAATGAATTATGTGATGCACTTATGGAAGAAGGAAGAGTTGTTCCAGGTAACTTCATCTATTTAACAGATATAATGTATAATCCACAAATAATAAGTAAGGCAGGTGTCATATTAGCTTCTTATTTCAAATCAATGGATGTAGATTATGTTGTGACAGTTGAAACAAAAGGTATTCCACTGGCTTATGAAGTTGCTAAGAGTTTAGGTATAGAGTTAGTAATTATAAGAAGAGAAAATAAAGTTACAGAAGGGCCTACTGTTTCTATTAATTATTTATCAGGCACAAGTGGAAGAATACAACAAATGTCTTTAGCAAAGAAATCTATGAAGCCTTCTAGCAGATGTGTATTTATAGATGACTTCTTAAGAGGCGGCGGAACAGCTCAAGGGATAACTGATTTATTAAAAGAATTTGATAGTGAATTAGTTGGTACTGGGGTGTTAGTTGATAATATAGGTGTTGTCAATAAGAGAGTAACGGATTATGTTTCAATCATCGATATTGAGTATATAAGTGAAGACGGTAAGATAAAAGTAACTCCTTCCAATCTAATAAAATAAGAAAAAACCAGTTGTTTGATATATTTTTTTGTAAAATTTAAAAAAAATTAAGTAAAAAAAAGGATTTTTAAACTTTTTATAGAAATATATTTATATAAAAGCAACTGGAGGTGGAGTGAAATGACAATCACAGACGTTAGAGTTAGAAAAATAGCATCAGAAGGAAAAATGAAAGCTATTGTATCTGTGACATTTGATAATGAATTTGTAGTACATGATATTAAGATTATTGAGGGGCAAAATGGTTTGTTTATAGCAATGCCAAGCAGAAAGACACCAGATGGTGAATTCAAAGATATTGCACACCCAATCAATACTGAAACAAGAGAAAGAATACAAAGTGCAATTTTAGAAGCTTATGAAAAGGCAGTTTCTGAAGAAAGCCTAACTGTAAGTGAATAAAATTTATATCAAATATTAATTAAAAAGAGGCATAGCCTCTTTTTTGTTAAAATAAATATAGTATATTATTTCATTATAGTTAAATGTAAGCTATATATATTTTATAGAGGAAGGTTGAAATCAAAACGTTAATGAAATATAATATATTAAGGTATGCGAACAATAAATGGATAAAATGAAATTTTGTCCTCATAATTGAAGAGGTGAATTTATGTATAAGTGTGCTCTTATTTTAGCAGCAGGGCAAGGGACAAGAATAAAATCTGATTTACCAAAGGTATTACACAAAGTTTGTGGAAAAGAAATGGTTAATCATGTTATAGATACATTAAGAAAGGCAAAAATTGAAGATGTAAATGTTATTGTTGGAAAAGGTGCAGAATTAGTTAAAGAAAAAACTAATAGCAGAAATGTTAGCTATTCACTTCAGACAGAACAGCTTGGAACAGGTCATGCAGTTAAAAGTGCTATAGAGTTTTTAAGTGGGAAAAAAGGAACTGTAGCAGTTTTTTGTGGAGATGCTCCATTGATAACAGAAGAAACGATAGGAAGATTATTTAATGAACATATCAATAATGAAAATAGCACAACACTTTTAACATCTATATTAGATGATGCTACAGGGTATGGAAGAATCATCAGAGATGGAGAAGAAGTCCTTAAGATAGTTGAACATAAAGATTGTAATGAAGAAGAATTAAAGGTTAATGAAATGAATGCAGGAGTTTACTGCTTTGATATTGAAAATCTTTTAAACTCTTTAGAAAAATTATCTAATAACAATGCACAAGGAGAATACTATTTAACAGATGTTATAGGGATTCAAAAAAGCGAAGGTAAAAAAGTTGGCGCTGTTGTTGTTGATTATGAAGAAACAATTGGTGTAAATTCAAGAAGACAGCTGGCAGAAGTTGAAGAAATACTAAGAAACAGAATAAACAACAGACATATGGATAATGGAGTCACATTAATAAATCCAAGTGTTACGTATATAGGTGCTGATGTAGAAATAGGCAAAGATACTATTATATATCCAGGAAATACTATTGAAGGTGTAAGTAAGATTGGAAGTGGGTGCATTATATATCCAAATTCAAGAATAAATAATAGTGTCATTGAAGATAATGTTCAAGTAGAAAGTTCTGTAATAATAGATAGTAAAATAGGAAGTTATACAACAGTAGGTCCATTTGCTTATATAAGGCCAGAATCTATCATAGGAAGCCATGTTAGAATTGGTGATTTCGTTGAAATAAAGAAATCAACAATTGGCCATAATACGAAAGTATCACATTTAACATATGTTGGTGATGCTGAAGTAGGAGAAAATTGTAATTTTGGCTGTGGAACAGTAACAGTTAATTATGATGGAAAAAATAAAAATAAAACAATAATAGGAAACAATAGTTTCATTGGATGCAATACTAATCTTATATCTCCAGTTAAGGTTGAAGATAATACTTATATTGCAGCAGGATCAACAATAACTAATGATGTAAAAGAGGGCGAACTTGCAGTAGCAAGAGCTAAGCAAAGAAACATTGAAGGTTGGGTTGAAAAAAGAGGGTTAATTAAAAAGTAAGTATTCTTACTTTATAATATAAATAGCTAGACAGCCAAAATAAGGAGGATCTAATAAGTATGATAGCTCATGGAAAAAACATAAAAATATTCGCAGGTAATTCACATCCAGAATTAGCAGAAGAAATTGCAAATTTATTAGGATTGACATTAGGAAATTCAAAAGTTTCAACTTTTAGTGATGGGGAAATATCAGTAGATATAAATGAAACAGTTAGAGGAGCAGATGTATTTATCGTTCAATCTACTAGCAGCCCAGTAAATAACAACTTAATGGAGCTTCTAATCATGATAGATGCTTTTAAAAGAGCATCAGCAGGAAGGATAACAGCAGTTATTCCATACTATGGTTATGCAAGACAAGATAGAAAGGCAAAATCAAGAGATCCAATTACAGCTAAGTTAGTGGCTGACATATTAACTGCAGCAGGAGCAGATAGAGTATTAACAATGGATTTACACGCATCACAAATTCAAGGGTATTTCAATATACCAGTAGACCATTTATTAGGATCACCAATATTGGCAGAACATTTCATTGAAAATGGATTTGAAGAACAAGATGATGTAGTTGTTGTATCACCAGATCTTGGAAGTGTTACAAGAGCAAGAAAATTTGCAGATAAGCTTCATGCACCAATTGCTATAATTGATAAAAGAAGACCTAAGGCAAATGTTTCTGAAATAATGAACATTATAGGAGATGTAAAAGATAAGAGATGTATACTTATCGATGATATGATCGACACTGCTGGAACTATTGCCAATGCAGCAAATGCATTAAAAGACTTAGGTGCTAAAAATGTATATGCATGTTGTACTCATGGTGTATTATCAGGACCAGCTTTTGAAAGAATAAATAATTCTGCTATTGAAAAGCTAGTTATGTTAAATACAATACCATTACCAGAAGACGAGCAAAATTTAGAAAAATTCAATTCAATATCTGTTGCGCCTATATTTGCAGAAGCTATTAGAAGAATTTATGATGATAAGCCAATAAGTAAATTATTCGAAAACTAATTACATAAAATAATCTTCAAGTTATAATTAATTTGAGGATTATTTTTTATTTTAAAATTATAGCAAGATTTCTTTAAAATAATAAATATAAAAAAATGTAACAAATGTTAATTTTATAAGAAAAGTAAGGTAGTTTGCTAGGTTTTAGGATAGAATATTTTTATAAGGATGGTGTAAGAAAATGGACGATAAGTTAGGAAAAATCTTAATTGTAGATGATGATGAAAATATAAATGAGCTAATAGACATGTATTTAAAAAGCTCAGGTTATGAAACAAAAAAATGTTTTAATGGGCTAGATGCTTGTAATATAGTTACTAATGATAATATAGGATTAGTAATTTTAGATATTATGATTCCAGGAAAAGATGGTGTGGAAGTACTGAAATTTATTAGAAAGCAAAGCAATGTACCAGTGATAATGCTTACGGCAAAAGGTGAAGTCTTTGATAAAGTACTTGCTTTAGAACTAGGTGCAGATGATTATATGGTAAAACCTTTTGATCCAAAGGAGCTTTTAGCAAGGGTAAAGGCTGTAACTAGAAGATATAGTCCAGAAGTTAAAAATAATGATGTTATAAAGTTTAGTGATCTTACTATTGATATAGGAGGATATGAAGTAATTTATAGGGATAATATGGTAAAGCTTGCACCGAAAGAGTTGGAATTACTACACTACATAGCTAGTTCTCCCAATAAAGTATTTACTCGTGAACAACTGATGTATGAAGTTTGGGGATATGATTATCCAGGGGATTCAAGAACTGTAGATGTCCATATCAAGAGGCTTAGAGAAAAACTAAAAGGCGGAGAAACATGGGAGGTACAGACCGTATGGGGTGTTGGATATAAGTTTGAGGTGAAGTAATGTCAAGGAAAGAAAGTATAAACCAAAGGATAATAGTCACCTTTATTTCTGTTACAAGTATAGTGTTGATTTTTCTAGGTTCAATTATGACGATATTATTTAATAAAAATTACCACAGTACAAAATTATCAAATTTAGAAAAGCAGATGGGTATAATTGAGAATTCCATAAATAATTATTTAAATCAACAGGATGGTTCATATAGCCAACTTAAAGAAATAATAAAGATGGCCTGCATATCAACTAATACTGAAGCTATAATTACCGATAGGCTAGGATATGTATATTTAGTGAATGGGGAAGATTATCAGAATTTAATGTATAGCAAAATTAAATTAAATACAGAGTCTTTATCTTCCAATATAGAATTTAAGAAAGAAGTATTTAAGGTAGATAATGCTTCAATAAAGGGATATGTAAAAGCTATATATGAAGATGGTGAAATTGATGGATATATGATTATGGTTATGCAAAATGAAAGTGAAAGAAATTTTAATATGTTTATTATTTGGATAACAGTTATCATTGAAATAATAATCTCTGCAATAGTAATTAAAATAGTAACTAATCAGATAATCATAAGGCCAATAGATAATATTAATAATGTAGCTAAAAGGTTAGCAAAAGGTGAAGTAGAAAAGAGAGTAGTGGTAAATTGTAATAATGAAATTGGAGAGTTAGCAGAATCATTTAATATGATGGCAGAATGCTTAGAGAAGTCAGATACAAAAAGGAGAGAATTTATATCAAATGTATCTCATGAGCTAAGATCACCAATTACGTCTATAAAAGGATTTATTGGAGGTATTTTAGACGGAGTAATTCCAAGAGACAGAGAAAATTATTATCTTAAAATTGTTTATGATGAAGTAGATAGACTAGCAAGGCTAGTAAATGATTTATTAGATATGTCGGCTATGGAGTCAGGAAAATTTAATTTGGCAATTACTGAATTTGATATTAACCAAGTTATAAGCCTTTGTATTTTAAACTTAGAGCACAAGATTCAGGAAAAGGGGTTAAATGTTAAAGCCACATTCCACAATAACAGGGCTTATGTATTAGGTGATAGGGATAGAATAATACAAGTAGTTACAAATATTATTGAAAATTCAATTAAATATAGTAATGATGATGGCGAAATAAAGATAGATGTATATTCTAAAGGAGAAAAAATATATGTAGATATATTTAATTCTGGAGAATGTATAGAGGAAAAAGAACTTAATAAGATATGGGATAGATTTTATAAAAGTGATAAATCAAGAACTAATAAGCTTAGTACTGGATTAGGGCTTCCTATAGTAAGGTCTATATTATCACAACATAATGAAGATATATGGGTGAAGAATATAGAGGGAAAAGGTGTTAGCTTTATATTTACGCTAAAGAAATCTCACTAAAAGGGAATTGTTTCGGAGGTGTAATTGATGGATGATAATGTTGATAGAAAAACTAAAGAAAATGATAAGATCTATAAGATAATTTTTGAAAAGAAAAATACTCGTACTAATATACGCATAGGAATTAACTTAGGAATTATAGTAATAATAGCATTAATAGTATTAAGTGTATTTTTAAATTTTATTATTAAATATAAATACGGAGATGTTATTGAAGAAGTTAAAAATACAAAATTTAATAAAAATAATATGATTATTAGTGATTATACTTCAGTGGTAAAGAAAGTATCAAAGTCATTGGTAACTATAACTGAAGATAATGGAGAAGCTAATAGTGTTACAGGCGTAGTCATAACTGAAAGAGGAGTAATACTAACTAATTATTCAGGAATCAAGGATATGGAACACTTAAATGTGATCTTTAATAATGATGAAGAAGAATCTGTAGAGGGAAAGCTTTTATTAAAGGATGAAGAATTTGATTTAGCACTAATTCAAGTAGATTATGAAGGGAATATTCAGGCTATTAAGTTGGCTGATGAAGATAGCATTGTGGAAGGACAGGGAATAGCTGTATTAGGCAGTGTATACTCTGAAGGTCAAAAAATAGAAAGTATTATTCCAGGAATAATTGTCGCTAGGTATAATAAGTCAGGAAAATACGATACTTTAGTAGAAGAATGTACCTTGCTTCAAATAAGTGCACCTATTAACTTAAATAATACAGGTGGTCCTATATGTAATGCTAATGGTGAACTTATAGGAATAGGTAGTCTTTATCTTACTGAAAAATTTGGTTTAGAAGGCGTTTATTATGGTATTGAATTGAAAAACTTAGATAATATAATAAATTCAACATCAATAATAAAAGAAGTATTAGGTATTACAGAAGGTGGAATATTGATGGATATAGAGCATCATAAACATGGTTTTTATGTTGGACAATTGAAAAAAGTCGGAAATGCATATAAGTCTGGTATTAAGCCAACAGATATCATAGTATCAATTGAAGGCGTTAATATATCTAATATTAATGGAATAACTGAAATGTTAAATTCTAAAAATAAAGGAGATACTATATCTTGTGAAGTCTTAAGTGATGGAATTATAAAAGAAGTAGAAATAAAAATATATAATTAATATATAAAAGGATATTTGGTGATTTATGCTAAGTATCCTTTTATTAAATTTATTATTATTTTATAAAAGGAAAAAATGGTATAATATAAAGTAGATTATTTTAGTACAGAGAGGAATTGACAGAATGTATTTAGTAGTAGGATTGGGAAATCCAGGTAAAGAATATGAGGGAACAAGACATAATATAGGATTTGAAGCCATAGATTATTTAAGTGATAAGTATAATATAGAATTAAATAGGGAAAAATTTAAAGGTGTTTTTGGTGAAGGATTTATTCAAGGTAAAAAGGTAATTTTATTAAAACCAACTACATATATGAATTTAAGTGGAGATAGTATAAGGGAGGTAGCTAATTTTTATAAGCTTTCTAATGAAGAAATTATTGTCTTATATGATGATATAAGTTTAGCTATTGGAAGGCTTAGGGTAAGAGAGAAAGGAAGTCATGGAGGACATAATGGGATAAAGAGCATTATAGCTAATTTGGCAACAGATGTATTTCCAAGAGTTAAAATTGGTGTGGGAGCACCAAAAGGAGATTTAGTTTCGCATGTTTTAGGGAAATTTTCTAAAGAGGAAAATGAAGTTTTAGATAAGACATTAAGGGCAGTAACAGAAGCTGTGGAAATAATGATAGATAAAGATACTAAGGAAGCAATGAATAAGTGTAACGGATTTGATGCTTTAAAGTGTGTTTAAACTTTTAAGGAAGGTGTGTATAAATGAGATTACAGGGGGTAATGCAGCCCTTAAAGGATAATATGAAATTTAAATCAATAACTGAGAAAATTTCAGAAAAAACATTCCCTATAAATATATATGGCATATCGGAATCAGGTAAAAGCTACATTATAAATGGAATATTTGAAGAGAATGATAATTCTATGGTGATAGTAACTCATAGTGATGTAGATGCCAAAAATTTATATGAAGATTTAAGTTTTTATACAACGGATGTTTTTTATTTTCCAGTGAGAGAAGTAGTATTTTATAATGTAGATGCTATTTCAGGAGATTTAAGATGGGCAAGGCTAAAGGTAATAAAGGAAATATTACAAAACGAAAGAAAGAAAATAATAGTTACTTCTATAGATTCACTTACATCTTTATATACTCCTAAAGAGTATTATTTAAGATATAGTATGATAATAAAGACGGGAGATAATGTTGATTTAAAAGAAATATCTAAAAGTCTTCTTCAGTGTGGCTATGAAAGAGTAGAAGTTGTTGAAGGAAAAGGTGAATTCTCATTTAGAGGAGGGATACTTGATGTATTCCCTCCTACATCAGCATACCCATATAGAGTTGAATTGTTCGGTGATGAAGTAGATTCAATAAGGACATTTAATACAGAATCCCAAAGAAGTATTGAAAAGGTAAAGGAATTTAGTATTTTCCCTTCTAAAGAGGTTATTGTAGATGATGAAGGTAGAAATAGGGCAGTGCAAACTATTAATGAAGAATTAAAAAATATAGTTGCTAATGTATCTAATTTAAATAAAGAAAGTGTAGAAAAAATAAAGGGAATAGTAGGAAAAAATATTGAGTTACTAAATAATACTTATTATTTTGAAACCATTGATAGTTATTTACCATTTTTCTATGAAAAATTAGATAGTTTCTTTGATTATTTAGATGGATATACTTTTATAGTAGATGATTTTAAAAGAAGCTTAGGAAAAATGGATAGTATTTATTATGAATTCAATGAAAATTATATATCATTCCTGCAAAGAGGAGACATACTTCCACTACAAAATAATCTTTTATTAAATAAAGGAGAACTGGAATCTAAATTAGAAAATAGTAGCCTTATAACATTAAGTTCATTCTTAAATAAAAGTGACAATTTATTTAATACTGTAGATATTGGTTTTGAGGAAATTACATTAAATAAATATAATGGACAGTTAAATTTACTTATTGAAGATATTGAGGAGCGTAAGGAAAAGAAATATAAAACTGTCATACTTGCAGGAACAAGACCAAGAGGCGAAAGGTTAGTGAAAACCCTTATGGAAAAAGGGATTTCCAGCACATATAAAGATTCAATAGATAAAATTGAAGCTGGAGAAGTAGTAATTACTTTTGGTAATCTTATAAGAGGATTTGATTATCCAGAATTAGAACTTAGTATTATTTCTGATAAAGATATTTTTGGTGAGACAAGAAGAAAACATTCTGGCAAGGCAGTAAAAAGAAAAGGTGTTGCTAAAATAACTAGTTTTGCAGAGTTAAAACCTGGTGATTATGTAGTTCATGCAAACCATGGAATTGGTATATATAAGGGAATTAAGCAAATGGTAGCTGGTGGAACCACTAGAGATTATCTAGATATTGTTTATGATAAAGGCGATAAGTTATATGTTCCAGTAGATCAGCTTGATTTAGTACAAAAATATATTGGTAGTGAAGGAAATTCACCAAAGATTAATAAGTTAGGTGGAGCAGAATGGCAAAAGGCAAAAGCAAAGGCAAGAAAATCTATCAATGAAATTGCTCAGGATTTAGTGAAACTTTATGCAGCAAGAGCAACGCTTAAAGGCCATAGCTTTGGAAAAGATACTGAGTGGCAGAGACAGTTTGAAGATGAGTTTCCATATGAAGAAACACCAGATCAATTAGCATCATTAGAAGAAATAAAAAGTGATATGGAATCAGATAAACCAATGGATAGATTGCTTTGCGGAGATGTTGGATACGGTAAGACGGAAGTTGCCATAAGAGCTGCTTTTAAAGCTGTAATGGATGGAAAACAGGTTGCTTTCTTAGTGCCAACCACTATTCTAGCAGAGCAGCATTATAATAATTTTATTAAAAGATTTTCTGATTTTCCTATAAAAATAGATATGATAAGCAGGTTTAGGACACCAAAGCAACAAAAGGCAACACTTCAAGCTTTAAAGGAAGGTAATGTTGATATATTGATAGGAACTCATAGGCTTGTATCAAAAGATATTGTATTTAAGGATTTAGGATTACTAGTTGTTGATGAAGAGCAAAGGTTTGGTGTTTCTCAAAAAGAAAAAATAAAAGGTATGAAAAAAAATGTGGACGTACTTACATTAAGTGCAACTCCTATTCCAAGAACACTTCATATGTCCCTTACAGGAGTGCGTGATATATCAGTAATTGAAACACCACCAGAAGATAGATATCCTATTCAGACGTATGTTGTGGAACAAAATGATCAGCTTATAAGAGATGCCATACTTAGAGAAATAAGTAGGGATGGTCAAGTTTATTTTGTATATAATAGAGTGCAGAACATTGATAGTATGGCTAACTATATTAGAGATCTTGTACCTGAATGTAAGGTTGGGATTATGCATGGTAAAATGACAGAAAAAGAGTTAGAAACTGAGATGATAGCCTTTATGAATAAGGAATATGATGTTTTAGTATGCACTACAATTATTGAAACTGGTATTGATATATCAAATGTTAATACAATGATTGTGCATGATGCAGATAAGATGGGACTTTCGCAGCTTTATCAATTAAGAGGAAGAGTTGGAAGAAGTAATAGGGTAGCGTATACTTACTTTATTTATACTAAGGACAAGATACTTACAGAAGTAGCTGAAAAAAGACTAAAAGCATTAAAGGATTTTACTGAACTTGGATCAGGATTCAAAATTGCCATGAGAGACTTAGAAATAAGAGGAGCTGGAAATATGATGGGGTCATCTCAACATGGGCATATGGCGAGTATTGGCTATGATTTATATTGTAGAATGTTAGAAGACACCGTAAAATTAGTAAAGGGTGAAATTGAAAATGAACCTATAGAAACATCAGTAGATATGAAGGTGGATGCATTTATACCATCATCATATATAACTGATGAAATTCAAAAGATAGAAGTTTATAAAAAGATTGCCGCCATTGAAGATATCAATGATTTTATGGAAATAAAGAGTGAATTAGAAGATAGATATTCAAATATTCCTGATTCAGTGTATAACTTGATGGATATAGCATATATCAAGAGCCTATGTAAAGGCTTATATATTGAAGATATAAAGGAAATTGCTAAAGAGTTAAGGTTTAAATTTGTTAAGGGATATAAAGGCTTCGAAGGTATATATAGTGTTTTATTGAAGCAATATAAAGATGATGTGATATTGTACTTTGGAGAAACGCCATCATTTGCAATAAAGTTAGATAATATAAAGAAAGAAGCCGCATTAGAATATTATAAAAAATTATTAGAAGATATAAGTTAAAATTCACAAAAAAAATACACTATAAAAATTGAATAAAAGCAATAATACTGTTATACTTAGACGTAGATACTTAAAAAAGATGTAAAGTGAGGGAGTAACTTTGGGAAAAGTAAAGAAATTAGTAGCAGCAGCTATGGTATCTGTTATGTCATTATCAGTTGTAGGCTGCAATATGATAGAACAAACAGCTGAATCAAAAGCTAAGACTGTATTAGCTAAAGTTGGAGATACTAATATAACACTTGGAGATGTTGATTCAGAGTTAAAGGCTGATATAGACAATTTAAAACAAACTTATGGGCAAGATTATGAATCATCTATACCTGACTCTTTAAAAGAGCAATTAAAGACTGTAAGAACTCAAGTTTTAAATCAATTAGTTAATGAACAGATAATGTCTCAAAAAGCAAAAGCACTAAATTTAATTCCTTCAGATGAAGAATTAGAAAGTAAAATAAGTGAGAAAACAGAAGAATTAAAAGGTGTTTATGGTGGAGAGGAAGCATTCAAATCAGCTTTAGAGTATTATGGATATACTGATGAAACTTTCAAAGAATTTATGAAAACTCAAGTAATTAGTGAAATAGTAACAGAATATATGACTAAAGATGTTACTATATCTGATGAAGAAGTGGAAAAATACTATAATACTAATATAGCTAATTACACAACAAAACCATCTGCTACAGCAAACCATATATTATTTAAGTCTAATAATGAAGATAAGGAGGCAGCAGATGCTGAAGCTCTAGCTCAAGCTAATGAAGCAAAAGCTAAAATTGATTCAGGTGAAGTTACTTTTGATGCATTATTTGAAAAATACTCAGGAAATAAAGCAGCAGGAGTATATCCTATATCAGAAAGTTTAGGAACAGTTGAATATGATAAATCTGGTTATGATACAGATTTCCTAGCAGGACTTGAAAAACTTGGAGAAGGTGAAATTTCAGCTCCAGTTAAAAGTTCTTTTGGGTATCATATAATAAAAGCTACAAATGTTGTGAAAGAATCAACAGTTAAAAGTTTTGATGAAGTTAAAGACAGCATTAAAGAAAAGCTATTAACTGAAAAGAAGAAAGAAGTTTATAATACTAAATTAGAAGAGTGGAAAAAAGAATTAAAAGTTAAAACTTATGAAGATAAGCTTTCATAATTAGTAGTGCAGGAGTAGTTTCCTGCACTATTTTTTTGAATAAATATAGATAAAAATTTCTTGAATTTATTATTCATTACTGAGAATTCAGAATTTAAATATGTTGGAATAGGTTAGAATTAAACCCTCTCTAGACTACCCATTATAAATAATGGGTATAAGTGCATAAAATTTCTAATACTCCAAATAATAATAGCGTAAATACTAGTCAAATGAAAAAGGGAGGTAGCTCGTAGAAATGAAAGCCACTGGAATTGTAAGACGTATTGATGATTTAGGAAGAGTAGTAATACCAAAGGAAATAAGAAGAACTTTAAGGATAAGAGAAGGAGATCCTTTAGAAATTTTTACAGATAGAGAAGGTGGAGTAATATTAAAGAAATATTCTCCAATTGGTGAATTAACTGATTTCTCAAAAGAATATGCAGAAAGCTTACAGCAAGCAATTGGACATATAATATTAATAGCAGATAAAGATGCTTTTGTTTCAGTAAGTGGTGCATCAAAGAAAGATTATATAGAAAGAAAAATAAGTAATGAATTAGAAGGAATTATGGATGGGAGAAAAGCCACTTTAATTGTTGAAGAAGGTAAGACAATACCTTTACATAACGATGAAGATGTAGGAGAGTATAGCAATCAAGTTATAGCACCTATCATAGCTGAAGGTGATGCTATTGGTGCAGTAATGATACTTTCTAAAACTCCTGGAGAGAAATTCAGCGAGATAGAATTGAAACTTGCAGAAACAGCAGCAGCTTTTTTAGGAAAACAAATGGAACAATAAAAGTAATTAACATACAAAGAAAACTTGCGGTGAAAGGAGGAAAAGAAAAAATAAAAGGCATAATACCTCTAGGCTTGAAATAAGAATTAATTAGTAATATAAGTTTGGAGGTATTAAATATGAAGAAGCAATCTTTGATTAAAGGAAGCATAATTCTTGGACTAGCTGGAATTATTGCGAAATTTTTAGGCTTCTTTTTTAGATGGCCGTTAATAATGCTTATAGGCGATACTGGAATTGGATATTATCAATTATCATATCCTTTATATATGTTTTTTGTAGCGATGGCTTCAGGAGTACCCATTGCAATTTCTAAAATGATTTCTGAAAAAAATGCTGTGGGAGATATTGAAGGAAGCTATGAAGTTGTTAAAGAATCAGTTTATTTAATGGCAACACTAGGTATAGGCACATCTTTATTATTATTTTTCTTAGCAAAACCTATAATATCATTTCTTAAATGGAATTCTAAATCATACTATTCATTAATAGCTATTTCTTTTGCACCTATGATGATATCATTTGTAAATGTGTTCAGAGGATTTTTTCAAGGTATGCAGAACATGACACATACGGGAGTTTCACAAATATTAGAACAAATGGGACGAGTTATAGTAGGGGTAGGGATGGCAATAATTCTTTTACCAAAGGGTATTGAATATTCAGCAGGAGGTGCTTCACTTGGGGCTGCAGGTGGAGGCATATTAGCATTAGCATATTTATATATTAAATATTCTGAAGTAAGAAAGGAAAATGGAATAAAGAAAGTTAAGAGTAATCCAGAAGTATTAAATAAAATACTTCAAATAGCTATTCCAATTTCTATTGGAACTACAGTGGGAACTATAATGAGCTTGATAGATTCAATACTTGTGCCGCAAAAACTTTTATTAAGTGGTATAAGCGAAGCTAATGCAACCATACTTTATGGACAACTTACAGGTAAAGCATCAGTTTTGGTAAATATACCATTAACAATATCTATGGCAATTGGTACTTCATTAATACCAATCATTGCTGAAAGCTTTATATTAAATAAAAAGAAGAGCATGGAAAGTAAGATAAATATGTCTATGAAGCTGTCAACGGTGATAGCTTTTCCAAGCACTTTAGGATTATTCTTTTTGGCAGAACCTATCATGAAATTAATTTTCTTTAAGAATTATCAAGGAATAGAAATATTAAGATACCTTTCACTTTCCATACCATTCATAATAATTACTCAAACATCTACATCTGTATTGCAAGCATCAAATCATTATATAAGACCTGTTATAAACTTATTTATAGGGTGCTTAGTAAAGGTGCTATTAACATGGTATTTAGTACCGATACCTAAGATAAATATATATGGAGCAGTCATAGCAAGTATAGGGGCATATATAACTGTGGCAATGCTTAATATGATATCTTTAAAAGGTAAGCTTAAGGTAACTATAGATTACTATAATTGTTTTTTTAAACCTCTTGCAGCAGCACTTGCTATGTCTGCAGGCGTAGTAATGACTTATGTGAAAGTGATGAAGTCCATAGAAAGTGATAGTATTTCTTGCTTATTAGCAATATTTGTGGGTATTATTATATATATGATAGCAATTATGCTTTTGAAAGTCTTTCGTTTAGAAGATATAAAAGGCAGGTTAGTAAAAAAATAATTAAAAGAAATACAAAAGGAGAAAAGTTTATGATAAAGATAGTAGGTCTTGGTCCAGGAGCTCCAGAAGCGTTAACATATGGAGCAATTAAAGCATTAGAAGATAGTGACAATCTTTTCTTTAGAACAGAAAAGCATCCTACCGTTGATTATTTAAAGGGAAAACTAAAGGATTTTAACACTTGTGATAACTATTATGAAACAAGTGATAGTTTTGACGAAGTTTATGAAAAGATTGCAAAGGATTTAATTAGCAATTATCAAGAAAAAGGGGAACTTGTATATGCTGTTCCAGGGCATCCTCTTGTAGCAGAAAGATCTGTATTTAACTTAATGAAGCTTTGTGATGAAAATAATATAACATATGAAATATTGCCAGCAGTAAGCTTTATTGATGCAATGATGGATGTTCTTAAGATTGATCCAATAGAAGGATTAAAGGTTATTGATGCATTTGATATTAAAAATCAGGTTCTTGATAAAAGAATAGGGACAATTATAACACAGGTATATAATCCTTTAATTGCGTCAGAAGTAAAGTTAGAACTTTTAGAGTATTATAATGATGATACAGAAATTTATTATGTAAGAGCAGCAGGGATAAAGGGTGAGGAAAGTGTAAGAAAGATACTGCTATATGAGCTGGATATGCAAGAAGATATAGATTATCTTACGTCTGTATATATTCCTAAAAATCTTGAGAATAAGAAAGATGTATATGATCTTGTAAACTTAATAAGAACATTAAGAAGTGAAGAAGGTTGTCCATGGGATAGAGAGCAAACTCATGAGAGCATTAAAAATCAATTATTAGAAGAGTGTTATGAAGTGATGGATGCCATTGAAAAAGATGACATAGACTTATTAATAGAAGAACTAGGTGATGTACTTCTTCATGTAATTTTCCATGCTGTAATTGGAGAGGAAGATGGCTACTTTAATCTATCTGACGTAGTGGATGGAATATGTAGCAAGATGATATATAGACATCCACATGTGTTTGGTGATGAAACTGCAGATACAAGTGAAGAGGTGCTTAAAAACTGGGATGATATAAAGAGTAAGGAAAAGAAGTTTAATACTATATCAGAAGAGATAGATGCTATAGCCAATGCTTTGCCAGCTTTATTAAAAGCACATAAAGTACAAAAGAAGGCAGCAAGAGTTGGGTTTGATTTTGAAAATACATTAGAAGCAGCAGCTAAAGTTCAAGAGGAATTAAACGAAATATTAACTGAATATAATTCTAATAATATGGAAAGAATAATAGATGAAGTTGGTGATTTACTGTTTGCATGTGTAAATTTAGCTAGATTATTGAAGGTAGATGAAGAGGAAGCCTTAAATAAAGCAAGCAAAAAATTTGCAATAAGGTTTAAATACGTAGAAGATAAAGTATTGCAGAATAATAAATCTATGAAGGACGTGTCTATTGATGAACTAAATAAATTTTGGGATGAAGCTAAAAATAATGAATAATACTGTTTGTTAAAAGGAATTTCAAGATTTATGGAGAATATTTAATTTAAAGTAGATTATTGAACTATGCTACATGAAAATGTTGTGATAGCTACATTTTTATAGAAAAATAGCTGTATTGCTATAGACTAGTGTTAAAAGTGGTTATATAATAAGGTAATGTAGTTATAGTACATAGGTATAACAGTTAACTACAATAAAAAATAGCTGTTTATTTAAGGAGGATGTAATTGTGAATAAAGCAGAATTAATTACTAGCATGGCTGAAAAAAGCCAATTAACTAAAAAAGATGCAGAAAGTGCATTAAAGGCATTTATTGATTCAGTTCAAGAAGCTTTAGAAAGTGGTGAAAAAGTTCAATTAATAGGATTTGGTACTTTCGAAACAAGAGAAAGAGCTGCTAGAGAAGGTAGAAACCCAAGAACTAAGGAAACTATCACTATTCCTGCATCAACAGTTCCAGTATTCAAAGCAGGTAAAGAATTTAAAGATAGAGTAAACAAATAATTTTTTATAAGAACCCGAGTTTTTCTCGGGTTTTTATTTTAATATATAGAAAAAATATAATAAAATAAATATTACAAAGAAGTGTTTGGAGGAAGAGAAAATGAGATTAGATAAGTACTTAAAAGTATCTAGAATAATTAAAAGAAGAACTATAGCTAAGGAAGCATGTGAAAATGGAAGAGTTGCTATAAATGATAAGGTAGCAAAACCATCTACAGATGTTAAAGAAGGGGATATAATTGAAATTACTTTTGCTACAAGAAAGCTTAAAGCTAAGATAGTTAATATAGCTGAGCATGTTAGAAAAGAAGAAGCCAAAGAAATGTATATAATAATTGAAGGGGAAGAAGATAAAGAATAAATTATAGGCTACTTTCATATATTTTAAATAAGGAATATATGGGGGAGTAGATAATGGAGAAAAAGGTTGAAAATAGTAAGTTAGAAGATAATAGAGGAAACTTAATTTTAGAATGTAGAAAAAAACTTACTATGACTGGAATAGTTGAAGTAATAAGCTTTGATGAAGAAAAAATAATGCTAAATACTAAATTAGGTCCTTTAACGATAAAAGGTTTAGGATTAAAAATGAATAAACTAGATGTACAAAATGGTGATGTGATCATTGTGGGAGAAATAAGTGCAATGATATATAGTAGCAAGGAGATTAAGAAAGAAAAAGAAAGTATAATTGGAAGGCTATTTAAATAGGTGAGAGCATGCCATTACCAATAAATATTCAATTTAGTATAATAGTATATTCGTTTTTATCAGGATTATTAACAGGCGGAATGTTTGATTTATATAGAATTATTAGAGGAAGCAAGGTACCAAAACCTATCCTTGTTATTGAAGATATATTGTTTAGTATTTTAGCAGCAATGATAGTATTTACATTTTTGTTATATACTGATTATGCTTTTTTGGGAGCATATGTGTATATATTTATAATTTTGGCAATATTTATTTATATGAAGTTTATTAGTCCAACATTTATTTCTATTGAAAGGTCTATATTTGATTTTATTTCAAAAGTAGTAAGAGTATTGCTAAATAATGTATGCTATGCTGCAAAACTGATTTTTTCTTTTATTACAGGAAAAAGATAAATACTCAAAAAATTACTTGAATAAAGTAGTTAGAATGTTTAAAATATATTTATATTATATAAAAGAAGGTACTATTTTATGAAAAAGAGGCTTACATTAAATAAAGTAATTATAATTGTGATTTTTGCTGTATTTATATTTAGTCTGATTAGACAAGGAGTTGCTCTAAAAAGAATTAAAGAAAATCTTTCAGTGGAAAGGCAAAATTTAAATCAGCTAAAAGAAGAAAATGAAAAGTTACAAGCCGAAGTTGAAAGTGCTCAATCTAATCATGAGTATATAGAAAAGCTTGCTAGAGAAAGATTAGGGTTAATCAAAGATGGTGAGCAAGTTATAGAAAGTTTAGAGCCTTAAGAATAGTATTATTTAAGATTAAAAAGGTTATTATTTTAATAACATATATTAATAAAATTTAAGGAGGATTCTTTGTAACATGACCTTAATGGCAGGAAACATATTAGAAGGTACAGTAGTAAATATCACAAATTTTGGAGCTTTTGTAGAAATTGAAGGAAAAACAGGCTTAGTTCATATATCTGAAGTAGCAGATTCTTTTGTAAAAGATATAAGAGAGCATCTTAATGAACAAGATAAAGTTAAGGTGAAGGTAATATCAATAGATGATAATGGAAAGATAAGCTTATCAATAAAGCAAGCAAATGTTGTTAAAAAGTCAGCAAAGCCAGCGGAAATTGAATGGAAACAAGAAAAGAAAAAAGCTCAATCTGGAGAAAAATTTGAAGATATAATGTCTAGATTCTTAAAAGATAGTGAAGAAAGACAACAAGACTTCAAAAAACATCAAGAATTTAGAAGCAGAAATAAAAAAGGTTTTTAGATAGAAATATAATATTTTAATTTAATATATAAATAAGAACACAGAATTTTTTCTGTGTTTTTATTATTAACATAGGGAAAATATTGTTCTCAAATAGCTATTTTATTAGGGTTACATAAAAAGTCGCAAAAAAATAAAAAAAATAGCGAAAAAATGTTGACACGTTATAAAACATAATATATAATTAATTTTGTCGTCAGGCGGCGACGAAAAGTAAGAATAAGCTGAAGTGGCGGAACAGGCAGACGCACAGGACTTAAAATCCTGCGGTAGCGATACCGTACCGGTTCGATTCCGGTCTTCAGCACCAATAACTAAATTCAACTTTATATCGCGGGGTGGAGCAGTTGGCAGCTCGTCGGGCTCATAACCCGAAGGTCGTAGGTTCAAGTCCTGCCCCCGCAACCATCATGGCGGAATAGCTCAGCTGGCTAGAGCACTCGGTTCATACCCGAGGTGTCGTAGGTTCAAGTCCTATTTCCGCTACCATATAGGCTGAAGTGGCGGAACAGGCAGACGCACAGGACTTAAAATCCTGCGGTAGCGATACCGTACCGGTTCGATTCCGGTCTTCAGCACCAAGTTGAATTTAGTTATACAATATCGCGGGGTGGAGCAGTTGGCAGCTCGTCGGGCTCATAACCCGAAGGTCGTAGGTTCAAGTCCTGCCCCCGCAACCATAATATGGCGGAATAGCTCAGCTGGCTAGAGCACTCGGTTCATACCCGAGGTGTCGTAGGTTCAAGTCCTATTTCCGCTACCATATAGGCTGAAGTGGCGGAACAGGCAGACGCACAGGACTTAAAATCCTGCGGTAGCGATACCGTACCGGTTCGATTCCGGTCTTCAGCACCAAGAGATTCAAATTTTATTTGAGTCTCTTTTTTCTTTTCATAAAAATAATAAAAAATAGATAATTACGACAAAAAGTATTTATTTAAAGAAGAAAAAATATGAATATAAAAGAAATAAAATAAAAAAACTAGCATGATAAAATGAAA
Source organism: Clostridium lentum (assembly GCF_014287815.1). Classification (GTDB taxonomy): domain Bacteria; phylum Bacillota; class Clostridia; order Clostridiales; family Clostridiaceae; genus Clostridium; species Clostridium lentum. The sequence goes on from NZ_JACOOQ010000020.1 coordinate 30,327, forward strand.
ATGGAAAATTAATGTCTTACGAAAAAAATACTGGAAAACACTAAATGACATAATAATTTAATGGTAAATGATATCATTAAGTTATTGTTAAGAAAGGTGTGATTGAAATGCAATATGATGCAGGGGTTTCGGTATATAAGAGAATTGATAGTAAAAAAGATAGAATTACTAAATATAAATTAACAGCAGCTAAAATTATACTTATATTATTATGCGGATTTATGTTAAGTAGGGTAAAGTTTAGAGTGGTGGATGGATTGACTATTACACCTTTTGGTATGGCATTTTTGATTTCAGTTATAAATAAAAGAAGAAGTAAAGAGACTATAATTGCTTTTTTTGGAGTGATTATAGGGGGGTTAAGTGTTTATAGTAATGATGCTGATTCATATGTATATCCTATTTTAGCAATTTCAATACTATTGATTTTCTATATAGCAGATAAAGCAGGGAGAAGAATTAAGACTAATAATATATGTATAATATGTGTAGTAGAATTCTTAATAATTGAAAGTATTTTTGGTAGTCAAGGTTTATCTGTTAATATAGCCTTTGCATTAATTGAAAGCTTAAGCATAATACCAGTATTTTATGTTGTTAATTATGGCATAAGTTGTTTAGATGAAATAAAGCATAATTATTTTTTTAATATGGAAGAATTGATAAGTATGGCCATAGTATTATGCTTAATGGTTGCAGGGATTGGAAATATTGCTTGCTTCGGTGTAAGTATAAGAAATATCGCAGCTTTGGCTATTATAATAGTAATAGCATATGCAGGAGGAGCATCAATAGGAACAGTTATTGGAGTAACCATGGGAATAATCGTAGGTGTAACCAGTAAAAATATATTACTTTTTATAAGTTTATATAGTTGTTGTGGGCTAGTTGTTGGTGTGTTTAAAGAAACTGGTAAAATATTTTCGGCTTTGGCGTATTTAATTGTAAGTTCAATAATAGTAGGATATTCAGTAACAATAAATATATATGGAGCAGTGGAAATAGCAGTGCCAGCAGTGATTATGTTGTTAACTCCAGCCAAGTTTATAGAGGGTATTTTGCAGGAATTAAGTAATGAAGAAAAAAATAGGATAATAAATGAAGCACAGATAGATGGAGTTAAGAGTGAATTTGTAGAAAGAATAGAAAACTTAAAAAAAATATTAGATAGATTATCTAAATCTATGAATAAATTATCAGGAAATCATAAGTTGTTAGTAAAAGATAAAAGCTCAGCTATGATAGAGAATCTTGCAGATCGAGTATGTAGTAATTGTGAAATGAACAGCAAGTGTTGGGGAAAGGAATTAAATAAAACTTTCTTTGAATTTTCAGAACTCATTGAGATGTTCGAACAAGGAAAAGGAAAGATAAATAAAAACCTTAAAGAAAATTGTGTTAAAAGTAATACTTTAATTAAGAGTTGTGAGGAATTTTATAATACTACTACTGTTAATGAAGTCTTAAAAGAAAGAATGGGTGAAGGAAGACAACTTATTGCAGAAAATATTGCTGGCATATCTCAGGCGATGGATGATGTAATAAAGGAATTTACAAGAGATGTAGATAATTGTTATGAGCTGGATAAAGTCCTTAAGAAAGCTCTGTCTAGAAAAAATATAGCATATAAGAATATATATTCTTATACTGATAAAAAGGGCAGGTTAAAGATTAAAATGCTTATGGAAAATTGCTATGGAGAAAATATATGTGGAAAAGCAATACTTCCTATTTTAAAGGAAGTTTTAAGAGTACCTTTTTCTATAAGTGATGAAGGTTGCAGGATAAATCCAGAAACTAATGAGTGTTCAGTGGTTATTGAAGAAAGTCCTAAGTATCATATGTTATCATATGTGGCATCAATACCAAAAGATGGAGAAAAATTTTCAGGAGATAGTTTTAATTTTGGTAAAAATAAAAATGGAATTTATGTAATAGCTTTAAGTGATGGTATGGGATCAGGTCCTGATGCAGGGTTAGAAAGTAGTGTTGCCATAGATATAATTGATGAATTTATAAAATGTGGATATGATGAAGAAATAGCTATAAAAGCTATAAATTCAATTATGAATATGAAATTTAGTGAAGATGAAAAATTTACAACATTAGACATGTCCATGGTTGATTTATATAGCGGAGAACTTTCAGTTATAAAAGCAGGGGCAGTGGCAACGTTTATAAAGAGGTATGAAGATGTTCAGGTAATAAGTGATAATTCATTACCTTTTGGAGCTGTGGAAGAAATTGAATACAAGAAGAAGAAAAAGAAGTTAAAGCATGGAGATATTGTTATAACCATCAGTGATGGAATTTTAGATGTAGATAAAAATAATATTGGTGATTATTCATGGTTGAGGACTTATTTAGAGAAGGCAACAACTAATCCTGAGCAATTATCAAGAGATATCTTAGATAAGGCAAAAGAATTAAGTAATGGAAAGGTAATGGATGATATGACAGTAGTGGTATCAAAATTATATTCATTATATTAAAAGAGGGGATTAGTCCCTTCTTTAATATTTTATATTAGATTTATATATTTACTTTAAAAAAATGTAAAGGTATTATTAAGGATGAAAATATAAAGCAAAGTAGGGGATATAAAGTGATTAAAAAAGTTAAATATTTCATTATAGATAATAACATGATAAAGGCAGAAGAAAAAATACTAGTAGCTTTGTCTGGTGGTCCAGATTCAGTTTGTCTTTTACATATATTGTATAGCCTTAAAGAAAAGTTAAATATAAAGTTAGGTGCTATACATATAAATCATATGCTTAGAGGAGAAGAAGCACTTAAAGACGAAAGATATGTAAATGATATCTGTGAAAAATTAAGAATAGACTGCTATATAGAGAGAATAGACATAAACAAAGTAGCCAGTGAAAATAGTATATCTCTAGAAATGGCTGGTAGAGAAGAACGTTATAAGGCATTTCAAAAAATAAAAGAAAAATACGGATATGATAAAATTGCTGTAGCTCATAATGCAAATGATCAAGCAGAAACAATACTTATGCGTATGATGAGAGGAACTGGTTTAGAAGGATTAGTAGGTATAAAGGCTGTAAGGGAAGGAGGAATAATCAGACCTATACTTTGTTTAAATCGTAGTGAGATAGAAAGCTATTGTGCAGAAAATCATTTAATGCCAAGAATAGATAAAAGTAACATGGAGAGAATTTATAGCAGAAATAAAGTGAGACTGGATATACTTCCTTATATGAAAGAAAACTTTAATAAGGATATTATAGATACTTTGAATAGGATGGCATTAATATTAAGCAAGGATAATGAATATATTGAAGAGCAGTCTAATAAATGTTATGAAGAGTATTGTAAATGCACAAATCATAAGATAGTTATAGAACAAAATCTTTTTGTAAAAGAAAAAGAAGCAATAGTAACGAGAGTGATAAAGCGAGCTTTTAAAGAAATATCCAAAAGTCATCAAAATTTTGAAATGAAACATATATATGATGTCATTGATTTATATAATAAAGGAACAGGAAAAAGTATAAATTTAACTAATAGTATCATAGCTGAAAATACTTATGGAGATATTATATTTAAGAAGAAAAATAATATGAAAATCACTAAAGAAGAAAGTGAAGTCTCTATTATGAAAGAAAGTGTAATTGAAGAAATCAAATTTAAAAATTACATGATTAAAATGGAGGTAATAGATAGAGAAAAAAACGTAGAATTTTCCAATAATGCCTTAATAAAACTTTTTGATTATGATAAGATAGAAGAGAGAATTGTAATTAGGAATAGAAAAGATGGAGATAAGATGAAACCTTTAGGGATAAAGGGTACAAAGAAACTAAAGGATATCTTTATTAATCTTAAAGTTCCTAGAGAGGAAAGAGACGTTATTCCACTTATATGCTTTGATGATGAAATAGCTTGGATAGTTGGGTATAAGGTTTCTGAAAGTTTTAAAATTACAAAAAGTACTAAGAGAGTGCTGAAAATATCTTTTGAAGGGAAGGAATAAGTATTATGAAAGAAGGCATTAAGGAAATTTTATTTAGTGAAGAGGAGATTAGTATAAGAACTAAAGAATTGGCTAAAATTATTGACGAGGATTATAAGGGGAAAGACTTATTGCTTGTAGGAGTTTTAAAAGGTTCAGTAGTCTTTATATCAGAATTACTAAAGAGATTACATAATCCTTGTGAAATAGATTTTATGGCAATATCTACTTATGGAAAGGAATCAAAAAGTAGTGGCGTAGTAAAAATACTTAAGGATTTAGATAGAAGTATAGAAGGAAAAGAAGTATTGATTGTAGAAGATATAGTTGATAGCGGCATTACATTGAAATATTTAATGTCTTATTTAAGTAGTAAAGGTGCATCTTCAGTAGAAATTGTTACATTATTAAATAAATCTGCTAGAAGAGCTGTAAATGTTAATGTAAAGTATATAGGTTTTGAAGCACCAGATGGATTTTTAGTAGGATATGGTTTAGATTATGCTGAAAAGTATAGAAATTTACCTTTTATAGGTATATTAAAAGAAGAAATATATAGTTAAAAAGTACTAGATGAAAGGGGGGCCTTGGATGAAAAAATATTCAAGTGCAACTATTTGGATAATAGGATTGTTGTTGTTTTTTGCAATAGCAACTTTCATGCTTGATGGAAGCAGTGTGTCAAATAGAATGGTATATAGTGATTTTCAACAAAAGTGGATTAATGATCAGGTTGAAAGTATAAATGTAAATTCTGATAAGATGACTATTGAGGTAACAACACGGGATGAAAATAAGTATACGGTATATGCACCAAGTTCTATGATTGAATTTTTAAATGAACAATATCCTAAAGATGATATTAAAATAGAATATGTTGCACCGTCTAATAGCAGTATATGGGTAAGTCTACTTCCTACTATAATGATAATTATATTGTTTGTAGTATTTATCTTCTTCTTTACACAACAGTCACAGGGTGGAGGAAGCAGTGGAAGAGGAGTAATGAACTTTGGAAAAAGCAAAGCTAAGATGGTTACTCCTGATAATAAGAGGGTAACTTTTGATGATGTAGCAGGAGCTGATGAAGAAAAAGCAGAATTAGAAGAGATTGTTGACTTTTTAAAGCAACCAGCAAGATATGTAGAAATGGGAGCAAGAATTCCTAAAGGAGTTTTATTGGTTGGGCCTCCAGGTACTGGGAAAACACTTCTAGCAAAAGCAATAGCTGGAGAAGCAGGAGTACCTTTCTTTAGTATTTCAGGATCAGATTTTGTTGAAATGTTTGTTGGTGTTGGTGCATCAAGAGTAAGGGATTTATTTGAACAGGCTAAAAAAAATTCTCCATCATTAATATTTATAGATGAAATAGATGCTGTGGGAAGACAAAGAGGTGCTGGTCTTGGTGGAGGACATGATGAAAGAGAACAGACATTAAATCAATTACTAGTAGAAATGGATGGTTTTGGAGCTAATGAAGGTATTATAATGATAGCTGCTACTAATAGGCCTGATATATTAGATCCGGCTCTTTTAAGACCAGGAAGATTTGATAGACAAATAATGGTTGGTAGACCTGATAGAAAAGGTAGAGAAGCTGTATTAGAAGTTCATACTAAGAAAAAGCCGTTAGACAACGATGTTAGTTTGGATGTTCTAGCAAAAAGAACTCCAGGATTTAGTGGAGCTGATTTAGAAAATCTAGCGAATGAAGCTGCACTTTTAGCTGTTAGGAAGAACAAAAAGAAAATAGGCATGGATGAATTTGAAGAAGCTATAACAAGAGTAATAGCAGGGCCAGAAAAGAAAAGTAGGACAATAAGTGAACATGATAGGAAGCTTACTGCTTATCATGAAGCAGGTCATGCTGTAGTAATGAAATGCTTAAAAAATTCAGATCCTGTGCATGAAATAAGTATAATTCCAAGAGGTATGGCTGGTGGATATACAATGCATCTTCCAACAGAGGATAGGACATATACATCAAAAGAAAAGTTATTAGATGAAATGGTTGGACTTTTAGGTGGTCGTGTGGCTGAAAAACTAATTTTAGGAGATATAAGTACAGGTGCTAAGAATGATATTGATAGAGCAAGTTCCATTGCCAGAGCTATGGTTATGGAATATGGTATGAGTGATAAAATAGGAACTATATCATATGGTAGTGATAGCAATGAAGTATTTTTAGGTAGAGATTTAGGAAGAGGAAGAAACTTCAGTGAAGAAGTAGGAGCAATGATAGATAAGGAAATTAAGAGTTTAATTAGTAATGCTTATAATACTGCTGAAGAGTTATTAAAGAAAAATGTTAATAAGCTACATGCAGTAGCTAGTACTTTGTTAGAAAAAGAAAAAATTGATGGCAAGGAGTTTGAAGAAATTTTTGATGCCAACTAAAAGTAATGAGCTATATCAGGATATATTTTGATATAGCTTATTTTTTTAAGAGAAATTTTAAAATAATAAAGAAAAGACATACATTATATTTTTAAATATATAAAAAGAGTAATAAGAATCAATAAAATACGAAAAATATTATAAAAACTAACAATAATATTCGATTTGGTGTTTTAAATATTTTTTTTCAATGATATAATTAATTATAAAGTTAATTAGTAGTGGAGGTATACTAAATGAAAAGCGATATACAGATAGCTCAAGAAGCTAAGATGAAAAATATAAGAGAAATTGCAGCAGGATTAAACTTAAGTGAAGATGACATTGATCAATATGGTAAATATAAATGTAAAATATCTTTAGATGTACTAGAAAGAAGTAAGGAAGAAAAAAAAGGAAAGCTAGTATTAGTAACAGCTATAAATCCAACACCAGCAGGAGAAGGTAAATCTACAGTAACTATTGGGCTTGGTCAGGCTTTGAATAAAAGAAATAAAAAAGCCATAGTAGCTTTAAGAGAACCATCTTTAGGACCTGTTTTTGGGTTGAAAGGTGGAGCAGCTGGTGGTGGATATGCACAAGTAGTTCCTATGGAAGATATAAATCTTCATTTTACAGGAGATATGCATGCTATAACAACTGCTAATAATCTTTTGTGTGCAGCTATAGATAATCATATACATCATGGTAATACTCTAAGAATAGATGCAAGAAGAATAGTATTCAAAAGAGTTATGGATATGAATGATAGAGCTTTAAGAAACATAGTAGTGGGAATGGGTGGAAAAATAAATGGTTTCTTAAGAGAAGATGGCTTTATGATAACAGTAGCCTCAGAAATAATGGCAATTCTTTGTTTAGCTACTAGCCTGCAAGATTTAAAAGAAAGAATAGGCAATATCATGGTTGCTTATGATTTAGACGGTAATCCAATTTATGCAAAGCAATTAGAAGTTCAAGGTGCCATGACATTATTAATGAAAGAAGCTATTAAACCAAACTTAGTACAGACTTTAGAAAATACCCCAGCAATAATTCATGGAGGACCTTTCGCCAATATAGCTCATGGATGTAACTCTATAATAGCAACAAAAATGGCTATGACTTTAGGCGATGTAGTTATTACAGAAGCAGGCTTTGGAGCAGATTTAGGAGCTGAAAAATTCTTAGATATAAAATGTAGATATGGTGATTTAAAGCCAGAATGTGTTGTTGTAGTAGCTACAATAAGAGCATTAAAACATCATGGTGGAGTAGCAAAGGCTCACTTAAATGATGAAAATGTTGAAGCACTTCAAAAAGGTGTAGTAAATTTAGAGAAACAAATTGAAAATATGAAGAAATATAACGTGCCAGTTGTTGTTGCAATAAATAAATTTGTCAGTGATAGTGAGGCTGAAATTAAATTTATTGAAGAATTCTGTAATGAAAGAGGCGTAAGAGTAGCATTATGTAATGTTTGGGAAAAAGGTGGAGAAGGAGGATTAGAATTAGCAGATATAGTTAGTGATGTCTTAGAAAATAATTCTGCTGACTTTAAAGTTTTATATGATGAAAAAGATACAATAAAAGAAAAGATTGAGACTATTGCCAGAGAAATATATGGAGCAAAAGGTGTAAATTACACTACAGCAGCTTGTAAGCAGATAGAAGAATTAGAAAAATTCAACCTTGATAAGTTACCTATATGTATGGCTAAGACACAATACTCATTGTCAGATAATCCTTCTCTTCTTGGAAGACCAGAAGGATTTGAGATAACAGTTAAAGAAGTAAGAGTATCAAATGGTGCTGGATTTATAGTAGCACTTACTGGTGATATAATGACAATGCCAGGATTACCAAAGGTTCCAGCCGCTAATAAGATAGATATTTTACAAAATGGCGAAATAATAGGTTTATTCTAAAATTTTACAAATATAATACTTGACAAATAATATGTAATTGTTAAAATTAGAGTGTTAATTTAAATTGTTACGTAATATTTGATAATAAATGCAGCTTAAAGGCTGCTTTAATTATATTAAGGTGGTGCTTTTATGATTTTATTAGTAGATGTTGGAAATACTAATATAGTTATAGGTGTATATAAAGAAAATGAATGTATAGTTAGTTGGAGAATCAGCACTGATACGAAAAAAACTTCAGATGAATATTCAATTCAAGTTATGCAATTACTTAATCAATATGATTTAAATCCTAAAGAGGTTAAGGGTATAATAATATCATCTGTTGTACCAAATATAATGCATTCTTTAGAGAATATGGTTAGAAAAAGCTTCAATATTGAACCTATAGTTGTAGGGCCAGGGGTCAAAACAGGAATAAATATTAGATATGATAATCCTAAAGAAGTTGGTGCAGATAGAATAGTAAATTCTGTAGCGGCTCATGATATTTATAAAAGAGATTTAATTATTTTAGACTTTGGAACTGCTACAACTTATTGTGCAGTAACAAAAGAAGGTGATTATTTAGGTGGATGTATATCTCCAGGAGTTAAAATTGCATCAGATGCATTATTTGAAAGAGCAGCTAAACTACCAAGAATAGAATTAGAAGTACCAAAGAGTGTTATTTGTAAGAATACTATAACAAGCATGCAAGCGGGAATACTATATGGGTATATAGGGCAGGTTGAATATATAGTAAGAAGAATGAAAAGAGAAATGAATGAACTTGGAATAGATAATCCATATGTAATTGCTACAGGTGGATTGGCTAATTTAATAGCAAAAGAAACGAATATAATAGATAAAGTAGATTCAAGTTTAACTTTAGAGGGGTTAAGAATTATATACGAAAAAAATAAGGAGTAAAACAAATGAAAATAGGAAACCTTAATTTTGAAAATGGAGTTTTCTTAGCGCCTATGGCAGGTGTAACAGACATTTCTTTTAGAGGATTATGTAAAGAAATGGGTTGTGAACTTGTATATACTGAAATGGTAAGTGCTAAAGCCCTATATTATGGAAGTGAAAACACTAAAAGTTTACTAAGAATAGCAGAAGAAGAAATGCCAGTAGCAGCACAAATTTTTGGAAATGATCCTCAAATAATGGCTGAAATGGTACAAAGGCATTTTAACCCAAGGGAAGATATATGTATTTTAGATATAAATATGGGATGTCCTGCTAATAAAATAACTAAGAATGGTGAAGGTTCAGCATTATTAAAGGATCCAAAGCTAGCCGGAAATATAGTTGAAGCTATAAAAAAAGTTTCCACAAAGCCAGTTACTGTTAAGTTTAGAAAAGGATTTGATAATGAAAATATAAATGCAGTTGAATTCGCTAAAGTTATGGAGTCAGCAGGAGCTGATGCTATTGCAGTACATGGAAGAACTAAACAGCAAATGTACGAAGGTAAAGCTGATTGGGATATAATTGCTAAAGTAAAGCAAAGCGTAAGTATTCCTGTAATAGGAAATGGCGATGTTTTTACAGCAGAAGATGCGCTTAAGAGAAAAAAGGAAACAAATGTAGATGGAATTATGATTGCTAGAGGAAGCATGGGTAATCCATGGATATTTAAACAGATAGATAATCTGTATAAAGGAAAAGAGCCTCTAATTATAACTCCGGAAGAAAAGATAAAAATGTGTATAAGACATTATGAATTAGCTCTTAAATATGATGGAGAGCATAAAGCTGTAAGAGAGATGAGAAAACATTCATCATGGTATATTAAGGGATTACATAATAGTAGTGAAATAAGGAATATAATAAATACTGTAGATGATAGCGCTAGAGTTATGGAAATATTAGAGGAATATAGAGAAAGTTTAAGAAATATAGAAATTATATAATAATTTGTATATAATTATTATAGCAAAAATTATTAAAATGAATATAAATTAATTATCAAGGAATACTATCAGCAAATTATAGGTTTATTGACATATTAAATACGCTGATTTATAATATTTAAAATGATTTCAAGAATAATAATCTATTAAAATAGACATCAGTAAAGTGAATGTTCGAAGGGGAGAAAGATATGAGCCAAACAAAACAATTCATAATGACTTATGAAGGTGTAAAAAAACTTGAAGAAGAGTTAGAATATTTAAAAACTGTAAAAAGAAAAGAAATTACTGAGAAAATCAAAGTAGCTTTAGGATATGGAGATTTAAGTGAAAACTCTGAATATGATGAAGCTAAGAACGATCAAGCATTTACAGAAGGAAGAATTCTTCAATTAGAAAATATGTTAAAGAATGCTGTAGTTGTTGATGAAAGTGAATTACCTAATGATGTAGTATCAGTTGGTTCTATTGTTAAAGTTAAAGATTATGACTTTGATGAAGAGGTAGAATATTCAATTGTTGGTTCAGCAGAAGCAGATCCAATGAATTTTAAAATATCTAATGAATCACCAGTTGGAAGTGCTCTAGTAGGTAAAAAGGTTGGAGATATAGTTGAGGTTTCAGTACCAGACGGAATAAATAAGTTTGAAGTCTTAGGAATAAGAAGAGATTAATTGGAGGGATACTAATGTCAACTGAAGAAATGAATTTACAAGAGCTTGAGTCACAATTTAGTGAACAAGAATCTCTTAGAAGAGAAAAGTTAGTTAAATTACAAGAAGAAGGAAAAGATCCTTTTGATGTATATAAAGTAAAAAGAACTCATTCATCTAAGCAAGTTAAAGATAACTTCGAAGAATTAGAAGGAAAAGAAGTAACTGTTGCTGGAAGAATAATGTCTAAAAGAGGGCAAGGTAAAGTTGTGTTCTCTGATATATATGACAGAGATGGAAAAATTCAGCTTTTCATAAAAATTGATGAAGTTGGAGAAGAAGCTTTAAAACAATATAAGACTAATGATTTAGGTGACTGGGTTGCTGCTACAGGGGAAGTATTTAAAACTAAAACAGGTGAAGTATCTGTTAAAGTTAAAACTGTTGAATTAATCAGTAAGTCATTAAAACCATTACCAGAAAAATGGCATGGGTTAAAAGATCCAGATTTAAGATACAGACAAAGAGAAGTTGATATTATAACTAATCCAGAAGTAAAAGATACTTTTATAAAGAGAAGTCAAATAATAAGTGGAATAAGAACATTCCTAGATAATAGAGGATTCTTAGAAGTTGAAACTCCAATGCTTGCTACTATAGCTGGTGGAGCTTCTGCAAGACCTTTTATTACTCACCACAACACTTTAGATTTAGATATGTTCTTAAGAATTGCTCCAGAATTATATTTAAAGAGATGTATTGTAGCTGGTTTTGAAAAAGTATATGAATTAGGAAGAACTTTCAGAAATGAAGGTATGTCAGTAAGACATAATCCTGAATTTACTATGATTGAATTATATCAAGCATTTGCTGATTACAATGATATGATGGAATTAACTGAAAACATGGTTGCAGAAGTATGTAAGAAGGTAAATGGAACTACTAAGGTTACTTATCAAGGAGCAGAAATAGACTTCATGCCACCTTGGAGAAGAATAACTATGGTTGATGCTGTTAAAGAATATGCAGGAGTTGACTATAATGAATTTAAATCTGATGCAGATGCACAAGCTGTTGCTAAGGAAAAAAATTTAGAATTCTCTAAGCCGTTAAATACTGTAACTAAAGGTGAAGTGTTAAATGCTTTATATGAGGAATTCTGTGAAGAACACATGATTCAACCAACATTTATCATTGATTATCCGGTAGAGATTTCTCCTTTAACAAAGAAGAAGAGAGGAAATGAAATGTTTACTGAAAGATTTGAAGGATTCGTATTTGGTAGAGAATTATGTAATGCATATTCTGAATTAAATGACCCAATAGTTCAAAGAGAAAGATTTGCTCAACAAGAAAAAGAAAGAGAACTTGGTGATGATGAAGCTTACATGATTGATGAAGAATTCATGAGTGCTTTAGAAACAGGTATGCCACCAACAGGAGGATTAGGAATAGGTATCGATAGATTAATAATGTTCTTAACTGATTCAGCATCAATAAGAGATGTTATACTATTCCCAACAATGAAACCATTAAATAATAATTAGTATTTTAAAGGGGCTGTTGCAAAATGATTTTTAATCATTTTGTAGCGGCCTCTTTTTTTAAATGTAAAAATCTTCTGAACCCATGATCTTCCTTAATTACCCCAAATGTACCCTCTGCTTGAATAGACCTATTCATTCTTAGTATTATTCCTTATTTTCATTAATTATTTTATTTAAATCATCAATTATTTCTGAATATAGAGTAACATTTAAGCTATCGCTATCGGTAGCGTAGCACTTACCAAACTCTTCGTTTATTTCATTAACTTTTTCAATCATTTTTTTCTTAAGTTTTCTTTCAAATTTATCAACACTTTTCTTCCAAACAAATGAGTATTTATTTGAATTGGCTTCTATCTTAGTCCCATTAATAAATATATTTTTATAGTCTATTTCACCTAACTCACCTAATTTCATCACAAATTGATAAAATAAATTTTCACAACATTTTTTTAATCTACCAGTTCTAAATCTTGATATAGTTGAGTAGCTAGGAGATTTTTCGCCTTGTAGTAACCACATAAAATTTATATCTCTTTTACATGCTTTTTCTATCTCTCGTCAACTGTGAATATCATTTAAGTTTGCATAAACTAATACCATAAAAAGAGTCTTTGGTGAGATTGCTGGATTTCTACCATTTGTAGAGTATGCATTATATAATTCTGAATAATCTAGTCCCTCCAATACTGTGCTTAGCAATCTAACAGAATCAGTTTCTGGTATCATAATTTCTAGATCTATTGGCAATACTAATTGTTGATTAGTATTGTATAAACTGAATATGTTCATAATTTAAGTTTATGCAAAAAAGGTGGATTCTATCAAATCCACCTTTTCCCATATAATCGGCTAGTTGCTTTTGCAACAGCCTCATTTTTTTATTTAATTGTTCTAAATTCATATCCTTGACTTTGTAAATATTCAATTATTCTTGGAAGAGCTTTTACAGTTTCTTCTTTTCCATAAGTATCATGCATTAATAAAACAACACTATCTGCATTAGGTCCTAAAGCTTCTACACTTTCTTTAGTACATTGTACTAATTGATCTGCATTTTTCTTTGGACCTTCAGCATCTTTATCTAAGGCATTCCAGTCTACATTGTAATATCCGTCTTGTTCCATAGCCTCTTTCATAGCTGTACGCCCATCCCATGACCAATATCCACCAGGTAATCTAATAACTCTTGTTGTAAAGTCTTTTCCTAGTACCTCTTTCATTGCATTTTCATTTTTTTGAAGGTCAGATACAATATTATTTACATTCATAACTTTATTAGGATATAAGTATGAATAATTATGACTATATGTATGATTTCCTATTGCATGTCCTCTAGCAACCTCCTTTTTTAGTAATGCTTTTGCTTGATCATTAGCATCTATTGATGTTCCTAAAACAAAGAATGTTGCCTTTACATTATATTTATCTAATACATCTAATACACCTGGCGTATTAGTCGGTGATGGACCATCATCAAAAGTTAAATAAACAACCTTTTTACCATCTGTTCTTACTGGATATGTCTTAGTTCTATTTAAAAGTCCTTTAGTATTTGCTGCAACAACAGCTGCATCATCTGCATTAGGGTCCTCTTCAAAGGATGTATACCCACTATTATCTAATTTAGGAGTTTCTATTTCCTCCTTATTTTCTGTTTCTTCAGTATTATTGGATTGTTCACTATCACTTGTCCTATTATTTTCCATTTGTAAATTTTGATTTTCACGTTTAGGAATAAATTTAACTCCTACAAATACTGTAATTACTATTAAAATACGTATTGCTAATATTGCCCTTTTTCTTTGCCTTTTCTTCTTTTTATTAAATCTTTTTTTCTTATGATTCATTATTTTATGTTTCCCTCCACAACTTTTTGTCTAATTCATTTTATTATAAATCTGCTCTTTTTTCTAATAATACTATACAACATATCTATATATAAATTCGTTACAAAAGTTTTTGTAATTTATAAGAAAATTATAAGATTAAAAGTAAAATTTAAAAAAAAATTAAAAAAAGGGGTTGCATTTTTAAAAATTACTATATATAATATTCATTGTGGTAACGTTCCGCGATAGCTCAATGGTGGAGCACTCGGCTGTTAACCGATAGGTTGGAGGTTCGAGCCCTCTTCGCGGAGCCACTTTAAATTTAAAAGATATAAAATAATAGTATTCCGCGATAGCTCAATGGTGGAGCACTCGGCTGTTAACCGATAGGCTGGAGGTTCGAGTCCTCTTCGCGGAGCCACTTTAAATTTAAAAGACACAAAATAATAATATTCCGCGATAGCTCAATGGTGGAGCACTCGGCTGTTAACCGATAGGCTGGAGGTTCGAGTCCTCTTCGCGGAGCCACTTTAAATTTATAAAGACACAAAATAATAATATTCCGCGATAGCTCAATGGTGGAGCACTCGGCTGTTAACCGATAGGTTGGAGGTTCGAGCCCTCTTCGCGGAGCCACTTTTATTTTAAAAGAGTTTTATATGAACAGATATTATCTGCTTATATAAAACTCTTTTTTTCTTTATAGTATAATTGTTTTAATAAAATTTTAGAGGATACTTGACATATAAATCGCATTTGATAAAATTAAGGTATAATTTAATATATGCAGTGAAAAAGAAGAGTAATTTTAATATATTCTTTTAGAGAGATGATGGCTGGTGAGAATCATTAGAATGTTAAAATGAAGGGAACTTTTGAGCATAGTATGTGAAAGTTGGGCTTATGCCAAGAAGGGTGGAACCGCGGAATGATAATTTCGTCCCTTTATGGTATTAAGGCTTTTTTTAATACATAAAATTATTTTGGAGGTAAAAAGATGGCAGTAGAAAAAACTATGGATAAAATAGTAGCTCTATGTAAAAGCAGAGGGTTTGTATTCCCTGGATCAGATATATATGGAGGATTAGCAAATTCATGGGATTACGGCCCATTAGGAGTAGAATTTAAAAACAATGTAAAAAAAGCATGGTGGAAAAAATTCGTACAAGAAAGTCCTTATAATGTAGGTGTTGATTGTGCAATATTAATGAATCCACAAGTTTGGGTTGCATCAGGACACGTTGGAGGATTTTCAGATCCCTTAATGGATTGTAAAGAATGTAAAGCTAGATTTAGAGCTGACAAGTTAGTTGAAGATCATATGACTGAAAATGGTGCAGAAGTTGCTTCAGCAGATGGTTGGACAAATGAACAGTTAATGGAGTATATAACTAAAAATAACATAGTATGTCCTAAGTGTGGTAAATTAAACTACACTGAAATAAGAAAGTTCAACTTAATGTTTAAAACTTTCCAAGGTATAACTGAGGATTCTTCAAGTGAAATATTTTTAAGACCAGAAACAGCTCAAGGTATATTTGTTAACTTTAAAAATGTTCAAAGATCTTCAAGAAAGAAAGTTCCATTTGGTATAGCACAAATAGGTAAATCTTTCAGAAATGAAATTACACCAGGGAACTTTACATTTAGAACAAGAGAATTCGAACAAATGGAATTGGAGTTTTTCTGTAAGCCAGGAACTGACTTAGAATGGTTTGGATTCTGGAAGGATTATTGCTGGAATTTCTTAATGAACTTAGGTGTTAATAAAGATAACTTAAGAATAAGAGATCACGGACAAGAAGAATTATCATTCTATTCAAATGCTACATCTGATATAGAATACTTATTCCCATTTGGTTGGGGAGAATTATGGGGCATAGCAGATAGAACTGACTACGATCTAAATAAGCATGCTGAACATTCAGGAACAGATATGACATATATGGATCCTACTACAAATGAAAAGTATGTACCATATGTTATAGAACCATCATTAGGAGCTGATAGAGTTACTTTAGCATTCTTAGTAGATGCATATGATGAAGAGGAATTAGAAGGTGGAGATGTTAGAACAGTACTTCATTTACATCCAGCTTTAGCTCCATATAAAGCAGCTGTATTACCATTATCTAAAAAGCTTTCTGAAAAGGCTGATGAAGTGTACTCATTATTAGCTAAGAACTTCAACATAGAATATGATGAAACAGGAAGTATTGGTAAGAGATATAGAAGACAAGATGAAATTGGTACTCCATTCTGTATTACTGTTGACTTTGAAACAGAAAATGATGGATGTGTTACTATAAGACATAGAGATAGTATGACTCAAGAAAGAGTTAAGATAGAAGAATTAAATGATTTTATAGCTAAGAGTTTAGAATTTTAGTTAAGGGAGAGAAGCTTTAAGCTTCTTTCTTTTTTTGCATGAAAATTCATGTAAATTAATGGAAATAATTATGGAATATAATTTTCTATAATGTTATAATTATAATAAATTTTAAAATGAAGCTATATTAAATGAAAAAGAAAATTGGTGTGGAGGAAAGATGAAAAAAGATTTTCAAGAATTTAAAAATTATATAAAAGGAAAAAAAGTAGCAGTAGTAGGAGTTGGAGTAAGCAACATACCTTTAATAAAATTTTTAATAGAATTAGGGGCTAGTGTTACTGCTTTTGATAGAAATACAGAAGAAAAGTTAGGAAGTGTAGTTGCTGAATTTAAGACGCAAGGTGTGGAGTTCCAGCTAGGAAAAGGTTATTTGGATAAACTTATAGGTTTTGATGTTATATTTAAGACCCCATCTATGAGAATTGATAATAAAGAGCTTTTAAAGGCAAAAGAAGAGGGAGCATATATAACTTCAGAGATGGAAGAGTTCGTTAGATATTGTAAAGGTAAGGTTTATGGAGTAACAGGTTCAGATGGAAAGACAACAACAACAACAATTATTTCAAAATTGTTAGAAGCACAAGGGTATAAAACTTGGGTTGGTGGAAATATAGGAACTCCTTTATTTTCTAAGATAGAAGAAATTAAAGAAGATCATATGGTAGTTTTAGAACTTTCAAGTTTCCAGCTTATGACAATGAACCTTCCTATAGATGTAGCAGTAGTAACTAATTTAGCACCAAATCATTTAGATATGCATAAAAATATGGAAGAATATATTAATGCTAAGAAAAATATATTCTTACATCAAGAGAGTCAGGATATATTAGTATTAAATTGTGAAAATGAAATTACTAATAGCTTTAGAAATGAAGCAAAATGCAGAGTAAGGGATTTTTCATCAAGAGTGAGATTAGATTATGGAGCTTCATATGAAAATGGAATACTATATCTAGATGGAAAAGAAATATGTAGAAGAGAAAATATAATAATAAAGGGAATGCATAATGTTGAAAACTTTCTAGCTGCTTTTGAAGCTACAAGAGATGATGTAGATAATTCAACAATGAGAAGAGTTGCTGAAACATTTCAAGGCGTAGAACACAGATGTGAATTTGTAAGAGAATATAAGGGAGTAAAATACTACAATGATTCAATAGCATCAAGTCCTACAAGAACTTTAGCAGGATTGAAATCTTTTGATACACAAGTAATCCTTATAGCTGGTGGATATGATAAGCATATATCATTCGATGTATTAGCTAAAGAAGGCTATCCTTATATAAAATCATTAATTCTTTTAGGTGCTACTAAAGAATCTATTAAAAAAGAATTTGATAAGGTTATAAAAGCTGAGAAGTTAAATATGCCTATATATATGGTAAAGACTTTAAGAGAGGCTGTAATGACAGCTAAGAGAATAGCTAAGGAAGGAGATATAGTTACTTTATCACCAGCATGTGCATCATTTGATATGTTCCCTAACTTTATGGTAAGAGGTAACAACTTTAAGGAAATGGTAAATAAGATAAAATAAAAGCAGGTTTTCCCTGCTTTTATTCATATGCTGTAAAATAACTTTTATTTATATTGATACCTTGCTTAGAAAACATTCCGCTTTCTGTAAGATAATAATCGCTTATGGCATCATTTATACGAGGCGTTTTTCCTATTACATTTAATTTATCATCAATGGAGAAAGAATAAAGATGATTTGAATGTTCTAGACTGATGAAATAAAAGGATTCATTATGATGCTTTAAATTTGTACCCTTTAATAAATCAATTCTTTGACTTTTTTTTGATGATAGATTTAATGAATATAGATAGTTATCTTCGGCATTTATATAAATTATAAAGTTTTTATATGTAGCAAAACTATCTACGCCTGTGCTGGTAAGTTTTTGTCTTCCAGAGCCATCTTTTTTTATTACATATAATGATAAATTATCATTTAAGTTTTGATAAAGTATATATTCACCGTTAACGATGAAGGAACCACATTTATCTGAAGATAGTTGTATGGAAGTGTTATTTTTTGTATTATAACATCCAAGAGTGTCACCCATAGCTTTATTTATATAAATTATATCATTTGCTGAACTAGCTATTTTACTAAAGCTATCAGACGAAACTAATGTTATTGATTTTTTTTCATAATCTAATTTATATAAGTTATTATTTTCTGATGTGTTTGTAAAGTATATTATATTATCAATAGAGGTCATAGATTCTACTGAATAATCATAGATATCTTGTATATTTTCATCTTCGATATAATTTTTTGATAATGATGAAGATGTTACTGAAAGTTTATTGTTATTATTGCTGTCTGAAAAGAATAGCAATTGTCCAATGGATATAAATTTACTATAGGATAAGTCAGAGGCAATAAAATTTAAGTTTTGAGTACTTTCATTATAATTAATTGTTTTAGATGGCAATGTTACTTTAGTACTTGAATAAGAACTACTTTCTGCATTAGATGAAGTTTTGGAAGTTGAATCAGTAGTAGTTGGATCGCTAGCTTTACTACACCCTATTAATAAAACACAATAAATTAAAGGTATTAAAATTAGTTTTTTCAAAATATAAGCCCTCCTACAATTTATATCTTAATATATACTTAATTTTCGTAGTAATTGATGTTTAACTTTAAGGAATAGATGATTATTATGAATTATGAGATTAAATCAGTAACACCGTTCCAGGTGTATCTATATATGAATTTGTTAGAAAAATAAAGATATAATGAGTATATAAAGAATAAATAATCAAAAATAATAATAAATAAGTTTATATAGCCTATTTAAAATGTTAAGATAATAAGCGTTCCAGGGAGCAAACAAACTTCCTCGAAAGAAAGGTTAGCATGTAGAAAAAAGTTCTAAAAAAGAATTTAAAAAAATATGTTGACAGATGAAAACAGAAATGTTATCATAAAAAAGCAGTCGAGAGACGCGAGATGATCTTTGAAAATTAAACAGAATATAGTTAATATAAAACCAGCAATTCTTTTAAGTCTTATAAAGACTCAAAGTAATTTGAGCAAAACAGATTAAACTTTTTATTGAGAGTTTGATCCTGGCTCAGGACGAACGCTGGCGGCGTGCCTAACACATGCAAGTCGAGCGAATGAAGTTCCTTCGGGAATGGATTTAGCGGCGGACGGGT
>NZ_JACOOQ010000021.1 GCF_014287815.1 Clostridium lentum
ACCCGTCCGCCGCTAAATCCATTCCCGAAGGAACTTCATTCGCTCGACTTGCATGTGTTAGGCACGCCGCCAGCGTTCGTCCTGAGCCAGGATCAAACTCTCAATAAAAAGTTTAATCTGTTTTGCTCAAATTACTTTGAGTCTTTATAAGACTTAAAAGAATTGCTGGTTTTATATTAACTATATTCTGTTCAATTTTCAAAGACCATTTTATCTCGTCGCCCTCAAGCGACTTTATTATCTTAACACCTTATCACTTTTATGTCAACAACTTTTTTAAAAATTTTGAAAACATATTTTTGATACTGTATTATCGCTTCTGGCTGTCCATTTCTTAAGGACAAGACATATAATATCATCTTATTATATATCTATCTATGATCTATTTTCTCGTTTTTTACAAATTACTCATACTTTACTCTTATTTTCTACATAATACACCATGTTTATATCATTGATACACACGGCTACGTATTACTTGATATATTAATTTTTATGTAAAATAATAAATACTTAACATCGAATAAAGCATATAATTTTAATAATTTTATATTTCATATCTTATAACTATAATAATAATGATTATATATAAACATTGACAGTATATTGGTAAAAATATATAATTATCTTATTGATTAGGTATAAGTTTTACATATTCAGTTAAACTTATACCTTTTATTTTACCTATACTATGAATAATAAAACTTATATTTATTGAAAGGATGATAAAAATGGGTAACTTTTTTAAAAACTTATTTAAATCAAAATCAAAAGAAACTGCTGATGAAGTAGCACCAAAAAATTGTTTAGTTGCTGTAGCTGATGGTGATATAATTCCATTATCAGAAGTACCAGACCCAGTTTTCGCTGAAAAAATGGCTGGAGACGGAGCTGCGATCATGATAAAAGGTGACACTGTTGTTGCTCCTGCTGATGGAGAATTAACATTAGTTTTCCAAACTAAACATGCTTTTGCTTTAAAATTATCAAACGGCCTTGAATTATTAGTTCATATCGGTGTTGATACAGTTTCTTTAAATGGTGAAGGTTTCCAACAATTAGTTGAAGCTGGAAAAACAGTTAAAGCTGGTACACCTATAATAAAAATAGACAGAGACTTCATATTAAGCAAAGGATTATCTTTAGCAACTCCAGTTTTAATAACTAATGTTGATGCTGCTAAATCAATAACTCCTGTTACAACTGGTTCAGCTGTTGCTGGTGAAACTACTGTAGTTAACTTTGAAGTTTAAGAATAAAAAAATGGGCTGTCGCACTAAATAATTAGTGCACAGCTCCTTTTTTTATTCTAATATTTTATAAAATGTAATATGGTCTCTCCACTTTCCATTTATATAAAGATATTTTTTATTAACTCCTATTTCTTCAAACCCACTTTTCAAAAGCACTCTTTTTGATTTATTATTATCTACAAGCACCGATGCTTCTAATCTATGTAAGTCTAAATACTGTTTGCAATATTTTTCTACAAGCAGTACAGCTTCTTTCATATAACCTCTTCCTTGGTGTTCTTTATCTATTGAATATCCTATAATTGCACTTTTAAATACCCCATGAACTATACTAGAAACCTTTATCTTACCAATAAGCTTATAATTTAAATAAATTCCTAAATCCATTCCTGTTCCAACCATTAACTGCTTATAACTTTCTATTAATATCTTCCTTTGTACCGTTGCTTCATAAAAACTACTATCTCTAGCTGGTTCAAATTCCCTTAAATGCTCTTTATTTTTAATATAGTAATCTGTAAGCTCTTCTGCATCAGCAGGTGTAAAATTTCTAACAATTACTCTATTGCCCTTAATATAGACTATATTATTTTTTATTGAACTTATGTATTCATTTCTTGTAATGCCTAAGCCTAATTCATCTACAATAGCTCCATTTACCATAAGATTTTCTGAAAGTATTGACTCCAAAGTAAAGCCTAAATCTAAAAATCCACTTATATCACTAGTTTCACTAACTAAAAAGTTAATCTTATTTATATTTCTGTCTTTGAAGATAGTCTTTAAAATCATATCTATTGAAACTTTTAATAATTCATAATTATTTTCCCTATAAAATTTAAACCTTATAGTGCTTCTTTTATTTTCTTTATCCAGTTCTGCTATAGTAAATCTTCCCACTACTATTTTATCTTTATCTTTAATAACATAATCATTCAAAGTACCTTTAATTGGTTCAATATTGACTTCTTTCTGACTCCCCATCTTATATTCTCCTAATTTATTTTCACTATTTTTATTATACAAATAATTCTATATAAAACTCAACTAAAGATTCATCAGTATTATCTATACTTATTTAATATTTGCAAAATCCTTCAATATAAACATAAAAAGGCCCTCTTACACTTAAGAAAGCCTTTTTTATTATTTATTTATACCAATTAAATCTTTAATTACTTCTCCACCTATTATCATTCCTGCAACAGGAGGAACAAATGAAATACTTCCTGGAGTTTGTCTCTTACCTGAAGGTACAGCCCTTCCCTTATCAGGAGTCATTGGCATTTCTTCAGAATATACAACTTTTAACTTCTTTACGCCCCTCTTCTTCAATTCATATCTCATAACTTTAGCTAAAGGACATACTTTTGTCTTATATACATCTGATACTTGAAACATAGTTGGATCAAGTTTGTTTCCAGTTCCCATTGAACTCATTATCTTTATTTCATTTTTATAGCAATATTCAGCTAAGGCAAGTTTTGATGTTACAGTATCTATTGCATCTACAACATAATCTATATCATCTGTTATTAAATCTGGAATATTTTCAGCTGTAACAAATACTTGTTTTGCTTCAACTTTACATTCAGGATTAATTAATTTAATTCTTTCCTTCATAGCTTCAACTTTAACCATATCTACAGTTTTTGTAGTGGCATGTATTTGTCTATTTAAGTTAGATATACATACAGTATCATTATCTACTAATACTAAATTCCCAACTCCAGCTCTTGTTAATGCTTCTACAGCAAAACTTCCTACTCCACCTATACCAAAAACTATAACTTTTGAATTTTTAAGCTTTTCAATACCATCTTCTCCTACTAATAGTTCTGTTCTACAAAATGGATATAATGCCATCTTCCTTCTCTCCTTTTTATGTACGTTTATTTGCTTATTAATAATATTAGACTATTGAAGCATTTTTCTCAAGTAACTCCTATCGGAATTCGCTATTTTATTTTTTATTATTTATACACTATTAAATGATTTCCTCTATGTATATAATATATGTTGAATTAAAATAATTATTTTGGAGGTAAAGATGATATTAGGAATAATTGGTGCTATGTCAGAAGAATTAGAAATATTATTAACTGACATGGAATTAGAAGATACTACAGTAAAAGCTAAAATGACATTCCATAGAGGAAAATTATGGGGTAAAGACGTAGTTGCTGTTGTATGTGGAATAGGTAAGGTTAATGCTGCTATATGTACTCAGCTTCTTATTAGTGAATACGAAGTAACACATATAATTAATGTAGGTGTTGCTGGAGGTATTGGTAAAGAAATATATCCTGGTGATGTAGTAATTGCTACTAATTTAGTCCAATATGATATGGATACTACTGCCTTTGGTGATCCTATGGGACAAATTCCAAGATTAGATACATTTGATTTTAAATGTGATGAACGCTTAATAGAAGTAGCTAAATCTGCTTGTGATAAAGCTGGAGATTTCAATACCTTCTCAGGAAGAATTGTTTCTGGAGATATGTTTGTTGCTTCTCTTGAAAAAATCCAATGGTTAGAAAAAGAATTTGGTGCTTTATCATGTGAAATGGAGGGTGCAAGTATTGCCCATGTATGTTACTTAAACTCTATTCCTTTCGTTGTAATCAGATCAATATCTGACAATGCAAATAACGGAGCACATATGGACTTTGAAAAATTCACACCTATAGCTGTTAAACATTCAACTGCTATATTAAAAGAAATGGTTACAAGCCTATAATATAAATATAAAAGGAACAGTTGTTTATTATTACCGTTCCTTTTATTTATTACTAAAATTTATGAATGAATATACCACTTCTTGGCTTAGGTTCAAACCAAGTAGACTTAGGTGGCATTGTTTTACCATTATCTGCAACATTCATAATATCATCTATAGTGGTTGCATACATAGAAAAACTCACTTTCATATCAGTATCTGCCCTATTTTCTAACTCCTTAAGACCTCTTATGCCTCCAATAAACTCTATTCTCTCTGATTTTGTTGGGTCACTTATTCCTAGTATAGGATTCAAGAGATTATTTTGAAGTATTGATACGTCTAAACTATCTATAGAATTATTTTCATCAAAAGAGCCATCCTTTGCTCTTAAAATAAACCATTGCTTATTCATATACATACCAAATTCATGTTTATTCTTCGGAGTTACTGGCTTATTACCTTCTGATTTAGACAGATAAAACGATTCTTTAACCTTGCTAAAAAACTCTTCTTCACTAAGCCCATTTAAATCCTTAACTGTCCTATTATAATCAAACACTTTAAGCTCTGTATCAGGATATATTATAGATAAAAAATAATTAAATTCTTCATCTCCTGTATACTTACCTAATTGCTTTCTTCTATTTAAAGCAACTTTTACAGCTGAAGCTGATCTATGATGCCCATCGGCAATATATAAGTATTTTATACTCTTAAATAATTTAACTAATTTTTCTATTATTATATTATCATCTATTATCCACACCCTATGTCCATTACCATCTTCTGATATAAAATCATAAACAGGCACCTTCTTACTCCACTCTTCTACTATTGATGATATTTCATCATTATTCCTATAAGTAAGGAATATAGGCCCTGTATTAGCATTACATATATCTACATGATTAACTCTATCTATTTCTTTAAGTAATCTTGTCCTTTCATGCTTTTTGATAATATTGTTAATATAATCATCAACTGATGTACAACACACTATTCCTTTTTGCCCTCTTCCATCCATTATTTGCTGATAAATATAAATAGCAGGTGTTTTTTCTTGTATATATAGCCCCTTTTCTATCATATTTTCTAACACTTGATTAGCTGTATCATATACAACTTTATCATATTCACCTACACTTTCAGCTAGATTTACTTCTGCTCTATCAACACGGAGAAAGGAATATTTATTATTCTTTACAATCTCTCTGGCCTCCTTGCTACTCATAACATCATAAGGCAAAGCTGCAATATCTTTTACATATTCTTTAACTGGTCTGTATGCTTTGAAAGGTCTAATAATTGCCACATTTAATACCTCCCTTATGTTAAAAATTACTTATTAAAATTAATTACTATAGCTGCTACTTCTTTTCCAATTCTTTCTTGAGCCTCTTTGGTAGAAGCTCCTATATGAGGTGTTACGCTTACACGTTCATGATTAATTAATTCTGTATTTTTACTAGGCTCCTGTTCAAATACATCTATCCCTGCTCCTGCTAATTTTCCTGAATTCAATCCCTCTAATAACGCCTCTTCATCTACCACCTTTCCTCTAGCACAATTAATTATAACTGCACCCTCCTTCATCATTGATATTTCTCTACTGCTTATTAAAGCTCCTTTATCCTTATCATATGGAACATGTAATGATACATAATCGCTAACCTTTAAAAGATTATCTAAATCCATAAATTCATAAGCTAGATTATCTTGCTTTCCTAAAACATCTGCATATATTATCTTCATACCTAAAGCTTCTGCTTTTCCTGCCAAAGCTTTCCCTATGCGCCCCATACCTATTATTCCAAGAATCTTACCAGCTATTTCACTACCTTTGTACTGCTTCTTATTCCACTGTCCATTTCTCATTGTATAATTTGCTACTGCTATATACCTAGCAACAGAAAACATATGCCCCAAAGCTAATTCTGCCACTGAATCTGAACTAGCATCAGGAGTATTACTAACTTTAATTCCTACTTTTTTAGCATAATCTAAATCTATATTATCAATTCCTACTCCTGCCCTAATCACTAATTTTAAATTTCCTTTTGCTCCTGCCTCTAAAACATCACTGGTAACCTTAGTGTTAGATCTTACTACTAGCACATCATAATTCTTTATATTCTCAATCAATTCCTCTTTATCAAGATGGTTTGTTTCTATATATATACCATTTTTCTTTATTTCATTTATTGCACTTATTTCAAGACCATCATTGGCCAATACCTTCAAGGTAAAATCCCCCCAATATATTAATTATGAATAATAAATTATTTTAAATCTAGGATGTCATTGATATTATCTAAGAGCTCCTTCACTTCATCTACAGTGATATCTGCCATATGAGCTATTCTAAATGTCTTTTCTTTTAAATCTCCATATCCATTAGAAATTTGAAAACCTCGTTTTGCTAATTCTTTATTAAGATCTGATACGCTTATTCCTCTAGTATTCTTAATAGTAGTTAATGTATTAGACAAATAACCCTCTTCAGGAAATAGTTCAAAATACTTTCTGCCCCAATTCCTAACTATATCAGCCATTTCTATATGCCTTTTAAATCTATTTTCTAATCCTTCAACATTTAATATATAATTAAGCTGATAATCAAGGGCAAACATATGTGATAAAGATGGTGTTGAAGGATATTGATAATTTTTCTTCTTTAAATATTTATATAAAGCAAGCAAATCTAAATAAAAGCCCCTATTTTTAACATTTTCAGCCCTATTTTTTGCTTTTTCTGAAAAAGTACATACTGATAATCCCGGTGGAAGACCTAAAGCCTTTTGTGATGATGTCAAACATACATCTATTCCACAATTATCAACTTCTATTTTTGTACCACCAGCAGAACTTACTGTGTCTACAATAAAAACTACCTCTGGATAATTTTTTATAACTTCACCTATTTCTTTGATAGGATTCATTATTCCTGTTGATGTTTCATTATGAGTTACTGCTACTAAATCATACTTTCCTGTATTTAAAACCTCTTTAACCTTGTCTACCTTTACTGCCTTCCCCATTTCAAATTCAAAGATATCTGCAGGAACATTATTACTTATGGCCATCTTGTACCACCGTTTACCAAATGCCCCCACAGAAAATACTGCTGCTCTCTTTGCTGTACATGATCTTATTGCCCCTTCCATAAGACCACTACCTGATGATGTAGAAAGTAATATCTCACTTTGTGTATAAAATAACTTTCTTAAATTATCACTTATGTGTCTCTGTAATTCTGATGCTTCTTTGCTTCTGTGCCCAATCATAGGTGTTGACATCTTTTCTAAAACCTCTTGTCTAACCTCCACTGGCCCAGGAATAAATAATTTCTTATGCATGAAATTCCCCCATTATATTCTTATTTACTGCTATAGCCTGTTACTATTATATTAATTTTAGTATTAGTGCTATACTTTATATTTATTTATTCTTATCTTGTTATATTATTCATAAAGTTATATTTATGATATTAATAAAAAAATAATATATTCTCTTCTGCAAACAAAAAAGATTCAGATTATCTTCTGAACCCTTTAAAACATTAAAAATATTTTGTTATCTCTCATCAAAAATTAAAACTGACTCTGTTTCCCTACAATACTTCACACATCTGCATTGTCCTAAATGTCTTGGACATTTAAAACATAAACATCCTGTATCATTACCTTCACATCTACCTACTTCCCTTTCTGGACAGTATAAACAATTTACTCCATTGCCTGCTGGCATCTTTATCACCTCATATTACATAATATCCTACAATTATATATTAGCTTGCTTTTCTTCTTAAATTATAACATTAATTGTGCATATTTTTATAAATAATGGGCAAGTTATTATTGTAGATAATTTCTTTGCTTTTAAGTTAAATTATCCACATATTAAACAGGTGTAAGCGGATGTAGTGCTTACACCTAAATTTTTTGTATCACTTTTTTTACCTTGTGCATAAATTACTTAATATATAGAGTTTTCATTCATTAACAACTTATTTCTTTAATTCATATCTGTTTTAACTTATAAGGGAACCTAAAAAGGCTCCCTTCCTGTTTTTTAACAATCATTAAACTATACAAAAAATTGAAATAATATTAAAAATATTATTCCTGGTATGCCTAAAAAACCTGCTACAAGTGCTGATATTGCATTAATAGGTAGCACAAACCCTATATAACTTCCCACTATATTTGATATATATAATAATATAATTCCTAAAATACCATTAATTAATATCTTTAATGGCCATTTAAGTAATTTTATTATTAAGAACAATAATGCCAATCCAATTAATGCATATACCATCATATCTAAACTTATCATTTAACCTTCCCCTCTTTCTCCCCCTATATAGTACTTATTATTATGCTACATAATTTAAAAAAATTCATTACATATCTATCTTTTTATTCATTTGCTTCTCTTTAGCTAGCGATAAAAGATATTCAAATTTTTTCTTTGCTGCATCTTCTCTATATATGGCAGCTTCAATTAATTTAGGGTCATTTACATAATTGAACATACATTGGGCTATTTGCATTTCTTCTATTGTTTCCCTAATAGACTCTAAAAGCTCATCATCTAAAGTATCCTCATATTCATACCTTGCCAGTATAAAATTTAAAATTTTGCCCTTATTCATAACTCCCTCCTAAAATTTAAATAGAAATTAAAAATATTTATTCTATTTATTTCCATATATTTAAATTTTATTCAGAAAGTCTTCATTTTATATTTCTTTTCTTCCTTCTAATGCTTTAGATAAAGTAACTTCATCAGCATACTCTAAATCTCCTCCAACAGGAAGCCCTGAAGCAATTCTCGTTACCTTAACTTCAAGAGGTCTAAGTATTCTAGAAATATACATTGCTGTAGCTTCTCCTTCAACATTAGGATTTGTAGCAATAATAACTTCTTTTACATCAGCATTCATCCTTGCCACAAGTTCTCTTATCTTTATATCTTGAGGCCCTCTTCCCTGCATTGGAGAAAGATTACCGTGCAGTACATGATATGTTCCATTAAATTCTTTAACTTTTTCCATAGTCATAATATCTTTAGGTTGTTCCACAACACATATTACGCTCTTATCTCTACTTGGATTGCTACATATTGGACAAGGATCCGTTTCAGTAAAGTTTCCACATATAGAACAGTATTTTATTGTACCTCTAGCCCTAACTAAAGCTGTGGCAAATTCCTTCACTTCATCTTCTGGAAGATTTAATATATGTAATGTCAATCTTTGAGCTGTCTTTTTTCCTATACTAGGCAATTTTGCAAATTCTTCAATTAGCTTTTCTATAGCAACTGGATAAAAATCCATTTAATTCATCCTTCCATTCATAATTTTTAAGGCACGCAAGTCTCCTTGCATGCCCTTTAATAAATTTAAAATAATCCAGGTATGTTTAATCCGCCTGTTAATTTTCCCATTTGATTTGAACTAGCTTCTTCCGCTTTCTTTAATGCTTCATTTACAGCACTAAGAACTAAATCTTCTAACATTTCAACATCATCTGAATCTACAACTTCTTCTTTTATTTTAATTGATGTTACTTCTTTTTTACCGCTAACTTTTACGACAACAGCTCCGCCACCTACTGAAGCTTCATATTCGCTGTTTTCTAAGTTTTTTTGCATTTCTTCCATTTCCTTTTGAAGCTTTTGTGCTTGCTTCATTAAGTTATTCATGTTTCCTCCGCCGAAGCCGCCTGGAAATCCTCCTCTTGCCATAAAAAATCCTCCTCTTAAATAAAAAGTCTATTCATATTATAAAGTATTTTTATAGTTTTTACTAGAATAAAGTATTTATCTTATTTTTTTACCATTATTCATCAAGTATATCTACTAATCCTTCACCAAAGGCATTCATCAAAACATCTTCTGCATTTTGCTCATTGCTGTTTTTTTCTTTAGATACAAACTGTACATTTAATTTTTCTTGAAATACTTCAGAAAATACTTCATTTACTACTACTTTATTTTCTGCCTTATTTAATCTATCTGCACTAAGCTTATAATCTTCATCAAATTCAACTGTTATAATACCATTACTGCATGAAATGGGCCTTCCCATTAATATAGATGCATAAATAATCATTGCTCTTTTAGCTTTGAACCTTTCTAATACATCCTTCCAAGCTCTTTGCACTTCATTGATAGTCAACCTAGAACTAGCATTTCCAATGGCAGATGATTCTGTATTTACAGATTTAGTAGCTTTACTTGCAGGTGTTGCTGCTTTTTTCATACTAGTAGCTTCAGCCATAACTCTTTCCTTAACAGCTACAGCTATATTTCCGTTCTTTAAATTTTCTTCTAATCTATTAAGCCTAGT
This sequence comes from Clostridium lentum, assembly GCF_014287815.1. Classification (GTDB taxonomy): domain Bacteria; phylum Bacillota; class Clostridia; order Clostridiales; family Clostridiaceae; genus Clostridium; species Clostridium lentum. The sequence continues at coordinate 10,334 of NZ_JACOOQ010000021.1, forward strand.
TAAAATAACTTCACTTGATGTATCATACTCAATTTTGCACATTTTTATTATGGAAAGTTCTAAATAAAGCCTAGCCTGCTTACTAACCTTAGCATTACCTTCTGCTTCTTGTAATATTCGTATACATCTCATTATTTCTTCTGCTCTTAGTCTTGCTGACTGCTCCTTAATAAGCGCAATATTCTCTTCTGACATATCAAGAACTTCTTCTGCATTATTAGTTACTTTTGCCATTAAAAGATTTCTATAGTGTTCAATAAGGTCCTTAATAAATAAATAAGCATCCTTACCTGAAGTAATTATTTCTTCAATAGTTGAAATACATTTTTCAATATTTCTTTCTATAACATTATTAGTTAAAGTAAAAAGATATTCATTAGTTACAAGTCCTAACATAGAAACAACAGATGAATACTCTACAGCTCCGTTCCCCATAGATATTGCTTGATCTAATATACTTAAAGAATCTCTCATAGCTCCATCTGAAACTCTAGCAATAAGATTTAAACTCTTATCATCGGCCATAACTCCCTTTTCAGTAACTATCTTTCTAAGTCTTGCAGTTATATCATTTTTATTAATTCTCTTAAAATCAAACCTCTGACATCTTGAAAGAATGGTAATAGGTAACTTTTGAGGATCTGTTGTAGCTAAAATAAATATTACATTTGCAGGTGGCTCCTCTAAAGTTTTTAAAAATGCATTTACAGCTCCTACTGAAAGCATATGAACTTCATCCATTATATATACCTTGAAACGTGCTTCTTGCGGAGGATATTTAACATCATCAATAATATCTCTGATTTTATCTACACCATTGTTTGAAGCAGCATCTAGCTCTGTTACATCAATAGCAAGTCCGTTATTTATCTTTTTACACATTTCACATTCATTGCATGGCTCTCCATCTTGCAAATTCAAACAGTTTAATGCTTTAGCAAAAACTTTTGCTGTAGATGTTTTACCAGTACCTCTCGTTCCACAGAAAAGATAAGCATGGGCTATTCTATTATTAAGTATTTGATTTTTTAATGTAGTTGTTATATGTTCCTGACCTACTACATCATAAAATGTACTTGGTCTCCATTCTCTATATAAAGCAGTATATGCCAAATCTCTTACCTCTCTTTTTTTATAAACTTTAATTATTATTATACACTAGTTTTTGTGAAAATAAATAATTCCTTTTATCTCAAACAGTTTACTATATTATCTATAATTTTAGGCAATATTCTACTAAAAAATACTACTGAAATTTTCAAATTTTTAAAAGAATGTTATACTTAAATTTTATAATTTAACATTTTTGAGGTGAGCATATGACAACAAATTATGTATCAAAAGCTGATAAGATTTTTATTGAAAACATACAAGACATTTTAAATAATGGAACAAGTACTGTTGGACATAAAATCAGACCTATTTATAAGGATGGAACACCTGCTCATACAATCTACGTTAATCAAATAGTAGAAAAATATGATATTAGCAAAGGTGAATTTCCTATTACAACTCTTAGACCTATAGCTATAAAATCTGCTATAAAGGAAATATTATGGATATATCAAGATCAAAGCAATGATTTATCTGTTTTGGAAGAAAAACATAATATCATGTGGTGGCGAGACTGGGAAGTGGATAACACAAATACCATTGGCCAAAGATATGGTGCTACAGTAAAAAAATATGACTTAATGAATAAGTTATTAGATGGGCTTACTAATGAACCATACACAAGGAGACACATCATTGATCTTTATCAATATGCTGACTTCGAAGAAACTGCCGGGCTTCATCCATGTGCATTTCTAACTGTTTGGTCTGCCAGAGGCGAATATCTTGATATGACATTACACCAAAGGTCGTCAGATTATCTTGTAGCTGGACATGTAAATAAAATGCAGTATGTAGCCTTACTGATGATGGTAGCTAGACATGTAGGCTTAAAGCCAGGTGTATTTATGCATGTTATAGATAACTTACATATTTATGACAGACATATTGATCAAGCTAAAGAGCTTCTTTCTAGAACACCTAGTGAAAAACAACCAAAATTAATACTTAAAGAAGGCAAGACTAATTTCTATGATTTCACTCTTGATGATTTTGAACTTATAGATTACGAACCAGTTAAGCCTCAATTAAAATTTGATTTAGGAATATAGTAAAATAAAGAAGAGGTGTAAAAATGATTTCCATTATAGTAGCCAAGGCTCAAAATAATATAATTGGCGGAAATAACAAACTTTTATGGCATATTTCTGACGATTTAAAAAGATTTAAAGAAATAACAAGCGGCAATACCATAATTATGGGTAGAAAAACTTTTGAATCACTTCCTGGAGTGCTTCCTAATAGAAAGCATATAATTTTGACTAGAGATAAAAATTTTTCTGTGGATAATGAAAATGTAGAAGTTATCCACAACGCTGACCAAATTATCAACAATTATAAAAATTCCCCTGTGGAAGCTTTTATAATTGGCGGTGGAGAAATTTATAAAGAATTTTTACCACATGCAGATAAGATATATTTAACGGAAGTACTAAAAGATTTCTCAGGTGATACAAGTTTTCCACAGATTGATTTAGAAAATTGGGCTGTGGATTATTCTTCACATATCTTAACTAACGCTAAAGATGGATTACAGTATAAATTTATCAATTATATAAAAAAAGCTTAAACTTAAAAAAAGATAGAAAAGTAGGGAAGACTCCATAAGTTCAGATGAAGCTTCCCTATTTTTCTGTCCTATTGTTTTTTGTCCTATATTGTTAATCCTATTGAAGAGTAACCAAAATTAATTGACTATTTAATAAACAACATATGATGCTGCTAGTCACACAAAATTTATAAGTTTTTAAACTTATAACTAAAAAGTTCTAAACATTAAAAAATCCTTTCTTTCCAAAAAGAAAGGTATATGTAGAACCGTGCACCTCACTTTGACAGAAATCTATATGCGTTACCTTTGTAGTTGACTCAGGCAAGATTTATCCATGTCACACGCAGGGGCTGCTTATCGCTGCTTCCTTCCGGACCTGACGAGGTTCACAGTCTTACGTCGCATGGGACCCAACCCTCAACATCACTTGCAAAGGGGCAGACCATATAGATTAAAGCCTAGGTGAGGAATTCAATCCTGCTATAGCGGATTGCAGGTTACAGGGCACCGCTGACTCCCCATCTAGCACGGCATTGGCGGAGAAAGTGGGATTTGAACCCACGATAGAGTTTCCCCTATACACGCGTTCCAGGCGTGCTCCTTCGGCCACTCGGACATCTCTCCATAATATTTATACTGATAAAATATAAAGTATAAAAAGCTCTATAAAATTATATTTACTTTTTATACTTTTACATTCTAACATAATTCTTTTAGTTGTTCAATAGAAAGATTTTCTTGATTTTTTTCCTGAAATTTATTGATGATTTAAAATAAAGCTAACAATTCCTTCAATACTCTCTTTATCATCCATAACATTATAAAATCCTATGACTTTAAATATCATTTTATTTTCATTATTTAGAGCCTTAGTAGATATTAATTCTAAAAGTTCATTCTTTATATTGTCTATTTCATCAATATCTTTCTTCTTTTCATAAATTTCAAATAAATTTTCTAGTGAATCAAGGAGTATTGTATACTGCTTATTTCTTTTTGCACTATAAATAGCATGATTATAATACTCTGCAGCCTTCTCATCTTCATTAATAAATTTAAAACCTTTAGCTAAACCAGAAAAAATATCTGCTCCCTTCTCTTCCTTATATAATCCTCTCTTAGAACTTATGAGCATTAGAGATTCATCAATATACTTTCTAATATTCCTATTATCTCTAAGCAAAATGTATATTGCTATTATTTTTATATTTATGTAAAGAATCTTATTTTTATCTAAGTTTTCAATTTTTACTTTAAGACTCCTATAAACCTCTAAAGCATCCCTATAGTACTTATTTTCTCTGTAACATTGCCCCTTCAATATATTTAAATCAAATAAATATTCTTCAGTAAATTCTTCAGTAAATTCTTCAATGCATTCAATTTCATCTAATGAATAATCATATTCCTTAAGTAACATAAGTATTTCTGCCTTATTTAATAAAAGCTCTAACTTTATGTCCATAGAAATAAAAGTTTCATTTTTTAGTGGTAGCTTACAAAATTCTAAAGCTTCCTTGAATTTATCATTAACTTTGCAACAATTAATTAACTTTAAAATTAAAATAGCTGCCCTATCATCAATCTTATCTTTTTTAATGCTTTCAAAAGCCTTTATATAATATGTATAACTTTTATAATAGTCCTTTATATCATTATAAAGATCACCAATCTTTTCATATATACTTATTTTTTTATCAGTAAGGTCGTAAATAATTAAGAACTCTTCAATTTCATCTACTATCTGCAAGTTATCCACAGCCAAGTTTTCTAAATACTTATCCACAACTCTTTCAGCCTGATACTCTTCACTTTCTAAAAGGTATTTGGCACTTACATGATAATCTATATTTTGCTCACTACAAGCCATATTAATATTATCAGCTATTACTTTAGCTACCTTTTCAGTTAAAGCTGCCTTGTCATTTTCAATAATGCTTATTAAATTACGGGTAACTTCTCCCTTAGTAATTTCATGCTGTTTAAGCCCAAGTTCTTTTCTTATTCTCTTTATTTTCTTTCCTGAAGATAAAATTTCACCATAATCCATCTTTCTGCATCCTTTCCCACACTTAAAAATTGCTTTTTCAGCGCAAAATTAAGTATATCATACCCTTTTAAAAAGTAAATTATTTTATTTACCTTTTTATTTTTTAATTTTTTACTATTAATTTTATTAATGATTTTTGTTATTATATTCCATATTTTAGTCAAAAAACGACTTTTTATTAATTTTTCTGTTAAAAAGTAAAATATTCTTTTTACTTTTTGTTTTTTTATTATTAAAACTATAAAAAAATAGAGGAATAAATAGATTTTAAAGATAAAATCTACTTATTCCTCCAGAGGTTAAAAAAAAGTTAAATATTATATATTATTACTTTTGGCTTTCTTAATAGATATAAATATTATAATTGCCCCTAAAATTATTCCCACTATACTTATAACTTGGGCTATTCTAAGGCCCATAAACATTAAACTATCCGTTCTAAGCCCTTCAATAAAGAATCTAGCAGAAGAATAGAGGATCAAATAAGCTCCTAAAACAATTCCATGCTGTTTTTTCTTTTTAAATAGGATGTAAATTAATATTAAACATATTAATACATCACAAACAGATTCATATAAGAAAGTCGGATGATAATATGCTCCATTTATCAACATTCCTTTTTGTATAAATTCAGGAAATTTACTTATAAAATCTGATGAAACAGCACCACCATGAGCTTCATGATTCATGAAATTACCCCATCTTCCTATTCCTTGTGCTAATACAACTGCCGGTATAACAACATCTATGTATTCCCAAAAATTAACCTTTTTAATCCTTAATACTATATAAGCTGTAATTATTCCTGCTATAAGACCACCATGTATAGCTAATCCACCAGTCCTGATATTAATCATATCTGCAAATGAATCAAAGTTTTTAAACTCAAATGCTACATAATATGCCCTTGCACCTACTATTGCTATCGGAAAAGCCCATATGAATGCATCAACTATATCATCAAATGACACTCCCTTTTTCTTTGCTAGTACACTTGATAATAAAAATGCAGTTAATACTCCTCCTGCAATAATTATCCCATACCATCTGATCTGTAATCCAAAAATTTCAAAAGCTACTGGATTCATTTCCTCACCACCTATTTTATTTTTCTTTTACTATTAAAGAATTCTGTTAATATTTTACTACATTCTTCATCATAGTTCCAATTAACATTCACTTCTGTATTAAACATTTTATAATCTAAAAGGTTTAATATACTACCACAAGCACCCATATCCCTATTAAAACTTCCTATATATAACTTTAATATCCTTGCATGAGCAATTGCTGATGTACACATGGCACAAGGCTCTAAAGTTACATACATCTCACATCCATTAAGCCTCCAATCACCTATAACCTTACTGGCCATATCAATAGCTATCATTTCTGCATGAGCCATAGCATTTTTATTAGTTTCCTTTAAATTATGAGCCACAGCTATTATTTCATTATCTTTTACAATCACTGCCCCCACAGGCACTTCTCCCTTATTTAGTGCCTTTCTAGCCTCATCTAAGGCTATCTTCATATAATCCAAAAAAACACCTCCTTTATAAATTAAAAATGTAAAATCTAAGAATTAAAAATATATTTTAAAAAAAATTTCTGAAAGTCTTTCAAACATAATTTTAAATTTTTCATTCTACATTTTTAATAAATATTGAGGCCGTTGCAAAAATGCAACAGCCCCAATGTTTATCAAGTAAAAATCCTTACTTTTTTAACTCTATTTTTGTCTATTTCTTCTACTTTAAACTTAATATTATTTAAAACTATTTCTTCATCTTGCTCAGGGAACCTTCCTAATTCCCCAATAATTAAACCGCCTACAGAATCAAATTCCTCTGATTCCATGTTTACTCCTATAAGTTCACTGACAACATCAAGCTTAGCACTTCCATCAACAATATATTCATCTTCTTTGATAACTTCAATTTCCTTATTTTCATCATCATATTCGTCTTCTATATCACCAAATACTTCTTCAATTAAATCTTCTATAGTGACAATACCAACAGTTCCACCATATTCATCTAAGACTACAGCTATATGATTTCTCGTTTTCTTCATTTCTTTAAATAATTCAGCAATCTTTTTAAATTCAAAAGTATAATTTGGTTCTCGCATGTAATCAGAAACCTTAAACTTTTCTTTATTCTGCTCTGCCATAATTAAGTCTTTTACATTTAATATTCCCACTATATCATCAATAGTTTGATTATATACTGGTATTCTAGAAAATTGCTCTTTTTTAATCACATCTAACACTTCATCATAGCTTGCTTCTAAATCTACTGCTATTATGTCTACTCTTTGAACCATAACATCTTTTACCTGAGCGTCTGCAAAGTCAAAAACATTGAAAATCATTTCTTTTTCAACATCTTCTAGAACTCCTTCTTCTTCACTTACACCAACCATGGTTTTAATTTCCTCTTCAGTTATAAATGGCTCATTAGCTTTAGGATCTCCACCTAATAATCTAATAAATATTGAAGAAACTCCTGTAAATAATATAATGAAAGGCTTTAATAGCTTAACAATTATATTAATAAATTTACTTACAGCAAGTGATACACTTTCAGACTTTTGCTTTGCTATTGATTTTGGTGTTATCTCTCCAAAAATTAATACTATTACTGTTAGTCCTAATGTAACTATTCCAACTCCACCTTCGCCCCACTTAGCTACTGCAATTGACGTTGCCAAAGATGATGCTCCTATATTTACTATATTATTTCCTATTAATATCGCTCCTAATAATTTGTTGGGGTCTTCTATTAGCCTTTCAACTAACTTAGCTCCCTTAACTCCTTCTTCCACCATATGTCTTACTCTTATCTTGCTTAAAGACATCAAAGCTGTCTCTGACATTGAGAAAAATGCTGATAGAAAAAGTAGAATTATAAGTATCGTTATCTGAACACCGGTGTCCAAAATCAAATCACACTCCTATGTTTTAATCAATTTTTATTTAATTATATCATAACTTAAATTTTCATTGTATATTTTACCATAATAAATAAACATAAAATTTACAATATTGCTGTTTAAGAAAACTTTAACAATTATTTATATTGTTAAAAATTTTTAACTTTTATATTTATGGCAATACAATTATAATATTTAATTAAAGGAACTTTTATTCCTTTTTATTTTAATTTTTTACAATTTGAGGTGAATTATGATTATTCTTAATTTTATTAGAGGCTTCTGTATGGCCTTAGCAGATAGTGTTCCTGGAGTGTCAGGTGGTACTATAGCTTTCATATTAGGTTTTTATGATGATTTCATAAATTCTCTAAATACTTTAGTTTCTAAAGATCCATGGGAAGAAAAGAAAAAAGCTTTAATATTTTTAATTAAGCTTGGCTTTGGATGGGTAGTAGGACTAGGACTTTCCGTAGTATTTTTATCATCTATCTTTAATGACCACATTTATGCCATAAGTTCATTATTTACAGGACTTATCATCGTGGCAATACCAATGATAATCAAACAAGAGAAAGATTCAATAATTGGGCAATATAAAAATATAATCTTTACTATTATCGGTATAACAATTGTTGCACTTATAACTTACTTTAACCCTGCTTCTGGCTCTGAAGGTGGATTAAATCTTTCAGTAAGCGGACTATCTATAGGACTTGGTATTTTTGTGTTTGTGGCTGGAATGATAGCAATATCAGCTATGGTTCTTCCTGGTATATCAGGATCTACATTATTATTAATTTTTGGTCTTTATACAGGAATAATAAATGCAATAAAAGAATTTCTTACTTTTAATTTTGAATACGTACCTGTACTAGTTATATTTGGACTTGGAGTTATAACAGGTATAGTTTCAACAATTAAAATAATAAAAATTGAATTAAAGAGACATAGATCACAAATGATTTATTTAATTTTAGGACTTATGATAGGTTCTCTATACGCAGTATTTATGGGACCTACAACTTTAGAAGTAGCTAAACCAGCTATGACCTTAAGCACATTTAGCTTTATATATTTCATTATTGGTGGAGCTATTCTTTTAGGACTTGAAAAAGGAAAAGACTTACTAGAAAAGAAAGCTAAATAGTTAAAAATTAATAATTAATGATAAAATTCAGCTTTAGGGCTGAATTTTTTTCACTAAAAAAGGAGCTTCCCAAAGAAGTTCCTACCTAAATAATTATCAATTTTCAATAAAAAAAGTGGTACTCCCAACAGAAATAGTACTATATGTTTTAATATATTCTTTTACGTATCGTATATATACATAAACCTTTGTATTCACTATATTTTAAAGACTATAAAAGTATTTAAAGGGCAAGCTTTATTTTCATAAATATTGGAGGATAGTCCACCTGTAGTCCCTTTAAAATTAAAGTTCTTCAAGTTGAATTATAGTTTAGTAAAATAATTATTTTAAAGAAAAATAGTGATGTTCTAAACACCACTATCTTCCCCCCTTTAGTTAGGTATACCTAATAATAGTACACTTAGCTTCCCCTTATAATATATAAAAAAATTATAAGCTATTTTATAAATCACCCGAGCTTTACGACAATCATCACCTAAGCATATGTCCTTTTAGTAGCAGTTGCTCGGTTGCTACACTCAATTTCAGTTGGCATTGAGTAGTACCAACTCCCTTTTTATAACTCGCTATTTGGGATTAGCGACCAATAAACTTTTTAAATAGAATAATTATATTATAACCAAACTATCCTTGTTCATAGAATTTTTATCCTATAATTTAAAGAATAAATTTAGCTGTTTTTATTATACCATATTTTTTAAACTTTCAATTATAGAATATAGAATTTCCTCATTTAAATTTCTTGCAAATTGCTCTTTGTCTGTACCCTCAATACTCTTTTTAATATCTTGTTGTTTATTTTTTTATTTTTTCACATTCAATAAACTTTAGTCCTTTTAGTGCTTTAACTGTATGAAAACTTATTTGTTTATTACTCCATTTTAACTTCATCATTTCCAGAAATCTTGTCTTGTCTATGTGTCCATTTATATAATCTTCTAAGTTATCCAATATTGTATCATCGCACATAAATCCTTCAACAATATCATAATCATTCTCTCCCCCACTTCTACAATGAACAACGAAATCGAGCCATTCCTTATCATACTTTTCAAATACCTTAACATTCAAATCTGAAATATCAGCTAAAGCATATGAATTTATAACCGGTGTCTTATATTTGTTTACTAACTTTTCTGCTTGTTTCTTTATCCTAGTACAATAAAATCCATATCCAAAATCTTTTATATTTTTTCCTACTATTATGTTTGGATACTTAACTATTTTATAGCCTCCATAATAAATTATAGTTCCCATTTCTCCTCCCTTAACTAAGTTATATTACATCTAAACTACACAAAAATTTTAATTATACTCCTCAACATATATCATGTGTTTCATCACCAAATTAATTAAATTACTATACTTATAATATATAACCTATATAAAATATAAGAAAACTGGGACATATGCCCCAGTAAATTAAATAGAAAATACTAATGATTATTCTATCTCTTAAATTTTTTATTAAATCCAACTCCTAATCCAATTAAAGCTACTCCTAACATCATTAATATATTTGAACTGAAAGGGTCTCCAGTTTTAGGTAAAGTTTCTTGTGGAGCTTTAAACTCTTCTTTAACTTCTTCTTTTGGTTTTTCTAGAGTTACTGGAACTTCTTGTTTTTTATATTTAAATATTATAGTTCCATTAGGACTTTCTTCTGTTAAATCAATAACCTTAGTTTCTTCATCATCTAAATTATAGCCATCAATTTTTTTGCAATCTCCGTATATTTACCTAAATAAAGTTCGCTTAAAGTCTTGCTATCTAACACATTACCATTCTCATCTTGATATTCTACTGTATAACTTCCTAGTATTATTGGTTTAACTCCTTCATTCTTTTTATACTTAAATTAGGTTGTTGAATAACTAATTTTTACAGATAGTTATTTAAGAAAATATTCTTTGAACTCATAGGTTCCAAGGATATTTTCTACTTTTTATTCCTTGCTGTTTTTTATTAAATTCATCTATTAAATATGATAATAATACCCATTTTATATGACGTTCGTATCGGGCTTGCCCATAAAGTCTTGGATTTTCTAAATTATATAATCCTTTTAATGCAGAAAATAATTGCTCTATTTTTAATCTGTTTTTATATAAATTTAATCCAATAGGAGATTTCATAAATAAAGCATTTTCATATCTTTTGACTGTAAATGACTCAATACTTTTAGCTTTACGCATATTAATATCAGTCAATAGATTTAACTCTAAATCAGAAACAATATCAAACCACTCTGCAGAATCATACGCAGCATCAGCAATTATTAAAAATGGATTATAAGTTTTAACCTCATAAAGTAAGTGTGAAAGTTGATTATCATAAACATTTGCTGTTGTTAAATCAAATACTAAAGAAATTATAATATCGGTAACTGCTGAAATACAATGCAACTTATAACCTTTAAAATAACCAAGTCGAGTACCTTTACCCGATTTAGCTTCGCTATCGTATTTAGAACTTCTTAATGCAGTTCCATCTATTGCACATAATCTAATTTCAGGATCAATAAATTCAATAAACATAGCATAAATACCATAATATATATGCTTTTCTAAGTGTTTTGCCCTTAGTGATAAAGTAGAGTAATCTGGAACATCATCAATTTGAATAATAGATTTAAATATATGATCTTGTTTTATTTTATATTCAAGCTCTCTTAAACTAAAAATACTATTTTTAACGCCGTATAACATACAGCAAACTATTTGTTGATCTGAATATTTACGAGGTCTTCCTTTAGTATTTTGATTATTTGTACTTAATTTAGTAAATGCAATTTTAACAGCTTCAAAAATTTTATAATAAGTATTTTCGCTTTTAATATTTAATGGTATAATCATATTCTAGTCATTCCTTTTGTGATGTATTTGGGTTTTTAGCGAAATTATTATATCACAAAAGAGTGACTTTATTTATTTTTACAAATTTTGTTTATTCAACAACCTAATACAATGGTTTAATGATTATAAATCATTAAGTATAGGAATAAACACTAGAACCAATTATTTAAGTAGAATAAATACTCATATAATTCCTAAATTAGGACATTATAAGCTAAATGACATTACTAACAATACAATTCAAAATTTTTATAATGATTTAATTAATAAAGAGAAACTTAATCCATCAAGTGCAAAAAAAATACTAGAAACATTTAATAATTGCTTTAAATATGCACAAAAAAATAAACTTATTTATACAATTCCTACAGAAATTGAAACAATAAAATTAATAAAAAAAGAAGTTGAATTTTGGGATGAAAAAGAACTGAAATTTTTTTTAAGAGAAATTGAAAATACCTATCTATATACTCCAATATTAATTGCTACCATGACAGGAGTTAGAGTTGGTGAGTTATGTGGTATTAGATGGTGTGATGTTTATTTAGAAAATGGATATATAAATATTAATAATCAAGTTATACAAGATAAAATCTCAAAAAAATTAATTCTATCGTCAATTTTAAAGACTTCTACAAGTAAAAGAAGCATTAGTATACCTAAAATATTAATACAAAATCTCAGTTTTATTAAACGCCAAATTTTACCTAGTGAATGTGATTTTGTTGTGTTAAGTAGACAAAATACTATGTGTAACCCTAGAAATATTTCTATGGAATTCACCAAAAAAGTAGCTAAGTATCAAAATATAAAACAAATATCAATTCATTCACTGAGACATACTCATGCTACTTTATTAATATCTAATGGTGAAAATATTAAAATCATTTCTGATAGATTAGGACATAAAGATATTTCTATAACTTTAAATACCTATACCCATGTCATTGACGATATGAAAAAGGACACAGCAACACTATTAAACAATATCTTTAAAATATAATAAATAAATGCCTATTTATTGAAAAAAAGGCTCTATCAATGTTTTTTATTTAAATTAATATACTTATAATTTAATGGAAATATTATACTCACTAATTATTATATATATAACTTATAATTATTTTGATATTACCACACTTTATAAAGAACTAAAATTTATTATAAGTAAAAAAAGATGACATAAAATGCCATCTTTTTTACTTATAATCTAATTTATCAATAAAGTCTTTTAAATCAATATATCCTCTCCGTGTAAATTCATTAATCATAGCATAAGAATACGTCTTTTGATAATTAACTCCTTCTACAGATAATATAAATGATTGTAGTCCTTTAACCTTTCTTATTTTAACCGGATCATTCAGTTGTCCATCTAAAATTTCCTTTGCTAAATAATACAATTCATTTTTTCTTTGTCTACCAACTGATAAAGTTCTAAAATTCTTTTCATCTTTTACTATATTAATTCCTGTTATTCTAACATGATTAGAAACATTAAAATTAATAATTCTTGTTTTCTTTTCATTAATTCTTAATCCATATCTTTTTAATAATTTTTGTATTAAAGATATTATATCATGTAAATTAGCTTCACAATTTTTAAATGAAATAACTAAATCATCAGCATACCTAGTATACTTTACATCTGGTAGATTCATTTTTTTTAACTTTCCGTATAATATATTATCGAATTCCTTTAAATAAATATTGGCTAATATTGGTGATAACTTCAACCCTACTAATAGCCCTCTATCTGTATTCGAACATGACTTAACAATTTTAATACAATCTTTTTTATAAACCCTTCTTCCATTTCTAGCTAATTCAAATTGTAATAAATCAATTAATTTTTTATGTTTAATATTAGCAAAAAAATCTTTTATATCTAATGCAATAAAAATATCATTATATCTATGTACATTGGCATTAGAAATTATGGAACGTTTTTTTATATATGCCTTCGCAAATTTAGATGGAATTATTTTCTTATCTAGTACATTTTTCGCTTTAGTGTGGAACTTTTTTAATTCACTATTCTCTTTATACGTAACTATCTTTCTATATCCATTATGTTTAGGAATATATTTTACAACAAGATCTTCTTTAATCATCAAAATAAACCTTCTTCATAATTTTCTTTACTTATAAGTGCTTTTAGCTGACTTAAATTATTGTTAATATTTTTGCTAATAGAAAAACTTTTGTTAAAAGGTAAGTCTATAAAACCTATTCCATCTAAAACATATAACGAATATGCAATTACCTGCTTAAATTTAATATCTATCTTATAAAAATCATTTATACTACATACTATTTTATATCCATCAATACTACTATCAGCTTTTTCGCTAATCGTATTAAATAAAATCTCATTAAACCATTGACTTGTAAGATTAACACATTTATTTATTGTAGTTGTTTTTCTTATTTCTCTTCTATATTCATTTATTGTAAAAAGTGAATATACATAATATTTTATTGTTTCTATATTAAAATAAACTTCCACCTTTTTATTATCATCATCAATCTTATATGTATTATCTTCCGAATTAATTTTCCCATATAGTACTCTACTAATTTTTAATTTAATATTCTTTTTTGTATATCTACTAATATATGTATCAATGCTCTTTCCTAATCTATCACCTATTTTATTGTCATTAAATTTTGTATGATATCTACTAACATTTTCAGATTGATAATAAATAGATGTTTCTGGAAAATATTCTATTCTAAATATATCATTATTATTCCTAAAAAAAGCAAGCCTTAAAAAATTAGATATGCTCTTTCCATCAATGCAATATTCATTAGGTATTAATATACACATTTTTTTTCTAATAATTGGATTGGTTGCAAAAATACCCATTTCAGCTGCTGTAGAGTCAGTTTCATGAATTATTATAATACCATCACTAATACTTGCAGTAAGAGATTCAACCTTAAATAAATTATCTAAATTAATCTCACTATAGGGTATCTTTTCTTGAAACTTTTTTAACTTATCCACGAAAAACTCATAATTTTCTTCTAATATTAATGGATAAATATTTTGCTTTTGTTCTAAGTACCTTTTTAATACTATTCTTTTATCATAATGCTCATTATTAAATTTTGAACCACATAAAAATATAATTTTTAATGGATCATTAATTGTTAAATCATTAAACCTATACATTTTTCCCTCATAAAATCAAGGGAAATCCTACTAAAATTTGATATATTTTATTTGACAAATTGATCTAATAAGAAAAATTTTCAATTTGAACCCAGATAGTGAGCAATTTAAAATTTTTCTTATCCACTCAAAATCATTGATGGAATCAATTCAAATTTTACTATTTTGTAATTATATTAACCTTAAAAGCTAAGGTGACAAATAAGTCGTACTAGGATTTCCCATTTAAATCATATCATATATATGTTTTTAAATCATCACTTTTTATTAATATTTTTATTCCAGATTTCTTAGATTTTCCATTGCTATTTATACTTTTTTTAATATTACTTAAATCAATACTTTCCTTTTCAAAAAAAACCTTAAGTTGATTTCTTTCACTTTCCTCTGTATTTTTGGATAAATAAATCGCAAATAATATATATTTTCCTAAAGTCCCATTAGCCATTTTTTCTGATGAAATACGTTCCTTTTCTATTATTAAGTTAATTAACATTATAATATCATTAATACTAATGGCTATATCAGCTTTTGTACTAATTAAGACTTCTTTTTCTTCTAATGATAATCCTTGAAACTTAAACTCTTGTTTATCAATATAGCATCTAATTACTTGTCCTTTATTATCAACTACTTTTTTAGATTCATTAACTATAAAATTAAAAGATTCTCTATAGTTATCTCTTATTTCAGCTAATAATAATATTATCTCATAATCAGATAAGTATATATTTATTCCGCTATTCCTTTCTTTAATAATATAGCTTGTATCTTTTCTCTTAAGTAAATATAAATCTGAGAATAGCTTATAATTGCTATCAAAGTTTATTTGTTTATAATAATAATAATTTTCACTATCCCTACTATTAATATTCAATTCATTCATCTTACTTTTTTTTAACTTAGAACAATATTCTATAATGCTTTCTTCAGTAATTTTATATTTAATTATACTATCTGTTGATTCATTATTTTCTTTCAAAAACTTTAGTCCCCTTTTAGTCACTTTTTTACATAAAAAAACGGCTTAATTACTATAATTAGGCCGTTTTTTGTATTATACATGGTACTCCCAACAGGAATCGAACCTGTATCTATCCCTTAGGAGGGGATTGTTCTATCCATTTAACTATAGGAGCATATCCACTACAATAACTATTTTATTATAACTTTTTTGTTATGTCAATTTCTTCTATTATTCAAATCTAGGATTTTTTGATGATTTTACAGTAACTCTATTATTGTTAATTAAAAATGTTATTATGAGATTATCATATGGTGTAGGTACTCTTCCTGCTTTTATTCCCACTACTATTTCATATTGCTGCCTACATGGTCCATAGCTAGATATAACCCTTGCATTTAAAATTCTTCCTTGACTTAAGCAAAAAGGAGTATTTTTACCAAAAGTTAAAAACACCTGATTTTCTATATAAGGAAAAAGCATATCCATTAAAGCTCTTTCAATGATTGAACATCTATTTTGTAGATTAATTTGTGGATTAACTGGAATTGCATACTTCATTCTAGGTGCAAATGGTGTTGGATAACTAACTAAGTTTTCTTCCATATCTATAGGTTGAAATTTTTCCATACTGATATTTTCTTGGCTACTAGCCTTTTTTTCAACAGCATTACTCATGATATCCTTATTCTTGTCATTATAATACCTACATTCATAAGCTTCTTTTACCTTATAATCTTTTACATATCCCCACTGTTCTACAGCATTATAAGTCTTATTACTAGATTTAAATTTAATAATTACCTTACTTCCATATAATTCCTTATGAATTAAAAAAAATTCCCTATCACCATATATTATTGCTTTAATCACCATTGGTAATTCATTTCTAAAAATTTTATTTCTTATGGCTATTTTTTCTTCATCACTACAAGTATCTAAAAGCACTTCCAATCTTAAATAATATAAGTTATTCTCATCACAACTCCAGCATCCTAAGACTTCATCTCTTAATTCACTTACCTTGCTATAATCATAATATTTTCCTATACTTAAAAACAATTCTCCTGTTTCATCACTATGAGTTAAAGTATATCTTCTAGGTATTATTGCTCCATCATTATCTATATCATCAGCAAAGACAATGTTCAATTTTTCTTTATTAAAATCACTCAAATTCATACCCTCTATTAAATTATCTTCATTGATAATATATGAAAAACTCCTAACTTTGCTTATGCTCTTTCTACACACATCTTTTGAATACATAATAAATTTATAGTATACTGAAAAATGTACTAATATAATAGGAGTGAATTATTATGATAAGAACGATTATTTGGTTTATATGGTTTTTCTTAAGTTTAATTATAAGTATTCCCTTCCTTCTAAGAGTTAAATATTTAGCTAAAAAAGGACGAATGGAAGAAAGCAATAATCTAACTAATAAATGTACTCGTATATGGGCAAATTCATTACTTAAAGTTGCAGGAGTAAATGTAAATGTACATGGATTAGAAAATCTTCCAAAAGACAAAACTGTACTATTTGTAGGAAATCATCAAGGAAACTTTGATATACCAATATATTTAACTTCAATTCCTAATTTAATAGGCTTTATATCAAAAATTGAAGTAGAAAAAATCCCTCTAGTTACAGGCTGGATGAATGCTATGCATTGTGTATTTATGGATAGATTAAGCATAAGAAAATCTGGGGAAGCTATTATTAAAGGTATAAAAAACTTAAAAGCGGGATTTTCAATGGTTATCTTCCCAGAAGGAACTAGAAGTAAAGGTACTAAGATGGCAGAATTTAAAGCAGGAAGCTTTAAACTTGCCACAAAATCAAAGTGTCCTATAATACCTATCACTATTAATGGTTCATACAAGATCATGGAACATGGTAATGGATTATGGATAAAAAAAGGCACTGTAGATTTCTATATACATAAAATGGTTGAAACTAATGGCTTATCTAAGGAAGAATTAGAAGAGCTACCAGCAAAAATTCAAGAAATTGTAGCTAGTAAGCTACCTGAAAAATAAAAAAATCTGTATAAGGAAAATTATAAATTCCCTTATACAGATTTTTTAGTTTATAACATTTTTAATCCACTTACATGACTTCAATCTAGAAATACTAAATGATACTTTAACAAGTTCCTCAGAACAGATTAGGAAAAATACAACTTCCACTGGCATCTTTAATACTATAGCTGCAAAAAAGGCTATTGGTACTGCATAAAACCAAACTGTACCAAGTTGTACTAGCATTGTATATAAAGTATCTCCGCCACCTCTAAATACACCTATTATCAATACTGTATTAAAGAATCTTAAAGCTGAAAAAATTGCCATTATTCTTAATACTCTAATAGTATCTGCACATGCTTCTGCACTTACATCAAAAGGTTTCACTATTAATGGTGCTGCTATCCATATTATTATTCCTAAAATAAACCCTGCAATCGGTGCAAGAATACTAATCCTTTTAGAATAATCTATAGCTACTTCCTCTTCTTCTGCTCCAATTTTATTTCCTATAATTATGGCTGCTGCTGCACCTAAGCCTGTACAAATAACCATAAACATATTATTTAACGTATTTGCTATTTGCATTGTAGCTACAGCTCTTGTGCCAATAAATGAATATGATACTGTATAAGCTGTCATACCTAGCGACCATACAAGCTCATTTAAAATTACAGAAGTTGAAACCTTAAAATAACCTTTTATATCTTTAAAACTAAAATCAAATAATTCTCTTACCTTTGCTGCTACTATATTCTTACCTATATAAACATTACCAAGAATATATATAAATTCTATTATTCTGGCAATGGTCGTTGCTAAAGCTGCTCCTGCCACCCCCATTTTTGGTGCTCCAAGATTACCAAATATAAATACCCAGTTTAATACTGCATTACATAAAACACCTATTAAACTAGCATACATAGGTATAGATGGCTGTCCTGTACTTCTTAGTGCTGAAGAAAGACATTGACTTAAGTTAACAAATATTGTACTTATAGCTACAATCCTTAAATATTGTGAACCTAACTGTATTACTTCAATATCATTTGATAATATTCCCATTATTTTATGAGGAAAAACAAAGGCTGCCAAACCAAATATCATTGTTGCAATAAATCCAATAGTAATATCAATTCCTAACATCTTCTTTATGTCTTTAACATTTTTCTTACCCCAAAACTGAGCCATAAATATATTGGCTCCTGCATTTATACCCATTATACATAAAGTAAATATAAAGAAATATTGATTTGCTAATCCTACTGCTGCTATAGGAGTTTCTCCTAATTTACCAATCATGAGGTTGTCCACTAGATTTAATGACGTTGTTATTAAATTTTGTAATGCAATAGGAATTGCCAATGTAAGCATTGCTTTTAAAAATACCTTATCTTCTAAAATTTTTCCCATTTTTTCTCACCTTTCACAATTTTCTTTTAAAAAAATAGAGCAAATGGGTAGTATTTAAGCCGCCCATCTGCTCTATTGATAAAATAACACAATATACAATAATTTCATACTGTCTCATAATTGCTATTTTCAATTTGATATTTTGAACTATTTTCTCCTACTTGTCAACTATATAAACACTTATTTTTTTTATTTTTATGCAAATAAACTCATTTTTATTTACTAAGTTTTAGTATTTTTTAATTTTTACAATAAATACTTAGTGCATAAATTATTGTTTTACTATATACTAAGATAAGTTATAAAAATAGTTGTGCTGAATAATTATTTTAATTAGTAGATTAAAATTTATAAATAAAAATATATTGAAAAGAAAGAGGATACTATATGACAAAATTAACATTTAATGACTTAGGATTGAAAGAGGGATTATTAAAAGCTATAACAGATTTAGGCTTTACTACTCCATCAGATATCCAAGCCGAAGCTATTCCAGTAGCTTTAAACGGGCAAGATATCATTGGCCAAGCTCAGACAGGTACTGGAAAAACAGCTGCTTTTGGACTTCCAATGCTAAACAACATAGCTAATAGAAAGGCAATAAGTTCAATTATCTTAGCACCAACAAGAGAATTAGCTATACAAGTTCACGATGAATTAGTTAAGCTTGCAAAATATGAAAAATTAAACGTAGTTGCTGTCTACGGTGGTGCACCAATACACAACCAAATAAGAGACATAAAGAAAGCTAACATAGTTGTAGGAACTCCAGGAAGAGTTTTAGACCATATAAGAAGAGGTACTTTACCTTTAGATTCAGTTGAATTCTTAGTATTAGATGAAGCTGATGAAATGTTAAACATGGGATTCATTGATGATATGGAAGAAATAATGAAGAGTATTCCTGAAGAAAGACAAACTCTTTTATTCTCAGCAACAATGCCTTCTCAAATCAAAAAATTAACTAAGAAATATTTAAAAGAAGATTCTGTACATATTGCTATTGCTAGAAAAGAATTGACTGGCTCAACAATTACTCAAAACTTTTTTGAAGTTAATAATAATGAAAGGTTTGAAACTTTATGCAGATTAATAGATTTCGATAATCCATCTGCTGGTATCATCTTCTGTAAAACAAAAAAAGGTGTTGATGATTTAGTTTCATCTATGCAAAGCAGAGGATATATGGTTGAAGGAATGCACGGAGATATGTCTCAAATTCAAAGAATGAAGACTTTAGCTAAATTTAAGAACGGATCATTAAAATTCTTAGTTGCAACAGATGTTGCTGCTAGAGGAATCGACGTTGATGGCGTAACTCATGTATTTAACTATGAATTACCACAAGACATTGAATCTTATGTTCATAGAATTGGTAGAACTGGTAGAGCAGGAAGAACTGGTACTGCTTACAGCATAATTTCACCAAGAGAATTTGGTTTCTTAAATCAAATTAAAAAAGTAACTAAGAGTAATATAGTAAAAAAATCTGTACCTACAGTTGAAGAAATTTACAATAACAAATTTGCTATACTTTTAGAAGAAGTAAGTACAATAATTGAAGACAATACTGATACTTCAAGATTTACAAAAATTGCAGAAGAGCTTACAGAAAAGTTTAATGCAACAGATGTAATTGCATCATTAATACAAAACCAATTTAAAAATAAATTATCATTTGATTACAAAAACAACGAAATAGCTTCTCCTAAGAAAGAAGATGTTAGATTATTCTTCTCAGCTGGTAAGAGAGATGGATTAACAATAAAATTATTATTAAACTATATCAAAGATAATGCTAAGGTTGGCGGACGTCAAATAAGAGATATAGATATATTAGAAAACTTCACATTTGTAAATGTTGATTACAGCATTCATAAACAAATACTTGAAAAATGCTCTGGAAAGAAAATTAACAAGAGAAAAGTAAATGTAGAAGTTGCTAACAAAAGCAGAAAAAGAAAATAATTTTTATAAAAAAAGATAAAGAAATTTTTACTTCTTTATCTTTTTTTCTACACCTTCTAATAAATATTCTAAATGAGAAACATCTACATTTTCTCTCTTAAGCATTTTTATTCTTTCCTTAGCTTTAGATACAGTTTCTTTAGCCTCTTGAAAATCTTTGCCTTTTGCTGCATTACTAGCATAAGCTATAAGATAATCAATCTTTAATACTAATTCTGCCAAATCTTCCCTTTCATCATTTACTAAATCACATAAAAGACCATATATTTTAGGTGTTGTATTTCTCTTTGAATCTCTTAATAAGTCATTATTTGTGCTATTATATTTTGCCATATAGTTACCTCCATAACTGTTATCCTAATAAAATATCTATTATTTCACTAAAAATAGCCAGCTATTATATAATATTATTATTTCTAAATATATTAAATTAATTATGGCACATGATTTTTATTCTGTAAATGGAGAAAAAATACTGCTAAAACTATCCATAGACATCGGTGATATTCTCACCCTCTTTAAGGTATATAAACCATCATTTATACTAGCAAAACCATATTCAGTGGTTACTGCTGCCTTAATACCAAGTTGTGCATCTAAACTCACAGTGGTATCATCATACTTACCTGCTGGATAGCATAAAAACTTACTATCTACTCCAATATTCTCCTTAAGAAATTCTTTTCCATCTTCTATAGTCATCTTTTGATCCGCAAGTGAGGCTCCACCTAATTCAAAATGATATGCTGTATGATTTTCAATTTCCATTCCATGTTCCTTCATTTCTTTTAACATATCTGTACTCATATAGTAACCATCTTTGTCTGTATTATTGGTTATTATAAAAAATGTTGCCTTCATACCGTACTCTTTTAATATAGGATATGCCTCTGTATAATTATCAGCATAACCATCATCAAAAGTTATAGCTACAGGCTTTACTGGTACCTTACCTGTTTCAAAAGCTTCGTATACCTCTTCTAAAGACATTGTAGTAAATCCATTATCATTAAGCCAAGCCATTTGTTCATTAAAGAGTTCAGGTGCTACCATCAAACTATTATCAGGATAATCAGCGCATATAGAATGATACATTAAAATTGGAATTCTCACTTCTTCTGGTGCAATGTTTATATACTTTACCTCCGTTGTATCTGCTTTCTCATTTACTCCTTCCTCTACTGTTTCCAAATTGCCTTCTTCATTACTTACAGAACTAGGAGCTTCACTTACTTCCTCACCTGTGCTCTCTTGCTTTTCTGCTTTAATAGAATTATATTTATTCTTGCTATTTTTTTCTTTTATAATCACTACACTTCCTATAATTAATATTATAGCAACTAAAATTAAAAGATTTTTCTTTTTATTTTTTATCATAAATTCCTCCTCATACTAATTACTACTATAAATCTTATTATACTTTTAAATCTTTGTAAATTTATTTTAAAGCTATATTTTCTTAATTTTTTTCAATATTTTATTAAATATTTCAAAACTTTAATATATAATTGTATATATTGAATTTATTAGGTGGATTATGATAAATATATATATTAAAAAACATCCAGAAAGTAAGATTAGAATCTTTCTTTCTGGATGTTTTTATTACTTTTCTTGTAAAAGCTTCTTTAATTTATTTTGAACTAACCATAGTTTTTTTTGTTTTCTGTTATATGCTACAAGCTTATTTTTATTATTCTTACTTTCTTCCATAAGCTTAATATATTTTTCATCTGCAATATTTAATGCATCTTCAATTACTAAAAGTTCTTCTTTAGTAAACATATCTAGCCCTCCATTCATCAAATTAATCAATAATAGTTACCCTTAATTATATCATTATTTTCACTAAAATATTGTTTAAAATGAATTTAAGTTGACTCTAACTCTACTTTACTTTCATTACTTTTCTTATTTATAAGATAATCTACAATTATAGCAATTGCTCCATCACCAGTTATATTAGTAGCTGTTCCCAAGCTATCTTGTGCTGCGTGAAGAGCTATCATTATAGATTTTTCTATACTACCAAAGCCAAACATTGTTTCTAATAATCCAAGTGCTGCCATTACTCCACCTCCTGGAACTCCTGGTGCTGCAATCATTGTAATTCCAAGCATAAAAATGAATGGTAATACTTGAGATAATGTTGGAACTTGTCCATTCATATACATTACAGCCATTGAAGTTATTACTAAAGTTATTGTATCTCCTGCTAGATGTATTGTCGCTCCTAAAGGAACTACAAATTCTGCTATTTCATCACTAACTGAATTTCTTTTTACACATTGTAAAGTTACTGGAATAGTAGCTGCTGATGATTGTGTCCCCATTGCTGTAAAATATGCTGGTAGCATATTTTTTATCAACTTAATAGGATTTTCCTTCTTTATTATTGAAGTTATACTGTATTGAATTAATATATATATAGCTTGCACTGAAAATAATACTGCATATACTATGGCAAAAGACTTAAGAGTAGTAAATATCTCTCCACTGAAGCTTAATTTAGCAAAAATACAACCAATATATATTGGTACTAAAGGAATTAATACTTTATTAACTATCATAAGCACTATTTCATTAAACTCTTCAAAAACCCTTAATAAAGAGCTATCTTTTACTTTTGATATACCAATACCTAAAATAAAAGCTAAGACTAAAGCAGACATAACCCCCATTATAGCAGGTATATCTATTGTAAAGTAGGCAGTAGCTTCAACTGCTGCTCCTTCTGCTAATGTTCCCTGCTTAATTAAATTAGGCAGAATGGCTGACCCTGCTAAATACGCTAATAATCCTGCTACTATAGTTGAAACATAAGCTATAACTGTTGTAAGTAGCAAACCCTTTCCAGACTTTTTACCTAGTGTAGCTATTCCTGGAACTATAAATCCTATTATTATTAAAGGAATAACAAAGGATAAGAAGCTACCAAAAATACTACTAAATGTAGCTGCTAATCTTACTGGCCATAAAAGACCAATACCATTGCATCCTAACCCCAAGATAATACCCAAAAAGAAACAAATAAATATCCTTGAAATTAAAGACATTTTTTTCATAAATACCCCCTTTTGTACTTTCACGACGTACAACTGTTTATTATATACTTACAATATACAATGCGTAGAAATTTATGTCAATTAGTTTTTGAAAAAACTATTAAATAACTTCCCTCAATAACTTTTCTATATTATAAATTAGATAGTTCTATCTTGATAATATTATTAATTCCATATTCATCAAGCATAAGTTTTTCATCAATTGTAAAAAGAACCCCTTAGCTGTTTACCAAGAGGTTCTTTTTGATAATTCAATATATTACATGTTCATAAACATTTCTATATCATCTTCAACATTATTTATTCCACCAATACCAAAGTTTTCAACTAATACTTTAGCTACATTAGGTGAAAGGAATGCTGGAAGCGTTGGTCCTAAGTGAATATTTTTCACTCCTAAGTATAGTAATGATAATAATACTATTACTGCTTTTTGTTCATACCAAGCAATATTAAATGCTATTGGTAAATCATTTATATCTTCAAGTTCAAATATTTCTTTTAATTTTAATGCTATTAATGCTAATGAGTATGAATCGTTACATTGTCCTGCATCTAGTACTCTTGGAATTCCACCGATATCTCCAAGATCTAATTTATTATATTTATATTTAGCACATCCTGCAGTTAAAATAACAGTATCCTTTGGAAGAGCCTTAGCAAAATCAGTGTAATAATTTCTTGATTTAGCTCTACCATCGCAACCACCCATTACGAAGAATTTCTTAATAGCTCCTGATTTTACTGCTTCAACAATTTTATCAGCTAAAGCAAATACTTGAGCATGGGCAAATCCACCAACAATTTCTCCAGTTTCAATTTCAGTTGGAGCTTTGCACTTCTTAGCATGTTCTATTATTGCTGAGAAATCTTTATTATCTTCACTTTCTCCTTTAATATGAGTACATCCTGTATATCCAGCTGCTCCAGTTGTATATACTCTATCTTTGTATGAGTCCTTAGGTGGTACTATACAGTTAGTAGTCATAAGAATTGGTCCATTAAAGCTTTCAAATTCTTCTTTTTGTTTCCACCATGCATTACCATAGTTTCCTACTAAGTGAGAATATTTCTTTAAATGTGGATAGTAATGTGCTGGTAACATTTCTGAGTGAGTGTATACATCTACTCCTGTACCTTCTGTTTGTTTTAATAATAATTCTAAATCTTTTAAGTCATGTCCTGATACTAAGATACCTGGATTATTTCTAACTCCAATATTTACTTTAGTTATTTCAGGATTTCCATAAGTTTCAGTGTTAGCTTGGTCTAATAATGCCATACCATCAACACCAACTTTACCTGTTTCTAAAGTTAAAGCTATAAGTTCGTCTATTGTTAAAGAATCATCTAATAACTTAGCTAATGTGCTTTGCATGAAAGCATTAACTTCTTCACTATCATATCCTAAAGCATTAGCATGCTTCATGTATGCTGACATACCTTTTAATCCATAAGTTATAAGTTCTCTTAAACTTCTAACATCTTCATCTTTAGTTGCTAAAACTCCTATATCAGACTTCTTGTCCATTTCTTCATTTGAAGATGCATCCCATAAAGCTGCTTCTGATAAGTTTGCTGTATCTTTTAACTTTGCCATAAGTTCATTCTTAACATTTAAAGTTTCTCTAACTCTGCTGTAGAATACTTCATCATCAAAGTTTGCATTAGTTATTGTTGTAAACAAATTAATAGTTATTAAGTGATTAACTGCTCCATCTATAGCTTGTCCTTCAGCTCTTAATCTAGTTGTTATCTCACTTAACCCTTTAGTTGTATATATTAAAAGGTCTTGCATTCTAGCTAAATCTGGGCTTTTTCCACAAACACCAAACTTAGTGCAACCTGTACATCCTGCTGTTTCTTGACATTGAAAACAAAACATTTTATTTTCCATTTCTTAAACCCCCGTAAAATTAATTTTCAAAATATATACTATATAATACACTATAATTAAAATAAAATATGTAACATTTGTTACAAAGTTTATTTTCATTTTTTCAATGAAAAAGTATTTCTTCTAATTTCTCTATATCTAATATAGTTATATTATTCCTATCAAAATCTATAATTTTTTCTTTTCTAAGCTTAATTAATTCTCTTGATAAAGAAGGTCTCGGAATTCCTATAAAATTTGCTATTTCTTCTTTGTTCATTTTTAAATTTACTATTAGTTGTTTTTGTGATTTATATTCTTGCAAAATATAATCTGCAACTTTTTGCTTTATATTTTTTAAAGAAATACTTTTAATCTTATTATTAAGTACAATAACTTTATCACTTAAAAGCATCAGAAAATTTTCTAATATAATATCATTTAAAGAAAATAATTTTCTGATGTCCTCTTTATTTAAATACCCTACTATACAATTGCTATTTGCCATTACTGTTACAGGATACGTAGTAGTTTTAGAAAAAATAAGTGCCTCTCCAAATACATCACCACAAGAAAGCTTCTTCATTACTATAGATTTACCACTAGGATATATTCTTTCTATATTAGCTGTTCCTTGTAATAATAAACCTATAGCATTACAGTTATCATCTTCCTGTGAAATTATAGAACCTTTAGGATATCTCTCTATATAATAATTTAAATGTTTTAATAATTCTTCTAATTCTTCTCCACTAATACCAGAAAAAAGTGCATTATCTTTAATATTATTTATTATTTCTTTCATTTTTCACCACTCTTATCTTTTGTTTTAATTATAGTATACTACTTTTTTATTATTACATATAAAAAAACCGTATTAATATGAACTTTATTTCTGAAGCATTAAGTTCTTATTAATACGGAATCTTTTCTATATTTTTTTAACTACTGATGATTTTAATTTCATAGCTCCAAAACCATCTATTTTACAATCAATATCATGTCCATCAGATACACCATAAAGTAAACGTATATTTTTTACTTTTGTACCTTGCTTTAATGCAGATGAAGCACCTTTAACTTTAAGGTCTTTTATTATTGTAACTGTATCTCCATCGTTTAATACATTTCCATTTGCATCTTTGATTACTTCTTGAGCTTCTCCAGCAACTTCTGCACCAGCAGTCCACTCATAAGCACATTCAGGACATACTAAAAGGCTTCCATCTTCATATGTATATTCCGAATTACATTTAGGGCAATTTGGTAATTTATCCATTATTCATTCCTCCAATAATTTTCATTTGTAATTGTATAATTACAATTAATATATGCAAAATATAGAAATATATAAAATTCTGCTTATATTCTTATATATACTATCATACTCTTTTAATATTGACAAACAATCATCATACAAACAAAAATTCAAGATTTCTGAATTAACAATATCATTATTTTAATGAGTAATTATAAGTTCTAGACTTATCTCTAGTTGTACAAATTTGTAATGTTAAATCATCTAAATTATACACACATGACCATTGTGTATCTGAAGGTATTCCTTCTCCACCTTCAACCTGTCTTACTCCTTGTGATGGTACACTAAGTAAAAGATCCATTGCTTCATCTTCACTCATTATTCCATTTGTCTCTTCTTGCTTAGCTTTAATTTTTTCATAACGGTCTTGTCCATATCCTGAATTCATATTGTTATAAAGAACAAAATTTGTTGCTGCTGTATATCCCTCTTCTTTAGTTAAAACATGCATTTCATTATTTATATATTCAACAACTGCTGTATTTCCTGTAGCATCTGCAATTTGAAAATGATAACCTGTTTCTCCACTTGAATTCATATCATAATTTTTAAGTAATTCAATAGCTTCATCAACAGTAGCCGCTTTATCTAAAACCATACGAATTGCTGAAGTAGTTGTTATAGGTACTTTTCCAGTATTTTGATGAACTTTTCCATCTTCAATAACAAGAACACCAATAGCAAGTCCTTTTTCATTCATACCATCTAATGGTGCATATGGTGCTGCTAAAGTAATAACACGATTTATTAAATTCTTAGTTGGCATATTTTCTAAACTTAATCCTAAATGATTTAAATTAACTAAAGAAATTGACTTATATCCATTCTTAGGTTGAGTGCGAACAATAAGTCCTATAGAATGTACATAATCAAAATTTCTTCCAAAAAGATTTTCATCTTCTAAATTAGTAGCAACAAAAGTGCTACAAGCTCCATCTGGATTAACATCAAAAGAAATTCCTTTTAATACTTGCTTAGTTACAAAACTTACAAGATCATCATCTGTTGCAGCTCCATTTACTAAAAATTCATCTAAATTATAATCTGCATGATAAGTCATTTCATAAAAAGGATGCTCATTTAATTGTTTAAAAGATACTAATGTACGAATCTCTCCAAAAAACAATCCTCCTACTCCAATAACTAATGCTAATATTAATGCTAATGTACTAATACCTATTATCTTTAATTTTTTCTTCATATACTTTTCTCCTATTTTTTAATAAGTTATCTTTGCTAAAGATATTATACATTATTTTATTTTGATAATCAAACTATTTTATTTACAAATTATTTTTTTATGATTAAGCTAATATAGCTATATTTAAATATATTGAGGGTTGGTTACAATAAGAACGAGGCTTCACTCTTCTATTAATTACATGACACCAGAACAATGCTAATTATTAGCTAGAAGTGCAACATAAAAAAGTTTGAGTTTCTGTGTCCAATATATTGACATAAGACCAATTTAAGTTATATTATTTTATCAAATAAAATGAAAAATACTAAACATCAACACAAAAATGTAAATCATAATCCATAAGTTAAAAGTGTAAAAGCTTACTTTGGAGAACCCAAAGTAAAAACTTATGATTCAACTGATTTTAAGCTATAATAAGGAGGATGAATAAAATGAATAATTATGAAAATATTTTTAGGTGGATGAAAAAAGCAACAAAAGCAGAACGTCATATTGAAGAATTAGAGTTATTCGCAAAAAAACATCCAATAATATTTATGAAGTTTCATAAGGAAGGTAATGCAATAATTAAATATGATGAATGTGATCCTAAATATATTAAAGCAAAAGAAGAGTTAATAAAACTATTTAATGAAAATCAAAGTAGTTTTGAACCTGTTTTTGAAGCTGTAAAAAATAAATTTAATTATTAATATTTAAAAATAAAGATTGGAATATTTAAACTATACCCTTTGTCAAGGACAGTTTAAAAAAGAGTAGACTAATTTAAGAGATGATTTCTGTATTGAACAGGAGTCATCTTTTTTAAATTCTATTAACCTCTAAAATATTAATTATTAGTTTTATAATTTTAAACTTTTCACTTGCGGATACTATTACTTCATCCCCCCCTTTCTAGCTTTTTACCATTTTGACATATAAATAAATTACCATAAACACTAATTATTTAGTTCAACAGCCCCATTTTTTATAATTAATATCTTTTGTAGTTATTATTGTTGCTACTTCTATTAGTCAAAGAGCATTTTTACTTTTACTATTCGACTGATAATTGAATATCTTGATATAATTTGTTATTTCTTATTTCTGGATTATATCCAATAAATGCTTTTCCCGCTTCTTCATCTCCTTGTAATTGCCACATAAACCATGCTGTAACATATCCATCTGCTGAATATAGCATTTGTACATGTTTTGCTCCAATTCTTCTGAGCATTACCTTTGATGATGGTATCTTATTATACATTTCAATCATTTTTTCAATTGGTATTACATATTGAGTTTCAAAATATCCATTAGTTCCTGCTATCATCAATATTGGTATATTTATTTTAGTTAAATCATATTTCCACCCAAACTGATGTGAAATTTCTTCGTGTGTTGGAGATAAAGCTACTGCTGTTTTGTATTTGTCCTTATATTCCATAATAGAAGTTGCTGTTAACACTCCTGTTCCACCTTGTGAATGTCCTGTTATACCTATGTTGTCTAAATCTAATTTACCATAAAAAATACTGTTACTATTACTATTTTCAGATATAATCAAATCTATTGTTTCATCAGCAGACTTGCCAAATCCTGTGCTACCATCATCATTGCCAATAACTACAAATCCCCAAGAAGCTAAATGTTTGAATAATGCTTTATACTTTTTAGGCAAAACTCCAGTACCATTTAATATAACTACTACTGGATATTTTTTATTGATATTACTTAATTCTTCAGGATAATAAATATAATATTTCTTCGTTATTTCTGAGCCATCTTTTTTTACCTTCTTAACTTTATAATCTCCCATTGATAAATATTTAATTTCAATATCTCCACCTGTTTTTACTTCCTTAGTATAGTTATTGGGTGTCATTGGTATAAATAATATTATGACTAACAGTGCAATAAATAATACAATGGATATTCCAATTATATTTAACAGCTTTTTCATCTCTACTCCTCCTTAATTATTTTTCTGCAGGTATATACTTATCAAGGTATTCTTCCACTGTTTCCATATATTCTTTATAAATTTTATCATCATTTTGAAGTCCGTGTCCTGAATGTGTTGCTTCAAAATATTTATAATCTACATTATTCTCCAATAATTTTATTATTTAATAAACTTTACTCTTTTATTATAAATAAAAACTCTTACCTGCATATTTTAATACAAGTAAGAATTTTAATATCTTATAACATTATTCTATTTACAATTTAAATAAAAACCTCACTTATTTATGATATGGTTCTCCGTAACTACTCTAAATGAGGTTTTGCCACTTTATTCTTTTATCTATTATATATAATTATGCTATAATTCCCACGCTACAGTTTATTTTAATAGATCATTTATTATTGAAGCTAATTTCTTAGGTTCATATGTTGGGGCAAATCTCGAAATAATCTTACCGTTTTTATCCACTAAAAATTTAGTAAAATTCCATTTTATATCTTCTCCATCAGTTTTAAACCCTAGATCTTCAAGCTTTCCGTATAATAACTTTGATTCTTCATCTTCTTCTGCTTGTGGTGCTTCTGATTTTAAAAACTTATATAAGTCTGAAGCATTTTCTCCATTTACTTCAATTTTAGCAAAAGTTTCAAAAGTTGTTCCATATGTTAATTTGCAAAAACTTGATAACTCAGCATCACTTCCTGGTGCTTGTTGGAAAAATTGATTACATGGAAAATCTAATATTTCAAAACCTTTATCTTTATATTCATCATAAATCTTTTGTAACCCTTCATATTGTGGTGTAAATCCACATCCACTTGCTGTATTTACTATTAAAAGAACCTTTCCTTTATATTTTTCTAAAAGTATTTCTTCTCCATTTGTCTTTTTTACTTTAAAATCATATATCATAATTTTTTCTCCTTCTTATAAATGTTTCTCAATATTTTCTTTAATCACCTGTTTAGGTGAAAATCCTATTAATCTTTGAACTTCTTGACCTTTTTTTAATAATACTAATGCAGGAATATTAGATATATTATATTGTTCTGCAATATCCATACTGTTATCAACGTTAACCTTTATTATGTTAATTTTATCTTCAAATTCAACTTGTAACTCATCCAATATTGTTGAAATCATTTTACAAGGTCCACACCATTCTGCAAAAAAATCCACTAAAACCATATCTTTTTCAATTTCACTATTTTTAAGAATAAGTTTTTTAACTGAACTATCTCCTACTATTTCCACTGGAATATCATTTATTATTTCAATAGATGAATCAACTTCTATTTCTTGCTTATACATTGGCACATAATATACTTTTGATGCTATTGTTCCTATAAAATTTGCTTCAGCTTCTTCATGCTTATTATAAGCAATTATTGTTACGACTTTATCTTTATATAAAGGAGCATCACATGTTGCACAATATCCTACCCCTTTACCTAAAAACTCTTCTTCCCCCTTAAATGGCTTACCAAAATTAACTCCTGTAGCTAATATTATTGAAGTAGCTTCATACATTTTATCATTACCACCTATAATTATTTTAATAATTTTTTAATATCCTCTTCAATTTTTAATGGCTTTACTGTAGGTGCATATCTTTTAACTACATTTCCTTCTGAATCAATAAGAAATTTTGTAAAATTCCATTTAATTTCTTTACTCAATAAACCTTTTTTCTCATTTTTTAAGAACTTATATAATGGATGTGCATTTTCTCCATTTACCTCAATCTTTTGGAACATATTAAATGTAACTCCATAGTTTAAAGAGCAGAACTCTTGTATTTCTTCATTGCTTCCTTTATCTTGATGTGCAAACTGATTGCAAGGGAATCCTAAAATTTCTAGACCTTCTTCTTTATATTTCTTATTTAATTGTTCTAATTCAGTAAATTGTGGTGTTAACCCACATTTACTTGCTGTATTAACTACTAATACAACTTTACCTTTAAATGCTTCCATCTTAACTTCTTGCCCATTCATTTTTTTTGCTGAAAAATCATAAAATTTCATATTTTATCTCCTTTTAATTTTATCAAATTTAATTTTATTCAATTAATTATTCTAAATTTATAGAATTTGTTACATACACATTTAATTAAAAGATCAATTCTAATTAAATGTATATTTCAACAAATTCTTACTTAAATGTTGCTAATAAATTATCTAACAATCTCTTTAGCTCAACAAGATCTTCTATGCTCTTGCCAAACTTACAATACATTTTCTCTGGAACCTCAATGATTTCCTCCTTCATTTTTCTTCCTTTTTCAGTAACCTCCACAATAACTACTCTATCATCATCCTTATCTCTATATTTATCTATTAATTCCATTGAAAGTAGCTTTTTTAATACAGGAGTAAGAGTTCCTGAATCTAAATGTAGTTTTTGCCCCATTTCCTTTACCGTTATCTTTTCATACTCCCATACAACTAACATAGCAATATATTGAGTGTATGTAAGTCCATATTTATCTAAATGTGGTTTATAAGTTTTTATTACTTCTCTTGAGGCTGCATATAATGAAAAACATAACTGATTATCTAATTTCATTTTCTCATATTTACCCATTATAATTCCCCTTTTTTAAATTTTTTCAAATTTAATTTTATTCAATTAATCTTGTTATTATATTATTACTATTCACCACTTTTGTCAAGTGTAAATTAATATAAATATATTTTTTAACTCTTTATTATTACTTATGGTAGTATATTTTCAATTACAAAAATAGCCTTAGGCAAGTTATACCAATACCTAAAGCTATAAACCTCACTTATTTATGATACGGTTCTCCGTATCTATAGCAAGTGAGGTTTTTCTATATAAAAATAAGAACTTCATTTTAGAAGTTCTTATTTTACTTGAGTAATCTCTTTTACTCACACTCTTCAAATTCAATTTCCTTTTTCTCTGATATTGAATTTAATATCCCTTTACATACTCTAGATATTATATCTGATATTATATATATAGGATAAACTACTATTTTAATTGCTGTAACTATTACCCAAGCTATTAATTTACTTAACCCTTCTACTGCATTCATCTTAATATTCTCCCTCTTCTTTAATATATTTTAGATAGTCTCTTATTAATTTCCATCATAATATCCATCTGGTTTAGCATTCCATGATGGGTCCCACTCTATTGGATTTTCATTTAATATACTATCAACATCTATATATGGCTTTATTTCACGTCTAATTTGCTCTAATAATTCAATACTTTCTTCATACTGTTCATTATTTATATAATTAGATTCTATATCATCCATTCTTTGATTTAACGCTTCTCTATTTTTAATAACTTCATCTAACTTGATACTGTATTCTTCTTTTATTTCATTCACTTCATCAAGTATGTAAGTTGTTTTATATTCATTAGTTAATATTTCATCACATTTATTAACAATTACATCAACAGGTTGTTCCTTCTTAAAATTTTCTAATTCTATAAATCCCTCAGTCTGCTTTATTAATGATTCAGCCTCTTCATTATTTTTTTTCATCATAAGCTAATTTAAACATACTGACAGCTTTTTCATATTCTTTACTAGCTAATGCTAATTTTCCTTCTTCCATGAATTTATTATATGATGAATTTCCGCATCCAACAAATACTGTCGTCATTCCTAAGATAATTCCTACTATCAATACTTTCTTCATGTATCTCCCCCCTAAATTACACAGATAAATTACATTTAATATAGTATCATGACAGAAATAAAAAATTTGTCTAAATTTGTCTAATAAACTTTCTTTTTATTATTTTTTGGTGTATTAATTTATACCCGAATTATCATATTACTATATCTAAGTTCAATACACTAATTCCAACATTTTTTAACATAAAAGAAGAAGGAGCATCCTTTATAGATACTCCTTCTTCTTTACTTAGATATTCTATCAAGTTATCATTTATATTTAACTTTATAGAATCTACTTCCCTTAATTCATTTATTGTTATTTCTGATATTATCATATGTAACAATTTCTTCTGTTGTTCTACTTCTACATTTTCATTTAGGATTTTACCAAAACTCTCTAGTATGCTCTTTATAAATTCATAAGATATTTCCTCTGATATATCATCTGAAAGCGTTACTAGTAATGGTTGTTTTTCTTCATGAAGAATTTTTATCCTATTATTTAATTCCACATTTCTTGATTGAAACTCTTCCTTAGTTATTATCTCATCTTCATAAGCTTCAAAAATCTTTTTCTTTTTACCATCCAATCTTTCTAATTCTTTGTCTATTCTTGCTAATTCTTTTTTAGCTGGACTTACTCTATTACTCCTTTCTTTATTTATATTTGTTACTATTGATTTAATCATTTTATCATTACTTAATAGCTCTGATATATTACTAAATACATACTCATTAGCCTTATCACATCTTATAGTATTAGAATTACATACCGCTACACTCTTATTTTTCCAATTATCACAAGCATAATATGTTAATCTCCTCCTTGTTCCATCTTTTAATTTATTAGTTGTTCTCATTATTACCATTCCAGCTCCACATTTAGGACATCTTAATATTCCTGTTAGAGGAAATTTTCCATCATAAATTCTAGCTGGCTTACCTTTCTTACTTTCCAGTACAGCTTGTACTTTATCCCATAAACTTTCTTCTATAATCTAACAACTTCTGCTTCCTTTTCATTTATTATTAGCTTGGTTTTTCTTCTTTTTCCAGTTTGAATATCCTCTATTGGTACTAAGTCATACCCTAATACCCTTCCTCCACACCATTCTCCTGCTTTTGCTTTTGCACACATTCCCATTTTTACATTTTGAACTATTGTTCCTATCTCAAACTCCCCTATCAATGCCATCATGTGAAATTGCATTTTTCCTGCTGGTGTACTATTATCGAATTGCTCTGAATAAGAATTGAAAGCTATATTATTCTGTTCCAATACATCTACTATCTTTAGAACATCTGAAAGCTTTATACTTATCCTATTAATCTTCTAAGAAATCACCATCTGAAACTTTCTTTCCTCTGCATCCTTTAGAAGTTCCTTTAGTGCTGGTCTATTTTTTATCTCTTTACCACTTATTCCTCTATCTGAATATACCTTATAAACTGAGTAATTCATTCTATTACACCAATCTCTTAGAAGTCTTTCTTGTTCATCTATACTATATCCTTCTTCTGCTTGTTCTATTGTACTTACTCTACAGTATATAGCAATCTGTTCTATCTTATTTACTTTATCTATATTCACTTTTATTCTCCTATAATCATTAACTTATTTCTACTGAAAATATCGACACTATTGGCACTACGGTTATGACGATATTTTCTATTACAATTATTCTTGGATAGTAAAGGGGGAAAAGGTAGATAAGTAGATAAAAA
>NZ_JACOOQ010000022.1 GCF_014287815.1 Clostridium lentum
ACGATTGTAATTCAATCCACTACCTATATCCTCAATTGTTTCATCTACTATTATCCCTTTTGAAGATGTAAAGTTTAAAAGAAATTCTATCTGATTTTTCAAATCATCTTTTTGCCCATAGTAGAAACTCTAGTATAAATAACTGTCTTTCTATCATTATCAGAACCATTGATGCCTTTAAACACGTTTATCAATATTTTTATTAACTATAGTTTTCTCCTTTTTCATTAAATTTCATAATATTTTTATAATTTAAGTTAAAGATAAATTTGTTTCTAATAAAGTTTATGTTATACTATTAGAAGAATTCAAGAAGTTAATTATAAAGTTAATAACTTGTTAATAATGTAAATATAATATTTAGGTGGTGAGGAAAATTAGTATTAAAACAATTATCAGTATATTATCGGCAAAATTTACACTTTTCTTAACAAAAACTATTTTAAAAGGTGGAACTACTTTTCCTGGTAGAGTTGCCCTAAAAATAGATAAAAATATTTTATCTAAAATTTCAAAAGGATATAAAGTAATTTTAGTAACAGGTACAAATGGTAAAACAACAACCACAAGCATGATTTATAATATTATAAAGGAAAGCGGACATCCTGTTATTACAAATAACACTGGAGCTAACCTTTTTCCTGGTATTGTTACTACATTTGTAGATAGCTTTAAGTTTGGTAGCAAAGTAAAAGATAACTACGCTGTTATTGAAGTTGACGAAGCTAATTTAAAATATATAACAGAATATATAACTCCTGAAGTTATCACTGTTACTAATTTATTTAGAGATCAGTTAGATAGATATGGCGAAGTATATACTACTTTAAATAAAATTTTAGAAGGAATTTATAATGTTCCTGAAACTACTCTTGTTTTAAATGGTGATGAATCTTTGCTTGGGAAATTAGATTTAAAAAATCCTGTTCATTTCTATGGATTTGACAAGGCTATTAATGATAATAAAACCATTGAAATTAATGCAGATGCCAAGTTCTGCAAATTCTGTAAAACACCATATGAGTATAATTTTGTTACATACAATCACTTAGGAGATTTTTATTGTCCAAATTGTGGTTATAAGCGTTCAGATTTAATGTATGCTGTTACAGATATCATAGATATAAATGCTGATAAATCAACTGTTAAATTTAATGATTTAGAAGTATCTATAAATCAATCTGGTACTTATAATATTTATAATGGATTGTGTGCATACTCTATTGCTAAGGAATTAGGTATAGCTGATTCAGCAATTAAGAAATCTCTTGAAAATCAATCTTCAAGCTTTGGTAGACAAGAAACCATTAATATAGAAGGTAAAGACGTGAAAATATTCTTAGTAAAAAATCCCGCAGGTTATAATCAGTCTTTAGATACAATCTGCTTAAATAAAGAAAAATTTGCAGCGGCTTTCTTATTAAATGATAATTATGCTGATGGACAGGATGTTTCTTGGATATGGGATGTTGATTTTGAAAAGCTTACTGAAACAAACATAGATGAGGTTTATATTTCAGGATTGAGAGCTTATGATATGGCTGTTAGATTAAAAACAGCTGGTTTAAATCCTAATAAATTTGTCATAGAGGAACAATACGAAGCTTTAACTGAAGCAATAAAAAATGGTAGATGTGACAAGCTATATATTCTAGCTACGTATACTGCTATGATTAATTACAGAAAATATCTACACTCTAAAGGCTATATAAAAAATCTTTGGTAATTGGGAGGACTAGCTATGGATTTAAATATTTGTCACCTTTATCCTGATTTATTAAATGTATATGGTGATGTAGGAAACATATTAATTTTAAAGCATCGTGCCGAGCTTAGGGGAATTAAAGTAAATATTCTTAATAATTCCTTAAATGATGCTTTTGATGTTGACAATTATGATATAGTACTATTTGGAGGCGGACAGGATTTTGAACAATCAATAGTATCAAATGATTTAAGTGGTGCTAAAAAAGATGCGTTAGAAAAATATATTGAAGCTGGAAAAGTACTTATTGCAATTTGTGGTGGATATCAATTGCTTGGTCAGTATTACACTGCTCCAAGTGGAGAAAAAATAAATGGTTTAGGTATCTTAGATATCTATACTGAAAGTGGAGACACGCGTTTTATCGGCAATACAGTTATATATAATGAAGATTTTAACGAGTATTATGTTGGTTTTGAAAATCACTCAGGCCGTACTGAAATAAATGGTTTAAAGCCTTTAGGAAAATGTGTCCATGGATATGGAAACAATGGAAGTGATGGATATGAAGGTTGTATTTATAAGAATACTTACTGTACTTACTTCCATGGTTCTCTTTTAGCAAAAAATCCTGAGCTTGCAGATAGATTCATTTCTACTGCTCTATCATTAAAATATGGTAAAGAAATAACTCTTGAACCTTTAGATGATAGCTTTGAAATTAAAGCTAAAGAGTACATGATTAATAGGCTTAATAATAAATAAATTACTTATATAGAACGGGGATTTTAAAAATGAGAAAAAAATTTATTAAATCAATTGCACTGTCGCTTCTTGTAGCTGTTACTTTACCATTTTCAGTTAATGCAAAAGCAGCTGAACCAGATATATTAGGAGTTTCTGCTTTAGTTATGGATATGGACACTGGAGAAGTAATCTACTCTAAAAATGCAGATGATGAACGTTCTCCTGCAAGTACAACAAAACTACTTACTTCTTTAATTTTTGCTGAAAACAAAAAGAAAAGTGATTTAATAGCTTATACTAATAATTCAGCAAACCTTACTGAAACCTCTCTTAATGGTTTTATTAGTGGTGGTGTTAAAGCTGGTGATACAATTTCTGCTGATGATGTAATGAAAGCTGTTATGATTTTTTCAGCTAATGATGCTTCTGTTATGATGGCTGAATCTGTAGCTGGAAGTGTTGCTGCTTTTTCTAATATGATGAATGAAAAAGCTAAAGAATTAGGTGCTACTCATTCTAACTTTATTAATCCAAATGGATTAGAAATTAATAGTACTACTCATAATGTAACTACAGCTTATGACTTAGCTCTTATTGCAACGGAAGCTTTCAAATCTGACTGGATAAAAAATGTTATGGCTGAAAAGTCAACAAGTGTATCTGTAGATGGTACTACTATCTTAATCGACACAAGAAATAAAATTTTAGGTAAAGATGGAAATGTTGGTGGTAAGACTGGTAATGAAGATCAAGCTGGTCATTGCTTCGTAGGATACTTCCAAAAAGATGGTAGAAATTTAGTTACTGTTGTTTTAGGATCCGAATATGGTGTTGATGGAACTAACGTATTTAATGATACTTTATCAATTGCCAATTACGGATATACTGCTAAGGAAAGCCTTTATAAAGAAGCTGGTAGCGAAGTTGGTACTGTAACTTTAAACTATAAATTATTTAGATTCTTTGGGCCTACTAAAGAAATAACAGCTCCAATAGTTCTTTCTAAAGATATTAACTTATATAATAATGATTTTAATAATGACCATGCTGAAATATTATATAAAGGTGAAGAAACTAATGCTTGGAAACTTACAGGAAACAAAACTGTTAATTTAACATTAAAGGTAGGACAATTTGAAGAAACTGTTGAAGGAACTATTATTCTAACAACTGGCGATTTATTAAAGGCTAACCTTCCTCTATATGGTGCTGCTTTATTATTTACAGTAATAGTTATTGTACTAGTTGTAGTTCTTATTAAACTTATAAACATGAATAAAAGAAAAAGCAGAAGAAATAGATATTATAGATAATCATTAATTGACAGTTAAATTTGTAATTAGGAAAAGGAATCTCACTAAGGTGGGATTTTTTTTTTATAAATTTATCATTTATCATTGATAAT
Source organism: Clostridium lentum (assembly GCF_014287815.1). Lineage (GTDB taxonomy): Bacteria > Bacillota > Clostridia > Clostridiales > Clostridiaceae > Clostridium > Clostridium lentum. The sequence continues at coordinate 3,858 of NZ_JACOOQ010000022.1, forward strand.
TCATAATTAAGTAAAAGTGTGCTATAATCTAAAGGAAATTTACACGAGAGGATTTAATAAATGATGAATGAAAAAGTTGACTTAAAAGGAAGCGTAATTTTAAACCCTGTTCCTGTAGTAATGGTTACTTCTAGAGGTAATGACGGTAAAGACAATGTATTTACAGTAGGCTGGGTTGGAACAGTATGTACTAAGCCACCAATGCTTTCTATTTCTGTTAGACCTGAACGTCTTTCACATAAATACATATCTGAAACCATGGAGTTTACTGTTAATATGCCTACTTCTAAGCTTACAAAAGCTGTAGATTATGTTGGTGTACGTTCAGGAAAAACCGTTGATAAAATAAAAGAAATGAACTTTACCATGAAAGAAGGAACTAATGTAAGCTCACCTTATATCAATGAATGTCCTGTCTCCATTGAATGTAAAGTAAAGACAGTACTTCAGCTTGGTACTCATGATTGCTTTATTGCTGAAGTGGTTGGTTCACATGTGAATAAAAATTTATTTGATGAAAAAGGTAAGATTCATCTTGAAAAAGCTGATTTAATTTCTTACTGTCATGGAGAATACTTTAAGATGGATACTAATCCATTAGGCTCTTTTGGATATTCTGTAGCTAAAAAGAAAAAAGCTTTACAAAGCAAATCAGTTAAAGCTAAAAAAGATACACCTACAACTAAATCAAAATCAAGTAAATCTAAAAAATTTTTTAATAAGAAAGGAAGATAATTAATGTATATACTTTCATATACCATTCCATATAAAGATTTAGATATGGCTATGGAAAAATTACAAATACATAATATATATAACGCCTTTTACGAAGCACCTTTAGAAATTACTACTGATGATTATGGTTATGGCTATATAGAAAAAGATGATGAAGATATCAATTTAAAAGTTGCAATGGAGGATACTGAAGGAGAATTAAATGAATTTATAGAGCTTGTAGATTCAATCCTTGGTGTTAAGCATATTGGATTAGAGGAAAATACTAATGATTATACTACCTTTGAATTCCCAGCTATTCATATTGATGATACTTGGGTTATTGCCTCTCCTGAAGAAGAATATCCAAATAAAAATAAAATAAATTTCATATCCCAAGGTGCCTTTGGAACTGGTCTCCACGAAACAACACAAGATATTCTTAGACTTATTTTGAATAAATTAGAGCTAAATGATAAAACCGTTTTAGATATAGGTACTGGTTCTGGTATACTTTCCATTGCTGCTTCATTTACTGGAGCTAAAAAAGTTGATGCTGTAGACATTAGAGATATTACCGATGAAGTTGAACTAAATGCCTCATTAAATAACATTAATAATATAAAAGCTATTGTTGGAAATATTTTAGAAGATGAAAGTCAAATTGATGAATTCTATGACTGGATATTTATTAATATCGGTGGTGAAGAAACTAAGATGTTTATGGAATTTATCAATAATCATTTAAATAAAAATGGTAATCTTTTAGTTTCTGGCCTTGTTGAATGGAGCTTTGATGAAGTGAAAGCCAATGTTGAAAAATATGGCTTTAAATTTATAGAAAAGTATCAAACTAATGAATGGTGTACTGCAATATTTAAAAAATCTAAGTAAAATATATAAAGATAGATGTGGCTTAATTAAAATGCCACATCTCTCTTTATATATTTTACTCTTCACCATATAAATATTTATACATTTTATAACTCACTTTTATTTTATCTACATACTTTTTAGTTTCAGCAAATGGTATATTGTATAAGGTCTCTCCATCCTTTGAATATTCGCCATCCTTTAGCCATTCATTGACATTTCCACTGCCTGCATTGTAAGCTGCCAATGCTGTATCTACATTGCCAAACTGTTCTATGAGATTATTTAAATACCAACAACCCATCATTATGTTTATTTCTGGGTTGTACAGCATATGAGGAAGAAAATAGCTTATTTCTACATTAGATGATATCCATTGTCCTGTACTATCCATAATCTGCATTAAGCCCTTAGCACCTTTACTTGATGTTGAATCTTCCTTAAACTTACTTTCAGTTTTTATTACTGATAAAACAAGTAAAGGATCTAAATTATATTCATTGCTATACTTTTCTACATATTCTTTATACTCATAGGGATAAAGATATTTCTTCATACCTTGTTGGATTCCTAAAAAAGCAAGCAAAACTAAAAGTAAAAATGCTATAATTTTTTTTAAATTCATTATCTCTACCTACTTCAAATTACTATTTAAAAAATCAATAAGCAGATCAACCTGTTCCTTAGTTTTAGGTAATATATCATTATTTTCAATGATTATATTGGCAAAATCTTTTTTTCTTTCCAGTGGCATTTGAGAGTTAATTCTATTTATAGCTTCTTCTCTAATCATACCATCTCTTGCCCTTACTCTTTGGATTTGAGTATTTTGATCTACCCAAACTAAGATAACATAATCTACTTCCTTATGCAAATCATTTTCTATTAAAGTAGGTGCATCTAGAATTAATATTTTTGTTCCTTTCTTCTTATGGTTATCCATGCTTTCAAAGATTTCACGCTTTATATAAGGCATTATTATCTCTTCATATTTTTTTCTTTGCTTTGGAAATCTAAATATGTGATTACCAAATTCTTTTCTTCTAAATTCCCCTCTCCAGTCAAAGAATCCAGCACCAAACTCAACTTTAACTCTTTCTAAAATTTCAGGATATTTTTTTAAAACATCTCTTGCAATAATATCTGCATCAATAATTTCAAATCCTGCTTCTTTAAGCATAAATGATACTGTACTTTTTCCTGAACCAATTCCTCCAGTTAACCCTATTGTTATCATAAGCTACATCCTCCTATTTTGCTTCATACCAATTTTTACCTAAGTTCACATCAACATCTAGTGGAACAGATAGCTTAAATACATTTTCCATTTCTTCTATAACTAAAATCTTTACTTTTTCTAATTCATTTGGCTTAACATTTAGTATAAGTTCATCGTGTACTTGAAGTATTATTTCACTAGCTAATCCTTCTTTTTTTAATCTTTCGTACACTTTCACCATGGCAAGCTTTATTATATCTGCTGCACTTCCTTGTATTGGAGCATTCATGGCAAGTCTTTCACCTAAAGATATCACTATCTTATTAGATGATTTTATCTCTGGAATAAATCTTCTTCTATTTAAAAGTGTCAATACATATCCATCTTCTTTAGCACTATCTATGGCACCTTGTAAGAAATCTTTAATCTTTGGATATCTATCAAAATATATTGCCATATATTCAGCTGCTTCTTTTCTGGTTATTTTTAAATCCTGAGAAAGACTAAAATCACTTATTCCATATACTATACCAAAGTTTACAGCCTTAGCTCTACTTCTCATAAGAGATGTTACTTCTTCTACTGGAACTTTAAATACTTCTGATGCTGTCTTTGTATGAATATCACTATGATGCTTAAAGGCATCTATCATATTAGCATCATCTGACATATGGGCTAATACTCTTAGCTCTATTTGTGAGTAGTCACAAGAAAGTAATATATCACCTTTTTCCTTAGGTATAAATACCTTCCTTATTTCTCTTCCCATTTCATATTTCACTGGTATATTTTGAAGATTTGGTTCTGTGCTGGATAATCTTCCTGTAGTTGTTACTGTTTGATTAAAACTTGAATGTATTCTTCCATCAACATCAATAACATTTTTTAATCCTTCAACATAAGTTGAATTTAATTTTGTTATTTGTCTGTAATAAATTATTTTTTCAATGACAGGATGCTTATCTTTTAGCTTTTCTAATACATCTGCATTAGTGGAATAACCTGTCTTAGTTTTCTTTATAACTGGAAGGTCTAATTTTTCAAATAATATCTTTCCAAGCTGTTTTGGTGATGATATATTAAACTCTTCTTCACAAAGATCATAAATTTCTTTTTCAGTATTCTTTATTTCTTCTTTGAACTTTACTGCCAAGCTTTCAAGTATTTCTTCATTAACATTAAACCCCACTACTTCCATACTTGATAATACACCTATAAGTGGATGTTCAACATTATAATAAAGTTCTTCCATACCTTCTTCTTTTATTCTACCTTTTAAATAAACATATAGCTCACTTAAATATTTAATTGCTGATGATGTTTTTTCATCTATATTTTTTTCTAAGTATTCATTAATAAGTTCATTTAAATTATATTTATCTCTTGCTGAATCTATTAAATAAGCAGCAATAGCACTATCAAAATCAAAACCATTAACTTGTGTACCATCTTTGCTTAGTGCCTTTAGTAAATTCTTACCATCATGAATAACTTTCTTTATGTCATCATTTTCCATAAATTCTTTTAACAGAAGATTAGTTTTTGATATATTTTCTTCATATAAACTAGATAAATCTATTTTTACACTTTCATCTCCATTACAAATGTACATATTCTCTACTCTTATTTTTGAATACACATTAGAGTTAGATGTTTCATAAGTAATATATATTCTTTCCTTAATAGTTTTTATGAAACATTTAAAATCATCTAATTTATCAATTACTTTAATTTCTTCTTCATCACTAGCTATATCATCTATATTTTCAAGGTCTAAAACTTCCAAAAGACTATTTAGCTTAAGTTTTTTAAATATCTTCATTAATTCTTCTTCATTACAGTCTTTACCATTATTAATTAGAGTAATTCCTTCTTCATTACCATTTACAGAAATAAGTTTTTTATTTAAAAGTACACTTTCTTTATTTTCTTCAATGACTTTTCTTATTCTACTAGAATTAATTTTTTCACTATTTTCTATTATACCTTCCAGTGAGCCATAAGTTTTTATTAAGCTTAAAGCTGTTTTTTCGCCCAAATAATTACTATCCATAAGTGCTAGTACATCACTATATTGTATTGGCTCTATACCATATGCTTCTATAAATTTTTCTTTATCATAGGTATTTAAACTATTTATTCCTGATTCCACATATATTACTTTTACATTATCATCAATTAATTGTAATAATGTCTTATCTGCTGTAGCTATGTATATTTCCATTGATTTTTTTCTACCATCATTTACAAGAGATGTAATTGTCTTAGATACATCTATATCATCTTCTTCATATATAACAGCTGAAGCATTTTCTAAAATTTCTTTTATATATGGTTTTTGTTCACAAAGGACTTTTGGAATATTTTCTCCTATACTATTTAAAACTGATGCCATTAAATTAGGCTGTATTTTCTTTTTTATATAAAAAAGCATCTTAGTAAATCCATATATGGCATTGGTATATAAGCTTTCTTCATTGCTCATATTAGGTATGGCGTAAAACGCTCTCTTCATTAGACTTTCAGAATCTATAATCAATAATTTTTCCATATTATCCTCCATCTTTTTATACTATTCTTTCATTTATATAACTATCCATCTTTTTGGAAAATAATACCTTAAAATATACTTAAGTCAAACTCTTCTGATAAATCCTTTAATATACGAAGACCACATACACTATTTCCTTTTGCATCTAAAGCTGGTCCATATAATCCTATACCATATCTTCTTGGAACAGTGGCAAGAACTCCTCCACCTACACCAGATTTAGCTGGAATACCCACATGTATAGCAAATTCTCCTGATGCATCATACATTCCACATGTCACCATTATTGTTTTAACTATTCTACATATATCTCTAGACATTAAAACTTCATTGCTCCAAGGAGTTACCCCATCATTAGCTATAACAGCACCAAATCTAGCTAAATCTCTTGCTGTTGCTTCAATGGAGCATTGTTTAAAGTATAAATCAAGTACTTCTTCCACGTCTCCTTCTAAGGCTCCTGTACTCTTCATATAATATGCTAAAGCTCTATTTCTATCTCCTGTAGCTTTTTCATTTAAATATATCTCTTCGTTTATACCTATATGAGGATTGTTGGTAGCTCTTCTCATGAAATTTAAAATTCTTTCTAATTTCCTTTCTTCAGTCTCTCCAAATATTAATGATGTAGTTACAATGGCCCCTGCATTGATCATTGGATTATACGGCCTATTTTCCATGGCTGCCTCTAAATTAACTATACTGTTAAATCCCATTCCTGTAGGCTCTACATTTACTTTGCTGAAAACATTAGTTCTTCCATTATCATTTAAAGCAATTATTAAGCTAACTACCTTAGAAATACTTTGTATAGTAAATTTAACATCGCTATCGCCAGCCCAAAACTCATATTTATCTTTTAAATCCACAACACATATCCCTACTGCTTCTGGATTTGCTTCCATAAGTGCAGGTATATATGAAGCTAATTTTCCTTCCTTTGCATGAACTTTATTCTTTTCTACCAAATTTTCTAATAACTTTTTCATTTGTCTTTCCTTCCCTATATCTTATTTAATTTAATTATAGTTGTTATTTAATTTTTTATCAATGATACTATCTATTTATTCTTTTTAATATTTATTAATTGGCTAAAAATTTATAACATTATATATACATATTATGGTATACTTATTTATATTTTATTTAAAATAAGCTTAGAGGTGTTTAATATGAATATTGAATTATTAAAAAAATATGCCAAACTTGCAGTGGAAATGGGTGTTAACTTACAAGAAAATGATACCCTTTGTATTAATAGTCCTATTGAAACTGCTGAGTTTGCAAGATTTATTGCTGAAGCAGCTTATGCTGTAGGCGCTAAAGATGTTATTGTAAACTATAATGATGCAAAACTTAACAAAATAAGATTATCAAATAATTCTGTAGCTACTTTATCTAACTTACCTGAATGGTTTGGTGAGACATATAACTATTATGCTAGAAACGGTGCATGCTTTATTTCTATCTCTGCCTCCGATCCTGATGCCTTTAATGGTGTACCTATTGAAAATATAGCTGCTTACTCTAAAGCAAGAAGTATAGCTTTAAAAGAATATTCTGAAGCAGCAACAGCTAATAAAGTTAGATGGTGTGTATTATCTTACCCTACTCTTGCATGGGCTAAGAAGGTTTTCCCAGATGTAAATGATGATGAAGCTTTAAAGAAATTAGGAGAAGCTATAATTAGTGCAGTTAGAATAGATGCTGATGATCCAGTTGAAGCATGGAATAAACATAATGCTAATCTTGCCAAAAATCTTGATTTTATGAACAATCATAACTTTAAATCTTTACATTTAAAAAGTAGCAATGGTACTGATTTAACTGTAGAACTTCCTGAAAATCACTATTGGGCTGGTGGAGAAGAAGCTGATACAAAAGGCATCTTATTTAATGCCAATATGCCTACAGAAGAAGTATTTACTTTACCTAAGAAAACTGGCGTTAATGGTATAGTATTTTCTTCAAAACCACTTAGCTACAATGGTAATTTAATTAATGATTTTTCAATAACTTTTAAAGATGGAAAAGCTGTTGATTTTGATGCTAAGGAAGGAAAAGAAGTATTATCTCAACTTCTTGACACTGATGAAGGTGCAAGATATTTAGGTGAAATAGCCTTAGTTCCTTTCGATTCACCAATATCAAATTCTAACTTAATATTCTACAATACGTTATTTGATGAAAATGCAGCTTGTCACCTTGCTTTTGGTAGGGCTTATCCATGTATAAAAAATTCTGAAGATTTAAGTGAAGAACAATTAAAAGAAATTGGTGTTAACAATTCATTAATCCATGTAGACTTTATGATTGGAACAGCTGATTTAGAAGTAACAGGTTATACTAATGATGGAACAGAGGTTTCTGTATTTAAAAATGGTAATTGGGCATTTTAGAAAATGGTTTCCACTCACCAATGGTAACACTAAGTTAATGATTAAACTTTTCATATAACTAGTATAAAAACAATGAAAAAGTGGATGTCGCACTAAAATTTTTATACACAATATATTGTAGTATTTATTCTTAATGCCACATCCCCTTTTATTTTAGTAATCACAGTAATTTTTCCAATCTTTCTCTTATAGCTTTAATAAATCCTTCTGTATCAGTAACTTTTACATCCTTTAACTCTGTAAGAAGTGCCAAATCTTTAGTCATGACACCGTCATTTATGGTATCAATAGATGCTTTTTCTAAATTATGTGCAAAGGTAACAAGCTGTCCTAATCCATCCATTTCTCCTCTTTTCCTTAAAGCACCGCTCCAAGCAAAAATTGTAGCTATAGAGTTAGTGGAAGTGCTTATTCCCTTTAAATAATTATAATAATGTCTTTGTACAGTACCATGAGCTGCTTCATACTCATAATATCCTTCTGGTGAAACAAGAACGGAAGTCATCATGGCTAGTGAGCCAAAAGCTGTTGCTATCATATCACTCATTATATCACCATCATAATTTTTAAGTGCCCAAATAAATCCACCTTTTGACTTTATAACTCTTGCAACTGCATCATCAATTAAAGTGTAAAAATACTCTATTCCAAGGCTATTAAATCTTTCTTTATATTCCTTTTCATAAATTTCTGCAAATATATCTTTAAAAGTATGGTCATATTTTTTAGAAATTGTATCCTTAGCAGAAAACCATAAATCTTGCTTAGTATCTATGGCATAATTAAAACAACTTCTAGCAAATCTTTCTATGGAATCTTTCTTATTATGCATTGCCATAACAATTCCTTTTTCATGAAAATCATGGATAAGTTCTTCACTTACTTCTCCATTATTATCTTCAAATACAAGTTTTACCTTTCCAAAGCCTGTAATTTTCATCTCTACGTCTTTATATATATCACCATAGGCATGTCTTGCAATGGTTATTGGCTGTTGCCATGTTCTAATATATGGCTTGATAGACTCTATAATTATGGGACTTCTAAATACTGTTCCGTCTAAAATAGCCCTTATTGTTCCATTGGGACTTTTCCACATCTCTTTTAAGTTATATTCTTTTACCCTATCTTTATTTGGAGTTATTGTGGCACATTTGACACCTACACCATATTTTTTAATGGCTTTAGCAGCGTCTACAGTAACTCTATCATCTGTTTCATTTCTATGTTTTAATCCTAAATCATAATATTCTGTTTTCAGTTCTATAAAAGGTTCTAATAGTTCCTCTTTAATGATGCCCCATATTACTCTAGTCATTTCGTCTCCATCCATTTCCACCAATGGATTAATCATTTTTATTTTGCTCATAAATACACCCCCTTATTTCCTTTATTATACAATTGTTTTATGATATTATCAAAATTTCCCTTAATATTTTTATTCCATCAATAGCTTTTAAATTTGCTATAAAGCAAAAAAATCAGCTTTTCAGCTGATTTTACTATTTTACATCTTTATAATCTACATCAATTATTTCTCCATCTTCTGAATCAAATGGGCTTTCTTCCTCTGATGGTTTTGTTGTATATACGCTTCCTTGTTCATGTTTTTCTTTCTTATAATCCAATGTACCTTTAATCTTTCTATATATAAAAATTATTAAAGCAGCTATTAATACATATGGTAACATAAAACTTACAAATTTAAATACTAAAACTAATATAGCTATAGTTGTTGCTAAATATAATATACTTCTTAAACTTCCATTCATTAAAATAACCTCAACTCTCCATTTTTTCTTATCTGTTGAATATATTATACTACCTTAGTCCACATTTTGCAATATAAGTTATTAATTATTTTTAAAAATGGTTTTTTATATCATTTAACATGGTGTTATTATAGATATAGTACAATTTGCTTAAGCATAGTATTCTATAAGACTTTTTAAAAATAAAAAAGCTTCCACTGGATATTTTCCTATAGATGTTTCTCCTGCTAATAAAAAACCATTGATTCCATTTACTATAAAACTAAATATACTTTCTACTTCTGTATATTTTGCTCTATTACCTTTAATCATGCTATCTAATAAATGAGTTGCCATAATTATTTTATCTTCATAACCTTTTTCTTTTAGCTTATTTATCGCTATATATTGATTTTTCACAGCATCTTCAATTCCACACTCTGGCATTAAATCTCCTCTTGCAATAATAACTTCATCTACACTATCACAAATTTTTTCTATACTGTTAATGCCTTTTTCCGTTTCAATTTTACCATAATATAATATCTCCTTATTCCTTTTATTATTTTTTTCCACAAATTCTTTTAACTCTATAATGTCTTTTTCACTCTCTACATAAGATTGACAAAAACTATCCAAGTCGTGATTTAATCCCCAAATTATACTTTCTTTATCTAATATGCTTAATCCAGGGCCATCTATGGTTAATTCAGGAATATTACATCCTTTTCCACCTCTAATTATCCCTTCATTTAGTACTCTTGATTTAATTATACCTTTACTTTGGTCTAAAACTTCAAAATTCATGGTATCATCTTTCATAGATATTTTATTTATTTTATTTTTATTTATATTACTACTATTAATATTAAGTGGAATTAAACTCTTTAAAAGCCTTTCATCTTTTAATAAATAATCATACATATCTTCTCCACAAAAATATACTATATCTTCCATATGTATCTTATATGTTGAAAAAACTTTTTCACTTACTCTTACTTTACGTCCTCTTAAATCTCCAATTATTTCAACCTTGTTATTAATATTTCGTACTTCTGATACTATCTTATGAAATTCTTCATCATGAAAATGTGAAAAATTTAGTCTAATGCTTTCTAATCCTGAGGTAATTAACTGTTTTAAGACCTGACTTTTCATGGAGCTTGGCCCCATAGTAGCTATAATTTTCATCATAACCTCTTTATCGTATTATTCTATTTAATTTTATTAATTTTATTTTTTTTTATTACTTTTATGTGCACATTTTATATAATCTCAACATATTATATTAACAAATAACATAATTTTCTTATGTTATTTATGGATATTTAATTTAGGATGTGATATTTTGAAAAAGTTCACAATAAAAGTTTTAGTCACATTATCTAAATTAAATAACGCATCAAAAATCTTATTGATATTAGCTACTGTTTGTTTAATTCAAACTATCTGTGTAATGTTATTTAATTTAGAAGGTTCCTCCCCTTCTGAAGTTACCATTCGTTCAACTATGTCATCAATTTTTGGATATTTTTTTGGACAACAGTGTAAAAATCACTTTAATATAGTTAATTATAATAGCCAAATATACTTTGCAGGGTTTATATCTTTTATAACTTTAGGGGCAGCAATTTTAATGACTTGGCTTCCTATTAATCAAAATACACCAGCAACAGCCGATATAAGAAATCTTTTATTAACCACAGTAGGTTTTCTTATATGCATGGTTAAACAAGTTGATGAATAACATCTCAAAAAATCGTAAAAAGGAGCTATACTAAATGCAAGGTATAGCTCTTTTCATTAACTAAAATAAATCTGTTCTAAATATACTTAATGTTTAATAAATATAAATAGAACTTTTATTATGGAGGATACAATGAAATATATAAAATTAATATTTACAATTTTCATTTGTTTTATTTTATGTGGTTGCTTTTTAGATGATCCTAAATATATAACTTTTGAAACTAAACCTACTACATACTATTATTCAGATGAATTATATAGCAAACTTAAGGAAAATCCTTCATTTACATTGCAAGTATTTGATTGTATTTTATATAAATATTATGATGTACCAGTGGATGATTATGATATTGTTGAATCCTTCCTTACTTCTTTGCACACAGAAAACTATTTATTAGAACTTCCTGATGAATTTAAAGAAAGCAAACAACAATATAGGCTTATTATTTCCTTCGGTACTTCAAAATATATTATTAATGCCTATTCTCCAGATTTAGATACAATCCATCCTTACGATGGTTCATTTCAAGAAGATATTATTGACAGCACAAAGAATGTTGATGCACGTAATAATATTTATGATTTTTGCGTATATGTCATAAATAAAGCACAAAGTAATTAATTTTCAATTGATTTTATTTCTTCTAAGAGCTCAAAGGCTCTTTTATTTTTTAAAGGATGAATTGCATATGGAGCTATTTCACAAAGAGGCTCTAAAACAAATTCTCTTAAATGCATCAATGGATGAGGAAGAACTACAAACTCATCATTACTTACTAAATCATCAAATAATATTATATCTAAATCTATGGTTCTTGGTCCCCATTTAATTTCTCTTTTTCTCTCTAAGATACTTTCAACTCTTAAAAGTTCAGCCATTAATTCCTTTGGCTTTAAATATGTTTCCACTTCTATTACGGCATTTAAAAAGTCTTCTTGATCTTCTTTGCCCCATGGCTTAGTTACTAAAAGTTTTGATTCTTTTTTAACCTTTGTTCCTTCTAGCTCATTAATTTTTTCTATGGCACTTCTAATATATTGCTCCTTATTACCTATATTACTACCTAATGCTATATAAGCTTTATGGCGAGCAATTGTAGTTTCCACTGCTGCATAGTCTAAATGTCTTGATATTGGAGCCCATGGTTTCTTTAATGATATCTTTACTTCCTTTACTACTTCATAAGTGTCAAGTACATAGGCTCCTACTTTATATACTAAAGTTTCTAATAAGTCACAAAGCTCTTCTTTAAATACTTTTTCTACATTATGACATAACTCTCCATAATGGACTGAAGCGCTTAAATCTCCATCTTTAGCAGCTTTGTGAAAGTCTAAAGATAATTCCAGTGATAATATAAATTTCTGCCCTAAAGCTTTTTCTTCTTGAAACACTCCATGATTGGCAAAAATCTCTATATTTTTTAAATATATTTTATCCATTTCTTCTCCTTACTTTGCTTTAAGGATTGTATCTGTCATCATACATACCCTCTTATTTTCTAAAACATCATGAACTCTAATTATTTCACAACCAGCCATTATTCCTATTACTGTTGTAGCAAGAGTTCCTTCTAATCTTTCATCTACTGGTAAGTCCAATGCCAAACCTATCATTGATTTTCTTGAAGTTGCAAGAAGTACTGGATATCCCATATCCTTAATCCATTTTAAGTTATTCATCACCATAAGATTTTCTTCATATGTCTTGGCAAAACCTATACCTGGATCTAATATTATATTTTCTTTCTTCACCCCTGCTTCTAAAGCAATATTTATACTTTCTTCTAAATCACTGATGAATTCTTTTTCTAAATCTTCATATGGCTTAGCTATTCTATTGTGCATTAATATGCAAGGAACATTATACTTAGCTGCTATCTTTGCCATAGCCTGATCCTTTTTAAAGCCCCACACATCATTGATTATATCTGCACCAACTTTTATGGCTGCTTCTGCTGTAGCACTATTATAAGTATCAATGGAAATAACTACATCCATTTCTTTTCTTATAGCTTCAATAACTGGAACAACTCTACTTATTTCCTCTTCAATGGAAACAATTTTTGCACCTGGTCTAGTAGATTCTCCGCCAATATCAATAATATCTGCTCCTTCAACCACCAGCTTTCTCACTTGTATTAATGCATCATCTATTTCATTGAATTTTCCTCCATCAGAAAACGAATCTGGAGTAACATTAAGTATTCCCATAATATATGTTCTTTCACCAAAGTTAAATTCAATATTTCTAATTTTCAAAACTTTTCCCCCTAAACCTTAGTACTTTATCTCTAAATTTCTTTTTTCTAAAGTCCAATTGCACTCCTTGGCGGCTCTACATTTATAACATGCCCTTGAAAGCTTATCGCTTTTATAAATAATAGCGTTTAAATCATTACTTTCACAATTTCTATGATTTATAATTGCTTCTAAAATCATTATTTTTTCTTCTTCTTTAAAATCTATATCCTTAAGGATTTCTTTAGCTATATTAAAACTTGCAATATGATGACCAATTCCTTTTTCATACTGCTCTACCCTACCAATATCATGTAAAAGGCCAATGGCATAAATAACTTCCTTTGAATACTGTAATTTTTTTTCTAAAATCATCATATAAGCTATTCTAGACATATCTAAAAAATGTTCTAGGTTATGTCTACAAAATTCTCTTTTTTCTTCATATGCTTCTAACTTATTTAAATACTCCTTATAAAGAATATTATTAAATATCTTATTAACTCTTTCCATAAATCTACCTACTTTTGTAATAACATCATAACTTCTCTTCTTAATGTAGCATCTTCCTTAAAAATACCTCTATATGATGTGGTTACAGTTTTTGTACCTGGTTTTTTAACACCTCTCATAGTCATGCACATATGTTCTCCTTCAACTACTACCATTACTCCTTCTGCATCTAAGTATTTCATTATGGCATCTGCTATTTCACTGCTTAATCTTTCTTGTAACTGTGGTTTTTTTGCATATAATTCTACAGTTCTTGCCAGTTTTGAAAGTCCTGCAACTCTTCCTCTAGGTATATATGCTATATGAGCTTTACCATAAAAAGGTATTATGTGATGCTCGCACATTGAGAAATATGTAATATCTTTTTCAATAACTAAATCGTTATTTTCCACTTCAAAAGTTTTTGATAGGATTTCTTCTGCATCTTTTCCTAATCCTGAAAATACTTCTTCATACATTCTAGCAATTCTTTCAGGTGTTTCTACTAGTCCTTCTCTTTCTAAATCTTCTCCAATTCCTTCAAGTATAAGCTTTGCTCCAGCTATTATCTTTTCTCTATCCATACAACGTTCCTCCTAATTTATAAATTGCTCATATTCACTTCTGATTTTTTCTACCACATTTGTGTTATATTTTTTTTCTTCAAATTGTACAACCTTCATTATCCCTAAAACTGAATTAGTTATAAAAACTTCATCTGCACTATATAAATCTTTTTTATTTAAATGTTTTTCACAAACTTCAAAATTTTCTATTACCCAATTTCTTACCACTCCTTGTAATATGCCATCACTTATCTTTGGTGTATAAATTTTTTTATCTTTGATAATAAATATATTACTAGTTGCACCTTCAGCTATATTCCCATAAATATTTAAAAATACAACTTCATTAAACCCTTCTTTATTTGCTTTATTATACTCATAAAGATTTTCATTATAGCTTAACGACTTAATATAAGTCATGTTAGAAGTAGGATTTCTTAAAACAGATGATAACTTTAGATTAAATCCATTTTTGTAATCTTCTTTAGAATATTTTATTTTTCTTGTGGAGAAAACTATATTCTTTTCTGTTACCACAATTTTTAATACTATATTTTTAAGCTTTTCTTCCTTTATAAAATTTTTAATAAATTTAATATCAATATGCTCTCCTAACCCCATTATATCTATGGATTTATTTAGCCTATTTATATGTTCTTCTAAAAATATAGCTTCTTTTTTTATTAAAATTGTTTCAAAAACTCCCTGTGCAAAATAAAAGCCACCATCAAGCTTTACATAATCTTTATTATAGCTTATTTCTCTCATTATAACACCTTCATTAATGCTTTTGCTTTATCTAGCGTTTCTAGATATTCATCTTCTTCAATGGATTCATAAGTTATTCCTCCACCTACACCAAAATACGCTTTATTATCTTTCTTTAATATTGTTCTTATAGCTATATTAAAATCACTGTTACCTCTGAAATCAAAATATCCTATGGCTCCTGTATATATATTTCTTTTTAAGCCTTCTAACTCTTCAATTATTTCCATAGCTCTTATTTTTGGTGCTCCTGTAATAGAGCCACCTGGAAAACACTCTTTCATTACCTTCACAGCTGAAACATCATCTTGAAGCTCTCCTTCAATGGTGGACACAAGGTGGAATACTGTTGCATACTCTTCTAAAGCAAATAACTCCTTTACTTTTACTGTGCCAGGCTTACATACCTTACTAAAGTCATTACGTTCTAAATCAACAATCATTAATAATTCTGATTTATCCTTTTCACTATTTATAAGTTCCAACTTATTTTTTTCATCTTCCTCTATAGTATTCCCTCTAGGTCTTGTCCCTTTTATTGGTCTAGTATGAGCAATTCCGTCTTTTATCTGAATGAATCTTTCTGGTGATGAACTTATTATTTGAAAATCATGAAAATTTAAATATGCTGAAAAAGGAGCCTTATTAATCTCTCTCAGCTTTTTATAGATTGTAAAGCTATCTTCTTCATTGTGGCAATAAAATCTTTGTGTCATATTGGCAATATATACGTCTCCACTTCTTATATATTCCTTAAGCCTTGTAATTGATTTTTTATATGCTTCTTTTGTAAAATTAGAAATAAATTTATCTTCTTGGTTATAGCTGAATTCTTCCTTCTTTACTTCTATTTGCTCTATTTTTTCAATGATACCTTCTACAATTTTTTCTTCATCTGCAAAATATGATATATATTGCTTATTTTCCATTAAATCAAAGATAATAATATTTCTATAAAAAACAAATTTCATATGAGGAATTTTAAAATCTTCATCACTACTATCTGAAATTTTTTCAATTATCCTTCCTGTATCATAAGATATGTATCCCATGGATCCCCCTATTAAAGGAATATTAGTTTTTTCTACCACCTTATTTCTCGTTAATAATTCATCTAATATCTTAAAGGGGTTTCCTTCTACTTTCACTCCATCTATATAGCCATCATTTTGAAAACTAGAAAAAGTCATATATGGATTTAATCCTATAAAGGAATACTTTGATAACTTTTCATCTTCTTTAGAACTATCTAAAATAATAGTATCTATCTCATATCTAAAAGCTTCATAAACTTCACATGGATTTAAATTTAGCTTTATTTCTTTTAAATGTATGTTCATTTTTTGCTCCTATTTATAATTATTTACTATATTAATAAAATTCTTTAATATTTTATGTCCATCTTCTGTAAGTTCTGCTTCAGGATGAAATTGCACTCCATATATAGGATAATCTTTGTGCTTTACTGCCATGATTACATTATCCTCAGTTTGACATATAATTTCTAATTCTGCTGGTATGCTACATTTTTCTATTTCTAAAGAATGATATCTTGTAACTTTTAAAGGATTTTTAACACCTTTGAATATATGCTGATTATTATGTATAACTTCACTTATCTTGCCATGCATAGGAATTTTTCCCTTAACAATTTTGCCACCAAAATAATGTCCAATACATTGATGTCCAAGACATATGCCTAAGATAGGTAATTTCCCCTTAAATCTTTCTAAAATTTCAAGACTAATCCCTGCTTGTTTAGGATCCTTTGGCCCTGGTGAAATAACGATTCCCGTTATATCCATATTTTCTATTTCATCAATGGTAATTTTATCATTCCTATAAATTATTATTTCTTCATCTAACTCCTTAAAATACCTTACTAAATTATATACAAAAGAGTCATAGTTATCTATCATTAATAACATTTTTTCTCTCCTTTTTTATGCATCCTTTTACAAATTGTGCTACAATATTTATTGATTAATTATATCATATGTTCTTGTTTAATAAAAACTATTAGTTGAAGGGAGAATTTAACACTTATGACAATATGCGATTTACATACACATTCTACAGCTTCTGATGGAACATCTTCACCTTCAGAAGTTGTTAAAAGAGCTAAGGCAGCTAATGTAAAATACTTAGCACTTACTGACCATGATACTGTTTCTGGTATAGAAGAAGCCTTAAAAACAGCTAAAGATCTTGATATAACTTTTATTCCTGGCATTGAATTATCTACTTATTTTAATAAGGAATCTATTCACGTTTTAGGATTTTTTAAAGGTGATGGATATAAAAATAAGGAATTAAATGATTTCTTAGATTCAATAAAAACAAAGAGAATTGAAAGAGCTAAAAAGATAGTAGAAAATTTATCAAAATTCCATGATATTCATATAACTCTTGAATCTATTATGAAAAATGGTAAAGATACCATAGCAAGACCTCATATAGCAAAAGCTATAATGGATGCAGGGTATAGCTATGATAAGGAATATATCTTTGAGCATTTCATTGGAAATGATTGTCCTGCTTACATTCCTAGTGTGCAAATGGATACTAAAGAAGGTGTAGAACTTTTAAAGAAACATGGTGCTATAGTAGTTTTAGCTCACCCAGTGCTTTTAAAGAAAAACTCTTTCCAAGATGTATTAGCACTTGGTTTTGATGGTCTTGAAGGAATATATGCCATGAACTCTAAAGAAGATACAGAAAAATTCTTAAGCTTTGCCAATGAACATAACCTTATCACTAGCTGTGGCTCAGACTCCCACGGTGGAGAAGATGACATTAAACATGGTTCATTAGGCTCAATGAAAATGGATGAAGAATGGCTTACTAAATTTTTAACTAAGCTTAAAGCTTAGCTAAAAATTTATAAAAATAAAGAAGAAATAGCTTAGTTACTATTTCTTCTTTATTTTTATACTATTCTGCCATAAGGAAAGCTTTATATCCTCTCATTGTTTCAAAGATATCTACTTTGCTGGCAACTTCCCATGGAGCATGCATGTTTTGTAGTGCAACACCACAATCAATTACTTCCATACCGTACTCAGCTAAAATATAAGCAATAGTACCACCACCACCTTGGTCAACCTTACCTAATTCAGCCATTTGATATGCAACATCATTTTCATCCATTACATTTCTAAGCCATGCAACAAATTCTGCATTAGCATCATTACATCCACTTTTTCCTCTTGCTCCAGTATATTTAGCAAAGGCTAATCCCTTACCAAAGAATGCAGAATTTTTCTTTTCGTATGCTCCTGCATAATTAGGATCAAAAGCTGCTGTAACATCTGAAGAAAGCATTTTAGAATTAGCTAATGCTCTTCTTAATTTAAGTTCAGAATACTCTCCTACTCTGTCCATTAATTCTGCCACTGCATTTTCAAAGAATCTTGATTGCATTCCAGTTGCTCCTATGCTTCCTACTTCTTCTTTATCTACTAATAATACCACTGAAGTCTTTTTAGTACTTTCAGTTTCAAGTAAAGCTAATAAAGAAGTGTATGCACAAATTCTATCATCATGTCCATATCCAGCAACCATACTTCTATCTAATCCTAAATCTCTTGCTTTTCCAGCTGGAACAATTTCTATTTCAGCTGACATGAAATCTTCTTCTTCAAAATCATATTTTTCTTTTAATAATTTTAATATATTTGCCTTAACAGCTTCTTTTTCTTCACCTTCTAAAGGCATGCTACCAACTAAGATATTTAAATCTTCTCCAGCAATAACTTCTGTAGCTTTCTTTTGCTGTTGCTCTGATGCTAAATGTACTAACAAATCAGAAACCATAACAACTGGATCAGTTTCTTCCTCTCCAACTACCACGTCTATTTTTGTACCATCTTTTTTAACTACTACCCCATGTAAAGCTAGAGGTATGGTTACCCATTGATATTTCTTAACTCCACCATAGTAATGAGTTTCCATTAAAGATAATTCACTATCTTCATATAATGGATTTGGTTTTAAATCTAATCTAGGTGAATCTACGTGAGAACCT
This sequence comes from Clostridium lentum, assembly GCF_014287815.1. Taxonomy (GTDB): domain Bacteria; phylum Bacillota; class Clostridia; order Clostridiales; family Clostridiaceae; genus Clostridium; species Clostridium lentum. Next base: position 23,208 of record NZ_JACOOQ010000022.1, read on the forward strand.
ATAATTCTCATACCACTTTCAATACTTTCGCTTCCTATTAAAAATAAAGCTAAAGATTTATCCATATTATTATAATATACCTTGTCTCCTGCCTTTAGAGATTTTCCAGCAGATATAACATTCTTTAAATTTCTATATCCTTTTGATTCTGCTAAATAAATAGCTTCTTTAATAGATTCTCTTTCTGTTTTACAGTCTGATATATATTTCTTATATCCTTCACAAAAACTAAAAATCTCTTCTTTTTTAGTATTATCAAATTTTAACCATGCATTTTTTTTATTACCCATATTCTCCTCCTAATTATCTTCTAAAGTTAGATTTTCCATCCTTCTTTCTATAATATCAACAGCACTTATATCTGACATTAAAGAATGTCTATAATTTACTGCTGCTGCCTCAATAATTACTGCAATATTTCTACCAGGTCTTACTGGTACTCTAAGCTTTCTAACATTAACGCCTAATATTTCTTGAGTATCTTGATTAATTCCAAGTCTATCATAATCACCATTATCCTTCCAATGCTCAAAATGCATAACAAGATTTATACCCTTAGACTCTTGCACTGAACTCAATCCATATAGTGCAGTGATGTCAATTATTCCAATTCCTCTCACTTCAAGCATTCCAATAGTAATTTTCGGAGATGTCCCAATAAGTTCTCCATCAATTTCCTTAATATCAACAGCATCATCAGTTACAAGTCTATGCCCTCTTTTAATAAGTTCTAATGCAGTCTCACTTTTACCAATGCCACTTTCCCCTGTAATCAGTATACCTATACCGTATACATCTACAAGTACACCATGTAATCTAGTTTCTGGTGCAAATTTATCTGATAAATATATGGTCATTTTACTAATAAAGTTAGTGGTAACTGATGTTGTTCTTAATAGCCAAGTTTTATTTTTCTTGGCAGCCCTTATGAATTCTTCATGTGGTTCTAATCCTCTTGTTATTACAACACATTTAGAATTAAAACTAAAGTATTTATCTACTCTTTTTCTTCTTAACTCTCTACTCATATCCCCAATAAAACTCCACTCAGCCTTACCAACAACTTGTAATCTTTCAGGAGCAAAATAATTATAAAATCCAGATAATTGAAGACCTGGTCTATTTATATCGTTAACAGTTATCTCTACACCTTTTTCACCTTCAACTAGTACTTCCAAATCAAAATCTTTAATTAACGTTTCTACTGCAACTGACAATATTTATCACCCTTTTTATTTTTTTTGCTTATTTTTTGGTTCTATTCCTGCAAGTTGACTTCTAAAATTCGCCTTAACTCTGTCTATATAAATTCTTCTTAAATGAGCTTGTTCTTCTTTTTCAGCTTCATTTAATCCTTCTTCCTTGCTTTTTTTATATAATTCATTTATCCTAGATGTTATTACATCTATTTTTGCATTTGTATAATCCATCTTAACATTCCCTTTCGTATATTAACTTCTTATGATTATTTTACATTTTTTTCTTATGAATATCAACTTTATATTACAAAATTACTTCTTTTTTATTTATCTCCAAATTATAAATTAATTATTTATTAAAAGTTCAAGAAAAAAAGAGATGTCTTAAACACCTCTTTTCGTAAAAATTTATTTATATTGCTTCAAATTTCTCTCTTAGGAAACTTTATTTTAAATTCTGTAAAAGAATCATTGCTTTTTACACTTATGCTACCATTATTTCTCTCTATAATTTCCTTAGTAATTGATAATCCAAATCCATTTTCTTTATTTTGATTTTCTTTTGTAGTAAATCCAGTATCAAAAATTTTATCTATTATAGATTCATCAATTTTAGGTCCATTATTTTTTATCTTTACTATAACAGATCTTATAGCATAATATGTTGTTATTTCTATTATACCTTTGCCATCTAGTGCTGTAACTGCATTTCTTAATATATTAGAAATAACTCTTTGATAATCAATTTCAGAAATATTTACATCATCAAAATTTATTTCATCATTTATAATAATATTTATTCCCTTATGTTCTATTCCATAAACAATATCTGCTATACTAGAATTTGGTTTATTTATTACATCTACTTCTGAAGAAATAGCACTATTATCATTTATAATATTTTTAAGTGCATCTCCTAATTTATCATATTTCTTCATTAAATGTAATCCATATAAATATGATATTTGTGAACCATAATCATGCTTAATTTTTTTAAGTTCTTCATTCTTTTTTTCTAAAAAACTATTGGCAATTAAAACTTGATTAGATTTTTTTTCAATATTTGAAAAATATATAGTTATTCCTATCATAAAAAATCCTAAAAATATAAATATAAATTCTTTAAATAAAGGATTATCCATATCATATGCTAATCCATTAAATGATACTATAAAATCAATTAACACAGTAACTATAATTAATGATACTATTGATACACTTTTACTTTTAATAACTTTATACGTAGAATTTATAAAATTCATATTGTATAATATAATAGTAAATAGTATGTATTGTGGAAAATACATAAATATAAGCATTCCTATTTCCATATATTTTTCTGAAATTTTACTTACCATATATCCTAAATAAATATTTGAACTTAATATCATAACTATTCCCATTAATAAATAGACTATACTAAATCCTATCATAGCATCTAAAGGTTCTTCTTTAAATATTATGGCTCCAGAAATTAATATTATTAAATGGATAAATATAGAGCCTAAACTTGAATTACCTACAATTAGTGTAATTCCCTGTATTACTCCCCACAAAATTACTATCCAAGTTACCATACTTATTATGCTTCTTTTAGTTTTACTACAGTAATTTGAAACATAAATAAACATAATGCTTTGTAATATGCTATTAATTGAGTCTGATATATTGATGATCACTTTTTCTCCTAATTATCTTAATTTCTTCATTGATTCTGGCATTTCTTCTGCCCCTATCATTAATGCAGATGCTGTTCCTAAATTTACAAACACTGCTGAAAGGCATAATAAACAACCTGCTAACATTTTTTTCATTCTAACTCCACCTCTTTCATTTACGTTTATTGAACATTAACATAGTTTGTACAACATTGGTTAAGCATATAAGCTCTCCATATTTTGTACTATTACAAATAACAATTGATATCAATCCTAATAATGATATACTTATTAAACCAATTCTTCTATTTCTCTTTATAAGCTTTTCTTTAGTTAATGGCATTTTATCATTAATTATAGGAGCTTTATGATATACACAAAATATACTAAATAAATTTAATATTAAAATAGCCATAATATTTAATTCCATATTTCTCTCTAATAAAATTAAACTAAATACTATTAGAAATGTTGCAAAAAAACATTTTATTTGACTATCTTCATGATATCCTCCTATAAAAGGCTTGGATATTATCATTGAAATTAATACTACTAATCCTTCTTTGAAAAATCCTAAAAAATATAAACTTAACAATAGAAAAATAAATTTTATTAACTCATAGATAATTATAGCTAAACTATACTCTATTTGTTCTTTCTGATCAGTATTGTAATTTGCATATTTGGATAAATCATTTACAACTAATTTCGTTATTTTTTTTACCATAATAGACCATATTGACTCATTTATTACATATTTACCTAGTAACTATATCATATATTGATAAATAATACCATATATTTTAATTTTTTTTTTTTATTTTTATAAAAAGTAAAAAAAACTACAAATATCCACAGCATATTCCTTTTAAAATTAATATAAGCATAATAAAGGAGGTATTTTTCATACCTCCTTTATTATGCTTATATAATTGCCAACTTATTTGATATTTTAGGAATCTTTATTTTAAATTCTGTAAAGGAATCATTGCTCTTTACACTTATGTTACCATTATTTCTCTCTATAATTTCCTTAGTAATTGATAATCCAAATCCATTTTCTTTATTTGTATTTTCTTTTGTAGTAAATCCACTTTGGAAAATTTTATCTATTATAGATTCATCAATTTTAGGTCCATTATTTTTTATCTTTACTATAATAGATTTTATAGAATAATATGTTGTTACTTCTATTATACCTTTTCCATCTAATGCTGTAACTGAATTTCTTAATATATTAGAAATAACTCTTTGATAATCAATTTCAGAAATATCTATATCATTAAAGTCTATTTCATCATTTATAATAATATTTATTCCATTATGATCTATTCCATAAACAATTTCTGCTATACTAGAATTTGGTTTATTTATTACATCTACTTCTGAAGAAATAGCACTATTATCATTTATAATATTTTTAAGTGCATCTCCTAATTTATCATATTTCTTCATTAAATGTAATCCATATAAATATGATATTTGTGAACCATAATCATGTTTAATTTTTTTAAGTTCTTCATTCTTTTTTTCTAAAAAACTATTGGTAATTAAAACTTGATTAGATTTTTTTTCAATATTTGAAAAATATATAGTTATTCCTATCATAAAAAAGCCTAAAAATATAAATAAGAATTCTTTAAATAAAGGATTATCCATATCATATGCTAATCCATTAAATGATATTATAAAATCAATTAAAACAGTAACTATAATTAATGATATTATTGATACACTTTTACTTTTAATAACTTTATACATAGAATTTATAAAATTCATATTACACAATATTATAGTAAATAATATGTATTGTGGAAAATACACAAATATAAGCATTCCTATTTCCATATATTTTTCTGAAATTATACTTACCACATATCCTAAATAAATATTTGAACTTAATATCATAACTATTCCCATTAATAAATAGACTATACTAAATCCTATCATAGCATCTAAAGGTTCTTCTTTAAATATTATGGCTCCAGAAATTAATATTATTAAATGGATAAATATAGCTCCTAAACTTGAATTACCTACAATTAGTGTAATTCCCTGTATTACTCCCCATAAAATTACTATCCAAGTTGCCATACTTAGTGTGCTTCTTTTAGTTTTACTACAATAATTTGAAACATAGACAAACATAATACTTTGTAACACACTGTTAATTGTATCTGCCAAATTAATAATCATTTTTGCAAATTAATCTCCCTTCATTCCCCAATTGCATTTTAATAAATTTCGACATTTTCGAATTTTTATTTACTTATTTCGTCATATCAATTTATATATGCTAATTTATTAAATGCATTTTTAAGAATTATACCATATATTTCATGGTTTTTTTTATATTTTTTAAAAAAATATTATAAAAACAAAAAAACACTTTATATTGAGCACAAAAAACTCAATATAAAGTGTTTTACTCTAATTATTCCCAATATGCCGGTGGCCTATATACTCACACCTGCGTCTCGCAGGTGGGTTTCACTCAACTTGCTTCTGTTATCTTCTCCATAAGGAAGCTCAACATCTACAAGCATATTGCAAATCCCGAAAATATAATGTAGGTTGAATAACATAAGCTAAACGCACACATCAGGATTCCTATATTTTTATTATATCAAATTATTTAATAAGTTCAATAGTAATATTTTACTTTTCAAAATTTATTTTTTTCTCATATATTCCTTTACAATCTCTTCTATTGCTACATCGTAACCCTCTTCATTGAATAGTACCATAAATTGAACATAGCCAGCTGTTTTTTCATTCATTTGGAAGGCCATCATTTCACCTTCTACATCTAAATCTTCAATAATCTCTTCAACTATTTCAAGAACTTCATCATTAGCGTAATCATAAAGATATGGTAGATAAAATTCCTTCATCCATTCTTCACTACCAGCAGTACTTTCATCATCAGCATAAGCTTTTGCTGCTGCTTCTACATCTTTATCAAAATCAAAATAAAAGTTTATTAAAGAGTATTTATCACCTGATACAAGCTCTTCAATTTCACTTAATCCATTATCATTTAAAATATCTATTATATCCTTAATGTTCACTTTAATGACCTCTCTTAATATAATAATTTTTTGTATTCTTTCTTAACGGCAAGAAATTCTTTATCATCTTCTACAAGATTTAATTCTTCTTTACCATCAACTTCATCTACTCTAAATACAAACACATCTTCTGATTCAGTATCATCAGCTGGTGCTAATAATAAATATTCTTGTTCCTCTAAAAATATTCTAGCAACTGCTTCAAATTCTACTTTGTTTCCTTCTTCATCTAAGAAAGTCATGATTTGTCTTTCTTCATTTTCCATATGTTCATTATTCATAAAGCATATCCCCTTTGTTTTTTATGTCATTATACTATATATCATTTACCATTTCTATATATAGTAGCCTACATTTTCTTATTTTATTATAAGCTTAGCCTTACAGCAAGATGAAATATATTTTTTAACCTTATTATTAGCAAAGTCTATTCTTTTATTACCACATATATATTTATTACATTTGCTACAATATATCTTGTATTTATATGCTGTGTCACTTTTTCTTTTAGTGTCATACTTAAATGTAGCACTATCTGAAATGCCCATAATCCTGCACATCTTTTTAAAATAGCTGTTATGTCCATTACTTACCCCTGTAATTGTATCACAATAATAGTGGAGATATTCATGTATTATAACTTCCTTAACTACCTCTTCACTGTATGAACCATCTAGCAAACACTGAGCAAAAACAAATTTTAGTGGCTCAATTCTTCCATTATTTTTTCTATAAAAAAATGCTCCCATTCTCTTTTGAGCCCTTTTAGAAATCTCAATTTTTAAATTACACTGATAATCTAATCTTTTATTTAGCTCCTGTATTACAGCTTCTATTTTAGATATATCCCACTTATTATGCATTTCTGAGCCTCCTTACTAAACAAAAACTGCTAATATCCATATTAGCAGTTTTTATTCCTATATGCTATTGTTGCACTTTTTCTTCACTATTATTTTCTTCAGTGTTATTTCCTTTTTCTGAACCTTCTAATGTGACGTTTTTAAATGAATTACTTATAATATAATCTCCATTACCTACTCTTATAAAGCTTATTTCAACCATATCTCCAATATTACTTAAAGCTACTTGTCTTGAAGTCTCTGTTGATACTGTAAAGATGCTATCTTCACCTTTTATCTTTAAATCATAAATGCTAGCACCATCTTTTACCACAAGACCAATTCTTTCTATTTCACCTTTCACTACTTCTTCGCTATTAGATCCTTCCAGTGAAATATTGCTACTTGTTAAGTTTTCTATATATCTATTTAATGTTGTTTGTAATGTATCTCCAACAGCTACAGTATTATAGTTTTTCACATTTACCATTGCATATTGCTTTACCAATCCATTTGCATCTTTTAAAGTCATAAAATATGTTGGTTCTGACTGGATATTTATCAGATATGGGAATGTTGCTGTATATCCATACTGCTGTACTTTTCCTTGTGCAGACTTCATACTTGCATATTCTGTAGCACCTGATGTCTTATACATTGTAGTTTCTCCAGTTCTTGTATTAGTAAGTGTAAAACCAACTAATGATTCATCACTACCTACAGATGTGATACCAGTGTAGTAATAGCATGTATCATCATTAAAAATTATATTCATTCCATCGGTACTAACTAGCTTGTCCTTATCACTAAAGTTAAATACACCATGAACTAATTCTCCCCATTTATTTAAATAGTTTTTAATGTAGCTCATTGTTTGTATTCTATCAACCCATTCTGGAGTATTTTCTATATCATATATATTAGACTCTCCAGTTTGAGCATCTATAATTAATGTACCTATAGCTTTTTGCTCTAAGAATCCTATGGCATTATCATATCTTGTAATAACCCAGTAAGGCTTTCCATCATCATCTAATTCAAAAGTATAGTCTGTATGTCCAGCTTTCATATCATTTAAAAATGCATGTCTATCTAAATCATCAAGAAGATATGCTGATTCTAAATATTTTATTTTTAACTCTTCCCCATTTAATTCTGTTACTAGCTGAACATCATTTTCATTAGTGGCACTAACCTTTACATACCCTGGTGTTCCCTTATGATTAGTTATCCATTTTATTAATGATGAATGCTCTAATGGTGCAACATAGTATAGTGATCCATCTACGCTTTGAAGACTTAAATTACCTATGGTAACTTGACTTCCTAAACTTGGTATTTCACCTAACTTTTTATCTGCTAATTTATAAGCAAGCTCTTTATCTATTGTTGGAAGCTGTGCTAAATCTATATGATGTATTTCGCTTGAAAAATCTACTTCTTCAACTTCACCTATTAAATTTCTATGAGCACTTGGCATTACTATAGGACTTAAAATAATTCCTAAAGCAACATATACTAGCGCCACAGCTCCACCTACAATTATATACTTTTTATTTAATCTTAAAACTCCGTAACCTACTGTACATGCTACGAACACTGCTATTATTATAAACGAACTTAAAGTTAAATCTAAAATTAATTTACTTGAAAATAATAATACTATACCTACAAAGACATAAGTAATTAGCAGCCATTTTAAATATTCCGTTAATTTACTATTTGAATTCAAAAAAATCACCCCTCCGATTACATATTACACTATATTATATAATAATACAATATACTTTAAGAGGTTTTTTATAACTTTTATAGAAGTCTAAAAAACCCCCTACTTGTTTAATTATGAATGATGAATTACGAGTGATGAATTGTGGAATAAACTCACAGAGTTTTATATAATGAAAAATTAAAAATGAAAAATTAACCTGCATTATATAACTACAAATGCATCAACATGAGAACTATATGGATGATAAGTTTTATAACTATATTTATCTTCTATATTATTGTTCTTTCATTTCTAATTTTTCATTTTTAATTCTTAATTTACTAGTTGGTTTTTATATTTTGTGAAAGCTTGCCTTCTGCAATTATATATTCATAATGTAATGCCCTTGTAAGGCCAACATATAAAAGTCTCTGGTTAAGCAGATTATTTTCATAAACACTTTCTAGTGGATTATATATAATAGTTCCATCAAACTCAAGGCCTTTTGTTAAATATACAGGAATTATTACCACATCTGTGGATGGTGCACTTTTTTCATTTCCTTTAATAATCGTATACTCTAAATTAGTATATCTCTTTATGTCTTTCTCTAAGACTTTAGCTTCTTTGAATGTCTTGGTTATTATAGCAATGCTGTGTTTCCCCTCTTTACGTATCTCTTCAACAACATTATATATTTCCATTACACTTTCTCTCTTACTAGAAGTATATTTAATAACTGGCTCCTTACCATGTCTTAATACAGGCTTAGTTTTATTTAAACCTAAGTTTTGTGCTTCCAAGGCTCCATTTGCAAATCTAATTATCTCTATAGTGGATCTATAACTTTGTGAAAGTGCCATATAGGTAGCTTTCCCTTCAAAAACACCTTCTGTTATATCTTCCCACTTACTTATGCCCTTGTAATAATATATTCCCTGAGCTAAATCTCCAACTAATGTTAGAGAATTTCCTTTGGTTAAACTATTGATAAGTAATATCTGCAATGGGCTATAGTCCTGTACCTCATCTACTACTATATGCTTATACTTCTCTTTTTCTTCAATACCTTCCAGTATCATATGTATATATAAAAGTGGTGCTAAATCATCTTCATCAATAATTCCATTTTCAAAATTCTTAATGGTCTCTCTCTTGATATATGCAGCTAAATCTCGTGGTATCCTATTAGCTGTAGCAATTTCAAATAATTCATCATCTTTAAATAAATTTATATAAATATCATTGGAAGTTATACCACGCCAATTTTTAAAGTAATCATTCATTACTTTTTTAGATTCTTTTTTTATATACTCTTTAATACTGTCTCTTTCATTATAAACTTCAATAAGCTTTTTTCTTCGTTGGTCTCCATCTTCATATGTATTTTTAATAGTATTTATCTTACTTTGCCAATCCCTATCCACCATTGCCACTAAGCTAGCAGTCTTTTCTTTAAGCTTTAAGCTTAGATATCTCTTTATTTCATCCTTTCTCTTATTTAATGGATAAGCTTTTAAATCTTTTAGATAAAGTCTAGTGATTTCTCTTTTGGAAAATAGTACATATCCTTTTATTTCTATATCATTTATTTCTAAAGAACTACTTTCTAACAGTGCTATATATCTATCAATAATAACCTTAAAGATTAAATTACCTTTAATCTTTGATGCATTGGAGATACATTTTCTTTCACGGATATCTGCTGTCTCAATTATTTCCTTAAGTTTATCATCCTTAGTCCTAATCTTTCCTTTAAGCTTTAATTTACTTACAACAAGTTCTTGGAAGGTAGTTTCATTTACATCTGTACTTCCTAAGTTAGGAAGTATATCTGAAATATAATCTAAAAATAGTTTATTGGGAGCAAGTACCAAAATATCTTTTCCTTCCATAGACTCTCTATATCTATATAAGAGATAAGCTAATCTATGTAGTGCTATGGTAGTCTTTCCTGAACCTGCAGCTCCTTGAACTATAAGAGGAAGATTTTTGGGCCACCTTATAATATCATTTTGTTCTTTTTGTATGGTTGCCACCACTTCTTTAAGTTTTTTACCACGGCTTTCTTCAAGATTTATCTTTAAAAACTCATCAACAAGTTCTTCTCCTTCTAAGCCGTTTATAAGTATTTTATTTATTTCTTCATCAAATATTTGTTTGATATTCTTGTCTTCAAAAAGAAACTTTCTTTTTAGTTCAAGTTCACCTTCTATAACTCCCATAGGTGCTCTATAGTAAGCATTACCCCCTGTACCACTGTAGTAAAGATCAGCCACAGGAGCCCTCCAATCAACTACAATTTCATCACCATCACTGGTGGATGAAATACCTTTTTTACCTATGTATATTTCTTCATGGTCTCCTAATCTTTCAGTGAAATCAACTCTGCCGAAATATGGATTTTTAAGGGCCTCTTCATAACTTTCAATTTCTTTATTTAATATTTTATATATTTTCTCCACATTTTCTTTTTCTTGATTATATCCTCCCTTAGATTCTTTGGTAAGGATTTTAAGCATATTAATTACTTCTTCTTGTGTTTTTCTCTTTTCTTCTAGTTCTTTCATAATCTTTTTTCTCTTATCATTGAGAACTATACTTTCTATTTTAATTTTCTCCTCCATTTTGAATGCTCCCTTGCTAATAAAAAATTATTTTAGAAATAACTTTATATTTCTATACAATTATTTATATTATCTCCAAAACTCCCTATAATTAAAATACTTTTATGAAATTTACTTGAAAAATAAAAGTATTGCCTATCAATTATGATATTTTTATCAATAAAAATATCTACGGACAAGCAATACTTTATTTTTTTAATTTTTAAAAGAATGTATTGGAGCTGGAATTCTTCCCCCTCTTTTTATAAATTCTTCAGATGATGCTTCATTAATCCTCATGACAGGTCCACTACCAAGCAATCCTCCAAACTGAACCATATCACCTTCACTATATCCTGGTGCTGGTATTATTCTTACTGCTGTTGTTTTATTGTTAATTACTCCAATAGCTGCTTCATCAGCTATTATGGCTGATATGGTAGATGCCTTAGTATCTCCTGGAATTACAATCATATCTAGCCCCACTGAACATATGGCTGTCATAGCTTCTAGTTTTTCTAAGTTAAGTGTTCCTTTGTTTACTGCATTAATCATTTCAGCATCTTCTGATACTGGGATAAATGCTCCACTTAATCCACCTACATGACTACACGCCATTACACCACCTTTTTTCACTGCATCATTTAGTATTGCAAGGGCTGCCGTAGTTCCATGAGCACCTACACTTTCCAAGCCCATAGTTTCTAAAATATGTGCAACAGAATCCCCCACTGCTGGAGTAGGTGCCAGTGATAAATCTACAATACCAAATGGAACTACAAGTCTTTTAGAAGCCTCATTGGCTACAAGTTGTCCTATTCTAGTAATTTTGAAAGCTGTCTTCTTAATTGTTTCAGCTACTACATCAAGGGGCTCTCCCTTTACTTTTTCCAGTGCTCTTTGCACAACACCTGGTCCACTTACACCTACATTAATTACCGTATCTGCTTCACCAACTCCATGAAAGGCTCCAGCCATAAACGGATTATCTTCTACTGCATTGGCAAAAACCACAAGTTTAGCACAAGCTATTGCATTTTCATGAGCTGTCAAATCAGCACATTCCTTAATAATTTCACCTATTTCTTTAACAGCATCCATATTTATTCCACTTCTAGTGGAAGCTATATTAACAGATGCACAAACTTTACTTGTTCTTTTTAAAGCTTTAGGAATAGACTTAATTAATATTTTATCTCCCTTATTATAACCTTTATGAACTAATGCAGAAAATCCTCCAATAAAGTTAACACCTAAGTCATTGGCTGCTTTATCAAGTACTTCTGCAAATTTCACATAATTTTCTTCATTTGTTGCTGCAGCAATAAGAGAAATTGGTGTTACAGAAATTCTTTTATTTACAATAGGAATACCAAACTCTGCCTCTATCTCATTTCCCACCTTTACTAAATCTTTTGCACACCTTATAATCTTATTATATATATTTTCCCTGGCTTTATTCCCGTCTGAATCAATACAATCTAGTAGTGATATTCCCATTGTTATTGTCCTAATATCTAATTTTTCCTCTCCTATCATTTTTATTGTTTCTAAAATATTATTCGTATTCACCATTGCACCCCTTTTACAACGTATGCATTGATTTAAATATTTCTTCTCTTTGAATTTTTACTTCAACACCTAATATGAATGCTTCTTTGTTTAATACTCTTTGTACATTTGCAAATTCTTCTGTACATTCCTTTAAGTCAAGCATCATCATCATGGTAAAATATCCATCTAATATAGTTTGGTTTACATCTAAAATATTAATTTTAAGTTTTGATAACTTATTGCTTATAGCTGCAATAATCCCCACTTTATCTTTTCCTATAACAGTTAATATAGCTTTCATTTTAATTCCCCCAATTTTTGTTACAATTATCAAATTATTCTATTTCTCTAACTAGCTCTTTACCTACACCAATTATTGCTGTAACTGATTTTCTAGGAAATAATATATTTCTTAGGTACATTTGATCCACATAAAGTAGTAATCCTCTCCGCTTGCTTCTTATTGATTACCGGCATAATTCCTGCTTGAATGTTAAATGTGCCATTGGCTCCATATTATACTTATTCTTAATAAGAGATGCTATGTCTAAAGTCCTGTTACTTGTAGCTGGCCCACCTGCTCCATAAGTAACACTAATATAATCTGGACTTACTCCTTTAAGCTCTTCTAACATTTTATAAATTGTCTCTATATAAGATGTTACTTTTGGCCGAAAAACCGCCAAGAAAAATATCATTTTTTCTCATTAAATAAATTATTAATTCTCATTGTTGCCCCCTATTATAACCTTTTATACTTAAAAAGAACCTAAAGAATATCCTTTAGGCTCATAATTAGCACATTACACATCCTTATCTTTCAGTAAATTGTTAGAATTAGCACCACAAATTTAATTGATATTTAACAATGAATAATTGATAATTAAAGTCCCTTAGGACTTTTATCCATAATTATCAACTTTCAATTAAAAATAGGTTGCTGAATTTCACAGGGCCAGTCCCTCCACCTCTCTTGATAAGTTTTTATTAAATTATATAAAATTATCCATTACTTGTAAATACTTTTATTTTATACCATTAATAAAAGTATGGAAATTATACTGCAAATTAAGCTTATACCACTTAAAACTGTCACTATTTGAGCTATATTTAATCCTTTTTCTTGCAGCCTAAAATGTATCTGACTTCTATCTGCCTGATATACAGGTTTTCCTTCTGAAAATCTTTTGAAAACTACAAATAAATTATCAAAAATAGGAACTGCAAGAGCTAAAATCGGTAACATTAAACTTAAAATTGTTGCTTGTTTAAAAGCACCATCTAAAGCAATTATGCTCAGGATAAATCCTAAAAAATTTGCACCTGAGTCACCCATAAATATTTTTGCTGGATACTTATTATATACAAGAAACCCTAAAATTGCTCCTGCTAATATCAGTGAAAAATATAATGATGGTGGTTGATTTAATATTATTGCTGTTGCTGCAAAAGTCAATGTTGATATAAATGATAAAGAACCAGCTAGGCCATCCATGCCATCAGACCAGTTTATTACAGTAGTTACACCAAAAATCCATGTTATTGTCAAAATAAATTGAATTATTGGTGGCAATGTAATATATATTCCTGTTAGTGGATTTGTAAATCCTTCAAATGATACACCAGATTTATATACTATAATAGCTGCTAATAATTGTACTATCATCCTTGGAGTTATTCCAAATTCCTTACCAATACTTTTATTATAATCATCTATTATTCCGATAAGTAAAATCATTAAAGCTCCGATAAATATTCCATACTTTTCATCAAAAGGATGATTTCTAAAAACAAAAAAGTATAATGTGAAAAATCCTATGAACATAGCTATTCCACCACATAAAGGAATCTCTCCTCTATGTATTTTTCTTTTCGTTGGTTTATCTGTAAAATTATATTTAATAGACAATTTCATTAAAAAAGGAATTATTCCTATTACTAATAAAAAAGATACTAACATAGCTAATATATACTTCATCAATTTGCTGCTACTCGAAATATGGACAAACATACCCATATTGAGATTTTTCCTTTTTCAACGTGACCTATTTTGTCTTGATAAACATAGACTACTTTAGTTTGATATATCACTCCAAAGGCGTAA
>NZ_JACOOQ010000023.1 GCF_014287815.1 Clostridium lentum
TTCATATATCTTCCCCATAGAGTAAGAATTTTAAATAAGTTTACTACATCTTGCTCATTATATAGCAAGATAGTATCAATTTTTTCTTTAGGCATTCTTTCAATATATTCATCATCTTTATTAATTTCTAAATTTAGCTTTTTAATATTATCTTCGCCTTGCAATATTGCATTATTCAATACTCTTATCTTTTCATAAACTTCATCCAAAAGTTGTTTATTTTTTTTATAAGTCTTATATTCATCACATAACTCCT
The DNA here is from genome assembly GCF_014287815.1 of Clostridium lentum. Classification (GTDB taxonomy): domain Bacteria; phylum Bacillota; class Clostridia; order Clostridiales; family Clostridiaceae; genus Clostridium; species Clostridium lentum. The sequence continues at coordinate 257 of NZ_JACOOQ010000023.1, forward strand.
TAAAACCCTTTAACTTTTCAATATTTATATTAATTTCATCTTCTGCTAATCTTAAAGATGATTCTAATTTTTGTATTGTCTCTTTAAAGTTTGTAATTAATTTTTCTAAATCTAACTCCCTTTGTTTTAACTTAATTAATTCAGCCTCTAAAACTACTATAGACTCTTTCAATCCTAAATAATATTTTTTATCTAAAACTGAATGTACTATTGAAGAACGTTTATCTTGATATAACTTTACTGCTTCCTTTTTATCAGCTAACATCCTTGTATATCTATCTAACTCTTTTTCATTTATTGTTATCAACTTCATCAATTCTTCTTCATTCAATAATTTATTATTAAATGAAACAAAAAAGTTTATTCCTTTTATAGAAATTATGTCATTATTAACACCTTCAAGTTCACTTTCTAAATCTAACCTATTAATTATAGATATAGGTGTTGATGTGAATACATCTAATGGCTCTTTTTCTAAACTTTTAATATCTTTTTCATTCATAATTAACGAATAAGGAATGAATGGATTTCTTTTTATAATTTCTATATTTTTTTCATAAGAAAAGCCATTTTGCTTAATCCATTCCATTCCATACTTAATACTAATATCTCTATTTTTAAGCTTACCTTCAATTTCCTTCGATAACTCTAATACTTTCCCACCTTTTAACTTTTCTAATTCATCACTAAGTTTATCGCATAGTCTAACTAAATTTAACTCTTCCTCTTTTAATAAATTTATTTTCTTATCAAAAGCACTTATAATTTCTTCTTTATTAAATATTTTATCTTCTGTAAACTCTATATATTTAATGATTTCCTTTTGCTTTTCAATTTCATTGTCTAAATCTTCTAATTCCATCTTTTTATTATCTAAATTATTATTAACTTTAAATTTAAGCTCAATATTTTTTATTTTTTCACTTTCACTACTTTTAAGCTCTTCTTTAACTTTTAAAGATTGTTCTCCCAACTTCTTCTTTTTCTTTTCTAAATAAAACTTCCTTTCAGTAATTCCTTTTTCAAACTTAATTAAATCTTCATCAGAATAAACTCCTGAAATATTTCTGCTAAGACCTTCATTAAATCTAATATTAAATAAATTTTCAATCTTATTAAATGATTTTATCTCAGATTTTAAAGAACCTTCACGACTTTTTAAATCATTTATACCACTTCTATTATCTGATAATTTTTTCTCTTCAATTTCCTTATGATTAATAATACTATTTTTCTGATTTTGCTTATTGCGTAAGATTTCCTTTACTTTATTTAATTTCTCATTAAATACTCCTTTTATAGTAAAACCTAAATTATTAATTTTGGGTTCATTGTCTTTATTTTTCTCACTCAATATTCTTAATTCTACTTCTAATTGCTGTAATTCTTTAGATCTATTTTGATACTCCCTATGAAGCTTAGCACATTCTAATATATTTAGTTTTCTATTTAAATTCTTTATCTCAACTTCACTTTTATTTACTACTGTATTTAACTGAGTTAATTGTAACTCTAATTCTTTTACTTCATTTTCTTTATTATATATATCTATAGATTCTTTCTCATAGGATAATTCATTAATTTCTTTTTTCAAAGTATCGATAAACTTTTCTAACTTTAGTTCTTCATTAATTTTATTTTCATAACTTTCCTTTAAAAATACTATTATATTAGCAATAGTATTTTCTATATTTTTTCTTTTATCGATTGTTAGTATAAAATTATCACTTATCTCCAATAACTCCTTAGCTAATTCATTAAAAAGTTCTATTTTCTCTTTTCTATCTATCTTAGATTTATTATCTTTATATTGTTTAATATAACTATTTACTAACTCTACATAGTTTTTTATTCTATCTTCATCTTTATTAAGCTTATTTTCTACAGCTGGTAAGAACCACTCCTTAACTAATCCATCACTATCCTTTGCATTAACAAATAATTCTGAAAGCCCTGATTCCTTTAAATTTATTTTCCTAATAATAGTTTCCCATTCTTTATAATTTATTTTATATTCCTGCAGTTTATTAAAGTAACTTCTCGTAGCTACTGAATTATTCATATCATAATAATTAAATTTTAAATTTCTATCTTTTTTTAAATCTTCAAATAACTTTTTAGAATTTATGAAACTTTTTATTAACCTACTATCAACCTTTTCTTCAATAATAGGAATACGATTAATATCATAAGGATTTTTTAATCTATACTCATGAACAAAATTAATTATATCTAATTTTTCTTTAGAATCTTCATCAGATGTCCTTTCCTTTTTCCTTACCATCATTCCAGTTAATAAATAACCTGCTCCATCATCTAGTTTCCATTCAACCATAATATATGTAGGAGTAGATGATGTAAAATAACTATCAAATGTTCTATCGTTTAATGTTCTATACCTTCTATTGACAAATGGAGCTATAACCATTTGAACAATTACAGATTTTCCTCCACCATTTCTTAAATTAAACAAAGTATTATCACCATCTAGATAAAATATTTCGTCATCTATCTTCATATTATTATTGTAATTTAAATTAATAATTCTGATTTTATTTATTTTACTCATATATCTCTTCTCCCAATGCCTTTAATACCCTAGTATAATTATTTCTATTTAATAAATTCCAATCCATAAAGCTATCTAGTTTTTTTGTAGTTTTAATCATATCATCAGCTTTAATATATTGAATTAAACCTTGTCTGTCTAAAAAATCCAATATTGTATTAATAAATCCTTCTTTAGTAGTTTTAGATATACTTTTTCTATCACTACCTTTTAATGCTTCAAATCTCTCTAATATATTTGAAAATGCTATTCCATTTTCACTAATTTCCTTAGATTTCTCTACACCATCATTTAGTCTATCCGTAACTATATTTAAAAACTCTCCCACCTTTATATAATCTCTAGATTTACTACTTATTCCTTGTGAATTATAAAAAGTAACTAATAATGTTAAAATAACAAATTGTGAAAGATAATAATCCTTATCATTAGCACCTGATTTACATAAAACTTTTTTAAGATCGCCTTTAGAATATCCTAAATAATCATTATCCTCTTTGGGAATAAGATATACTACGCCTCCGTATTTTCTAACATAACATTCTGATGCTTCGCCTAATTCCTTTACCAATTCGGTAATTACTTCATTTTCACAATAACTTTTATATAAATCACCTGCATTTTCTTTTAGTTCACCATACTTTAACAAATAATAAAAAATACTATTGCTTATTTTTATATCTTCCTTCAAATATGCCATTATAATTTAATTCCTCCCTTTATAACCTCAAAGCCTATATCTGAACATATGAAATTTTTTATAGAACCATTTTCATCTCTTAAACCTTCTAATTTTACATCTTCATTTAATAATAACTTTTTCACATTAATTTTTTCTATATACTTAAAGCTCATATTAGTATCAATAAGTTCTAAAATAGTTTTATTTAACTGAAATTCTATTTCTCCATTTTCAATCGAATTTTTTCTTTCTTCTCTTATTTCATAAATATCAATACTTTTATTCTTAAGCATTTCAATTATAACTTCTCTAAATATTTCAACTGTTGGTATAAGCTTTTCCATAAGAATATTACTTTGCCCTATAAGCTCTTTAATTTCATTTAATGAGATACTTTCACGTTGTACAGCTAATTCTAAAATAATTTCAATAACGGCTTTATATTTTTCTAATCTCTCTAACTTCTTTATATTTTCTGCTTCTAATAAATTACTTTCTTCAAAAGACAATTCCTCATCATATTCTACTTCACCTTTTTTTATATTTTTCTGATACTCTATAGCTTTATTTATATTATAGATTTTATCAGGATTCATTTTAAATAAAGGCCTAAAGAAAAAATCTATATTTTCAAGCTTTTTAGGGTTATTTAATACTTTTTCAAAAACTTCAGTTCTAAAATTAAATCTCTCAATTAATGACATTTTCGAAATATTTTCAAGCTCATTTCCATAAAGATTTTTTAAGTCAAAATGCTTCATTAATATCCTTTGATCTTCATCAATAGTTTTGTTTAAATATACATCTATAGTTTTTAAATTATTTAAATTCTCTTCTTCTTCTTTATTTAACTCCCTAATATGTATATCATGTTCAATAAATTCTTTTATTTTTTCATTTACCATCTCCCTATGTATAATAAATTTCCTCTTAGTATTATTTAAAAGTTCTAAATTCCCTTCCATCATAAGCTTATAGTCTTCAGTAGAATAACTTAAAGGATTTTCCTTTATCTTTCTTATCGCCTCTTCCATACTTTGAACTCTTATTCTCAACATATTAAATATATTTTTAATATCATCTAATGCTTTATCGTATGATGCTTTTTCAAGATGCATTTTGAATATGATTTCATGGATAGTCATTTTTAAATTTTCTTCAATCTCTAATGTAGATAAAATCAAAGCATATCCATCATCAGTTAAAGAATACGAAACTCTTCTCACACCATCAATATATTCCATTTTATTTTTTATAAAACTTATATTAATAGCCTTATACTCTCCTTCTTTAAAATTATAAGCATTGAAGTACATAGCATTCCCTTCATCGCATAAAATTACATTAACTATAAATTCAGCAAGTTCTTTGCTTTCTTCATAAGTTATTCTCTTTTTAAAATGTATATTATTAATTTCATCTATAAAATAACCTATATGGTCAATAGTACAAATTTCTTCTTTTAGTGACTGCTCCATTATGTAAACTAAAACTGCAAAAATCAAATTATCTTGTTCATATCCTTCATAAAATCCATATTTCTTCCATGTCCCTTTAGAAATACTATTTCTAAAAAGTAATGCATATGCACCTATTTTCTTCATTCTTATATGCTGAACATCTAAAAAACTAAACTCCATAATACCTCCTATAAATCTGTTATATTTATTATTTCTTGTGGTACATATAAATCATTTTCTAAAATTTTTTTTATTTCTTTTTCATACTCCGTAAAACTATCTATATCATTATCAGCTACTAACTGAAGGTGCTTGAAAAATAAACCAGTTGTATTTCTATTTTGCCCATCTTTCGTTTTTGGTAAATCTATATTTAAAGCTTTAACCTTATCTATCATCTTTCTATATCCATTAAAAAAAGGCCTTAAATAATACTCCTTATAGAAACTTTCATAAAAACCTTCATAAATAATTATTCCCTCATAATCTAAATCACCAAAATAAAAAAACTTATTTGAATTATTATATATATGTTTCTCTACTGAAATTTTAAAATCATTAAATGCCTTCTTTACATTCTTACCACCACCATAAATTATAGTATCAATCTTTTCTCCTAATATAGTATTATTGCCACTTATCATATGATTTCTCATTGTAAAGTATGTATCTTTATTTTCTATAATTAATATATTTTGAGGGATATACTTATTATGCGAGTAATAAGCTAATGGTTCCGATGTATCATAATAATTTAAAGTCTCTAAAGAAATACCTAAATTTTTTAGTATAGTCTTACCACCTTCTTTCTGAAGAAACTTTTCCCTTCCCCATATTTGAAAAGCTCTTTCATTAATTGATATTTTACTATCTAATAATCTACTATTATTAATCATAAAATCATTTAATTTTAAGATATAACCTCTATGCTCTTTGTATTTATCTAAATGACCTTCATAATACTCAACATTAAATCTACTACAAAGCTTATAATGAATTTCATTAAGTATCTCTTCATTATCTTGAATCTTAGGTACAACTCTATATCTTTTATATAATGTTGGACTTTTCCCATTGCCACCACTATTTTTAATAGGTATTATTTCACCTTTTTCTATTAATAAATTTACTATTTCCACCAATTTTCTATACTCAGTAATTTTATATATTTTTTCAAACTCTTCTAATTCAATTATTTTTTTATTAATACTTATCAAACTAAAATTTTCCTCCTTAACCCTTTATTTTATATATTAATATATCCATAACCATCACTTAAATATTCCAAAAATTTCACTCCATAGTTATATAATAAATCCTAATAGTGACATATATAGTCTCTTTAAATTTTTTTGAAATTATTTTTCTTCATCAATATAATTTATTTTATATCCTACAAAATCATCATAATCCAAGACAATTTCTTCATCTCTATATAATTTATTAATTATTTTCATAGCTCCCTCAAAATTTTCAGCTTCAATTATTACTTCCCTATTAAGTACTTCTTCTATATTAAATTTATATTTATCCATATTATCTAACTCCTTATTGTAAAATAATTAATTTAACAAAAAATTATAGATCAATTATTATATTTAAATCAACAATAAAAGCCATATAAGAATCACTTTAAATCCCTATATAGCTTTACTAAATACTATTTATAATTATTAAGTACTTTTTTATATTCTTTAATCACATCTTCTACCAATTCCTTTGGTTCTAAAACAGCACATGATGTTCCCATTCCCATAATCCATGGAATTTTATTTTTATTTTTTATCATTTATAATAAGCCACTTTTTACTTTCTTCCTGCTGATTAACTTTACTTCTTCTTACTTTGGAATATATATTTTTTTACTATTATTTTCTAGTAATTATATATTTAATACACTTTCTTTAATACTATTCCCTCTTTAAAGCCACCACTTTCTTCAAGCTTTTCTTGTCTCTTATTAAGTAAATCTTCTTCACTATATCCAAGATTATGTGCAAGTCCAAATAGTACTTCCATAACATCAGCAAGCTCTTCTAAATTCTTATCTTCTAAATATTCATTTACTTCTTCCTTAAGCTTATCTTCTAAGAACTTTGTCTTTTCCTCTCCATAAACCATTTCAGTTTCACACTTTTTCCCATCTGCTTCTATAACTTCAGGTATAAGATCCCTAACTAATTTATTATATTTTTTCATATGTCCTCCTGGTTACTTATTAATTAAATAAAAATATTCTTTCTGATAATTATAAGCATCTTATTTATTTTTAACAAACCTATTTCTGTAGTAACTTTGTACCCTTATATCAATTGCATCCTTCATATGCTTTTTAAACTCTTCTTTATTTATAAATTCTCTTAAATCATCAGTTAAAGCTAAAACATATCCTTCTTTTTCTTTAAAGAAATCACTATGAGTTTGTAATAAATATTTCACTGGATTACTTTTAGCTAATCTAATATATTTTTTACTATCCCATTCCATAAAATCCTTTGTACTCTTATCCTTTAACATATCAACTTTATTAGATCCCTGGTGGTAAAATTCATAAAAGCTCTTATAAACATCATCTTCATCAATGTCCATCTTTATATCACCATTATTATAAAAGGCTAATAGTACTGGTATTTTATATGTTTTACTCATACTTGTAGTTTCTATCATATTAATAAATTCTCTAGCTCTTGTGTTATATAAAACACTTTCTTCTTCATTTAACTCATTAATATTATTTAAAAACTCCATATAATTAGCAAAAGGACTTAACCCCTTCTTAGTTTTAATATTGTCATATATATCATCATCCATATTATTAAAAAATTCCACTCTTGAAGGAACATGTCCTAAGTCTTCTTTTATACCATAATATTCTTCTCTAATTTTATCCCTAATGGTCATTTCTTTTTCTGCTTGCTTTTTAAATATATCTACCAGCTTAAAATCAAAATCTACAAAACAGTCATCTGGAAACTCATAATCACTTTGACTATTTCTCCTACTAACTTCTTTTGAATAACTTTGTCCACTTAATAAGAATGGTATTAAATTAGCCTTTTTATAGTTTCCTATAAAATCAAGTACATTTAAGTATTGCTTATCTTTATATTTTCTTAACCCTCTTCCTAACTGTTGTAAAAATACTGTTGGAGATTGTGTAGGTCTTAAAAACATTACCATATCTATTGATGGAATATCTAAACCTTCATTAAACATATCTACTGAAAATAGTACTTGTACTTCTCCCTTAGCTAAAGCACTTAATGCTTCATTTCTATTAGAAGAATATTCTCCACCTTCACCACTATATACAGCTACAGCTTTTATTCCATTTTCACTAAATACTTTTGCCATATACTCTGCATGATGTCTTGAAGTACAAAATCCTATAGCTCTAGATGACTTATATTTTCTATAATGATTTATTATAAGTTCTGCTCTTTTATTAAGCATTAATGCATCTTCTAATTCCTTATCGTTGTACTTACCATTTTTATATTCAATATTACCATAATTTACTGTTTCATCATAAATACCATAATATCTAAAAGGAACAAGCCATCCCTTTTCAATAGCTTCCTTTAATCTTACTTCATAAACCGTATTATAATCACAAAGGGCAAATACATCTTTAGAATCTAATCTTTCAGGTGTTGCTGTAAGCCCTAGTAAAAACTTAGGTTTAAAATACTCCATAATCTTTTTATAATTATTAGACACTGCATGATGGAATTCATCTACCACAATATAATCAAAATAATCTTTTGAGAAATAATTTTCATTTAAATACTCATCTTTTCCTAATGTTTGAACTAATGAGAAAATAAATTTATTTTTAGTATCTTTTTGATTGCCATAGAAAAATCCTATATCATCAGAATTTCTAACATTTTTAAAGCTTTGAGCTGCTTGCTTTAATATTTCTTCCCTATGAGCTATAAATAAAACTCTTTCATATTCTCTAGAATCAAAAGCTGCTAAGTAAGTCTTTCCTATACCAGTGGCAGCTACAACCAAACCTTTATCATATCCTTCTTCTCTACTTTGCTTTAATCCATATAAAGCTTCAATTTGAGCACCTCTTGGTTCGAAAATATTAAGCACATTATTTTCTTCACTATTTTCTTCTTTTTCAATATCACTTTGAACTTTTGGTTTCTTCCAAGACTTTGAATAATCTTTTAAAACATCATCTGTTATTTCATAGGAATGATTGTAAAATAAATCTTCAAAGGTTTCATAAAACACATTAAAATCATTTGGATTAGAACTTTTATTAAATCTATAATTCCATTCTATTGAAGAGGTCAATGCTCCTCTGGAAATATTAGATGATCCTATATATATTTCACTATCTAATTCATTATGAAACATATATGCTTTAGGATGGAATGATTTCTTTGGATTATTATAAAACCTTAAATCAACTTTATTTTTCAATTCATCTTTTAAAAGATATAAAGCCGATGGCTGAGTTATGTTAAGATAGTTTCCTGTTAGTATTCTTATGTTAACTCCTCTATCTAATGCATCTTTTAAATCATTAAGAAGCATCTTTACTCCTGATTCTATAAGAAAGGACACTATTATATCTATACTTTTTGCATTTTTAATGCTTGTTCTTAATCTATTAATTAAGTGATTTTTGTTACCTGTAATTGCATTACTGACTTCTTCTGTAACACTTATTTCTTTTTCTATTATTGTTTCTTTCATTACCTTATCTATCATAATATAAATTCCTCCAAAATTAATTATATTTATATACAAAAAATCCATACTAATATTTAGCATGGATTTTTAACAAAGGTTAATATAAGATATATTATTCACTAAATATTATGATAGATTTTACTCTTCATCTTCACTATCCCAAAACTCCTTAAACCTCATGTAGGCCTGTTGTTTACCTAAATTATGTATATTATCAGAAAAATCAATAACATCACATTCATCAGTTCCTCCAAACCTTGTTCCCCTTATGCCTCTTCCTACAATTTGTTCATATAATATATTGCTATTAATAGGTCTACATATAACAATATTTCTTGTTTTAGGTGCATCAAATCCAGTTGTTAAAACACCATAATTAAATAAAAAATCAATTTCTCCATCTGTAAATTGCTTTATTATAATCCTTCGCTCCATTTTATTTGTATCGGAATCAATATATGCAGTCTTTCTTCCCATTGCACTAAGCATAGTACTTAAAAACTTAGCATGCTTAACTGTACATGCATAAATAAGAGTTGGAATTCCTTTTTGTATTTTTAATAATCTCCTTATAATTAAAATATTTCTATTCGTATCTTCAGCCAATCTTTTTAAATGCACTTGAGAATATTCACCATTTTCCTTTAAATCCTGTAATTCTTTTTCTGTTAGTGTATATTCAATATTAGACCTATAAATTATATGGTTAACTTTAGCCAAATATTTATTTTCTTTAAAATACTCTAAAGGATTCTCCTTATACTTTTCATTATCTTCAAATTCAGGCGTAATTAAATTCATCTGAAATCTATCTACTAGCTTTTCAACCTCTGATTGACCTATAATGGTATTTCTTCCTGGCGTTGCCGATAATCCACATACTGGAAATAATTGTCCATTAGTTAATTTATTTGCTTGTTTAAATAATTCATCATACATAGCTGATGATGCTCTATGAGCTTCGTCAATTATCATAGCACCAGTATTAGATAAAATTGTTTTAATAACATCTGAATCTTTTTTTAAGCCATTATAAATCTTATTAATACTTGCAACTACCACGCCCCCTTGTAAATCATCTTCATTTATTTCATATTTAGAAAAGCATCTATATATTGGTAAAGGTAAAATAAACTCTCTGCTACTCCACATTTGTTCAATACAGCTAATGCACTGCTCACATAATTCTTCACTTTGAGCTATCCATAACATATATTTTTTATTTTCAAATCTTGATACCATCCAATCAAGAAATGCCTCAACAGCTACCCTTGTCTTTCCTCCACCAGTAGGTAAAGATATCATACATCTTGTTTTATCTTCTTGTAAATTTAATGTATTTAGTATCTTATCTTTAATTTTAATTTGATAATCAACTAATTCTGGTACTTTTCTTTTCGGCTCAATTATTTGAACAGATCTCTTAATTTCTTCTCTTTTTGCTCCTATACCAGCTAAAATTTCTGGAAATCCTGAATATTTTACGAAATCCTGAGCCCATCGCTTTCCAGACACCCATTTTTTCTCACTTAGTGGTTTTCTCATATATGAAGCTGTAGTAATTCTACTATTATTTGCTGGATATTTTTCATATAACTTTATAATTGTTTCATCATCCAATTTATCTAGTATTTTTTTTCTTAATTCTCTATTAGATAATAAATTTATACCTTCTCTTAATACAATTAACCTACAAAGATAATATTTATCTAATATCATATAATCAAATTTCTCTAATATATCTCCTGCAATCTCCTTTTCTTCTATTCCATAAAGCTTATTAAGAAAATTTGTAGAAAGCTCGTACTTATTAATAAGCAAATCAACAACTTCTTTTATTTCACTATCTTTTAAAGTATATCTCATGTTATTCTCCTAAATATTTTCTGCTAATCCACTTTAATTAGTTTCTGCTAATTTTTAATTACTTATAACTACATTTCATAATAGTAGCTTAAGTACTCTAAAAATACTTCCTTAAATTCATCCTTATCCATCATTGGAGACATTACTATTGGATAGCTCTTATTAAATTCATAGATAACTCTTCTTCCAACACGTTCATCTTTACCTAGGTCATCTCTGCCCTTAATTTTAGCTTTTAATACTTTACTTAAACCAAGCTCATCTGTAACATCAAGTAGATTAATTAAAAATCTATCATTTCTAAAAATTTCATATTTAATAATATAGTTATATAAATCAAGATTTTCTATTATTAAATCATAATATCTATTTCTTTGTTCCTCATCTTCAACATTATCATTGATATATTGAGCACCTAGTAAGCACTTATATATGTAGTTTTCCCAGTCAAACTTCTTAATTACTATATTTCTAAACTTATTTATCCCTTCTTTTATCTCAGGATAAGTTTCTAATAAATACTCTCTCTTATAAACACATAACAATGAATGCCAAAATAATTCATCAAAATGTATATCTCTGTCTGTCTTTAGATAATACTTGGACATTATCTCAAAAGCTTCTTTAAACATTTTGTCCCTACATTTATCATATCCAACACCCATATATATTGAAAAATCTGGTGCTTCATCTATATAAACTACTTCTCCGCTAAAATAATCATCATTATTCTTAATATTATCATCTAAAAAATCTTTATAAAATTGTTCACTTTTTTTATATCCACTTTTAAGTAATCTAATTTCCATCAGAATATAATCTCCTTACAGCTGCACAATATTTTTCAATAACCTTATCTGATATAGCATATATAACTTCATCCATATTATCTATGTTAACTTCAGTTATCATTTTCTTTTTCATAAGGTTATAAAGTTTAAAATCTAAACCATTTTCTGGTGAATCAATACTTTCTAGATCAACCTCTTCTTCTCCATTTCTACTATTATTCTTAATAAATTGGAATAGAGCCTTTTGTAATCCCATATACACATAAGGATTATTTAGTGTAGCACTTTGTGGTGAATCAATAAACTGTAATGCATCATTTTTATAATTAATTACAATTGTTTCTGAATTTAACTCTATCTTTATATCTGATTTTAAATTTGGATCTATTTTCTTTTCAAATAATTCTAATGGCTTAGCATTACTTCCTTCAAATATTACGCTATTTGAAAATCCAAGAATAGAACTCTTAGGTACAATTATTTCATCTTTAAATTCTTCAAAAAAAGAGCTTAAATCCATATTTTCTTTAAAGCATATTTCATCTTTAGCTTTTATAAGAAGCTGCAACGTTGTTCTTTTGCTTAGTGATATTCTGTTTTTTGGTATCTCCTTAACCTTTTCATTTAATCCTAGATTATAAAATTTATTATCCTTTGATTGAATTACTAAAATTAGCTGTGCTTGTCCATCTTCTAACAAGTTATTTATGAACGGAGAACCAATTTCATAATTAATCTGAAATCTATAATTATTTGTGTTTTCATCTAAATTAACATCTAAAATAAAGTTACATCCATCATAACTATTAGATGTGTTTGTTAATAAAGGATATGGAAAGTTTACGTCTTTCTTATAAATCATCTTTACACCTCCACATAGTAGACAAATTTTAAAGCTTTATTATAATTAGCTTTTAACCTTAATTCTATTTGTGCTATTCCCTTAATTATTTTTACATCTTTAATTAAATTATTATCTATTTTACATGCTTTTCCTGTAGCTTTATCTATTGCAGCTTCATAATTATCATTCATGTCAAATTCCACATTAGAACACTCATCACCCATACCATCAACCACTGATAGGGCAATATCACATACTTTTGCTTTCTTCATCTCATCTGATCCATTGAAATCAAACTTAACAAATTCCTTATTACCTATAATTAGTCTTTCAACCATATCAGGATATGTGCTATATCTATCTAGTTTTTCTTTACTTTCTCCATCTAAATCTTCTTCACTTCTATCTTTCATTACTTTCTTTAACGGCTTATTTTTCTTAGGCTTCTTTTCATCTTTTTTCTTTTTTTCCTTTTTAGGAATATCTTCTTTCACTTTTGAAATAGTTGTTTCTTTATTTCCCTTATTCAATTTTACTGTTGCTATAGTTTGTGATAAATCTTTCTTAAATTGACTTTCAACTACATATAAAATATCTTTAGTATCCATTACGCCATCTGTAGGATTATTCTTTTTAATTTCACCCTCAATGATCTTTGCTATTTCTTTAGATATATTATTAATAAATCTTTTAGCATTTCTTTGTAGAACTTGATCTTTTATATGTTCAAAAGTTAATTCAGTATGAGATTCATTTTCTAGTGATTTTAGAAATGCATCTTCTTTCGTTGATTCAGGTATAAGTACAGCATTAAATGGCTTGTTTACATTCCCTTTAACCTTTTTATCTTCTATCTTCATACCAATAGTTCTTATTATAGCAACACGACCTTTTGGTATTTCTTCATCATAATTAAAATATAGCTTGAAGTTATATTTATCTTTAGTATCTTGTATTTGAATTTCCCTTGCCTCTATATTTTTATATGTATTTAAATATAAAGGAGTAAACTCATCTTTTATTTCAGAAACTTCTTGAATATAATAATCTTTATTCTTTATATACTTTTCTATTGTTTTGCTATTAATAATTTTATCGTTTACTAATACCTCTAGTTTCTTTTCTAAAATTGCAATAAAGAAGCTATCACAAATACTCTTTATTATTTCTTTCTCATTATTAAACTGTTCTCTTAAAAAAGGTATTATAATCTTTAACCCTCTCGTATTCTTTTCAAATACTTCATTAAATGTATTTTCATAAGGATAAAACTTCGTCTTATTTTGATCTATATGCTTTATATCTGTAAAATATCCAGTTGAACGATAGTAATTATCTTTATATTTATGTTCTATAAGCTGAACTGTTCCCCCTAAATGTTTATTACCTTCTGCATCACAGTTGGCAAAATACATCATATGTAATTCTGAAGCAGCATTTGAAGCAATCTTACCTATACCATGAGATCCACCCCTTGATTTTTCTACTGCTGCATCCTCTTCTTCTGAATGAACACCTTTATTATAAGCATAAATTCCCCAGGTATCTTTTTTAGAATCACTTTGTCCATTTTTAGCACCAGTTAATCCCTTTGTATTTGAATCTTCAAAAGAAATATAATCAACTTCTTCAGCATTCATTTTATTTTGCATATGTTCTACAGTTTCTTTAGTATAACTATTTCTTCCTTGAAGACATGAAATTCTTTCTTTTATATCTTCTAAACCTGGAATAAATTCTTTATTTATTTTACCTGTTTTTATAGTTACTATAACAGGTTCATTGCTCCCTGGTAATTTACCATCAAGTGAATTTTGAACATTTTCTCTCACAAGTCCAGAAATTCCAAGATCATAAAACTTTTCTAAAACTTTATTAAACGTTGACTCTTCTATACCCGGTATAGAGGAAAACTTCCATAAGTTTTTATTTTTTATACTTATCATTATCTTCTCCTTCTAACTTTTATTGATATTAAAAGTATAACAAAATCACCAAATTTTCTTTGTCGAAAATTGTCATTTATATTTTGTAAAAAAAGGTTATTTTATTATGTATTTAATTAAATTATTACAGTAGTAAATATAAAATAGGCACTCACATTACTGTTAGTGCCTATTATACTTCCAATCCTATATTTAGTTTTTGAAACTTCTATCATTCATGTCTAAACAAATTTCTTTTTCTATTAGTATAAATTTTCTTTGTATCATATTTGAATTACTTTTCGTATATTCCTACTAAATTCACTAATACTAAACTTCTCAACATTTCCTTTACTATAAACACTAATCTCATTTTTATTAAAAACAATTAACTTTCCATTACCACATTCCATATGCATTATCTTATTATCGTCTTCATTTAAACTAGCTTTCTCTCCAAATCTCTTTAATTCACAACAAACCCTATATTCTTCCTTACTCTTAATTAAAAGTTCAGAAATCATAGTAGAATTTTTTAATAAATATTCACTGCTATAAAGACATCTTCTAACAGCATATCCCATTACTTCAATCTTCTTAGGTAACTCGATCCATTTTTCAATTTTAATTAAGTAATAAAGTTCATTAGAATCCTTAGGTAATTCAGTAATTTCTCTTCTCTCAACTTCTCTTATTTCAATAACCTTTCCGTAATAAGAGATTCCTGCTTCACTTTTAAACATATTTATTGGTTGTGATAATGCCACATATTCAATATTATTCTTAATAAAATCAACACTTTTCTTAGGAACATGATAAAAATTATGTTCCATTACTATATCAAATTGCTTCTCATCTTTAATTGGACCAATTAAAACATTTCTATTCTTAAAATACTCATCTCTTAAATATTCATCATTACCATTTTGGTCTAATGCTCTTTCAAAAGTAGAATAAGAGGATTCATTAATTAACTCATCTAAAAACTCTTCCATGAGTTTGGTACTAGAAGGTAAAAAAGGTATTGCTCCTATATTAACCTCACTTATACTCTTATAAAAACTATGTTTTTTAAACTCCTCTTCATCTTTATGTGGGAATAATACAAATGCTCCAAAAATACAATTTTCATATTTACTCGTATCTTTATTTTTATATACAATAGCATCTCTATATCTATGCATTGTATTAACATCCTCTTCTTTAGGTCCTATTCCCCCATATCTATTTTTATAATTTTCACTACTTTCCATCTTATATTTAGCATCAAATATGAATTCATAAGTCATAGTATTTTTGCCCTTATCAATAGAAAGAATATTATCTGGCTTTTGATTAATAGTTCCTGATAAAGTATTAGTATTATATAACACTCTAAATTTTTCTTTAGTTCTAGGATTTTCATATACAAGTGTAGAGCTCTTCCCCTTACGAAGAGCCACTACTATACCTTCATTATTTACTTTAACAAAATCAGAACTAATTAATTTATATCTTTTTCTTAATAAAGAATTTATTTTTATAAAGCACCAATATTCATATAATAATGGCAAGTCCTTCATAGATATAGCAAATATATTACTATTAATATTTAATCCCTTTTGTAACATCAAATAATATTTATATATTTCTTTATATCCACTAGCCATACTAAACACTAAAGATGCAGAAATATTTTGCTGCCAACTTGATACTTCCTTTAAAAAAGAAGTATTAAATATTTTCATAATCTGCTTTTTCATTAAAATTAGCTTATTTATAACTTCTTCATCTTTACTCCAATATGACTTATTATAATTACTAATAAACATATCAATTTTCTTTACTATTCTTAAAAGAATAAACTTAAGAAATCTATTTTCATTAGTATCATAAGTAAGTCTTTTACTTATCTGTAAAGCTTCATTTGGAATATATATTCCTTCAATATTTTTCATAACATGAGGTCTTTTTTCAAGCCACTTAATAGTTTCATTACTAGTATTTCTTAAAGAATGATATTTGCAAATTCTACTATCCTTAACTAAGCCATGATGTGGATTGTAAATTATAATATTAATAGCTTTAATTAGCCTTTTATAAATATAATTTAAAATACTATAAAATTCAGTATAAGTATTACTATTTTTATTTGTTAATTCAGCACCTAAATAAGTAGTACTTAAAAATCCATAAGCTAAATTATAAATTTCTTCATTAACATCTCTAAGTAATTCCTTATAATCATCTTTATAATCTATCTTACTTGGAAATATCTCTAATGTAACCTTTAAATGTTCATTACCATTTACAAAAATATATAAATCAGAATATCCAATATCTCCTCTGAAATTAATAATTCCACTTAATATTTTACCACTTCTACCTGTTGGCGTTACCTTATTTCTAATATTAGTATTATCATGATAAAAATCTATTTTAACTTTATTTTTTGCTTCAATTATTATTTCATAATTTTTGTATTCTTTAAAATGAATATTCTCATCAAACTCAGAATTAATAATATTACAATTAGAGCTTACATCTAAGCTTTTTTCTTCTGAATATCCTACTGCATTTTCATTTCCCTTTATAATAAAATATATTTCATCAGTTTCTATAAAAATTAGCTCTTTATTATTGCCAGAAGGTTGTGAATCCATCCCTTACAAACCTCCTTATCATATAAAGAAGCTTTTCACTACTTAATTTATAATTGCTTTCCTTACCTTTATTAGTCATATCTTTTAAAGTATTTTCATCTAAATAATCTTCAGCATTAAATTTAGAATCATTTAAAATATTAAATATCTTAATTAATATTTCTAAAACATCTGAATTACTTCCATTTACTTTAGGTAGTATTTTTTGTGTTATACAATAATCCATAGCCTTATCAAAATCAAAAATACTATTCTTTATTGCATATATCATATAAAATACAATTTCATCTCTCACTCTAAATCCAAAGTGTTGATTATATTCTTCTAAAATATCATTTATTTTTATTAATTCATCAATAACTTTAATTGCTATATCTTTATTATCTTTACATTGTGAAATCTTTAAGTAATTAGACTTTAAAAAGTCATTACTATAAACTCTTTCTTTTAGATAAATATTATCTAAAGCTACATCAAAATTGTATTTTAAATTTACTTTATTAAACTCTATAGTATTTGCTCTATCTAAAACCTTTTTACTAAATGGAAATGTAGTTTCATCCATATTAACAGTTCCCACTATATAAAGATTTTCTGGAATATATACATCACCATATTTGTCTATAGCTTCTATATCACCCTTTTCAAACTGAACTTCTTTAAGTAAATTTTCAGTTATAATTTCACCATCATCATTTAATTTTCTACTTTCCATTAAAGATAAAATATCACTAAAATAATATTCTACTCTGGCTAAATTCATTTCATCTAAACAAATAAAATAAGGCTTGTCCGGATGTTTCATTGCTTCATATGCAACACTAGTTATTATTCCTGGAGTAAATCTACTTTCAATATTTCTATAGCCTAAAAGATCTGTTGCATCAGACCAGTCTGGTTTAACTGGAATTAAAGTAAATCTTTTATTTTTATAATTGGCACCAATAGCTTCTGCAAAAAGCTCAACTATTTTACTTTTGCCTGTTCCTGAAATACCTGATAGTATGACAAACGGCTTAGTTTTAAGAGATAAATAAAAGTTTTTGATTAATTCTTCACTATAATAAAAACCTTTGCTTAATATGTATTTATGAATATAACTTACCTCTTCATTTATATTAGTTATACTCCAAAATTCATTTTCTAATTCTTCTTTTACATCCTCTTCAATTATGTCTTCATCTTCTAAATTATTTTTTTCTTTATCTTTTTTTGATATTAATTTAAGAATAAAAGTATCTTCTTCATCACCTTTATATATATCAATATATTCCTTATATTCTTCTGGAATATTATTTGGCTTTTTGTCATTTTCATTAATATAATTCATTATGTAATCATAACTTACTTGTAACTTTTCTCTTAATACCTCCTTTAATGCTTTACTTGAATATAAAAATCTTACAACTGGAGTTTTTCTTTTTTTGGAATTAGGCATATCAATCTTACCTGAATATTCAATTTCATCAATTATAATTTTTATTGAAATGCTACTACCTAATTTAATGGTTTTAGATAAACCTTTAAGAAATTTATCCTTATATCCTTGTGAAATAACTGTACCATGATTAAACATACTATAATCCATGGTTTTTCTTCCAATAAAATTATTATTATCTATTTTAACTTCATCAACCCATGAATCCGTGCTCACTTTTTTGTCCATATTTCTTCTCCTTTAAAACTTTCTTATAGCGTAATTTTAAATTATTGTGATTTACAACAAAAGTGGGCAAGTAACTTTGTCCACTTTTATGCCATCTATTATCAACCTTGATTTAAAACAGAGCCTTTAATTAAAATATCTACTTCATCAACTAGTATTCTACATAAAAGATTTTGAATATCCATACTTTCTTCAATACCTATTTTATTTCTATTAATATAATCTAACTTATCTTAAGAGTAACAGAGCAATGACCTTAACAACATATTTTATTCTTGATATATTCTGCTTCCTTTTACTTTTAAATCTATAACCACAGCCTCATCTTTTTGTATCCCTATTTATTAGAATATGATTAAGTTGTACAAAAGCTAAGTATTTGGTTGTTTATACTTTATGTTATACATTCTTTATAAATCTATGTATTTCTTCTTCTATTTTATTTTTATCAATTTCTCTAGATAATATTTCTGCTGGAACTCCTAATATTTCCACTAATTCTTCTACTCTGTTTTCAGGTATAACACCTCTTTTTGACCATGAACTAACTGCTTGTTTTGAAACATCAATTTTTTTGATAATTCTAAATATCCTATTCCTCTTAAAAAACATATTATTTCAAATCCTAACATTTTTACACCTCATTATTTCGCTAAATATTATAAATCATAATAAATTACCTTATAATCACATCCATCAATAGTCTTCTTAAAAATTTAAGTTTTTTTAACTCAAAGATAAAGTATATAATTTTTAATATATTTCCATAAATCCTTTAATAATTGTATAAGCTATAAACTTAATTAAAGAATCTATTTTATTTATTACCTCTTTGCTATCACTTACAATAGCTTTTCTTAGTATATTAGATTTATTTTCACTCTTAATAAAACTAGCTACTTTATATTCGTTAATATTTCTGATATTTCTAACTATATCATCAATTCTAACTGTAAATATTACTTCATTTCCTGATATTCTTATTATTTCACTTAAATTAAACTGACAATTAATTATAGGATTCTTGTCATTAACTTTATAATATATTGCTAATAAAACCTTATCATCTTTATCATTATATTTACACTCTACTTTGTAAGATTTATAATCTACCTTTACTATAGTTGTAATATCTTTATTAAAATAATTAATTTTTATATCACTGACTTTATAAGTATAAGTACTATATGGAATACTTAAATTGTTATAATTTTGATTATCTTTTTTGTTTTTCTTTTTTCTCCCTGGTGGTAAAGGTATAGAATACATACATCCCCTCTTTGTATAACAACTTTCACCATACTTTGTAGAAAGAGTATTATAGCAAATTTCATTCTTCCAAAACTTACAGTTTACAAAGTCAACCTTGTCATAATCTTTCTTTATATACTCTATATGTGCAGATACCCCCTGCATTCTATTTATTCCCATTGCCGTTCTCCATTAAATATTAATTTTGTATAAAATCTTTACATTAATTTTGAAGCTTCACGCTCTATTTCTTCTAATCTTTTATATATCTCTTCACATCTATATTCAGTATATTTTAAGTCCCCAACATACTCTTTAAATTCCTCTTTAGAATATCTCTTAAAATCACTCTCTAAACTGCTTAGTGCTGCTTCCATTGCCTCATAAAATCCAGCAGGACATGGTCCCCATCCTCTCATTTCAAGTGCAAAAACTGAACTTATATTTGTAAGTGAATATCCTATTACACCGTCAAATTCATCATCAACTTCAATTATTTCTCCATCTTCTTTTATAGACACTGCTCGTAAAGGATTGTGTCCTAATATTGCCTCTTCTCCTCTAAATTCTTTAATTAATTCTACAGCTTCCTTTGCTAATTTCATCCTTTTTTCTAATTTACTCATTTTAGTACCTCTTCTTATTAATTTATTCTATGACTATATAATAAACTCCAATAGTGACATATATAGTCCCTTTAATATTTTTTCAATTAATTCATACTTTTTTTTGATTTCTACTATTTTTACCTATCAACTAATTCTTCGGCTACAAACCTAACCTCACTTATATTATAAAAGAGTAGATGTCAGTATAATTGACATCTACTCTTTTATTTATATAAATTTTGTACTTTTTCTATTTCCACTTTAAGTTTTTCAATTAAATATTCTGGATAAATTACCTTAGCTTCAGCACCTTGTTTTAAAATCCACCTTACTAATCCTGTATTTATTCCGACAAAAGTACTAATGATAAAATAATCTCCATCTTCTAAACATCTATGAATATCTATTCTATCTCCAAATTTTTCTATTACTGAATTTATTAAACTTTTATTTACTTTTAACTCAACTCTTTCAACTTTCTCTGCTCTAAACATATCAAAGTTTATTAAACCATAATCTTTTAAATCTATGTTTTCCTTATTATCATGAAATTCCTTAATTATTATTTTAGATAATCTATCAATTCTATAATGTCTTATTTCTTCAATTTCATTAAATCCAATTAAATAATACCTATTATTATAATAATAAATTTTTTTGGGAATAAAACATTCCACTTTTTTCTTTTCGATTATTTTTTTATTAGCATCCCTAGTTGTATTTATAAACTCAATAGTTTTTCTTTCTATAATAGCCTTATGTAAATCAAATAAATTTCTAGTAACATCTATTCCACCAGTATCTATCGTTTCTGTAATAACTAAATTTCGTAATATTGCTCTATCAATATATGAGATATTAGATAAGATTTTTTCTTTTATATTTCTTTTATAGTCATTTCTAATAAATTTATTACTATATAAAGAGTCTAAAATTACTCTACATTCTTCAATTGAAAATTCGCTTTCATAATGATAACAACTTGTATTATATCTAGCTTTTGTTTCAATTATGTTATATCCGCTATCAATTAACGAGTTTATATCTGATTTCACAGTATTTCTTGTAACATTATATCCTTCATTTTTTAACTCTTCAATTAATTCATTTATTGTAAGTTTATTTGAATTGTTCGTTTTTTTCTTTAATATTTCTAAAAGAAATACTGCTCTTCGTAATCTCAATTTATACTTCTCCTTCTATATTTAATTATTGTAATAAAGTTTTATATGACAATTTGTAATATAATAGTCTTATGTCAATATTTTGGACACAAAAAGTCAACCTTTTTTATGCTGCACTTCTAGCTAATAATTCACATTGATCTGGAGTCATGTAATTAATAGAAGAGTGTAGCCTTTTTCTGTTATACCAACCTTCAATATATTTAAAAATAGCCATATTAGCTTCTTCGAAGGTACGGTATGTATTTCTATATATTTCTTCCTTTTTTATTAATGAATGAAAAGATTCTATACAAGCATTATCATATGGACAACCTTTTTTACTAAACGATTGTATAATATTAAACTCTTTGCATAGCTCCCTTAAATCATTGCTAGTGTATTGAGAGCCTAAATCGCTATGAAATATTAATTGCTTATTCTTATCGGGAGATTGGCTGTAATAAGCATTTTTTAAGGCTTTAACAACTAAATCATTAGTCATTCTCTGACCGAAAGCGTAGCCAATTATTTTTTTAGAATATAAGTCTAGAACTGAAGCTAAATAGCACCAACCATCTTTGATAGTATAAATATATGTAATATCTCCTACCCGTTTTTCGTTAATAGAAGTAGTAGTAAAATCTCTTTTCAAAACGTTTTCTAAATCTTCTGCTACCTTTTTACTTGAATGAGGTTTGTATTTTTTTACAGTTACTGCACAAAGGCCAAGTTCAGTCATTCGTCTTTGAACTCGCTTCAATGATACATTGAATCCTTCTATCCCAAGTATATGATGAATCCTAGGAGCACCATATATGCCTTTATTCTCTTTATATATCCTTTTAATAGCTGATTTTAATTCCTCATTTTCTAATTCTCTTGCAGATTTAGTTTTATCAAAAGATTTATAATATGTGCTTCTAGCTACGCCTAGAACGGTACACATAGTCTTAATATCATGTTTGTTTTTATTGCTATTTATAAATTCTATTAATTCATCTAATTTCTTGTTGCAAATATTGCCATAGCTTTTTTGGCTAAAGCCCGCCTTTGGTGTAATATTTCATTTTCCTCTTTAATTCTTGCCATTTCTTTTTTTAAAGCCTTAACTTCCTTTAATGTCATAACTTCATTTTCATCTACTTTAATTTCTTTTACATCTTTAACCCAGCCGTTAATTGTTGATTTTGCAATGCCATATTCGCTACTTAGCTCTGCTAAGCTCATTCCTGACTTAAATAATTCTACTATCATATCTTTATATTCTTGATCGTATCTTCTGCCCTTTCCCATAATGGACACATCCTTTCTTAACTAAATATTATTTTACTTAGTTCGACTTAATGTGTCCACTACTTTATACTAACACCAGTCACCAAATGAACTTCTTAGTGTTTTCTTGCTATAACCATTTCTATAATTTCTATCATCCTGATCTATATCAGTTTGACGATCGTATTTATCACGGCCTAAATGCTCTCCCATTTCAACTTCTAATATATTTTCCAATACATCTTTAATTAATCTCTGAACTAAACCATTTTTTCCAATAACATCATCAATTGTTTTACATTTTTTCACTTCTTCAGTGTAATCAAAGTTAATATCATCTTTTTTTGTCATAAAAATTCCTCCTAAAATTTTTAAGTATATTATTCCATTTCTACCAACTAACCATACAAAAAGGACTGCTGATAGAATTGATATTACACAATTCTTTCAACAGTCCCAAGGTTTAACATATTTTTTATATAAAAAAAGCTAATTAAACAAACTTCAGTGTTTAATCAGCTTTTTGCTGCTATTATTCAAATTATTTTATTTCACATTTTTTTGTGTTCTCATTTACTTTCATTATTGATATCATATACTCACCTATTCTATTAATACAGTATATTGGTAACGGTCTAGATGAGTCTGATTTATATGAAATATTCATTCTTCTTAACATTTGTGTAATTTTTATTATTTCATCTTGTTCTTCTTCATTCTTAGCACCTTGAATATTTACTTCACATAAAGTTTGCCTTTTAATAGGCTTTCTTATTGCTTTAAGTTTGGTCAAATCATTTCTAATTCTGTTTCCATCATGCTTTTCACCTACTAAATAATATGTTGATTTTATGCTTTTAAATATTCCTGTTTCTCTATTTATATTATTCTTACTTTCTTTAAAAATAAAATAATCAGGCACTTCATCTTCAGTGTTAAATCTTATTAACCTAAGAAATTCTTTATTACAAACTTCTAGATTGTTAAAATCAATAAAGTTATCGTTTGTTAACTGCTTCCATATTCCTCTCATATTACAATCAGCGAAACAATATACAATTCTTTTTTCTTTCAGTGTTTCATCAATATTATTTAGTATCCACTGAGATATATTCTGTCTTTTAGCATTATCTAGTTTTTGTATTTTAGTATTTTCTAAAACTTTATTATTAATATTTAATATATATTCCCTAGCCTCTTTCCATTTAGTATCAGGGTATACTTTATAATATATGATACCTTTATCTATTTTACTTATTGCAATTCTATTAGAATTATCTTTTGCACTTATTTTTCCTATTCCTAATAATATGTCATTTTCCTTTATACCTGTGATATTATATAAATCACCTTCTACAAAACCACATGCAGATAATAAATCCTTAACTGCACTAAAAATAGTATCTATTCCTGTAGGTTTAATTTTTTCATTTTCACAACCTTCAGTTGATATAAAACTAACAAATTGATTAATTACTTTACATTCTTTTAATGCATTTCTAACAACGTATTTTGAATCTTTTTCCTTTTGTTCATCTATTTGATCATATCTTGGAATATCAATAATTGCACCTTGTATAACATCCCTGTTATCTTCAAATATAGACTTTATCATCTTTTCTCTATCTTTTTTAGTTTCTCCGTCCTTTATATACAAGGCAAAATCATTATTTATAATATTGAATTCAACGTTTAAATTCTCATCATTTTCATAACAATTATCACTAATTTTTTTATTTAATCTTAATAAAATCCTAACTACACCAATGACCATATTTTTCATTTCTTCATCCTTAGTAGCTATGTGAATAAGAACCTTATTATTTAATAAATTAATTTTATATGGCTTACATGGTATTTCTTTATTTCCATCAACAAGCTCTTTTTTCTTATTTAGATTTTGTGGAATGTATTTTTCAAAGTTATACTCTTTGGCATTTGAAGTAGTAAATTTCATATTTTTTTTTGCTCCTAATTTGCATAATAACTTAATAGGTTTTCTTAATTGTAAATTAACAAGCTTTTCTTGCACCAATTTAAGAGCTTCATTTCTCTCTGGTAAACCACATCCGTATTCAATATCTTTATTTGTTGAATTCTTTTTAACTATAAGTGCTATGCTCTTATCTTCATTATATTCATTTATATATATAACTGGATTGTACAGTATACTATCCATATTTATTTGTAATATATCACTAA
This sequence comes from Clostridium lentum, assembly GCF_014287815.1. Classification (GTDB taxonomy): domain Bacteria; phylum Bacillota; class Clostridia; order Clostridiales; family Clostridiaceae; genus Clostridium; species Clostridium lentum. The sequence goes on from NZ_JACOOQ010000023.1 coordinate 25,914, forward strand.
AACATTTATCACATGTGTTCTTATATTTAAATTCACTGGATCCACTTCGTATAATACTCAACTTATTAAAAGCTAATTCTTCATCAATAAAATATGGATTCTCTTTATATACATAAATGGTTGTAGCTTCACGTAATAAAAGCGATGATTTAATTATATTATTATCTTTTCTTATAATTGGATAAGTCGTCCATATTCTTGTTGATAACTTAATATTTAATACAGATTGATTAATATCAATAGGAGTTTTTAACTTTGCACTAATAACATAAGAAAATTTATCTTTATATTTTTCTTTTTCATTTTGTTTATTTACATCTATATCAATTGGTAAAGTAAACATTTCTGCTACATTAGCTTCACCAATAACTCTATGAAATTTCAGTTGTCTATTTAATGTTAGAAAATTAAAACTTTCTTTAGATAATTTATAAATATAATACTGTGGAATTAAATTATACATGTTATTTGATTTTTGTTTTAATATTTCCTTTAAGCTAATAACTTCATATTGCCAAAGCTCTGCAAAATTTATTTGAATTATTTCACCACATTTATTCTTCATTTCCTCTGTCAACCAATCAGCTATCTTTTCTTTTAAAAGTTCCATATCAAATTGCTCTAGTGAATATACCCATCTATTATTATCAATAATAATATCACTTATACTATTATTACAATATATAATTCCATTAAAAATTGATGTTGCTATTTTATATATGGACTTATTTGCTATAGCTTTATATTTATCATCACTTCTAGTTATATTTTCTATTATTTCTCTTACTTCATTTGGTAATATAAATGCATATAAATTAACATCATCAATAGTATCTTCATCTATTAAAAATGAAAATAACTGTAAATTATTCTCCATATTTTTTCACCCTTGCCTTGTATTATTCATCATAGTAATCATCATTTATTACATCAATATAAGTATTATTAATATCATCAATTAGATTTTTTAAAGAATTATTAAAATTTCCAAATAAACTATTTATTACTTCATCATTTAAATTTTTTTCTAATAATTCATGCCATGCATAGAATATACTATTTTTAGCATTCTGTTTTTTACTTTCCACTATTGCTTCACAATAAGCTAAATCGCAAAATACAGCCTCACAGCTATTACCATTTCTCTGCATTCTTCCAATAGCTTGTTTTATTGGTACCAACATAAACCATGACATCATTTCTCTATCTTCTTCACTAAGTTTCTTCCATTGACCTATAGATACTATATTATTATATTCAGCAAAGCATAATTTACTAAATAACTCAAGCCTTTCACTATAATCCTCATATTTTTCAGTAATTCCATCTATAATTTCATTCATTTTATAATGTAAAATTGGAATATATGATTTAAAATCCCCTGGTACCATATATGGTCTTATTAAGAAAAATGCACTGCTAAAATATGAATTATATTCTCCATCCACTGAATTTTTATTAGTTAATATATTATATCCCCTAGCAATTATTGATAAAGGTACAATACAAATATCTGCTTCTTCAGTAATTATTTCAAAATTTTCAATATTTTCTTTAGTTATTACCTTAGAAAACTCATTTTCTTCTTTACCTACAACAGCATAATTCAAATCTTTTTCCATTTGTAATACATTAGCTACAACATCACAATCGGAATAGCTATTTACTACAATTAAAATTTTCTTTTTCTTTTCTATTCTAAATTTTATATCTCTTATTATATTCTTAGTGAGATACCTTAAATTTTCTTCCTTAAATTCTAATTTAGAACCAGATATTCTTAAAAACTCTTTCTCTCTAGTAGTTGGCAGAAATTTAATGTCAATTTTCCCTTCTGGTTTATCACTTAACAATAATATATCTGGTGATTTTTTCAAATTATAATGTGCTGAACCTGGAGAATAGCTTGTTCCTGATAAACATATAACACCTGGTCCTTCTAATCCTATATCTTCTTTCATATAAGCCCAATTTTCTAATAAACTTCTTCCAACGCCAGCATATCTCATAATGTCAATTTTTATTCCATCATTATAGGTAAATTTATATCCGTAAAGAGTTCCTATACATGGTTCCTTAACAAATTGCATTAATTTCTTAGGTAACATTTGTATTCCATCAATATATTTAATTGTTCCTGTATATTTGTATTGTAATTTAGAATATTCTTTTGTAATTATTCTAATTAAGTAATCTAGCTGAACTAAAAGAATTAAAAATTCTATCTTTTCAATAAATGTTTTCCTATCTATATTTTTGCCTTGTTTATTTAAAGGTAAAGAGACTTTATTTATTTCCAACAAATTATCTATTTCTTTATATAATTTTGTTTCAGGATATCCTCCATTAGTATTGTGTATGCTCTCTATTTCATTAAATAAAAGATTTAAAGGATGATTTAATTCTATTTCTGTTATATTATCAATATTTATTAAATTTACATACTGGAATAAATAATCAATAAATTTCTCATTACCTTCTACCTTTTCCAGAATTGTTTTTACTTCATTAAATATCTCAGTTGGTGTTAAGATTTCATTCTGTATATACCTTTGTATTTTATCAAACTCTAACACTATTCTTATAATTGATGGCATTATACTATCTATTTTCGATACATTTTTACTAAAACTATATACATCTTTTTTTCTTAACTTCAAATTATTGTCAAGAATTTCATCTCTAAATTGTTTTACTTTATTTATTATATTATCATCACCATAATTCAATTTACCATGAGGCATTAATTCAGAATCCAGTGTGCTTTGCACTCCATCAGCTTCATCAACAATTATAAAATCTAATAAATCATGAAATAATTCATATATTCCTCTCTTATATGGATCAATAAAATCCTTCAATTTTCCTTTTGTCAAACTATACGGTGTAGTAACTAATACATCAGCTGAATATATAGCTCTATATCTCTTCATTTTTCCACATTTATTACTATATGGACATGTAACAGAAATATCATCCTCTTTTAACTTGTTACAAGGTACTTCATATGGACTCTCAAAATCATTAGCCAGTGCTTTTACAATGCAGCTACCTGATAAAAATTTCATTATATCATTATCATCTATATACTCTTCTTTAATAGATTTATAATAATTATCTAAATGTTTAAATTCATTACTTTCACCTATAACAGGTATAGCATTTATTCCTAATTTTCTTAGTTCAATTACTGTTGCTATTACATTTGCCACATTGTCTTCTACAATTCCCACTTTGCAACAATCATTTTTAACTGACTTAAAAACATATGTAAATTTAAAAGTTGATTTACCGGCTCCTAAAGCTCCAACTATATGAATATTTCCTTTTACTTTCAATTTATTTTTACTATTTAATATTTTTAATCTTATATTAGGTCTATATTTAAACTTTCCACCCATCTCATTAAAAATAGTGCTCCAATTAATTCTTGTATCTATTATTGTTCTAATTTTTTCTTTATATTGAGGCAATTTTTTTATAGGATCTCCTCCTATACTATAAACATCCGCACTATACTTTTTGTAGTCTAATTTATTTTGTTTTTTCAACTTACTGAAATACTCAATAATATCCTCAGCCACATTTTTTTCTGTTATATTGGTGTTAATTAATAAATATTCCAATTCATCACAATATATTTTTTCACGTTCTATCTCATATTTAACTTCATTTCTTACTAAGTATCCATTGACACTTTCACCATAAAACCTTATATCATTATTACATTTTAAATATTCAGTAATTAATTCATTCCATCTTCTTCGTTTTCCTAAATTTAAATAGTTTTCTCTTGCTGTGTATATATACTTTTTAATATCTTTTTCCTCTTCTAATGTAGCTAACTCACTAAAGTATTTAGTTAAGACACTCCATGCATCTTTTACTTTTACCTTTGTATTCAATTTACTAATTATTAATAAAACAATTTCAACTTGAATAAATTCTCTAATACTTATATTTTCTATTCCATAATAATTAAAAATCGATTTTATCTTCTTTTTAAAATTATCCATTATACCTCCTCAAATATTCTTTCTATTTCTTTATATAAATGTCTTTCGCTAATTACCATAATATCTATACTTTCATTAGCTAATAATTTTTTAAGTTCTTTTATATACCTTCCAGCATTACTTATATTATAAATAAACTCTCTATGCTCAGGAATTACTATAAAATTAATAATTCTATTATTTTTATTAATTAATTTATCTAAATTAGTATTATTAATTAAAATTTTCACTAATATTTCTGGTGTTCTAGCATCTTTTACATCTAAATTTATTAAAATATTTTTATTACCATCTTTTATTGATATATCATATTCATCTACATTTGGATATAAAATCACTTCTTTTCCACGAAATCTTTCTACACACTTTTTGTAAATCTCAAATTCACCAATACTTGACATTAGATTAAACCTATATACACCTTCGTTCAACCTTAGAATTCTATTATTAAAAATCTTCTTTTTTGCTTTTAGATTATACTTATTAATATAATAATCACATACTTTAGAGCAAGTACCATTTCTCTTATCTTCTAAATTCAATTCTTTTCCACACACTGGACATAATAAGTATTCTCCATTTATATCATTTGCATTTTCATACATTTTTTTTATCATTATATATATATCGTATCCAAAATTTCTTTTTACTTCTATTTCAAGATCTCTTAAAGATATATAATAATTATTAATTATAAATTCTTTAATTTTTTTATAAACTTCGTCTTTATCTTTTAGTGTAGATTCGCGAATATATTTCAATAATTGATACATAAGCTTTTGTCCTGCTTCCTCTACATCATCTTCAGAAGCCCTCTCTAAAAACTCTTCTGTTAAATCTAAGTATGCATCTATTGCAACTCCTTCTAATGTTCCATCATCAATATATTCTTTCATAGGAATATTACCTAGAAAATATAATAATTCCGGAATATTAGTAGGAAAGTCTTTATAGCCTTTTTCAATGAGCTTTTTAGTTAATTGCTGTAAAAGCTTATATAATTTTATTAGCTTAATCTTTTTGTCTTTTTCATTTATAGAATCTCTTATTCCATAAATCAAGTTAAAATCTTCAGTATTCATATTACCCCCAAATATTTGTACATATGTAAAAACACTGTAATAATTATATCAATTATTACAGTGTTTTTCATCAATTAAATCTTAGATATTAAATATAAAAGTGGTTAGTAACAAATACTAAATGATTTATTACTAACCACTTCACCTTAAATATATTAAAAATTTATTTTCTATCTATAAAACTCTTGAGTTGCATATACTTTATTTCCTATCTTATATACTCCTACACCTATGCTGCTGAACTTTGTTGATAATATGTTTTCTTTATGTCCTTGAGAATTCATCCAATTTGTCATAAATTGATTTGCTAATGCTGTAGGATCTGTAACACCACTTATATAAGCAATATTTTCTCCCCAAGCCTTATATGTAACTCCATCAGCTTTCATTTTTGCAGTTATATTATTACCATTTAAATCAGTATGGCTAAAATAATTATTATCTCCCATATCTTGAGATTTAATTCTAGCATATTTTTCCATAGTTGTATTATAAGTTAATGGTGCAACCCCAGCTTTAGTTCTTTCTTCATTTACCTTATTAAATATGGCTTGTTCAACTTCTGCCATGAATTTATTATTTATAGTTGCATCAGTATTATTACTAGTATTTCCTTCATTTAATAATGCATCATTACCAGTAGATGGTTTATTTTGATTATTAGTATGCCAATAATGTTTATTATATTTATATCCACTAGCTGTACTTACTGCTTTAGACTTTGAACTATTATCAATAGTTTCTGCATTAGCTTGTACACCTCCTATAAATATACTTCCTAATACTAATAATGAAATTATCTTAGATTTCATTTCCATTCCTCCTATAATTTGAGTTAATATCTTTAACTCATTTTTAGTGCTCTTGTACTTTTACGTCTTTAACAACTTGTCCACCTAATAGTAACATGAATATTTAAATTTTATAATAGTGGATTAATAGAAAACATCTTATATATATCCCTTAAATGATATATTTTCTTTATATTCCTTAAAATAACTTTTATTCTATAATTATCTTCAAATACAAAAAATCCACTAGAATTAACTTAATTCTAGCGGATCTTATACTGAAGTTTTTCTGCCCCGTTCACACCTGCAAAAATTGTATAAGTTTGCATCTTATTTACCTATTACCTTTGCTTGTTCTCTTTGTTTAATTATTTATCTATTTATTTTATACTTTAACTTTACCACTTCAGATGATGATTCTAAAAATATATCTAAATAAATAATTTCTGAGTGACAAAATTTAATTATATCTGATTCTGCAATATCTCTTTTATAATAATCATGAGTAAATCTATTTCTAAGTATTATACATTTGATTAAAAATTCACATAAATAATCATCCATTAACCCTTCTCTAGTTGCTGATTTAATTAAGTCAACACCACTTAATCTTGGATTATACCTATCATTTATAACCAAATAAGTTTCGCATATATCAATTATATATTCAGTAAAATCAGAAAAATATCCTGTCATTCCTCTTGCTATAATCTCATTTGGATCTAAACAATATAACTGAACAGCTTTTCTTATTTTAATTAAAAATTCATGTGCACTATTAAATTTTTCACTTAGACGTTCTTTTTTATATCTATAATATACCATATTTTGATTCCCAATCCTCTCTAACTAACTTAATTAAGTTTTCATTTACTCTATTAAACTTACTTATATACATTAAGTAATCATAATGTAAATCAATGTTAAAGATTAATTTATCTTTATAATCTATATAAATATCAGCAAATACTGTATCAAAACTATTAAGTCCAATAAAGGTAAAGTGTATATCATCATAATTAAAGTATTTTTGTAACACTTCCCTATATTTATTTTCTATTTCAAATTCAACATTAAAGTCATTTTTCTTTATTAAGGCTAAAATATCAATATCACTTTTTCCCTCAAACCAATATTTAGTATTATAACTTCCAAATAAAGTTAAAGATATTAAATTTTCATTATCATTTGTTATCTTTAAATTAGATAATAACTTTTCCATTTTTCACCTCATAAAATATTGACTTTAGTTAAGTATATCAAAGCTTTCTACCATTTTCAAATAAATGATATTTCTTATATATACTTAAACACTATAGTCATATTACTTAGTTTCTTATTAATCCTAAGCTTATACCTAAAATTCTTACCTTCTATAAATATTAAAGTCATTATTTGCCACAATAATACTGTGCCACCAGAATTCAATAATGATGTAAGTAAAGATTCACCTTTATAAGTTTTAATAATATACCAACAAGACAAAAGAATTGCTGCAGTAATCATATAATATCCAATTCTTATTACCCCCATAATACTTAACTTTTTTTCTCGCTCCAAAAACTCCTTATATGAATTTATTATACCTGCCTTTGACATCTCCTCTTTATTTTTGTCTCTAACTTCCAATGGCATATTTATCTCTAATTCAACATTAATATGGTTTAATTTATATGGTAGTCTAAAAATATATTCTTGAATCCATCCATCTAAATCTTCATTAATACATCTATACTCAACATCTCTATAGTCAAATTCTCTAAATAACCCTTCATAATAATCAACTTTAATTGGTATTGTACATTTAATTTTTTCCTTTAGATTATCATTCATAATTTTTCTCCTAACTTTTTATACTTTAATTTTATACTTTCCTAAGCGTTAAAAAAACAACCTTAAAGCTATGGTGTTATTGCCACAAGAAACCACTGAACACATATAGCACTGTTTTTTGTAAATGGGAAATATCATAGACAAGGAATTGGTAAGAAATTATTTAAAACTGTACTTGATAATACTACTTCTAATAAAATCACAGTAAATTCATCACCATATGCTATTCCTGTATACCATAAGTTAGGATTTTATGATACTAATAAAGAACAAATAATCAATGGTTTAAGATTTACATCAATGGAACTAAAATTATCAGACTAATTTCCTTTTAATTACTATAATAGTATATAAAAATAAATAGAAAAAGGAAGGCTTTCCTTTTTCTATTTATTTTTATTAAAATTTACTGTTAAACAGTTCAGCTCTATGTGCATATTTACTGCTAATATTCTTTGCATATCCCCAAAATTCTCCGTTACTCCACCATTTCCCTTTAGTCTCTTCACTACACTGTTTTATTATAAATCTTATAGCATTATTACATTCAAATGTTGCCTGCTTATTATTTTCATCGTCTATAATACAAAAAAACAGCTTGTCTGAATAAATTAACTTATCTAACTTCTCTCTTTTATACTTTTCATAATAATTGAACCATTTCATGTATATCAGCTCATCATCCTCATTAAATCTAAACATCACCAGTAACATAGTATAATTTTGGTCAGTTTTAAAAACTACAGCTTTTGAATTAACCATCGGAGAATTTCCTATCTTAACAATATTCTCTTTACTTGCTTTAATAAAAAATAAGGCTTTAGCTCAGATTCTACTTTTGCATCTAATAACACCATTGACCCAACTTTCAAAAATTCTAAATCTTTAAATCCCATTATATTTCTTCCTTACTAATAATTTTTTTGTTTGTACATTTAGTCTAATTTAATCTAATTTATTTAAAATTGTCAAAGTTACTTTCAAGTAAATTCAATAACTCTAACTTCTCTTCATTAGTACTAACTATATCCATCATATTAAATAAGTCTACCACATATAGTTTTTCAAATAATAAATTAATATAATAGTTACTTACTGGTCCATTTCTTTTTAAATATTTAAAAGCTTGCATAGGGTTATTCAGCTTTCCAAGATATATTTCAGCTATTCGCTTAAAATTACCTACTTTCTCAAACCTATCTATCGCTTCTTGATAAAGTCCACTTTGTAAACAGTAAATCGCACTTTTTTCCCATTCTTTCTGCTTATCAAACCTTTTTATACCATACTCTTTAATTTTTTCATAATTATCTCTCTTGCTTCTTCTTGAAAAATAGTAATTATAAACTTTTTCATAGCATCCTGCCAAATCATAACACTTAACCATATTTTCATCATCATCTATCTCTTGATATATTTCTGCTGCTTGCTCATATAAATTTTTATCCATTAGTTCTTGTGCACTAGCTATTTTTATATATCTATCTCTCTCATTTATAAGTTTATCATCTTTAACCCTTTCGAAACATTCTCGTGCTGCTTCGTAATGCTTTTTGTTAAGTAAATTGATACCTTGTAACATCCATTCTTCATCAGTGGTTTTTTCATCTAGACCAAGAATACCCGTATTTAAAAAATTTGCTTTTTTTATATTCTTATCTATATCAGGATAATTCCAAAATATATAATTATCTGTATTTTCGTATATAATACAACCTCTCATTGCCCTAGTGATTGCAACATAAATAAGACTTGAATTATATTTAACAAAATCTTTTAGTTGTTTATTCGCATTCCACCTTGTACTTCTAAAGACCTTTTTCCACTTATTCTCACTATCTTTATCGCTACTAATTAAATTCCACAAGATAACTGATTCAAATTCTAGTCCCTTTATTTCTTCTATTGTAAAAATCAACGGTGCTTGATTATATTTAAAAAGAAAAGAATCTTTCAATTCCTTCTTCTTATGTAGGTCTTTTACTATTATAGCCCTTAACGGTCCTAAATCTTTTAGCTCTTTAATAAGCTCTTCTTCATTAATATTAAGTAATTCTGGCTTATTTCCATATGGAAGTGAATCTAATGCTTGTACTTTATATTTCTTTTCTACAAATTTCTCTTGGAGCTTATTTACTTGATTAGCTAGATTTGCAATATTTCCAATACACCTATAATTCTTATTTAAAGTATAAAGTTCTGGCTTTATATTAAATTCATTATAATACTGCTGCTTTAACTTTTCCCATCTAAATCCACTATGATTTATTATTTGATGATCATCACCTGCTATTATTGTATTCTGAGGTTTTCCATTTGTAAGTAAAAATACTAATTTGAAATGTAGCTCGGTTAAATCTTGAACTTCATCACAAATAACAAATTCATATTCTTCTCTACTTTTCTTTTCACCATTTAAATATTCTTTAATCAAATCTAATTCGTCAAAATACAGATTATCTTCTAATAAACTTTCATACCATTTGTATATTTTAAATGCTTTATCTCTATTTCCATAAAAATTCGGTGCCTCTAATTTAGTAAGTTTAAGATAATCTTCCTGCGATATACTCTTTCTATTGATATCTACTTTCCATACACTCCTAATTTCTTCCCAAACCTTTAATGCTTCAAATTCTTTACTAGCACCTAATCCTCTAGAATACACTTCATATTCACGAAGAAACCTTTCCTTCGTCATAGTCTTTCTAACACCTTTTTTCAATCCATCATATAACAAATCTTCAAAAGTTCTAAATTCTGTATTTTTCTTATATTGACTTTCGTTCTCTAAACCTTTTATTAATCTATAGAATAAGTTTTTAGATTCATTTGCTAGCTTTTTATTTGAAGTAATATATAGCTTTTTCTTTTGTGGTTCCATCATAAGATTATAAAGTAATACTGTAGTCTTACCACTACCTGCAGTACCTGAAATAAGCTTAGGCAATGGCATATTTATTATCTTTTTTTGTTCTTCAGATAATTTCAATCTAAAAGCTATAGACTCCTCTTCTGTCACATCATCTTGCTCCATAAACCTATACACATCTTCCTCAGTTATTTCAAAGCATCCAATATCATCTATCATGGCTGAAATATAATTCTGTTCAGGATATTTCTTTTCATCTTCTAATAACTGTATAGCTGTAACCTCTTCCTCTTCTTGCTCTTGTATATATAATTCCTCATTATATTCATCACCAATAATTTTTTTGGCCATTCTAATAACTTTATCATGCTCTATACATACATTATGTATATACAATGGAGTGTCTGTACTTTCTTCCTTTTTACCAAGAGTAAATAAAAGTCTCTTGCCACTATCCTCTCTTGCTTCATAAATACATTTTCTCCTAGTAAAACCATGAAGCTTCTTTACTCTTGTCCCACCTCCCCACAATCCATTTATTAGCCTTTCTATACTATCTAATGCATTTATTTTTTCACGTTTGCTTACTTTATCTAAATCTTTCTTTGCATCTGGTAATAAATAATACTTATACATTTTAAATCCTCTATATTTTTTTATAATTTATTCTTATATCGTAATAATATGTGAATTCCTTTAACACTTATATCCATTTAATACATTAAAATATAAAGTTTCCTTATATAATTAAATAAAAGAGCCTCTTTCAAATTCATTTCTTGAACGAAGCTCCTATCTGAATGTACTTTTACACTTTATTACTTTATAATAATAAATCGAGTAGGAGCTAAATAATTATTTTATTTAGCGTCCTCTCACACCACCGCACGTACCGTCCGGTATACGGCGGTTCTTTAAGTTTGGTCTTATGTCAATATTTTGGACACAAAAAGTCAAACTTTTTTATGCTGCACTTCTAACTAATAATTCACATTGTTCTGGTGTCATGTAATTAATAGAAGAGTGTATCCTTTTTCTGTTATACCAACCTTCAATATATTTAAATATAGCTATATTGGCTTCTTCGAAGGTGCGATATGTATTTTT
>NZ_JACOOQ010000024.1 GCF_014287815.1 Clostridium lentum
ACCCGTCCGCCGCTAAATCCATTCCCGAAGGAATTTCATTCGCTCGACTTGCATGTGTTAGGCACGCCGCCAGCGTTCGTCCTGAGCCAGGATCAAACTCTCAATAAAAAGTTTAATCTGTTTTGCTCAAATTACTTTGAGTCTTTATAAGACTTAAAAGAATTGCTGGTTTTATATTAACTATATTCTGTTCAATTTTCAAAGACCATTTTATCTTGCCGCCCTTAAGCGACTTCTATAGCTTATCATCTCATCTTGTTACTGTCAATACTTTTTTCAAAAGTTTTTTTGTAACATTTCATTACTTGATGAAGATGTTTGTCGTTTCAGCAACTTTACTGTTGTTTGTTGTCCTGTCGACGTGTTTTAGTTTAACATTTATATTCTATTTAAAACCAATTAAATACTGATATTTATTAAAATTATTATTAAAATACTTTATTTTTCTTTATTAATCTAATAAAATCACATTGTGATACACAAGGCTACGAGTACTACTATTTTATATCTATTCTTCCCTTTTAACCCCCATTTTATCCAAGTAAATTAAACAAAGGCTACCAAATTTCTTGGCAGCCTTTTTATTATTCTTCTTAATCTTCTTCACTTTCTATTTGTGATTCTGCTTCTTCAACTAATCTATCTAAGCTAGTATCTTCATTTAATTCTAAATGTTCATTTTCTAGATTATCTGTTAATGATAACTGTTGATCTTTTTCTTGCATTTCACTTGCTGATATTTTAGCTATAGCTGCAATTCTCTCTTCATCAGAAGTTCTCATTAATCTAACTCCCATTGTAGCTCTACTAGTTACAGATACATCTGATACATTAATTCTTATAGCTACACCACTTGTATTTATAAGCATTAATTCATCTTCAGCCTTACATACTGTTGCCCCAACAACCTTACCAGTTTTTTCACTTATTTTGTATGTTATTAAACCAACTCCACCTCTATTTTGTCTCTTATATTCAACTAAAGGAGTTCTCTTCCCAAATCCATTTTCACTTATTACTAATAAATCTTCATCATCAACTGCTATATCCATGCAGACAGCAATATCATCTTCTCTTAAGTTCATCGATTTAACACCAGCAGCAGTTCTACCCATTGCTCTTACATCTTGTTCATTAAACTTAATGGCATTACCATGTTCAGATACTATAACTATATCAGCATCTCCTCTAGTAACTTTTACCTTAAGAAGTTCATCACCTTCTCTTAAGCTTATAGCTATAAGTCCGTTCTTTCTTAAGTTCTTGAATTCTGATAAGTGAGTTTTCTTAACAAGACCTTTCTTAGTTGCCATGAATAAATATCCTTCTCTTATTTCATCAGCAATAGTAAGTACAGTTTCAATTCTTTCATCTTGTTCTATTGGTATAAGGTTGATTATATTAGTTCCCTTAGCAGTTCTTCCTGCATCTGGAATCTCATATGCTCTCTTCTTGTATACTCTTCCTTTGTTTGTAAAGAATAATACATCTGAATGAGTTGAAGTTATTAAAACATTTTCTACAAAATCATCTTCCTTTGTAGTCATTGCTTGAATACCTCTTCCCCCTCTTCTTTGAGCTGAATATGTATCAGCAGAAATTCTCTTAATATATCCTGAATTAGTTAATGTGATAACAACATCTTCTTCTTGAATTAAATCTTCTATATCTATTTCATTAACTACTTTTTGAATTTCAGTTCTTCTTTCATCGTTGTACTTGCTCTTTATCTCTATAAGCTCTTCTTTGATTACTCCTAGAAGCTTCATTTCATCAGCTAATATACTATTTAAATATTCAATGTATTGCATAATTTCGTTAAGTTCTTCTTCTATCTTATCTCTTTCAAGAGCTGTTAATCTTCTTAACCTCATCTCTAAGATTGCTTGTGCTTGCTTATCACTTAATTGAAATCTTTCCATTAATGTGCTTTTTGCAATATCACTATTTTTAGAACTTCTAATAATATTGATTACATCATCAATGTTATCAAGTGCTATTTTTAAACCTTCTAAGATATGTGCTCTCGCTTCTGCTTTATTTAGTTCAAATATAGTTCTTCTAGTAACCACTTCTTTTTGGAATGCTATATAATGAGTTAATACTTCCTTAAGATTTAATACTTTCGGCTCATTATCTACTAATGCTAACATGATAACTCCAAATGTATCTTGCATCTTTGTATGCTTAAATAATAAATTTAAAATTACATTAGGATTAGCATCTCTCTTAAGCTCTATTACTATTCTCATACCTTCTCTATCAGATTCATCCCTTAAATCTGATATTCCAGTAATCTTCTTATCCTTCACTAAATCTGCAATATTCTCTATAAGCTTAGCTTTATTAACTTGATATGGAATTTCAGTAACTACTATTCTGTTTCTTCCATTTTCCTCTTCAATTTCAGCTTTTGCTCTAACAACAATCTTTCCTTTTCCTGTTTCATAAGCTGCTCTTATACCAGCTTTCCCCATAACTATTGCACCAGTTGGAAAATCAGGTCCCTTTATTGCTGTCATAAGTTCTAAAACAGTAGTTTCTGGATTATCTATAAGCATTATTGTTCCATCGATAATTTCTCCCAGGTTATGTGGAGGTATATTAGTTGCCATACCTACTGCTATACCTGATGAACCATTTACTAAAAGGTTTGGATATCTTGAAGGTAATACTACTGGTTCTTTTTCTTCTCCATCAAAGTTTGGCATAAAATCAACAGTTTCTTTTCTAATGTCTCTTAGCATTTCCACTGCTATCTTATTCATCTTTGCTTCTGTATATCTCATTGCTGCTGCACTATCTCCGTCTACAGAACCAAAGTTTCCATGTCCATCAACTAACATATATCTTAAAGAAAAATCTTGCGCCATTCTTACTAATGCATCATAAACTGAGGAATCACCATGTGGGTGATACTTACCTAAAACTTCCCCAACTATTCTGGCACATTTTCTGTATCCCTTTTGAGGCTCTAATCCTAATTCTTGCATTGAGTAAAGTATTCTTCTATGAACTGGCTTAAGACCATCTCTTACATCAGGAAGTGCTCTACCAACTATAACACTCATAGCGTAGTCGATATAACATTTTTTCATCTCGTTATTTATATCAACATGGATATATTTTCCCTCATTTAAATTCATGTACTTCACCTCGTATTAGTACTAAATATCTAAGTTACTAACTTTCTTAGCATTTTTTTGTATAAACTCTCTTCTTGGTTCAACTTTATCTCCCATTAAGATAGTGAATATTTCATCAGCTGCAATAGCATCTTCCACTGTAGCTTTTAAAAGTATTCTTTCTTCTGGATTCATTGTAGTATCCCATAATTGGTTTGCATTCATTTCACCAAGACCTTTGTATCTTTGTATATCAACTGAACTATCTTTACCGCCCATTTCATTAAGAGCACTTTCTAACTCTTCATCAGTATATGCATAAATTTCTTTTTTACCTTTGCTTACCTTGTAAAGTGGTGGCTGAGCTATAAATACATGTCCTTCATCAATAAGTGGTCT
Source organism: Clostridium lentum (assembly GCF_014287815.1). GTDB lineage: Bacteria > Bacillota > Clostridia > Clostridiales > Clostridiaceae > Clostridium > Clostridium lentum. The sequence continues at coordinate 3,525 of NZ_JACOOQ010000024.1, forward strand.
CATATATCTATAGAAGAACGTTAATAATAATGTTCTAATATGTGCACCATCTACATCGGCATCAGTCATGATTATGACTCTGTTATATCTAAGCTTTGATACATCAAAATCCTTTCCAATACCAGCACCAAAAGCTGTAACCATTGATCTTATTGAATCTGCATTTAATATTCTATCTAATCTTTGTTTTTCAACATTTAATATCTTTCCTCTCAGTGGAAGTATAGCTTGGAATTTTCTATTTCTACCTTGCTTTGCTGAACCACCAGCTGAATCTCCTTCGACTATATAGATTTCACATTCCATTGGATCTTTAGAAGAACAATCAGCTAATTTACCTGGTAATGTTGATCTTTCAAGTACAGATTTTCTTGTAAGCTCTCTAGCTTTTCTCGCTGCATCTCTAGCTCTTGCTGCCATTAATGCTTTATCTATTATTATTTTTCCTACCGCTGGATTTTCTTCTAAGAATGTACCTACTCCATCAGCAACGATTGAATCAACTACTCCTCTTACTTCAGAGTTTCCAAGCTTAGTCTTTGTTTGTCCTTCAAATTGTGGTTCAGATATCTTCACTGAAACTACTGCTGTAAGACCCTCTCTTACATCATCTCCTGAAAGATTCTTATCGCTTTCTTTTATATGGCCGAACTTTTTAGCATAATCATTGATAACTCTTGTTATTGCTGTCTTAAAACCAACTAAATGAGTTCCACCTTCTATTGTATCTATGTTATTAGCAAATGAATAAAGATTTTCTGTATATCCATCATTGTATTGTAATGATACTTCAGCGATGATTCCATCCTTTTCTCCCTCAACATATATTGGTTCTGGATGTAATACATCTTTATTTCTATTTAGATAATTTACGAATTCCTTTATACCACCTTCGTAGTAGTAAGTTTCACCCTTTTCTTGACCTTCTCTCTTATCAGATAAGGTGATACGAATTCCTTTATTAAGAAAAGCAAGTTCTCTTAATCTGCTTTGTAATATTTCAAACTCAAATTCTGTTGTCTCAAATATCTCATGATCAGGTTTAAACCAAGTCTTGGTACCATGACCATCACTTTCACCTATTTGAGTAACATCACCTAAGATATTTCCTCTTGAATATTTTTGTTGCCACACCTTACCTTCTCTTGTTACTGTAACTTCACAAGCTTCTGATAATGCATTAACAACTGATGCCCCAACACCATGAAGCCCTCCGGATACTTTGTATCCTCCACCACCAAATTTTCCACCAGCATGTAGCACTGTCATGATAACCTCAATAGTTGATCTTCCAATCTTTGGATGTATTCCTACTGGCATACCTCTCCCGTTATCTACTACAGTAATAGAATTATCTTCATTTATCGTAACTTCAATATGGCTACAGAATCCTGCTAATGCCTCATCAATACTATTATCAACAATTTCATAAACTAAATGATGAAGTCCTCTTGAGCTTGTAGTCCCTATGTACATACCCGGTCTTTTTCTTACTGCTTCTAAACCTTCTAAAACCTGAATCTGACTTTCATCATAACTTTGCTTGTTTTCTGTCAAGACATATTCCTCCTTAATCTTTTATATATATAAACTAAAGGCTAAATATCGGACTTAAGGATTATAATCAATATTCGTTCTCTTTGTTAATGTTGACGATGAAATTGGTGATAAATAAACCTTACTCATCTTATTAACTTCAGCTATAACAAATGATTTTGGGCTCTCCTTAGAAATTTTTTCAACAAATCCATCTTCTTCAGCCATTCTTAAAAAAGATATGGTATCTGAACTATACATAGAATTATGTATATCAAATATTCCTATCACATCTTTTATTGGTACTACTACATTCTCTCCTAAATGTAAAAACATACTATTTCCTCCTTGTAAGTAAGATTTAAATGCTTTATTCAATCCAACTTATTCTCCTAAAGACAGAATTTCCTTACGAGTTTACAATTTCTCCATTCTTAACTTTAAAGACTTTTGCCTTTTCGTCTAAATATTCATATAAATCTTCTATACCAGTACATGTAATAACAGTCTGTATCTGTCCTATTGTACTTAAAATATATTTTTTTCTATTAAAATCTAGTTCTGATAATACATCATCTAAAAGTAAAACTGGAAATTCTCCTGTAAGCTCTTTTATTATTTCTAGTGATGAAAATTTCATAGTTAATACTGCCGTTCTCTGTTGTCCTTGGGATCCATAGCTCTTAGTATCAATATCGTTTATATAGACAAAAAAATCATCCCTATGTGGACCAATGGATGTTATTCCTCTATCGCAATCCTTACTTCTATTTTTTTCTAATAGCGTGTAAAAATTTTCTTTAATATTTTCTAAGTCCTTTATAGTACTAATATACTTAAAATTTATTTTTTCTTTTCCCGATGTGATATCAGAGTGTATTTTTTCAGCATACTTGTTTAAACTTTCAATGTATTTAATTCTATCCCTAATTATATTATATCCAAATTCAACCAATTGCATATCATATATTTCCAACATTTCACTACTGGTATTTCTATTTCTTAAAAGTATATTCCTCTCATTAAGGACTTTATTATATTGAACTAGATTATAGTAATACTTAGGATTTAACTGACATAATTCCATATCAATAAATTTTCGTCTTACTCCAGGAGAATCTTTTATTATTCTAAGATCCTCCGGAGAAAACATCACAACATTGAAATTCCCAAATAATTCGCCTATTTTTTTTATTTTTATTTTATTAATCCTTATGGATTTTTTTCCGTCCTTAAGAATGCTTATATCTATCCTTTTATCAAGTCTTTCTCTGCCTACATCAACACTTATAAATGCATGCTCACCATTCCAATTAATAAGTTCTTTATCTTTTGATGTTCTATGAGATTTTGCAAAAGCACAGTAATATATAGCTTCTAGTATATTAGTTTTTCCTTGAGCATTATCTCCCATGAACACATTAACATTAGGACATAATTCAATATCTAATGCATTATAATTTCTATAATTAAGCATTTGTAGTCTTTTAATAAACATCTTAAACACCCATAATATTATAACATATATAAACTTTTAATAGCTAATTTAAAAAAATAGCCTTTACACTACCTTAAAAGTTTCACCATTAAATTCTACAATGTCACCTCTATATAATTTTTTTCCTCTTTGAGTACAAACTTCACCGTTTACTTTTACTAATTCATCTAAAACATACATTTTAGCTTCTGAACCTAATGATGCTGCCCCACAGAATTTTAAGAATGAATCTAATTTTATAAATTCAGTTTGAATTTTAACTTCCATAGTTTTATCTTTCTTGCATATATATACGTTTATTATGCAAGTTCCTCCTATCTTACTAATCTAACAGGTAAAACTAAATATTTTGAATTATTCATATTTTTTCCTTTTATTACACAAGGAGTTATACCTGATGTCATTTCCATGACAATTTCATCTTCTTCCATACTCTTAAGAACATCCAATAAATATCTTGAGTTAAATGCAATTTGAACCCCTTCTCCTTGCAGACTTATCGCAACTTCTTCTCTTACTTTTCCCAATTGAGAATTAGAAGTGATAATTAAAATGTCTTCTTGTACATCTAATTTGATTAAGTTACTATTTCCATCTTTAGCCATTAAAGAGGCTCTTTCAATCCCATTTTGCAGTTCTTGCTTTTTAACATTAACAATTAGTTTATGTTCTTGAGGTAAAAGTGAATTATAATTTACAAATTTACCTTCTAGTAATCTTGAAATTACTTTTGTAGTTTTTAAATTAAATAAAATATGATTGCTTGTGAAGGTAATTTCAACCAAATCTGAATTATCTTCTAAAATTTTAGATACCTCATTTAAAGTTTTTCCAGGAATTACGACTTCTATGTCATTATCTATATCTAAAAGTTCATTTCTGATGGCCAATCTATATCCATCTAATGCAACTAAGTTTAATTGTTTATCTTTTACTTCAAAAAGAATACCTTGAAGTATTGGTCTTACTTCATCTTGAGCAATAGCAAATGAAGTACCTTTTATCATATTTTTTAATAGATTTTGTGGAACTTCAACTTTTAAATCCTCGTTTATTGTTGGTAACATTGGATAATCACTTGGATTCATGTATACCAAGTTAAATACTGACTTTTCACAAGTAACTTGTATTAAATCATTATCAGCTATTTCTATTTTTACATCTGAGTTTGGTAGTTTTCTAATAATCTCACCAAATAATCTAGCATCTAAGACTATTTTTCCAGCTGTAGTAACTGTAGCTTCTACTTTAGTTTCAATACTTACATCCATGTCTGATCCAATAAGTGTTAAACCTTCATCATTAGCCTCTATGTAAATACCTTCTAAAATTGGCATTGTAGTTTTTCCAGTTATAGCTTTAGTTACTATAGAAATACCTTCTTGTAATTTTTGTTTTGAACATATGAAATTCATAAGACAACCTCCTAAAGTTATGCACAGTTATGCACATAGATTTATAGACAATATATATAGATAATATAATATAATTATTAATAATAATAGTAGTAGGGCATGTGGATATGTGGATAACTATCATAAACACTGATTTTTTCTATGTTTATAAGAAAAAAATACTGTGGATAAGTTGGTGACAAATTTGAGCACTTATCCACAATATCCACACACTAATAATTTTTAAAAAGATATCCACCTATTATTCACAGGTTATTATCAACAGGTGTGGATAACTTTATTTTTGAGTTATTTTTTTAGTTATGTCATCTATTGTACGTTGCAGGCTTTCATCGCTTTTTAAGCCTTCAGAAATCTTTTCATAAGCATGAATAACCGTTGTATGATCACGTCCTCCAAATTCTTCACCTATCTTAGGAAGAGACATATCTGTAAGCTTTCTGCTTAAATACATGGCTATTTGTCTAGGGTATGCAATATTTCTTGTTCTTCTTTGAGATTTTAAATCTTCTACTCTTAAATTAAAATAAGCTGATATTACATCTTGAATAAGATCAATAGTAATATTTTTATTTTGCTTATTTGAAATAATATCTTTTAATGCTTCAGTTGCTAAATCAACGGTAATTTCTCTATTGGTTAGAGAAGAGTACGCAACTATTCTTATTAGTGCACCTTCTAACTCTCTTATATTAGATTTAATTTTTGTAGCAATATAAACCATAACTTCATTTGGAACGTTTAATTTTTCTACATCGGCTTTTTTCTTTAATATAGCCATTCTAGTTTCAAAATCAGGCGCTTGTATATCAGCTATGAGCCCCCATTCAAATCTAGAACGAAGTCTATCTTCAAGTGTTGGAATCTCTTTTGGTGGCCTATCAGATGATAGAATTATTTGCTTATTAGCATCATGTAGAGTATTAAATGTATGGAAGAATTCTTCTTGCGTTCTTTCCTTACCAGCAATGAATTGAATATCATCGATTAAAAGAACATCTACACTTCTATACTTAGTTCTAAATTCCTCGTTTTTATCATCTTTAATAGAATTGATAAGTTCATTAGTAAATTTTTCAGAAGAAACGTAAACTACTTTAGCGTTTGGGTTTCCTTGAAGTATGTAATGACCTATTGCATGCATTAAGTGAGTTTTTCCAAGTCCAACGCCTCCATAAATAAATAGAGGGTTATAAGCTTTAGCTGGCGATTCTGCAACAGCTAAAGATGCAGCATGAGCAAATCTATTACTGTTACCGATAACAAAAGAATCAAAGGTATATTTGGGATTTAATGTACTTGACATTTCATCGCTTACAGTAATGCTCATTGAATCTTTATGGCTTTGCTCGCTTGAATCTGCTGGTGTATTAGAATTAGCTTCTTGGATCTCTGATTCAGTAAGAAATTCAACATTGTACTGCTTAGAGCAAGCTGAATATATTGAGTTTATTACTAAATCTTTATATCTTTTTTCTAATATATCTTGAGTGAAGACATTAGGAACACTGATTTTAATAGTATTGGATGAAATTGATATAGGCTCACAACTTTTGATCCAGGTATTAAAACTAACTTCAGACATCTCGCCTTTAATAATATTTAGGGTATTTTCCCATATTTTTTTTAAATCAGTTTCCATATAGCTTATCCTCCAAAAAAAATTATAAACAATTTAGTCACAGGTTAGTCACAAAGTTATCAACAGAGACAAGCTGCTGTTAATAAAGTGAATAAAAGTTATTCACATGTTGACAAATATGTAGATAACATAATTATAATATATTTATCCACAGATATGATATATGTAATTTTAAACAATAAAAAAAGTGCATAAAGCCAGTAAATTCGACAATACTACATACTGTATAACAAAATATCAAATAAATTTGAACAAGTTATACACAAAGATATCCACAATTGTGGATAAGTTGAGTTATTCACAAACTTATTCACACTTATGTTAATAATATCATATATACATGTGGGTTTTCAATAAGTTATCCACAATTTTTAAAACTGTGCATAACTTTATCAACATGTCCACGTCATTTAATTCATATTGACACGAAAAAGGTAAGTATATATAATAATAAGGTAAATTTTAATTTAAGAAGATATAGTTTTTACTATAGAAATTTAGCTTAAAGGGGGTGCATTGTTAATGTTCATGACATACCAACCAAAAAAGAGACAAAGAAAAAAGGAACATGGATTCAGAAAGAGAATGTCTACTGCATCAGGAAGAAACGTTCTTAGAAGAAGAAGACAAAAAGGTAGAAAAAAATTAACAGCATAAGGGCCGCAGATGTGGCCTTTTTCTGCATATGCAGATAGTTAAGGAGCGTATAATATTACTTATGATATATAAATTAAGAAAAAACGCAGAATTTAGACTTGTTTATAAAAGAGGAAAGTCCTATGCTAACAACTTATTGGTACTATATATTTTTCCTAATAAGAAGAATAAGGATGATAATAATCTTACTTATAATAAATTAGGGATATCTGTTAGTAAAAAAGTAGGTAATAGCGTAGTTAGAAGTAGAAGCAAGCGATTGATATATGAAGCTTATAGATTAAATTATCATGAACTAAAGCCAGGATATGATTATGTATTTGTAGCTAGAAGTGCTATAAAGGATAAAAAATATTCTGATGTGGAAGGGGCTATGAAAAATTTATTTAAAAAGGCAGGAATATATTTGTAATGAAAAAAGTGCTTTTGCAAATAATAAATTTATATCAAAAATATTACTCTCCAACAAAGCCTGCTAGATGTATTTTTGTACCATCTTGTTCGCAGTATGCTATGGAATCAATAGAAAAATATGGTTCCATTAAGGGGAGTTGTATGGCTATCAAAAGAATTTTAAGGTGTAATCCTTTTAACAAAAACGGGGGATATGATCCTGTAAAATGAGGAGGTTATTTTGAATGTGGAGTGCTATAGTAAATGGAATGACTGCAGTCTTCAGTGCGTTGCACAATTTTATAGTATCTTTAGGGATACCAGAAAATAAAGAAGGTCTTTCTTATGTATTAGCGATTTTTATATTTACATTAATAATAAGATTGCTGATTTTACCACTAAATATTAAGTCTACTAAGTCAAATGCAAAAATGCAGGAAATACAACCTGAATTAAAGAAGATCCAAGCAAAGTATGCTAATGATCCTCAAAAAATGCAATTAGAGACTTCAAAACTGATGAAAGAAAATAATGTAAGTATGTTTGGAGGATGTCTTCCTGCATTATTACCATTACCTATATTATTTGCTTTATATTATGTATTTAGAAATATACAGCCAACTGATGGTGCTGATTTATCTTTCTTATTCATAAATAATGTATTTGCTATGCCAACAAACATGTTTAACTTTACTTCAATAATACTTGGTATATTTGCTGCATTAAGTACTTATATACCATCATTATTATTAAGTAAGTCAATGGCTAGCAATACTGAAGATAGCCCAATGAATATGGCAACAATGAACATAGTTATGGCGGGAATGATGGGCTTCATGGCACTTCAATTTCAACCAATACTAGTTATTTACTGGATAATTGGAGGTATTATTCAATTAGTTCAAACATATTTTATTAATTATTTGCCAGCTAAGAAAAAAGCTGAAGAAAAAGCTAAACTAGAAGCAGAAAAAAAGGTATATGCACCAAAGTCTAAAAAGAAAAAGAAATAAGTTAATACTTATAGGTGGTGAATAGACTATGAAAACAATAGAAGTCAATGGTAGAACTGTTGATGAAGCTTTAGAAACTGCTTTAAAGGAATTAAAGGTTGATAAAGATAAAGTAACTGTAGAGGTAATTGATGAAGGTAGTAGAGGTTTTTTAAATCTTATAGGTGCAAAACCAGCTAGAATCAAGGTTACTATTAAGAGAAATGCTGCAGAAGATGCCAAAGAATTTTTACATGATGTGTTAGAAGCTATGGGAATAAATGCAGAATTAGAAATTAAAGAAGAAAAAGGATTACTATCTATCAATATTAGTGGTGATAAGATGGGATTAGTTATTGGATATAGGGGGGAAACCTTGGATTCATTACAATATCTTACTTCTTTAGTTGTTAATAAGAATCATGAAAATGAATATATGAGAGTTTCTTTAGATACAGAACATTATAGACAAAAAAGAGAAGAAACTTTAATAAGGTTTGCGCAAAAGATAGCATATAAGGTTAAGAAATCTGGAAGACCTTATAAATTAGAACCAATGAATCCATATGAAAGAAGAATAATTCATTCTGCTTTACAGGAGTATAATGATATAAATACTTATAGCGAAGGTGAAGAGCCATTTAGAAGAGTAGTTGTAAGTATTAAAAGATAGTGAAAAAAGGTGCCGTTTTGGCACCTTTTTTCATTTTTTGTTTTTTTGACTTATATAAAATAGTCTTGTAAAATGAATATTAGCTAATTTAGGGTATAATAACTAATAAAATATATTCTAAGGAGGATATATAAATGCGAGATTTTGATACAATATGCGCTATTGCTACACCTATTGGTGAAGGTGGTATTGCAATAATAAGAGTTTCAGGTGAAAATGCATTAGAAATAGTATCTAAGGTATTTAGAGCTAAAAGTGGAACTGATATAAAGAACATGAAATCATACACTATGAAATATGGACATATTTATGATGGTGATGACCTTATAGATGAAGTAATAATAAGTTATATGAAAGGACCTAGAAGCTTTACAGCAGAAGATGTAGTTGAAATAAACTGCCATGGTGGAGTAGTTTCAACAAATAAGGTTCTAGAAAGCATAATTAAAGCTGGGGCAAGAATTGCTGAACCAGGAGAATTTACCAAGAGAGCTTTCTTAAACGGAAGAATTGATTTATCACAAGCAGAAGCTGTTATGGATCTTATAAGAGCTAAGACAGATTTATCTATGAAGTCTGCTTTAATGCAAAGTTCAGGGTATTTATCAAGACATATCAATAAATTAAGAGAATATATGCTTAATGTAATGGCTTTAGTTGAGTTTGCAGTAGATTTTACAGAGGATGATGAAGAAATAGATCCAAGTATCCCTAAAAACGTGGAAAAAAGCTTAAAGAGTGGTATTGAAGAAATGGAAGTGCTACTTAAAGGAGCAGATGCAGGAAAGATTATTAGAGAAGGATTAAGCTTAGCCATTGTAGGTAAGCCAAATGTAGGAAAGTCTTCTTTGTTAAATGCATTGCTTAGAGAAAAGAGGGCAATAGTTACTGATATAGCTGGTACAACTAGAGATATCATAGAAGAGTACATAAATTTAGATGGAGTGCCAGTAAAAATTATAGATACAGCAGGTATCAGAGAGACAGAAGATGTTGTAGAAAAAATTGGTGTAGAAAGATCTAGAGAAAAGTTAGAAGAAGCTGACTTAATATTATTAGTAATGGATTCATCACGAGAAATAAGTGAAGACGATAAGGAAATAATAGAGCAAGTTAAAGGTAAGAAAACAGTTTTAATATTAAATAAAATTGATTTAGAGCAAAAACTTGATGAAAAATATATCAAAGATTTTGAAAATATAATCAGAATATCTGCCAAGGAAGAAATAGGATTAGATGAACTAAAGCAAAATATAAAAGATTTATTCTTTAGCGGAGCTATTGAAACAGAAAGTCTTATAATTTCTAATTCAAGACATAAGCAGGCATTGATAAGAGCATTGGAAAATGCAGAAGAAGCATTGGTAAGAGTACAAAGAAATGAATATTTAGATTTAATTTCAATATATGTAATGTCTTCTTTAAAAGCATTGAACGAAATAACAGGTAATGAATTAGAAGAAGATTTAGTTAATAAAATTTTTGGCGATTTCTGTGTAGGAAAGTAGGAGAAATAAGAAATGAAACATAAATATAAATACGATGCAGGAGAATATGATGTAATTGTTGTTGGAGCAGGTCATGCAGGGTGTGAAGCATCACTTGCTTCAGCAAGAATGGGATTAAAAACATTAGTATGTACTATTAATTTAGATTCTATAGGATTAATGCCTTGTAATCCTAATATAGGAGGAACTGCTAAAGGTCACTTAGTTAGAGAAGTTGATGCTTTAGGAGGAGAAATGGGGGTAAATATTGATCATACATTTATCCAATCAAGAATGCTTAATACATCAAAAGGTCCGGCAGTACATTCTTTAAGAGCACAAGCTGATAGAAAGAAGTATCAAGAAAGAATGAAATCTATCTTAGAAAAGCAAGAAAACTTAGATGTAAGACAGTTAGAAGTAATAGATATTGAAGTTGAAGATGGAAAAGTAGTTGGTGTATTAACTAGAAATGGTGCATTCTTCAAATGTAAAGCTGTAGTACTTACTACAGGAACATATTTAAGAGCTAAGATAATTATTGGGGAAACTACATATAATAGTGGACCAAATGGATTAGCAGCAGCCAATGAATTAACACAAAGTTTAATGGATTTAGGAATTTCTACAAGAAGATTTAAAACTGGAACTCCAGCAAGAGTTAATATGAGATCTATTGATTTTTCTAAAATGGTAGAACAACCAGGTGATGATAAAATTGTACCATTTTCATTTATGCATGATAATGTGGATAGACCACAGGTATCTTGTTGGCTAACTTATACAAATGAAGAAACTCATAATATAATAAGAGATAATATTGATAGATCACCTATGTATAATGGATCTATTGAGGGGGTAGGCCCAAGATATTGTCCATCAATAGAAGATAAGGTAATGAAGTTCCCAGATAAGAATAGACATCAAATATTTATTGAACCAGAAGGGGAAGATACATTAGAAATGTATGTAGCTGGTATGTCATCATCATTACCAGAAGAAGTACAAATTCAAATGTATAGAACATTAGAAGGGTTAGAAAATGTTGAAATAATGAGAACAGCATATGCCATTGAATATGATTCAATAGATCCAACGCAACTTAAATCTACATTAGAGTTTAAAGCAATAAGTGGATTATATGGAGCAGGACAATTAAATGGAAGTTCTGGATATGAAGAGGCAGCTGCACAAGGATTAGTTGCAGGGGTAAATGCTGCACTTAAGGTTCAAGGAAAAGATCCAATGATTTTAACTCGTTCTGATGGATATACAGGAGTTTTAATTGATGACTTAGTAACTAAAGGAACTAATGAACCATATAGAATGATGACTTCAAGAGCTGAATATAGATTAATTTTAAGACAAGACAATGCTGACTTTAGATTAACTGAAATAGGAAGAGCTGTAGGATTAGTTTCAGATGCTAGATATGAAAGATTCCAAGAAAGAAAAACAGCTGTTGAAAATGAAATAGAAAGACTTAAAAACTTACAAATAACAAATAAGAAAGAAGTTAATGAATTTTTAGTAAGTTTAGGCTCAGCAGAACTTAAAAAGCCTATAAGTATGTATGAGTTAATTAAGAGACCAGAAGTTGATTATTTCTCATTAGCACCTTTAGATCCAGAAAGACCAGAACTTAAAGAAGATATTGGTGAACAAATGAACATTATTTCTAAGTATGAAGGATATATAGAAGCACAAATGATTCAAGTAAACCAATTTAGAAAATTTGAGAAAAAATTATTACCTGAAGATATAAATTATAATGATGTTAAGGGTCTTAGAATAGAAGCTATTCAAAAATTAGAAAAGATTAGACCAGTAAGTTTAGGGCAAGCTTCAAGAATTTCAGGAGTTTCTCCAGCTGATATTTCAGTTTTAGTAATTTACTTAGAAAATCAAAGCAAAAAGAAAAATAAGGAGGTCTAATATGAGATTTTTTGAAGAATTAAAAATAGCAGCTAATGATGTAAATCTTGAATTAAGTGAAAAGCAATATGAGCAATTTATTAAATATATGAGACTTGTTCAAGAATGGAATGAAAAAATAAATTTAACAGCCATAACAGAAGATGAAGAGTTTATTAAAAAGCATTTTGTTGATTGTATAAAGGCATTTAAGTCTAAAGCTATAGCAGAAGCTCATACGATAATAGATGTAGGGACAGGTGCTGGTTTTCCAGGAATACCTATAGCTATTATGCATCCAACTGCAAAAATAACTCTTTTAGATTCATTAAATAAGAGAATTAACTTCTTAAATCTTGTAATTAAAGAGTTAGGACTAACTAATGTTACAACAATTCACTCAAGAGCAGAAGATGGAGCAAGAAATCCAGAACTTAGGGAAAAGTTCGATGTGGCTACTTCTAGAGCAGTAGCAAATATGGCTGTATTATCAGAATTTTGCATGCCATATGTAAAGAAAAATGGGCATTTTGTTGCTCTAAAGGGACCAGCTATAGAAGAAGAATTAGAAAATGGAAAAGCAGCTATTAAAATATTAGGTGGAGAGCTTAAAAATATAATAGAAGTATCTATAGAAGGAACAGATTTAAGACATAATATAGTTGAAGTATTAAAAGTTAGGGAATGTAATAAAAAGTATCCTAGAAAAGCTGGAACAGTAAATAAAAATCCATTAAAATAAAATGTTTTATAAATTCTATAGCACTTTCTTTTTAGTAAGCGCTATAGAATAATATTTATAACAATAATATAAAATGGTTAATAAATTATTGTTTTTATACCTAAAAATCAATAAAAAAGGTGGACACTAGCGTGTCCATTTTTTAATTAAGGCTAATTAAATTTTTATATAAAAGTATATAAAAAGTTACGGAAGTGATTAACTGGTGAAGCGTTAATTCTTAATTTGCATATGGGTTAAATTCAAAATAGATTTTACAAATCTATTTTGAATTGTTTCACGTGAAACAATTTACCGAAATTTTATAGTGTCTGTACTTTTATTATGTAAAAAAACTATATATAATATAAAGAGGAGAGGGGGGATTAATCCCAGAAATTAGGGAGTTTTATGAAGAAGATATGTATTTTTAATCAAAAAGGCGGAGTAGGAAAAACTACAACAAATATTAATCTATGTGCATGTTTAGCTATGGAAGGATATAAAGTATTAACAATTGATATAGATCCCCAGGGAAATACTACAAGCGGATTAGGGTTAGATAAGAAAAATCTACAATTTTCTATGTATGATGTTTTAATAGCAGATGTACCTTTAAAGGATGTTATATTAAAAAGTGAATTAATACAAAACTTATACATAGCACCATCTACCATGGAATTAGCTGGTGCTGAAGTTGAAATAATAAATAAAGAAAATAGAGAAACAATACTATTAGAGCAAATAAAAACTGTAGAAGATCAATATGACTATATTTTTATAGATTGTCCACCATCATTAGGATTTTTAACAATAAATGCTTTAACAGCAGTAAATTCAGTGTTAATACCAATACAATGTGAATTCTATGCATTAGAAGGTGTTGGTCAATTAATGAATACCATAGGGCTAATTAAGAAGTCTTTAAACCCAGATTTAGATATAGAAGGCGTATTAATGACTATGTATGATTATAGGACTAATTTAAGCAATGAAGTATATTCTGAAGTTAAGAATTTCTTTAAAGACAAAGTATACAAATCTACAATTACAAGAAATATTAGATTAGCAGAAGCACCAAGTTTTGGCCTGCCTATAATGCTGTATGATGAAAAATGTAAGGGTGCTGATGCATATAAGGCGCTTACAAAAGAGTTTTTAGATAGACAATAGAAAGGTGATATTATGAGTAAGAAATTTGGGCTAGGCAAGGGATTAAATGCTTTAATTCCAGACGAAGTATCTAATAATATTAATAGTAAAAAAGAAAATAATAAAGATGGAGTAGCACTTATTGATATTAACTTAATAAAAAACAATAATGAACAGCCAAGAAAATTATTTGATGATGAAAAAATATTAGAATTGGCAGAGTCTATTAAACATAATGGAATTATACAGCCTATTATATTAAGAAAAGTAGGTAATAATTATATTATTGTGGCAGGAGAAAGACGTTGGAGAGCTGCTAAGCTTATAGGAATAAAAGAAATTCCTTCAATAATAATGGATTTAACAGACAAGCAAGTTATGGAAATATCTTTAATTGAAAATATACAAAGACAAGATTTAAATTCAATTGAAGAAGCAAATGCTTATAAGAAGCTTATATCAGAGTTTAATCTGACACAGGAAGAGTTAAGTAAGAGACTGGGAAAATCAAGAACAGCTATAACTAATACCATGAGATTATTGAATCTTTCTGAAGGAGTAAAGCAATATTTAATTGAAGGTGTGATTTCAGAGGGGCATGGAAGAGCACTGCTTTCAATAAATGAGGCTAATCTACAGTGTGAAGTGGCACAAAAGGTTATCGATGATAAGCTATCAGTACGTGAACTTGAAAAATTTATAAAGGATTGCAAAGAAAAGAAAGTTGCTAAACCACATAAGAAAGAAAATGAAGAGTTAAATCCATACTACAAGGATATTACTGAAAGGTTACAAGGGTATTTTGGAACTAAGGTAAATATAAGCAATAAAAATAATAAAGGGAAAATAGAGATTGAATATTATTCATATGAGGACTTACAAAGAATATTAGATATAATTAAGCTATAATGTTTCACGTGAAACATTGAAAGGGAGAAAATGAATAAATGGATAAGATATTAAATATTATTAATGAATATTCGATTTTTATAGTTTTAGGATTAGCAATAATCACGATACTATTATTTTTAATTACAATAGTATTAATGATATCAGTAAGCAAGGTTAATAAGAGATATAAAAAGATGATGCGTGGATCTAAAGGAAGAAGTATCGAGGAACTTATAAATAGTAATTTAGATAGAATTGAAGAAGCAGTACAAAACTCTCAAAAATCATTAGAAATCACCAATGGATTTGAAGAAGCATTAAAAGGCTGTGTTAATAAAGTGGCAATAATGAGATATAAAGCTTTTGAAGATGTAGGAAGTGATTTAAGCTTTTCTATTGCACTTTTAGATTCACATAATGATGGTATTGTTTTAACAGGTATATATAGCAGACAAGATAGTACTACTTATGCAAAACCAATAGATAAAGGTATATCTAGATATGAATTATCAGAAGAAGAATTACATGTTTTAAATGAAGCAATGAGCAAAGAATAATATAAAAAAATCTGTATCAAACTTATTCAGTTTGATACAGATTTTTTTATTAATTTACAAAATAAGCTTATACCATTTGAAATAGAATCAGCTAAAGTCATAACAGTATATAACCTTGTATTTTGAAGTAAGGTAAAATCCATACAACCTGAAATATTTACAATACCTTTAATAGACATATTACCTATGGGTGGTAGGGATTTATTAAAGGCAGCACCAGGTGATAAAGGCTTGTTTTCAATAATTATCTTGCCGATATTATGAACTGAACCTAATGCAGCATCTATGGCAACTATATAGGGATTATTAAAATTGATTTTAATTTTATCTAATATAGTAAGTATATTGGTGGCATGAATAGGGCTTTCTAAAGAGCCATATACATATATGTTTTTGGGAATAATTGGTTTAAGTTTATAACCTATTAATGGACCCAAAGAATCTCCAGTACTTCTATCTGTGCCAATACATAAAAAAATTATGTCTCTATTATCATCGATAATGGGCTTTAAATTTTTTATGAAATATGCTTTAATCTCTGAACTTGAAGTGGGAGAAAAACCATCAATACAACACATATCTTTCATTTATTACCTCCTATAAATAATTTCAAAACAATTTCATTATTTATGAGTATGGGCATTAGAAAAACATAGTATTCAATGAAAAAAGATTTCTAATATAATTTATTTATTTTATTCAAACTATGGATAACGTATTTTATTTCTTCTATAGTATTAAAATAGCCGATACTGAATCTGACAGTTCCATTAGGATATGTACCGATGGTTTTATGAGCAAGTGGAGAGCAGTGAAGACCACTTCTATTGCTTATTCTAAAATCAGAATCTAAAATGTATGATAATTCACTTATATCTAATTTATCATGTGAAAATGATATACAAGTAGTTCCTTTTTCAGGTGATAAATCACCGTATATTTTATAGTTTGGTATATTAGATATTTCTTCTACAAGATATTTTCTTAGATAGCTATTATGTTCATATATGGTTTTAAGACCTTCTTTTCTAATAAATTTAAGGCCTTCGTTTAAGCCAACTATTCCTGGAATATTTAATGTTCCAGATTCAAATTTATCAGGTAGGAAGTCAGGTTGATTTAGTGCGTGAGAAAGACTACCAGTACCACCTAAGATAAATGGGATGCATATTTCATTTAGCTCATCACTTATTATAAAACCACCAATACCTTGTGGACCAAGTAAACTTTTATGACCTGTAAAAGTTAAAGCACTTAAGTTTAACTCTGAAAAATCTACAGAAAGTACACCAGCACTTTGAGCGCTATCTAAAATAAAGAATATATTATTTTCCTTACAAAGTTTTCCGATTTCTTTTATAGGTTGAATAGTTCCTAAAACATTAGAAGCATGAGTTAGAATGATAAGTTTTGTATTAGGTTTTATTAAAGCCTTGATACTTTCCACATTAATTATTCCTAAGCTATTTGCTTCTGTTATATCTAAGTCAATAATATTAGATTCTTTTAAGTTCCATAGAGGTCTTATAACAGAATTATGCTCTATAGAAGATGTGATTACATGGTCTCCTTTTTTTAATATGCCATTTATAAGTATATTAAGGGATGAGGTTATATTATTAGTAAAGATAACATTTTCTATCTTAGGAAAATTAAAAAATGAAGCGATGTTTTCTCTTGTATCAAAGACATATCTATTTGATTCCAAAGCATTGGTATGATTAGAACGTCCACTATTTCCACCAATATTAGTTAAGAAATTATATATAGAATCACATACCGCTTTAGGCTTAGGAAAAGAAGTACTAGCATTATCTAAATAAACATTCATAAAAAACTCCTTAAAGTATATTAATATAAAAAATCAAAAAATTTCCTTTATAAATTATAATAGAAGAAAAATTTAAAAAATCAATAGCAAAATATTTTGTATATATTGAAAAATAAGTATAATATACTATGGGTATTAAATAATTGTAAATATGCCATCAGGGAGTGATATAAAGATGAAATATTATATAATAGTATTTAAAAATACATTAGATGCTATGAGCGGAGAAAAAACTGTGAAGGAAATGGGATTATCCTTTAGAATGATGCCTACACCAACCTCAATAACTCAAAGCTGTGGTTTATGTGTAAGATTAGATGATGAAGAAGCAGTAAATAAAGTAATAAATGAAGGAAATATATCTTATAAGAATATATATAAGAGAGAAAATAATGAATATTCAATGGTAAGATAAATACTAAAAAGGAGGGGTAGGAAATGATAGATAAGTTTGACCTTGGAGATATAGTTGAAATGAAGAAGCAACATCCTTGTGGTAGCAAAGAATTTGAAGTGATTAGGCTAGGCGCTGATATAAAAATAAAATGTGTAGGTTGTGGGCGAATAGTGATGCTTCCAAGGGTAAAGTTCCAAAAAGAAGCAAAAAAGGTTATAAAATAAAGACAAATAAAATAAAAAAAACTTGAAAATAAATATTTATAGTGATAAAATTTTAAATTGTAATCCCTGCTACACAAAGTGTAGCCGTGAGTCCGAGGGGAGGAGGTGAAAATGATGAGAAAGTACGAAACTATATTTATATTACACCCATCATTAGATGAAGAGGCTGTTAAAGCTAACATCGAAAAGTTCAAAGGTGTTATAGAAAATGGTGGAGGAACTATCGAAAACGTAGATTTCTGGGGTAAGAGAAAACTTGCTTATGAAATTGCTAAAGTTAACGAAGGTTTCTATACTTTAATAAACTTTGAAGCTAACACTGAATTACCAAAAGAATTAGATAGAGTATTCAGAATTACTGATGGTGTTATAAGACACATTGTTGTTAAACAAGAAAACTAATTAGGTGGTGTTTTAAATGAATAAGGTAATACTTATAGGAAGATTAACAAAAGATCCAGAACTAAGATATACTCCTGGTAATGGAACGGCTGTTACCACCTTAACATTAGCGATTGATAATTACAACAGTAAGACTGGTGAAAAATCTGCTGACTTTATTCCTGTAGTAATATGGGGAAAGCAAGCTGAGAACACTGCTCAATACATGAGTAAAGGTAGTCAAATTGCTATAAGTGGTAGAATTACAACTAGATCTTATGATGCAAAAGATGGCACTAAGAGATATGTAACCGAAGTTGTTGCTGATACATTTAACGGTGTATCCTTCTTATCAAAAGGTAATGGAGGAAGCAATAACGGTGGTTCATTCAACGGTGGCGGTTCTGATTATTCACATTCTGCAGATGATGTATTTGGCGGAATGGGCTTTGATAATGACATGACTCCAGTAGATGATGGAGATATGCCATTCTAAGGAAATATCTAATTTTATAAAAAAGGAGGTAAGACAGATGAGAGATATGAAAAGAAACGGAAAAATGAGAAGATCTAAGAGAAAAGTATGTGCTTTCTGTGTTGACAAAGCTGAATCAATAGATTACAAAGATGTTAACAAATTAAGAAAATTCGTTACTGAAAGAGGTAAGATTCTTCCAAGAAGAATTTCTGGAACTTGTGCTAAGCACCAAAGAGAATTAACTTCTTCAATAAAGAGATCAAGAAATATAGCTTTATTACCATTCACAACTGAATAGTAATAAGTTTAGGAGTCCCTGATTTTTCAGGGGCTTTTATTTTTTACAAAAAAATAAAATATTTACATATTATGTAACTGATAAGTCTATTTAGTTGCATAAATTATAAAATATTATTAAAATAAATATACAAGGGTATAAGGGAGGGGGAAGTTGTGAAAAAAGAAGAGTTAAATATTATGGCTAATATGAAAATGATAGAAGAGCTTAAGGCAAATTTATTATGTATAATAGGTGAATTATATTCTCTTTTAGCAAGAGGAAGTAGTGCAGCTCAAGATGCTATTTTAAATTGTATTTCTGGGGCCATTTTAATATTATATGTATTAGCACAAAAATTAGGGTATAGCTGCAATGAAGTAGATGATGATATGAGTAAAAAATTAAAAATTGGCATAAATGAAGGCCATTCATATGAAAAAGAGGGGAAAAATCTAAGTAAGCTTCAAAATCACCTTAAAAAAAGGTATTAATATAAAATTAGGAGGCTTTTAATGAAAGAAAGGCTACAAAAGTATGATATTTTTTTAATATGTGCTGTAATAATTTTAGCAAGTATTATTTCTTTTTACACATATAATTTTTTTCTAGCAACTATTTTTTTAGTAATACTGCTATATGTTATTTTATATGAAACGATAAATATAAATAATACAAATGATCAGTCAAGTTTAATAACTTCCAAAATAAAGCTTAATATAAATGATAATATTTCAGATATGTCATACCCCATTGCTTTAATACATGAAAATGGTGAAATCATATGGGGTAATAAGAGATTTAAAAAAGAATTAAGCAATAAAGATATAGAAGAACAAAATATCTTATCTATAGCAAGAGATTTAGACTTACAGAAATTATTAAAGTGTGATAAAGATTTAAAACAGCGAGTTAAAATTAAAGAAGGATTTTACAGTGTATATGCAAATCAAATAAAATATGATGAAGATAAAGAAGATAATTTATATATAGTTTATTTTATTGAAGTGAGCAACTTAAGAGACTTGTATGCTACAAAGGAAAGCGTAGTACTTATAGAAGTAGATAACTTATCAGAAGCTTTGGAAAGAACTGAAGAAAATAACAGACCTATGCTTGTAGCAGAAGTGGAAAAAGCCATAAATGCATATGGACAAAAGCTTAAGGCTATGATTGTAAAATATGAATCAAATAAGTATGTTTTATCAGTACAAGATAAGTACATAAATGATGAAATAAATTGCAAATTTGATATACTAGAAAAAATATCAGGCATTGATATAGGAAATAAGTTAGAAGTTACCTTAAGTATAGGTGTTGGAAGAGGCGGAGTATCACCTCAAGAAAACTATAACTTTGCAGTAATTGCTAAGGAGTTAGCCTTAGGAAGAGGTGGAGATCAAGTAGTTGTAAAAAATAATGATAAAATCCACTTCTTTGGTGGAAATACAAGAGAACTTGAAAAGAGAACAAGAGTTAGAGCAAGGGTTATATCCCAAGCAATTAAGGAATTAATTTTTGAAAGTAGCAATGTATTTATAATTGGTCATAAGAATCCAGATATGGATTGCTTAGGAGCATCAGTAGGCCTTTGGACTACTATCAAACAATTAGGAAAGAATTGCAATATAATATTAGAACAGGACATTAATGCCATAGAATACTATCTACAACAATTAAAAAAGGATAGTGCATATGATAATATGTTTATAACTGGTGAAGAAGCAGAAAAATATATAAATGATAAAACACTTTTAATAATTGTTGATGTTCATAATAAAGGCTATGTTAAAAATATAGATTTAGTTGAAAAGATTAATCGAAAAATAATTATAGATCATCATAGAAGAAGCCCGGATATTATTGAAGGTGCATTATTAAATTATATTGAAGTGTATGCTTCATCAACTTCAGAAATGGTAACAGAAATAATACAATATATACTTAAAAAGCCTATTATCAAGCCTTTAGAGGCAGAAGGACTTTTAGCTGGTATTGTTATGGATACAAAATGCTTCCAGTTTAAATCAGGTGTAAGGACTTTTGATGCAGCAGCATTTTTAAGAGAATTAGGAGCAGATACTTTAGAAGTTAAAAAGATGTTTGCTGATAGTTTTGAAGATTACTTAGTTATAGCTGAAACAATTAAGAATGCAGAAGTGGAAAATAATCTTGCCATAGCTGTATGCCCAAGTTCTTCATCTAATACAGTAATTGTTGCCAGAGCAGCTGATGAACTTTTAAATATATCAGGGATAGATGTATGTTTTGTTTTAAGTGAATCAAATGGAAGTGTTGCCATAAGTGGGCGTTCTGTTGGAGATATTAATGTGCAAGTTGTATTAGAAGAAATAGGAGGTGGAGGTCATATGAATATGGCAGGGGCTAAGTTAAATATGCCAATGGCTGAAGCATTAAGCCTTCTTAAAGAATCTATAGCTAGAAATATTAAAGAATAAAAAAGTTCATTATTTTAACATAGAGCTATTAAGAAATAGTAAAATTATAGATATAATTATAATAAAAAAACAATAAAGAATAAAACTTTAAAGGATAGGTGCATAATATGAAAGTTATATTACTACAAGACGTTAAAAAATTAGGTAAAAAAGGTGATGTTATAGAAGCATCAGATGGATATGCAAGAAATTATCTTTTCCCTAAAAAATTAGCTATGGAAGCAACTGCTAATGAATTACATGTTCTTAATGTAAAGAAAGAAAATGAAAGAAAGAAAAAACTTGCAGAATTAGAAGAAGCTCAAAAGTTAGCAGCTGATTTAAAAGGTAAGGAAGTTAATATTGAAGCTAAAGCAGGAGATGGTGGAAGATTATTTGGTGCAATAACTAATAAAGATATTGCAGAAGCTATAAATAGCAAATTCAATTTATCAATAGACAAGAAGAAAGTTGTTGTAGGTACAATAAAAGTTGCTGGAGGATATGATGTTGAAGTTAAATTATATCCAGAAGTTTCAACAAAGATGAAGGTTGTTATTGTTCCTAAACAATAAGGAGGACTAAATTTGAATTCATTTAATGAAAAATTAGATTTTAAAAATATATTAGATAGTGATTTACCTTTAGAAGCAAAAGTAAATGTACTTTTTGATATATTAAAAAATGTTCTTGATGAAGGTGCAATAAGAGCAAGGACAGTAAGATTTAAATTGCAGAAGTATATTAATTCCACAGATATAAATGAAAGAATATATGCTCTAAATGTTATTGCATCAGATGGAAATGGAGCAAAGATAGTTCCAAATGATAGTGAAGCAGTAGAGGTTTTAGAAGACGTAGTATATTGGATATCAGAAAATATTGCTAAAAAGTATGTTCAAAATAAAATTGAAGTGGAAGTTGAAAAAGCTTTAGCTGAGAGACAAGATAAGTTTATGGATGAAATAAAATTATCTATCATGAAAAAGCAAAAAGGTATTGAAAACTCAAAAACTAATAGTAAGCTTGAAAGATTAGAAGCATTAGATGCTAAGAAGATTAATAAAAATGTAATGTCACTTTTAAGACCAGAAAAATTTGAAGAAATAGTCGGTCAAGAAAGAGCCATTAAGTCACTTTTATCCAAGATGGCATCACCTTACCCTCAACATATAATTTTATATGGTCCACCGGGAGTAGGAAAGACATCAGCAGCAAGACTTGCTTTAGAAGAAGCAAAGAAATTAAACTCTACTCCTTTTGATGAAGATTCAAAGTTTGTTGAAGTTGATGGTACTACTTTAAGATGGGATCCAAGAGAAATAACAAATCCACTTTTAGGTTCAGTACACGATCCAATTTATCAAGGAAGCAAGAGAGATTTAGCTGAAATAGGAGTACCAGAACCAAAGACTGGATTAGTTACAGAAGCTCATGGTGGAGTATTATTCATTGATGAAATTGGAGAATTGGATGATATTCTACAAAATAAACTTTTAAAAGTTTTAGAAGATAAGAGAGTTGAGTTTTCATCATCTTACTATGATCCAGATGATGAGAATATTCCTAAATATATAAAATACTTATTTGATAATGGAGCACCAGCAGATTTCGTGTTGATTGGAGCGACAACAAAGGAGCCGGGACAAATTAATCCAGCTTTAAGATCAAGATGTACAGAAGTATATTTTGAGCCATTATCATCAAAGGATATTGAAGGAATAGTTAATAATGCAGCTAAGAAACTTGAGGTAACACTAGAAGATGGTGTAGCACACTTAATAAGTCAATATACCATTGAAGGTAGAAAAGCTGTAAATATATTATCAGATGCTTATGGATATTCATTATATAATAAAGAAGAAGTAGAGCAAAAAGTAATTTCTTTAAAAGATGTTGAAGAAGTAATATCTATAGGAAGATATACTCCTTTTGAAATATTAAAGAATCTTGAAACTGGAGAAGTAGGCCACGTTTATGGTTTAGGTGTAAGTGGATTTCTAGGTTCTACAATAGAAATAGAAGCTACTGTATTCCATGCTAAGAAAAAAGGTGCTGGTACAATTAAGTTTAATGATACAGCAGGCTCTATGGCAAAAGATTCAGTATTTAATGCAGCATCAGTTATTAGAAAGATAACAGATAAAGATATTAAGGAATATGATATACATGTTAATGTCATTGGTGGAGGACAGATAGATGGACCTTCAGCAGGTGCAGCAATAACTATTTGTATAATCAGTGCTCTTTTAAACAGAAAGATACGTCAAGATGTAGCTATCACTGGTGAAATTTCCTTAAGAGGAAAGGTTAAGCCAGTAGGAGGAATCTTTGAAAAGATTTATGGCGCAAGAAGAAAAGGAATTAAGCTTGTTCTTGTACCAAAGGACAATGAAAAAGAAATTCCTTTAGGTCTTAATGATATAGAAGTAAGAGCAGTAAGCAATATTGAAGAGCTTATGGAAATAGTATTTGAATAAAAAACGAAGGAGCAATCCTTCGTTTTTTTAATAAATTGCTTGGTAGTTAATATATAAAATTTACTTTAAAAAGTACTACTTATGATAAGGGTAATATATTATAATAGTGTTATTGCAAAAAAACATTTGGAAGGAGGAATGCTTTATGGATGCACCTATGATGAGAAGCTTGCCACAAAGTATCGAAGCAGAACAGTCTGTTATTGGAGCGATGTTGATTGACAAGAATGCTATGGCTAAGGTATTTGAAAAGCTAGAAGAAGAAGACTTTTATAGAGATGGACATAAGGTCATATATAATGCCATTAAAGAAATGTACGCAAAAGATATGGCTGTTGATCTAGTTACATTATTAGAGCATCTTAAATCTGCGGATATGTTAGAGAAAGCTGGGGGAGTTACATATATATCAGAGCTTAGTGCTTCTGTTCCAACTACAGCTAATTTAAGTTCATATATAAAGATTGTTGAAGAAAAATCTACTTTAAGAAAACTTATAAAGACATCTACATCTATTATTGAAGAAAGTTATAATAATGGTGGTGATGTTGAGAAAGTAATAGATATTGCCCAAAAGAAAATTTTTGATTTGGCAGAAAATAAAGATTCTAAAGAGTATGAACCACTTTCATCAGTTCTAGAAAGAGGATTCATAGAAATAGAAAGACTGTTTAATAACAAGGGAGAAATAACTGGAGTTGGCTCAGGAATAAAGGATTTAGATGCCAAGACTTCAGGGTTCCAAAAAGGAGATATGGTTCTTATTGCAGCGAGACCTTCCATGGGGAAAACTACATTTTCACTGAATATTGCAGAAAATGCAGCATTGAAAGAAGGAAAAAGCGTAGTGATATTTTCACTGGAAATGTCAAAGGAACAATTGGCTTATAAGCTTTTATGTTCCCAAGCTAATATTGATATGCTAAAACTTAGAACAGGTAATTTAGATGATGATGACTGGGAAAGGATTGCCCGTGCTACAGGACCGCTTTCAAAAGCTAGAATTTACATAGATGATACAGCTGGTATTACAGTTATGGAAATGAGATCTAAATGTAGAAAGATTAAGATGGAGCATGGAATTGATATGATTCTAATAGACTACTTACAACTTATGTCTGGTAGCTCAGCAAGAGATAATAGACAACAAGAAGTATCAGAAATTTCTAGATCTATTAAGGCACTAGCTAAGGAAATGGAATGTCCAGTAATAGCGCTATCACAGTTATCTCGTGCACCTGAGCAGAGAGCTGACCATAGACCTATGCTTTCTGATCTAAGAGAGTCAGGATCAATTGAGCAGGATGCAGATGTTGTTATGTTCTTATATAGAGATGAATACTATAATAAAGAAACTGAACAAAAGAATATTGGTGAATGTATTATAGCTAAGCAAAGAAATGGCCCAGTTGGAACAGTTAAAATGGCATGGATTGGAGCTCACTCTAAGTTTGCAGATTTAGATTTAGTTCATTCAGAATAGATAGAAGAGGTGTGGATTTTAATGAAAAATAAGATGATTGGTTTTATAGGATGTGGAAACATGGGTAAAGCTATGTTAGGATCACTTATAAGTAGTGGAGAAATAAGAAAAGAAAATATAATAGTTTCAGCTAAAACAGAAGCATCTAAAGAAGTTATAGAGAAAGAATTTGCAGTAAAAGCAACTAATGATAATAAAGAAGTAGCAGCAAAAGCCAATATTATATTTTTAGCTGTGAAGCCTCACTTCTTTAAGGAAGTTATATCAGAAATAAAAGATGTAGTAAGCAAAGATTCAATAATTGTATCTATTGCAGCAGGAATTACTATTGAACAAATAGAAGAGTATTTTGGTTTTGTGGTAAAAGTAATAAGGACTATGCCTAATACACCAGCTTTAGTTGGTGAAGGTATGTCAGCTATATGTAAAAATAAACATATTGATGAAGAGGAGTTAAAAGAAGTTTGTTCTTTATTTAATTACTTTGGAAAATATGAATTATTAGAAGAAAAAGACTTCCATGCCTTTACTGCTTTATGTGGTTCATCTCCAGCATATGTCTTTATGTTTATAGAAGCAATGGCTGATGCAGCAGTTAAGCTAGAAATACCAAGAGTTAAGGCATATAAGCTAGCAGAACAAAGTATATTAGGATCTGCTAAATTAGCCTTAGAAACAGGAAAGCATCCAGGAGAACTTAAGGATTCTGTTTGCTCACCAGGAGGAACAACTATTGAAGCAGTTTTAGAGCTTGAAAGGAAAGGCTTTAGAACTGCAGTTATCAGTGCTATAGAAAAATGTGCAGATAAATCAAAAACAATGTAATGGGGACGTCTCATAAATGATTTTTAAATCATTTATGTAGACGACCTCTTTTTTGTTTTTTAGAAAAATTATTCAGTTTATATTATGTAATTAGTGGTAATAAATTTAATTTTAAACACA
>NZ_JACOOQ010000025.1 GCF_014287815.1 Clostridium lentum
GATTACGGTGATATAAATAGTGAAATTCTAGAATTTGGTCTTACAGCTAAATATGGAAATAATTTTGCTGGAGGAAAAGTTAGAGGTAAATTTAAATTGATATTTGAATTTAGATAAAAAATAAAAGAGAGAAGAATCTAATATAATTTTTAATAAATTGTATTAGAGGAAGCTCTCTTTTTTGCGTAGACAAATTATTATGTGATATAATATGTTTAATAATTATTTAAACATAAAATAAGTGATGTATAATTATGGAACAGGTTTTAAAAAAAATTCTTAATGTACTTAATGAATTAAAAAGTGATGTTAATGAATTAAAAAGTGATGTTAATACTTTAAAGACAGAACAAGTTAAAGTAAATGAAAGGTTAACTAGACTTGAATATAAAGTTGATAAGCTTGAAATTGGGCAAAAAGAAATTAAAAAAAACATAGAAAGAGAGTAAAGCTATAGGCTAAAAAATTAGCATGTAGCTTTGTTTTTTTGCATAAAATGGTTATTTAATATAAAAGTTAATAAAACTTTAAAAGTTTAAAAAAAGGTTAGCAAATTAGATCGAAATATGCTAAAATATATAACATGTTAAAAAGAGGAGGATAAGCTTTAATTATGAACAATAAATTGGAAAATTTAACGTCAGTTAAGAATTTATCAATTTCAAAAAAATTAAAAAAAGTATTAATTGTAGCAATAATAATTATTTCGACTATTACGGTTGCTACTGGAGTAGGTCTTATGTATTTAAAAGGTCAACTTGAAAGTTTTGTTGAAACTGAGTATGCTTCCGAAATATCAATACAAGAAACTGCAACAAGTATATTAACTTTAGCAAGAGATATAAGAGATGCTTATATAAGAGCTGAAAATGGTGAAAATATATCATCATATGATCAAAATGTGAAAAAATATGTAAATGAAATAACTACTGAATTAGAGTATGTTTATAATATTAACAAAGATCCAGAAATAGCAAGAGAGCTTGAGAATTTTGGTAATAATATATCAAAGTGGATAAATATAGGTAACGAAATATTGACAGCAATAAATAATAAGGATATGGCAAAAGCTAATAAACTTATATTAAATGATTGTCCAGAAGTATTAGATGTTATAATTGAACAAGTATCTTTAATAGGTGATAAAATAAGTACAAATGTTCAAGATGATATACAAGGGACTACTAGATACATAGGAATAGTAATGATTATAATAATAGTAATAATAATCATTGGTTTAATACTTATAACAAAAGTTGTGCAAGCTATAATTGAAAGTATTTCTAATCCAGTTGAAGAAATAAAAGCTGCTGCATTAGAAATGGCTAAAGGTAACTATGATTTAGAAATAGAATATACATCAGAAGATGAAATTGGTGTATTAGCAGATTGTATGAGAGAAATGATTTTATTTACTAAAGATAATATAAGTAATATAACAGAAGTATTAAATAAATTTGCTGAAGGTAACTTTGATGTTGAAATTGAAGATAACTATATTGGTGAATTTATAGAGATAAAAGAATCGCTAGAAAAGATAGTAGATTCTATAAATAATACATTCTATGATATTAAAATAGTTACTGAGCAAGTTAAGGATGGTTCAGAACAAGTTGCATCAACAGCTCAAATTATATCAGAAGGAGCTATAAATCAAGCTGGTATAATTCAAGAATTAATGGCTGCTATTGGACAAATAAATGAAAAAGTTAAAGTTTCAACTGAACAAGCTAATAGCACAAATGTTTTAACTAGAGAGTTAGGAAATCAAATTGAATTAAATAATGAAAAAATGAATGAAATGGTGACTGCTATGAATAAAATAGAAGAGTCATCTATAAACATTAAATCAATAATCAATACTATTTATAGTATATCAGAACAAACAAATCTTTTAGCACTTAATGCAGCTATAGAAGCAGCTAGAGCTGGAGAGTCAGGAAAAGGATTTGCAGTTGTTGCAGATGAAATTAGAAAGCTTGCAGAAGAAAGTTCAGTGGCTGTAAAGAATACAGAAATATTAATAGAAGATTCTATAAATAATGTAAATGATGGTAAGAATGTTGCTGATGAAGCATCAGAAGCATTAAGTTCTGTTGTAGGAAAAGCTAAGGAAGCGGTAGAGCTAATTGGTACAATAGCAGAATTAACAGAGCAAGGGGCAATGGCTATTTCAGAAGTATATAATGGTATAGACCAAATTGCAGAGGTAGTAGAATCTAATACAGCAATTTCAGAAGAAAGTGCTGCTGCCAGTGAAGAATTATCAAGTCAATCTGAAAGTTTACAAAATATGATTGATAAATTTAAATTAAGATAGTTTAATAAAAATTAAATAATAAAAATAGACAGTTATTAGAAGTATTATTGAAAACTTAATATCTGTCTATTTTTTTATGAAAAAAAGATATATAATTAATAGATGATAAATAGAACAGACTATTGGAGGAAAATTTTAGTGAAGAAAGTAATAATAGCAGAAAAACCTTCTGTAGCTAAGAATATTGCAGATGCATACAATATAAAAATAAGAAAAGATGGGTATTTTGAAGGTGATGATTATTTAGTAACCTGGGCTTTTGGTCATTTATTTCAATTATTTGATGCCAAAGATTATGATGAAAATATGAAAGGATGGAGAATGGATAAATTTCCATTTATACCTGAAGAATTTAAATATAAAGTAAAATGTGATAACGTAAATAGAAGTGTTACAGATAAAGGTGCAGAAAAGCAAATTAATATAATTAAAACATTAATAGAACGTGATGATGTGGATGGTGTTATATCTGCAACTGACCAAGACCGTGAAGGTGAACTTATATCACTGGAAGTATTTATGTACTTAAATCAAAATAAGCCTATATATAGATTACTGTTAAATGAATGGACTCCAGATGAAGTTAGAAAAGGGATGAATAATTTAAAGGAAAATATAGAAATGAAATCCCTTCAAGATGCAGGTATAAGTAGACAGTGGGCTGATTGGATTATAGGAATAAATTTAACTTCAGTAGCAACATTAAGATATGGTGGTACAGGTAAAGAAAGAAAAATGATTAATATAGGAAGAGTTTTACTTCCTACATTAAAAATAATATATGATAGAGATAAAGAAATAGAAAATTTTAAAGCATCTACATACTATAAGCTGTTGGCAACTTTTAAGACAAAGAATAATGAAGAGTTTGAAGGAACTTATTATGATGAAAATAATAATGAAAAGTTTGAAGATAAAAAAGTTGTTGAAGAATTAAAAAAGCATCTTAAAGATAAAGAAGGTGAAATTATAGAGAAACAAGTGGAAAAGAAGAGAGAATATGCCCCTCTATTATTTAATTTATCTAACTTACAAGGTTATATAACAAGTAAATATAAAGGTTGGACATCAGATAAGGTATTAAAGGTGGCACAAGGCCTTTATGAAAAGAAATTTATAACTTATCCAAGAACAGGAAGTGTTGCTTTAGATGAAAGTTTAAAAGATAAAACTAAAAAGGTTCTTGAAGTAGCGAAAAATGGATTGTCGTATGAAGAGCAAATTAAGTTTGTAGATAATAAAAGAATATTTGACAACTCTAAGGTAGAAAGCCATAGTGCAATAACACCTACATATATTAGACCAACAGGTTTAAGTAAAGATGAAGAAATAGTATATAATTCAATTAAAAATAGATTTATAATGCAATTTATGCCTATAGCAGAATTTGAAGAAACTAAGTTAACAGTAAAAATTCATTATGAAAAATTTAAAGGTATTTTTGCTGCTAAAGGTAGAGTTCAAATAGTTGAAGGATGGCGTGTAGTTGAAAAAATTGAAACAAAAGATACTATTTTACCTTTTGTAAATGGAAAGGAAATTGTACAAGTAGTTGATGGAAAAGTTAATACTGTAACTAAGAAACCACCAAAGCTTCATAATGAAAAAACTCTATTAAGAGTTATGGAGACATGCGGAAAAAGTTTTAAAGATGAAGAAGATTCCCCAGAGATGATGCAAGCAATTTTAAGTGGATTTAGTATAGGAACACCGGCAACAAGGGCTGAAACCATTAAGAAATTAAAGGATACTGGATATATTAAATCAAAAGGTAAGAGTTTAACTTGTACTGACCTTGGAAAAACTTTAGTTGAAATATTCCCTGTTAAAGAACTTTTAGATTTACAATATACAGGAAGACTTGAAAAGACTTTATCTGATATAGAAAAAGGTAAATTTAAGAAAGATGATTTCTTATCCATGATAAAAGCTTTCACTGTAGAAGCTGTAGAGGATATTAAGAAAGATACAGCTATGCTAAAAAACTTTAAAGTAGAATTACCAGAAGGAACAGAAAGTATAGGTAAATGCCCTGTATGTGGTAATGATATAATTGAAGGAGAAAAAGGATTTGGTTGTACCAATTGGAAAAATGGTTGTAAATATACCATTTGGAAAAATGATAAATTCATTGAAAGTATGGGTAAGAAAGTGACTAAGGAAATGGTAAAGTTACTGCTTAAAAATGGTAAAGTAGGTTTTAGAAATCTTAAGAGTAAGAAAGGAACTTTATTCTCAGCATATTTAAGATACGAAAAAGATGAAAAGACAGGATATTATAACTGGAAAATGGAGTTTATAAACTAAAAATAATAATACTTGTCCATTGTCAATGAAAATGTTAAAGTATAAATAAGTAATAATGCCATATATTAAGCTCATATAAGTATATTAATAATAAATATGGAAACACTTAAAGCTAATATGAGGTGATATATATGGATAAAGTTATTTATTTATTTAGGAAAGTAGGTGGGGAGATGAGGATTGAATCAATAGAAGAAAAAGCTAAAGATACAATTGAAAAGTATTCTTTCAATGAATTTCCAATTGATCCTGTAAAGATAGCACTTAAAGTGGGAATTGCTGTTAGAGATGTACAGTTTAAAGATATTGCTGAAGATAGTGTTTGTGGTGGAATACTTAAAGAAAATGAATCCATAGAAATTTATGTCAATAAATATGATCCTATAAATAGAAAGAGATTTACAATTGCTCATGAATTAGGTCATTATTTTTTAGGACATTTGGAAAATAAGGGTGAATGTATAGATTTACATAGAGATATTAATAATGAAAATAAAATTATTGAAATACAAGCAAATGCATTTGCAGCTGCACTTTTAATGGAAAAAAATAGAGTAGAATATTCTTTTAAGACATTGAAAAAAGTTGGATTTTCAAATGAAAATATTATTTTAGAATTATCTAAAATATTTGCAGTTTCAGCTTCTGCAATGAATTTGAGAGTACAAAAGTTAGGGTTAATGTAGGTATAAAATGGAGCAAAAAGACAATTATCAAATAAAATTATCAGATGTTATAGATGATAAAGAAACAAGTGAAATAATAGATAGTACTATAAGTCATGAAGTTAAGCAAGATATTGAAAAACAAATTGAACTTATAAAGATTTTAGATGTTTGGAAAGAGGAAAAAAGGTCAGATCAAAAGATAAAGATAATAATTTGTTTAGTGGTTTTAGGAATAGTAATAAATCAAGTACATTTTATAAATAAACTCGTTAGCAATATAGGTAATGGAAGTTGGAAGATGGAAGAATGGACATTTAGGCTTATAGTTACAGGAGTATTTGTTGAAATAGTAGCTATTTTTAAAATAATAGTAACAAATTTATTCCCTGTAAATGGAAGTAAAGACTTTTTAGAGTTTATAGGTAATTTTAAGAAAAGTGAAAAAAGTAGTTAATAATTATTACTATGATTTAATCAAATTAATTAGATAATATAATAATAAGTTAGTACATTTAAAGAGGCATTTTAAGTGTCTCTTAATTTTTTTTGTATTATATACGAAAATAATAGTATAAAAATATATGAAAGAAGATGATAAATATGAAGAAATTATTGATGATAATCATAGTAGCAGTAGTACTAGGAGGATTAGGTTATGGAATATATGATTCAGTAAAACCAAAAGAAAAATATGAAATCAAACTTTGGAATAATATTTATAATGGTGATAGCATAGCGTTATTTTATGAAGAGGAAAGTGATTTAAGAATAGAAATGTTAAGAGCTCTTTATAATCTTGATAAAATAGATAAAGGCGATGATGAGATAAATTATATATTAAAGGTATCAGAAGCTGCAAGCAAGGTAGTAACTTTAGATAATGTGGATGATACAAAGGCTCTTAATGGTTATGATATTATTAGATTAATTGGTGAAAAAAGAATTGTATCAGCTAAGGATATGGCTATAATTGTAAGAGATTTTATTACTTCTGTAGGATATGATGCAAGAATTGGTGAGATTAGATGTAGTAAAAAAGATGAAGATAAATATGATATATATTATATTGTTGAATACTACAGTGATAAGTATAATAAATGGATTGCTGTAGATATTGTAGATGGTGGATATTTTACTTTTGAAAATACTCCTTGTAGTGGTGTTGAATTAGTTGAAAAAGGAATTTCACAATTAAAATATATAGGTAAAGTATCGTCAGAAGAATATTTTAGTGATAAAAAAGATTTATTTAAATCATATACAATTATGATAGATAATACTGTTGATAGAGTAAAAAGTAATAGTGTTATTACATATATTACATCTAAAAATGAAATAACTCTTACATATGGTGATAAAGCTTTAATGCCAACAATATATACAGAAAATAGAGAGTTGTTTACAAAAGCACCAAATGCAGAAGGTGAAGTAGAAGATGATAAAGCTTATATAATATTGATGAAAAGTGAGGAGGAAGGCGTAGAAAGGTTTGTAGTAGGTGGATTTAAAAATGGTAAAATAATGGATGAATATTATGTAGGAAGAAGTAATGGAACTTTTGAAAAAGTAAATGAATATTTCGAATTAGAACTTATTAAAGGTAAAAATATGATAAGTATTTCATGTGATGGAGTTAATGAAGATGCTAGAATTGAAATTACTTATAATTAGTCAATAAATTTTATAAAAATTAGTATTAAATTTTATTATGAATTATATTATAGTAATAGCAGTGAAAATAGGTAGTAAAGTGGTAAATGATGTAATCAGATGTTATGACTTTTATATAATAAATAAAGATATAAAAGTAGTATATGGGGAGGGATTTTATATGGTTCAGCCAATTAAGAAAATAGCATTACTAACAGGTGGAGGAGATTGTCCAGGATTAAATGCAGTAATACGTGCTATAACAAGAGCTGCTATTTTGAATTATGGAATTGAAGTTATAGGTTATAGGTTTGGTTATAAAGGACTATATCATAATAACTTCATGCCATTGACCATGGAAACTGTAACAGGAATACTTCACAGAGGTGGAACTATTCTGTATAGTTCTAATAAAGATAATTTGTTTAATTATATGGTAGAAAAAAATGGTGTTATAAGCAAGGAAGATGTATCAGATGTAGCTATAGAAAATATGAAAAAAGAGGGAGTAGATGTATTGGTAGTCATTGGAGGAGATGGTACTTTGACATCTGCAAGGGATTTTGCTAGAAAAGGTGTTAATGTAATAGGAGTGCCTAAGACCATTGATAATGATTTAGCATCCACTGATGTTACCTTTGGGTTCAATACAGCAATAGATGTAGTTACAGAAGCATTAGATAGGCTTCATACCACAGCAGAATCACATCACAGAATAATGCTATGTGAGGTAATGGGAAGGAATGCTGGTTGGATTGCCTTAGAGTCAGGAATAGCAGGTTCAGCAGACGTTATCTTAATTCCAGAGATACCATATGATTTAAATAAGATAATAGATAAGGTAAAGGAGAGAGAAAGTTGTGGTAAGAACTTTACTATAATTGTAGTGGCAGAAGGTGCAAAACCTAAGGATGGAAATGTGGTTATATCAAAGATTGTTAAGGATAGTCCAGATCCAATTAGGCTAGGTGGTATCGGTAATAAACTAGCTGGTGATATAGAGTGCTTAATGAAAGATAAAGAAGTACGATGTACTGTTCTTGGACATATTCAAAGAGGGGGGAATACTTGTACTTATGACAGGATATTGTCTACAAGATATGGAGTTGCTGCTGTTGAAATGATTGTAAATAGGGAATTTGGTAAAATGGTATGTTTAAAGGGAGATACTATAACCAGTGATACCCTTGAAAATGTAATAGGACAAAAAACTAAGAATGTCAATCCAGATGGAGAATTAGTAAAGATAGCAAAAAAAATAGGAATATCCTTTGCAGACTAATATTACTGAAGAGAAGAATACTGTCTATGAAAATAGGCAGTTTTTTAGTATATTATCAATTGATGTATATTTTTAGGAAATGAAAAAGAATATTTAATAAATTATATGACTATGTTAAAATATTTAAAAAAGAAAACAATATAAACCGGAGGGTATTAGATGAATTGTATTAAGAAGTATTTAGAAACAAGAGTAGGAAATTATTCGTTTTATTTTGAGGATTTAAGAAGT
The DNA here is from genome assembly GCF_014287815.1 of Clostridium lentum. Classification (GTDB taxonomy): domain Bacteria; phylum Bacillota; class Clostridia; order Clostridiales; family Clostridiaceae; genus Clostridium; species Clostridium lentum. The sequence continues at coordinate 8,459 of NZ_JACOOQ010000025.1, forward strand.
GGATATTCTTATGGATATAATGAAAACGTTTCTATGACTGCGGCAGGATGTATGAAATTGCCTATAGCTATTTCACTTATAAAAGCTGTGGAAGATAAGAGAGCTAATTTTATGGACAAGATAAAGGTATTAAATGATGAAAAAGTATATGGTACAGGAATAATTCATGAGTTTGATGATAGAGATTATACATTATTTGAGTTGATGGTAATTATGCTGATTCAAAGTGATAATACGGCAGCTAATAAGATAATTGATATATTAGGCATGGAACAAATCAATGAAGATATAAAATCAATGGAGTTAAAAAATACTAAGTTAAATAGGAAGACAGCAGATGAACGTATGCTGGATGTAAATATAGAAAATATGACTTCAGCATATGATTTGTGTATGATGTGGAAGTATTTATATAATGGAACATTTTTAAATAAAGAGAATGGCCAAATGCTTATTGATATTTTAGAAAGACAACAAATCAAGAATAAGCTAGCATTATATATCCAAGATGATTTAAAATCAGAAATATCTAGCAAAACTGGAGATAAGCTATCTGTTGAAAATGATACAGAGTATATACACAATGAAAAGGGAAATTTCACCTTTACAGTTCTATCAGAAAAAGTGCCAAACAGTGTTTATGGAACTATAACTTTAGCTAAGTGTGGAAAAATGATGTGGGATGAAATAACTAATAATTGGAGTTAATAATATTGACAATATTGAGAAGTAATGTTATCCTAAGTAAAAATGAGTACCTTTAAGGGAGTCCAGAGAGATTCAAAAGGAAGCAGATTTTGGTAGAATATTAGGATTAGTATGCCTTCCTTTTGATATAAAGGGAGGCGTTTTTTTAATTCTTTTTAAATTTAACTCAGAGAAGTTAAAAAAGGAGTGGAAAATATGAAAAGCAAACATTTAATAAATCCTATGGATTTATCTATAGGTGAACTTGATGAAATATTTACATTAGCACATCAAATAATAGCAAATCCAAATGAATTTTCCAATTGTTGCAATGGCAAGATATTAGCAACATTATTCTATGAGCCAAGTACGCGAACAAGATTTAGTTTTGAAGCTGCAATGATGAGGTTAGGAGGAAAAATATTAGGTTTTTCTGAGCCAAATTCAAGCTCTGCAGTCAAAGGTGAAACTTTAGCCGATACTATAAAAATGGTTTCAATTTATTCAGATATTATAGCTATGAGACATCCTAAAGAAGGATCTGCAAAGGTTGCAAGCATGTATTCACAGGTGCCTGTAATAAATGCAGGAGATGGAGGACATCATCATCCAACTCAGACACTGACAGATCTTTTAACTATTAAGAGTTTGAAGGGAACACTGCATAATCATGTCATAGGTATATGTGGTGACTTAAAATATGGTAGAACAGTACAGTCATTAATTACAGCCATGTCTAGATATGAAAATATAAAATTTGTCCTTATTTCTCCAAAAGAATTAAGGATTCCACAGTATATAAGACAGGAAGTGTTAGATAAAAATAATATAGAGTATTGTGAGGAAGAAAAGATTGAAGAGGTTATAGAAAGCCTAGATATCTTATATATGACAAGAATTCAAAAGGAAAGATTCTTCAATGAGAATGAATATTTAAGATTAAAAGATAGCTATATTTTAGATGCACATAAAATGGAGATAGCTAAAAAAGATATGATAGTTATGCACCCATTACCAAGGGTTAATGAAATTGATATTGAAGTAGACAAAGATGTAAGAGCCGCTTATTTCAAGCAAGCAGAGTTTGGTATGTATGTAAGAATGGCTTTAATAGTTAAATTACTTAGGGGAGTGGAATACATAAATGAAGCTAAAGATGAACAAATAATTAAAAAGATAAAATCTCCATTACCTCAAAAGATTAGTAGAATATTAAAATGCAATAATCCTAGATGTATAACAAGTGATGAAAAATACTTAGAAGATGTTTTTGAGCTTGTGGATGAAGATAAGGGATCATACAAATGTCAATATTGCGATACTATAATTAATCCAAGGGAGGTATAGGGAATATGAATAACTTACTTATAAAAAATGTCAATATAATTGATACCTTTCAGAATTTTCATGGAGATATATATATTGAAGAAGGAATAATAAAAGAGGTTGGCTTAGAGATTATTAAAGAAGGTGTAGAAGTATTAGAGGGAAATGGGCTAGTGTTAATGCCAGCATTCATAGATACTCATGCACATTTTAGGGAACCAGGTCTTACTCATAAAGAAGATATAGAAAGTGGATCAAAAGCAGCGGTAAAAGGTGGATATACTGCAGCTTGTCTTATGGCTAATACTAGTCCTATTTGCAGTAATTATGATGTTTTAAATCATGTAAGAGATAGAGCAGAGGAAGTGGGACTTATAGATATACATCAATGTGTGTCAGTAACTGATAATTTTAAAGGCAGCAGTATAGAGCATTTAAAAAATTTTAAGGATGATAAGGAAGTAAAAGCCATATCAGATGATGGTGTAGGAATTATGGATTCCAGCGTAATGATGAAGGCAATGGAATTTGCAAAGGAAAATAATTGGGTAGTTATGTCTCATGCTGAAGATAAGACTTTTTCTAAAATTGATATGAGGATAGCTGAAGACTTAATGACTATCAGAGACTTATACTTGGCAAAGGTAACAGGAGCTCATCTTCATATGGCCCATGTAAGTACTAAAGAAGCGGTAAAAGCAATAACAACATCAAAAGAAGAAGGTGTAAAGGTAACTTGTGAAGTTACACCACATCATATTGCTCTTGATGAAAACATAAGCAATTATAGGGTAAACCCTCCAATAAGAAATAAGGAAGATATAAAGATTATCATAGATGCCATTAAGAAAGGGATAATTGATTGTATAGGAACAGATCATGCTCCACATACGGAGGAAGATAAGAAAAATGGAGCACCTGGTATGGTAGGATTAGAAACAGCCTTTTCTATTTGCTATACAACATTGGTGAAGGAAAATGGCATTTCACTAAATAAATTAAGTGAGCTTATGTCTAAGAAGCCAGCAGAAATACTAGGAATGAATAAAGGATTGATATCTGTAGGATATGATGGAGATATGGTTTTGCTAGACTTAAATAAAGAAATAGTAGTTAATAAGGAAACTTTCCTGTCAAAAGGAAAGAATACTCCTTTCCATGGAAGAAAATACTTTGGAGAAGTTATGATTACTATAAGAAAAGGTAAGATAGTTTATAAATCTTAAGTTAAGGAGAGGTAAGTGATGGGTAAGTTAATAATAGATAAATTGTATGAGAGAGTTGAGGAAAGAGGTGTAGTGTGTCTAGGGCTTGATACAGATGCATCATATATACCACAACATATTTTATCAGGAAAAAGCTTAGATGAGGCAATATTTCAATTTAATAAGGAAATAATAGATGCAACTCTTGATGTTGTTGCATGTTATAAGGTGCAGATAGCATATTATGAAGCCTTGGGATTAGCTGGGCTTATTGCTTATAAGAATACTTTACAGTATTTAAGAGAAAAAGATGCAATAATTATTGCTGATATTAAGAGAGGCGATATAGCTGCTACTGCATCACAATATGCTAAAGCACATTTTACAGGAGACTTTGAGGCAGACTTTATAACTTTAAGTCCATATATGGGAATGGATAGTATTGAACCATATATGCCGTATATGGAAAGTGGCAAAAAAGGTGTTTTTGTATTAGTAAGGACATCAAATAAAGGTGCAGAAGATTTTGAAAATCTAGATATAGAAGGTGGAAAGAAGTTATATAATGAAGTAGCTGATAAGATAACAGAAGCTGGACAAACTGTAAAAGGAAGATATGGTTATACAGCAATTGGTGGGGTAATTGGGTGTACTCATGTGGAAGAAGGTAAGGAAATAAGAAATAGATATAGCAATATGTTCTTTTTAATACCTGGATATGGGGCACAAGGTGGTACTGCCAAAGATGTTGCACTTTATTTAAAGAATGGCAATGGTGGAGTGGTTAATTCATCAAGAGGAATATTATTAGCTTATAAAAAGGAAAATAAAGAATTGGAATATGCAGAATGTGCAAGAAATGAAGCAATTAATATGAGAGATGCTATAAGAGCAGCTGTAAAAGCTATGTAGTGGGAGGATAATATCATGAAATATACAAGAGCAAAAATATTATCTAATAAAAAGATTGTAGATGGAATATATGAAATGGTTGTGGCAGAAGATAGCATAGTTAAACCTGGACAATTTTATATGCTTAAACATCAAGGAGGAACTCTTCTTCCACGACCAATAAGCATAAGTGAAAGTAAAGATGGAAAGATTATATTTGTTTATGCTACAGTAGGAAAAGGAACACAGGAGTTTGCTACACTTACAGAAAATGATTATATTGACCTTACAGGGCCTCTTGGAAATGGGTTTGATATTGACAGAAAATATGGAAATGTAGCTTTAGTTGCTGGGGGAATAGGAATAGCCCCTATGGTAATGCTAGCAAGAGAGCTTAGAAAAAGAAATAAGGGAATGAAATTAGATCTATATGCAGGCTTTAGAGATGAAATATATTTAACAAATGAAATGTGTGAATACATAAATGAAGGTTATGTTTCAACTAATACTGGTAAATATGGACATCATGGATTTATAACAGATATATTAAAGGTAGATGAATATGACACAGTATTGTGCTGTGGTCCAGAAGTAATGATGAAAAAAGTAGTTGAAATGTGTAAGATGCATGGAGTGCAGGTTTTTGTATCAATGGAAAAGCATATGGCTTGTGGCGTAGGTGCATGTCTTGTATGTACATGTAAAACTAAAGATGGTAATAAGAGAACATGCAAAGATGGTCCAGTATTTGATGGAAACTATGTAGAACTATAAAGGCTTAAGGAGTGCATAAGATGTTAAAGGTTAATATAAATGGCGTAGATTTTAAGAATCCTGTAATAGCAGCTTCAGGAACATTTGGATTTGGAAGCGAATATAATGAATTTTATGATGTTGGAATACTAGGTGGTATTTCATCTAAGGGACTTACAATAAATCCTAAAGAAGGTAATAGCGGTATAAGGGTTTTTGAAACGCCAAGTGGAATGATGAATTCAGTAGGGCTACAAAATCCAGGAATAGATAAGTTTATAAATGAAGAATTAATAAAGATGAAGCAGTTTGATACTAACATCATAGCTAATGTAGGTGGTGGCTGTATAGAAGATTATGAGGCAGCAATAGAAAGGCTTAGAGGCACAGATATAGATATGATAGAGCTTAATATATCATGTCCTAATGTAAAAAGTGGGGGAATGGCTTTTGGAATCAAATCAGAGGTAGCTTATGAAATTGTTTCAAAAATAAAGGCCATAGCCCATAAGCCACTTATGGTAAAATTATCACCTAATGCCGAAGATATAGTTGATATGGCCACACAATGTGAAAAAGCAGGTGCTGATTCAATATCATTAATTAATACTATAAAAGGCTTAGCAATAGATCCATATAAGAGAAAGCCTATATTTGATAATGTTTATGCAGGACTATCAGGACCAGCAGTAAAACCAATAGCACTTAGAATGGTACATGAAGTATCAAAAGCTGTAAGCATTCCAGTTATAGGCCTAGGTGGAATAGTATCAGGTACTGATGCCATTGAATTCATGATGGCAGGAGCAACAGCAATTCAAATAGGAACAGTTAATTTTTTTAATCCTAATGCAGGAAAAGAAGTTGTAAAGCAAATGGAACAGTTTTGCATGGAACAAGGAATCAAAGATATAAATGAAATTATTGGTATAATATAAATTTTGTAAAATACTCATAAAGATAAGGATTCAGAAGATGCTGAGTCTTTATCTTTATTTTAATTTCATTAAATAATAAATTACTTTCAAAATTTAACATGTTAATGTAAAATATAGATATAAAAATATAATAAGATATATTACTGGAGGAAATGATGAGGATAGAAATGACAACACCTGCTTTATTATTTACAGCTATATCGCTTTTAATTTCAGCATATACCAGTAGATTCTTAACCTTAGCAGGATTGTTAAGACAGCTAGATCTTCAATATAAGAAGGATAAAGATGAAATAGTATTAATGCAAATAAAAAACTTAAGAAAGAGAATAAATATTATAAGATGGATGCAGACTCTAGGAGTTTTTAGCTTCTTTTTATGTGTACTTACGATGTTTGTTCTTTACATTAATAAACAATTTTTAGGTGAAGTTATATTTGCTATAAGTTTATTATCATTAATGAGTTCACTTTTATTGTCTCTTTACGAAGTTAACATTTCAGTAAAGGCAATTACACTTCAATTAGATAAAGAAGGAATTAAGTAATTAACGCTTCGCCACCGATTAATTCATAAAAAATAGAACCAATAGCTTGATTAGCTAGTGGTTCTATTTTTTATGTTACTTCCAGCATTCTAAGTCGTCTGCTATTTCAGGAATAGAAGAAGCTATAAATACTGGGTCTAAGCCTTGTTTCTTTTGGTTATTGTAATCTTTAAATGCTTTGAAAGCTATGTTGCTAAGTAGTAATATGGCAACAAGGTTTGTGATAGCCATAAGCCCCATAGATACGTCTGCAAAGTTCCAAACTATATCCATTGATACTACTGAACCTAGCATTACCATAATAGCAACTAAGATACGGTAAGTATATAGATATATTTTTTTATCAGATATAAATTGAATATTTGTTTCACCATAATAATAGTTTCCTATGATTGAGCTAAAAGCAAATAATAAGATACAAATTGCAATGAATGTTCCACCCCAAGAACCAACTTGGGAAGTTACAGCAAGCTGAGTAAGTTCAACACCTTTTACTGATCCATCAAGTGGAGCACCTGAAACTAATATGATTAAAGCAGTAGAAGTACAGATGATTAATGTATCGGTAAATACTCCTAAAGTTTGAATGAAACCTTGCTTAACAGGATGACTTACACTTGCAACAGCTGCTGCATTTGGAGCAGATCCCATACCGGCCTCATTTGAGAATAAACCTCTTTTAATACCTTGAAGTAAAGCAGCTCCCAAAGTACCTCCTAAGAATTGTTCAAAGCCAAAAGCGTTAGTAAAAATCATTCTTATTACTGAAGGAAGTTCAGTTATATTTTTACAAACTATGAATGCTGCTAATAAAAGATAAGCTACAGCCATAACAGGAACTATGAACCCTGTTATCTTAGCAATTCTATGTACACCACCAAAGATTATAACTAAAGTAAAAGTTGTAAGTATAACACCAGTAATTTTTACATCAATATTAAAAGCAGAGCTAAATGCATTAGCAATTGTATTTGATTGAACAGAGTTAAATGCAAATCCAAAGCTTATAATAATTAAAACTGAGAATAAAATACCAAGCCATCTCTTTTTTAATCCTTTTTCCATATAGTAAGCTGGACCACCTTTAAAAGAGTCACCATCTTTTTCTTTGTATATCTGTGCTAAAGTGGACTCTATAAAAGCAGAGGCAGAACCAATTAAGGAAATAAGCCACATCCAAAAGATAGCACCAGGACCACCTATAGCAATAGCTGTAGCCACACCTGCTAAATTACCAGTACCAACTCTTGAAGCTGTTCCAATACAAAAAGCTTGGAATGAAGAAATAGATCCTTTTTCTGATGAAGAGGAACCTTCACTTAAAAGTTTAAACATTTCTTTTATATTTTTAAATTGGACAAAATTAGTTTTCACAGTGAAATATATACCGAGTGCTATTAAAACAGCAATTAATATATACGTCCATAAGAAATCATTAAACATTAAAATATAATCATTTAATGAGTTGAATAAAATACTACAAAAATTCATATAGTTACCTCCTAATATCATTCGTGTATTGTTTTTTATAATTTTATAATAAAAACACTTAAAATGCAAGAATAAAAAACATATAATTCATAAAAAAGAGAAAAAACCCTTTAAATCTAGATAATTTGCAAAAAAATGCTTAATATATTTCAAATAAAAGAAAACCAATTTTTTAAGTATAAATCGTGTATTATTAATTTAGTGTAAGAAAAAAGTGTATTAAATATAAGTAGATATCTTATATTTAATACACCAATATACTAGTTAAATAAAGCGTCTAATCAATGTAAGATTGAATTTAAGTCATCTTCCAGTTCATCTAAAGCAGAACCATTAGAGTTACCATTATTATTTGAATCATAATTATTGCTATGATTATTGTTATTAGAGTTATTATTAGAACTAGAGGCTTTTGCAACTGTTAAAGAAACTGATTCACCAGCTTTTATTGTTGATTTAAAGTTTTTAACAGTATATTGCCCACTAGTTATACTTCCTGAAATAGATTCACCAGAAATAGTGTAACTTATTTCATTTTCGTTTAATATTTTTATAGCATCATAAAGATCCATGTTCTTACTTAATCCCAAGCTAGATAAAGAAATAGTTTGAGAACCTGAACTATTATCATATTCTGTTGGAAGTACATAAGGATAATCTGTAGTTGCTGAATTAGGGTTCAGTTTCTTGATAAACACCTTAGTTACAATGTTTCTAACAGGAGTACTTGCAGTTGCCAGTTTATTGTTAGTACTGTTTACCTTAGCTGTTACATGAACGTCACAAGCAGTTGTAGGTTGAGTACCTTCAATGAAGTATTCAGTACGTACACGGTTTCCTCTTTGATCTTGTGCACATAGGTCAGTGGCAAGTTTTCCGGAATCACGACATACAGTAGCAGTTACAACAGTTGATGGCTTTTCAATTTCTTTATATGAAAGACCTTGATGAACAACTCCCATAACATCACCCCAAAGGCTAGCAGCAGAACTACTATAACCATTAAGTTTAGTAGGCATGTCATAACCTATCCAAACAGATGCAGAGTAGTAAGGAGTAAGTCCTGAGAACCAGAATGAATCACTGTTATCGGTAGTTCCACTCTTTCCAGCCACAGGTATATCACCAAACTTAGCACCGCCAGCATCAAAACCTGTAACAGGTCCTTTTAATATATCATACATTATATAAGCAGTTTCTTCAGAGAAAAGCTTAGTAGTATCGGCAGTCTTATCTAAGATTACTTTTCCAGTAGAGTCTATAACTTTTGTATAAAGGATAGCTTCAGTTCTAATACCTTTATTTCCAAATGAACCATAAGCAGAAGCAAGAATAGTGGTATTACCACCATCTCTATCAGATGGATCATTATTGAATTCACCTAGAGCTAAAGTAGCTATACTTTTAGAAGATTCTGAGTTATAGATTAATCCAGATTTTTTGCCATACTCTAAGGCTGTTGATAATCCTAAATTGTATACAACTTTTAAGGAAGTAATATTTTTAGAATACATAATAGCTTCTCTTGGAGTTATTAATCCATCATATACACCATTCCAATTAGTTGGTTGGAATGAATAACCAAAGTTTGATAATTCTTCATTAGTTAAAGGTGAATCATCAATTGGTGTAGCGGCAGTATAATTTTTAGTGTCAATTGCAGGACCATAAACTGTTAAAGGTTTTGTATTTGAAGCAATTGACTTTAAATCATCATAAGCTCTATTTAAAGAGTTAGCTGGTTGCTTACCTCTTCCACCAATAAGAGCCTTTACTTCACCAGTTTTATAATCCATGACTGTAGCGGCAGATTGAAGCATATATACTCCTTCATTGGTTAAAGGCTCTTCACTATAACTTCCATTTATCTTCACATCAAGATTACTTCTGTCATCAAGTACAGCTTGAACGCCATCTTGCATTGTTCTATTCATTGTAGTATAAATTTTTAATCCACCATTAACAAATAGTTTACTTATCTCTTCATCTGTATACTTATATTTTTCTTTTAAATCTGATCTTACTTGATCAAGAGCAGGGTATACAAACCATTCATAATCAACAGAGTAACTAATTTCAGCAGCATTAAATTCAAAAGAGTTTGAATCTACAAAAGCATAGGCTTCATTATATTCTTCTTGCGTAATATAATGAAGTTCCAGCATTTTCATTAATACAGCTTTAGTTCTGTCAAGATAAGTATTTGGATAGTCTTCTTCTTCAGTGTTATATGCACTATAATATGAAGGTGCCTGTGTAATACCTGCTAGGTAAGCACATTCAGGAAGTGTTAGGTCTTTTGCTGGCTTATTAAAGTAAGATAAAGAAGCAGCTTCAACACCGTATACATATCCACCAAGAGGGATAGTATTTAAATAAGCTTCCACTATTTGATTTTTAGTAAGTTTCTTTTCTAACTGTAAAGAAAGATAAATTTCTTTAATTTTTCTATTTATAGAATCAAGTGCAGTGTCTTCACTAGATGCTTCATCAATAAGGACAGTATTTTTTACTAATTGTTGAGTTATGGTAGAAGCACCATGTACTCCGCCTTTTCCTTTTATGATAACCAATACATCTCTAAGTGCAGCACCGATGATTCTGCGAACGTCAATACCTTTATGGTTTCGGAAACGTTCATCCTCTATAGAAATATAAGCATTAACAAGGTTTTGTGGCATTTCATCATAAGAAATGACATAACGCTCTTCTTGTGTAGGTAGATTGTCTATAAATTCACCAGCATCATCATATAACATTGATGGTTGATTAAGATTTAATATTGAGTTAACATCTAAATCAGGTGCTGTTTTTACAACGGCAAAAATATATCCAAGACCAACAACAAGTCCTATTAATCCTAACATTACTACGGTAAGGAAGAAGTATTTAAAAAATCTTTTTACCTTAGAAGTCTTTTTCTTGTTCGTTTTTTTTGAATCTGTAGTATTTCTATTTTCAACAGATCCATTAGACTTTTTGTTAGTAGCCATTTGTTCCTCCCTTAATAAGAATCAAGTATTTAATTTTATAATAATATATCATATTATAGCATATTTATTAATATATTAAAATAATATAAAGCATAAGGTGTATAAATTATGAAGTATTATACAGAAAAAAACAGTAAAATCTTAAAATTTAAAAAAAATAGAAAGATAAATATATATCTAGCTATTATTATTACAATTTTGATGTTATTTAATCTATTTTTTTATATTTTTGATAAAAGAATGCTGCCAACAATTATTGATATGGCTGAAATTAAGATGGAAAGTGAAGCTGTTTCCATAATTAATGAGGAAAGTGTAGCTGTATACTCTGAAAGTTTCAAGTACGATGATATAATACATATAGAAAAAGATGAGGAAGGAAATATATCATTGGTGAGAGCAGATACAGTTATGCAGAATTATTTAGCTTCACAAGTTGTTTTAAGTTGTAATGAACGTTTTAAGAAGTATGAAAGTGTTGGAGTAAAAATACCTATTGGATATCTCACTAATAGTTCTTTTTTTTATAATATAGGACCAAGTATAACGGTAAAAATGAGACAAATAGGAAAGATAAATACTTCCTATGAATCAGTATTTGAAAGTGCAGGAATTAACCAAACACGACATAAGATTTACTTAAATGTGGATATGAAAGTAAGAGTGATAGTTCCACTTAAGAGTAGGGATGTAGAAGTATCATGCCAGATACCAGTTTCTGATACCATTATCGTTGGAAAGATTCCAGATACAGCTATTAATATGAATCCATAATGAAAAGAAATAAAAACACAACTTTTTGATTAAAAAGTTGTGTTTTTATAATTATTTTTGCTCCCAATTAAACACATACGGTACATTTCTATAGTATCCATTGTAGTCTAATCCATATCCTACAACAAATAAATCATCTATTTCAAAACAACAGTAGTCTGGAGATAAGTCTACCTTTCTTCTTGAAGGTTTATCAAGTAAAGTACAAGTTTTAACAGATTTAGCTCCTAACTTTTTAACATGTTCAACAACAAACTCCATTGTATAACCTGTGTCAATTATATCATCTACTATTAAAACATCAAGTCCTTCTATGTTATCAGGAATATCGTTAACTACTGTAACTGTTCCTGAACTTATTTCACTGTTTCCATAGCTTGAAGTTGTCATAAATCCAATTTTAGCTTTTAAGTCAATTGCCTTAAATATGTCAGCCCCGAATACAAAACTTCCTCTTAAAAGAGGTAATATATAAATTTCTTTTCCTTGGTAATCTTTTGTGATTTGCGCGCCTAATTCTTTAACTTTTTCTTGTATTTGTTCTTCTGAAAATAATATGTTTCGCTTTCTGTTTTCCATGGGAATCCTCCGTTTACTATATTTACAATGTTTTATTTATAGTATAAAATTATATGAAAGTTGTCAAGAGTATAAGTAGAGGTGAAGAAAATGATTTATGGTAATATAGACGGAATTAGGAAATCAGCACTGGATGAATTAGAATCTTTATATAAAGCTAAGACACCTAAAGATGAAGCTTGTTCATTAAGCATAATGGAGACAATATCAAGAGTTTCATCATTTATTGAAAGAGAAATAAGTGTAGCCATAGATAGAAGAGGAAATACAGTTTCAGTGGCCATAGGAGATTCAACATCAGTTGAAATTCCTACATTAGATATAAGAGAAAAAAAATTAGCAGGAGTGAGAATAATCCATACTCATCCAAATGGTTTTAGTAATTTATCTGCTTTAGATATAAGTGCATTATTGAAGCTTAAGTTAGATGCTATTGTAGCTATTGGAATTTATGAAGGAAAGATTATTGATTGTTCATTAGGTATGTTAACAGTAATGAATGATACATTAGATTATGAAGAAGAACAGCATATTAAGATTGAAGATTTAACTTCAATTAATATATTAAATAAAATTGCTTATATAGACTCAATGATAAAAGAAAGAGATATCATTGAAGATGAAATTGAAAGTGCAATTTTAGTAGGTTCAGATACTAAGGAAAGTCTTGAAGAATTAAAAGAACTTACTAAGGCTTGTGAAATACCTGTGCTTGATTCAGTATTCCAAAGTAGAAACAAAATAGATGCAGCCTTTTACATAGGAAGAGGAAAAGTATTAGAAATTGCTTCATTAAGACAAAAGTTAAGAGCTAATGTAATTATTTTTGATGATGAATTATCTGGCTCACAAGTAAGAAACTTAGAGGCAGCTTTAGGGGCAAAGGTAATTGATAGAACAACACTTATTCTTGAAATATTTGCCAGAAGAGCTAAGTCTAGAGAAGCAAAGATTCAAGTTGAACTGGCACAACTTAAATATAGAGCCAGCAGGTTACAAGGACTTGGAACTATACTTTCAAGAACCGGTGGAGGTATAGGGACTAGAGGGCCAGGAGAGAAGAAGCTAGAAACAGATAGAAGGCATATAAAAGAGCAGATATATGATTTAAATGCTGAACTGAAGAAAATTAAGAAAATCAGAGAAACTCAAAGAGAGAAGAGAAATAAAGAAAGTATTCCAAAGGTTTCATTAGTTGGATATACTAATGCAGGAAAATCAACTTTAAGAAATGCTCTATGTGATGTAGCAGCACAAAAAGAAGTACAAGGAAAAGAAAAGGTATTTGAAGCAGATATGCTATTTGCCACTTTAGATATCACTACTAGAGCAATAATATTAAAAAATAAAGGAATAATAACTCTTACAGACACAGTTGGTTTTGTAAGAAAGTTACCACATGATCTTGTTGAAGCCTTCAAATCAACTTTAGAAGAAGTAATATACGCAGATCTTTTATGCCATGTTGTTGATGCTTCAAGTGAAACTGCTTTAGAACAAATCAAAGCTGTTGAAGAAGTATTACATGAGCTAGATGCTTTAGATAAGAAGACAATACTTGTGCTAAATAAGATTGATAAAGCAGATTCAGCACGTTTAGAAGAGATAAAAGTAGCAACAGAGCATTATGATACTATTGAAATTTCAGCTAAAGAAGGTACTAATTTAGAGGTGCTATTAGATGAAATAGAAGAAAATCTTCCATACACAATGAAGAAATGTGAATATCTTATTCCATATGATAGAAGTGACATGGTGTCTTTCCTTCATAGAAATGGAAGAGTTTTTGAAGAAGATTACAGAGAAAATGGTACTTTCATGATTGTTGAAGTAGATGATGAAAGCTATAATAAGAGTAGTGAATTTGTTATTAAATTAATAAATCAATAGTAAAAAAGAAGATTATTCTTCTTTTTTTATGTTATAAGGGGATAAGAATGGAAAAGTTTTTTGTAGAATTTAATGAGTATGAACCTAAATATATTCAAATTTCAAATAATATTAAAAAACTTATTAATGAGAAACGAATATCAGGAGGGGAAAAGTTACCAACTATTAGAGCCCTTGCTAAGTTTTTAGCAGTGAATAATGATACTATAGTGAGCTGTTATAAGAGATTGGTTAGCGATGGTTATGCTGTTCAAAAAGTAGGTTCTGGTACATATGTCAAGAAACGTGATATGATAAGCTTTTTTAAAAGAGAGTATTCAAGAGAAATAAAGTCTATGATAAGTTCAAAAGATGAAAATATAATAGATTTTACTGGTGAGAGTAATAGAGAGGTAATTTTCCCAATAGATGAATTTAAGGAAGTTATCAATAAAGTTCTTGATAGGGATGGAGCTGAGGCATTAATAAACCAGGAATCATTAGGATATATGAAGCTTAGAGAGACAATAAATGAAGCCTTTTGGCAGGGGAGTCTTGATATAGATGATTTACTTATTGTTTCAGGAGCTCAACAGGGGATAGATATTGCATCTAAGGCAATGCTTAATATTAATGATAATGTTATTGTAGAAAAACCTACATATACTGGTGCCTTATCAGTATTTAAGTGGAGAAGAGCCAATGTTTTTCAAGTTCCAATAGAAGAAGATGGCATAAATATTGAGCAGTTTGAAAAGATTCTTAAAAAGCATAAGATAAAATTCTTTTATACCATGAGCTATTTTCATAACCCTACAGGGATTAGCTATAGCTGGGAAAAGAAGCTTAAGATTTTAGAACTTGCCCAAATTTATGATTTTTATATAATTGAAGATGATTATTTATCAGAGCTTATTTATGATGACAACATTCAACATGAACCTTTTAAGAAGTTAGATGTTTATGATAGGGTAGTTTATATAAAGAGTTTTTCTAAGGTGTTTTTGCCAGGTATAAGACTTGGATACATAATAAATCCTAAGTTTTTTAGAGATGCAATGATGAGTTCAAAGGTAAATACAGATATAGCAACATCAACACTGATGCAGCGTTCTTTAGAAATGTATATTAAAGAGGGATACTGGAAGGGATATATTTCATTTTTAAAAAATGAATATAAGATGAGATATGATTTAATGAAGAGGCTTTTAGAAGAAGAACTGAAGGAATATGTTACATTTATTGATCCTAAAGGAGGACTGACTTTTTATATTAAGCTGAAAAATAAGGAAATTAATAGTGAAGAATTATTTTATAGGCTTAAGGAAAGAAAGTTATATATTACACCAGGAAGTATATTTTATACTGGTACTGATGAAGGGAATTATTCTTTCAGGTTAAGATATTCACAAGTGAAAGAAGAGGATATAAGACGAGGAATAAATATTATAAAAGAGGAGTTGATAAAATGTCGTATATAACTATACGTGATTATGGAGAAGATAGATTTATTGAAAAAAAGTCTGAATTTATAGGATATGCAAAGAGAGTAGAAAGTGAAGAAGAGGCAAAAGCCTTTGTTAATGAAATAAAGTCAATGCATAAGCAAGCACGTCATAACTGTTGGGCATATGTAATTGGTGAAAATATGGGCATTCAAAGATATAGTGATGATGGAGAGCCACAGGGGACAGCAGGTATACCTATTTTAGAAGTTATGAAGAAAAGTGATATAACTGACTGTGCAGTGGTAGTAACAAGATATTTTGGAGGAATACTTCTAGGAACAGGTGGACTTACGAGAGCTTATACAAAAGGGGCATCTATAGCTTTAAAAGCTGGTGGAGTAGTTGAAAAAGTACAGGGAGTAGATGTGGCTTTACATTTAGATTATGATATGATAGGCAAGGTTCAATATGTATGTGGACAAAATAATTGGCATATAGAAGATACTGAATATACTGACAAGGTAATTGTTCATATTTTAGCAGAAGTTTCTGTAAGTGAAGTTATTAAAAAAGAAATGACAGAAGTATCTAATGGTAAGATAACTGTAGAAAAAAGTGATGAGGATATATACTTCAAGGAAGAGAATAGACTTTATAAAATCATCTAAGAAAAAAGATAGCAAGTACTTTTAATATATATTACTATCTTTTTTCTTATCTTAAATAATATATTGCTTCTAGCAATGTGTTTTATATTAAGTAATTACATGGTTTTAGTCATATTTATATAAGTAAAATTAGTAATATATTATATAGAAAAGTGTAAAGTTAAGGAAGGGATAATAATTATGAGGTGGTATTATGCAAAGTAAAAGTAATATAGCAAAGATTATAATCTCTTTGCCTATATGTATGGGGCTAGTTTTATTTATTTCATCTAACATATTAAATACTACTGTAAAGAATGATTACATCAAGGTTTATGGGCTTTATGGCAATAAGATAGATATAGCAGATATTGAAGAACTTTCACTAGAAGAAAAAATTCCGATGGTTAATAAGGTAGTTAATGGTATTATCCTTGGCAATGGCAAGAAAAAAGGATACTTTAAACTAGGTGATAAAAATGTAAGATTATATTTATATAATAGTGAAGGCCCTTATATTTATATTCAGACAGCAAAGGATGAATATTATCTAAATTTACCTACAGTTGAAAAAACAAAATCCTTATATGATGAAATAATGGAAGAAAAAAGTTGAAAGTAAATACTTGAAATAGAAAATTGTTAAATTAGAATAAATATGGTATAATTGATACAGTTTAAAAAATAGCAATTTAGGAGGAAATAACAATGTCAGGACATTCAAAATGGCATAATATTCAAAATAAAAAAGGGAAAGCAGATGCTAAAAGAGGAAAGATATTCACAAAGATAGGTAAGGAAATAGTACTTGCAGTTAAGAATGGAGGTCCTGCTCCTGAAAATAACCCTAAATTAAGAGATGCTATAGCAAAAGCTAAAGCAGCAAACATGCCAGGAGATACAATAACAAGATCTATTAAGAAAGCTTCAGGAGAGTTAGCGGCAGTTAACTACGAAAGCATAGTATATGAAGGATACGGTCCATCAGGAGTTGCTGTAATAGTTGAAACTTTAACAGATAATAAAAATAGATCAGCTGGTAACGTAAGATCAGCTTTCACTAAAGGTGGCGGAAATATGGGAACAAGTGGATGTGTTGGTTTCATGTTCCAAGAAAAAGGTGAAATAGTTATTGAAAAAGGTGATTTAGATGAAGATGAAATCATGATGATGGCTTTAGATGCAGGTGCAGAGGACTTTAATGCAGATGAAGAGGAAGTATTTGTAATAACTACTACACCAGAAGACTTCAGTTCAGTAAGAGAAGAGTTAGAAGCTCAAGGTTTAGAATTCTTAGAAGCAGCAGTAAAAATGATTCCAGATACATACACTGAAATTAATGAAGATGATGCTAAGAAGTTCCAAAAGATGTTAGACTTACTTGAAGATGATGATGACGTTCAAGAAGTTTACCACAATGCTGAATTCCCAGAAGGATGGGATGAATAATCTAGAAGACTTAGCGTTTTCAATGGTTTATAGCTAAAAGTTGTAAGTTGGAAAGTGTAACAAGACTACTTAAACTGTACTCAATGATGACATACAACTAAAAAAGCATAGTCAAATAATTACGATAAATGATGGCATAGTTAAGATATACGAAAAGCCTTCATTGTTATGAAGTATGTTGAAATGTACCAACAAAAAAGTTATAACAATGGAGGTTTTTTATTATGTTATTAAAAGATGTTTTAAGGGAATTTTTATATGAAATTCAAATCAAAAATTATACACCGAGAACTATCAAAGGTTACAAAAATAATCTTGCAAAATTCTTTAAGTATTGTGAAATTGAATTAGAAATTGTTGAGTTAGAAGAAATAACACATCTACATATAAAACAATATCTTAATTATTTAAAAGAAAAAGGATTAACTCCAACGTATATAAATACTATACTAAAGAATTTAAGGAGTTTTTATTCTTATTGTTATAAAGAAGGTTATTGTTTGAACATAGCTAAGAAAGTAAGTTGGCTTAGAGAGAAGAAAGTAATTATTGATACTTTTACTGATAAAGAGGTTAGAAAAATGCTAGATACATATAAGTTTGATAGTTATATTAGTGCTAGAAATAAGTGTATTATGGCTGTATTATTTGATACTGGAATAAGAAATTTAGAGCTTTGTAATCTTAATAAACTAGATGTTAGAGAAAGTGTTATATTTATTTTAGGAAAAGGAAATAAAGAAAGGCTTGTACCAATTTCACCTTATTTAAAAAAAGTAATGATTAAATATGAACGTATAAGAGATACTTATCTTAAAGATAATATTTTACATTATGATAATTATTTTCTTAGTTATAGAAATAAGCCATTAACAACAGAAGCAGTTGAGAGAGTTGTAAGGTTAGCTGGTAAAGAAGCTAAAGTATCAGATAATATTAGATGTAGTCCTCATACTTGTAGGCATTATTATGCTCAAGCTCAGTTGAGAAATGGTCTTGATGTCTATAGTTTATCAAGATTATTAGGACATGAAACTGTAGATATTACAAAGAGATATCTTCAAGGTTTGAAAGATAGGGAAGTATTAGAACTAAGTGTGAAGACATCACCATTAATGAATTTAAAGTAGGAACGTTATTGCTCCTACTTGTTTTAGTTGATTTTTATTTATATTTTGCTATAATTTAATTAATAGTCGCTTGGATAAGTATTTTGCAGATATCTTATTATTTGCTGACTATGGTGAGAAAGTAGTTCAGTTTTTTCGTCTAGGGTTATGGGAAAAATAACTGGGGTAGCTTTCTCTTTTGTTTTATGTGAGTATTTTCTTTGCACATAAATATAATTCTTTTCTTCTAAACTTTTCATAAGCTTTCTTAGTGTTGGTCCAGTGATATTTAAATCTTTGCAGATATTAGCTTGGCTTTGAAAACACTTTTCACCAAATCCACATACATAAATATAAAATGCTTTTTCTTGCATAGATAAATCATTTCTCATAAAAGCATTGAATATTGGAGTATAGAAGTTTTCTTTGGTATATTTCTTTTCCTATGTTCCTAAGTTTATCACCTTTGATTCCATTTGTTCACCTCCTTAGTAGTTATAAATACTACTAAAAATAGTATTTATAATTATATTATAACAATATAATACAAAAAAAGTACATTTAATAGTTATACTTGGTTATATTCCTTTTTGTTTAAAATGTTAACTAAATATTTTCTAACGTTAAAAAAATTTTTATTAAGGTTAGAAAAAAAGTTTCAAGATAAAAATACAAATATAAAAATACAACTTTAAAACTTAAATTATAAGAATTAGAAATAGAAAAGAAAGCTTCTAGTTCAGTTCGTTTTATGTAAAATAAAATATTAATTTTATTTAATATATGGAAATATGAGTAGTATAATTAAAATGAATATGTTAGAGGGGATATTATGTATAGTTTAAAATTTAATGTTCAATTTAATAATTGTATGTATAGTAGGGCTATAAAATTGAGTAATAATGAATATAATGTGTTAAAAAATAGTATGAAAATTTCAATATGTAAAAGTACAAGAGCTTTAATTCTTGATGATGATTATTTTGATGAAAGTTCTTTAGTAAATGATGAAGCTAGATATACTATTAAGATTAAAAATAATATATGTAGTAAGCCAAAGTTATTAAAAGATTTTAAAACTATTGAGGAGAATAAAAATATTGTACTATTATTAGAATCACCACATAGGTCAGAATATAGAGATATAAAAATATATGATAGATTGGTACCAATAGGACCTGCACAGGGAGGAAACCTTACAGATGCCGGTGGAGCTATAAAAGCATATATACATGAAGCAATAAACTATGTTATTTCTAAGAATAGTCTAAGCTTAAATAATGGAGATTACAACCTTATAATTATAAATCCTATACAATTTCAAACTTCATTAGGTTCCCTTTATGATAAAGGATTGAATAGAAATTTAAGAGATAAGGTATGGAAAAATATTTGGAAAATTATTGATAGTAAAAAATATATTGTGCAAGAAGACTTTATTTGCAGGCTTAACTCCTATAATTCAGATTTAATTATTAATGCCTGCACATATGAGTTAAAGAAAAAGGTTAAAGGTTTACTTGATGACAAAACAATTATTAGTTATGGAATTAACCATCCAGCAATAAATTGGAATAAAAAAAGTCAAGATTTTAATGTAACTTTTAATATTATTTTAAAATTAACTCTGAGGACACTGAGGGCACTGAAAAAGTGCCTTTCGGAATAAAAGACCTAAAAAATTTTTTTAAGACAATTTTTTAGGTCTTTTATGTTATACTTAACTTATAAAATAATGTGGGTGATGTGTATGATAAAAAAGCAAGAAACAATGATTTTAAGTGAATATACAGGAATTTATGATTTAGTTGTTCCTAAAGATAATATGTTAAGAAAAATTAATGAACTAATTGATTTTTCATTTGTTTATGATGAACTTTTAGATAAATATTGTATTAATAATGGTAGAAATGCTATTGATCCAATACGAATGTTTAAATATCTTTTATTAAAATCTATATTTGATTTATCAGATGTAGATATTGTGGAGCGTTCAAAAGATGATATGTCATTTAAATATTTTCTTGGAATGGCTCCAGAGGAAAATGTTATTGAGCCAAGCTCTCTAACTAAATTTCGTAGACTTAGACTTAAAGATATAAATATTTTAGATATGTTAATAAATAAAACTGTTGAAATCGCCCTTGAAAAAGGAATAATAAAATCAAAGTCAATCATTGTTGATGCTACGCATACGGCAGCAAGATATAGTCAAAAATCACCACGTGAAGTGTTACAAGAACGTTCTAAGAAATTAAGAAAATCAGTTTATGAAATAGATGAGAATATTAAAAATACTTTACCAGCTAAA
>NZ_JACOOQ010000026.1 GCF_014287815.1 Clostridium lentum
ATATTATTTCCTTCTTTTCTTATCTTGAAAATCTGTAAGTAATCCACTTCAACATTTCCTTCATTCTTCAACTTATCAATCATGCTCCACATTATAAGTTGTAATCTTATATCTACTTCCTCATTTAAACCTCTAGTTACATATCTATTATCTTTCTTGAACATATTTCTTTATCTCCTTATTATTAATTTTTCATCTCTATCTAAAAAGTAAAAAGGCTATACCTTATTAACTAAGATATAACCTCTTTAACAATCTATTTCAGAATATAAATAATTATCATATTCATCTTCATATATAGTTTCTGGAATAATTCCTAATAATTCTTCAATATTATTTCCTCTAATTAAATCATCTATTACCTCTTCTTTACTAGTCTGCTCTATCCAATATTCAGCTAAAGAATCTTTATCTATTAAAGAATCAACATGAATTGCATCATCAAGCATATCATATAATAGCTCTCTTGCAACTTCTTTTAGATTAACTGAACTTTTATAAAGTATGCTATAATCATCAAGCATTACATAGCCTTGTTCATCTAACTCATTACACCAATTAATAACATGACCTATTGATAATTCTTCTAATCCATTACATTTTAGATTTTGGTACATAGAAATTATCCTGTCATCAACTTCATTTTCTCCAATTTCTTTTGCTATCTTTACTGACATGCTCCAATCATTTAGGAATTCCTCCTTTAACTCTTCATTGCTTATGCTATTTATTAATTTTTCTACACTACTTATTTCTTCTGTTTTTATACTCTTATATTTATCTAATACCTTCTTAATTTCTCTTATTATATATTGCTGAATTATTGAAGAAACTTCTTCATTAACTGCAATGAATACATTATCTTTATTAAACATTTATACTCCCTCTTTCTATACTTTTATTTAAATGCAAAAAGTCTTAATCACTATTCTTGTAGTAATTAAGACTTTTAGATTTTACTTATTTCTTGTTTTAACATTTCAATGAATTCTTCTGAAAATACTTTCTCTCTTATTGACTCTTTTATCAGTTCTATTAGCTCTAGCTCTGTTACATCAAGACTTCTTGGAATGTATGTTTCATCACCTCTTCTAGTTGCTTTGTATACACAGAACCTTACTTCATCTCGCTTTAGTTCTTTGATGTAGATTTTCTCTATTGAGTATGTATACTCTCCTGCTCCAACTTTTACTTGGTTTCTTATCTTGCAATATTTAGTTTCCTTTATTATCTTTTCTTCACTCTTCTTACTCATGTTATTGAACCTCCCTGTCTTATTCTATTAGAAACTTAGAAAGTTCTTCTGTTGTTACTACTACAATTGAAAAATCACTAGAAAGTAAAAATAGTGAAGAAGTCCAATTAACTCCTTCACTACACTCAATTATATCAGTATATTCTGGTATTAACCCTTGTAACTTATCTTGTTTCAGTATTTCGATATCTACGATATTTTCTGCTATAAGTACATATCCACCTAAGTCAGCTTCTATATCTCTATTTTCTCCATAATTTTCATTTAGTACTCCAATTGTTTCTCTAATACTTTCAATTACTTCCGATGGTATATTATTAACTTCTAGTAATTGATTTTTCTTATAAATTTTCTTCATCATTAACCCTCCTTAAAATATAAAAACTTCTATATGTAATCTAATTACATGTAGAAGTTTCTTAACTATAATATATATTTATATATTAAGCAGTTTTACTTTCTTAGCACCTTTTAACAAAAAACCTTTTATAAAATTTTTATTAACTCTTCAAACCATTTAAGATTCACTAAATGATGAGAAAGTGAATTTTCCATCATCTTTTTAAAATACATCTGAACACTATTATCATTTTTAATAGACTCTTCTAGTAAAAAAATTTTTTCCTTAGTTTGCTCTATTTGAATTTCTATTATTTTTTCTAAGTTCTCTTTTTTATATTCATCAAAAAATAACATTGCCCCATAAAAAGGTAAATTTATATACTCAGTTTTAGAACCATACTTAAACATTAACTTTTCAAATTCTTTATTCCCTAGTTCGGTTATAATATAATTTTGAGTTTCTCTAACATTATCTAACCTATCAACTCTTTTAATATATTTTTTTTCCTCTAATTTTTGAAGATTATAATAAAAAGACCCCTTAGTAAAATTAACTATATATTTGTAATGTCTCTCTTCCATTAATGATAATAATTCATATCCATAAGAACCTGGATTTTGTTTTATTAAACCTAAAATTAATAATGGTATCAAAATATTATCTCCTTTATATTTTTACTTTATAGTATACTACTTTTTTATCTATATTTAGTCATTATTAATTAGTGTAACTTGTGCTAAAAATTCATCATATGTTAGTTTCCCTAATGCAAAATCCATACTTTTTATATATATTTTTTCTGTCTTAGTAGGTACTCTTGAACAAATTGAATTTTCTAAATCACTTTCATTCATTAATGGCTCTAATACATGCTTTTTATTAGAAAAAGCTTCAAAATATCTTAATCCAAATTTTCTTTGAGAAATTGCATTAATATGAATACCATCAGGATTAGATGTTAAACCAGATGCAGTAACAAAATAGCAATTATCCTGTTCTAAAGCAAATCTTTCTAATTCTTTATTAATAAGATTATATTCAGTACAACTTTTTCCAAACCCTTCTTTTCCTAAAAAATCTGGTAATCCTCCAATGATAACTGGAATATTTGGGATATTTAATTCTTTTCTAAGAGCTTGAATTATTAAAAGTAATTTTTCATAATATACTTTGTAATTTCCATTATGACTATCACTTTCTCCTTGATGCCATAATACTCCTATTAATTCACTGATTTCCATAGCGAATTTAGCTTCATTTATCGCATGTCTAAAAAGTACCTTATCTGTAGCCCATTCATCTATTGAACTTCCACCTTCAGCACAAGGAATCAATCCAATAACATCATTTTGATTCTTACAGCACCATGTTTCTGCAAATGAACCTGCTAAACTTATTCCAGAAACAGGTCTATCATAATTAATAGGTTCAGTCATCATTTGCCATCTACCATTACGTAACATTTGTATTCTTTCATTATAAATTGGAGGAACTTCATTAATAAAACCTCTTCCTGCCATATTGGACTGACCTAACATTAAAACTGATTTAATCACTTTTTTCATCCTTTCTTTTATTTATCTAAAACTAACGTAATTAATAATAGTCTAATTAGACTGTTTACAATTAATTATTATAGTATAATTAGACTATATGTCAATTAAATTTCTCATATAAGTAGATATTCCTATATACCCCTACTTATATATAATTACTTTACTTAAATAAAAACTCCCACCTATATATGAATATAAGTAAGAGTCTTAATTCTTATAATAAAATTTACCTATTTACAATTTCAGTAAAAACCTCATTTATTTATGATACGGTTCTCCGTTACACCTCCAAAGGAGCACGTTTTACTTTAATTGTTCTAAAGCCTTACATTTTTTAAGCTCTTTCATAAGTTCTTTCTCTATTTCTTTATCTAAATATCTCCTTGGAATTATATGAGCTACAAATCCACTTATATATATAAGGATCATATCTTCGTAAACTTTTACATCTTTTATACTTTCTAACGATACTGTTTCTGATATAGAATCCCCTTTTACTACTATTGTCCCATCAATAATTTCTAAAGTCTTACTTCCAAATATTGATGAATTATCTCCTTAACTTATGAGTTTATCAGTTTCTTTAGCTACTAATTTTTTGTATTGCTTAGGATATGTTAAAATCCAAATGACTAAAAAAACTATCGCTACTATAATCCAATATATATTCGGTTGATTAAATATCCCCGTTCCTGTAAAGTAGATTGGTATAGAAAGTACTATGGGTACAGCATATCTAAGTATGTTAAATGTACTTTTCTGTGATTTCGAGTTTTCTAAATGATGTAAATTGAAGCTTATATAGTCATCTTTTGTTATTTTAAAGTCGATTTTCATTTGTGCGTCCCCTTATTATTAAAAACTTTATTTACATTATATTACAAATTTCAAGCACTTACAATTAAGCATAGTAACATGAAAAAAGGAAGGGTCTTCATCTTCTTCAGACGACCCTTCCTTTACTTTTAGGCTTTGAATGTCTTATATTTAAATCCTACATATAAAAATTTAACTTATCTATTTAAATTTAATCTCTAATTGCGTTTAGTTTATGAAGCAAATACTCTTTTTTATTCAATGGATCATACGTTGTTTTTTTGCGTGCTTTTGAAAATTCAGCTGAAGCTTCCTTATACCCATAAAATTTTGTCACAAACATTCCTCTACCTTCTGTATATGAAGCTATTTTCATTTTATATTCTTTTGAATTTTCTACTGGAATTAATCCCTTTATTGAGAATTCATCCCCTATAACAATAGGATTATCAAAGGTTGCCCTCATAGTTTCTAAATCCCATACCGCTTTGCTTAAAGCATTTTGAGGAATCTTTAACTCAAACTCATGTAATGGCTCTAATAAAACAGTTTGTGCTTTATATAATGCTTCCATGAATACCATAGGTGTCACATTTCTAAAATCTGCTGGAGTGCTGGCTGGACTAAAAAATTCACCACAGCTAAGAGTGACTTTTACATCTGTAACCTCCCATCCAAATAATCCTTGTTTACTTGTCTTAATAACTGCTTCTTCAATTGCATTTTGAAAAGATTTTGGCAATGACCCTACTGAAACATTAGAAATATACCTAAGACCTTCGCCTCTCCCTGCTGGTTCTATTTCTAAGCCTACTGTCGCCCAAAATGGATTTAAGTCTTCCTGCATATGCATTATTGACGCTCCAAAACCTTTAGGTGTTTCCTTATAGATAGTCTCAATATTCGAAAACTCTACTTTTATTCCATATAAATCATCTAACATGGAACTTAGTATTTCCATTTGAACTTCACCGAATAAGTTGACATAAATTTCTTTATCTATGTCATTCATCTCTAATTCTAGTAGTGGATCTTCCTCTGCAAGTAATGTTAATGCTTTAAATAGCTCTGGATTTTTTTCTTTATCAATTGCAGAAATTGTTGTTTTTAATGCTGGTTTAGCTATAGATATATTTTTAATTTTATCATTTGAAATTCCAATAACATCTCCCACTTGGAAACTTGTAAGTCCATATAAAATACCTATATCCCCTGCTTCTATCCTCTGTGCTTCAACAACTCCCCCATTTTCTAACCTATTAATTTTCTTTACTTTTTCTGCTATCTCCTTATTAGGTACTTGAATTTTATCTCTTACAGATATTTTTCCTCCAAATAATCTTACATAAACCTTCTTTTCATTTTTACTTGTTCTTTCGATTTTAAATACTACTCCAGATAAATCACTTTCACAATCATCACCTGCAAATGGAAAATAACTACAAATTCCATCTAATAAGTCTTCAACTCCAAGTCCAATTGCTGCCGCACCACAAAATACTGGATATAGACTTCCTTCACTTGCATATAATGAAAGCTTTTCTTGTATTTCTTCTTTATCAGGTTCTATTCCACCAATATATCTTTCTAAAAATGCTTCGTCTAAGTCTGATAAAACATCAATAGCATCATCATTTATCATGCATGTATCAAATAGTTTTTTTATATAAACAGCTTTGCTTCCTACATCATATACTTCTTGTAATCTAACTACTTTATTGGACATATTCTTCTTTATATCTTCAAATACTTTATTGAAATTTGCCCCAATTCTATCTAGCTTATTTACAAAAATTATTGTTGGAATGTTTAACTCCTTTAATGTCTCAAATAATATTCTTGTTTGTGACTGAATACCCTCTACTCCTGATATAACTAGTATCGCTCCATCTAAAACACTTAATGAACGTTCAACTTCCGAAATAAAATCCACATGTCCTGGAGTATCAACAATATTAACCTTGACATTATTCCAATTAAAAGATATGGTTGATGATTTAATGGTAATCCCTCTCTTACGCTCAAGCTCCATAGAATCCGTCTGTGTATTGCCTAAATCAACTCTTCCAACTGATTTTATAGCTCCACTATAATATAATAAGTTTTCTGTTATAGTTGTTTTTCCTGCATCCACGTGTGCTACGATTCCTATATTAATTATTTTCTTCATAATCAATACCTCCAACTCTATCAACCACCTTTTTATCCATTATCATAGCAACAATATATAACACTAATACCGGTGTTACTAATAACGAAGTACATGCTATACCCATACTCACTGAAATATTTGTAGCTATGATTCCTATAATTGGTCCACCTAAAATTTGACCTAAGGAATTTATTTGTCCATTTATAGAAAGTACAGTAGATCTGGCCTTGTCATCTATATGTCCATTAAGCCATGCACTAAATATAGGTTCATTTATAGTTCTAAAGGTACTTGTCGCTAAATAAGCTATTAGCATTAAGTTAAATCTTTTTGTAATAGCAAATATGAACATAAATGATATATAAAATATATTTATACATAATAACAGCTTTCCATTTTTATTCTTATCATCATCCTTAAGCTTCTTTTCCATAAAATGCATTACTATAGCACTCAATATCATTCCTGCAATTCCAAAAATTCCGAACCAAGTCACTGGTTTAAGGTTTCCAAGTTTAGGAAGCATAGTATCTTGTAAAAAATGCATATTAGAAAGTCTATCATAACCTTCACTGGATAATCCATAAAATAAAGTTACTGAAAGCAAAATTATAATTATAGGTTTATTTTTTATAAATTTAAGACCAGATTTAAAGGTATATCCCATCTTTTTAAAAGTATTTAAATCCTCTGGAGCAGATGATTTAAAATTATTTTCTGGCATATATAACCATAAAAATAATGCAAGAATTATAAATAAGACTCCACTAACTATAATAGGTAGTCTTACAGATAAATTAGCTATTACAGTGCTTAGTACTATTCCAATAACCGATCCTATCTGTCCTGCTTGTGCTCCCTTTATATAAATTTTATCCAAATCTTTATCTTTCTCTTCTTCCGCAATCCAAGCTTCAACAGATCCACTAATAAAAGTAGAACCTAATCCCCATACAATCTGTGCTACAAGTACGAAAACGAAACTAGAAATAGAACCTTCTAAAATAAATCCCACTCCTGTTAAAACTACACCAATAACAATAGATAGTTTACGACTGTACACATCTGCAACTATTCCTGTAGGAATTTCAAATATAAAGCATGCTACTTCTAAAGTAGTTCCAACAAGTATAAGCTGAAGTGGATTTAAATGCACCGTTTCAATGTGATACACTATCATAACTGTAGCTACTAGTGAAAAACACATTGCTGTAATAGCTGAAAATAATAAATAAGTTTTATATGCTGAAAGTTTATTAACCATTAATAATCACCATCCTAGTATTTTTAAAAAAATTTATTTGTTTTTCATAATCTTCATATTTAAATATATAAATCATCAAAATAATCTCCTTAAATAAAAAAAGCTGTAAGTGAACATAATTCACTTACAGCCTCATAATTATATAACCTAAATATAAACATGAAATATACAACTTTAATTTATATAACTTATGATTAAGCTATGCAAATTAAAGTCTTATATCATATCTATAAATATAGTAAAAATAGGCATAAAAATACCGTGTTTAGAACACAGTTTTCCTATTCTTCAAATAAAGATGTAATATGCTCATTATAATACTGATTATTTTTAGAGTACACAAATAGACATGGTAATATCAATATTATTAATAATTGTTTCTACCACAAATAAACCTTGAGTTATCCAAGATTTTTTTCATATACTTTTTAAAATAATCCTTATTCAGTTAGTTTAGTTAAAAACTACCTCTTTGCGCATATTTACATCTCCTTTACATTTATATTTTTCATGTTTATATTTTAGTATAATTACATTATATATAAACTTTTATTTTTTTCAATACTTTTATATTCATATTTATCCAAATTCAATTGAAACTTTATTACTTCAAATAACTTATATACACAAAAGAATAACTACTAACTTTAACCTAAATCTGAAATGAATATAAAAAATATATTTGTGGAATGTTTTACAATTTCTTTCAATACTATAGATTAGAAAAAACAAATTCTAATTTGCTGAAATAGGTGAAAAACGAAGAACCTATGAATAAAACTACAATAACCTACAAAAATTCAAATTTTAGATTTTTGTGAGTTTCATTGCAGAATTAAAGCAGACCTACCTTTCATTTATATATCCAATTTTGGTAAAGTTCGCACTTACTTGTGATACGGTTCATTCTTCATTATTCTAAATGCTCTATAAATTTGTTCTAAAAGCATCACTCTAAATAATTGATGTGGAAATGTCATTTTAGAGAAACAAATTTTATGATTAGCTCTTTTTATAACATTTTGAGATAGACCAAGGCTTCCTCCTATAACAAAGGCTATATTGGAGTTTCCCATTACACCTTGTGTTTCAATAAACTTAGAAAATTCTTCAGAAGTCATTTGTTTTGCATTTAAATCCATAGCCACCACAAACATATTATCTTTAATCTTAGAAAGGATTAATTCCCCTTCCTTATCTTTTATCTGAAGTTCTTCTTTTTCTGAAGCATTATCAGGTGTTTTTTCATCTGGTAGCTCTATTATATCAACCTTACAGTATCTTCCTAATCTTTTAGTATATTCATCAATAGCTAGCTTTAAATATTTTTCCTTAAGCTTTCCTACTGAAATTATTGTTATGTTCATCATTTTTCCTCCTTAATCTATACATTATTTAACTGTATAATCTACATTAATTATAGTAACTTTATCATCAATCTTATTTTTCTTTGGAACATGTACAGTAAGCAAATTATCCTTAAACACAGCTTTAATACTATATGGATCAACATTTCCTACATAAAAATCCTTTATTTCTTCATTTTCCGGCCCTATAATTGTTACTGAAAAATTTTGCCCATTAGAAAAAAACTGATTTCTTTTAACCTTTATGGTTACATAGTTATTATTGTAATCTACATCAATATCTGACTTCTTAACTCCTGGTAATCTTCCACTTATTATATATTCTTTTTCCCTTTCACTAAGATTTATATCTAAAGATGCCATATTTTCTATTTCATTTATCATATTATTAACAGTTTCATTATTTAAAACGCTATCAATAATACTATCTATAAAATCACTATTCATTAAGGTATTAAAAGTTGTCTGAAACACATATGGAAATATATTAAACATTTGTCTTTCTCCTGTCTTTGAAACTCTTATTATAATTTATTTAAAAGCCTCATTAAAGTTGACAGTAAAAGTAATGTATTTCTTATTCAATACATAGATTTCGATAAATATTAGCAAAAAGAGATTTGACATACATCAAATCTCTTTTATAATTTATATTACTTTCCACAGCATTTCTTATATTTCTTACCGCTTCCGCATGGACAAGCATCGTTTCTACCAACCTTGTTATCATTGATAACCATGTTTGTTGTCTTGTAAGCTTTTTGAATTTCTTTTCTCTTTTCTACTGAGAATATTCCATCCCATTGTGGTAATGTATAAAGGTAGTTAGCTTTAGCTTCTAACATATTGAAATATAATTTTTCTAAATTAACATCTAAAGTTAATTCTGTGTTTTCATCTAAAGTCTCTAAATCATATGAATTATTTAAGCTATCATTTATTCCATCAACAAATCCCATGATGAATTCCACTGAAGTTTCATATTTTTTAGCTAAATCAGCAATTGTAGTCTTTACAGCTTCTTTGTGGTTAGCTAATAAATCTTTGTATATTGCTGTTTCAATTTTTGTATATTCAGCCCAAAAAGCTTTTTCTCCTTTAGTTTTTACATATTCTACAACCATTTCTGTCCATTGTGTATATAAACTCATAGTATTTTCTCCTCTTTATTTAATGTTGCTACTAAAATTATACTTTATGTAACATATTTTTTTCAATATTTTTATAACAATATTATTTCACTTGGATTATGTCTACTAGCCAATTGTAAGATGACATCATCCCCTGGCCTTATACCATTTGCAGAAAGTACATCTACAACTGTCTGATAAGCCAGATCAGGATGATTGTTTGTTCCGCTTAAATGCCCTAGCACTATCTGCTTCTTTTTATCATTTTTAAGTAAACTTACAATAGCACTGCCACAATCTTCATTGGATAAGTGGCCATTTTCCCCTAAAACCCTAAGCTTTAATTTATAAGGATAAGGTCCCATTCTAAGCATATTAACATCGTGATTACTTTCTAATAATATGATATCTGAATCAATTATGTTATCTCTTATTTCCTCAGTGAAAACACCAAAATCCGTAACTACACTTGCGTTTTTTCCAGCATAAGATACAGTATATCCTACTGGTGCTATTGCATCATGAGGTATATTAAAAGATCTTATTTCTAAATCATTAATTGTAATAGATGATCTTCTATCCATTATCCTTATATTATGTTCTTTTATCTTTCCTATGTTTTTTTCCATAACAGCCCATGTATTGTCATTAGCATATATAGGAATATCATACTTTCTTGATAAAACACCTACACCTTTTATATGATCAATATGTTCATGTGTTATAAAAATTCCATCTATACTACTTGATTCTTCTCCAATATGCTTTAAGGCATCATCTATCTTTTTGCCCGCTAAGCCAGCATCAATTAATACTTTAGCATTATCTGATGCTATAAATATACTGTTTCCACTACTTCCGCTATATAATGAGCAAAATTTCATCTTAATTCCCCCAGAATTATCTTACTACTCTTCTTATGTCTGCTCCTAAGCTTCTGAATTTTTCTTCAATATGAGGATATCCTCTATCTATATGCTCAATATCTACTATTTCTGTTTCTCCATTAGCTATTAGCCCAGCAATAACCATTGCAGCACCAGCTCTTAAGTCAGTAGCAATTACTTTGGCTCCTTCAAGATTTTCTACACCATCTATAATAGCTGTTCTTCCCTCAACCTTTATCATAGCACCCATCTTCTTTAATTCATCTGTATGCTTATGTCTGTTTTCCCATATACTTTCTGTAACTAAGCTTCTTCCTTTTGTTACACTTAATAATACTGACATAGGTTGTTGTACATCTGTAGGGAATCCTGGATATGGTGCAGTTTTTACATTAACACCTCTTAATTTATTATCTACCGTAACTCTTATACTATCATCATCTTCTTCCACAATAGCTCCCATTTCAATAAGCTTAGCACTAATTGATTCTAAATGTTTAGGAATTATATTAGTTATTGTAACATCACCTTTTGTTGCTGCAGCAGCAATCATAAATGTTCCTGCTTCAATTTGATCTGGAATAACACTATAATTGCATCCAACTAATTCATTAACACCTTTTATTCTTATTACATCTGTTCCTGCACCTTTAATATCTGCACCCATTGAGTTTAAGAAGTTAGCAACATCAACTACATGAGGCTCTTTTGCTACATTTTCTAAAACAGTTGTTCCTTCAGCCATTGTTGCTGCTATCATAACATTTATTGTTGCACCAACAGATACTACATCAAAGAAAATGTTTGCTGCCTTTAAGCTTTCTGCTTCCACTAAAACAGCACCATGCTCAATTGTAACTTTAGCTCCTAAAGCTTCAAAACCTTTTATGTGTTGATCAATAGGTCTTACTCCTATTGGACATCCTCCAGGCAATTCAACTTTAGCTTTTTTAAATCTTGCTAGTAAAGATCCAATGAAATAGTAAGAAGCTCTCATTCTTCTCACATCTTCCGTACACGCATTAACAGTATTAATATCTGTAGCATCAATTTCTAAAACATTTTTAGAAGTTTTTTTTACACTGCAGCCTAAATCCAATAAAATTCTTTCCAGGCAATGTACATCCTCTATATCTGGTATGTTATCTATAACACATTTACTTTTACTTGCTAATACAGCTGCAGGTAAAATAGCTACTGCTG
Source organism: Clostridium lentum (assembly GCF_014287815.1). GTDB lineage: Bacteria > Bacillota > Clostridia > Clostridiales > Clostridiaceae > Clostridium > Clostridium lentum. Next base: position 11,974 of record NZ_JACOOQ010000026.1, read on the forward strand.
CGTTTTTTGCTCCATTTATTTCGACAGATCCTCTTAAAGTTCCGCCTCCATTAATAATTAATGTTTCCATCCTATTCACCCTTACCTAAAATTATATATAATTAATTTATCCTTACTTCGTAAAATATATCCATATTTGCATCAAAAAGACAATTTTTTTCATTTTCATAAAATCAACTCTAACCATTATAACATAAAGTCTATCAGTGTTAACAGGTTTTTTTCTTCCAATATATTGTTTATTTAGCCAATGTAATAACCTTTTGATTTAAACTTATAGTAATTGGTAATATTATTGGTAATGTGATATAATTTATTACAAAGTTTGCATATAAAAATTAGCTTGTGAGGTCATATTTATGAAATATTATTTAGTAGCTTTGTTTGATGATGAATCATACAAAAACTTAAGTCCAATTCAAAAGAATCTTTCTAAGAGGTATAAAGCCAATAGGAATTCTCCTATTCCTTATATTCTTCTAGAGGTATTAGAAAACCCTAACATTGATAAATTAAATCTTGTTATAGACAAAGTTCTTAAACCATATAAATTTTTTAAAGTGGAATTATCTTCAAAAGTTAGTGTGTCTGATACTAGTAAAACTTTAAATTTACAAGTACATGATATAGGATATATTAAAAAATTAAGTAGATTATTATCTGATAACCTTAAACTGCATGGATTTAATACTAAAAGTTTAAATGCAAATGAAAATATTCACCTAACTCTAGCTAATATGAACTACTTTAATAAAGAAGTTAAAAAAATTGATGGACCAACTGAATTAAAGTCTAATTTATCAACTCTAAAAGTTAATAGATTAGAACTTTGGAAGATTTCTAACAATAGAAGAGAAATTTTAATTCAAACATATCCATTAAAGCATTTCTAATAAATTTAAACTTCCGTGAAAAATATTCCATATATAGATATTATGAATCTATATTGGTCTATTTTTCATGGTATTTTTTTATTTTTTCGAAATTTTCAAAATTTTATTTTTTGTATTCGTTTACTAACCTTTTCAATCGTCAAATGTTTTTGTAAAATATAGTTAGATTAATGATATTATTTTAATATAATCCTATAGGAGGATAAATTATGAACATTTTATCACTTGCAGAATATCAAAAAGATAAATCCGCTAAAAAAATAATAGATACCAGCTTATCTGACTACAAGCTTGCTGCCAGAAAGCATTTAGAGTTACAAGTGAAACTTAGTTTTCTAGCTCAAGAAACAAGCTGCTATAAATATTGGATTGATAATAAATCCCAATTAAATCATGATGTTATATTTGAAAAATATATTGATTTTCTAGCCCATGTCATTAATTTAGGGCTTTACAAGAACTATTTGAGTTCCTATGAATTAAATTTAAGACCTAGCGATTACTGCTTAAGTGATCAATTTTTAAATCTATTTATTGATATAAATGATTTGATTATATCCCCTTCAACGGACCATTTTAATACACTTTTAGAAGATGTATTAAGCTTAGGTGTCACTTTAGGATACGATGAAGAACAAATTAATAAAGCTTTCGAATAATATTGGGTATTTGCTTATTGCAAATGCCTTTTTTTAATCTTTAAAATACATTAAATATGAAATTATTTGGCACAATATCTTTGAGGTGATGTAATATGTTTGGTTTTATAAGTGCCATTATTTCTGGTATTGCCATGAGCATTCAAGGTGTATTTAACACTCGTGTAAGTGAAAGGATTGGTGATATGGAAACTAATGTAGTTGTTCATGGTTCTGCCTTAGTCATAGCTATTATCCTAGTACTATTTTGGGGTAAGGGTGACTTTAAATCCATTAAAGAAGTAAATAAACTTTATCTTCTTGGTGGAGTACTAGGAATTATAATTACACTTACAGTGATGCTTAGCATAAAATCATTGGGAACTACCATAGGAATAGGTACTATTTTAATAGCTCAGCTTGCTGCTGCTGGAATAATTAATGCCTTTGGCTTATTTGGTAGCGAAAAAATATCTTTTTCATTTTCGCAATTTTTAGGTTTAGGATTGATGATATTAGGTATTATTATTCTTAAATGGAAGCATTAGCTTTCTTATTTCGGGTATTCTTCTAATCTATTAACAAATTTAGTCATATTCTTATAATATAATACTAAGATTAATTACAGAGGTATTTTATGTTCTCTTTTAATAAGAAAATTGATCCTGATTTAAAAGCTATTATGGTTTTATATCCTAATAAGAATCATAGAATATTGATTAAATATGCCAAATTTCCAGATTTTATAATAAAAAAAGTTTTGTCTTATAAAGGTATTATCGTAAGAAAAATCGAAAGCTGTAATATTATATGTGTAAAATTGAATTCAAAATCAATAGAAAGATTATTAGAATATCCTGAAATTCAATATATATGTCTTGATCAATATTTATTTCTTTGTGGCATGAGCGTACTGTCAGCCAACAAAATAAGGCTCCACACAAATACTTCTTTAAGCGGCAAAAATATAGGAATTGGTGTAGTAGATACAGGTGTTTATCCTCATAAAGATTTAACTCTTCCTCAAAATCGAATTCATACTTTTGTTGATTTAATCAATTCCTTTACTAACCCTTATGATGACAATGGCCATGGTACTAGCATCTGCGGAATAATTGCAGGCAATGGTGAATCGTCAAATGGTATCTATAAAGGAATAGCTACTAACTCTGAACTTCATGTTTTCAAAGCATTTGATAAGCTTGGTAAAGGATTGGTATCTGATGTGTTATTTTCTATTGAAGAACTTATTCTTTTAAAGGATCAATATAATATACGTATCTTATGTCTTCCGTTTGAATTATTGACCTTTAATAATTTTATATATACTCTATTTGATAATATTTTTACTAAAGCTGTAAACTCATCAATTATTCCTGTTCTTCCTAGTGGCAGTAACAGAGATGAAGCTAGCACCATTACTGGTCCTGCATTAAGCCCACACTGCATAACTGTTGCTGGACTTGATACTTCTGGTGAAACAAAATCATATGCTTATTCTTCTTGTGGAGATGTAAAAAAAGATATCAAGCCTAACTTTTCTGCTGCTTGTGTAGATATTATTTCTCTTAATAGTAATATATCTTTTGTTCCTGAAAAGAATAATATAAAAATGTATGCTCCTAAACTTGATTCCTCTTATAAGTCTTTTTCTGGCACCTCCCTTTCTGCTGCTTTTATTTCAGGTGTATGTGCACTTTTATATGAAAAAAAACCTGATTTAACTTTTGATGATGTAATCTCCATGTTAAAATTAAATGCCGATGTTATGGATATTGAAACCTATAAACAGGGCTATGGTAAAATAAACTTAACTAAACTTCTAAAGTAAAAGAGGATGTCGCACTAAAAATTTTATATACAATATATTGTATTATTTATTCTTAATGCGACATCCTCTTTTAGCTTTTACACTCTCTAATTTACGATAATACTGAAACTAAATTCATAATATATATTGAGTTGGATCCACAGGATTCCCCCCTACTCTTAGTTCAAAATGAAGGTGAGGCCCTGTACTATATCCAGTTGTACCAACAGTCCCTAATACTTCTTCTGTTCCTATATACTGTCCTTTTGAAACATATATCTCATTTAAATGAGCATAATATGTCTGCATATCATTTTCATGTTGGACTATTACCAAGTTGCCATATCCACCATTATTATAATCAGAAAATATTACTGTTCCCTCATAAGCACTATGTACTTCCTCACCTAAATTCTTAGCTAAATCAATTCCCTTATGATAACTACTAGTTCTTGCTTCGCCAAATATTGAAGTAAGAACTGCATCTTTAAGTGGATTATTTAAAAATCTAATTCCATCATAATAGGGATTTTTTACACCTTTTTTTACTACACTTGGTTTTGCTTCCTTAATCACTACTTCATTGATTATATCTTCTGAGATTTTATTAATGCCACTATAATGCTCTTTAGTATATATAACCTTCTTTCCACATCCCCCTTCTTCTAAAATACTTTCACCCATATATAATTCATCACTTTTTTCTTCCACTACTGCTGGTGCAATGATTTCTTCATGATTATTGATAACTTCCATTTCCATATTTAAAAGATTTTCATTTATTACCACTGCATCATATAAATTTTCAGCAATTTCTACACTGCTCTCTAACTTTGCTATACTTACTTTTTCAGGAATTGCTTTTAAATTATTATTTACGTATACCTTTAATACATTTTTACTATCAATACCTAATTCATTTATATAGCTTAAACAGACCTTTTGCAATATTTCATCACGCTCTTCTTTATTGCTAACATAACCAAAAACACTATCTGCTACTTGTATCTTATAACCATTAACTTCTATATTAAAACTATCAACTATTATAGCTGCTGATGAAGCCATACATTTTATAGTGCTTAAATCATCCAAAGCATTGTTATTGATGGTATTTCCACTTAACACTCCTACAACTGTATCATTTTCTAAAGAATATATATCTATATTTTTAATAATTATTTCTTTTGTTGCAAATACTAGAAAAATAGTACAAATTATAGCTATAGTATATTTGAGCACTGACTTTATATCATCTTTTTGTTTTGAGTCCATTACTACTCCTCCTTTGTAACTTTTCAGCACATCAATTAATTTTCCCATTTTAAAAGTTATTATTCATAATTAATATTACTAAGCTTAGTTGAGGCTTTTATTTAGCTTTGTTATAATTAATCTAGTTATTACACCAAGAAAGGTAGCGAAAAATTATGAGCACATTTATGCTAAAAAATAAACATATAAACTTTACTCCTGTAAGTAACATATTTATAGAGAAATATATGCCTAATGCCCGTGGTGAATTCGTCAAGGTATATCTACTACTTCTTAAATATAATGTTGCAGGCGAAATGGGAGTTAGTTCATCTATTATAGGTGCAAATCTTAACATATTAGAATCTGATGTTATAAATGCTATTAATTATTGGAATGATGAAGGTGTAATTGAATTAGTTCCTATAGATAAAATGGGAAATTTTAATATAGAGTTTGTAGATTTATCGAAAGAAGATAATACTCAAAATAAAGAAGTCAATTTACTAGAAGCCCTTAACAATAATTCAAGAAAAGATATGTTAACAGATATTGAAAGGCTTTTAGGACGTCCTCTATCCCCTATTGAAATGACCAACTATTTAAGCTGGGAAGAAGATTATAATTTATCTACAGAATTGACTCTTCTTTTATTAGAATATTATATTCAACGTGGTAAAACCGATTATAGATATTTAAATAAAATAGCTCAATCGTGGCATGAAATGAAAATCACAACACTAGAACAAGCTCAGCATTATATCACTATGAATGAAGATAAATGGGTGAAAATACGCCATATATTAAAATACCTAGGAATTACTAATACTGAAATTATGAAGCCACAAGAAGAAATGCTAGAAAAATGGATTATGAAATTTAACTTTCCTATTCCAATAATAGAAGAAGCTTGTAATAGATGCTTCAAAAGATTAAATAGAGCTGAATTTAAATATATAGATGGAATTTTATCTAACTGGAACAAAAATAATTTAAAAACTCTTGAAGCAATTGCTGAAAAAGAAAATAAACTAGCACCTTCATCTATAAATAAAAGTAATTATACAAGTAATAATAGTAAGAGGATGAATAACTCTAATATTAATGTAACGACTGCTAAAGCTCATGATACTTTAGAACAAGAATTATTAGGATGGTATGATAATGATTAAAGGATATCAACAAAAAATAACTGAACTATACGAAAAAATACAAGAAGATGAAAAGAAAGCCTTAAGAAATAGAAAAGAAGAAATCAAGCTTACAGTTCCAAAAGTTATGGAACTAGATAATGAAATCCAAAAGCTTTCTATCTCTTTACCAATGTCAATTTTACGTGGCATTCCTGAGGAAGAGCTTAATGCTGTCCGTGAAAATATTACTACCCTTAGGGAAAAAAAATATGAACTACTTACAGCTAATGGCTATCCTATGGACTATTTAACATTGCATTATCAATGCACTAAATGTAAAGATACAGGATTTATTGGCAATAAGAAATGTAGTTGCTATAAATCAAAATTAGTTAAATTATATTATCAAACTTCAGAACTTGAAAATTCTTTACATAATTGTAATTTTAAGAACTTTAATATTAATTTATTTTCTTCTACTTATGATAACAACCATAAATACACCCAAAAAAAGAATATGGAAATGATTTATGAATTTATTATTGGTGGGTATCTTCCTAACTTTGAAAAAAGTAATACTAATTTATTATTTTATGGTGAGTCAGGTACAGGTAAAACCTTCTTATCATGGTGTATTGCTAAAGAATTATTAGATAAAGGATATTTAGTAATCTACAAGACTTCCGATGAATTGATTAAAGATTTAAGATCTATTGCTTTAGAAAATAATTCTACACTATTAGATCTTCTTATTAATTGTGATTTGCTTATCATTGATGATTTAGGAGCTGAACAAGTTACCGATTTTACCACTAATGAATTATTTAATTTAATAAATAAAAAGCTTTTAAATAATAAAAAGATGCTGATTTCTACAAATTTAAATTTATTAGAAATATCAAATATTTATACTACTAGACTATATTCTAGATTGCTTGGTAATTTTAAATTATTTAAATTTTACGGAGATGATGTGAGAATAAAGCTGAATATATCTAAAAAACGACTTTAATTAAATGTAAAAAAAGTAAGAGTTTATCATAACTCTTACTTTTTTTCTGTATAATTTAAGTGTTTACTATATAAAATTTAGCAAAATAAAAAACTCTAGAAAAACTAGAGTTCTTTGGAGCTGGCAATAGGAATCGAACCTACAACCTGCTGATTACAAGTCAGCTGCTCTACCGTTGAGCCATGCCAGCATGGATGCTATATAAATTTTAAAAGTGGCGACTCAGAAGGGGCTCGAACCCTCGACCTCTGGCGTGACAGGCCAGCACTCTAACCAACTGAGCTACTGAGCCGCATTTATGGTGGAAACAACAGGGATCGAACCTGTGACCCTCTGCTTGTAAGGCAGATGCTCTCCCAGCTGAGCTATGCTTCCATAAACAAATTTAAAATGGTGACCCCTAGGGGAATCGAACCCCTGTTACCACCGTGAAAGGGTGGTGTCTTAACCGCTTGACCAAGGGGCCTTAGGCTTTTGTTCTCTAATTTGTTTTCATATGTTCACTTTTAAAATTAAATTGGCGACTCAGAAGGGGCTCGAACCCTCGACCTCTGGCGTGACAGGCCAGCACTCTAACCAACTGAGCTACTGAGCCGCATTATGGTGGAAACAACAGGGATCGAACCTGTGACCCTCTGCTTGTAAGGCAGATGCTCTCCCAGCTGAGCTATGCTTCCAAAAATTTAAAAATGGTGACCCCTAGGGGAATCGAACCCCTGTTACCACCGTGAAAGGGTGGTGTCTTGACCGCTTGACCAAGGGGCCATAATATGGAGCTGGCAATAGGAATCGAACCTACAACCTGCTGATTACAAGTCAGCTGCTCTACCGTTGAGCCATGCCAGCATATTATAACCAAGAAACTATTCTATTTTCATTTTAAATTTAAATGGCGACTCAGAAGGGGCTCGAACCCTCGACCTCTGGCGTGACAGGCCAGCACTCTAACCAACTGAGCTACTGAGCCGCATTATGGTGGAAACAACAGGGATCGAACCTGTGACCCTCTGCTTGTAAGGCAGATGCTCTCCCAGCTGAGCTATGCTTCCAAAATTTAAAATGGTGACCCCTAGGGGAATCGAACCCCTGTTACCACCGTGAAAGGGTGGTGTCTTGACCGCTTGACCAAGGGGCCTAGGTTTTTCATTTCTCTGTCCTTCAGGGTTATTTCCCCGAGCACATTAACTATAATACTTGAAATCCGAAAAAGTGTCAACACTTTTTCTTCATTTTTTTTATTTTTTTTTACATCCCCTCATAAAGCCCCTCTTACTCCAGCATTTTTACTAGGTTTTCAGTGTCTTTCATCTTCTCAATAGCCATACCATATCTTGATAAAATTCTTTCTTTTTCCTTAATTTCTTCTTGAATTTTATTAATTTCAAACTTACATATTTCAAAAAACTCTTTTTCTTCAATTATTTCAATAGATATATTAAATCCACTTTTTTTAAAATTTTGACCGGAAGTAATAAGCTTTACTGGTATCTTATAATTAATAACAGCCAATATTTCTTTTTCCCAAACTCCTCTCTTGTTTACTTCATATTTATCTTTAAGCAAATTCAAATTCTCAAAAATAATATCAAGTTCAGCTTCTATACTTTCCAATAACGCCTTATATAGAGCTATAGATATTCCTCTATTAAGCTTTATTTTTAGAAAATCACTATACTTTATTAAGAATTCATCTATTTCTGTCTGTTTAATATATTCTACATCTTTTTTATCAAATACTTTCAGTCCAATATCACTGGGATAGTTAACTACTACTTGATCATAATTCATCCTGCGAACCTTAAATTCTCTTTCAAATTCCTCTAAATCTTTATTAATTATTTTTGCTAACAATAATATCACCTCTTACCTAGTATTCCATAGTTTAATTACTTATATTACTGTGATAAAATCTAAATAAAATTAACTTTGAATAATGAAAACTGATATTATTCTTTAAGGAGTGTTTATTTTGATTCATCATGAATTATTAATTGTTGGCGGTGGTGCAGCTGGCTTAATGGCTGCTGTAACCGCAAAAGATTTTGGTATAGATGTTGCCATACTAGAAGCTACTGATAGAATTGGTAAAAAAATATTAGCTACAGGAAATGGTCGCTGTAATATTTCTAATATCTCTATTACAGAACCCTTTATTAATTATCATAGCAATAATGATAATTTTTATTATGAAACTTTAAAAAGTTTTTCTGTGAAAGATACTTTAGATTTCTTCCTAGCTTTGGGTCTTCCTATTGTAGAATTACAAAATAGCAAACTTTATCCACAATCTCTTCAAGCATCTTCAGTTGTGGATATTTTTAGATTAGCTTTAGAGGACAGAAATATTCCAGTTTATACAGAATGTAAAGTAAAAGATATCCACAGAGGAAAAGTTTTTAAGTTATCCACAAATAATGAATCATTAAAATTATTCACATGTGATAAACTACTTTTAACTTGTGGAGGAAAAACTGCACCTAAAACTGGATCTGATGGAACTGGATATTATTTATCAGAAAAATTAGGACATAGTATAATTCCTCAACTTCCTGGAATCGTTCAGTTAAAACTAGATTATCCTCATCTTAAATCATTGTCTGGTGTAAAATTTGATGGCTATGCATCTTTACTTATTGATGGTAATGAAGAGCGTAAATATTTTGGTGAAATATTATTCACAGATTACGGAATATCAGGTCCACCAATACTACAACTTTCCGGCTTTGCATCACAAGCTTTAGCCAAAGGTAAAAAAACAGAAATAGTTGTAGATATGCTACCAAAATATACTGTTGAATCCTTAGAAGATTTTATTGAATGCCATTTTGCTGTGCTTTCTTATAGACCTATAATTGATGCTTTAATTGGTGTAATTAATAAAAAACTTATACCTACAGTATTAAAAGAAAGTAAGATTGAAAATTTACATATGCCTTGCTATGAACTTAATTGGAAAGAAAAAAAGTCTCTCATAGATACTTTAAAAGAATGGAAATTTACTTGTATAGGAACTAATGACTTTAATCAAGCACAAGTGACCATTGGTGGTATAGATACTACTGAAGTAAATCCTTCAACTTTAGAATCAAAACTTATCCCTGGTCTTTATTTTGCCGGAGAACTTTTAGACGTTCATGGTGACTGTGGTGGATTCAATCTTCAATGGGCATGGAGCTCAGGACACAGAGCTGCTGAATGCATAGCCAAAGCGTAGATTAGTTAACCAGTGAATGTCGCTACGCTAATCCACTTAATTAAATCGCCATAAATGACTTAATTAACGAAGTGACTAACTAGCGAAGCGACTTAACTAATTAGCGTAGCATTAATAAAAAAACTCTGAGCCATAGCCCAGAGTTTTTTTTATTGCCATTTTGATACGAAAACAGTCAATTCTTTACCGTCTTTATCTTGAATATTACTTAATACTAATAAATTATCTTCATTTTTATGAATTTCACAGACACATTTGATTTCATCATTATAGTAACATTCATGCTCAAATAGTATATCTATTTCCTTTAGCTCATATTCCTCTCTAATCTCCTGTGGAACACTATCCATAAACCATTGTACATACTTAACATTATTGACATGCTTATTAAAATCTATATCAGAATATCTAACTTTAAAATTACTAACATATTCTTTATTTTTTACTTTTTCTAATCTTTCAAGACTACCAATTAATTTCTTTGTTGTAGAGTTCTTATCAACATTATAAGCTTTGTATTGATCATCAGTAATTTTTATAGCTCTTCTTTTAACAATATCAATTAATAAGAATAATGCACTCCCTTCCACTATCTTAATATTCTTTTCATCATATATTTCATAACTCCTTAATGCATAAAACTTCTTAAATTCTTCCGCAACAGTTTTTACTCTTATTTTTTCTTCATACTCAGGGTATCTATTTACCTTGATATTATATTTATAAAATACCCATGTAATATTTCTTTCTGTTAAATAATCCATCCCTACATTTAAGCTTTCTGCATGCTTATTTCCTACATCACCTAAAAAATTCATTATACTTTCTAGGGTACAATTTAAATTCTTATCACATTCATAATAGTGAATTTCATACATCTTTTCATAACTTATTCCCATAATTATCCCCTCTTTCTAATAGTATTTATTTTAGCAATAAAAATAGGCATAGATTTACCTCTACACCTATTTCTCTTTTATTTGTTTAGTTTATCTAAAAGATCTTCTATATTAAGTCCATGAACTAATGCAGCTTCTTCAACTGTTTCCATTTGTGCAGATGGACATCCAACGCAGCCCATACCAGCTGATGCTAAAACTTCTATTTTCTCAGGATAATTTTTTACAATTTCACCAATTGTCATATCCTTAGTAATCATTTTCTCACTTCCTTTAATAGAATTTTATACAACTGTATATATTTTACATAATATAAAGTTTATTTTCAATATTTTCCCATAAACTATTCATAAATAATATTCTAACTACTAAATTAAATACTAATATAGACCACTATTATTCCCATTGCTATTTACATCATTTAAAATATTATCTACATTTATTCCATACCTTATAGATACATCTTCTACTGATGACAATTGATTTTCCATATTACCATAACATGGTATACCATAACTATTAAATATATCAATTGCACCTGGATTTTCCGCTAAAATCTGGCTTATAGTACTATTTTTATCAACCATAAAGAATCACCTCTAAATTTTTTTATATTTATAGGCTTTCCTTCACAGTTTATAATTATACTATATTTCTTTTACTCTTATAGTCTGACTTCTCTTTGGTCCAACAGAAACTATTGAAATTCTTGTATCCGTTAATTCTTCAATTCTATTTAAATATTTCTTTGCATTTTCATGTAACTCATCAAAAGATTTAGCTTTAGCTACTGATTCATCCCATCCATCAAATTCTTCATAAATAGGCTCACATTTTGCTAAATCCTCTAAGCTTGCTGGGAAATAATCTATTATCTCACCATTAAACTTATACCCAGTACATATCTTTATCTTATCTAATCCTGCTAATGTATCAATTTTTGTTATAACTAAAGATGTTAATCCACTAACTCTTACAGCTGTCTTTAATATAACAAGGTCAAGCCATCCACATCTTCTTGAACGACCAGTAGTTACCCCATACTCATGACCCTTTTCTCTAATCCATTCACCAGTTTCATTTTCTAACTCTGTAGGGAAAGGTCCTTTTCCAACTCTTGTTGTATATGCCTTAGCAATCCCTACACTATTAGTTATCATATTAGGTCCTATACCAACACCGCTGGCTACTCCTCCTGCTGTTGTATTAGAAGAAGTTACATATGGATATGTTCCATAATCAATATCTAAAAGCATTCCTTGTGCCCCTTCAAATAATACATTTTTATCTTCTTTTATATTATTATAAACTACTACTGAAGTATCCTTAACAAAAGGTGCTATTTTTTCAGCATACTTGCTATATTCTCTATAAATTTCTGCAAAATCTAACGCTTCTCCACCTAATACTTGTGTTATATATTTATTTTTCACTTCTAAATTGCTTTTTAACTTTTCTTCAAAAACTTCTTTATTTATTAAATCACAAACTCTTATACCGCATCTTTCAAATTTATCAGTATAACAAGGACCTATTCCTTTACCTGTTGTTCCTATATCATTCTTTCCTCTTGCAAGTTCCTTTAATTTATCTAGAACCTTATGGTATGGCATTATTATGTGAGCTCTATCACTTATAACTAATTTTTCTGGTGTTACTCTTATGCCCTCTTTTTCTAGATATTCTATTTCATCAAATAAAGCTACTGGATCTACTACTACTCCATTACCTATTACATTTAACTTTTCATCATGTAATATTCCTGAAGGTATTAAATGAAGCTTATATTGCTTATCCTCAACTTCTACAGTATGCCCTGCATTGTTTCCACCTTGATATCTGACTATTACTTCAGCCTCTTCTGCTAAATAATCTGTCATTTTTCCTTTTCCTTCGTCGCCCCATTGAGCTCCTAAAACAATAAATGCTGACATAAAATCTGCCTCCCTTTTAAACATATTGCCTTATCTTATAATTTTTTAATAATTTCTTACCTATTCATACTATCAAAGTAATTATAAACTTTCAAGATTTTTGCGAATATTTATTTATTTTTATAATTAATAATTCGTAAGGAATCCTTTGTATAGATAGTAATCTTATATTTTCCTTTTTAAATAAAATTACTTGCTTTATTTTTACGAACTATATCTTTTTTTAGTAATTAAATAAAAAAGGGGGCTGTATCAAAATAATATTTGAAAAAAGGGAATTCGTATTTGAATTCCCTTTTTTGCATATAATATCGTTATGAAAAACTTCAAAAAGAATGTGATACCTATGCAACAAATAGGTT
>NZ_JACOOQ010000027.1 GCF_014287815.1 Clostridium lentum
ACCCGTCCGCCGCTAAATCCATTCCCGAAGGAACTTCATTCGCTCGACTTGCATGTGTTAGGCACGCCGCCAGCGTTCGTCCTGAGCCAGGATCAAACTCTCAATAAAAAGTTTAATCTGTTTTGCTCAAATTACTTTGAGTCTTTATAAGACTTAAAAGAATTGCTGGTTTTATACTATATTCTGTTCAATTTTCAAAGATCATTTATCTCGTCATCATCAAGCGACTTTCTTATCTTAACACCTTGTTTTCATTCTGTCAACACTTTTTTAAATTATTTTTTAGTATTAACTTCCTGTACATGGAGCTTGCCACTCTCTCAAAGACAAGACTTATTCTATCATATACTTTACACCAAATACAATAAAAATTATGTTATAATGATAAATACTCTTAAATTTCTACTTATTATTCTTTTTTTCTCATTTTTTCTATTATTGATACACTTGGTAAAGAGTACGTATAGAAAACGTTTATATACACTATTTCATTAAGTAGTATTTATAAAAATATCAATATTATTCATATAAAAATATATTTTTAAAGAAGAAATTGAAAATCGTAAAATAATAACTCGTAAACAAATCAACGAAAATTTAAAAGAAGCCAGAAGCCCCCGGAGACTTAAGTGAAAATTTTGAATATAAAGATACTAAAAGAGAAAGAGCTAGAAATGAAAGTAGAATAAATTATTATTTTATATTACTAATTTATTAATTATTTGATATAATAGTCATGTAATATTTGCATCTATAGCTCAGCTGGATAGAGTGCTGGACTTCGAATCCAGGCGTCGGGGGTTCGAGTCCCTCTAGATGCGCCAAACAAAAAGACTTAGTATTTGCCAAGTCTTTTTATATTTATATAAAGGTTCAAGTTAACAACTTGGACTTTTATTTTTATTAATTTTTTCATAAATAGAAAAATAAGGAATTAATTCACATAACTATCCTTTTTTATGGCTATTTTTGTGGATATTTTATTTATATGTTAATAAATTGGATAATTTTAAATTTTGTTCACAGTAAAAGAAAAGTTATCAACAGAAATATACACTTTTTCACAGTATAACTTATAGAGTTGTGTATTATTTTTGTTTTTAGATATGATTATAAAATAAAAAAATACCTATATTAAACTTTTATTGTTTCCATTGCAATATTGGATATTAATAAGTTTACTTTTGTTGGGGAAATAAAAAAGACAACTGACATTCAGTTGTCTTATGGAGCGGGTAGTGGGAATCGAACCCACCTTTCCAGCTTGGAAGGCTGGAGTATTAGCCGATATACGATACCCGCATATACTTAAACCATTATTAACTTTACGTACTGTGTCAATTTTGTCACTGTACTCCTCACTTATTCATATAAGCTCTGGTACTTGCTCATCATTTCCTCATACTATCCGTTCATAATGTTTTAAAATTGGAGCGGAAGACGGGACTCGAACCCGCAACATCCACCTTGGCAAGGTGGCGCTCTACCATTGAGCCACTTCCGCATATTATTATTTCTACATTTTTTATTAATTTATTATATTTTAAAATGGAGCGGGTAGTGGGAATCGAACCCACCTTTCCAGCTTGGAAGGCTGGAGTATTAGCCGATATACGATACCCGCATATATTTAAATCATTATTAACTTTTCATACTATATCAATTTCGTCACTGTACTCCTAACTTATTTATATAAGTTCTAGCGCTTGCTTCTCATTTCTTTGTACTACTCGTTCCTAATGTTTTAAAATTGGAGCGGAAGACGGGACTCGAACCCGCAACATCCACCTTGGCAAGGTGGCGCTCTACCATTGAGCCACTTCCGCATATTATTATTTATACATTTTTAAATTAATTTATTATAATTTAAAATGGAGCGGGTAGTGGGAATCGAACCCACCTTTCCAGCTTGGAAGGCTGGAGTATTAGCCGATATACGATACCCGCATATTTAAGTTATTAACAATATAAGTGGTGCAGATGAAGGGAGTCGAACCCCCACGCCAATGGCGCTAGATCCTAAGTCTAGTGCGTCTGCCAATTCCGCCACATCTGCATATTATATTGTTGGTGGCTTACCGGGGAATCGAACCCCGGACACCTTGATTAAAAGTCAAGTGCTCTACCGACTGAGCTAGTAAACCGTAATGGCAGGGATAGCAGGATTCGAACCTACGAATACCACAGTCAAAGTGTGGTGCCTTACCGCTTGGCGATATCCCTAAATGGGGTGGACGATGGGACTCGAACCCACGACAACCAGAACCACAATCTGGCGCTCTACCAACTGAACTACGTCCACCATACATGGTGCATCATCAGGGGATCGAACCCGGGACACCCTGATTAAGAGTCAGGTGCTCTACCAACTGAGCTAATGATGCATGTGTGGTGCGTGTTAAGAGATTCGAACTCCTGGCCCACGCCTTAGAAGGGCGTTGCTCTATCCAGCTGAGCTAAACACGCATTTGGAGCGGGTAGTGGGAATCGAACCCACCTTTCCAGCTTGGAAGGCTGGAGTATTAGCCGATATACGATACCCGCATATTTAAGTTATTAACAATATAAGTGGTGCAGATGAAGGGAGTCGAACCCCCACGCCAATGGCGCTAGATCCTAAGTCTAGTGCGTCTGCCAATTCCGCCACATCTGCATGTTATATTGTTGGTGGCTTACCGGGGAATCGAACCCCGGACACCTTGATTAAAAGTCAAGTGCTCTACCGACTGAGCTAGTAAACCGTAATGGCAGGGATAGCAGGATTCGAACCTACGAATACCACAGTCAAAGTGTGGTGCCTTACCGCTTGGCGATATCCCTAAATGGGGTGGACGATGGGACTCGAACCCACGACAACCAGAACCACAATCTGGCGCTCTACCAACTGAACTACGTCCACCATACATGGTGCGTGTTAAGAGATTCGAACTCCTGGCCCACGCCTTAGAAGGGCGTTGCTCTATCCAGCTGAGCTAAACACGCGTATGGAGCGGGTAGTGGGAATCGAACCCACCTTTCCAGCTTGGAAGGCTGGAGTATTAGCCGATATACGATACCCGCATATTATTTATTTTTAATGGTCGGGGTGACAGGGATCGAACCTGCGACCTCATGGTCCCAAACCACGCGCGCTCCCATCTGCGCCACACCCCGGCATTATGGTGCGTGTTAAGAGATTCGAACTCCTGGCCCACGCCTTAGAAGGGCGTTGCTCTATCCAGCTGAGCTAAACACGCTTAATATCTTGTTAGAACGTTTATCATTTTACAACGTTTCTTTTCTTATGTCAATACTTTTTTGAAGTTTTTCTTAAAATTTCAAAAATTCTTAAATGGAGCGGGTAGTGGGAATCGAACCCACCTTTCCAGCTTGGAAGGCTGGAGTATTAGCCGATATACGATACCCGCATAATTAACTGTCGTTTAAAATGGTCGGGGTGACAGGGATCGAACCTGCGACCTCATGGTCCCAAACCACGCGCGCTCCCATCTGCGCCACACCCCGAGAACATCTCGTTTCCCTCGATAAGACTTTCTCTCTCTCAACGACAAGGACTATTCTACAATATCTTATTTAATACGTCAACACTTTTTTGCAACTTTTTTTATTTTTTTACTTTAATTCCTCTATAAAGGCCTCTACAGGCTGATTTTTAACTATTTTAAGATACCCTATACTCATTCTAAATTTAACACCTCTTCCGCTAGAAACACTTCCTGGGTTCATTATAATCATATCTCCTTCATGCTTTATCATCGGTATATGTGTATGACCATATAATACAATATCAGCATCTACTTCTCTACCTCTATAGTAAATTGAATTAAAACCAAAGTTAACATTATATTTATTACCATGAGTCATATATATTTTTTTATCATTTAAAATTACAATTCTTTCTACTGGATTTATCATCTTAAAGTCACAATTACCACATACTGCATATACCTCCCCCTTAAATCCTTCTGTTAAATTCTCTAAGTCACCTTCTCCATCTCCTAAAAACAACAAAACATCACATTTTGATATAGCCTTTTTAGCTAAATCTACAGCCTCACTATTATTATGAGAATCACTTACCACTGCTACTAACATAAAACTCCTCCTTCTTTATTTAATGATGACTTCTGAATGATGAGTGATAAATTATTAATGTGGAAACTAAAAGAGTTTCTAAAAAAACATACTTCTCTAAACTTCCTTTGGATAGTTTATTCATCAATTCATCATTCTTCATTCATCATTGTCTATGTCTAAGTATTATAGTTGTATTAATATCTTCTTTAATTCTTTTAAGGCATTTCCTCTATGAGAAACTGAATTTTTTTCTTCTGATGATGCTTCTGCAAAAGTTTTATTAAATCCTGGATAGAAGAATAATGGGTCATAGCCAAAGAAGTCTCCATCCATAAGTTCTTCTTTTATATACCCTTCTACAGTCCCTCTAATAACTTCTTTTGTATCATTACCTATTAAAGCTAATGCACATACGAATCTACCTCTTCTCTCTTCACCTTTAGCAGACTTCATCCTATCTAAAAGTTTAATGTTATTTGCATAGTCATTACCATGCTCGCCACTATACCTTGCTGAGTATATACCTGGCTCTCCATTTAAATAATCAATTTCTAATCCTGAGTCATCTGCTAAAACTAAGGCATCACCTTTATTATTAGTTAAGAGATATTTATATATTTCTGATGCTTTCTTAAGAGCATTTTCTTCAAAGGTACTTCCATCTTCCACCACATCTATATCTATATTTTCATCCTTTAAAGAACATATTTCAAAATTATGCTCATTAAGCATATTTTTTAATTCTTTTACTTTCTTTTCATTATTACTAGCTAAAACAATCTTTCTCATTACTTAGATTCTCCTGTTCCAATCCATAATGCATCCATCTTTAGGCAATCTTTTTGTAATTGAATCATTTGTTTAATACCTTTTTCACCTAAATTTAATATTTCATTTAATTCACTTCTGGTAAATGGAGCTTCTTCCCCTGTACCTTGTATTTCTACAAACTCTCCATCATCAGTACCAATGATATTCATATCCACCTTTGCATTTGAATCTTCCTCATAGCATAAATCTAATAGCTTTTCTTCTCCAACAATACCAACACTAGTTGCACAAACAAACTTTCTTATTGGATAAACTTTAAAACTTTTTTGCTTGTGAATTTTATTTACTGCATCTACTAATGCTATAAATGCACCTGTAATACTTGTTGTTCTAGTACCTCCATCAGCTTGAATAACATCACAGTCAATCCAGATTGTCTTTTCACCTAATGCCTTTAAATCAACAACTGATCTTAATGCTCTTCCAATAAGTCTTTGAATCTCCATTGTTCTCCCATCAAGTTTTAATCTAGCTATATCTCTTACCTTTCTAGTTGCCGTAGATCTTGGAAGCATATTATATTCTGCTGTTATCCAACCTTCTCCACTCCCCTTTAAAAATGGTGGTACTTTATCTTCAATAGATGCTGTACAAATCACCTTTGTATCTCCTACTTCAATTAATACAGAACCCTCAGCATGCTTTATATAGTTCCTTGTTACTTTTGTATGTCTAACCTGATCGTTTTTTCTACCATCAATACGCATAATTCTCCTCCAACTAATAGTTTTAATATTTACTTTTAATATCTTATATTTATAGTATCATCTTGTTTTATTATCTTATTACTAAAAAAATGCACTTTTTCCTCTTATAACTCATATTATTAATATAAGAATTACTTTGAGAGGTGAATAAATTGAGATATATGGGTCCATTTTTTAGAATGAATAATCTTTCTCAAGATGAAATTAACACACAGCTTTTCTTTTTTGCTAAGGAAGCAATTAGAACAATCGTGCTTGAATCTAAATGTGGATTAGTATCTTCTATAAAAAGCTACAAAAGACTTTCCTCTAACAATGATATTAGCATAAATAGTAATATTTCTCCACTACTCTGCGTATACAAAAAAGCTTCACCTAACTATATTCATAGTAAAAATTCAAATGGTTTTGATGAAGATACCTTTAGAAAAGAAATTAATCCAACCTCCAATGCTCTAATGACATTATCAATTCTTGAACTTGCTGACTACTACGATAACTTTAAAGGCAAGGATAGGAATCTATATGCATTTCATGATATATATATAAAACTAGCTAAAGAACAGCTAGAATTTTATTCAGTGAATTTAAGAAGTGCTGATGGTACATTTACAAGTAAAAAAAATAATGGTGAAAATAATTATAAAAACTTTAACTTATCTGATAAAGATAAGAAGTTTAAATTTTCTGATCAAGCTTACATGATGCTTGCTTACTACTTATATTCATTAAAAAATCCTGAAAGTGATGTATATGATGCCTATAAGGCTTTTGCCATGGAAATTCTACAAGTCTTTGTAGAATTTAAAGATAAGATATATGAAACTTCCTTAGATGAGATATGTAAAATATTATTAGCATTTAACGTTCTATATAGTTATGATGATTTAGATGACTTAAAACTGTTAATAATAGACTTTGCTGATTATGCTATGAATAAACTAGATGAAAAAGATTATTATGTTGAAGAATTAGATACTGTATGCCTTTGCTCCATAGCATTATCACTATCTTATAAACATACAAATATCCTAGGTTTTTTTGACAAGACATCCGAAATCATTAACAAACTTTATGATTTATATGATGCTAAAAACGAAGCCTTTTATAAACTTTCTTCAAAGAAGGATATAAAGTATTCATGTTTTGATATTAACTTTTATTTTCTTGCCTTTGTTATTTATTCTGATATAAATGAAAATAAGTCATCATATAAAGATCTCATTTCTTCAATATATAAGAAATTTTTTATTTCTTCTGGCATAATAACAAGCTGGCCTGAGGCCCCTACACTTGACGACTATGAACGGTATCGAGGATATAGTTTAAAATCTACTGATATGCTTAATGAAACTTATTTTAAAATGTCCAACATTCCTACTCCATCAAGCAGCGGTACTGCTCCAATATTTATTAAATATGTAAATTACAATAAGAAGAAGGATGAATTTACAACAAGTCACATATCCTTCGACAGCTACAAAAACTTCTTTTTATTTTACTTATTTATTTTCTTCTTTAAAGATAAATGCATAAATAATCTATATAATTCTTCATATGGTACAGATCCATTCCCTTTAAATACAGAAACTATTCCTAACATTGATACTATTATAGAAAGCAACCCAATGTCTGATAAAGATATTTCTGATAAAGAAAATAAAAATAATATACCTAATAATCCTACCGATTTATCTGAAAATATAGATTATAATCTTAACAACTCATCAGCTGATATATTATCTAATGATATTGGTGAAGACTATTTATCATATAATGATATAACTAGAGAGGAGGATACTGAAGATGCTTTTGTAGTCGATGAAAAGAACGAGGATTAATGTATATAAGGTCTCTTTAATGAGACCTTAGACCTTATTTTCTTATAGCGCTAAAATTAATATTACCATTACAATCCAATGTTAATCCTGTAATATCATTATTAACTGCAATATTTTCATTATAAAATAGAAGTGGAAGAATGCTATATGAATTAAAAATATTATCTTCTATATTAAAATAATTTTCTTCCTGCCATGTTTCTATAGATAAATCTTCATTATACTCATCAATAACTCTATATACATCATCTTCATTCTTAACTTCCCAATTAAATATTATTAAATCATAATATCCCTCATCGATTATACCTTCTATATCTTCCTCATCTACTAACTTTACCACTAATGTATAGCTTGTATTTTCATCTATCCAATCAGAAATGATATTTACAAGTTCTTTATTATCAACATTATTCTCTGCTACTAAAATAATGCTTTCTTCATCTTTCCAAGAATTATCCATATTAGTAAGAACCTTTCTTTCCTGCAACTTATCAGCGCTGCTTTCTTCACCTCTATAATATTTTCCTTCTGCACAAATCATGGATGATTCATTGTTTTCAATATAATTCCTTATAGCAGAGTCTAATAATGAATATATTTTTTTTCTACCATTTATCGGTATAGCACTTTCATCCAAATTAAAGCTAGCATAAACTGCTTCATTGGAAGGTAATGTTATAAGCTTTCCCTGTTCCCTTAAGCGTTGCAATTGGTTTCTTGGTGGATTTACAACAATATCCCTATTACCTACCTCAAAGGCAGCTAATGCTACATCTTCTGATTTATCCTCTACTATGCTAAGAACTTTAGGAAGTTCTCCATTAGATTTTTCATTTCTATGTAATATAATTTTACTATCATCAATTGAGCTTATATAATAATCACCACTATACACTAAAGAGGTATAATTTTTATTAATAAACTCCCAACTTAGTACATTTTTTCTTAATCTATATTGAGGCTTAGATAGCTGTACTAAAAAATCATCATCAGTAGAATTTAAGCGCATTATCAAATTGTTACCTTGAGCCCATATGGCTACTGTCTCTTTAAAGTTACCTTCATTTTCTAAATATGCTCTTGCTCCATAGACATTCATAAGAGCTTCTATATCATCTTCATTTTCCTCAGTTAATATTTCCCTAAAGAACTGTACTAAATCATCAGCTGTTATGATTTTGCCATCACTCCAAAAAACATCATCTCTAATGGTAAAATTATATTGTATGCCATTATCAGTTACTTCCACACTCTTAGCTAATGCAGGCATCATCTTTCCTTGGCTATCTATTTCAATAAGTCCTTTGCTTACAGCACATATTATATCCTGTTGTCTAGTGTTAAGACTTGCTATGTTTCTCATATCATCTGGAATATTATTTATAGAGTATACTATATCATCCTTTTCAGCTTCCTTTCCATTATTCCCTTTATCTATAAACCCTAAAAGAAACACTACAGTGGCTATGGTTATTAATATTGTTATTATTAACCTCTTCAATTACGCCACCTCCTTCCAATAATAATAAGTATATCCATAACTAAATTAACCTAATCAGCCCCTTTATTTATTTCTTATATTTTTGTATAATTTTTATAATATATTAATTTAAAAATTTGGAGGTGCATTATGTCATCTGTAGTACAAGTTATGCAAATAATGTTTTATGGAGTAGCAACATTATTTATGATTTGCTTTATGATTATAGGAATATGGGCATTTGTTTTATATACAAAAATGTTTAAAAATAGCAGAATAAAAAACTATCTTCTACAAAAGATAAATGATAGTATTTCTTCTTTAAATGAAAAAAATAGCTACAATGATTTCCAAGATGAATCTTTTAACAATTCTTCATCTATACTTGAAGAATCTTTATTTGAAAAATCAAAAAGTGATGATATAGAGCCTGGAGACTCTCTTTATAAAATAACATAATAAAATGGCTGTATCATTTTGATACAGCCATTTTAAGCTACTTATATGATAAGAAATATTATATAATATATTTCCTTTATATCATCTTTTCAAAGTCATCTTCAGTAAGAACTGTTACTCCAAGTTCTTGTGCTTTTGTAAGCTTTGAACCTGCTTCTTCTCCAGCAATTACATAATCAGTTTTTTTGCTGACACTGCCTGAAACTTTTGCTCCTAAACTTTCAAGCTTAGATTTTATTTCAGATCTAGAATACTTCTGCATTGTTCCTGTCACTACTACTATTTTACCACTAAATCCACTTTCAATAACTTCCTTTTCCTCATAAATTGGATTTATTCCTAATTCTAAAAGTTCATTAATAGTATTAATAACTTTTTCTTCATGGAAAAACTCCAAGACACATTTAGCAACTATATCACCTACATCTGAAACTGAAATAAGTTCCTCAAAAGTAGCTTCTTTAAATCCATCAATAGACTTAAACTTATCTACTAAATCTTTAGCAGTCTTAACTCCTACATTTGGTATTCCTAATGCATAGATAAATCTATATAATTCTGGTGTCTTACTTTTTTCCACAGCATCTAATAAATTTTGTGCCTTTTTTTCACCAAATTTATCAAGAGTTACAAGTTCTTCTTTTTTAAGCTTATATAAATCTGCTATTGATCTTATATCAAGCTTTTCAAATAACTGTTCCGCAGTCTTTTCTGAAAACCCAGCAATATTCATAGCTTCTCTTGAAGCAAAGTGAACTATACTCTTAACCATTTGAGGTTTGCATGATAGAGTATTTTCACAGAAGTAATGCGCTCCATCTAAAACTAAATGACTTCCACAGGAAGGACATACTTTTGGTGCATTTATCTCTTTTGAACCTTCTATGGTAGATTCTACTACACCCATTATTTCTGGTATAACATCATTTGATCTACGTACAAATACATCAGCACCTATTCTTACACCTTTTCTTCTAATATCATCCATGTTATTTAATGTTGCTCTTTTGACGGTAACTCCAGCAAGTTCTATTGGTTCCAATATGGCCGTAGGCCCTACTCTTCCACTTCTTCCAACATTCCATTCAACATCTAAAAGCGTAGTTGTAGCTTCTTGTGCTTCAAACTTAAAAGCTATTGCCCACTTAGGGAACTTAACAGTATAACCTAATAGTTCTCTAGTTCTCATATCATCAACGGCTACTACCACTCCATCTATATCGTAATTTAAGTCAAATCTCATTGCTTCTATTTCTTTAATATACTTTTCTACTTCTTCTAAAGTAGTAGCATATCTTATATATTCATCCATTGGAAGTCCTTTTTCCTTGATAAATTTAAGCATTTCTTCATAATTCTTAAATGCATTTCCTTCTTTATATCCTACATCATAAAAAAATGCTGAAAGACCTCTTCTGGCTGTTTCCTTTACATTTAAATTTCTTAATGCTCCAGCAGCCCCATTCCTTAAATTCTTAAGTGGTGTTTCAGAAATGGAATTATACTTATCAAAAGCTTCCTGGGTCATTATTGCTTCACCATGAACTTCAAAAAGATCTCCGATGCTTGTCTTTAAAGGTATTTCCTTGATTGTCTTTACTTGAGCTGTTACATCTTCCCCTGTTTCACCTGTACCTCTAGTAGCTGCAACTTCTAATATTCCTTCTTCATTATAAGTAAGGTTTATGGTAAGACCATCAAACTTCTTTGTTATAACATATCTTAATGGAGGTAGGTTTTCACCTCTGTCATTCATTTCATTTACAAATTTAACATTTCTATTATGCCATTCCTTTATTTCTTCCATGCTTTGAGCCTTATCTAAGCTCCAAAGCCTTGCTTTATGAATATATTTTCTAAAGCCTTCTAAGACAACATCCCCTACCCTTTGAGTTGGTGAGTAAGGAAGTACATATCCTGTTTCATTTTCTAACTCTTTAAGCTCATCATACTTTAAATCATACTCCTTATCAGTGACTGATGGCCTATCTAATGAATAATACTCATAAGCATATCTATTTAAAAGTTCTACTAATTCTTCTATACGAGCTTTATTATCCATACTTACCTCCAAATTTCCTTAATTATAATACTTCTAATTTTGCTATAGACTGCATAAGGTTTTTAATTCCTTGACTATTAAATGCTATGGTAAGCTTCTTATCCCCATTTGAATCAGCTACTGCCACAACAGTACCTAGACCAAACACCTTATGTCTTACCTTTCTTCCTACAGTAATGTCTTCAGAAACTCCTGAAGTATTGCTATCTGATAAAGTTTTAGCTTTATTTGTCCCAAAGCCTCGGGCACCATTTGATGAATATCCACTTCTTATGCTATGAGGATTATTTCTCATGTCTTTTCCTGCCATCATTGCTCTTGTAGCATCTATGGCACTTCTCTTGGTTTCCATCACAACATATTCTCTTAAATTTGGTTTTATTTCTGCTATAAAGTCTGATTGTGGATATGAAACTGTTCTACCAAATACTCTTCTTACCTCTGCTGAAGTCATATATAGCATTTCTTTAGCTCTTGTTATACCAACATAACAAAGCCTTCTTGATTCCTCCATTTCTGTATCACTATCAAAAGAAGCTGCTCCTGGGAATAATCCATTTTCCATTCCTACCATAAATACTATTGGGAATTCAAGCCCCTTAGCACTATGTACTGTCATAAGTACTACTGCTCCATTATCATCATCTTCCTCTTCCAACTTATCTGTATCTTGTACTAATGAAACTTTTTCTAAATATGCAGAAAGACTCTTATCTTCACTTGTCTTTTCAAAATCAACAGCATCTGAAACAAGTTCCTTTAAATTTTCAATTCTACTCTTATCTTCTATATCCTTAGATGATTCTAACTCTTTTAAATATCCTGTCTTATTAAGTATTTCTTCTATTAAATGAGATACTGGAACTGTTTCGCTAAGTATTGCAAGCTCCTCCATCAATGACATAAATCCATCTATACCAGTACAATTTCTAGCTGTAAGAGTTGGTATAGTTCTTACTTCACTTAATCCATCCCAAAGACTTAACTCATAATTTTCCACAAAATCTAATACCTTACCAATGGTAGCATCACCAATTCCTCTTTTTGGTACATTAATAATTCTTCTTAATGCAATACTATCCTCTGGGTTTACAAGTACTTTTAAATAAGAAAGCATATCTTTAATTTCTTTTCTATCATAAAATCTAGTTCCACCTATAATTTTATAAGCTATACCAGCCCTTCTTAAACTTTCTTCAAAAATACGTGATTGTGCATTTGTTCTATAAAGAATAGCAAAATCTTTATTCTTTTTGCTTTGCTCACCTTTTAGCTTTGTTATCCTTGAAGCAACAAAACTTCCTTCATCTGTATCAGAATAAGCCCTATACACTTGTATTTTTTCACCTGGCTCTTGCTCAGTTCTTAATGCCTTGCTCTTTCTATTGGCATTATTTAAAATAACCACATTAGCAGCATCTAAAATATTTCCTTTAGATCTATAATTTTGCTCAAGCTTAATTACTTTAGCGTCTGGATAATCTTTTTCAAATCCTAATATTATTCTGATATCAGAACCTCTCCATCCATAGATACTTTGATCATCATCACCTACAACACAAATATTTCTATGCTTTTCTGCTAATAATCTTACTAGTTCATATTGAACTGCATTAGTATCTTGATATTCATCAACCATTATATATTGGAATTTTCTTTGGTAAAACTCTAATGTTTCTGCATCTTTTTTAAATAATTCTACAGTTTTAAATATAAGATCATCAAAATCTAAAGCATTATTTTCCTTTAATCTTTTTTGATACATCTTATATACTTCTGCTATCTTCTTTTCTCTAAAGTTTGATTCATGCTGTCTATAATACGAATCTGGAGATAACATATTATCCTTAGCTCTGCTTATCTTACCCATGATTTCTTGTTCAGAAATATCTTTATCATTTATTTGTAAAGCCTTTATACATTCTTTTAATAATGTCTTTTGGTCTGAAGAATCATATATAGTAAAATTCTTTTTATAACCTATCTTTTCAATTTCTCTTCTTAATATTCTTACACAAGTGGAGTGGAATGTCGATATCCACATATCTTCAGCCTTTTCACCAATTAACGAAACAACTCTCTCCTTCATCTCTTTAGCTGCTTTGTTTGTAAATGTTATGGCTAAAATCTTATACGGAAATATATTTAAATCCTCAATCATATGTGCCATCCTATGTGTCAGTACCCTTGTTTTACCTGAACCTGCTCCTGCTAAAATAAGCACTGGTCCCTCAACAGTTACAGCACCTTCATATTGTTCCTTGTTTAATAATGCTTTTAAATCCAAAAAACATCCTCCTCTCCAATTTATCATTGCTATTATATCACAATAGACTCTTTCTTATTATTATTGACATTTTTATTATATTAACTATATTATAATATAAAATTCTATTCAAACAAACGTTCGAATACAATTATTATTAAATTTTTCTTTAAAAATCTATTTTTAGACAACAAAAAACGCAACCATTGGGGCTAGGTTGCGCTTCAGCAATAAGCAATAAATAAAAAAGGGGGCTATTCATTCCTTTTATTTATCCTTGCAATAACATTATATAGAAGACATTTAAAAAAATCAATATGTTTTATATAAATATTTACATTTTTCCTAAAATGTGAATCTTACTATAAAAACATTAAAATTTATTCGTTAAAACCCTTTTAAAATTGCAATTTCTTCTTCTGTTAACTCTCTATATTCGCCTTCCTCTAAGTCTTCATCTAAAGGTAAAGTACCAAATTCGATTCTCTTTAAGTATGTAACCTTCTTACCTACTGCTTCAAACATTCTCTTCACTTGATGAAACTTTCCTTCTTGTATAGTCAAGACAATTTCAGAACCTTCTTCAGATGCTTTTTGTATCTCTAAAATTGCTTCCTTACATCTATATCCATCATCTAATGCTATTCCATGTTTAAATTTTTCAATATCTTCTTCTGTAACTTTTTCATTTATTTTAGCAAAATAAACCTTATCTACTTTCCACTTTGGCGATATTAGTCTATGATTCAAGTCACCATCATTAGTTAATAACAGAAGCCCTACTGTATCCTTATCTAATCTACCTACTGGAAAAGGTTCAAATACTTGATGTTCAACTTCTAATAAATCAATTACTGTTTCATCCTTATTATCAAAAGTTGCTGAAATAACTCCTGCTGGCTTGTTCATCATTAAATATATAAACTCTCTATAGAAAATTTCCTCACCATTTATAACAATTTTATCTTTTTCTGGATCAACTTTCATAGCACTATCTTTTATAGTAATTCCATTTACTTGAACCATTCCATTTTTAACTATCTTCTTAAGATCCTTTCTTGTTCCATATCCTAAATTAGATAATATCTTATCTATTCTTTCCACTTTCTATACACCTCGCATTTTTTCTTTAGCTAATAATAGACTATTCTAATTTATCCTATCTGTAAAGTTTTATCTTGCATAACTAATCAAGTATTTTACATAACATTTAATTTATGTTAAATTAATACAGTTAGTGTAATTTAATAAAAGACAGTTCATTAAGACCATCCTGTCTATAAACAAAACTAGGCATAAATAATAAAAAAGGGTTATTTTATTGTGCCATCTTTAGCAGAATAAAATAAATCTTTTTTTACTTTGGAGGAAAAAATTATGGATAATACAGCTATTGTTGTTTTCAGTGGAGGTCAAGATTCCACAACATGTTTATTTTGGGCTTTAGAAAAATTTGAAAGGGTAATTGCTGTTACTTTTGATTATAATCAAAGACATAAGCTAGAAATTGAATGTGCAAAAAATATAGCTAAGGATTTAGGTGTTGAACATCATATACTTAATATGGATCTTTTAAATCAATTAACTCCTAATGCCCTTACACGCAGTGATATAGATATTAAAAATGGTGAAGATGGTAATCTTCCATCAACTTTTGTAGAGGGTAGAAATATGGTTTTTCTTACCTTTGCAGCTATACTTGCTAAAGTAAAGGGTGCTAGACATATAGTTACCGGCGTATGTGAAACAGATTTTAGTGGCTATCCTGATTGTAGAGATATATTCATTAAATCATTAAACGTCACTACCAATCTTGCTATGGATTATAACTTTGTTATTCACACACCATTGATGTGGATAGATAAAGCTGCTACTTGGAAAATGGCTGATAAATATGGAAAGCTTGATTACGTAAGAAATAATACTCTTACATGCTATAATGGGATAATTGGTGATGGTTGTGGTGAATGTCCTGCCTGCATTTTAAGGAAGAGAGGTCTTGAAGCTTATTTAAATAATAAATCTTAGAAAATTGCTAAGGAGTGAAGATATAAAACTATCTTCACCCCTTAATTATTTCACTTTTTTTACATCCCCACGCCTTTCCATCATTACTATAAGGACTTTAGCATATTAGCATATAAATCTCATCTATATTTATTTTAAAAATCTTTTTATTACCATAAGTTTTTTATCACTATATGGTGGATACATCAGTGTGGTATTTAATACTCTACTCTTTTTAAGTACGCTCTTTCTATGAGAAAATGTCCTAAAGCTTTCTTCTCCATGATATGCTCCCATACCAGCATTTCCTACACCACCAAAGGGAAGATTTGAATTTGCCAAATGTAGTATTGTATCATTTATTGAAACTCCACCAGATGATATTTCATTTAACACCTTTTTTTCAACTCTTTTATCACTGGTAAATAGATATAATGCTAAAGGTTTCGGTTGTTTATTTATTGCATTTACAACTTCATTTAAATCACTATATTCCATTATTGGAAGTATAGGACCAAAAATTTCTTCCTTCATACAGGCTGCATTCCAATCCTTTACCTGAATTATCGAAGGAGCTATATATTTTTCTTCTTCATCATATTCCCCACCATATATCAAACCTTCTTTATCACTCTCCAATATATTACGCAATCTATTAAAATGTCTCTCATTTATTATACGTCCTAGAGATTCACTTACTTTTATATCATCACCATAAAAGTCATTAATGGATCTTTTCATTTCCTTAATGAGTTCATTCTTTATAGATTCATGAACCATTACATAATCAGGTGCCACACAAGTCTGTCCTGCATTTACTGTCTTTCCCCATATTATCTTATCTGCTGCACTTCTTATATTAGCACTCTTATCAACTATAACAGGACTTTTGCCCCCTAGCTCTAAGGTAACAGGCACAAGATTCTTTGCTGCTGCCTCCATAACAATTCTCCCTACAGCCGTACTTCCTGTAAAAAATATATAATCAAACTTAGAATTTATAAGAGCTGTATTAGTATCTATAGCCCCTTCCACAGCACATATATAACTTTCATCAAAAGCTTCACCAACAATCTTCAATATTACTTTTGCTACATTAGGTGCCATTTCAGAAGGCTTAATCACCGCACAGTTTCCAGCAGCTATAACGCCCACTAAAGGTTCCACAATCAATTGAAATGGATAATTATATGGTCCTATTATTAATACTGTTCCATATGGTTCACTAATAATAAAACTCTTTGCTGGCATTAAAAAGATTGGAGTCTTAACCTTTGTTGGCTTAGCCCATCTCTTTAAATTCTTCATAGCCTCTTCTATACTGTTATAGACAAAGCCCACTTCTGTAGCATATGATTCAACCTTATTTTTTCTTAAATCTAAATGTAATGCTTCAAATATTTCATCTTCATATCTTTTTATAGTATTTTTAAGTCTTCTTAGTGCTTTAATCCTAAATTCTATATTTTTAGTAACTTGTGTATTAAAAAAATTATTATGTTCTTCAAGTATATTTTCAACATCATAACTATTTAAGTCCTTTGTATTCATATCTATCATCTTCTTTCTTATATAATTATTCACTTTCTAAGCAAATCTAAACTTTTTGATTTGGCTATTCTCATAAAAAATTCATTAAATAAAATTTTATATCCTTCAAACCACAAAACATTCTTATTAAGTATATCACCTTTAAGAAAATTTTCATTTACTGATAAATTAATATATTATTAATCTCTCAAATATATATTTACATTGTTAGCTATTACAATTAATGGTATGATTGTTCATATGGAATTATTTGTATTATCAATTTGTACAAATATTAATTTAATATTTATAGGAGGATATATTTATGATATTTTATGGTCAAGAAACTGAAAAGGAAGAAAAAAAACAAGATGTTTCTAATATAGCTATGGAAAAGCTATTAAAATCTAGAACTATAGTGATTTCTGGTGAAATCACTCAAGCTTTAGCAGAAAAGGTAACTACTCAATTATTAGTTCTTGAACAAATGGGTGACGAGCCAATTAAAATATTTATCAATAGCCAAGGAGGGCATGTTGAATCTGGTGACACCATTCATGATATGATTAAATTTGTTAAACCAAAAGTAATAATTATAGGAACAGGCTGGGTGGCAAGTGCAGGAATTACTATTTATCTAGCTGCTGATAAAGAAAATAGATACTCTCTACCTAATACAAGATATATGATTCATCAACCAATAGGTGGTTTCCAAGGTCAAGCAACTGATATAGGTATTGAAGCTGAGGAAATTTTAAGAGTACGTAAAAGAATAAATACTATTATCAGTGAAGCTACTGGTCAACCATTTGAAAAAGTAGAGGAAGATACCGATAGAAACTATTGGTTAAGTACAAAAGAAGCCATTGATTATGGTTTGGTAAACAAGATTATTACAACTCATGCTGAATTTGAATATTAATATATAAGGGCAGTAGATAGATTTGTGTAAAATACAAATCTATCTACTGCCCCCTGAAGCCTTTATTTTAGCTAAATGAATAATGTAACCACCATAGTTGTACCAAAATCCTTTTTACTTTTACATTCTATTGTTCCATTTAGTAATTCAATAATTCTTTTGCTAATGGACAGCCCTAGTCCACTACCACTTTTCTTATGAGACTCTTCACATTGATAAAACTTATCAAAAATTTTATGAAGCTTTTTCTCTTCAATGCCTATTCCATTATCACTTATACTTACTGCAACACTTTTATCATTTAATCTTTTTACAGATATATCTATTTTACAATTATCACCGGAGTACTTAATTGCATTATCAATTAAATTTATCCATACCTGCTGCAACATATCAGCATCACTAAAAATACTTACCTTTTCCAAATTAATAGAAAAGTCTATTTCCTTCTCAGACCATTTTTCACTTAAAAGTATTATACATTTTCTAATCTGTTCATCTAATCTTATTTTTTGTACACTAGAAACAATTACTTGGCTATCTAGTCTTGACATATGAAGCATATTTTCACAAAGCCTAGAAATTCTCATTGATTCATTATTTATTACTTCTAAATATTCATGTATTTCATTTTCATCAATATTACCATCTAATAATATTTCAGTAAAACCTGTTATCGCTGCAATAGGCGTCTTTATCTCATGAGATACATTTCTCATAAAATCTTTTCGCATATAATCCATACCATCTAATTCAGCCACCATTTTATTTACATTTTTAGCAAGCTCATCAACTTCATTGATATATTCATATTCACAGTTAGTAGTATCTCTTCTTTTAATACTTACTTTAAAGTTTCCCTCTGCAACCTGCTTTACTGTATTACTTACATCAATTAAAGGTTTAGTTAAATGCCCAGCTCCAATCCATAAAGAAATCCAAGCAATTATTAGTGCTAATATTAAGATAAATATACATATTACAACTATGATTTCATTAGTTATCTGCCCTATATAAAATATATTAATAGTACCTATAATTACTAATGTAGAGATAATACATGAACTGATAAAAATTAAAATTGAAATAATGGATATATATTTTCTAAGGGTCCACTTATACTTTATTTTTCTACTCTCCATTTTACTTTCTTCCTTAATTATCATTATATCTTAGCTTTATACCCTAAACCTCTCACTGTTATTATTTCAAAATCATTACAATTTTCAAACTTTCTACGTAATTTTTTTATATGAGAATCTATTGTTCTATCATCTATTTCTGTATCCATACCCCATATTTCATCCATTAATTCCATTCTAGTAAATATTTTATTTGGGCTGCTTAAAAGCTTAAATATTAAATAAAACTCTTTAGGTGGCATATTATACTCTTCTCCATCATAGATTATTGTCAATGAATCGTAATCTAAAATAGTGTTACCTAGTATTAATCGTCTTTCGTTGGCAATTTTTGCTCTTCTTAAAAGTGCATTTACCCTTAAAATCATTTCTCTCATATTTATTGGTTTTATCATATAGTCATCTGTACCTGCTACAAATCCCTTTTCCATATCTTCAATTTGATTTTTAGCAGTAATCATTAAGATAGGCATGGTATAGTTAGCAATTCTTAAAGTCTTTGTTAATTCATATCCATCTATTCCTGGCATCATAACATCACTTATTATCAAGTCTATATGTTCATGCTCAAGTACTTCTAGTGCTTCTTCTCCATTAAAAGCACTAAAAACATTATAGGTTTCCATTTTTAACTTAGCACTCATCATTTTATTTAAATTTTCATTATCTTCAACAACTAAAATAGAAAACATTATTACTCACCTTCTTTAATTACTTTTTCCTCAAATACTATTAGTGAAATTATAATTTAAAAAGTAAATGGATGCAAATATATATGTTTGCATCCACTTACTATATTTTCTTTATTTTAATTTTTATTAACTAACTTGCTCTACTCTTTCCTTGTAGACTATTTTTTTCTACATCTAAAACAACATCTGCAATATTCATTGTTGATTTTCTATGAGATACAATGATTATTGTCTTATTTTCTTTACTTTCCATAAGGGATTTTAATATTATTCCTTCATTTAAACTATCAAGATTACTTGTTGGTTCATCTAAAAGAATCATTGGAGCATCATGTAAGAAAGCTCTTGCTATTCCTATTCTTTGCTTTTCTCCACCTGATAAGTTTCCACCTAATTCACCAACTTTTGAATCATATCCCTTTGGAAGACTCATAATAAAATCATGAATTGATGCTTTTTTAGCTGCTGCTATTATTTCTTCCATAGTAGCATTTTCTTTAGCTATCCCAATATTATTGGCAATGGTATCATTAAATAAATAGGTATCTTGTGTTACAAATGACTGCATTTTTCTTAAATCAGATGTATTTATTTCATTAATATTTTTACCACCAATAGTAATTGCACCATTATTTACTTCCCAGAATCTCATAAGAAGCTTTAATAAAGTAGATTTACCACAACCACTTTTTCCATATATACCAATTATGGTATTTTTCTTTATCTCCATATTAAAATCTTCTAAAATAACTTCATCGTCATAAGCAAACGAAACATTTTCTAACTTCATATCTGCAAACTCAACAGTTTCTTTTCCACTTACTTCTTCCACAGCTGGCTCTTCTTCTAAAAGGTCAAGCACTCTGTTTCCTGCAGCAATTGTATGGAATAAGTTATTAGATAAGTTACTTATAGCAACTACTGGTCCAAATGAACTCATTAAAGCAATTAATGGAATTATTACTTGTGTAAAATCTACTTGTCCTTTATTGTAAAAAATACATCCTGCAAATAACATAACCATACTGCATAATAGTATTGCTGTATCAGTAACTGCTCTATTGCTACCTTCTTGCTTTAATAAAAACTTTTGCTTTGTTTCAAGTTCATCAGTTCTTCTATTTATTTCATCTAAACGCTCTTTACCAACACCATATTGAATAATATCGTTTATTCCTCTTATACTACTTAAGAAATAAGAATTTAGATCTCCCAGTTCATCTCTATATTGCTGTCCTGTTTCATCTCCTTGGTTTGAAGACCATACAGGAATAATTACTCCAACAATAAAATATGCTACTAAAGCAATAGCTCCTAAAAATATATTATAACTTCCTATAAATATAGTCATAATAACTGAAGTTATAAAAGCTATAATAATTGGAGATATTGTATGGGCATAAAATACCTCTAATAATTCTGTATCTGTTGTAATTATAGAAATTAAATTTCCTTTATCTTTACCTTCTAATTTTGCTGGTGCTAGTTTGCGAAGTTTAATAAAAACTTTATGACGTATAAGTGCCAACAATTTAAAAGCAATATAATGATTTGAACCTTGCTCTGCATATCTTAAAATGCCTCTAAGTACTGCACATATAACTATACCAATAATTACTTGCTTTAATGAAAGTGCTGTTGCAAATCCTAAAATATTTAATAATCCTACTCCACCAAGAACTATGATAAATATAGCTGTAAGAAAACCTATAACTCCCATAGTTATAGCTGCGATCATTACATGTACTAGAGGAAGCACAAGGCCTATTAGCTTGTACATAACTTTTAAACCATTTCTATTCATTTACTGCTCCTCCTTTTCCATACTGTTCTAATTGTTTTTGTCTATTGTATAAACTAGCATATTCACCATTATTATTAATAAGTTCATTATGCGTACCTGCTTCAGCTACTTTTCCATCTTTCATTGCATAAATACAATCTGACTTAACAACATTTTGAAGGCGGTGAGAAATTAAAATTACTGTTTTTGTTTCTGCTAGTTTATTAATTACTGCCATTATTTCATTTTCACTTTCTGCATCTATATTAGATGTAGCTTCATCGAAAATATATACTGGAGTATCATGAAGAATTGCTCTTGCCAAGTTTAATCTTTGCTTTTGTCCACCTGAAAGGTTAGAACCTTGTTCTAAAAGCTTAGTATTAATACCATCTTGCTCATTCATGAACTCAAGAAGATTAACTTTACGTAACGCTTCCTCCATTTGTTCTTTAGTTGCATCATTTTTACCCATACGAAGATTTTCTTCCACTGTTCCTTTAAAAATATTTGGATTATGAGTAACTAATGTTATATTTTTCATGATACTTTCTTCTTTAATATTAGAAAGCTCTTTTTCACCTATATGTATATTGCCACTATAGCCTTTATTTCTTCCCATTATAATATTAGTAATAGTACTTTTACCACAACCTGATTCACCAACTATAGATACAAATCCTTTTTCACTAATATCTAAATCAACACCATTTAAAATACTTCTTTCTTCATCATAAGCAAAGCCTACATTTTTAAATGATATTGCTAAGTTATTTTCATCAATTACTTCTGTCTTTTCTTCACCTTCATCAAGGTCTAATATTTTAAATATTTTCTTACTTGCTGCCATACCATTCATAGCTATATGGAAGAATGATCCTAATAATCTAAGAGGTATAAAAAATTCACTAGACAACATTATTATTGCAAATAATCCCCCAATTGTAAGATTACCCTTAGAAAACTCCAACAACGCAACAATTATTCCTAATCCTGCTCCTCCATAAGCAACTAAATCCATCACACTTATAGAGTTTAATTGCATTATAAGTACTCTCATAGTAATTTTTCTAAACTGCTCTGCATCTTTGTCCATTTCTACAGTTCTTCTAGCATCTGCTTCATAAATCTTTAAAGTAGTTAATCCTTGTAAATTTTCCAAGAAGCTGTCTCCTAAACCTGTATATATTCCCCAATATTTTGCTAGTAACTTTTTAGCAAACTTTTGTACTGCCACTATTGATATTGGAATAAGTGGTACACATACTAAAAGAACAGCTGAAGCCTTGATATTAACAAATGCTAAAATAATAAATAACGTAACAGGTGCAGCTAAACTGTAAAATAATTGTGCTAAATATTTACCAAAGTAAATTTCCAGCTGCTCTACTCCTTCTCCTGAAACTTGTACTATTTCAGCTGTAGGTATCTTATCCTCATATGAAGAACCTAACCTTAATAACTTATTATAAATATTTTCTCTTAATGTCTTCTTCACATCTGCTGCTGCATAGAAACTTGCATTACTTGATTTCTTATAACAAAATGATCTTATTATTACTACAAGCAAATCAATTACAACTGCTATAATTACCATATTGGTATTTATACTGTCATTTAACAAGTTTTCTAGTAAATATGCAAAAGAGAAAATAAATACTACATTGCATAAAAGTGCAATCCAATTCCAGATTACCATTTGAGCAACATACTTTTTAGAATCTTTAAGCAAATTCATTAATCGTTTGTTAATCATTGTATCCCTCTTTCCTTTAAAGTTATTTTCAAAGAAATGGTAAATTTTCAATGTTCCCATTTCTAAAAATTATCTTTATCTTTTCTAACACTTTATTACTTATAAAATTATAAAGAATAAATATGACTTGAATATGACCATCATTCTCAATTAGATGTTTTTATAAATTAAATTAAATAAAAAACACAGCTATTTTTTTTAAATAAAACTGTGTTTTTAGCTTATTTGCTATAAATATTTATCCATGTTAATAATCTATTATTAGATAGTTTATCATTTTATTTATAGCACTTTTATTATTTACTCCTTAAAAATATTCAAAGTTTATTCCTTAATTATCAATTACCTTTATGTAGTTTCATTAAAAAAACTGATATTTCCCTATACTCATTAACCATATGATTTAAGGTTTCAATAATATCTCTATTAGCATCAGAAGCTTCTATTTTTCCTATTACCTTATCACCTTGCTTTACTCCCATATCCATTGCCTTAACTGCATTTTCTAAAACCTCTTCATCATCAGTTATAAGTGCATCTTTTAATTTGCTAAAAAGACTGCCAATCTCTTGTCCTATACCCAATGATTCATCAACTTCTCCACCTAATTTATCTATTTGTGAAACTACTATTTCCTTTTGAGATGCAAAGGTAGAAAGTATCTTTTTAAATTCATTTTTTAAATCCTGACTTTCTAGCTTTTCTTCATAAGATTTAAAAGTATCAGATCCCATATTAATTCCCACTAAAAAATCGTTTAATAATTTAATAAGTTCACTATTATCCATTACATTCACCTCTTGATAGTAATTTTTCAAATTTTTAAATTATTTATTCATTTTTTTAATTTTATTATTAAAAAAGTGGCTTTCGCCACGCTCCCTTCGGGAATTTAATTTTAAGTATTCTAAAAGGCATAGAACTAACATCGGTTCTATGCTATATTTTTCCTATTAATTAATACTTTATTCCGTAT
>NZ_JACOOQ010000028.1 GCF_014287815.1 Clostridium lentum
CTACTTGGAATGGAATATCTGTAGTTACTGTTGCTTTAATTGTTTTAACTACATTAACATTAATCTTATACATAGTTATATTTCCATGAGTATCAGTAACCTTATAATTTACTGGATAAATTCCAACTTCTTTAGGATTAACTTGCCCTTCAATTTCAACTTTTAAGTCTTTGTCATCATCTTCTACGTCTGATATGCTAACTAAACTTCTAAAGTATGATTCCATATATGCTTCAATGTTGTCTTTCATACTATTTAATTCAACAGTTACAGTTCCTACTTTTTCTCCTTGTTCTGTAGTTTCATTTTGCACTACATCTTTTTTAGGATCTATCTCAGGTGAACCATACACTTGAATTGTTCTATATTCAGTTGTAGTTCTTCCCCAACTATCAGTCATTGTATACTCAATATTAAATATACCTGATTTATCAAACATATAATTAAAAGCAGTCATATCTATTACTTGACTAGCGTTTATATTTGATTCACTAGAATTATCTTTATTAAATGTAGTTGTACTATCAGTAGAGTTTACATTACTTGCAGATTTATTAAATATTCCTCTAATTCCATTTGAAGAAGTAACTTTATTTGCATTTTGAGTGATAGTTTTATTAATTCCTAGTTCTGTACATTTTATAACTAGTTTAACCTTTTTATTTAATGCATCATCTATTTGATCTGAAGTTACAACTCCTTGTAAAAGATCATAAGTATTATTTACAGGGACTCTCTTAAAATCTATTCCTTTAATTTCAGGTGCTTCATTATATACAGGTAGTACAATAGACTTACTTTCCCCTGTTCTACTTTCATTAGTAGAATTATCTCGTTTAAAATAAAATCTTACATTTTCTAAATTATCTTTATCCTTTGCACCTTTATTATAATCTACTTTTGCGTTGCTATTTGAGTGATAACTTCCCATTACATACATCATATCAGGTCTATTATAAGCAATTTTTAGATAATCTCCATCATAAACTACCTTTCCATTAAATTTATCAAATTTAGTTTTATTATTTCCTTTTCCAGCACTACCTGATGAAAAACTTTCATTTAGATTACCATCATTGCTACTATTAGCCCTATGTAAAGCAATTGATAATACATTAGGAGTTTCTCCTGTATCTTGATATAAAATCTGATCATTTGTAGTTGTAACATTTAACACTCCAATACCATCATTATTTGAGTCTTGTGGTGTAACCTTTATTTTAAATGGATTTAATCCACCAACATCAACGATTGTAAATATATTTTCATTAGCATTAATTGTTGGATCATTATAAGTAGCTTTAAGACCTTCTTTAGTAAATTCAAATGTTACATAATCTAAATAATATTTATTAAAAACACCTTTACTATAATCGGTATATACATCACCTAATATTTCTCCAAAAATACTAACTCCTGGAGGTTGGAATGCTAAAACTTGAATTTTATCTCCATACTGTACAGTTTTATTATTTATCTTACGTTGTATTTCTCCATTTACATCCATTGGATTATTTTTTGAACCTATGACAACCTCTGTTCTTTCTCCATTTTTTGGAATGAATTTTATAGTATAAAAATTGTCCATATTCATACGTTCACTTATTACTCTATTTTTTCCACTTACAAGTATTTTAATCTGATCATTACCTATATCTACAAATTTTAATTTAAATGAAGTATCATCCTCATAATTATTTCCTGATATATGCTTATGGCCTCTAAAAGTAATTTCATGTCTTTCCATACCTTTTTTAATTGTTATTTCTCTAGTTTTACTTGATTGTCTTCCCCAACTATCAGTTGCTATATATGTTATTTCATATACCCCTGGTTCTTTTGGTAGTGTATTCTTTCTTGATTCTTCTGATTCACTACTATTAGGTGTATTATTAGAATCATTTCCCTCATCTGAAGTATCATTTCCCTCAGAATTAGTTCTAGCACTTGATGAAGTAGAACTATTTTGATTATTTCCTGTTGAAGTATTTTCTTGAGGTAACTCTCTAAGTTTTTTATAAATTGTTGTTATCTTACTTTCACCTAATGTACCATCTAAATCATCATATACATTTACGCCTTCTGTTAGTTTATATGTTTCTCCTAAATACTTACTAAATTCACCTGAACTTATATAAATATTTGGTGCATCATTATATAATGCTTCTAACCCGGCATCAGTAATTTCAAATCTTACGTTGACAATATTATCTTTCTTTACTGCTCCTGAATCATATAACTCTCTAGCATTTAAAACTCCACCTGTAATTCTTATCATACTTGTAGTAATTTCTGGTTTATTAGGTTTAGTTGAAGAACTATCTTCACCTGAATTTCCTCCACCATTTCCTTCTACTGTTTCATTTGAATTACTTCCTGAACTACCTTCTACTGGAGAATTTTCATTAATTATAGAAATATTTCTTTCACTTGGAGTTTCATCAGTTGATGGTTGCTGTGGTGTTATATTTGTAGTACTATCTGGTTCATTTAAATCTGAAGCATATAGCGAAATATAATCACCATATTCAAGATTCCAATTTTGCAATGCCCTTAATTTTTCTGAAGTTCCTGTATCATCTCCATTTAAAGATAATTCATATCCATCTTTTTTATTACCATCTTTATTATAAGCTATTATTTTTATAGATTCTTTATTTGCATTGCTTGAATCAATAGCTATATTTTGTGTATTTCTAACTTCTAATTTTATTTTTATATTTTTATCTTCTGATTCATTAGAAGTAACTTCTTCAATAAATCCTATACTAAATACTCTATTTCCCTTAATTGGTGCACTAGTTTCAGTATCTTCTGAAGAATTATTATCACCTTCAGTTACATTATCACTTGCTGCTTCTCTAAATGTTTCAACTGTTTCATTATCAGAAGGTGATTCTTGTTGTGTACTATCCTTAGAATAGATATCTATTTGATTACCTACTATATTACTAACAATTTTTACTGGTCTAGTGGCTGTTCCATCTCTTCCCCAACTATCAGTAACAATATAAGTAATTTCATAAGTACCTACTTCATCATAATTTACTCTACTTTCATCAACACCAACATTTGAAGCTTCTATTTTACCATCATGATCATCTTCAACAGTTAAGTCTTTATTATAATCATAAATTTCTCCTTTTTTAACAGTGATTAATCCATTTTTTTCATTTTCATTATCCTTTCCTGGATAACTTATAACTGGAGCTTTATTATAAATAGCTTCAATTTGAGTACTTCCTATTTTAAATCTTGTATTTTTAAAAGTATCTAATTCATTTTCATCTATACCATCTGAAAGATTTAAATTTTTATTATTTAAATTATGAATATTAGCAATATCACCAGTTATTGATAAGTTTTTAGGATATTTACTTTCAACTTCTATAAATAAACCTTCTGTGTAAGCTGAATCATCTATTTTTGTAAATTCTTCTTCATTTATAGTTTGATTTCCATGTATTTGTAAAGTTTTTAAAGTCTCTCCATTTGAATCATAAACTGAAATAGTCAATACATTTTCATTAATTTCTGGGTATAGTGCTGATGTTGGTTTATGATAAACTTTTAATTTTTTATTTAATTCATCAAAACCTATTTCTAAATAATTATTTTCATTAGTTGATGATTTTAACTTTAGTCTTACACCATCAATATCATTTTTAGGTATAATATTAAATTTTCTAATTATACTTGCTGTTTGTCCCCAGCTATTTGTAACTGTATATGTAACTTGCTTTTCTCCTAAAACATTAGTATCTATATCATTTGGAGTATAACTTACTTTAGATAGTTCTATATTTTCATTAGTATCAGTTACTGTTACACCACTTAAATAATCAATAGCGTCTCCTCTTCTTACTTCAACTGATTTATTTTTGCCTTCATCAAAAGTTATAACTGGAGTAGATGCTTGTATTTCCTTTAATCCATTTTCAGTTATTTTAAACCTTACTACATCCATTTTATCAGCTAAACCATTGTCATAATCTATACTTTCATTTTCAACCGTTCCTTTAATTTTTACATTATTAGAACTTGTTGACCAAAGACTTATAGAATTACCAATATCAAAGGTATAATCAGTTAAGCCTTTTAATTGTTGTTTTATACTTTCTAGTATTTCAGAATCATTTGCTGTATTTAAAGCATTTACAGCTGAATTAACTACTACTGCACCATTATTGTCAAATATTTTTATTCTAAATATTTTTCCATCATTAGATTCTTGTGATGGTGCACCTTCTGTATCTGTTGGTGGTACATTTTCTATAGGTGGTATAGTTTCTCCTGGTGTTGAATCATCTGGTGTTTCAATTTCTTCACCATTACCTTCATTTGGTACTATTTCAGCACTTCTACTTTCTTGTTCTTGTGGTCCATTACCAGTTTCTTCATTTGGCAGATTAGTACTAGAATCAACTTCATTATTAATTATAAACTTTTTAGCACTTGCATCAAAATCAATTTTAAATAATAAATTTGAGTTACTTTCTTCTGGATTATATACTTGAATACTATTACTTTTAACTTTAGATACAACTTCTATTGTTCTTATCTTAGTTGTAGTTCTATTCCAACTATCTGTAGTAGTGTATGTTACTTTATGAATACCTAATTGATTTGTATCTATTTGCTCTGGTGATACAGTAAATGAAAGACCTCTATCTTTATCATCAGTAATTGTTACATTATCTGTTAAATTAAAACTAGCTCCCTTTTCTATCACTTCTGTACTTTCATCAAATCCTTTTATTACTGGTGCTTCATTGTAAATAGCTTTTAATCCTTCAGCTTTTGGATTAAATCCAACATTATTCATGAAATCAATATTATTAATACCATTAGAATAATCTTCTGTTATTTTACTATTTTCATCTTTTTTAACTTCTCCTGTAATTTTAAGGTTTGGTACAACTACAGCAGTATTTTCTTCACCATTATTAGTAGATACATCTTTTTTATTAATATTTTCTGAATTACTACTTGCTCTCCAAACTCTAATAATATCAGTTTCGGAATAAGGAATACTATTTAATCTATTTAATTTTTCAGTACTTCCTTTATCATTACCTTTTAAAGTTTCTTCAAACTTTACTTCCCCATTTTCTCCTTTTATTTGAATAGCAAAAATATCTTTTCTTGGATTTTCTATATCTAAATATTCATCTTTTCTATTTATAACTTGATAATTATTAGTTAAAGTATTAAATCCAATTTCAAATGCTGGCTTTTTAGAATTAGTTTCTACATTAGAATTATCACTACCTTCTGGTGATTGTGAACCAGAATTTTGATCATTACTATTTCCAGTATTATTATTACTACTATCAACTATATCTTCATTTATAGTTGTTCTTGCTGATAAACTTTCATTATCTTCAGCATATACTTGAATTTTATTTTTATATAACTGTGGTCTAACAACTACTTTTCTTGTTGTTGTTCCAGTTCTTCCCCAGCTGTCTATATAAGTATAAGTTACAGTTCTTTCACCTAAAGTGTTAGTATCTATACTTGTAGATGTATCTGCACCCTTACGAGTATTTTCATTTATACTATAAGTTAAAACATTTTTATTTGATATAGTTTGATTCGTTGATAAAATTGGTATATTAGCACTATTACTTGTATTTTTAAGATTTCCATTTTCATATATATCATCATGATCATCTGTAACTATTACACTATTTGTTAAATCAAAGTTTGTATCTCCTACATATATATCAATATCTTTTGTTTTTATTTCTGGAGCATTATTATATACAGCTTCAATACCTGTTGATTTGAAATAGAATCTTGTATTTTCTAACAGTTCAGCTGTTGCCCCTTTTGTAAAATCATAATTATCTTTAGGTAGTCCTGTTACAAAAAGCCTATCTGCAGCCTTAAACCAAAACTCTAAGTAATATCCCTCTTTAACATAAGCATTTTCAATATCTCTAAAATCACCATTATTTCCACTTGTAACGCCTGTATACGCTTTTGTATAATAACCCTCATTTCCTTTGACAAATCTTATACGTAATGCTTCAGTTCTATCTTCATATATTATAGGTTCTGTAAATTTATCTATATTTATTCTTCCTAAATTATTTGAAGGATCATTACCTTTATCAGATGTGTTAAACTTAATTTTAAATGGCTGCAATCCACCTCTATCTATAATTGTTATAACATTTTTTATGTTATCATTTAAATCTGTATCATTATAAATTGCTTTTAATCCTTCTTTTGTTATTTCAAATTGAACATAATCAAGATTCATTTTATTTTGAACACCATCTGAATAATCTTCTTTTACATCACCAAGTATTTCTCCTTTTATTCTAAAGTTTGGTGTTTGTCTTGCGTAAATTTTAATTTTATCTCCATATTCTAAATTTTGATTTGCTATTGGCTTCATAGGAAAGTTATTGTTTTGTGGATTATCTCGTACTCCAACTGCAGCATTAAAAATACTTTGCACATTTCCGCTTTGCGAATTTACTCTAAATATTTCTACCCTATAATATTCATAATCACTACCAGCTGTAGCAAGAATTTGACCATTTATTAAAGCTTCAAAATCAATTTTAGGCTTGTTGTTCTCATTTTCTCTTAATTTTAATTTAAAGGCATATAAATCTCTTTCATTTCTATCACGTCCACCAAATATTAGTTCATGTCTTTCTAAACCTTTTTGAATAGTTAACTCTCTAGTTACTTTTGCTTCACGTTCCCAACTATCAGTTACTGTATAAGTTACAATATATGTTCCAACTTCAGTTGGAACTGAATTATTAGCACTTTCTGTAGTTTGATTATTATCACTTGTACTTCCAGAAGTTCCTTGTTCATTTTCTGTTGTAGCTCTTGAAGCTTCTGATAATTCAGGTGAATTTGTATTTCCTGATGATACTTCTTTTCTAACATAAGTTGTTTTTATATCATCAACACTTATATCTGTATCTTTATCATCAGTTACTTGCATATTTTCAGTTAACTTATATGTCTCACCTAAATAATGAGAAAAACTTGTTAATGCAGTTATTGAATCATTTGTAGATTGAGGCTGAGCTTCTGGTGTAGTTGATGATTTCATTGATATTACTGGTGCAGCATTATAAATAGCTTTAAGACCTTCTTCTGTACTTTCAAATCTTACATTTATCATTTGATCTTCAGAATTTATTCCATTGCTATAATCCTCTTC
This sequence comes from Clostridium lentum, assembly GCF_014287815.1. Taxonomy (GTDB): domain Bacteria; phylum Bacillota; class Clostridia; order Clostridiales; family Clostridiaceae; genus Clostridium; species Clostridium lentum. The sequence goes on from NZ_JACOOQ010000028.1 coordinate 7,199, forward strand.
TGACACTCTATCTGTTTTAATAACATTTCCTGAAATCTTTAACTTGTTATGATTTGAAGCCCATAAGCTTACATAATAACTTTCATACATATTTATAGACTGTAATTGACTTTTAAAAGTTTCATAATCTTCACCATTTAAAGTTGCAGTTTCAACTAATTTCATCTTATCATCAAAAACTTTAATTTCAAATAATTTATTAGTTGTAGTTTCGCTTGATGCTGTTCTAGATGAATGGTTGTTTTCTTCATTTGCCTCAGGTGTAGAAGGTGATTGCTCATTATCTGGTTGTTGTTCCCCTAAATTTCCACCTTCAGGTTGTTCAGTGGTTCCACTTCCATTGCTTCCATCTGTACTTGAATCACTTCCAGCTCCAGAACTTTGTTCTAACTTTTTAAATGTTAATTTATTTCTTACTGTATCAAAACCTATTTCAAATAACTTATTATCATTATCTCCATCAAGAGATATTACATTATTTTCAACCTTAGATACAACTCTAACATTTCTTACTTGGCTAGTGCTTCTTCCCCAAGTATCTGTAACAGTATAAGTTACTCCATAAACTCCAACAACATTGTTATTAAAATCAGAACTGTCTATCTGTATAGCATTTGTAAGAGCATTATCATCATCTAATTCATCAGTTACAGTTACACCATCTCTAAATTGAGGTTCATTTCCTTTTATTATTTTAAGTTCATCTAATCCACTTAAAACAGGTGCTTTATTATAAATAGCTTTTATACCATCTTTAGTAAGTTCAAATCTAGTATTTTTCATATTATCTACAGTAGCAAACCCACTATTATACGGATTTGTATCACTATTTACACCACTATTAGGAACATTTGTATTTCCTTGCTGCTCACCTTCTCTAGATACTGTGCTATTAGTTTTATTACTATTATCATCTGAACCTTGAGCTAAACTACCAAAAACTCTTACTCTATTTAACTTGGTACTATCTGTTGATACAAAATCTATCATATCTCCATATTCATAATTAATATTTAAATTTTCTATGATATTTTTTATTTGTATACCTGACATATTACCATTTATATCTAAAGTACGCTCTACACTACCATGTCTATAAGTTTTTATTACTAAAGCAACTTCATTTACACCATTAATAGTATCAGTTGTAGCATCACTAACCTTTAGCTTTCTTGTAATATCATCAAAAGAAATACTTAAAATTGCTTTATTAGTATTATCCTTATATATTTTAACAGTATTGTCTTCCAGCTTATTTTTAGCTAAAACTCTAACAGTTCTTGTGGCAGTTCCTGTTCTACCCCAACTATCTGTATATTGATAAGTTACATTTTGCTCTCCTAATTTATATTTATCAAATCCTACAACTTTAACATTTTCTATTTTTATAGTATCTTCCTTATCATAATCATCTGTTACAGTTACTCCTATTGTAGGATTTAACTCCTCACCTCTTGTAACTGATATTACTTGATTATCAAAAGTAATTTCAGGAGCTTGATTATAAATATATTTTAGTTTATTTTCATTCATTTCAAATCTAACATTATCAAGATAATCTCTGTTTGTTAATCCATCAGCATAATTTACATTATTAGGTTTATCTTTAATATTGGCATCACCTTCAATTTTTACATCTTCAGTATTTAATGCCCAAATTGAAATTCTATCACCATTATTATATGAATACCCATCTAATCTATCTAAAGTAGATGAAAATCCTGTTTCTGTACCTCTAATGGCTATTTCTCTTTTAACTACATTTCTAACACCATCTATAATCTTAATTTTAAAAGCAGCTCCAGAATATCCTTTTATAGCTTGATTATTACTTGATACTCTATTAACTTCTATTTTATGATTTACAGAGTCAATAGTCATATTAAACAACTCATTATTAGTACCTTTAGAATAAAACTTAAACTTAACTTGCTCTAATTCATTCTTAGGTTGTACTGTAATTATAGCTTTCTTAGTTACTCTTGCTCCCCAACTATCTGTTAATGTGTATATAACTGTTTGTTCACCTAACTTCATATTATTGAAAACACTATAATCTAATAATAAAGGAATATGATTATCTCGATCAAAAGTATCACTTACTGTTATCCCTTTTGCTAAATCTATATCATCTCCTCTTTTTATTGTTTTCTTCCAAACTGTTTCATTATTTTCAGTTACTTCAGTATATCCTGATTCTGAACCTATAGTTATTGTTGGAGCCTCATTAGTTACTACTTCTAATCCAGTATTTGTTACTTTAAATAACTTTTTACCTCTTTCTAAGCTTGCAGTTCCCTCAGCATATGAATTGTTGTCATTACCCTTAACACCATTTACTAATAACTTTTTCTCATTAGATTGCTTATGATAAACATAAATATAATCACCAATTTCATATGGAACGTTATTTAAAGCATTGGCTGCCTCACTTCTTTCATTTCCTCTAATTACAACATCTTTTTTAAGTTGCATTCTAGAGTCGTATAATTCAAAAATGAAATACTCATCTGCATTATTAGTTGTCATAATACGCATATCCATATCTGTTACTTTTATAAGCTTTTTATTAGTATCAAATTTAATTTTAAATCTTTCCTCGTTACCATTGCTATATCTAACACCTTTTACTGTAAAAACAACATCTCTTAATGATGTTGGTTGAGCTCTAGTGTCTAAAGCTATAGGTGAAACTTCACTTTCACTTTCACTTTCATTTTCACTAGCTTTGCTTATATAAGTTATGTTTCTGCTGGCACTAGTTACTCTACCCCATGAATCTTTTACACTATATGTCACCAAAGTTTTATTTTCTTCCAACTTTTTAGATGAAACTTGAATACTTGAATTTTGTATTTCATCATGGTCATCAGTAACACTTATTCCTTGAAGTAAAGCATCTTTATTTTCTGAATCAACCTCTATATCATTTACTCCATTTATAACTGGTGCTTCATTATATATTGTATTGATTCCTTCTTTTTTAATTTGGAATCTTACATTGTTAATATAATCTAATGTAGATACACCATCACTGTAATCTTCCTTTTCTTTTGTTATATCTCCATAAATATCATCTTCAATTTTTAAATTTAAATCTGTATTTAAGATATTTATTTGAATATAATCTGTTTCTTTAATTTCTAATTCTAAAAGCTTTTTAAGTTCTTCACTATTATCATGGTTATCTAATAGCTTTATATTTAATTTTTCTTTATTTTCACCATCAATAACCCTTAATTCTAATAGCTCATTACTTTCATTATTGCTTTCATTTGAACTTTCATCTTTATTAATAGAAAAATCTTTTTCTATATTTTTAGATACTTCAAACTTTTTAGTTTCTCTATTAAACTTTAGTGATAAAAATTCTTTAATATTAGAAGAATTACTTATGGTTTTTTCTTTTATGAAAAAAGTAAAAATACTATTTTTTAATTGATTTTCAACCTTTTCTTCTTTAACTTCAGTTTCTCCTTCTAATTTGCTAATATCAGCTGTTTTTTCTTCAGAAACAACTTCTTTTTTTGTATCAGAATCTTCTTTTTGTATATCTTTATTTTCAGATTCTTCTACTTCTTTGACTTCATTTGAGTTTAATGTAGCATTAGCTATTAATTGTGTTGGTAAAAATTCAATTGTCATTAATGCTACACATATCAAAGATAAAAGTCTTTTTCTTTGTTTCACTACTTCACCTCCCATTATGTAAAGTTATAATACTTCACATATTCTTGATACTTTTAAGTAGTTCTCTCACTAACTTATTATACTTTTAAATAAGCGTAGCTTATTTTTTTATTTCATCCCTCCATTCTTAGAAACATATAAAAAAGATTTAAAAATACTATAACTAATAAACTATTAACTATACTACTTTTAAATCTATTATAATTTTAACATATTTCAACTTTTTTCGCTATTTTTTCGCAAAATTTTATATTCATTATATAAAAAAATTTAATATATTTTATGACCAATTGTACTCACTAGTTATTGGATTATATTCCATATAAACTCCATCTTCTATTGATATTTTATATTTTAATATTTCTACATCTTCAACTAATCTACTATCTGGTCCTACTATTAACACTTCTTTTGACTTTTCTCCTGAAGATACTAAACCACTTATATTAATATCTTCAACAGTGTCAGTATTTTTATACTTAACTTGTAAAGTCATATTTGTTATTGTTTTATTAGAATTATTTTCATAATAAGTTTTTAATAACGGATGATCTCCATCTTGGTTTATATTAAATACAACATTTATAGTGTCTATAGTAAAAGGTTGCTCTATAGCAGTAGAAAATCTACTTTCCTCTGTATTTTTAGTACTTTTTATAATTAAAAATGCCCCCAAGATAAATACAACTATTAAAGATATAGCTATTATTATATTTTTATTACTTTTCAAATTAGCACCTCCTTTTTTATGACCAATTATAAGTATTTGTTGTTTGATCATATTCCATATAAGTTCCATTTTTCAATGTAACTTTATACTTTAAAAATTCTAAATCTTCTTCATTTCCACTGTCAGGTGCTTCTCCATAAAAATCTGAAGATATCTGTCCTGATTTAACTAACTCATCTAATTCATAAGAAACAACTTTATTTTCAGATTTAAATCTAACTTCTATAACCATATTACTTATATCATGTGATGAATTATTTTCATATTTAATTATAGATTTTAAGGTATTTTCATAATTGGCAATTCTAACTGATACATTAATAGAATTTATTGGTACAGGAGTTTCTAATAATTTATATTTGCTGATATTATTAAATTTACTACTAGTAAATGAAGCTAAAAATACAATCACCCCTATACCTACTACAATTCCAATTGCAATAATGCTATTTTTCTTTTTCATAATTGCTCACCAACTTTATCTGTAATTTATATTAACTTTCACTAGGATTTTGTAGTGCTGAATTTTCACCACTTCCAGTAGAACCTGAACCTGAATCAGCTCCTTCATTACTTCCACCACTAGTTATATTTCCACTAGAAGGTGTACTTGAAGCATTTCCTTCAGAGCCTGTGCCTGCACTACCACCTGCTCCATTTTCTATACCTGCATTTGTGTTTTGAGTAGAGAAAGATAATATTAAATTAAAATTAGAAACAACATCAGCTTCAATTCCTTCACTTTTAGGTGTTTCCCATAAATCACTTCTATAATATATTCTAGCAGTTTCATTAGAACCAATTTCACCTAACTGTTTTTCTTCAGAAGTTGTGCTTTCATTTAAAGTATGTAAATTTATTGTTTTTAAATATGTACCTTGTTGTGGTCTATCATAATTTAAACTTAATCTCATTTCAACTTTATTATTCCCAGCTTGTGGTTCTTCCACATATAGCTTAGTGTCTTTACTCGAACTATTAGTTCTTGCGGTACCACTAGAATTGCTACTTTCATCTGCTCTTGTAAAACTATTAAGGGAAACATTTAATGGATATGTTCCATTATTAGTTATACTATGATACGGTGAAACAAATTTACCATAAAAAGAACCACCATTTTCAAGTCTATTTACTATCATAAAATCCATATTTAATGGAACTGTCACTGATATTTTAAAAAGTTTATCATCACTTGGTTTAGTTCCTATTAAATCTCCATCCTGAATATTATCAAAATTAGGCATATCCTTATTGTCGGGTTCCCACGGTCCTATTGCACCATCGAGTTCTACTTCTGGATTTGCTGATTCAACTTTATCAACATTCCCATTTGAATTAGGAGTACTACTTCCTCCTGTTGTTCCACTACCAGCTGAACTTGATTGATTTCCTCCTGATTCTCCAGTAGCTCCTGTTGAACCTGAAGTTTCAGTAGACGTTGTTTCTGCCAAATATTTTATAGAATTTGCTTCTGTAATTGATGAAAAATTTATTAAAGTACATAATACTCCTAAAATTAATGCTCTTTTCAATATATCCCCCTCTTTCATCCTAATTTTCAATAGCTATTATTAATTTAGCCACTGATACACCTAATAACTGTTCACTTTCAGGATCATATGCACTTATAGTGGCAGTAGCTTCATACTCACCTTTTTTAAGGTTTCTACTTAATTTTGCTTTTTCTATGTATTGATTAGGTTTAAGTTTACCACTTTTAAATATTGTTTTATTATTAGAATCTAATTTTATTTCCACGTCTATTAAATAATTATTAAAAGGTGGATTATATATTCTTATATTACCTTCTGATTTTCCATTTTCAAAAAATGGTCTTGAGTTAATCTCAAAGGAAAAAGTTGATTCATCGGCTTTTCTTTGCATTATCTCTTCAATTTCAGATGCAGTATATCCTGATATAACACCATCTTGTATTATGGCTCCAGTTGAATTACTACCATAATTTTTATAAACATTTACACTTAATCCTACAATTACACCTATTCCAATAAATGCTGAAAAAATTAAAATAAATTTAATGTTTTTTTTACTAAAACTAAATTTCATTAAATTGTATTCCTTTCTATAATAATCTAAACTATAACATTTTAAGGGGAACAATAAACATTCTTCCCCCTTTTTTAATCATTAGTATTATAATTTTATTCTGAGCTTTTTTTAATTCTTAAAGTCAATCTAAAGGTATCTTTAATTGGTTTATTAACTTCTAATGGATTTTGCCCAGCAACACCATTTAAAGTTAATGTTGTAGATGAATTTGCTAATACTTTAGCTATTTTCTTTTGAGCTTCAGAAGCTTCTTGTTCCCCAAGTTGAGAAACTATTTTTTCATGTCCTAAATAAACTTTCTTTAAATTACCTTCTAAATATAAATTAATTTCATTTCTTCTATATCCAACACTTTCTGTATTTTTTGTTGTTGCTGATGTTCTTACATCTGTAGTGGTTATAAGTTTTATCCCTTCATCTATACTATAATCCATAAATTTTATAGCACTTATATCTACCGGTACTTCTCCGTTATTAGCTATATTTATATTAGCACCTATAAACTCTGCATCTTTATTGACAGTAAATGCTATTGCTGTTGGAATACTTACACTTATTGTCTTTTTAGGTGTTTCTCCCGCATCACTTTTAATTATACCACTTGTAGATATACTAGAATTAGTTGTTGAATTACTTGTTATTAAATCCTTCTCATTATCATTATTTTCAGAAGAGGAATTATCTTCTTCAACTTCAGAAATTAATGAAAAATGATTTATTCCTTCTATTAGATTATAGTTATTTATAAATTTTTCTCTTGCTCGTCTTAAATCTATAACTTTATTTACTAATTCAGCTTCTCTTGGTCTTGACTTAGTATATTTAAGAACTTTTAAAGTATATACTTTTTCATCTAGAAGTTCATACTTTAACTTTACTAATTCATTTGTTTTTACATAATCTTCTCTTATTATTTCATTATTTTCATCATATAATATAACTTTTCCAGACTCTAAAGTATTGTCTATATCTTTAATGGTAAATTCAGCATCAATATTTATATTATCATCTTCAATATTGCCATCTACCACTAAATCATCAACTGTTGGTTCTTCTGGTAAAACTTCTATGGCAACACTTTGATTTATTGAAACTTCAGTACCATCTGACATTATTATGGTTTCCAATGTTAGATTATTAATTCCTGCTATTTCAGGAGCTTGTACAACTGTTGAATACTTGTCTGATTTAGAAAATAAACTTCTAGTTAATTTTCTTGTGGCATTATATTCTTTACCATTAACTATAACTTTTTCTACATATATATAATCTTTAGATGATTTAACATCAAAATCAATATTCACTTCTTCTTTCTTTTTTACTATATCAGATTCTGTTTCTAAAGATACCACTGCTAATTCCAATGCCGTAGTTTCAACTCTAACTAAAAAATCTTTTTCTAGCTTAGTATTATCACTTAATTGAACATTAGCTTTTACAGTATATAAACCTGGTTTATATGTATCAACAGTATTTTCCGTAATAACTATCTTATTAGTTATATTACTACCATCAATATCAGTAGCAGATAATTTTAGATTTTTTAAAGGATCAAATTTATCACCTTCATAAATCATTAAATCTTTTCCTACAAAAGATGATTTATCAATAAACTCTTCTTTCTTATTTTCAATTTTCTCATTATCATTACTTGATGAAGTATTATTGCCATTGTTTGATGATGGCTTTTCTTCTACATAGTAATTACTAGAACTACTACCATTGTTTAAAGTATTATTACTGTAAGTGGAAGTTTCTGTAGTCGTATCATCTTTTGGAATTTCTGATGGTGTGAAGCTATCAAATCCACTTTTAATAGCAGAAGCTGTAATTGGACCTTTTACTTCATCTTCTTTCTTTACAATAGTTCCTTCTTTAAATTCCTTAAGGCTAATTTCTTTTCTAAAAGCATACAATGCTACTTTTTCTTTCACTTGTTCATAATTAGGATCTCCATCTATTAAAGATTTAATATAAAAATTTGTTTTTTCTATATAACTAGGTTTCACAATTATTGTCCCTAAAAAAGCAATAATAATTATACTTCCCCCTGTAATATAGTAGTTCTTTTTATGTTTGTAAAATTCTCTTATTTTTTCTATAATTTTATCTCTCTTCATTATTCATGCCCCTATAAATTATACTTATAATTTATGCCATTCTAAAATCTTATCATAATTTTAACAAATTTTTAAATACTCTTAAATAAATATTCGTAAATTTATTCTTTATTTCGTTAATTTTATAATTTAACAACTAAAAAAATCGACATAATATCAAAAAATACTAAGTCGATTTAATCTATTTTAATTGCTTTTATTCATTAACACGCTTTTTAATCTTCAAAGTTAAAATAAACTTATCAGATGCTGGTTTAGTTATCGGTTTAATACCAGCTTTTCCTTGAATATCTATTCTTTTAACTTGAGGTGTTTCATTTCCACTTGATAGTGTTAATAATTTCACTCCAGATTCTGATAATGTACTTAAACCCACATTTTCTGATACTCCACCATTGCCATCTTTAGTTGCTGATAAATACGCAATACCTTCACTTCCCACCAATTTTAATGATATTGATTTCCTATCAAGTTCTTTATTTGTTAACACTTCTTTTTCTGAAATAATTTCAATATCTCCATTTCCTACCTTCTCAAAACCATTAGCATATACATCTATTTCTTGTCTACCTTCATTTATTACTTGTAAAGTAGGTCCAATAAGATTACCTGATTTATTTACTGTAAAGTTTGCTGTTGTTGGAACTGTTACCTTAAAATTAGTTACAGGCATATTACCTTTGTCATCCATTACATTTCCTATGATTTTAATATCTTGAGTTAGTTCTTGATTATCCAATCCGCTTATTTCACTTTCTCCTTCTACAGAGGCAAGATTAGTATTTACTTGTCTATAACTTCCTTCATTTTTAGAAATACTCATTCTAAGCCTAGACTCAGCTTCATAATCAATTGAAGCCATAGATATTTGTTCATTTTCATTTAATAATTCATTATTAAATTTACTTACTTCAATATTTTCTACAAACAATTCTTTTTCTAAATAAAAATCACTAACAGTATTTATATCTTCTTTATAATAAGCTCTAATTTCAACTTTATAAATTCCATTTTCATTTATATCTAATTCGATATTAGATTTATTATTCTTTTGAAGCTCTTCTTGTTGAATTATAATATTCTCTTCATTGTATAAGTAAAGCATAGCCTTATCTATAGTTTCATCAATATCATTTAAGTTATATTCTAATGATATTTTTTCTTGCTCATTACTTATATTTTTTATAACTACATCTGTTATCTGAGCTTCTTCTTTTAATATTTCTATCTCAATACTTTTATCAACATCTACTATAGTTCCATCAGACATTGTTACACTTTTAATTTGAATTTTTTCTGTTCCACCTTTAACTGGTGCTACTAAATCCACTTCATATTTATCACTTTTCCTTAAAAAAGAACCACTAGAAAGTTTATTTACTGTATAATCTTTATTATTTATATTGACAGAAGCTACTTCTAAATAACTTTTTGATGATTTAACTGCAAATGTTAAATTGAAATGTTCATTTTTTTCTAAAACATCTTTAGATATCTTTAAATCATTTACTGCTAAATTTAATATTGTAGGTTCTACCCTTACTAAAAATTCTTTTTCTAAAGTATTTTCATTACTTAATGTTACATTAGCTTTTACAGTATATAATCCTGGTTTGTATGTATCTACATTATTTTCTGTAATAACTATTTTATTAGTGATATTTTTACCATTAATATCTGTAGCTGCTAATTGTAAAGCATTCATTGGATTAAAAGGCTCACCTTCTGAAACCATTACATCTTTACCATTAAAAGATGATCTATCATTAATTTCTTCTTTTTGAGAATCATTACTATTATTAGTATTATCATTAGTATTAACATTTCCATCATTATTTAAAGGTTTATTATTACTAGTAATACCAGATGATGTTTCTCCACTTACAGAAGAATTATTCGCAATATTTGATGGTTTATTACTGATATCATCAGCAACAGTTTGAGTAGGTGTATAATTATCATATCCATTATTAATATTACTAGCAGTATTAGCGTCTTCTATTTTCTTATCATCTTTAGCTAAAAGTGTTTCAACATCTATATTTCCTCTAATAACATTTTCACTACCACTTACCTGCCCATGAACTTCTTTATAATTAGGATCTTTATCTACAACTGACTGGACATAGTTTTTTATATCTCTTATATCATTTCTTAATATAATTGTAATGCCAGAAAGCATAGTCATGGTAATAACCAAAGACGCTATAGAGTATACCGCCCTACTTCCTAACACTTCTCCTATTAAGACTAAAATTTCTTTTCTTTTCATAATTCCCCCCCAAAATTCACATTATTTAAATTAATAACATAAATTATTGTGAAGTTATATTAAGCTCAACTATAGTTTTCCCTACTTCTGCACCAGTTTCTTTATTATAACCAGTTATAAGCGCTTCACCAATGTAGCTACCTTTTGGTAAAGCTTCTTTAAGTTCAACTTCTTCAATATATTGATTTGGTGCTATTTTAGCAGTTCTTATTATTTCTTTTCCATCAACAGTTATAACATAATCAATATCATAAGCATTATATCTTGGATTTGCCATAACCATAAAAGCTTTCTTACCTTTAAAAATTGGATCAGAAGAAATACTAAAAGAAATAGTAGACTCATCTACTTGTCTTTGTAATAATTCTCTTATTTCATCCTCTGTTAATCCCGGTTCCGCTCCATCTTCAAGAATATATCCTGATACACTTGCCCCACTAACATCTTTATTTTTTACAACACTCTTTTTAAAAACAAAAAACATTCCACAAACTAATACTAATAATAAAAAAATTGAAATTATAATTTTTTTATTATTTTTAACTTTTTTTAAATCTTTTTCCATGTTTCCACTCCTTTTATTTTAAAATTTTCATTTTTTGAAAACCACCTTTTTAATTATAATCATTTTAAAATAAACATTTACTAATCATAAGCATTTTATTTTTTTAAATTAAAATCCATAATAAATAAATTTATTATGGATTTTAATTATCTAATTATTTTTTATTACTTATTGTGAATTAGCTGGTGCTTTTTTAATTTTTAAAACTAACTTGAAAGTATCTGACACTGCTTTATCTACATGTGTTGTACCTTTTCCTGCTGTACCCTCAAGTTTTATTTTTCTTGTTTTCGCTTCATTAGCACCTGCTCCTAAAGTTAATAATTTTTCTCCACCTGGTGTTTTTTCAGTTAACTCCCCACTTTTAAACACACCATTTTCATCTCCACCTGCACCTAAATGAGCTACATCATTCCCATTTACAACTAATTTTAATGCTACTGAAGTTCTAGGTGCATTAGCTAATCCAGTTGATTTAACTACTTTTAAATCTCCACCAGTTGTCTTTGTAAACTCAGTTGCATAAACTTCAATTCCTTGTGTCCCTTCATTTTTAACCTCTAATTCTGGCCCTACAACTACCCCTGCGTTAGTAACAGTAAAGTTAGCTGCTGTAGGAACAGTTACCTTAAAACTTGCAGTTGGCATTTCTCCTTGTTCATCTTGTACGTGACCTGTAATATAAACATCTTGTGTAGGTGTTTGATCATCTGTTTCCTTAATATTTGCTTCCTTTGGCATTGTCACGTTAGAATTACTCTCTGCTGCAAATGCACTTACTGAAGTTGTAGCAACAACTGCTGCTGCCATCATTAATGATAAAAATTTCTTTTTCATAATTTAAAATCCCCCTAAATGATTTAATTTATTCATTGTTTTTAATATTTTTTTGGGTGAGTTTTTCTTTTCCTTTGTTTTCTCTCACCTGTTGACTTAATTATATAATCTTTTTTTTAGTTTTATTAAAACATTCGTTAAATTTTAAAAATTATTCGTAAATTATATTTTTATGTCGTTTTTTGTGTTTTTATTCTTTTATTAAAAATAATTCCCGAAAAAATATAATCATTCATGTTTGCAATTATATTCCTTCGGGAATTATCATAATATGTAATTTTATATTATATGTACTTTTATATTAATTTGAATTTTTCACTTACAGCTTCAAATTTACTTTTGCTCACTGGAAGCTCTATTTTATTTTTTAATATGGCACTTTTCTTAGTTAAAGTTACTATATTATTTATATTAACTATGTATGATCTATGACATCTTACAAATTCTTCTCTAAATTCTAATACTTTTTCCATATCACCAATTTTACTTTTAATAGTAATAATTTCATTATCATAATGAATATCCACATAATGGTCAAAGGCTGAAATGAAAATTATCTTATTTATATCAACTTTTATTTGTTCTCTTCCTTTTGAAAAAACTAAATACTTGGCATTACTTGAATTTTCTTTAATCTTTTCTGAAGAAATATCTAAACATTTAAATAAAGCTTCTTCTTTCACAGGCTTTAATAAATAATTAAGAGCACTTACATTATATCCTTCTAATGCATGTTCTACTTCTGCCGTTATAAAGATAATTAGAATATCTTTATCCTGCTTTCTTATTTCTTTCGCTAATTGTACTCCTGACATTCCTCTCATATTTATATCTAATAACACTAAATCAAAATCACAATCTTCAGGCCATTTAAATAGAAACTCTTCTCCACTTTCAAATCCTTCTATGTCAATAGCTTCTTCCCTTTCATTTGCCCACTTAAGCACTTGATTCTCAAGTACTTGGTATTGTAATTTACTATCTTCACATATTGCAATTCTCATTTTTTCTCCTAACTTAATCTTTTTTAAATTGTGTTTATCACTATAACAATATTAAATAAAATTAAATACAGTATTTATTACAACATTCTATCACTTTTAAATTGTTTTTTCTATATTTTCTTTATTATTTTTTTAATTTTATTATATTATCCATAATAATTTACTTTCCTATTTATAATAATTACTTTTTACTTCTTATTTATCTATAAATGAACTCCACCTGCTACTCGAAATATGGACAAACATACCCATATTGAGATTTTTCCTTTTTCAACGTGACCTATTTTGTCTTGATAAACATAGACTACTTTAGTTTGATATATCACTCCAAAGGCGTAA
>NZ_JACOOQ010000029.1 GCF_014287815.1 Clostridium lentum
ATACGGAATAAAGTATTAATTAATAGGAAAAATATAGCATAGAACCGATGTTAGTTCTATGCCTTTTAGAATACTTAAAATTAAATTCCCGAAGGGAGCGTGGCGAAAGCCACTTTTTTATAATTAAGAAAGTATAAAATTTTTAAAGCTGTAAAGCTAGGTATATTAATGGATTTCAAGATTTAAAACTGTAAGATTGATGCCACAAAGTGGGCGTGGCAATATCAACTTTATTATGGAATATAATGATAATAAATAATACACAAAAAGTAAGAATTTTAATAACTTATATAGAGGATATTAATTTTTTTAGGAGTTAGAATGTTTAAAGAAAATATTGATTGTATAGATGCTGGTACAGAGTATTGTCCTTGTAAACTAGCGGAATCTGGAGAATGCCTTCTTTGCTCACAACTTCATGGTAGTACATTTTGTGATTGTTTAAATTGGAAAGGTGTTTGTATCTATCAGGAATTTTATTATAATGGAAATAAAGCAAAAGAAGGACGAAAAACATATAATTGCATTGTAGAAGATAGGGCTTTATATGATGATGAAGTTCTATTGATTAAGTTTAAAGCTCCTCATAAATTAGTAATAGATTTATCTAAGCCAGGAAGCTTTATTTTTATACGAACAGAAGAAAATATTTATTTTGATGTTCCTATTTCAATACTAGAGTCAGATATTGACTCTGATATTATATCTGTTATGATTGAGATTAAAGGAGTTAAAACAAAGAAGCTTCTTGAGATAGAAAAAGGTAAAAATATTACTATAAGGGGACCTTATTGGAATGGAGTTTTTGGTATTAAAAATATTAAAAATCAAAAGGACAACAATGTTATTGTCTTAGCACGGGGAATTGGTATGGCACCAATGCTTCCTGTAATTAAAAGGCTTAAAGAAAATAATAATCAATTAACTGTAATTTTAGATAAATCTCCTTTCAAAGAAATTTATGTTACAGAGTATCTTAAATCATTAGAGGTAGTTCCACAGGAAATGAATTTAATTGATAAAGGTGAATTATCTGCAGAAGCAAAGGTTTCTATTAAATCACTTATTAAATATAATAATATAAATTTAATTCACATTGCTGGTGCAGATATTTTAACCTTTAAGGTCATTGATTATCTAGACGAATTAGAAAGAAAAGATATTTATTTATCCTGTTGTAATAATTTTAAAATGTGTTGTGGAGAAGGAGTATGTGGTAGTTGTACTACAAGATTTTCAGGACATAGAGTAAAGAGATTCTGTAAGGTACAAGCAAATCCAAGGGACATTTTTGAAGGGAGGAGATTTATATGAAAGTTGTTGTTATTGGTGGTGGATGGTCTGGATGTGCTGCAGCAATTACTGCTAAAAAGGCTGGTGCTGAAGTTCATATATATGAAAAAACAGATTTGCTTTTAGGTCTTGGTAATGTTGGTGGGATAATGAGAAATAACGGTAGATATACAGCAGCTGAAGAACTTATTGCATTAGGAGGAGGAGACCTTATAAATCTTACTGATGTATACTGTACTCATAAAAATATAGATTTTCCGGGTCATAAGCATGCTACATTATATGATGTAAATATTATTGAAGGTAGAGTAAGAGAATATATACTTTCCTTAGACATAAACCTCCATCTAGAAAAGCGTGTTCGTGATGTTGAAATGGAAGATCATAAGATAAAAAGATTGCTATTAAGTGATGAAAGCTATGTTGATGGTGATGTTTTTATTGAAACAACAGGAACTACTGGACCAATGGGGAATTGTTTGCGTTATGGAAATGGATGTTCAATGTGTGTATTAAGGTGTCCATCTTTTGGTCCTAGAATAAGTATTAGTGAAAGATGTGGAGCCTTTGATATTCAAGGTGAGCGTAGTGGTGATGAATTAGGTGCAATGTCAGGATCATGTAAGCTTGCAAAAGAAAGTTTATCTGAAGATATTAGAAAAGAATTAAATGAAAAGGGAGTAGTGGTTCTTAAAATTCCAAAAGAGGATGTTAATTATAAAAAACTTGGTACAAAAGTATGCCAACAATATGCTTTAAAGGAGTTTGCCGAAAATATTGTGCTTTTAGACACAGGACATGCTGTGTGGTTGAATTTGCAACAATTGGAATAAACCGGGAAGTAGAGAATCTACTTTTTTTTTACGTCTCCACTTCCAATGAAATATACTGTTACATCTTGAGTATTTCCGTCCCATAGAATCTTATCTACTAAAACACCTATTAGGAGTCTTTGTTCATTAGAATCTAGTTCTCTTATATCAGCACACTTTTCTAGCAAGCTTTCTATAAAGTCTAGGTCTAATTTCTTGTAGTTTGAATCTTGGATTTCTTTTGAGATTTTATCTAATTCTTGTTGTAACTCTTGCATTTCATTTTTAGTGGCTCGTATTCTTTGTATTATTATATTGTCTATATCATCAGCAACTGCTAACTTATCTACCAGATTATTTAGAATTTTTTGTTTAGCCTCAATGTCTTTTTGAATTGAATTTTGCTTTAGTTTTATATCTTTATTTTTCTTTACTGCTTCATTTTTCTTTTTTAAGGTTTGGATATAGCTTTTCTTATTTTTGCCTAGCTTTTCTAGCTCTAGGAGTAATAAATTCTCTACATCCTCTACCTTTAAATTTTTATTTTTGCATAGTTCACTTTTTGATTTCTTTTTTAATGAACAGGAGTAGTAGAATTGCCTTTTTCCTGTATCTTTTTTAATATTTCCATGAACTACCTGCATGTAGTTATTACAGTGGGCACAATAAATCTTTCCAACAAGTTTTGCATTGTGGGTTCTTGCCTTTTTAGGGAATGAACCTCTATTGCCTTTAAATTGCTCTTGGACTGCAATCCATTTATCTGCATCAATTATGCCAGGGCAATTACTTATTGCAGCTATCCAATTTTCTTTATCATTTAATATTTTAGTTGCTTTTCCGTTTCTAGTTACTTGCTTTGTCTTATTGTAGCTAAGATAACTATGTTTGCCATCAGGTTCACCATATACATTCCATCCATCATCCTCAAGCCACCTCTTAAGTTCAGGGGAGCTTATTGCATAAACAGGGTTATTTAATATTACCTTTAATGATGTTTTTTCAAGAAGAATATTTCTATTTGATTTAATGTTGTGAGAAGCAAAGTAAACTTCTGTCTTATGTAATGATTCTTCTTTTAGATAGGTATCATAAATTAAGTTAACTAATTGTAGTTCTTCATCATTTTTCACAAGCTTAACTAATTTTCTTTCATTACCTTCTTCATCAATATAAGATGAGCTTTCACTATCAAAGCCAAGTGGAGTTCTACCTCCAGACCATTTTCCTGACTTAGCTAGTTCAACCATGTTATCTCTTACACGCTCAGCAATGGTTTCACGTTCCAGTTGTGCAAATACAGAAGCTATATATATCATAGCTCTACCCATTGGCGTAGTTGTATCAAACTGTTCCTTAATACTTATAAAGTCAACTCCATAGCTTTGAAGCTCTTCTAAGGTAGTGGAGAAGTCAGATACATTTCTACTAATTCTATCAAGCCTGTAGCATATTAAAATATCAAATTTTTCTTTTTTAATATCACTAAGAAGCTTTTGGAACTTTGGCCTATTGATATTTCCACCAGAAAATCCTTCATCTTCATAAATGATATATTCAGGGTCATTATTTCTATAATGAGTCTCTATATAGTCCTTACACATTTGAATTTGATTCCCTATGGAATCACCTTTACCTGTATATTTACTTTTTCTTGAGTAAATAGCAATCTTCATCTAATCACCTCGTTTTAGTATATGCAATTTTATTACAAATTAAATATAATTTAGCTTTATCTTAATAAGTTCTATAGGTAAATTTTCTGTAGCGGCCATTTCTTCAATTGCATGATTCTTATATTCATCAAATAGTGAATCCTCAATAAGTAATTCAGCTGCAAAAGTATTAGCTGCAATCTCAATCTTTTCTTTAGAGTAGAAAGTGTTACTTTCTAAATAGGTAATATTAGTCTTTGGATGAAGAATTGCATGGCCAAGTTCATGTGCTAGGACATGACGTTCCATTAATTAAGCATTACATCTTATGTTTTTTATATATTATTTTTTATATTTATTGGGTGTGTACTTCTTATTCTTTTCTTTTGCAAAGGCCATACCCATTTCCATTGCATCAAGAATACTTTGGATAGCTTCTTCTGAAGCTGGTTCACCATTAAATAGTAAAGTCTCTGTATTCATTAACTATTATTCTAAGATTGAACTTGGACTAAGAAATCCAAGCTATAATTTTATGGAAAAATTTAAAGCTAACTTTGGAGATGCATGTGTTGATGAGATTTTTTTTAAGAAGAAATAACACATAACGTGTGATTGCGTTTTTAATTGTAACAAGAAGAAGTGTACAAGCATAGTATAGATTATTAATTTATAGGAGGCCAGATAGTGACGATTACATGTATTTATCCAGAGGATATGAGTATTTTAGAAAACAAGTTAATAGATACATTAACAGATATTGCAATACAAAAGTTTACCTCTGAGGAAATAGATTTAATTGTTGATTATCTTGAGGAAAATGATTGTAAGTACTTCGATTAACTTATGAGAAAGTGGCTAATTAGCCTTAATAGAGTAAGGATTAACATAATAAAGAATTTGTTAAAGGGTGAAATTAATAAGTAGCTAAGAAGTTAATTAGAAAAGGAGTGATTAAGTAATGGAATTAATTAAGATAATAGAAAGAGAAGGTAGACAATTAGTAAGCGGTAGAGAATTACATGAGTTTTTAGAAATAAAGACGAAGTATAAGGATTGGTTTCCAAGAATGGTTGAGTATGGATTTGAGGAAGAGATTGATTTTATAAGGGTGGCTCAAAAAAGAGCAACCAATAATTTAAAGAATCCAGTGACTACAGTAATAGATCATGCAATTTCTATAGATATGGCAAAAGAAATATCAATGATACAAAGAACAGAAAAAGGAAAGATAGCTAGACAATACTTTATTAACTGTGAAAAGAAACTAAAAGAAGTTAAAAAACTAAGTCCAATGGAATTAATGGAGTTACAGTTTAAAGTTTTAAAGGAACAGCAAGAAAAAATAATACAAGTTGAAAATAAAGTAGATAAGCTAGAAGAGGACATGCCTTTGTTTCAAATAGATTGCAAAGAGATACAAGCATTAGTTAGAAAGAAAGGTATAGAAGCTTTAGGTGGATACAGGAGCATAGCTTACAATGATAATTCACTTAGAGGAAAAGTATACAGTGATATCCAGCAGCAAATAAGAAGAGAATTTGGAGTAGTAAGATATGAAGCTATAAAGAGAAGTCAGCTAGAAATGGCAAAAGAAATAATTATTAATTATAAAGCTCCATTAGTGCTAGAAAATGAAATTAAATTATTAAATGAGCAGGAGTAAAATATGGAAATTAACAGAAGAAGAATTTAGTAAAATACAAGTTTCTAAAAATGGGGACAAGAATTTTAGATATTAAATAGTCTGGTACACTTAAGATTTTGGAGATTAAGCTATGAAAATAATATTTATACAAGTAAAAAGACACATTGACAATCCGGCAAGATTAATCTCAATGTGTCTTGATGAAAAGTTTAATAAAACTCTCTATTTTTATTATATAATAGGGAGTTTTCTCTGTAAATAAACAGATAAACTGTTTTTTTAAAGGTACTTAATTTAAGGCCTTTGAGAGCTTGTAATAGGTATTATCTTTAGAACGTTATTTAAATTTAAGAAATAAAGTTATAGGGGTAAAGGGTATGGCTATTAGAGAGAAGAGATTTCTATGTGGTAAATATTTAGAAATATATCCTATTTCTAAATATGAACAAAAGAAAAGTAGATCAAAGAAAAAGAAGGAGAGCAGAAAAGAACAAAAGAATCTGAATGATAAAAATGCAAGAAAGAATTTAAGAAGAAGAATTCATGCTAACTTTGATAATAAAGATTTAATAGTTAGTCTTAGTTATGATGCAGCTAACCTTCCAAAAAGTGAAGAGGCTGCTATTCGTGATAGAAATAATTATATTAGGCGAATTAAAAACTTTAGGAAAAAGAATGGACTTGATGAATTAAAATATATAGCAGTTTTAGAATATAGAGAAGCTACAGATGATAAAAGAACAAAAACAAGAATTCACCACCATATTATAATATCTGGTATGGATAGAGATAAGGCAGAAGAACTATGGGGAAAAGGTACAGCTAATGCAAATAGAATGCAAGCTAATGAACTAGGCTTTGAAGAGCTAGCAAATTATCTTTCAAAGGATCCTAGAGGAAAGAAAAGATGGAGTCAATCTAAGAATATAGTTATACCAATGCCAAAGATTAATGATTATAAGTATTCAAATAAAAAATTATATGAGCTATCACAAAACCAAGGGGAAAGAGAAGTCTTTGAGAAGCTTTATCCTAGGTTTATTTATACTGGCCATGATGTTGTAGTTAATGATGTTGATGGTGGTATTTATATTTATATAAAAATGAGAAGAGGTGAGTAGGATATAAATAATTAATAGAGGAATTATTATTGTGAATATATGTATGAATTTATTTTAGATTTATAAAGCATAAAGGGAATTATAGAATTGTTAGGTAAATTATATTAATATATAAATTACTAAAATTATGAGTGAAATAGAAATTTTTATTTAATTTAATAATTTAGAGTAATTAAAAGAGAATTGTATAATAAATAAGTGAAAAAAGGTAGGCTTAGAAAATTAATATCAATAGCATAATGTTATTTAAAAGACAGAGATATTATATGATATAATAACAATAAATTATATATTTATCAATAAGTTGCAAAGTGGGGGATTAAAATTAAAAAAGAAGATAATATTACGTTAATAGAACCTGAAGTGTTACAAGAAAAAAATATAGAAAATGAGAAGTATATACCTTCAAAGCAAAGTGCAAATGTATTATTTAAATTTATGAAGAAAATAGAATATTTAAAAGAAATAATAAGTAAAAAAGCAATAATACCAAGATATTATGAGGAATCAATTGATTATTTAAATATTGAATCTTTAAATAAAATAGTATTTCCTATGATATGCTTTTGTGATATTAATCTTTCAAAACTAGATGGACATGTATATTATTATGGTAAATTTGGAATTGGATTAAATAAAACATGGGGAATAAATAGTGGAATTCAACCAATTCATTACATTAATAAAAATTCATCTATAAAGGAAGATATATCATATTTATTTTCAAAAGCATTAAATAATATAGATGATAGTGATGATAACATTAATGAGTATAGAAATTATTTATTAAGCCATCTTCTATTTATGAAACCAATAATTGGATCAATGAGAAGAGAGGGCAAATATGATAGTAAAAATTTCACAGATGAAAAAGAGTGGAGGTTTATTCCTAATATAAAGGAGGAACATGGAATAGATTTAATAATTCCACAGAAGTATTTAGAAAATGATAAAGCTTATAATTCATATTCAGATGGAATTACTCAAATAAAAGAATTATGGCTGCATTTTGATGTATGTGACATTGAATATTTAATGGTTGAAAATGAAGAATATAGGAAAGAATTAATAGAATTTATATTGAGTATTACTACAATTGAAGAATTAGATAAATATATTTTAATATCTAAAATAGTAGTATATGATATTATGAATAAGGATTGGTGATATTATGTTTGTAAGTTTTAATAAAGCTTTTGATAAAAAAAAATCTATGGACAAGATTCCAGAACCTATAATTAAAGCATTAAGTGAAGAATTGCCTAGTGGATTTAAATATGTACAAATGGATAAGGATACATGTTGTTTAATTCCAGAAGGAGAGGAAATTAATTTTTCAGTCGATTTTATTAAAGATAATGAATTTAATGCTAAAACACCAGATGAATTAATGGAGTATTTATATAGAACACAAAAGCAATTAAGGATAAAATCTAACACAATAGAAATTAATGGTAATAAGTTAAATGTGAGTGATTTAATAAAGTTGCCATTAAAGAATGTGGAGATTGATCATAGTACTATTATTATTGAGCCTAAAGCATTTCCTAAGCCATTTGAACTTCCGATTGAATATGAAGATGGAAAATATATAAGTGTAAAAATACAAAGGCAGCCACTTGCAGATTTAAAAAAATCATTATTTAAATCTATTGATATGGAGTCTATGGAAGTATCGTATATTATAGATGAGATTAACCATAGTATGAGTATGGATTTAAAAATAAGACTAGATAAGGCTGAAACAGTAGAAGAAATACTAAAAATTTCTAAGATATATGACAGATTTAAAAAAGGAAAAGTTGTAATTGGGAATAATGAAATAAATGGATGTATTAAGGAAAAAGATTATGATAATAACTTTGCAGAGTTAATTGATTTTTGGGAAAAGGTTAATGCATTATCTGGTTTTTTAGGAATAGTAATTAAACCCAAAGTTAATATTTTAAATGAAGATGTTGAAATAGTAAAGGCTTTATATAATTCATTTATAGAAAATACTGATTTTAAAAAAAATATTAATACAAAAAAATTCACATTAAGCTTTAAAAATGAGATAAAAACTGATGAAATTAATTATAAAGATGAGATGGCTTTTCAGTTTGAAGAGTATAAAGAATATTCAATTTTAGAGACGCCACTAGAGTTATATTGTGTAATAACACTATCAAACTTTAAAATTAATAATATAACATTACAAGATAAAGTAGACTTATTTAAATATGATATGGAAGTAGAGGCAGTAACAGAAGAAGGAGTAATAAAAAGTGTTAGATTTTTTACAGATAAAAGAGAGGTTAAGTCATACAGAGAAAAAATAAATAATAGTTTTTAAAATAATGTATAGTATAAGCCATAATAATATTAGTATTTATAGATATTACATAGAATCTTATCATAAGTAAATAAGGTTTTAATTATATTATATAATATATATAACATTAATAATTTAATGGTGCAAATAGAGTACTAATTACAAAAAGGCATTGGATTTGAAATCCAATGCCTTTTGACTAGTTAAGATCCCATTTTGTAACTTCTCTTTGTACAACTTGAGCGCTGTATTTACTAATTAATGCACCTTTACTTGTTTCAAAGACATTACTTGCGATAATAGTGTCCATTAGTGCTATTACATCTGAGTTTGTAAGTCCAGGTTTTACATCAGAAATTGTAATTGAACTCTTTTCACCACTCTCACATAAAAAGACCATTTGTAATGAGTATTCCATGTTTTTTCCTCCTTTCTATAAGATTTGAATTAATAAGATAAGCGTTATTTTCTAGCATAGAGATTTCATTAACTAAGGTGTATCTAGTTTGATTAGCTAACACTAATTTAATTGCATCTGCAACTGTTGCTAGAGCTTCTGGTGTAGCATCTCCGTTAATACCTGAAAAATTTTTTTTCTTGTATGATGGATTACCATCTTTATCAACACCGCTTTCTACTTCAATACTTAAAGTAGTTGTCATTAATTCTTTTGAAACTGCCATGTTATTCACCTCCTTGTAGCTTGGTATTTAATATATATGGTTTAAAAAGAAGAAATCAAAATTTAATACTAAAATATAAAAAATCTGATAAACTTTTGGCCTATCAGATTTTTTATATTATGCGGCGTTGTCTTTTTCATCTTTTACAACAGCACCTAATTTTACTGAAACAATGGTATTTAATGTATTTATACTATTTGATAGTGAAGTAAGTTGCTTTTCTAGTCTAATCAATAAATAGGCTGTAATAGCTATTGGGAAGCCAGTACTGCCTATTAATGATATAAGATCTAAATTTTCCATGATATCACCTCCAAATAATATATATGTTTTGAAAACATGAAGTTATAGGTTATTTGTTTATAAAAAAATAAATCAGTAAGTTTTCATACTGATTTATTCATTATCAAAGAGACAATGGAAGTAATGATTGATTGCCATATCTACTATAGAGCTTATATAAATTATATCTGGATGCATGGCTTTGATTTGTTCTAGCTTCTTTAGTGTTGAGAATCTTAGCATATAGCATCTTTTATATTCTAGCTTTTCTCCATCTATTGGAGGGGTAAGTCCATTTACTATTGATAGTTTTCTCATATCTAAAATATCCGTATTATTGTTTTTAGATTTTTGATTTTCTACTTTAGGTTTTTCTTTTGTATTTGGAGTAGTATGTGCAAATTGCACTGGCTCATTTGTAAATGAAAAGTCTTCTACTAAATTACCTTTTATTTCACCAGGTGCTTCAAAACCTATTTCTTCACATTCTTCTTCATAACATATGTCGCTTGGATCTATAATTAACCCTTTAGTTCTTCCCACTAAAAACACCCCTTTCGTACTGAATATATATGGGAATAGAAGAATGGTTATATGGATATTCTTATATTTTCATATATAAAAGAATATGCGGGAAACATCAGGTATTATGAGGTTTATTAATAAAAAATATCCTTTGAATTTGAATTATTAGTTTTTAAACCATATATCTTTAATAAGAAAAATTTAAGGGGTGTGGTATCATGGCATCTAATAGAATTAAAATTACTGAAGAGGGAGAAGTTTATGACAGATTCTGTATTGCTTTAGCAATTAGAAATTCAACATATAATGATGAGCTTAAGTGTTCACTTATAGAGCAAAATATAATTAAGAACTGTGAGACCTGTAGCTTAAAATTTATTTGTGATGGCATTGATGGGCTGGTAGATGATTATATTAAAAAGACAACTAAGGTTGTTAGTAGCTTTACACTATAAGCTTGAGAGGAATGTCACAATATAAATACTAGCTATGAAATTTCAGCTTAACAATAATTCAATTTTTGTTTAAGCTAGAATAATCTTGGTGTATAATAGTAAGAGAAAAATAATAAATATTTATTTGAGGTGTTGGCTATGGATACATTTATTCCTAGATATAGATATAAATTTAAAGATGAATTACCACATGGAGATAAAAGATATATTTTAACTTATGTTAAGCAGATGATTAGTGAGTTTGTTTATGATATGGGAAATTTGGAAAATAATCCATTTACTTTTCCAGAGGTACAAACATTACTTGATGGCATTACTGTTGGTGGCCATAAGTTAAGTGATCAAAATCAAATACTAAATATAAAGTTATCATGGGATTATGTTGTTAATTTGAGTAGAACAAATTCTTTAGAGTTAAACAAAGAAGTTATTTGTGATATTCATAGTAAAGTTGCTAAAGATGAGGCATTAATAGTAGGTGACTTTAGAAAGGGTAACATTGGAATTGCAGGTACTGTTGAATATAAGTGTATTAATTATGAGGATTTAGAGGAAGTATTTAAAGCTGATATAGATAAAATAAATTCTATAGATAATTTACTTGAAAAAGCTATTATACTTAATCTATGGCTATCTTACTGTCAGTTCTTTTATGATGGAAATAAGAGAACAGCTAGACTTTCATCAAACCTTATCCTGTTATCAAATGATATAGGAGTACTTTCTATACCAGCTAGATATAAGGTTGAGTATAATAAATTAATGCTAGATTTTTATGAAACTTTAGAAGCTGATGAAGTAATAAAGTTTATATTAGAAAAATGTATAACGTTTTTCGATGGATTTAACTATAAAAAATATAATGAATTAATCTAAGGTGTTAAAAATAAATCCTCTCATATGCAGTTAAGCTGCAAAAGAGAGGATTTATTTTTAAGGCTATGTTTTAAATATTGGTTGATATGTGATACTTTTCTGAAAATAGGTTGCAATATAGAGAAAAAGAAACTTTCAAAATTAAAAACTTAATAGTTCACAGTAAATATATCACATAGTTATACTATGGTAATAGATTTCAAAAATAGACACCTAATATTTACATAAATTTAATTTTATTTACATAATTTATGGAGTTATAATTCACAAATTATGTATAATAAGAATATATAGTTTTGAATAATTGTATTTTATCATTTATCAAATGTAGAAAAGTAGGAGGAATAAATATGTTAATGAATTATTTGAGAATAGGAATAGCAACCTTTGTTTATTTAGCACCCGTAGCCCTTTTTATTATTTGTACATTTATTGGTGTAAAATTCTTAGTAAAAAGAAAATTTGAATTTAAACCAATGAAACTTTTATGTGAATTTGCATGGATTCTTACTGTTTTAGCTATTTTAAAAATCACAGGAATTATTGGTGGAGATTTTAGTACAACTTCAATATTTAATGGTGATGCCCATATTTCTTTTAGTCTTTTTGAGGAAGGTTTATCAATGGCAACTTTACTTAATGTTATTTTATTTGTTCCTTTTGGATTTTTTTCTCCTATAGTTTTCAATAAACTTCATAAGAAGAAAATTTATGGAATTTTAATAGGTATTATCTTTTCAATAGTAATTGAATCTGTTCAAACATTTACTGGACGTTTTGTTCAATTAGATGATATGTTAATGAATACATTAGGAACATTTATTGGATACGAATTATGGTTTCTGTTATCAACTGTAAAACTTAAACAAAAAAATATATATGTTAAATAATTAGTATTCAGGTATAATTTAGCCAATAAATTCAAGTGAACAACTTTAAATTATTGCAATTTAAAATAAAAGTGGACAAGATATTATGTGATATGCTCCCATTATAGTAGACAGTTAAAATAATAAAACTGTTCTATAATGGGAGGATTTTTTATACTGTCTATTATCAACCTTGATTTAAAACAGAGCTAATTTTAAAAAGGAAACCTTAATCCTTAATTCATTTATCTTTAATGGTAAATAATGTTTAATATTTACCGTTATTTGTGTATAATTAAATAAGAAAGCAGTGTGTAATCGTATTATATTATACGCATTTGTATTCTAAATTTGAAGCAAATTTTATGATAAGGTTTTGTTTAAAGGTTATTTATACTTTATGAGGGGATAAATATGAGTATTAGTAAAGTAATTAGTTATATTGCTGTTATTGTTATTGGAGTTTGATTTATTATGATGGCAATAGGTAACACACTAAGAAGTGAAATTGCATCAATTTTACAGGGCTTATTAGGTGGAGTTTTTATTATTTTAGGTTTATATAAATCTGTTTCTGGAATTAATCAGAATAAGTAATTGTATTATATTGCTCACAACTAAAAACTATATAGGGGGATTAGACTTTATGAAAAATCAAATTAAATATTATTTAATTGGAATTACTATACTAATATTAAGTTCACCTTTAGGTTATACAACGCTTAATATTATTTATGCAAACAGAAATTTAACTGGGGAATTTGAAGCATTATTAAATGGATTTATTCATTCATATATGCTAATTGGAGTATTAGTATTTAGTATTGGGTTAATAAATTTATTTGTTGAACATAAACAAAAGTAATATGTTTTGATGCATAATTTTAATAAATAATGAACTAAAAGAACCAACAATTTATTGATCCTTTTAAATATATCATTTACATAGCATAAATTAATATAGGTTAAAATAAATGCTCTCATATGTAGCTAAGCTTCAAAAGAGAGCATTTATTTTTAAAAAGAAAACCTTAATCTTTAATTCACTTATCTTTAATCAAAAACTATTCATAGAACTTTTATCTACAGTTAGTATTACAAATTAAACTTTTCTATACATGGATAAACGAATTAATTATTAAGCTTTGAATTCATAGCCTTCGGCAGTAAGGAAATATTAATTTTATTTAATAAAACAATTGCATCATAATCCTAAAAGCAACCGTTCCTTTCACTCACTAATGCTTTTGTATTCTGATGCATTAGTTTTATTATCTACTCAATTAAACGTTTTTTTCGTATCACCCATTGGCTCCATAAAGATTACCTTACATGAAATAAGATTTTTTGTAGGTATTCCTCTTAAGCAGTAAAAATCACATTTCATTCCTGGTAATCCTTATTTCGCTTAAAGGAAACCTTTAAAAATAATTCATTTATTATTATCTTGTAATCTAATCTTTATTTTATTTCATAAAAATCTATTTAACTATTTATTATCACTGAAGGTATAAAAGAATTTTTTTAAAGCTCTAAACTATAGTTCTACGGACAGTAGCAGTCCACTTTTTCAAAGTTGACAGATTGAAATCGCCCTTGAAAAAGGAATAATAAAATCAAAGTCAATCATTGTTGATGCTACGTATACGGCAGCAAGATATAGTCAAAAATCACCACGTGAAGTGTTACAAGAACGTTCTAAGAAATTAAGAAAATCAGTTTATGAAATAGATGAGAATATTAAAAATACTTTACCAGCTAAA
>NZ_JACOOQ010000030.1 GCF_014287815.1 Clostridium lentum
GGTGTATCAACATTAGATTATATTAACAATGTAAGATTCCAAATTAAAAAAGAAGGAATCAACACAATATATAATGAAGCACCAGTTATAAATGGAGTAAATGATATAGAGGTTGATTCGGAAAATAAAGATGCTTTACTTCAAGGAATAAGTGTTACTGATGACCATGATGAAATACAAAATTCAAGTATTCAAGTTTCATCTAAAAAGTTAGAAGAAAATAAAACCTTGGTGACATATAGCGTAAAAGATTCATGGGGTAGAGTAACTAGTGCCAATAGAACTATAACTTACATAAGCAGTGAAAGTCCAAATGAAACTGAAGAAGATGTTTCAAGTTTAAATCTAGAATCTAGAACTTCAACTACACCTACATCATTATCAGATGTTGTTTTTACAGTAAAAGGTGTTAGATATAGTAATGGTAAAGATGAAAGATTTAAAATTAAATTTGATACTAATAAAAAGCTTATAAAAGTAACAGATATGGACATGCGTATTATGAATACTAATGATGCAGATGAGTACTTTAGATTTGAATTGTATGACTCAAAAATGAATTTAAAGAAAGAAGTTGTAATTAGAGGAAATGAAAGAAGTGAGGCTGCAAATGCTTTAAATAACGTGCCATATGAAATTGGTGATTATATTTATGTTTATCATAAAGAATCACAATCAAAATTATATATGAATGGAGTAACTAATCAAGGTAATGAGAATTATTCTAATGGAGTTCAATTTAAACCTAAAACAGAACGTAGATTTAAAATTACTAATAGTGGATTAGAAATAGTAACTAATACTGCACCAACATTAAATGTTACTGGATTTGAAAATGAAAGTGAAAATTTAAAGAAAACTATAAAAAGAGGAGATACTATAAATTTAATAGAAAATGTAACTTATAGTGATGAATTTGATAGCCAAAATAATATTCCGTTAATTTTACTTACTTCTGAATTTAATAATATGAAGTTAGGTGAACAAACTGTTATTTATTCTGTATCAGATAGTTGGGGTGCAACTACAACTAAAGAAGTTAAAGTAAAAGTAGAACCTAAGAATGATTTAGAGCAAGTTAAATTTAAGTTTTATTCTAAAGGAAGTACTGATGAGTTGTTTAATATTACTATTGATTCTGTAAATCATAAAATAGAAGTTAATAGAGTATCAAATAATAATCAAGCTATAAAAGGATATTCTGGAGCAGCTTTTAAAATTAAGATTATAGATGGAGTCAGTAAAAAAGTTAAAAGAGAAATAGCCATTAGAGGAAATGAAACAGGGTTTTCATCTACATTAGATAGATTAGATGGATATTCATATAATGATGGTGATAGAATTTCAGTTTGGGCATTAAACTCTGAAGATATAAAAATTGATGGTGATAGTAAAATTGAAGCTAAGCCTAATAATGTAAGTTATTTAAATGGAATATCTGATAGAGATCATATAGATAATGTTAGGTTTGAAATGAATGGTGATAAGTTAAAATATATTCACAATAATGAACCGCAATTCACATTTACAGGTGATTTATCTGTTGTTAGAGGTGAAGAATTGAATGTTACTAGTGGAGTATCTATAAATGATGACCATGATGGAGTCGTTAAAGACTTAAGTATTGTTAAAGTAATAAACTTTGATAAGTATAAGCTAGGAGAGCAAACAGTAACTTATCAATATACAGATAGTTGGGGGAGAACTGGAACTGCAACAAGAAAAGTGACAGTATTACCTAAAAATAAGTTGGAACAAAATTATGTTAAATTTTATACTGATAACACCAATGATTCTATTTTAAAAATTAGTTTTGATGACATCACAGGTAAATTAAAGTTTGAAGATGCTACTACTGGAACTATTAATGGTATAAATGAGGAAGTCATTAGAATAAGAACTTATAGAGATGGAGAGAAGGTTCGTGATTTACCTATAAAGGGTAATGCATCAGGTATTCAAATAAAGAATGCTATAGAAGCCTTAAATATTGATTATAAGTATGGTGATACTATAGAATTTGTATCTACTGATTCAAATAAGTTAAATAGAGTTAGAATATTTGGAGATGTTATTAAAAATACAAATAATAAAGAAGAAAATGCTAGAGAAACTGAACAATTGCCAAGTGAAGGAGATACTTCTTCAAGTGTAAGCAAAAATGGGTATGAAGATGGATTCAAAACAGCTGATCAAATGCAAAATACTAGATTTAAGCTTACTACAGATGGATTGGAAGCTATTTATAATAGTGCTCCTGAGTTTATTGGATTAACTGATTTAAAAGTTATAAAAGGAGAAACACCTGATTTTAAATCTGGAGTTACGGTTAAAGATGATATTGATAATATTAGTATAGATGAAGTAACTATTAACTCAGATGGTTTTAATTCAAATGTAGTTAATGTTTATGGTGTAACTTATACAGTAACTGATAGTTGGGGAAGAACTACTAGTAAGGTAAGGAATGTTAGAGTTGTATCTAAGGTTGAAAATAATATAATATCTCTTGATGGAGATAATAACAATAAATTATTTGAAATAGGTTTTGATACAGTAACAAATAAATTAACATTTAATAAGATAGAATTAAATTCTGAATCAGGAAGTGATTCAACAATAGGTGGAGGATCAGAAGAACAATCACCACCTGGGCTAGAAGAAAATAATTCTTTTAGAGTAGCATTAAATGAAAATACTGATAATAAAGTATTTGAAATTAAAGTTTTTAATGAACAAATGACTCAAGTTGGAGTTGCAACTTTAAATAACGATTATAATTATGAAGAGTTTAAAGAGCAATTAGAAAAAATAAATATGTATGAAAGTTATTATGTAAGTTTATGGAGCAAAGAATCTAATAAATTAAAGATTAATGGAAGTGTTAATAAAGATGATTCTAATATTACAGAAGAAAATTATGCTGATGGGATAAGTAGTGAAGATCAAATGATCAATGTAAGATTTGAAAGTACAGAAGATGGTCTTAGAGCAGTTTATAACTCAGCACCAGTAATATCAATGTTAACATCATCTACATCAGAAACACAACCACAAGCTATAAATGATTCTATACCTGAATTAACAAGATTTTCTCATTATTTAGGTGAAACTTATAAGTTAACTGAAAATATGAAAGTAACTGATGATAAAGATACCAATATAAGTGTTGAAGATATTACAGCAACTTATGTTAAAAAAGTTGTATCATCAGAAAACACAACTACACCTGAACCATCAGAAGGTTCAAGAACTACATTAGAAAGTGGACAGGAAACTACTGAAGATTCAAGTGGGAATAATGGAACTACAGAAACTGTAAAAAATCCAGTGCCAACTAAAGTAGGAACATACATTGTAACTTATACGGTAACTGATAGTTGGGGACGTGAGTCAAAAGCAACTAGAGAACTAACTATTAAGAATGGTATAGAAAGACATGAAATTACATTTAGAGGACATGAACGTATAGGAAATACTAATAATTATAATGATATAACTGCTTTTAGTTTAAAATTTAATCATATAGAAAATAGTGATAAAGTATTAATTTCTGTTGTAGCTAAAGATAGACCAATTAGTGATAGATATGTTAATAATGGTGGTTTGGAGAATTTTTATAATATAAAAGTATTGAATGAAAATGGTGGGATTGTAAAAGATATTACACTTAATGCAAAAGAAAATCCAACGAGAAATACTCAATTAACAGAGTTAAATACAACGGAATTTCAATATGGATATAAAATCAAAATTGGAGCTTACCAAACACCAGGTCTTAGTATACTAGGTGAAATTTTAGGAGATGTAAAAGAAGACTACTCTGATGGTGTTGGAAATAAAATGAATGTTGAGTATGTTACATTTGAGTTAACGAAAGAAGGATTAAAAGCAAAGTATGTAGATTCAGATTTAAATACTTCCATAAAGAATGTTATAACTAATTTAGATTTCGGTGGAATACAAGCTTTTAAAATAAATTATGATATTTCAGATAAGGGACAAAACAGTCAATTTATTGGAAAGCTACACATTTCAGCTAGAGGTGGACAAATAAAATATGAAGATAGATCTCATTCATTAACAATAAGACTTGTTAGAAAGAATGAAAATACTATTGAGCAAAGATTTATAGGAACTGATAATGGTAATGATAATAAGTTTAATAGTTTTAATGATAAATATGTTAAAGAGGGAGATTATATTGAATTTTGGGCAAAAGCACCTGATAGATTATTTATAACTGGAAATGCTATAGATAAGGTTAATAATCATGATTATACATTAGGTGGAAGTGAAGATCTTTTTGCAAATACAAGATTTTATTTCACTTCACAAGGAATAGAACCTAAATACAATAAAGCTCCACAGATAACTGCTGATGCAATTGATGTATATCAAGGTGATACTTCATTTAATCTTACAAATGGAGTGAAAGTTACAGATGATCATGATGATATAAATGCAGATGGAACTCTTAAAGGAAATACTAATACGCCAAGTGTAGCTACATCTAATACAACACCTACAAGAAATGTTTTAAGTTATACTATAACTAATAAGCAAAATGGTGACACAGATACTGAAATAGACACTAGTGTATTAGGTGAAAGAACTGTAACTTATACATATATAGATAGCTGGGGAAGAACAGGTACAACAACGAGAAAGGTAGTTGTTAGACCTAACTTATACAAAAATAGAATTAAAGTTTATGCTGAAGAAAGTGATAATTTAAAAGCTAGAACAGCATCTAATACTAATGAAAATGTAGGTGGGGATAATAGTGTTGGTGATTCAGAAAATTCTGGTGATATAAATCAGGATTCTACTGTAGAAAGTAATAAAAAAGAGCCAGCATTTGAAATTGGATTTAACACCTTAACAGGAAAGTATGAAGTATTAAATAAAAAAGATGAATACTTAGATGTACGTAATCCAAGAAAAGATATTTTCTCTATTCAAATAAAAGCAGCTGATGGAAGAATAAAGTTTAGGGAAACTTTACAAGGTAATGATAAAGGAACTACATCAAAATTAAATGATTTAAATGAAGTAAGTTATGAAGCCACTGATATTATTAGAGTTTGGAGAGCTGGAACTGAGGAAGATAGTATTCCATTTAGAACTTCTGAATCTAATAAGCCAATACTTGTACCAAATCTTAAAATTACTGGAGATATTATAAAGGAAAGTAATGGTGATGTTAATATAGATGAAGATTATTCAGATGGTATTAACAATCTTGATTTTATGAATAATGTTGGATTTAAACCTGAAAATGGAGGCTTAAAGGCAATTTATAATAAAGCTCCAGAAATAAATGGATTTAATGAATCAGATGTAAAAGTAGTTGTAAAAGGAACAAATATAGATTTGCGTGATGGAATATCAGTTAGAGATGATAATGGAGATGATAATCTTGAATTTACTGTATCGCCAACTACAATAGATACAAGTGAGTTAGGAACACATAAAATAACATATACTGTAACAGATAGTTGGAATAGAACTACAAGAAAAGTAAGAACTATTAAAGTTGTATCTAAAGTTGAAAATAATGCTATTGAAGTATACAAACTAAATGAAGAGAGTTCTTTATTATTTAAAATTGATTTTGATGCAAATAATAAGAAATTTATTATTAATGGAACAATAAGCAATAATAATCAACAGAATAATTCTCAAGATGGACAAACAGAAAATGATTTGCAGGAAAGTAGAACTGGAGAAACATCACCATCAACAGAAGATTCTTCAGAGGAATCTAATGAAGGGAAAATATTTAGAATAAAAATATTTGATGTTAATGGAAATGTTGTAGTTAATTCAAGTGTAGCAAATACAGTAGAAATCACTTTAGAAAATATAAAATCACAATTGGCAAATTTAATTAATTATACATTTAATATAGGTGATAGTATAAGTATATGGTCATCAAATGCTGATAAAGTAAAGATTAAAGGTAATATCCAGAATAATAGTAAAAATTATGAAAATGGATTAGGCTCCAAGATGGATGAAGTTAGATTTAAAATAACTGAAAATGGATTACAAGAAATAACACCAACAACTCCAGTTATAACTTTTGATGAAGGAGATAAGTCTGTAGAAGTAAAAAGAGGTGGAGAAATTAGTTATTTAGCTGGTGTATCTGTAAGTGATGAAAGTGAGAATGTTCCAATTTCTAAAGTAACATATACAGTTAACAGCACTGGTGATAATAGCAATAATAACAATAGTATAGATACTTCAGTTTTAGGTGAAAAGACAGTTACATATAAAGTAACAAATAGCTGGGGAAAAACAGTAACAAAAGTTAGAAAATATAATATTGTTCATAAAAATGAAATTGATGCTGTAAGATTGAATTTTAAATCTAAAAATAATGAAAGTAACTATCTAGAGTTAGGTTTTGATGAAATAACTAAAAAGCTTCATATTTATAAAAATCCTACAGAAGCACTATATAGTGAAGACAGTGATAATGTATTATCTATTTCTGTATATGATTCTAATGGTAATACCACTGAAACATTACAAATAGTAGGAAATCAAGTAATACCTGAAGAACAAGTTAATAGAATTAATGATTTACCATATACTGAAGGTATGTATATTGGTATTGAAACTAAATATCCAGAAAAATTAAGCATTACAGGTAATATTACTCATAGTGATAAGCAAAATCAATTTTATACAAATGTAGATTTTTCTAATGGTATTCAAGAAAGTGAAAAAGATGCATTGGAAAATACAAGATTTAAAATAGGAAGTACTCAAATTGAAGCTGTTTATAATGAAGCACCTGTTATAAATTATCCAGGAAAAAACGATAATAGTAAAAATAATGGAAGAATAATTGTTAAAAAAGGTGAAATATATGACTATAACAAAGATTTAACAGTTATTGATGATCATGATGGAAGTATAGAAGCAACCAATGTTGGGGTGGATGAAAGTTTAGTTAATTACGATCAGGTAGGACTTTATAATATTACTTATATAGTTACGGATAGTTGGGGAAGAGATGGTACAGTTACAAGACCAGTACAAATTGTTAGTAATATAGTAGGTAATGAAATAAATGTTTATTCAAGAAACACTAATGAAAATACATCAGAAGGAACTGGAACAGAGGATGAACAAATTGAAAATATTAATGATGAAAATGTAGGTTCAAGTGATGGTTCATCATCAGAAGGTTCTAGCGAATCTGGTTCAACTGGAGATAGCAATGGAAGTAATGATTCTATTGGAGATTCTTCAAATGGTAGTGAAACAACTACACAGTTAAAAGGAAGAGTATTTACCATTGGATTTAAAGAAGAGGTTGTTTCTGAAAATAATATTAAAATAAAATTAGAAGTTAAAAATAAAAATAATATAGCCATAGATTCATCTAGAGAAAATCAAGTAGCTATTAAAATAGTTGCATATAACAAAGAAGGTAAAGAAATAAGCGGAAAAAATTTATCTTTAAATGGAAATATTACAGGTAACTCTCAAGAATTAAATCAATTAGAATCATGGGAACTTGAATATGGTGATTATATTTCTTTATATGCTTCTGACTTAGATGAAGAAGTTAGTGGCAATAATTCTCAAATAGTAGAAGATGAAAATGTTGATATGATTAATATGAAATCTTCTGAAAGTTCTACAGAAGGCTCAAATGAACCAGAAGATACTACTGAAACACCTAATGTTCCTGAAGTGCCCGAAGAATCAAGTAAAAAAGAGCCTGTTACATCTATGTTAAGAATTACTGGAGGAGTTGTAAATGCTAAAGAAGATTATAACTCTGGTAAAGTAAAGAAAGATAATATTGTTAATGTAAGATTTGAAGTTACTGATTGGGGATTAGAAGCATTATATAATGAAGCACCAATTATTAATATAAAAGAAGTTGAAAGTGGATTGTTTAGTAAGTATTTAGGGGAAACTTATGAAATAACAGAAGGTGTAACTGTATATGATGAAATTGATGGAGACATAAGTGCTGATAAAATTGAAACTAGTTTTAAATTAATTAGTGAATCAGTAAATAATCAAGGAAATGGACAACAACAAGAAGGAAGTACTAGAATAAGTGATAATAATTCATCAACTGATACAAATTCATCAGAAAATGATTCTGAAAATGATGATATAGATGAAGGTAAAGGAAAACCTAAGAAACCTGGAAGATATCTACTAACTTATACTGTAGCTGATAGTTGGGGGCGTACATCAAGTAAAACTAGAAATATAGAAATAAAGCCTGGTATGGAAAGATATAAAATTAGTTTTAGAGGGCATAAAAGTCTTGGAAATAATAGATATGATGATGATACTGCTTTTAGTTTAAAATTTATTGATGTCACAAATGAAAAAGTTAAAATTGATGTTGACGCTTTAAATAGAGAAATAAGTCAACGTATGGAGAAGAGCGATTTTTATACTATAAAGATTTGGAATAAAAATAATCAACTTATAAAAAATATTGCAATTAATTCAAAAGATAATGCTCATACAAAACCTGAAATACAAGGCTTAAAAACTTTAGAGATGGAATATGGATATAAAATTCAAGTTTTAGCATTCCAAACACCTGGACTTAGTATAAGTGGAGAAATATTAGGAGATGTTTTTGAAGATTATAGTGATGGAGTTCAAAATAGGTACAATTTAGATAAAGTTACTTTTGATATTACAAAAGAAGGACTTGTAGCTCATTATAGTGATGAAGAAATTACTAGTAAATCTCAAAATATTATTGCAGTTGTAGATGTAGGGGGATTAAATCCATTTAGAATAAAAGTTGTGCCAAGAAATTCAATGAGCCAACAACAAGCAAGTACAATTAATAGTAATGCTATTGGAAGGTTAGATGTTACTACTACAGGTGCACAAATAATATATCAAGATAATGGTGAAACAAGAGATGTGTTATCTATTGGATTATATAGAGGTACTAATAGTGGTGAAAATATAGTGAAAAACTTTTCATCAAATAGTTCAACAAATAATGAAAATGGACCAAACTTCAATTCTTTTAATAATCAGCTAGTTTATCCAGGAGATTATTTAGAAATTAGGTTTAAAGCTCCTTCAACATTTTATATAATGGGTGACCCTCATCCAAATAGTAATTCTAAGGTTGATTACAGAGAAGGTGCTAAAGATGAAGATAACTTAAATAATGTTAGATTTTATTTTAAGGATAATTCAGAGAATCCAGAGCAACCTATATTAATGCCAGTATATAATGAAGCACCTGAAATTAAAGGAATTGACTTCCAAAGGGTTCCTGTAAATAATACTTATGATCTTTTACAAGGAGTTGTAACTTCAGATCAAATAGATGATGTATTAAATAAAAAGGTTAAACTAGTTATAAAATGTACAGAACTAGGAATTAATAAAACAGTTACTCAAAATGCAAATAAAGTTACTTCTTCAAGTGGAGTTAGAAGTATATTTAGTAGAACTACTAATAGTACAAATTCAAATGATAGTACAACTGTATTTAATAAGGATACCTCAAATGAAGGAACTATAGATGCTAATTTAGAAATAGATATGACTGCCTTTAACTATAAATTTGATAAATCAGGTATATATAATATTGAATATACAATGACTGATAGTTGGGGAAGAACTACAACTGAATATAGAACAATTCAAGTGTATGGTTCACCTGAAATAGATCCTAAAAAAGATGTAGTACAAAATGAAACTACAGAACAAGGAGAAAAAGTAGGAACTGTAACTGTTGAATTAAATAGTATGAAAGACAACATTGAAGCATATATGGAATCATACTTTAGAAGTTTAGTTAGCATATCAGACGTAGAAGATGATGACAAAGACTTAAAAGTTGAAATTGAAGGGGAAGTTAAACCAGATAAAGTTGGTACTTATCCAGTAAATTATAAGGTTACTGATACTCATGGAAATATAACTATGTATAAGATTAATGTTAATGTAGTTAAAACAATTAAAGCAACAGTAACTACA
Organism: Clostridium lentum; assembly: GCF_014287815.1. Classification (GTDB taxonomy): domain Bacteria; phylum Bacillota; class Clostridia; order Clostridiales; family Clostridiaceae; genus Clostridium; species Clostridium lentum. Next base: position 10,003 of record NZ_JACOOQ010000030.1, read on the forward strand.
GATATTCCATTCCAAGTAGTAACTAACTTATTAAAAGAAAATGGTACAGCAGAAAATATAGAGGATAGGTTTGTATCATCAAAAATTAGAATTAAAAATAATAATCCTAACTCTAAGATGGAAGTTTATGTTAAAGGATTAAATAAGAGTGAAGGTGATTTAGAGTTAGTTAATGGAGATAATTTTGAATTTAACTCTTTAAATAAATTTGAAGCATTAAGAAAAATGGCATTAGGTTTATATTTTATAGAAAGAACTAATGTAGGTGATGAAAATATAGGAGAAGGGGAAAACTCAGAATTACCAACAGAAACTACAAAGGTATTTACTAAAGCATCACCATTATGGTTAACCACTGATATGGCTCAAACGAAAATTACAACTATGAAGGAAGCTAGTGGTAACAAAAGTGATATTACTTTACCATCTAAGAATAATAGTGATACTGGTACTGTTCAACCACCAGAAGGTGAAGGTGATGAAGAAGGTAATGAAGAACAACCATCATCACGTACTGATTCAAGTGATCAAGAAGGTGAAAATCCACCATCTGGCACTGAAGAAGATGAAAAGTTAAAGAATCCAGATTACTATATTAAGGATTATGGAACTATAGAAGGTAAAGTTCTTGAATTTGGACTTACAGCTAAATATGGAAATAATTTTGCTGGAGGAAAAGTTAGAGGTAAATTTAAATTGATATTTGAATTTAGATAAAATATGAAAGAGAGATTAAGCTCATGTGATTTAAAAAATTA
>NZ_JACOOQ010000031.1 GCF_014287815.1 Clostridium lentum
GGTGTATCAACATTAGATTATATTAACAATGTAAGATTCCAAATTAAAAAAGAAGGAATCAACACAATATATAATGAAGCACCAGTTATAAATGGAGTAAATGATATAGAGGTTGATTCAGAAAATAAAGATGCTTTACTTCAAGGAATAAGTGTTACTGATGACCATGATGAAATACAAAATTCAAGTATTCAAGTTTCATCTAAAAAGTTTGAAGAAAATAAAACCATGGTGACATATAGCGTAAAAGATTCATGGGGTAGAGTAACTAGTGCCAATAGAACTATAACTTACATAAGTAGTGAAAGTCCAAATGAAACTGAAGAAGATGTTTCAAGTTTAAATCTAGAATCTAGAACTTCAACTACACCTGCATCATTATCAGATGTTGTTTTTACAGTAAAAGGTGTTAGATATAGTAATGGTAAAGATGAAAGATTTAAAATTAAATTTGATACTAATAAAAAGCTTATAAAAGTAACAGATATGGACATGCGTATTATGACAACTAATAATGCAGATGAGTACTTTGTTTTTGAATTATATGATTCTAGAATGCAACTTAAAAAAGGAGTTGTAATTAGAGGAAATGAAAGAAGTGAGGCTGCAAATGCTTTAAATAATGTTCCATATGAAATTGGTGATTATATTTATGTTTATCATAAAGAAGCAGCTTCACAAAAGTTGCCAATAAGTGGTGTTTTAGGTGATCAATCAAGTATTTATGCACAGGGAACTTCAAATTTAGAAAGAGGTAAAAAGTTATTTAAAATAACTAATACTGGATTGGAGATAGCAACTAATACAGATCCAACTATAACTATAAATCTAACTGAATCTGGATATAGTGAGGAAAGAACTCAGAATGGAGAAACTGTTTGGAAAAAGACAATACAAAGAGGGGATAGTATAGATTTATCTAAAGGGATAACAGCAAGTGATACTTTTGATCAAGCTAATCATATTCCTTTATTATTAGATCATAGTGCCTTTAATAATATGAAGTTAGGTGAACAAACAGTTATATATACATTAACAGATAGTTGGGGAGCAACAGTAACTAAGAAAGCTATAATTACAGTAGAGCCTAAGAATGAATTAGAGCAAGTTAAATTTAAGTTTTATTCTAAAGGAACTACTGATGAGTTATTTAATATGACTATTGATTCTGTAAATCATAAAATAGAAGTTAATAGAATATCTAATAAATATGAAGCTATAAAAGGATACTCTGGAGCTGCATTTAAAATTAAAATTATAGATGGAGTTAGAAATATAGTTAAAAGAGAAATAGCCATTAGAGGAAATGAAACAGGATTTGCATCTGCTTTAGATAGATTAGATGGATATTCTTACAATGAAGGTGACAGAATTTCAGTTTGGGCATTAAATTCTACAGATATGAAAATTGAAGGAGACACCAATATTGAATCTAAACCTGATGATGCAAACTATGCTACTGGAGTAACAAATCGAGATTATATGGATAATGTTAGATTTGAAATGACTAAAGATAAGTTAAAATATATACATAATGATGCTCCTACAATTACTTTTTCATCTGATACTATAGAAATTGTAAGAGGTAAAGATTTAGATCCTAAAGAAGGGGTAAAAATAACAGATGATCATGATAAGGAAATTACTGATTTAAGTTCTGTTACTATAGTAGGATTTGATAAATATAAGTTAGGAAATCAAACAGTAACTTATCAATATACAGATAGCTGGGGTAGAACAGGAACTGCCACAAGAACAGTTAAAGTTTTAGCTAAAAATAAACTAGAAGATAATACTGTAAAGATATTTAAAGATGGCACAGATACACCAATTTTAAGTATTTCTTTTGATGATATTACAGGAAAGCTAAAAGTTAGTGATGCTACTACTGATACTATTAATGGTATAAATAGTGCTGCTCTTGTAATAAAAACCTATAGAAATGGTGTAGAGCAAAGAAGCTTACCTGTAAGTGGTAATGCATCAGGTATAGAAATAAAAAATGCCATAGAAAAGTTAGATATTAATTATAAATATGGAGATATGATAGATTTTGTATCAACAGATAACACTAAGCTAAATAGAGTAAGAATTTTTGGTAATTTAGCACCAGATTCAGATAATAATACTGATAAAACAAATAATACATCATCTAAAACTGGTGAGCATGATGAAAGTGCTAATGTTCCAAGTGATAATGTAAATGCTGAAACAAATCCTTATAAAAATGGTTTTATTAATTCAGATAATATGAAAAATACTAGATTTCAACTTACTGAAAATGGATTAAAGGCTATTTACAATAAAGCACCTGTTTTAAATGGATTAGATGAGCTTAGAGTAGTAAAAGGAACTGAACCAAACTTTAATGATGGTGTAACTACAACAGATGAACTTGATGATAAAAATAATATTACAAATAATATAGTAATAGATCAGACAGGATTTGATAAAAATACTGTTGGAGTTTATGGAGTAACTTATACTGTTACAGATAGTTGGGGAAGAACAACTAGTAAAGTAAGAAATGTTAAGGTTGTATCAAAAGTGGAAAACAATTTAATATCACTTGATGATAATAGTAATAATAAATTATTTGAAATAGGTTTTGATACAGTAAAAAATAAATTAACATTTAAGAAAATAATACAAGGCTCTGAAAATGTAGGTAATGGAGAAAATCAAGGAACAGAAGAAGGCGGTAGTGATGGGGAAGATACAGGAAGTGGAGATGTATCACAACCTGAACAACCAAGTAATCCAGATGAAGGTGAAGAAAATAGTTCTAGAACAAGAATAAGTGAAAATCCAACTGATAAATTATTTGAAATTAAAGTTTTTGATAATAAAATGAATTTAGTTGGAACTGCAACTTTAAATGAAAATGTTACTGATTATAGTGATTTTGAAAGAAAATTACAAGAAATAAAAATGTACGAAAGTTACTATGTAAGTGTATGGGCTAAGGATAGAACTAAGTTAAAAATTTCAGGAGAGATTACTAAGACAGAAAATGTAGCAGAAGATGATTATTCAGATGGGATAAGTAGTGAAGATCAAATGTTAAATGTAAGATTTGAAAATACAGAAGAAGGTCTTAAAGCTATTTATAATGCTGCACCAGTAATATCACTTATACCAGAAAGTAATAATAGTTCAAGAATACAAAATACAAGTGAGTCTATAGTTAATTTAGGAGAATTTTCTCATTATTTAGGTGAAACTTACAAGTTAACTGAAAATATGCAAGTAACTGATGATAAGGATGGAGAAATAGATGTTGATAAGATAACAGCAACTTATGAAAAAATAGTGTCATCAGAAAATACAAACACACCTGAAACGTCAGGAAATGCAAGAGCTACATTAGAAAATGGACAAGAAAGCACTGAAAATTCAAGTGGTAATAATGAAACTACAGGAAATGTAAAAAATCCACTTCCAACTGAAGTAGGGACATATACTGTAACTTATGTAGTAAAAGATAGTTGGGGACGTGAAGCAAAAGCAAGTAGAACATTAACTATTCAAAAAGGTTTAGAAAGACATGAACTAATATTTGGTGGCCGTAATAGAAGCGAAGAAGATCTTCCGGCTTTTAAATTAAAATTAGTTGAAGAAAACAATAAGCCTAAGATTAATTTTGAAGCTTTAATAGATGCTCAAATTCTTGCTACAGCTAAAAATAATTATGATTATTATGGAGTAGAAATATTTAGAGACACTCAAAATACTGGAGTAAGAAATAGAATTGTTGAAGTTAAAGTTGGGGTACAGGATAATCCAAGTAATACAAGTTTTAATATGAGAAGATTAGCAAATGAAAACTTAGAGTATGGAGATAAAATTAAAATTTACGCAAGGCAAACACCGAATTTTAGAATAAAAGGTGAAATACTTGGTGATGTAAAAGAAGATTATTCAGATGGGGTTCAAAATAAAATGAATCTTGACTATGTTGTATTTAAAATAACTAAGAATGGTTTAATTGCAATTTACAATGACACAGATTTAAATGATAACATAAAAAATGTTATAACAAATATAGATAGAGGTGGATTACAACCTTTTAAAATTAAGTTTAACACTTCTGATAGAGGTTCTTCTAATAATTATATTGGAAAAATAACTGTAGAAGGTTATAGTGAACCAATAATTTATCAAGATGGAACAAATGCATTAACAATTAAGCTAGTTAGACAAGGTCAAAACACTATAGAGAGAACATTTATAGGGACTGAATCAGGTAAAAAAAATCAAAATGAACTTAATGATAAGTTTGCTAGCTTTAACAATCAATATGTTAAGGATGGAGATTATATAGAATTTTGGGCAAAAGCACCAGATAGAATGTTTTTAACAGGAAATGTTATAGACAGAGTTAATAATCATGATTATACAAAAGGTGCTACTCAAGAACTTTTCCAAAATACAAGATTTTATTTTAAAGCAACAGGTATTGAAGCTGTTTATAATAAAGAACCAGAAATAATTGTTGAAGATATTGATATATACTCAGAAGATTATACAAATGAAAAACAGTTTGATTTAAAAAGTGGGGTATTAGTTGAAGATGACCATGATAAAAATATTAATATATTAAATTCAACTTATGAAATAGACAATCAAACTATTAATTCTAGTAATGGTAGAAATATTTTAACTTATAGTATAAATGAAAATACTCGTAAAGATGGAGATACGGAAAATAGTATAAATACTAGTGTTTTAGGAGAAAGAACTGTAACTTATACTTATATAGACAGCTGGGGAAGAACTGGAACAACAACAAGAAAAGTAGTTGTTAGACCACAGTTATATAAAAATAAAATTCAAGTATATGCTGAAGATAATGAAAGTTTAGAAGCAAGAACAACTATAAATGAAGAGAGATTAGGTAATAATTCAGGAGAGAGTATTGGTTATAATCAATCATCAGAAAGAGATGATAATGTTAGTGATGATTTGGGGAATTCTGGTGAAACAGAACAACCAGGTGGAAGTGATACAACTCCAGAAGAAAGAAAGCCAGCATTTGAAATTGGATTTAATACTTTAACTAATAAGTATGAAGTAATAAATGCAAGAGATGAGTATTTAGATATAGAAAATCCAAGAAAAGATATATTTGCTATTCAGATAAAGGGTTCAGATGGAAATGTAAAGTTTGCAAAAACTCTACAAGGTAATGATAAAGGAACTACTGAAAAGTTAAAAGAATTAAATAATGTTTCATATGTTGAAACAGATGTTATTAGAGTTTGGAGAGCTGGTAGTGAAAATGAAGTTATTCCATTTACTTCTGAAGCTGAAACTGAAAGTGGAAATGTAGTTGTACCGAATCTTAAAATTACTGGAAATATATCTAAAACTGATAAAATAAAAGAAGATTATTCTAATGGTATTAATAATATTGATTTTATGAATAACGTTGGATTTAATCCAAAAGCAGAAGGGTTAAATGCTATTTATAATGAAGCTCCAGTAATAAATGGTTTTACAGAAGCTAAAGAAATAATTGAAAAAGGTACAAGAATTGATTTACGCAACAATATAACAGTTTCTCATGATAATGGATATACAAGCAATACATTTACAGTATCACCAGAAAGTATAGATACAAACCAATTAGGTATACATCAAATAACATATACAGCTACTGATAATTGGAATAGAACTACTACTAAAGTACGAACTATTGAAGTTGTATCTAAAGTTAAAAGTAATAGTATTGAAGTGTATAATCCAAATGAAAGTAGCACAGATTTATTATTTAAAATTGATTTTGATGCAAGTAATAAAAAATTCTTAGTTAATAAATCTCAAGATACTAATACAGAAACACAAGGACCTAATGATAATGCTGAAGAGCAAGAAAGTAGAACTGGAGAGTTAGCACCAGATGAGGAAAATGTTGAAGAAGGTGAAAATCCAGATAATCAAAATCCGGAAGAAACTATACCACCATCTGATACAGAAAATACATCACCACCAGAAGAATCTAATAATGGAAAAATCTTTAGAATAAAAGTATTTAATAATAATGGTGAGATAGTAGTTAACTCAACTATAGATTCATTAACTACTACAGAAAGTTTAAATTCATTAGAGAATATAAAAAATCAATTAAATAAATTAATTGAGTATACTTTTAATATTGGTGATACAATAAGTATTTGGACAAGTAATCATGAAAAAGTAAAAATTAAAGGTAATATTAAAAATAAAACTCATGATTATAGCAATGGTTTAATATCTGAAATGGAAAAAGTAAGATTTAAAATAACTGAAGATGGATTACAAGAAATAAAAGCATCTACTCCAGTTATAACTTTTGAAGAAAATGAAAATACTTCAGTTGAAGTAAAAAGAGGAGAAGCTATAGAGTATTTAAATGGTGTAACAATAACTGATACTAATGAACATATAGAACTTTCTAAAGTTAAATACACTTCAGAAAATATAGACACTAAAGTTTTAGGTGAAAAAGAAGTTACTTACACAGTTACAAACAGCTGGGGAGTAACAACAACGAAAGTTAGAAAATTCAATGTTGTACCTAAAAATAATATTGAGAGTGTAATATTAAAATTAAAGTCAGAAAATAATGATGAAAATTATTTAGAAATAGGTTTTGATGAGTTAGAGAAAAAACTTAAAGTTTACAATAAACCTACAGCAGCATTATATTCTAATGATAGTGAAAGTGTACTAACTCTTTCTATTTATGATAGAAATGGAGCTACTTTAAAAACTTTACAAGTACAAGGAAATGTACTTATAAGTGATGAGGAAATTAAAAAAATTAATGATTTAGAGTACCAAGAAGGATTATTTATAGGTGTTGAAACAAAATATCCTAAAAAACTATCAATTGCTGGCAATATTGAAAAAGTTAATAATTTAAATAATCATTCATTAGATTTATCAAATGGTATAGATGAAAATGAATTAGATACTTTTAAAAATACTAGATTTAAAATAGGAAGTACTCAAATTCAAGCTATTTATAATGAAGCTCCAGTTATAACTTATCCAAAACAAAATGAAGCTGATAAAGGTATAATAACTGTTAAAAAAGGAGAAATATATGATTATAATCAAGATTTAACAGTTACTGATGATTATGATGGAAATATAGAACCTTCAAATGTTGGTGTTGATGAAAGTGCAGTAAATTATGAAGAAGTAGGTAATTATGAAATTACTTATATTGTTACTGATAGCTGGGGAAGAGATGGAACATTAACTAGACCAGTAAAAATTGTTAGTAATATAGTAGGAAATGAAATAGATATTTACTCAAAGGGAACTGCAAATCAAGAGCCATCACAAAATACTGAAACTAATGGAAATACACAAACTATTAGTGAATCAATAACAGATGATACTACTTCTGGAGTAAGTTCAGGTAATGAAGGTGAAGCAGAAGGTAGTGATAAAGATGATACTGAAACAAGTAAACCAACTAATGATAATAGAGTATTTACCATTGGATTTAATGAAGAATTTAATACAGTAGATTCTAAAACTGAAGTAAAAGTAAAATTACAAATTAAAAATAAAAAAAATATAGCAATTGATTCAGAGAATCCAGAAAAAGAAGCAATTAAAATAGTGCTTTATAATGAAAATGGTAAAGAAAAGAAAAAAATATCTTTAAAAGGAAGTATTACAGGTGAATCTTCAGAAATAATGAAATTAGAAGAGTGGCAACTTGAATATGGGGATTATATTTCACTATATGCTTCAGATTTAGATGAACCAGATAGTACTACAAATATAACACCACCACAGCAATCACCTGATGAAAATCCAAGTGAAAGAAATATTTCTATAATTAATGAAAACTCTTCAGTAGAAGGTGCAGAAGGAACTGATGGTAGTTCAGGAAGTAATTCAAATGGAATAGTAGAAGGAAATACTCCATCTACACCAGAAAAAAAAGAAATTACTACAAGTATGATAAGAATTACTGGTGGAGTTTTAAATGCTAGAGAGTTATATGATTCAGGAGCAGTAAAGAAAGATAATATTGTCAACGTAAGATTTGAAATTACTGATGCTGGGTTAGAAGCATTATATAATGATGCACCAAGTATTTATATAAGTTCAGGTGAATTTAGTAAGTATTTAGGAGAAACATATAAATTAACAGAAGGCGTAAATGTATATGATGATTTAGATGGTACATTAGGAGAAAGTAGTATAAAAACAACTTATAGAAAAACTGGAAATTTACCAGCAGAATCTACTAATGGAAGTACACAAAGTGGTTCAACTTCATCAAGTACTAGAACTAATTCTGAAGGAAGTGGTAATTCAAGTGATGGAAGTAATTCAAGTGATGGAAGTAATTCAAGTGATACACCTAATGATGGAACTACAGATGAAAATAATAATACATCTAATGGAGATACTACAAATAAATTACCAGAAGATCCAGGATTATATGAAATAACATATATAGCAACTGATAGTTGGGGAAGACAATCTACTGCAACTAGGAATATAACTATTAATCCAGGTATAAATAGACACGAATTAGTATTTGGTGGGCGTGATAGCTCAGAGCACGATTTACCTGCATTTAAGTTAAAGCTTACAGAAAATAATGATACAAAAAAACCTAAAATTTCTTTTCAAGCTTTTGTAAATAAAATTATTGCCAATTCAAATGGAATTCCAGAATATTATAGTATAAAAATATTTAGAGGAAATGTAGAAAATAACACAAATGAAACAGTTTTTTCAGGGGTGGTTGATGCACAAGACAATCCTAAAAATGATAATTTTTCTATTAAATCAATAGAAAGTAAAGTGTTAGAATATGGTGATAAAATTAAAATTATAGCAAGACAAACACCTAATTTTAGTATAAAGGGAGAAATATTAGGTGATGTATATACTGATTATAGTAAAGGTGTAGGTAATAGGTATTATTTAGACTATGTAACTTTTGAAATTACTAAAAAAGGATTAGTAGCACATTATGACGATTCAACCATGGCAATAGATGAAAATGTATTTACTGTTGTTGATAGAGGAGGATTAAATCCTTTTAGAATAAAGGTAATACCTTCTTCAAATAATAATTTTATTGGAACTTTAAATGTTACAACAAAAGGTGAACAAATAATATATCAAGAACATGATGAAACTCAAAATGTATTATCTATTGGTTTATATAGAGCTAATGGTAGAGATAATATAATTGAAAACTTTTCATCAAGTAGTGCTGGAAGTGGTGATAATAAAAGAAAATTCGATAAATTTAATAATCAGAATGTGTATGAGGGTGATTATTTAAAAATTAGATTTAATCGTCCTGATATGATGTATGTAATGGGGAAATACAACTCTAAGACTAATGTAAAAGTAGATTATAATGAAGGTGCTAAAGAGGCAGATAATTTAGATAATGTAAGGTTTTACTTTACTAAAGATACGTCTAATAAAAATAGAACAGGAGAACGTAATTCTATTTTACTTCCTGTATATAATGAAGCACCTAAAATTACAGGAATGGATTTTGTTAGAGTTCCTGTAGGTGATACTTTTAATTTATTAGGTGGAGTTGTAACTTCAGATGAAATAGATGATGATTTAGGTAAAAAAGTTAAGTTAGTTATAAAAAATGATGATTTAAAAATTAATAAAACTATTAGCCAAAATGCAACTAAAACTATTTCTTCAAATGGTATTAGAGGAATATTCAATAAATCTGCAAGTAATGTAAACTCTACTGATAGTACAGCTACATTTGATAAAAGTAATTCAATTGATGGAACTATCAATACTAGTGATGTAATTGATATGACTGCCTTTAACTATAAGTTTGATAAATCTGGTATATTTAATATTGAGTATACAATGACTGATAGTTGGGGAAGAACTACAACTGAATATAAAACAATTCAAGTGTATGGTTCACCTGAAATAGCTCCAAAAGAAGATGTAGTGCAAAATGAAACCACAGGAGAAGATGGAGAAAAGATAGGAAATGTAACTGTTGAATTAAATAGTATGAAGGAAAATATTCAAGAGTATATGGAATCATACTTTAAAAGTTTAGTTAGCATATCAGACGTAGAAGATGATGATAAGGACTTAAAAGTTGAAATTGAAGGGGAAGTTAATCCTAAAGAAGTTGGAATTTATCCAGTAAATTATAAGGTTACTGATACTCATGGAAATATAACTATGTATAAGATTAATGTTAATGTAGTTAAAACAATTAAAGCAACAGTAACTACAGATATTCCATTCCAAGTAG
>NZ_JACOOQ010000032.1 GCF_014287815.1 Clostridium lentum
ATACGGAATAAAGTATTAATTAATAGGAAAAATATAGCATAGAACCGATGTTAGTTCTATGCCTTTTAGAATACTTAAAATTAAATTCCCGAAGGGAGCGTGGCGAAAGCCACTTTTTTATACGTAAAGATAATTTAGGGGTAAGGTATAAGGAGAAATATTAAATAATAAGTAATATAAATTAAAATGGATAAATACTATTAATTAAGGGAATAATTTTATAACAATAGAAAGTAAATAAAATACTTTTAGAAATATTATGAGGCTTGTACTATTTGAACATATTAAAACATAAAAATTTAATAGATATTTATTAAGTTAAATAGTTTTAATATAAATTATATAAATATTATATATAAGAAAGGCAGGTGAAAGATAGTACTTAGGGCAAGTATTATCTAAGATATCATGAAAAACTACAATTTTGAAAGTTTAAGAAATGTAGGTTTGATAGGACATGGTGCTACAGGAAAGACATCATTAGCAGAGGCATTACTATATTATACAGGCACTACTGATAGACTTGGAAAAAATGAAGATGGAACCACTGTAATGGATTACGAAGCAGAAGAAAAAAAGAGAGGTATTTCTTTATCAACTTCTGTAGCTTGTGTTGAATCTAATAATACAAAGATTAATATAGTTGATATGCCTGGATATTTTGATTTTGAAGGCGAAATGATACAAGGAATGAAAGCAGTAGATATAGCAACAATTGTAGTATGCGCTGTATCAGGTGTTGAAGTAGGAACGGAAAAAGCATGGAAGTATTGCAATAAAGTAAATATTCCAAGGGCATTTTTTATTAATAAAATGGATAGGGAAAATGCAGATTTTGATAAGACATTAGAACAAATGAAAGAAAAATTTGGTCTTAGCATAGTACCAATAGAATATCCAATTGGTAAAGAAGAAAATTTTACTGGTGTAGTAAATATAATTTCACAAAAAGCATTTAAATTAGACAATAAAACTAAAAAAATGGTAAGTATAGATATTCCTGCAGATCTTATTGATAAAGTAAATGAATGTAGACAAATGATAATGGAAACAGTTGCTGAGACTGATGAAGAATTATTAGAAAAATATTTAGAAAATGGAAAACTTAGTGATGAAGATATTTATTCAGGATTTATAAAAGGTTGTTCTGATGGAGAGATAGCTCCTGTATTATGTGGAAGTGCTACGAAAGTAGTAGGTATCAAATCAATGTTAGAAAATATTATAGGATGTTTCCCATCACCTAGATACTCACGTGCTCATAAAGCATTAGATATTGATACTGGTGATGAAATTTATATTAAGGTTGAAGAAGATAAACCATTTTCAGCTTATGTATTTAAAACTATAGCTGATCCTTTTGTAGGAAAGATTTCATTGTTTAAAGTAATTACTGGCAAATTAAATGGAGATGCTGTAGTAAAGAACACTAATAGTGGCAAGCAAGAAAAATTATCTCATTTATTCTTTATGAGAGGAAAAAATCAAATTGTTACTGATGAAATAATTGCTGGAGATATAGGTGCAGTAGCTAAATTACAATTCACATCAACTGGAGATACTTTATGTAGTCAAGAGATTAATATTAAATATGATAAGATTAAGCTTCCTGTACCAGTTATGTCAATGGCAATACTTCCCAAAACAAAAGGTGATGAAGAAAAGATTTCTTTAGCATTATCTAAACTTATTGAAGAGGATCCTGTTTTTAAAATTGAAAGAGATAAGGAAAATGCAGAGACAATAATTTGGGGTTTAGGAGAAACTCATTTGGAAGTAATAGCTAGTAGGATAAAGAATAAATTTGGAGCAGATGTTATTTTACAGACTCCAAAGATTCCATATAGGGAAACTATTAAAGGAAAGTCTGATGTTCAAGGTAAATACAAGAAACAATCAGGAGGACATGGTCAATATGGAGATGTTAAGATAAAATTTGAACCAAGAAATGATGGTGAATTTGATTTAGATTTTGTTGATAAAGTAGTAGGTGGAGCTGTTCCAAGAAACTTCATACCAGCGGTAGAGAAAGGATTAAGAGAATGTATGTCCAGTGGTGTCTTGGCTGGATATCCTGTTGTAGGAGTGAAAGCTACATTATATGATGGATCATACCATCCAGTTGATTCTTCAGAAATGGCTTTTAAAATAGCAGCATCTATTGCTTACAAAAAGGGGTTAGAAAGTGCAAAGCCAATCTTATTGGAACCTATAATGAATGTAGAAATTAAGGTTCCAGATGAATACATGGGTGATGTAATGGGAGATATAAATAAAAAGAGAGGTAGAGTTATGGGAATGGAACAAGTAGGTGATGAACAGAAAGTTATTGCGGAAGTGCCTATGGCTGAAATGTTTAATTACGCTACTTCATTAAGAGCAATGACTCACGCAAGAGGAAGTTATGTAAGTTCTTTTGGTAGATATGAAGAAGTTCCTGAATCAGAACTAATAAAGATATTAAATGAAGCAAAGAAATTAAAGGCAGAAGCTTAAAATAATAAGAGGTGGAGTATAATTTCACCTCTATTTTCTATTAAAATATATTACGAATGAATAAAATATAATTTATTTACATAAATTATTATTGAGTAAAAATATAGATGGACTAAAGTAGTAGGAGGATATTAAATATGCCTGACTATAGAATGGATATAAAGGGAAAGTTAGGACTAGGAGAATATAGTGATATATATGACTATATGGGAATAGTTGATAAAAATGATAATTTTACAATTACTTTAGATGCATCAAATAAACAGCACATAAATATAATTACTTCGATGCTAAGAGAAGGAAATTTTGTAATAATAGATCAAGGAATTGATACTCTTGGAGGTTATTATATTAATGCTAATAAGTATAAATAATATATCTCTAGAGCTTTAAGCTTTAGGGATTTTAAATTTGTAAAAATAAAAACATAAAGATTTAATTATATTATGATATTAATTAATTGGATATTGATGGTATAATTCAATTAGAAGTAAATTGAATTGAGGTGAAAAATGTGAAAGCAGAAATAATAGCAATAGGTTCAGAAATATTGTTAGGAGATATTGTAAATACAAATGCACAGTATTTATCTAGAGAACTTGCTACTTTAGGAATAGATGTATATCATCAGCAGGTAGTTGGTGATAATGAGGAAAGATTATTAAAGGCATATGATGAAGCATATAAAAGAAGCGAGCTTGTAATAACAACTGGTGGCTTAGGACCAACACAAGATGACATTACTAAGGAGTCAGCAGCAAAGTACTTTAACAAAAAATTAAAGCTTGATGAAAATACTTTAAAAGGTATTGAGAAATATTTTAATAAGCAAGGTCGTGAATTAAAAGGAAATAATATTAAGCAGGCATATTTTCCAGAAGGTGCGATAATAATGCCTAATAGCTGTGGAACAGCCAGTGGTGTAATTATAGAAGAGGGAAATAAGAAAATGATAATATTGCCAGGGCCACCAAGGGAAATGGAAAGTATGTTTAATGAGCAAGTACTTCCTTACTTAGAAAAGTTAACAGATTGTGTGCTTAGATCAAAGATGCTAAGAATTTTTGGAATAGGTGAAAGCTTCATGGCAGAAGAGCTAGCTTATCTTATTGATAATGGAAAAAACCCAACGGTTGCTCCTTATGCTAAAGGTGTAGATGTTAGCTTAAGGATAACAGCTAAAGGAGAAACTGAAGAGGAATGTTTAAATTTAATTGAACCAGTGGAGGCGGAAGTGAGGAAGACACTTAAAGACAAAGTGTATGGAGAAGGAGAAATTACCTTAGAGTATAAGGTAGCAGAAATGTTATGTAAAAGCAATTTAACCATTTCCACAGCTGAATCATGTACAGGGGGAATGATTGCTGCTAAGCTAATATCATATCCAGGAGTTTCACAGGTATTTCTTGAAGGTGCTGTTACATACTCCAATGAAGCTAAGGTGAGGAGACTTGGTGTTAAGAAAGAAACCTTAAATTTATATGGTGCAGTAAGCAAAGAAACTGCCAGGGAAATGGCAGAAGGTATATGTAGAGAAAGTGGATCAGATATTTCAGTAGTTACAACTGGTATTGCAGGACCAGGTGGTGGAACAAAAGAAAAGCCAGTAGGTTTAGTATATATAGGATTATGCTTTAAAGGGGAAACAGTAGTAGAAAAGTTTATCTTCCAAGGAGAGCGAGATAAGATTAGAGAAAGAGCTACTATGAATGCATTAAATCTATTAAGGCTAAAAATCATTGAAAAAGGATATTGTAGGGAATAAGAAAAAATAATCCCGTTAATCAAATGATTAAGGGGATTATCTTGTATATAAATAAAATGGGGGAGAGGCGATTAATTATGAAGCTTTATCCACTTCATTTATATTATTATCATATAAAACTATAAATATACATTATTGCAAAGTAGATTTACAGTTAGGGGGAATGTTTTTGAAAAAATTGAAGGAGGCTAATATATACTTTTTAGTTATATTGCTATTAGGTATTTTTTCGGCTTATCCATTATCATATATATTTAGTATTTTAAATATTACAGACTATAGAATGAAATTGTTTATTACACATTTAACCATATTTATAATGCCAGCAATTATTTATTTATTATTATCACCAAGAAGTATAAAAGACACTTTAAGGATTAATAAGCTTTATTTTAAAGATGCATTATTATTGATATTATTGGCATTTGTTTGCCAACCAATGGTCACATTGTTATCTTTAATATCACAATTAGTGTTTCCTAATAATGTTGCAATGGTGATTACATCTATTATAGATACTCCATACCTTTTATTCTTGTTATTGTTTGCTGTTATGCCTGCTATAACTGAAGAAATTACTATTAGGGGAGTGGTTTTAGCTGGTTATGATGATGAAAACATCTTTGTATCAGCGGTGGTTACAGGATTGTTCTTTGGAATTATGCATTTAGATGGACAACAATTTTTATATGCAGTAGCATTAGGGATTATATTAGCATTAGTTGTTAGAATTACTAAAAGTATATTTTCTAGTATGATTATTCATTTTATCATCAATGGTACATCTGTAACATTGTCAAAGTTAATGGAGTTATTGCCAGCAAGTGAAGAGGAATTGCAGGCAGTAAGTGAAGTTACTTTAAAAAATGTACCTAATTCAGTAGTTTTAGGAGCAATATTCTTTTATGCTATTTTAACTATAATTTGCTTTGTAGCTATATATTTTATTTTTAAAAAGCTTATATCATTAAATATAAAGAGAAATATACTAACAAGAGAAGAGGTAAGAGTAAAAAATAGTTTGATGAAAAGTATAAAGGATGTAGTAAACTTACCATTAGTCTTAATAATAGGAATATATATTATCTATATGAATTTTTTTAGTTAATTAAAATAAATTATATATTATTTAATTAATCAAATAGGTGAAGAAGTAGTATATTAAGCAGAAAAAAACAATATTAACAAAAATATTGACATAATTATAGGAATATAATATAATAAAATTGTTAAGGCTCGATAGCTCAGTCGGTAGAGCAGAGGACTGAAAATCCTCGTGTCCCTGGTTCGATTCCTGGTCGAGCCACCAGGTAAGCAGCTTGTTGAATAATAAGCTGCTTTTTTGTGCTTAAATATATACTCATTAATTATAAAAGATATATTGAATCGTTATTTTAAAATGGACGGTTTAATATATCTTTTTTTTATAAAAAATATAATAACACTATGTTAAGCTGATATAAATTAAAGATAAAAGGCAATAATATAATACTAATAGATAAAGAAATAAAGCTCTATGGTATAAATAATAAAAAGTTAATAAAAAATATACAAAGAGTTATAAAATAACTCTTTACAAGTTAAGTAAAAGGATTTATAGTTATTTGTAGAAAGTAATTTTATATTAATTTGTATTAAGATATAAATATGGGAGGGTAGTTAAAATGGGAAAATTTATGTTATCAGAAGAGGATTATGAATATTTAACCAAAGGAATAGCTATAGGTGTTGGAATAGGAATTTTTGTGGGAGCTTTTTTTGAAAATATAATTTTTACATTTGCTGCCGGAGGAGTAATTGGAATGATAAGTGGTTTAATATACTCTACTTATAAAAAGTTTAAAAAGAAAGAAATAATGTAAGATATTATTTTGATTTATTCTATTAGATAAGGAGCCCTATGTAAAGTTTATTTTCATAGGGCTCCTATTTTTATATATGCACAGAATAAAAAAATATGTATCCTATATATTTTCTATTTGCCAATCTATAGGTTTTTTACCTATAGAGATAAGGAAATCGTTGGCTTTTGAGAATGGATGGCTACCAAAGAATCCTCTAAAAGCTGATAATGGACTAGGATGAGTAGATGTTAATATCAGATGCTTACTATTAGTTATTAGGGATTTTTTTTGAATTGCATTATTTCCCCACAAGATAAAAACAACTGGGTCGTTCTTTTTATTTATCAATTCTATTATCTTATCCGTTAGTTGTTCCCAGCCTTTATTTTTATGAGAATTTGCAGCACCATCTCTTACAGTAAGAACAGTATTAAGAAGTAAAACACCTTGATCAGCCCACTTTTTTAAATATCCGTTGTTAGGAATATAACAACCTAAATCATTATTTAGTTCTTTATATATATTACTTAAAGAAGGAGGAATAGCAACAGTAGGATTTACCGAGAAACTTAATCCATGAGCTTGATTCATTCCATGATAAGGATCCTGACCTAATATTACTACTTTAATATTTTCATATGATGTGAAATTTAAAGCGTTAAATATATTTTCTTTATCAGGATGAATAATATGATGCTTATATTCATTATTGAGAAAATTCCTTAGGTTAAAGAAATAATCCTTTTTAAATTCATCTTTTAATAAATAATACCAGTCTTTGGCTAATACATTAGTCATAAAATCACCTCTTACATTTTAGTTTATACAATATGAATTATAAGTATTAATAATAGAAATGCCAATAATTTCATCAAAATAGGCAAAAACGTTACCTTGCATATCGTATATAGATATATTAAGAAAAATGGAGAAAAATAATATAAATTAAGATTAATATGCTTAAATTAGTAATAAAACATAAAATTATGGAGAATAATAATGGTAAGATAAAACACGTCGCAGAGATGACATACAGATAAATATCTAGTAGGTAAATTTGCGAAAATGGAAAGTAGTTTCTGAAAAAAACTTTTTAAAAAAAAGTTGTTGACAGAATAAACTTCCAGTGATAAGATAAGAAAGTCGCTTGAGGGCGACAAGATAAATGGTCTTTGAAAATTGAACAGAATATAGTTAATATAAAACCAGCAATTCTTTTAAGTCTTATAAAGACTCAAAGTAATTTGAGCAAAACAGATTAAACTTTTTATTGAGAGTTTGATCCTGGCTCAGGACGAACGCTGGCGGCGTGCCTAACACATGCAAGTCGAGCGAATGAAGTTCCTTCGGGAATGGATTTAGCGGCGGACGGGT
>NZ_JACOOQ010000034.1 GCF_014287815.1 Clostridium lentum
ACTGATGATAGGTCAAGCTACAAAGGGCGCATGGTGAATGCCTTGGCATCAGGAGCCGATGAAGGACGTGATAAGCTGCGATAAGCTTCGGGTAGGCGCACATAGCCAGTGATCCGGAGATTTCCGAATGAGGGAACTCACATGGGAAACCCCATGTACCGTATAGTGAATACATAGCTATACGGAGGTAAACCTAGGGAACTGAAACATCTAAGTACCTAGAGGAAGAGAAAGAAAAATCGATTTTCTGAGTAGCGGCGAGCGAAAGGGAAAGAGCCCAAACCAGTGACTTGTCACTGGGGTTGCGGACAGAGCATTAACGAGAAGATGTTATTAACCGAACATAACTGGAAAGTTAGACCGTAGGAGGTAATAGTCCTGTAGGTGAAAGTAACATTTATCAAGCTTTGATCCAGAGTACCACGAGACACGTGAAACCTTGTGGGAAGCAGGGAGGACCACCTCCCAAGGCTAAATACTACCTGATGACCGATAGTGAAGCAGTACCGTGAGGGAAAGGTGAAAAGAACCCCGGGAGGGGAGTGAAATAGAACCTGAAACCGTGTGCCTACAACCGGTCAAAGCCCCATATGAGGGTGATGACGTGCTTTTTGTAGAACGAGCCAACGAGTTACGGTATGTAGCAAGGTTAAGTACTTAAGGTACGGAGCCGAAGGGAAACCGAGTCTTAATAGGGCGACTAGTTGCATGCCGTAGACCCGAAACCGGGTGACCTATCCATGGCCAGGTTGAAGCGAGGGTAAAACCTCGTGGAGGACCGAACCACGTTGCTGTTGAAAAAGCATGGGATGAGCTGTGGATAGCGGAGAAATTCCAATCGAACTCGGAGATAGCTGGTTCTCCCCGAAATAGCTTTAGGGCTAGCGTCGGATATGTGTAGTGGAGGTAGAGCACTGAATGGGCTAGGGGGCATATCGCTTACCGAACCTTATCAAACTCCGAATGCCATATACATTTAGTCCGGCAGTCAGACTACGAATGATAAGATCCGTGGTCAAAAGGGAAACAGCCCAGATCGTCAGCTAAGGTCCCAAAGTGTAAGTTAAGTGGAAAAGGATGTGGGATTTCTAAGACAACTAGGATGTTGGCTTAGAAGCAGCCACTCATTTAAAGAGTGCGTAATAGCTCACTAGTCGAGAGATCCTGCGCCGAAAATGTCCGGGGCTAAAACTTACCACCGAAGCTACGGGCTTGCGTAAGCAAGCGGTAGGGGAGCGTCGTAATCGGGCTGAAGTCGTACCGTAAGGAGCGGTGGACTGATTACGAGTGAGAATGTTGGCATTAGTAGCGAGATGTAGGTGAGAATCCTACAGGCCGAATATCTAAGGTTTCCTCAGGAAGGCTCGTCCGCTGAGGGTTAGTCGGGACCTAAGCCGAGGCCGAAAGGCGTAGGCGATGGACAACAGGTTGATATTCCTGTACCACTACCATCGTTATTATCGAGGGTGTGACGGAGAAGGATAGTGTGTGCTAGCGATTGGAAATGCTAGTCTAAGCGTTTAGGCAGTTACGGTAGGCAAATCCGCTGTAATGTTAATGCTGAGGCGTGATGGGGAAGGCCCTTGAGGCTGAAGTACATGATTCCATGCTTCCAAGAAAAGCATCTAGAGAGAGAAGTAGTGCCCGTACCGCAAACCGACACAGGTAGATGAGGAGAGAATCCTAAGGCCGGCGGAAGAATTGCAGTTAAGGAACTAGGCAAATTGACCCCGTAAGTTAGCGAGAAGGGGTGCCTACGAGAGTAGGCCGCAGAGAATAGGCCCAAGCAACTGTTTAGCAAAAACACAGGTCTCTGCTAAAGCGCAAGCTGATGTATAGGGGCTGACGCCTGCCCGGTGCTGGAAGGTTAAGGGGAACACTTAGCGCAAGCGAAGGTGTGAACTTAAGCCCCAGTAAACGGCGGCCGTAACTATAACGGTCCTAAGGTAGCGAAATTCCTTGTCAGGTAAGTTCTGACCCGCACGAATGGCGTAATGACTTGGGCACTGTCTCAACTGCAAATCCGGCGAAGTTGTAGTGCGAGTGAAGATGCTCGCTACCCGCGATTGGACGGAAAGACCCCGTAGAGCTTTACTGTAGCTTAGCATTGAATTCCGGTATTGTCTGTACAGGATAGGTGGGAGACTGGGAAACTAGGGCGTCAGCCTTAGTGGAGTCATCCTTGGGATACCACCCTGACAGTACTGGGGTTCTAACAGGATGCCATGAATCTGGTGACTGGACATTGTTAGGTGGGCAGTTTGACTGGGGCGGTCGCCTCCTAAAAAGTAACGGAGGCGCCCAAAGGTTCCCTCAGAACGGTCGGAAATCGTTCGTAGAGTGCAAAGGCAGAAGGGAGCCTGACTGCGAGACCTACAAGTCGAGCAGGGACGAAAGTCGGGCTTAGTGATCCGGTGGTACCTCGTGGGAGGGCCATCGCTCAACGGATAAAAGCTACCTCGGGGATAACAGGCTGATCTCCCCCAAGAGTCCACATCGACGGGGAGGTTTGGCACCTCGATGTCGGCTCGTCGCATCCTGGGGCTGTAGTAGGTCCCAAGGGTTGGGCTGTTCGCCCATTAAAGCGGCACGCGAGCTGGGTTCAGAACGTCGTGAGACAGTTCGGTCCCTATCCGTCGCGGGCGTAGGAAATTTGAGAGGAGCTGTCCTTAGTACGAGAGGACCGGGATGGACTGACCTCTGGTGCACCAGTTGTTCTGCCAAGAGCATGGCTGGGTAGCTAAGTCGGGAAGGGATAAACGCTGAAAGCATCTAAGCGTGAAGCCTCCCTCAAGATGAGATTTCCCATAGTCGAAAGACTAGTAAGACCCCTTGAAGAACACGAGGTTGATAGGTCAGAGGTGTAAGTGTGGTAACATATTTAGCTGACTGATACTAATAGGTCGAGGGCTTGACCAATAAAAATAGATTATCATTTATATGCAATTTTCAGAGAA
>NZ_JACOOQ010000035.1 GCF_014287815.1 Clostridium lentum
AACCTATTTGTTGCATAGGTATCACATTCTTTTTGAAGTTTTTCATAACGATATTATATGCAAAAAAGGGAATTCAAATACGAATTCCCTTTTTTCAAATATTATTTTGATACAGCCCCTTTTTTACATGGGAAAATATCATTAATGTTCTTTCTAAATAATATAATTTTAATATAAATGTTAAAGGAGAATGTTATGAAAACTATAGAAAAATATAATAAAATACTTCTTCTTATAGAACTATTTGCAATTTTTACAGTAATAACATTAGGTATTAAATATTATTTTAAGCCATTTATAATAATTATTATTATGCTGATTATAGGAAGGTCTTTTTATGATTTTTTTCTAAAGTTTAATATTTCAAAGCGAATTTCTGGTGCATTAAGTATATTGTTGATAAATGTAATGTTTTTTTGTTTTGCATTTTACTTTGGCAACGAATTTATAGATATATTAAAGAAGATATATAATAATCATGCTGAAGGCTTAATAATATTAGAAAAAAATATTAAGTTGCTTTTTGGCATAGATATTGAAAAAATATTACAAAGAGCTCTAAAGAACATAACAAGTAATATATTAACAGCTAGTGCTAGCATAACAGGTGAAGGGCTTCTTGCATATATAATTGGAAATATTACTGTGTATTTTTTGTTGGTGGATAGAGAAAATGTAAGAGAACTACTATTGAAGGTAGTTCCAATCAATATTTTTTCTAAGATTTCAGAAAAGAAAAATAATTTAAGACAGGTAATAAAAATTGAACTTATCCTAGTATGCGTAACAACTACTATAATAATAACTGGTTTTAGTATCTTACATATTCCCAGTGGATTTTTTTTAGGAATACTATGTGGAATATTAGATATTTTACCATATGTGGGAACAATAATTGTTTTTATACCAATTATAATATACAATATAGTAGTAAAAAAATATTTAATTGTAATAGGAATGATATCTCTATATATTCTTTCTCAGCTTATAAGAGAGATTTTAGAACTAAAATTTTTAAGCTCTAAATTAGAGATTCATCCGTTAGCTATAATGTTATCTATATATATTGGTGCTGAAATTTTTGGTTTTATAGGGATTTTAGTAGGACCAATATATTGCTTAGTAGCGAAAGATATACTTTATGGTTAGAAACATAGGAGGCAAATATGAAGAATATATCAATTTTAGGGGCTACAGGTTCTATTGGGACACAAACATTAGATGTAATAAGAAAATCATCAGGAACAATAAATTTAGTAGCAGTAAGTGCAAATTCATCTGTAAATAAAATTATCGATATAATCGAAGAATTTTCACCTAAATATGTAGCAATGATGGACAAAAAAGCTTATAAAGAAATTAAGGAATATTGTACTAATAATCAGAAGAGTATAAATGTTTATAGTGGAATTGATGGGCTTATTAAAGTAGCATCTCTAGATGAAATAGACACAGTAGTTACATCTGTAGTAGGTATGATAGGGCTAAAGCCAACCATAGCAGCAATTGAAGCAAAAAAAGATATAGCTTTAGCTAATAAAGAAACCCTTGTAGTAGCAGGTGAAATAGTAATGAAGAAGGCTAAAGAAAATGGAGTTAAAATACTGCCTGTAGATTCAGAACATAGTGCTATCTTCCAAAGCTTAAGCGGATACTGTAATAAGGATATACATAAGATAATATTAACTGCTTCAGGTGGACCATTTAGAGGCAAGAATATAGATGATTTAAAGGATGTTACAGTTCATCAAGCATTAAAACACCCAAAGTGGAATATGGGGCAAAAAATAAGTATAGATTCAGCAACATTGATGAATAAAGGTCTAGAAGTTATTGAGGCACACTATCTATTTGAATGTAGTTATGATAATATTGAAGTTGTAGTACATCCACAAAGTATAATTCATTCTATGGTTGAATATAAAGATGCAAGTATCATAGCACAAATTGGCTCACCAGATATGAGATTACCAATACAATATGCGCTTAATTACCCTAAAAGAGAAGGAAGAATAGCAAATCCAATAAGCTTTTATGAAATAGCACAGCTTACATTTGAAAAACCTGATATGGACACATTTAAATGTCTTAAGCTTGCTTTTAAAGCAGGAAAAACTGGTGGATTAATGCCTACTATTTTAAATGGTGCCAATGAAGAAGCTGTTGCATTATTATTAGAAGAAAAAATTAAATTTTTAGATATTGCTGATTTAATTGAAGAGTGTATGGATAAGTTTAAAGAAAAAAGCAATATGGAACTTACCATTGATAACATTATAACAGTTGATAAAGAAGTAAGAGAATATTTAAGAAAAAAAGTGAGTTAGGAGTTGAATTAATTGTATATTATAATGGCTATTTTAGGATTTAGCTTACTTGTAATAGTTCATGAACTAGGACATTTTATTATGGCTAAAGCCAATGGAATTAAAGTTGAAGAATTTTCAATAGGAATGGGACCAGAAGTTTTTTCACATAAGGGAAAAGAAACTCAATATTCATTAAGGCTTCTTCCTATTGGAGGATATGTAAAAATGATGGGAGAAGAGGAAGCTGTAGAAGATGAGAGAAGTTTTTCCAGCAAGTCACCTCTTAGAAGAATTTCAGTAATTCTTGCAGGTGCATTTATGAATGTGGTTTTTGCCATACTTATATTTGCTTTATACTTTAGTAATGTTGGATTTTCTAAAAATGTTGTAGATAGTGTTATGGATAATTCTCCAGCACAAGAAGTAGGTCTTCAAAAGGGAGACATCATAACAAAAATTAATGGAGTAAATGTTAGAACAACTGATGACATTCTTTTAGAAGTTCAATTAAGTAAAGGAAAATCTCTAGATTTAGTAGTTAATAGAGATGGAAAGAAATTAGATTTAAATGTAACTCCTAAGCTTGATGAAGCTAGAGGATCATATTTAATGGGATTTTATTACGAAAGAGTAACTAATCCAACTATAGGTGAAAGTTTAAAATACACTTATAACTATACCATAAGCATGGTAAAGCAAACTTATAAAAGTTTGCAACTATTAGTTACTGGAAAGTTAAATTTAAAAACCGATGTAGGTGGACCAGTTACAATTATAAGAATGTCTGGAGAAGCAGCAAAAAGCGGTATTCAGACACTGGCATACTTCTTAGGTGTAATAAGCATTAATTTAGCAGTATTTAATTTATTACCATTCCCAGCACTTGATGGTGGATGGGCTATAATATTATTTATTGAATTAATAACAAGAAGAAAAGTACCAGATAAAGTTGTTGGAGCTATAAATTATGTAGGATTTATGATACTTATGGGATTAATGGTTTTAGTTACACTAAAAGATATTATTTTCCCAGTGCAGCTTTAGGAAAGGAAAATTAAAATGGAAAGAAAAAAGACAAGACAAGTGAAGGTTGGAGGAGTTTTACTTGGTGGAGATGCCAAGGTATCAATTCAATCTATGACTAATACAGATACAAGAGATGTTGAAGCAACATTAAATCAAATAAGAGAACTGCATATTGCAGGATGTGAAATAATAAGATGTGCAGTACCAGATATGGAAGCAGCTGAAGCTTTAAAAGAAATTTGTAAATACTCACCAATGCCAGTGGTGGCAGATATCCATTTTGATTATAGATTAGCATTAAAGGCTATAGAAAATGGTGTATCAGCTTTAAGATTAAATCCAGGAAATATAGGAAGTATTGACAGAGTGAAGATTGTTGCAGAAGCAGCAAAGGAAAGAAATATACCTATTAGAATTGGGGTAAATTCAGGGTCTTTAGAAAAAGAAATCTTAGAACGTGATGGAAAACCAACAGCAGAAGGATTAGTTGAGTCTGCCATGAATCATGTTAAGATTCTTGAAGAAATAGGATTTTACGATATTGTAATATCAATAAAATCTTCTGATGTTCCAATGATGATAAAAGCATATAGACTTATGAGTGAAAAATGTAATTATCCTCTTCATTTAGGAGTTACTGAATCAGGAACTGTTTTCAGAGGTACTATTAAATCAACATTAGGTATAGGTACTTTATTAGCAGAAGGAATTGGTGACACTATAAGAGTGTCACTTACCAGTGATCCAATTGAAGAAATAAAGGTTGCCAAGGAAATGCTTATTGCACTAGGTTTAAGAAAGCAAGGAATGCAGTTTGTTTCATGTCCTACCTGTGGAAGAACACAAATAAACCTTATTAAAATTGCAGAAGAAGTGGAAAAACGCTTAGAGAACTGTAATAAGAACATAAAGGTTGCTGTGATGGGCTGTGTTGTTAATGGACCTGGAGAAGCTAGAGAAGCAGATATTGGTATAGCTGGAGGCAATGGAGTTGGATTAATCTTTAAAAAGGGAGAAATCCTAAGAAAAGTTAAAGAAGAAGATCTTGTTGAAGAATTGCTTAAGGAAATAGAAAATCTATAGGAAGAAGAGGCATATGTGACAATATGCCTCTTTTTTGAAGTACAGGAAAGTATAAAATTTTCGATGGCTGAAAGTTAGATGTTATCTAGCATTCAGCCTTTAAATATGTTAAATTTATTAATTATAAATTAGAGGTTTTTACATATGAAAAAAGGTAAAATAAAAATAATACTAGAAGATCACTGGCATGGGTTCTTAAAAATATATGAAAATAA
>NZ_JACOOQ010000036.1 GCF_014287815.1 Clostridium lentum
TTATTTTCATATATTTTTAAGAACCCATGCCAGTGATCTTCTAGTATTATTTTTATTTTACCTTTTTTCATATGTAAAAACCTCTAATTTATAATTAATAAATTTAACATATTTAAAGGTTGAAAGCTAGATAACATCTAACTTTCAGTCATCGAAAATTTTATACTTTCCTGTACTTTAAAAAATATAGGCAGTTTTTTAAACTGCCTATTCTTAATTATTCACCCAACAAGGAGAATCAAAAGATGATTTTGTAAAATCATTATAAACCATTTTCTTTCTCTTTATCATTGTTTCAACTTCTTCATTTGAACAATTTTCAGCCCATAAAATTGAATATAGGCTTGAATATGCTAGATAAAGCTTTAATCTCTGCCAGAAATCTACTGGGATATACTCTTCAAAATAGCCTTTAAGTTGGCCTTTTGCAAATTCAATACTTTCTCCCCTGGTAAAAGCACACATGGGGATAAAATCCTTATATATATCTTCATAATTAAATCTATTAAAATCAATAATGTATATATTATTATTATTAATTATCATATTGCCTAAATGATAATCACCATGACATAGAGCTATTTTGGCTGAATTTAAAATTTCAATATTTTCTTTAATATATTTTATAAGTCCTTGGTCTTCATAGCTATAATATCTTGAATTTTCATAAGCCTTTGTTCTTTCTATTATTCTTTCTTTTTGCATCTCTATAATTCTCTTAGCATCAGTTATTTTCTCAGCTTCATGTATCTTCTTTAAAGTTTTTCCTGCC
Source organism: Clostridium lentum (assembly GCF_014287815.1). Lineage (GTDB taxonomy): Bacteria > Bacillota > Clostridia > Clostridiales > Clostridiaceae > Clostridium > Clostridium lentum. The sequence continues at coordinate 773 of NZ_JACOOQ010000036.1, forward strand.
TCTATTCCAAGGTTAAACTGTTCTTCCTTTGAGTATCTACCTATAGATTCTAATGCATCCTCTCCTTCTATAAAGGTATATAGCTGCAATATCTTATTTCCACTAATTTTTAAATCAATAAACTTTGGTGTATTTTGGCATACTCTTGAAATTGTTCTGATAATTTCACTTTCTTTTAATTTTTCATCAAATTTTGATATTTCTGAAATCCTCAGCAATAATTTTTTATTATCACTTGTGTATATAATATATTTCCTATCATTTGACCATCCTTTTTCTAAAGGTTCCATTTTTCTAAATAAATGTGAATTTTTCAAAATATTAAAGTCTATTAAACTTTCCATTTTAAACCCTTAATTTCTTTATTCACTCCTTATTTTCAACTAACTTAAATAAAGAAATTGTAAAATTCCTTTTATTATTTAAAGCTTTCATTAAGTATAATTCTTATTTCTTTTAAATAAACATATCTAACTTATTATTAATATTTTATTCTTCTTTTAGGATAATCGTTAATACTATAGGAAAAAATAAAGAGAAGTAATGATTTTAAATATATTTGTTCTTTTTAATCTCTTAAACACCATTATTTTTTCTTCCTTTATAACTCTATGCATTTTTTTACTTGTACATTACTATTGCTTTTAATTTAAGTAAAATCAGCATAAAAAAACAATGCTGATTAATATTAAGCTTTATAATTTATTATTTTATTTAAAACTTTATTATGTTCTAAGTCCTTGCTAATGGCCTGTATGACACTAACAACATCTTCTGCCATAATCCTTTCTTTGCTCTTATATATTCTTCCCTTCAGATATTCCTTTATAAGCTTATATGTATTAATTAGTACGTTGACACTTGCCATCATATCTTCTCCCTTATTAAAAGGAATTAAATCTTTAAATATCTGATTTACCAAATAGTTTTCTACTATATAATCATTTTCTTTTAATATTGCATCTACTTTTTCAGATAAATCCCTAAATGCCTCTTCCTCAATATTTAATAATATATTGTTTTTATAGTCCTCTGCATATTTTTTCAACCTAGGGCTTCTAATCATAGCAATTAAATTATCATCTCCAATAGTAAAACTAAACTTCTTATCTGCTTTGATGCTTTCTTGTAGATACTTTTGATAGTTTAAAGTTCCATTGGTAGACTCATCAAAAATATCTTCAATACTCTCAAAGTCATCTTCCAATCTTAACTTTTCTATTTCACCATAAAAGCCTTTTAATATATTTAATCTTTCCTCTATAGAATATTCTCTGCATTGAATTATATTTATTGATGATATCCTCATTTCCCAGAAGTATTGAATCATGCTCTCTGTTCCTGCAAAGGCTTCTGTATCAATTATCCTTCTAATTTCAATATTATCTTCATCAAGTTCTTCCTCAGCTTCAACAAACTCCATCTTTTCTTTATTCATTAGAGCTAAACGACATATTTCTTCACACGAAGCAAGAGCACTTTTTTCATAAATGCCATCCACAATATTAAAAACTCTTGGATAACTTTTGCAGGTAATACATAGATTTTCTTCTCCTACTGCTCCATGGATATCACATAGCATATTTTCATTTAGAAATGGACATCTGCTACCATCTTTTAATATCATATATCCAGCATTAAAGAAATCATCTTTTTTATCACCAGTTAAAAATTTGCCTTCAACTAGACTTTTTAAGGCACCAGTACTATTTTTATATCTTTCTAAACTATTTTCATCTATATTAATATCCCAACTAGCACAACATGTATCAGTACATTTTGATCCTATACATTTAAATTTCTCCATATATTTAGGTATAAAAGTATTAACTATCATATTTACTCCACTCTCTTTTGTTAAACTCATTTCAACTATCTATTATATCACTTCTCTTAAGCTTTTCCTCTAAAATATTTATAAACAATATAAGTCTTATCTGGAAAATAAAAAAATATCATATACAATGAATTTATAAATAAAAGCCTGGCTAAAATACGCCAAGCTTTTATTACTATTTTATCAAATAAATAACGCAAAATGAGATTATTATTTGTATTATTGCAAATCTAAAAACTACCTGTGTATTTGACCAGTCATTTCTCTTACGTACCTGGTCATGTATTGGAGTTCTTATATTATTTAATATTTCAATTTTTAAAAATCTTCTAAATGATATTTTAATTAGCCCTAAGCCTCCATCGATTATAAGCATTAAAGCCACTGGAATATATAATAGAGGACTTCCTGTTTTAAGTATTGCAATACTAATAAATATACCTAATGCACGAGAACCAGCATCACCCATCATTAGCTTACTAGGTGTAGCGTTAAACCAAAGATATGCAAGTACGCAAACTATTAGAATCAATGTAATGTAATTAATAGCTGAATTTGTTCCTTTAACACTTTCTAATAAATAAATAGTGAATAAAGTAATAACTGATAAAGTTCCTGATAATCCATCTACACCATCAGTACAATTGGTTACATTTATAGATACCCACACAAGTATAACTGCTAATATAAAGAATACTATTGGATTTAAAACAATACTTTCACCTAAAATATTAATAAATATTTCACTTCCATTAAATGCTAAGTAAGTTCCAGCAACTAAACATGCAATTAATAAATCTAATGCTCCTTTTTTAAACTCTCCCCAAGGATTTTTTGATGCATCGTCCAAATATCCAGTTAACATAGAAGCTATGGTAAGCACAAGGTATATCAAAATTTCCCAATTAAGCTTTCCAAATAGCATAGCTACTATACCAAAAGCCAAGATAAATATAAGTCCTGCCCCTCTTGGTTTTCCAGCTGATTTCTTTCCATCATGTGCAAATTCTCTTCCTGCATCTTTAGGAAGCATGCTACTTAGATATTTTAACGCTAGGAAAGTTCCAAAAAAGGCACACAATATACCTATTACCTGTACAAATTTATTATCTGTACATCCTGCAATTAAATTAATCATAAAAATTTCACCTATTTCTTTCGCTATTTTATTATCAAAGTAATTTTACATTCAATGTATATGTAAGTCAACATAATTTAGATTGCTACTGGCATTATTTATAAAAAAAGTGGCTTTCGCCACGCTCCCTTCGGGAATTTAATTTTAAGTATTCTAAAAGGCATAGAACTAACATCGGTTCTATGCTATATTTTTCCTATTAATTAATACTTTATTCCGTAT
>NZ_JACOOQ010000037.1 GCF_014287815.1 Clostridium lentum
TTATTTTCATATATTTTTAAGAACCCATGCCAGTGATCTTCTAGTATTATTTTTATTTTACCTTTTTTCATATGTAAAAACCTCTAATTTATAATTAATAAATTTAACATATTTAAAGGTTGAAAGCTAGATAACATCTAACTTTCAGTCATCGAAAATTTTATACTTTCCTGTACTTTAAAAAAGAACCTATATATATATACCTCTTTTATAAGTGTCTATCTTATAGGTTCCATTTTAATCTGATATAGTTCTTTTTTATACTAAATAATTCTTTAAAATATTTGTAATCTATTTATATAGCTTGTACATTAATTCATTACTCATAATTCATCATTAATTTAAACTCCCATTCCTACTCCTGGTCCTAATGGAAGACCTAAAACAAACCATACTACTAATAGTAGTGACCATCCTATTAAGAATACCATAGAATAAGGTAACATAGTTGAAATTATAGTTCCTGCTCCTGATTCATCATCATATTTTTGTGCAAATGCTACTATTAATGCAAAGTAACTCATTAATGGAGATATTAAATTAGTTGATGAATCCCCAATTCTGTAAGCCATTTGAGTAAGAGCTGGTGAATAACCCATTTCCATTAACATTGGTACAAATATTGGTGCCATTATTGCCCATTTTGCTGAAGCTGATCCCATGAATATATTAATAAATGCTGCAACAAGTATAAATAATAATATTAACGGAATTCCTTTTAACCCTATATTCTTTAAGAAATCTGCTCCCTGAACAGCTATTACAGTCCCAATATTTGTATAGCTGAAGTATGCTACGAATTGAGCAGCAAAAAATACTAATATTATGTATGATCCCATAGAAGACATGCTTTTACTCATTAAATTAACTACTTGGTTACTATTCTTTATTTCTCTAGAACCAATTCCATAAGCAATCCCTGGAATTAAGAATAATAAAGAAATAATTATAACTATTGATGACATAAATGGTGACGTAAGAATTTCTCCTGTTTTAGGATTTCTTAATACTCCATTGCCTGGTACAACTAATAATGCCATACCTACTAAGAATAATACTAAGGCAATTCCTGCAAATCTTAAGCCTCTTTTTTGTTCTACAGTTAAATCTTCTAATGTTTCCGTTACAGAACCTTTATATTTACCTAGTTTTGGTTCAACTATAAGTTCTGTCACTATTGTTCCTAAAATAGTTATTAGTACTGTTGATGCCATAATAAAATACCAGTTGTCAGTAATTCCTACTTTTGCAGTTGCATCTGCCATTTTAGCTGCTTCAGTACTAATTCCAGATAATAAAGCATCTGTTGATCCAACCATAAGGTTAGCACTAAAACCTCCTGATACTCCTGCAAATGCTGCAGCAATACCTGCTAATGGATGTCTTCCAAAACTCATAAATACAACAGCACCTAAAGGTATTAAAACTACATATCCTGCATCTGATGCTATACTTGACATTACTCCTGCAAAAACAACTACTAGAGTTATTAATCTTTTAGGTGTACTACTTACTAGTTTTGTTAAGCAAGCTCCTATTAATCCTGATCCTTCAGCTACACCTACACCAATTATTGCAACAAGCACTGTACCTAATGGTGCAAACCCTGTAAAGTTTGTTACAGCTGAAGTAAACATATATCTTATTCCTTCAGGACTAAGCAAACTTACAATTGATGAAGACATTTCTTTTATTTCATTTGTTGCTCTATCTAATCCTGTATAAGTAACTGATACGCCCAATTTAGCACATATATGTGATACCACTGCTATTATTACACATAATAATAAGAAAATAATTGCTGGATGTGGTAAAGCGTTTCCTACTCTCTCAACAGCACCTAGAAAACCTTTTTTATTTTTGTTCTCATTCATCCCATACTCCTCCTAAGTTTTATCAAATTTTAATTTTGCAATTTAGTTTTATTAAAATTTCATTTACTATGTTTTTATTATATATTGATATAGTAATAAAATCAAACATTTTTTATTAAAATTATGCATTTTTCCCATTTATATGTTAAATAATATGATTAATAATATGATATTTACAACTTATTATAAATATTTTTTAACAATATAGTTATTTATAATTATATTCTTTTATTAAAAAAACTATCAATAATGCAATTTTTAATTATTGATAGTTTCACAGATTAAATTTTTATCATATTTTTGATCTTATAAAATAAATTATTAACTATAGAAGCTACAATTCCACCACAACTATCTATAAAAACATCCTTAATTGTTGAACTTCTTTCTGGTACAAAATACTGATGAAGCTCATCTGAAACAGCATAAATTATAACTCCCATAATAGAATATAATATTATCTTCTTAGTATGAATATAATGTTTAATTACATTAAATAACAAAATATATAAAATAAAGTATTCAGTAAAATGTGCTGACTTTCTTATAATAAATGTTATATTACTTATATTATCTTTTGATATTTCAATACCTATTTTAGATAATAATAAGACTATTTTTCCACTTTGCCCTGATGAGACTTGTCCTGTTTGTTGTGACATATAAAATATAAAAGCCATCCATGCTAATAATAATATCCATGAAATTAATTTCTTCTTTTGCTTTTTCTGTTTCTGTTTCATTACTTCTCCCTATTCTCTAAATCATTTGTTACATAACATAACTTATTAATTCTTTTCAACTAAATATTTATTAATATATGCTAAAGATTCCTCTAATATATTTTGGCTTCCTTGCAAATCTTGTATCTTTATTTCCATTCCATATATCCTTTGTTCAATTTTGTATAAAATATCTTTAACATCATTTAATACTTTTGTTTCATATGATATTTGATTTCCATCCACATCTATATATATTTTTTCTGGAGGTGAGCCACATTTTGAACATTTAAGGTAAACATTATTACTTTCTGTATCTCTATAAATTTTAAAACCATCATTATTACACTTGGAACAAATTGATAACATAATAAAATCATAATAATTTGTATCTAAATAGTATTCACTTAAGCAATTTTTGCATATCAATTTCAATCGTCCATCCTCTGATTCTATAGAAAAAATATTTCCACTACATCCTTCCTTTTCACAAACCACAGTTCTTATCACTACGATTCCTCCTTATACTTATCCCAATATACTCTTATCATCAATTATTATGCATTTGATTATTTATATATTACACATATCTAAAAATATATTTTTAATGACCATCTAGTTTTATTTTAACTATCCAACTTACATTATATTTTCACTGGCTAATTTCTTTTCTATATTCTTTATTTTTTCATCTACTATATTTGTACTTTTTCCCAATAACACTAATTCTCTTTTTGCTAATTTTAACTCAACTATCATTTTCTCCAATTCAGTCCTTTTTTCCATATATTCACATCCCTAATTCTTTATAAAAATAATTGTAAAATTATTTCATAATTATTTATCTTTATATTAGTGTATACGTACCTTAATATAATTATATATTATATTTAACTAATCTGTATAAATTTCAAAACATTTTTTTATTCAATTTACGACATATTAATTTCAATCAAAATTCTTAATAAAACAAAAAAAGCTACGAAATAATTCGTAGCTTTTTGGTGGAGATAAAGAGATTCGAACTCTTGACCCCCTGCGTGCAAGGCAGGTGCTCTCCCAACTGAGCTATACCCCCGTATGGTGGACCTTCAGGGACTCGAACCCCGGACCTACCGGTT
>NZ_JACOOQ010000038.1 GCF_014287815.1 Clostridium lentum
ACCCGTCCGCCGCTAAATCCATTCCCGAAGGAACTTCATTCGCTCGACTTGCATGTGTTAGGCACGCCGCCAGCGTTCGTCCTGAGCCAGGATCAAACTCTCAATAAAAAGTTTAATCTATTTTGCTCAAATTACTTTGAGTCTTTATAAGACTTAAAAGAATTGCTGGTTTTATATTAACTATATTCTGTTCAATTTTCAAAGACCATTTATCTTGGTCGCTCTCAAGCGACTTCTTTATCTTATCATTTAATCTTGTTACTTGTCAACACTTTTTTCAAAGTTTTTGTAACATTTCTTTATTTGATGAAGATGCTTGTCGTTTTAGCAACTTTACTGTTGTTTGTTGCCCTATCGACGTGTTTTAGTTTAACATCTATATTATTTCAAAAATTCATTGAATATCATTAATATTAATAATTATTATTAATATTCTCCTACTTTCGCCATTATACTCATTATATTACATTGTGATACACTTGGATAAGAGTATTGTATCTATTATTTATTTAGCTTCAATAAATAGTTATTTATACAAAAATAATACTATTTGAAAAAGAAATAGGTTAGTACATAATACAGACATATATTATATTCATAAATTTCTAAATAAAAAAACTGTTGCCTTAATGTTCTTCTTAATTTAAAGCAACAGTTTATAATTAAATCATTATTCCCTTATATTTTCTTCTCTTTTGTAAGAGTTTTAATTATTATTAATGCTGTATCCTCTATGGCTCTTTGAGTAACATCTATAGTCCTGCATCCTAGACGTCTTATTATCCTATCAGCAAAATCAAACTCATCTAGAATTCTAGCATCTCCTGCATATTCTATTGTAGTAGGTATTCTTTTAAATTTATCTAATCTTCTTTTTCTTATTTCTATAAGTTGCATTGGATCTATAGTTAAAGCAAAGATTCTATCTCTATCAATTTCATAAATCTCATCAGGTACTCCTACTTCTGGTACTAGTGGAATATTAATAGCCTTTATCCCTTTATTAGCTAAATACATACAAAGTGGTGTCTTGGAAGTTCTAGAAAGCCCTATTAAAACTACATCAGCATTCTTCAACCCTCTATAATCTTTGCTATCATCATACTGCATAGCAAATTCCATAGCTTCTATTCTTTTAAAGTATGTCTCATCTGTCTTCCACATTGCACCTGGATTATATTGTGGTTGTTTATTTAATATAGAAGAAGAAACATTTATTATAGGCCCTAAAACATTAACTACCCATATATTATTTTCAACTCCCTTTTCAGTTAGATATTCTCTTACATTGACTGTTATTATTGTTGAAACTACCATTACATTTTTTATTTCTCTTATTTCTTTAATAAGTTCTTCTACATCTTCTAACGTCTTAATATAAGGTACTCTCCTTACTTCTACTTCATCATCAAACTGACTTGCTGCAGCTTGTGCCACCTGCTCTGCTGTTTCTCCAATAGAATCTGACACTGCATAAATAGTTAACATAAATTCTCCCCTTTCTTTAATTACTGTATATGTATTATTATACCAATTTTTCACAAATAAATTATTATGTCTAATGATTTGTTACTTTATGTATGCTAAAATCATTTATATATTACTTATATTTGGAGGTTTATATGCGCAAGAAATTTGACAAGGAAAAATTATTAATTATAGGCATATTGCCACTTATGTGGTTTGTTTATTTTTTATTTGAGTTATTTACTGGAAGAATTAAATCTTTATATGATATATGCTTAAATCTTTCTTTATTATTTCTCTTTGCTTTTGTTGGATTTATAATATATTGCATTCAAAGAAGATATTCAGGTGGAATTAAAAACAAGGAATTATTTATAATTTTTCTCATCCTTATGATTATTGATCAAGGAATTAAACTTATCATTAAATTTAATTTCTTCCATAGCTTCGTAGAATTAATTCCTAATTTCTTATATTTTAATCCTATTATCAACACACATGGCTCATGGCTTAATGCTAGGTTTAATTTTAATGGGAATTTTACAATATTAATTAGTTCAAACATTATCTTTATTTTTCTACTTATTGAATTATATCGCTATTCACGCTCTAGAAATATAAAGAGCTTCTGGAGTGATATGAGCTTCCTATTTGTTTTAAGCGGAGCCCTTTGTTCACTAATTGACAAAATATTCTATGGTGGAAGTTTAGATTTTATTGGTATAAGTAATTTATTTATTGCTGATATAAAAGATTTGTATATTAATTTAGGATTATTCTTCTTCATAATTCTTATATATAAAGAAGACTTTTTAAATGATGATAATAACACAACTTTTAAAGATGATTTAAAATCTATCAAAAAGTTCTTAGTATTTATTAAAAACGATATATTTAGAAAAGAAAAAAAAGAAAAGGCTTAATGCCTTTTCTTTTTATCTATATAATGCTAAGCGAGTTCTTATTAAAAAATCACTTCTTTTCAGAAGTGATTTTGGTGGCTTACCGGGGAATCGAACCCCGGACACCTTGATTAAAAGTCAAGTGCTCTACCGACTGAGCTAGTAAACCGTATTACCTGGCAACGTTCTACTCTCCCACACAGTCCCCCGTGCAGTACCATCGACGCTGTAGAGCTTAACTTTCCTGTTCGGAATGGGAAGGAGTGTTTCCTCTACGCCATTATCACCAGATGTTTTATTTTGTCTGCTGAGTTTTGCTCTCAACAATTACTTATTATATAGACTTTATATACATATGTCAACATATTTTTTAACTTTTTTCATTTTTTATTTTTTTATATTATATAATTCTCTAAAAACCTTTATTTTATGCGGGTTATAAAAAAATAAAATTCAATAATTTAAGAAAGAAATATTACTCAATATAAAAACTTTCTTTCTTAAAACCAAAAAAATCCTAAACAAAATGTTTAGGATTTATGGTGCATCATCAGGGGATCGAACCCGGGACACCCTGATTAAGAGTCAGGTGCTCTACCAACTGAGCTAATGATGCATATTTACCTGGCAACGTTCTACTCTTCCACACAGTCCCCCGTGCAGTACCATCGACGCTGTAGAGCTTAACTTTCCTGTTCGGAATGGGAAGGAGTGTTTCCTCTACGCCATCATCACCAGATGCTATGATTCTCCAAATCTTCG
>NZ_JACOOQ010000039.1 GCF_014287815.1 Clostridium lentum
GTTATTATATAAATAACTAAATAAAAATAGTTAATGAAACTAAAAGCTTCAGCTTCATTAACTATTTTTTACTTTGTGGATAACCGCACTTGAAAAACATTAAGTTTTTCAGTGCCCTCCTAAATAGTCATTCTTTTTTTTGTAATTAATTTCCTGGAAAAGTATGAAAAATAAAAATACACAGATAGTTTTATGAGGTTAGTAAGATTCAGGCTCAATGAAGATGATTTTATGATTAATTTATCTAATGTAATTAAACCTCCTATTTTATAATTTTAGAATTATTATATTTTTGCTATAAATAAGCATATTATGATAAAATATACTTTATAAATGGAGGGATTAGATGGATAAATTATTTGAGTTTTTCTATAGTACAGTTGAAAAAGAAGATTATTCAAAGGCTATGAAAATAGGAATGTTTTTGTTGATTTTATTTGCACCTAGTATATCTATAATATTTCTTTATAAAAGAGAATTATTTATGGAAATGGATATTACCAAGTTATTATTAATTGGAGTTGTTATAAATGTTATTTTCTTTGTTATTATATATACATCACTGAAGGTTTTTACTAATTTAGAGTTAGTATATAATACGTATAAATATTCAGTTTTAGGTAAAGAAATCATACAATTAAAAACAGGATTGGATAAAGGTATAGATAATGATATTGAAAAAATGAATAAACTAAGAGAAAAAATTAATAAAACTTATGAAGAATTTTCCTTAATACCAAGACCAGTTCAAGATCATAATATAAAAATTATTAGATTGTCAAAAGAGTATGTTTCTATATTTACCATATTAATATGGATATTGTATTTATGGGATTATATAATAAATAAAAATATTGCCTCTGAATTTGCAATTAAGAGATTAGTGTTTTATGTTACTTTTATGTGGTTAATACATATAGTTAAAATGTTATTTGGAATTAAAAAATATGTTAGCAAAATTAAAGAGCCATATAAAATTTGTAATGATAAAGAATATAGTATATTGAAAGATAAATCTATATGGATGACCATAGTAATTGCTCTTGTATGTGGATATAATGCTATACTAATTATTATAAATTGTTTCAAATAAATGAATAATGTAAAAATCAATAATAGATAACAATAAAGTAGACATATCATCATTTTCTTGATTTTATTTAGTTAACAAATTTCTAAAAAAGTTTTATAACCTAGTATAAAGCTTTTTAGGAGGAATGAAAGATGAAAATAGAAGAACTAGAAAAATTATTTGAAAAAAGTTATGGGTATAAGAAAACGAGTATTTGGAACATTAATGGACTTACTGTAGATGCAAATAATATTGATGAGGAAGTTACAAAAAAATTAGATATAGAGTTAAGGGGTCGTAGTATCTTTAATAATAAAAAAGAAATATTTAAAAATCCAGTAATAATGACAAAACAAGGTGAAAATTACTTTATAAAAGTTGAACTTGAGCATAAAATAGGTATGTGTTATAACAAAGAAGGAAAGAAAGAACCTTACTATGAAGATGGTAAACCAACATATGATTTAGAATGTAGTATTGAAGGGTATTGGAAGTATAATGAGTATAACAATATTGAGTTGAAAGATACTTATTTATATCCTAAGTATTATGGTGTAGATAAAAAATTAATATGGGAAAATTATGATTTTAAGGATATAGTTAAGCTTGTTAATAAAATTATTGATATGTATTTTATGCAGGAGGTATTGACTAAAATTATTAGACGTGATGCATGTCCATATTAGAGAGCTTGAATAAAGCTCTTTTTCTTTTTGTGCAGTTTAAGCAGTTTTATTTAGAAAATTAAAATGTTAATAATCAAGTCTAGCCATAGCACTTTCTAAAAAAGCTCAATCGGTACTTTTAATGGACTCTTATGTACCCTTCGTATTTAGGACATTACTTAATTTTTTTCTCAGCTAAGAGAGGGTATGGTGTTAGTATAAAGTAGTGGACACATTAAGACGAACTAAGTTAAAATAATATTTAGTTAAGAAAGGATGTGTCCATTATGGGAAAGGGCAGAAGATACGATCAAGAATATAAGGATATGATAGTAGAGTTATTTAAATCAGGAATGAGCTTAGCAGAGCATCGTCTACGAATATGGCATTGCAAAATCAACAATTAACGGCTGGATTAAAGATGTAAAAGAAATTAAAGTAGATGAAAATGAAGTTATGACATTAAGGGAAGTAAAAGCTTTAAGAAAAGAAATGGTAAGAATTAAATAGGAAAATGAAATATTACACCAAAGGCGGGATTTAGCCAAAAAAGCTATGGCCATATTTGCAACAAGAAATTAGATGAAGTGATAGAATTTATAAATAATAATAAAAGCAAACATGATATTAAGACTATGTGTACCGTTCTAGGCGTAGCCAGAAGCACATATTATAAATCTTTTGATAAAACTAAATCTGCAAGAGAACTAGAAAATGAGGAATTAAAATCAGCTATTAAAAGGATATATAAAGAGAATAAATGCATATATGGTGCTCCTAGAATTCATTATATGCTTGGTATAGAAGGCTTCAATGTATCGTTGAAGCGAGTTCAAAGACTAATGACTAAACTTGGCCTTTGTGCAGTAACTGTAAAAAAATACAAGCCTCATTCAAGTAAAAAGGTAGCAGAAGATTTAGAAAACGTTTTAAAAAGAGACTTTACAACTACTTCTATTAACGAAAAATGGGTAGGAGATATTACATATATTCATACTAGTAGGGATGGTTGGTGCTATTTAGCTTCAGTTCTTGACTTACATTCTAAAAAAATAATTGGCTACGCTTTCGGTA
>NZ_JACOOQ010000040.1 GCF_014287815.1 Clostridium lentum
TAGAAAACGTTTTAAAAAGAGACTTTACAACTACTTATATTAACGAAAAATGGGTAGGAGATATTACATATATTCATACTAGTAGGGATGGTTGGTGCTATTTAGCTTCAGTTCTTGACGTATATTCTAAAAAAATAATTGGCTACGCTTTCGGTAAAAGAATGATTAATGATTTAAAAGAGCTATGTAAAGAGTTTAATGTTATACAATCATTTAGTAAAAAAGGTTGTCCTTATGACAATGCTTGTATAGAATCTCTCCATTCTTCAATGAAGAAGGAAGAAATCTATAGAAATACATATCGCACCTTCGAAGAAGCCAATATAGCTATATTTAAATATATTGAAGGTTGGTATAACAGAAAAAGGATACACTCTTCTATTAATTACATGACACCAGAACAATGTGAGTTATTAGCTAGAAGTGAAGCATAAAAAAGTTTGACTTTTTGTGTCCAAAATATTGACATAAGACCATAAATTATATGAAATTGTTATGAGAATTATAGGTACTGAGATTAAAAATAAATTAAAACATCCATTTAAAAGTCAAGACTAAAAAGACAGATTACAATTTTGATAATAAAGAAAAAGGAGATTATGTATTATGAAAAGAGAAAGATATTCAATAATTTATAGTAGTAAAACAGGAAATACAAAAAAACTTGCAGAGGCAATATATAATACTTTACCTCAAAATAAGTGTGATTATTATGGTACAGTGGATAAAATTGATGATGTATTAAGTAATGTAATTTATATTGGTTTTTGGACAGAAAAAGGAAATGCTGATCATCTAACAATAGATTTTTTAAATAAATTAAAAAACAAAAAAATATTTTTATTTGGGACAGCAGGATATGGCGAAAGTGAAAAATATTTTGAGGGTATTATTAATAATGTAAAAAAGAATATTGATAGTAGCAATACAATAATAGGTACTTTTATGTGTCAAGGTAAAATGCCATTATCAGTTAGAAAAAGATATGAAAAAATGAGAGAACAAAATAATATTTCACTTAACATTGATAAATTAATTGCTAACTTTGACAAAGCATTATCACATCCAAATAAAGTTGATTTAAAAACTTTAGAACAAATTGTAATATTATACGAGGAGAAATAAAAATGTTAGATATTAGTGTATTTGGAGATTCTTTTTTAAAAGGTGTTATATACGAAAATAATACTTATAAAGTATCTCAAAATAGATTCTCTAATATGTGTGAGGATATATTAGGAGTGTCAATAGAAAACAAAGCAAAATCTGGAGTACAATAAGTATTGGAAAAAATATAATATTTAAAAATATCGAGTTGATTAAGGAAACAAAAAGTAAATATGTTATAATGGAATTTGGAGGAAATTACTGTGGTTATAATTGGATAGAAATATCAGAAAATCCAGACAAAGAACATTATTCTAAAAGTTCAATAACAGAGTTCATTGAAATATATTCGTATCTTATAGATGAATTTAAAAAAATAGGAAAAGAACCTGTATTATTATCATTACCACCAATAGATTCAACTAAATACTTTGATTATATAAGCAAGAAATTAAATACTGATAATATATTAAAATTGATGGAAGGAAATAAACAATTTCTTACTAATTGGCATGAAAGATATATATAGAGGTTTTTAAACTGGCAATAAACAAAGATATTCCAATAATAGATATAACCTCAAAATTTTTAGAAATAAAAAATTATTCAAATCTACTATGTGATGATGGAATACACCCAAATGAAAAAGGACACAAAATTATTGCAGAAGCTATAAAGGAACATATAGAAAAAAGAAAAATTAAATTAATAGGTTAACTACAAATTACAATTTATGGAGTAAGTCAGAAATGGTTTGCTCTTTTTTTATACCCAAAAAGAAAGGAGCGAGAAAGATTGCAACGACAGGAATATGGAAAATAGAAAAGAGATTAGATAATGTAATAGATTATACTACTAATATTGAAAAGACTATCAATAGTGATTATGGTAAAGACAGTTATTATGACTTACACAATGTTATTGATTATGTTGAAGCAGATTATAAAACAGAAAAACAATTTTATGTGTCTGGTGTGAACTGTAATCCTAAAACTGCATTAGAAGAAATGACTATTACAAAAGAACAATATGGTAAGGTAGGAGGAATACTTGGTTTTCACGCCTTTCAATCATTTGCAGAGAGAGAAGTTACTCCTGAACAATGTCACGCTATTGGAGTAAGACTTGCCGAAGAAATGTGAGGAGATAGGTTTGAGGTTGTTGTTAGTACGCATCTTAATACTAATCATTATCATAATCATTTTGTAATAAATTCTGTATCATTTAAAGATGGAAAAAGATATTATGATAAAAGAGAAACTTATGCAGAATTAAGAAGATTATCAGATGGTGTTAGTATAAAGTAGTGGACACATTAAGACGAACTAAGTTAAAATAATATTTAGTTAAGAAGGGATGTGTCCATTATGGGAAAGGGCAGAAGAGACGATCAAGAATATAAGGATATGATAGTAGAGTTATTTAAATCAGGAGTGAGCTTAGCAGAGCATCGTCTACGAATATGGCATTGCAAAATCAACAATTAACGGCTGGATTAAAGATGTAAAAGAAATTAAAGTAGATGAAAATGAAGTTATGACATTAAAGGAAGT
>NZ_JACOOQ010000041.1 GCF_014287815.1 Clostridium lentum
GATAGTGTAAAGTTTCGTATGAAAAAATAGCATAGGGCTAATTTGGCATAATAATAGAAAAATAACTTTGAAATATCAATTAAAATTCGAAAATTGAATATGACAAAAAGACCTTCGGTATCGGAGGCAAAAATTAAATCAATATTTAATTTTATAGTTTATCAAGAAGTTTTAGATTCTTGCATATTTAATATGGTTTGTTGACCGAGATTGATAAGAATTTGCCATTTTGCTGGCATGTTATCAGCGATATTTAAAGCATCCAATTCATTTAAAGGACGATGATAGTTATATGGGTGAGGTCTTAAAAAGTTATAATAAGCAACCCAAAGAGAGAATCCATAAAGAGCACCTTCATCACTTCCATAGCCACAAGTAACTCTATAGGAAGATTTGAAGGTACGATTTAGACGCTCTACTACTTGCTTAACCCAACGGAATTCTTCAGATACTAGATCTTCATTAGTAAGGCCAATAACTTGAGTTAGATTAAATTCTTTATTTTCTTCTAATTCAAATTGTTGCTTCGCTAACGGGTAAGCGCTATAACCATCGGCAACGAAGTTCAAAGCTTTTCCTGGAAATTTTTTGAACTTATCAAAAGCCATACGCATTGCTAATATACAAGGACCTGTAGCTCTTGTATCAGATACTTGATAACCTAGAATAGACTTTTTACAAGCATCCATTACAATCCAAACATAATGCTTAATTCCTTTAACTTTTATATAAGTTTCATCGGCAGAAAGTATTTTAGATGGTTTGTAATTAAATGTATCAACAAATGGTTTAATGACAGCGGCTGCTGTTAAAGCATAATTAGCAACAGTTCTATGTGATATTTTTATTCCATGAACTTCTTCTAAAACATGTGCAGTTTGTCTTGTAGACATTTTACAATTAACGTGATAAGTAAGGCATAATCCCATTATATGAGGATTAAACTTTTTAAAACTAAATCCTGTAGCATGTTTTGAAATTGGATATAAATCCATCTTAAAGAAGTTAATATTGAATTCACGGTATATATAGTGAAGCTTGTATTTATATTTATGGGCAGGATCAAGATCCTTAGGAAGTTTCTTAATGTTTCTTTGATAATATGAGCATTTAGAATTATTACATTTATGTATTTTAAACTGCTTACGCTGCTTTTGCTCAGTAAGGGTAGCACCACAGTAAGGACAAATAAATACTAATGGTTTAGTAGCATAATTAGCTTCTTTAAATGTAAGTTGACAAACTTTACACTTAAACTGACCTTTATTGCCATTGTTATCGTAAATATATTCATGAGGTGCACCACATTTAGGACATTTAGTTTTTTTAGGAATAGACTTACCGTTCCGTCTTTGGACGGGTTTTAAGGTCTTGTTATATTTATGTTTGTAATAAGCTAAAAGTAATTTATAATCTACCTTTTCAAATTTAAGTATTGTAGGTAGTCTATCTACTTTGAACTTTTGATATTCAGGGCTATTTGAATCATCAAATATCATTTGTTTTAGTGGTATGTGTTGTGAAATAAATAAAAGTAATTCACCGATAATGGTAATTAAATATTGATTATATATAAGTAAATAAGTTATAATTGAATCCATGATAACGACAACCTTTCATTGTTGATTTTGTTTGGTCAGAGATTCAATTTTAACATGAAATTAGGGGGTCGTTGTTTTTTTTATGCAAAAAACTTTCGAAACCTTGATATATAAAGATTTTAAAATAAAAATAGTGTAAAAAACTTTACACTAACT
>NZ_JACOOQ010000042.1 GCF_014287815.1 Clostridium lentum
ATGGGCAAAAAGATGATTTGAAAAATCAGATAGAATTTCTTTTAAACTTTACATCTTCAAAAGGGATAATAGTAGATGAAACAATTGAGGATATAGGTAGTGGATTGAATTACAATCGTAAAAAATGGAATAAACTTATTGAAGAGTGTATGGAAAACAAAGTTGATTCTATTATAGTAACTCATAAAGATAGATTTATTCGTTTTGGATATGATTGGTTTGAGCGATTTTTGAGTAAATATAATGTAAAAATAATAGTTGTAAATAACGAATTACTTTCGCCACAAGAAGAATTAGTTCAAGACATAATTTCAATCTTACATGTTTTTAGTTGTAGAATTTACGGATTAAGAAAATACAAAAAGAAGATAGAAGGGGATGAAGAAATTGCTAAAATCCTACAAAGTAGAAATAAAACCAACAACAAAACAAATACAAAAGATTGAACAAAGTATTGGAGTTTGTAGATGGCTTTATAATGAATATTTATCAACCAACAATCAACTATATACTAAATACAAAGATGGATTCATTGATAAGAAACAGGTGTTTATGAGTGCTAATGATTTTGATAAATATATAAACAATGAAGTCAAAGTTTTAGATGAATACTCTTGGATAAATAATTGTGGTTCTAAAGCTAGAAAAAAAGCTATACAAAATGCCGAAACCGCTTATAAAAGGTTTTTTAAAGGTCAAGCTAAATTTCCTAAGTTTAAAAAGAAAAATAAATGTGATGTTAAATTATACTTTCCTAAGAATAATAAAGGCGATTGGAAGGTGGATAGACATAGAATAATGGTACCTACCTTAAATAAGGTAAGGTTAAAGGAATATGGCTATATTCCAGTAGGTTCAAAAATTATTAGTGGAACTGTATCAAAGAAAGCAAATAGATATTATGTATCTGTAATAATAGATGTAGAAAATATCCCACAGAAAAATACAAATCAAGGTATAGGAATTGATTTAGGGGTAAAAGATTTTGCTATTTGCAGCGATAAAATCATTTATAAAAACATAAATAAAACTCAAAGAGTTAGGAAACTAGAAAAGAAATTATTAAGAGAACAAAAAAGACTTTCAAGGAAATATGAAAGTTTAAAAATAAGAAATAAAAAAGAGAAGGGAGAAGCTACTAGACAAAATATCCAAAAACAAATAGCTAAGGTACAAATACTTTATCAAAGACTTAACAATATAAGAACTGATTATATAAATAAAGTTGTAAGTAATGTGGTGAGAAACAAACCATCTTATATTACGATAGAAGATTTAAATGTTAAAGGAATGATGAAGAATAAGCATTTATCTAAAGCAGTAGCACAACAGAAATTTAATGAATTTAGAAATAAATTAGCCAATAAATGCAATGCTTTGGGTATAGAATTAAGAATTGTTGATAGATTTTATCCTTCAAGTAAACTATGTCATAAATGTGCTTCTATAAAAAAAGATTTAAAGCTTAAAGATAGAATTTTCAATTGTGATTGTGGGTATGTTGAAGATAGAGATTATAATGCAAGTCTTAATTTAAGAGATGCAAAAATCTATAAAACAGCATAAATTTTATAGATATGTACCGATGGCTAAGTCGGGAATTTACGCCTTTGGAGTGATATATCAAACTAAAGTAGTCTATGTTTATCAAGACAAAATAGGTCACGTTGAAAAAGGAAAAATCTCAATATGGGTATGTTTGTCCATATTTCGAGTAGCAG
>NZ_JACOOQ010000043.1 GCF_014287815.1 Clostridium lentum
CCTTTAAATATGTTAAATTTATTAATTATAAATTAGAGGTTTTTACATATGAAAAAAGGTAAAATAAAAATAATACTAGAAGATCACTGGCATGGGTTCTTAAAAATATATGAAAATAAAATTAGGTCTAATGTTAAAAAAGAAGTTGAAAAAGTTTTAAAATGTAAAGATACAAAATATGGCTTTATTGAATTGAAATGTGATAAATGCAACACTAAAAAGAAGATTGGCTTTACATGTAAAAGTAGATTTTGTACTTCTTGTGGAAAGATTTATACAGATAATTGGATTGATAATATGTTAGGAAATCTAATAAATGTCAAGCATAGACATATAGTTTTTACTATACCAGAAGAGTTAAGAAAGTTCTTTGGAATAGATAGGCAAAGGCTTAAGATATTACCGAAATGCGCAGCTAGAGCTGTTACGAGTTGGATGCATAGTTTAAATAAAAAAGAAGAATTTACACCGGGAATAGTAACTGTAATACATACATTTGGAAGAGATTTAAAATGGAACCCACATGTACATATGATGGTTACGGAAGGTGGAAAAGGAAACATAACTGAATGGAGACATATACGATACATATCTTATGAATCATTAAGAAAAAGATGGCAAAAAATTTTGTTAGATGAAATAACCAATATAAGTGGGAATACAAAGGAAGTAAAATTGATAAAAAATAAATTGTATAAAGAAAAGGTTAAAGGATTTTATGTTCATGCTAAGACGGAGATAAAATCAGCTAAAATAGCAGCAAAATATGTGGGGAGATATGTTGGACGTCCTGCGATAGCGGAATCAAGAATACTTAAATATGATGGTAAAAATGTAACTTATAAATATACTAGACATGAAGATAATAAGGTTATAGTTGAGACTGTGCATGTATATGAGTTTATAAAAAGGATAATCAGGCATATTCCTGAGAAAAACTTTAAGATGATAAGATATTTTGGAATATATTCTAGAAGAAGTAAAGGAAAAGTTAATTTTATAAAAATGATAGATAAAAGGATATTAAGTATAAGAAAGTCTATAGCAAATTGGGAGAATAGAATATTAGCTATATCAGGTGTAGATCCGTGTAAATGTCCTAATTGCAAGAATAAGATGAGATTTCATGACATTGTATATCCTAAGTATGGATCAATGAGAGAACGGTTAAGAATAAAGATTATATCAGAAAATGAAGATAAATTAGAAGAAATTCTAGAAAATTACGCTATCACTAAACGTATATTAGGTGGTAAAATAATTCCGAAAACAACGTAGTTGGAGGAGATAAAGTGAATACAGAAGAAATACTATATATTTGTACTAGTTGTGGGATTAAAGAGAATATACCTAAAGAAGTGGTTGAATACTTTGATGAGATGGATCAAAGCAATATTAATGAACCGCCATGCTTTTCATGCGAAAAGTGCGGAGGAATAATGAGGCCTAAAGAATATACTGGGGTATACGGAATAAAGTATTAATTAATAGGAAAAATATAGCATAGAACCGATGTTAGTTCTATGCCTTTTAGAATACTTAAAATTAAATTCCCGAAGGGAGCGTGGCGAAAGCCACTTTTTT
>NZ_JACOOQ010000044.1 GCF_014287815.1 Clostridium lentum
GAAGTAGATATAAGATTACAACTTATAATGTGGAGCATGATTGATAAGTTGAAGAATGAAGGAAATGTTGAAGTGGATTACTTACAGATTTTCAAGATAAGAAAAGAAGGAAATAATATTGTAATAAGTCAAAGCCAAGAAGTTCCTGAATACTTATGCACATATGAAATAGAGATAGAAGATATTCAGATAGAAGGTGAGATTAAAGTTTATGTAATAGATAGTGGAGAATATTCTACAATGCTTTTTCCATGAGAATACTAATTGAAGGAGGTTCAAGTAAATGATAAATAAGCTAAGTAAAGAAAAGTATTTTAAATATTATAGCAAAGAACTTCTTGGAGTAATGAGGTTCGACTTCTATGATGGAAGGTTGTCTAACCAATGGAATCATAGAGAGTTAATAATTGAAATGAATGATAGGAAGTTAATAAACCTAAAGAAGTTACAACAAGAACTTAATTATATTTAATTCACGTTAATAGAAGAATTCAATAAAGTTGTAGAGCTATGTAATGGTACAGCATATGATAAAGAAATTCTAGTATACATAGAGCTTGAAGAAGGTAAGTATGTAATAAAGTTAATACCTATAAAAGATAGTTACTCATACATATACACGTGTAAGAGATAGGAGGAGAAAGAATAGAAGAAATCTAAGTAAATGTAATTTATCTTGAACGTAGTGTAAATAGAAAAACTGTAACTATAATCAATCTAAGTATATCTAAAAAGCAACGATAGCACAGCAGAAAGCAGAGATTTTGGAAAGTGTGAAGAAATGTAGCCATAGGAATAAAAAACTGCGAAGAGAGGATAAATTGAATGTTTTCTAAATAAGATTGTAAGCAATAAAGAAAAATCAGTAAATAATAGCTTCATAACTATACAAGCTAGGATAACAAGGTATGAAAGACTATAAGATGTTGAAGTCATAGGAAATCCTAGGCTCAATAATTCCACTTGAAATCAAGGATAAGTCATAACATATAATATGTACAGGAAAAATCTAAATTCACTCAAAAATAAAAAGAATTGAAATGATAAAACATAAAAATAATGAAACTTGGAACTAGTAAATAGGAACTAAGGACTTGGGACTCAGAAAGAGTAACGGGGGATAGGGGGGCTAAAGCCTTACAATGAAATAAGAATTGAAGTAGATTAATAAAAATTTATTTCAATAAAAAATAAATAATAAAAGATAAATATAATCAGAATAAGTAAATACAATAATAAAATCTTACGGGATTACGGGAAAAACGGGGAAGCAAGATGCATCCAATAATAAGATCGTAATAAATGATTGGGGGGAAAGGGGGCAAAGTAGTAGGGGTAAATAAAATTAAAAAATAAAAAGTTATTTTTTATAAATAAAACTTTTTATCTACTTATCTACCTTTTCCCCCTTTACTATCCAAGAATAATTGTAATAGAAAATATCGTCATAACCGTAGTGCCAATAGTGTCGATATTTTCAGTAGAAATAAGTTAATGAT
>NZ_JACOOQ010000045.1 GCF_014287815.1 Clostridium lentum
ACTTCCTTTAATGTCATAACTTCATTTTCATCTACTTTAATTTCTTTTACATCTTTAATCCAGCCGTTAATTGTTGATTTTGCAATGCCATATTCGTAGACGATGCTCTGCTAAGCTCATTCTTGATTTAAATAACTCTACTATCATATCCTTATATTCTTGATCGTATCTTCTGTCCTTTCCCATAATGGACACATCCTTTCTTAACTAAATATTATTTTACTTAGTTCGACTTAATGTGTCCACTGCTTTATACTAACACCACTTTTATTATAAATAAAAACTCCTACCAATATATATTATATATAAGTAAGAGTTTTAATATCTTATAACCTTATTTTTATCAATCCAATTTTAGTAAAAATCTCATTTATTTATGGTACAGTCCTCCGTATCAGTAATAAATGAGGTTTCTTTATATTCATCTATTAATTAAACTGGAATTTGTCAATTCATTCCTTTAGTTTTTTATCAACATCATTTATTCCAAATAAAGCTAATATCAAAGATACAATAATAATAGAAATATCTGTTGCCGAAACAGACTGCATAAAATAATCGACAACACGCAGACCATAAAATGTAGCAAACGCATCTAAGATAATATAAAAGAGTATAGCCATTTGTTTTGGCAATTTCCCAAAAGATAGAACTACTTTAGGCAATATCTCAGCTATCAAACTAAAAGGATAAGAAATAATTGTTGCAATTACAAAAAACAGAATAATACTCCCTATTGACTCATATTCAAACCCAAATATTTTCATTATCGCTCCACATAATAAGGCAATAATAGATAATATGCCAACAAACAATAATCCACATAAGATAAAAGTTGTTAACTTTTCTTTATGTCTGTTCCAAATCTCTTTCAATTATTTCACTCCCAAAATTCTAATTTACCTAATAAATATAAATATTTCTACATGATAAAATTATACTATTTATCTATACCAACCTCAATATTTTCATTGCTATTATTCTCTATATAGCAATATCTAAGTTTAATTTACTTACACCAACATTTCTTAACATAAAAGAAGAAGGAGCATCCTTTATAGATACTCCTTCTTCCTTATTTATATAGTCAACCAAGCTATCATTTATTTTTAGTTTTATTGAATCTATTTCTCTTGCTTCATTTATAGTTATCTCTGATATTATCATATAAAGCAATTTCTTCTGTTGCTCTCTAGTTACACTTTCTGTTAGAACTTTACTGAAATTCTCTAATATACTCTTTATGAATCCATAAGGTACTTCTTCACTTACATCATCTGAAATTGCATTTTTCCTGCTGGAGTACTATTATCAAACTGCTCTGAATAAGAATTGAAAGCTATACTATTCTGCTCTACTATATCTACTATCCTTAGAACATCTGAAAGCTTTATACTTATCCTATTAATCTTCTAAGAAATCACCATCTGAAACTTTCTTTCCTCTGCATCCTTTAGAAGTTCCTTTAGTGCTGGTCTATTTTTTATCTCT
>NZ_JACOOQ010000046.1 GCF_014287815.1 Clostridium lentum
AACCTATTTGTTGCATAGGTATCACATTCTTTTTGAAGTTTTTCATAACGATATTATATGCAAAAAAGGGAATTCAAATACGAATTCCCTTTTTTCAAATATTATTTTGATACAGCCCCCTTTAATTATCAATGATTAACTAAGCTCTTTTAACTTGGTATTTAGCTTCTAATTCTTTCATTAATTGAGCGTATTTGCTTTGTTGAGCTTGTTGCATTAAGTTTCCAATTATTTGTTCTTTAACATCTTCAAATTTAGCTACTGTTGCTTCATTCTTAGATTCTGTTTTTACTAAGTGATATCCAAATTGAGTCTTAACTGGTTCGCTTACAGTGTTTAATTCTAAAGTAAATGCAGCTTCTTCAAATTCTGGAACCATCATTCCTCTACCAAACTCTCCAAGATCTCCACCTTGTTGCCCTGATGGGCAAGTTGAGAATTGTCCAGCAGCTTCTTCAAATGATATTTCTCCATTTGAAATCTTTTCTTTTATTTCTTTTGCTTTTTCTTCTGAATCTACTAATATGTGTTTTGCAGAAACCATTTCTGGTGTTTTAAATTCTTCTTCATGTTCATTGTAGAAAGTTTCTGCATCAGCATCTGTTACAGTAACATCTGATAATACTTTATTGATTGTCATTTGAGTTAATAAATCTCTTTCCATTTGTTCTAATGCTGATTTATACTCTTCAGTCTTATCCAATTCCATTTCAGTTCCTAATTTATTCATTAATTCAAAAGAAACTAATTGTTCTAATAATTGATTTCTTCCCATTTCTGAATCAAAATATGCTCTTTTATCTTGAGGATATCTTGAAATTATTGCCTCTAAATCTTTTTCTGTAATTTCTCTTCCTGCTATAGTTACTAAAACTTTATTATCCATTCTTTTTCTCCTTTTCAACCTAATATGATATAGTTTTCAATATTATATCATACTTTTTTTCTTTTTTTGATAAAAAATGTATTTTATCTTATTTTTTTATGCTTTCCTAAGCGTTAAAAAAAGCACTAACATATGTTAGTGCTTTTACCTGGTGGCTCGACCAGGAATCGAACCAGGGACACGAGGATTTTCAGTCCTCTGCTCTACCGACTGAGCTATCGAGCCACATTACCTGGCAACGTTCTACTCTCCCACACAGTCCCCCGTGCAGTACCATCGACGCTGTAGAGCTTAACTTTCCTGTTCGGAATGGGAAGGAGTGTTTCCTCTACGCCATCATCACCAGATGCTATGATTCTCCAAATCTTCGATTTGGTTAAGAATCTTGTATTCCTCGGCTCTATATAGCGAGTTTCCTTTTTCAAAGAATCTTGTTCTCTGAAAATTGCATATAAATGATAATCTATTTTTATTGGTCAAGCCCTCGACCTATTAGTATCAGTCAGCTAAATATGTTACCACACTTACACCTCTGACCTATCAACCTCGTGTT
>NZ_JACOOQ010000047.1 GCF_014287815.1 Clostridium lentum
AACACGAGGTTGATAGGTCAGAGGTGTAAGTGTGGTAACATATTTAGCTGACTGATACTAATAGGTCGAGGGCTTGACCAATAAAAATAGATTATCATTTATATGCAATTTTCAGAGAACAAGATTCTTTGAAAAAGGAAACTAGCTATATAGAGATGAGGAGTACAAGATTCTTAACCAAATGGAAGATTTGGAGAATCATAGAATCTGGTGATTATGGCGTAGAGGAAACACTCCTTCCCATTCCGAACAGGAAAGTTAAGCTCTACAGCGTCGATGGTACTGCATGGGAGACTGTGTGGGAGAGTAGAACGTTGCCAGGTAATATGGGGATATAGCTCAGTTGGGAGAGCACCTGCCTTGCACGCAGGGGGTCAAGGGTTCGAATCCCTTTATCTCCACCAAAAGCTGTGAATTAGTTCACAGCTTTTTTGTTTTAAAAATAATTATTTATAATAAAAATAGATAATACCATTATAGATAATATCATTAAAGAACAATTTTAAAATTAATATTGATAACTTTAAGTCATAATAAGGAGGACATTGGAGTTAATTTAAAGTTTTGGTTCTTGAAGATTAAGAAAAATATCTAAATATGAGTTTTTTATAAAAAATATTAAAAAATATGTTGACATAAGTTTTTAGTGATGATAATATAAAGAAGTCGTCAGAGACAAAGCAAAACACTAAAAAACATTTAAAAAAAGTTTTAAAAAAAGTGTTGACATAAGCTTTAACTGATGATAAGATAAAGAAGTCGCTTGAGAGCGACAAGATAAAATGGTCTTTGAAAATTGAACAGAATATAGTTAATATAAAACCAGCAATTCTTTTAAGTCTTATAAAGACTCAAAGTAATTTGAGCGAAACAGATTAAACTTTTTATTGAGAGTTTGATCCTGGCTCAGGACGAACGCTGGCGGCGTGCCTAACACATGCAAGTCGAGCGAATGAAGTTCCTTCGGGGACGGATTTAGCGGCGGACGGGT
>NZ_JACOOQ010000048.1 GCF_014287815.1 Clostridium lentum
TTTTATCTAAATTCAAATATCAATTTAAATTTACCTCTAACTTTTCCTCCAGCAAAATTATTTCCATATTTAGCTGTAAGACCAAATTCTAGAATTTCACTATTTATATCACCGTAATCCTTAATATAATAATTTGGATTACTTAATTGATTATTTGCATTATTTGTTTCACCATTATTTGGTGTGCTTTCTTCAGAGTGTTCACTTGAATTAGTATATGACTCTCGTTGATTTTCACCATTACCATTTTCTTCACCGCTACCATCATTCGAGTCATTTTTAGATGGTAATATAGTTTCACTCTTACTACCTGTAGCTTGATTCATGGTTTTAATCTTAACTTCACTCATACCAATAGTTAACCATAATGGTGAATCCTTAGTAAATACTTTTGTGTTGTCTATTGATGATTCTTCATCAGATCCATCTAAACTTTCATCACTTCTACTTTCTTGAGGTGATTCATCATTTTCTATTTCACTACTTTTACTTTCAAAGTAAACTCCTAAAGCCATTTTTCTTAATGATTCAAATTTATTTAAAGATTCAAAATTCGTATCACTTGGATTAACTAATTCTAGTTCACCCTCACTCTTGCTTAATCCTTTAACATAAACTTCCATCTTAGAATTTGGATTATTATTTTTAATTCTAATTTTTGATGATACAAACCTATCCTTTATATTTTCTGTTGTACCATTTTCTTTTAATAAGTTAGTTACTACTTGGAATGGAATATCTGTAGTTACTGTTGCTTTAATTGTTTTAACTACATTAACATTAATCTTATACATAGTTATATTTCCATGAGTATCAGTAACCTTATAATTTACTGGATAA
>NZ_JACOOQ010000049.1 GCF_014287815.1 Clostridium lentum
ATCTGGTGATGATGGCGTAGAGGAAACACTCCTTCCCATTCCGAACAGGAAAGTTAAGCTCTACAGCGTCGATGGTACTGCACGGGGGACTGTGTGGGAGAGTAGAACGTTGCCAGGTTAGTAAGACTTAAAGCATTTGCTTTAAGTCTTTTTTGTTTACAAAAAAAAGAAAGTGATAATTTATAATTGATGTTAAAATTCAAGGAGTTTTTTAGAATTAAGAAATAAATTGTATTGGTATTTTATAAAAATGTGGAGAGGAGAAAAGATTATTAAAAAAAGTTATTTAAAAGGAGAAGAAAAAATTCAGTACTATTAAGGGATAAAAAGGAAAAAATAAACAAAAACTATAAGAAATATAATAACAATAGCGCCAGGTGTATCAATAATAGTATATATTAGAAAAAAGGAGAAAAATAAAGAAAATAAAAAATAATTTATAATATTAGTAATATTATAAATATATAGTATTAAGTATCATGATATTATAAATATCGTTCCGACAAGGAACAACCAAATCACTTAAAAAACTTGAAAACAACTTAAAAGTTTTAAAAAAAAAGTTGTTGACAGAGAAAAAAATAAGTGATAAGATAAGAAAGTCGCTTGAGGGTGACAAGATAAAATGGTCTTTGAAAATTGAACAGAATATAGTTAATATAAAACCAGCAATTCTTTTAAGTCTTATAAAGACTCAAAGTAATTTGAGCAAAACAGATTAAACTTTTTATTGAGAGTTTGATCCTGGCTCAGGACGAACGCTGGCGGCGTGCCTAACACATGCAAGTCGAGCGAATGAAGTTCCTTCGGGAATGGATTTAGCGGCGGACGGGT
>NZ_JACOOQ010000050.1 GCF_014287815.1 Clostridium lentum
GGAAATCTCCGGATCACTGGCTATGTGCGCCTACCCGAAGCTTATCGCAGCTTATCACGTCCTTCATCGGCTCCTGATGCCAAGGCATTCACCATGCGCCCTTTGTAGCTTGACCTATCTTCATTTGATTATTCTTTCATAATCAAAACTCAATTCTAACTATTTTTCAAGTTAAAACTCTTCAGTCATTTTTTCAAAGTTTTGCATTTAATATCACAAAGAATATTTCTTGGCTTACTTCTCAATATGTTTGAAGTTATATATTATCATTTTATATGCAATTTTCAAAGAACATAATGGTGGGTCTAAATGGACTCGAACCATCGACCTCACGCTTATCAGGCGTGCGCTCTAACCAGCTGAGCTATAGACCCATATTACTTTGAGCATGATCGCTCAAAATTGAACAGAATAGTTAGTATAAGCAATTCGTGTACGAAGAAACATCTTGATTCTTCATTTCTCCATAGAAAGGAGGTGATCCAGCCGCAGGTTCTCCTACGGCTACCTTGTTACGACTTCACCCCAATCGCTGACCCTACCTTAGGACGCTTCCTCCCTTACGGGTTAGATCACGTACTTTGGGTATTGCCAACTCTCATGGTGTGACGGGCGGTGTGTACAAGGCCCGGGAACGTATTCACCGCGACATGCTGATTCGCGATTACTAGCAACTCCAGCT
>NZ_JACOOQ010000051.1 GCF_014287815.1 Clostridium lentum
TACATACATTCCAGCATCTTTATTGAATTGGAACTCATCTTCTTTTTTTCTAAATCCTTGCGTTACAGAAGGATTTAACTTTGCTACAAGTTTTATATTATTTCTATTTGCAAACTCAATATTACCCTTTTCTGAATAAGCAGAATCACCAATTATTGTTTTAACTTTTATTCCGGCTTTCTGACTTTTAGTGATTAATGTTTCTAATTCTTTACCATCGTTTTTTTCTCCAGTAGTAATAGTTGCAGCAGTTATTATTCTTTCTTCTGTCATTGCAATATGTGTTTTATAACCAAAGAAAGATGTGTCAACAGACTTATGACCAATTCTTGCATCCGCATCAGCGCAAGCTTGAATATGATGAATATCATCTTCTAATGTTTCATTTAACATATTTAATTTTTCCATAACCTTTGGATAAGCTGCAATAACATCATTCTTTTCTATAGCTTTAACTAAGTCCTGACAATATTTAATTTCAGCATCTAAATTATCAATTGTATTTTTAGCTGGTAAAGTATTTTTAATATTCTCATCTATTTCATAAACTGATTTTCTTAATTTCTTAGAACGTTCTTGTAACACTTCACGTGGTGATTTTTGACTATATCTTGCTGCCGTAT
>NZ_JACOOQ010000052.1 GCF_014287815.1 Clostridium lentum
CTTACAGCTAAATATGGAAATAATTTTGCTGGAGGAAAAGTTAGAGGTAAATTTAAATTGATATTTGAATTTAGATAAAATATGAAAGAGAGATTAAGCTCATGTGATTTAAAAAATTATATGAGATGAATCTCTCTTTTTCTTTTTACGTAAATTTTATGATATTTAATGAAATATAATAATAAAAAAAAAATTAAACATGTTAGAATAAAAGTTGATTTAAAAATAATTTATAATAAGTTATTTTTAAATTTTTTTATATATTTTTAAGAATGGAGGTAGGAAATAAAAAAATAAGCTACGCTTATTTAAAAGTATAATAAGTTCTTTATAGGACTACTTATATTAAAAAAACTATTTTAAGTCATAAAATAAAAAAATATGACTTTATAATGGGGGTGAAGTAGTGAATAAAAGAAAAAGACTTTTAGCTTTGATATGTGTAGCATTAATGACAAGTGAATTTTTACCAACACAAGTAATAGCTAATGCTACATTAAATTTAAGTGAAGTCAAAGTAGATGAAGAGTTAGCTAATAATGAAAAGTTAGAAAATTCAGAGTCTACAGAAAAT
>NZ_JACOOQ010000053.1 GCF_014287815.1 Clostridium lentum
GGGGACGTCTCATAAATGATTTTTAAATCATTTATGTAGACGACCTCTTTTTTGTTTTTTAGAAAAATTATTCAGTTTATATTATGTAATTAGTGGTAATAAATTTAATTTTAAACACAACAAATAGAAGGTATTAATCCTTCTATTTGTTTTACATATTATTCCACTAAGCTGTTTTAGGAATGTGTAATAATATTCCATTTGTATTTTTAATATTTTTATTAAATAATTTTTGAATATTATAAGCAAATGCGAGCAATGTAAATTCTACCAATACATTCTTCTTACCACGAAGTAAGAATCTTCTAAATGCATAATCTTGTTTTAAAACTCCAAATACACCTTCGACCTGAATAGAACGATTCATTCTTAAAATTTTTCCTTCGGGCGTTGAAATATTTTTAAGAGATTCATTACGTTTTTCAAGAAAATCTTTAGATACATGAAGTCTCTTATTCCCTTTAGCTTTAGTACATTTATCTTTATATGGACAGCCATTACAGTTTTCACTTTCGTAAATGGTCACTACTGATTTATAGTTAGATTTAGATACTTTAATTTTGCTT
>NZ_JACOOQ010000054.1 GCF_014287815.1 Clostridium lentum
GGAAATCTCCGGATCACTGGCTATGTGCGCCTACCCGAAGCTTATCGCAGCTTATCACGTCCTTCATCGGCTCCTGATGCCAAGGCATTCACCATGCGCCCTTTGTAGCTTGACCTATCAGTCAAATTTTTTCAAAGTTTTGCATTTAATATCACAAAGAATATTTCTTGGCTTACTTCTCAATATGTTTGAAGTTATATATTATCATTTTATATGCAATTTTCAAAGAACATCATTTGAGAAACATGGTTTCTCAAAATTGAACAGAAATGTTAATATAAACAATTCCTATACGAAGTAAGCATCTTGCTTCTTCATTTCTCCATAGAAAGGAGGTGATCCAGCCGCAGGTTCTCCTACGGCTACCTTGTTACGACTTCACCCCAATCGCTGACCCTACCTTAGGACGCTTCCTCCCTTACGGGTTAGATCACGTACTTTGGGTATTGCCAACTCTCATGGTGTGACGGGCGGTGTGTACAAGGCCCGGGAACGTATTCACCGCGACATGCTGATTCGCGATTACTAGCAACTCCAGCT
>NZ_JACOOQ010000055.1 GCF_014287815.1 Clostridium lentum
GTCAAGAACTGAAGCTAAATAGCACCAACCATCCCTACTAGTATGAATATATGTAATATCTCCTACCCATTTTTCGTTAATATAAGTAGTTGTAAAGTCTCTTTTTAAAACGTTTTCTAAATCTTCTACTACCTTTTATATATCCTTTTAATAGCTGATTTTAATTCCTCATTTTCTAGTTCTCTTGCAGATTTAGTTTTATCAAAAGATTTATAATATGTGCTTCTGGCTACGCCTAGAACGGTACACATAGTCTTAATATCATGTTTCCTTTTATTATTATTTATAAATTCTATCACTTCATCTAATTTCTTGTTGCAAATATGGCCATAGCTTTTTTGGCTAAAGCCCGCCTTTGGTGTAATATTTCATTTTCCTCTTTAATTCTTGCCATTTCTTTTCTTAAAGCTTTTACTTCCTTTAATGTCATAACTTCATTTTCATCTACTTTAATTTCTTTTACATCTTTAATCCAGCCGTTAATTGTTGATTTTGCAATGCCATATTCGTAGACGATGCTCTGCTAA
>NZ_JACOOQ010000056.1 GCF_014287815.1 Clostridium lentum
CTTTCATGCATATGAAAGAAGACCATATGAAAAATGGTCAACTTAAACCAGGGTATAATATTCAAATTGGTGTTGAAGGAGAATACATAGTCGGTGTTGATGTTTCAAGTGAAAGAGCGGATCAATTAACATTCATACCATTTCTTAATAAACTTGAAAATGATTTACCTGAAAAATTTAAAAATGTTATAGCTGACGCTGGATACGAAAGTGAAGAAAATTATAAATATTTAAGTGAACATAATCAAAATTCATATATTAAACCACAAAACTACAAAAAGTCAAAAAGTAAAAAATTTAAAAATGATATTAGTAAGAGAGAAAATATGACTTATAATGTTGAGGATGATTATTACATATGTGCCTATGGAAAAAGATTAGTTCCTGTTTCAAGCAAAATTAAAGTATCTAAATCTAACTATAAATCAGTAGTGACCATTTACGAAAGTGAAAACTGTAATGGCTGTCCATATAAAGATAAATGTACTAAAGCTAAAGGGAATAAGAGAC